>CAWFSC010000016.1:0-167500 GCA_963818415.1 uncultured Gammaproteobacteria bacterium | reverse complement strand
CGACTAGGGGAGGCGTAGCGAAAGCGAGTCTTAAATGGGCGTCTTAGTCGCTGGGAGTAGACCCGAAACCGGGCGATCTACCCATGGCCAGGGTGAAGGTCGGGTAACACCGACTGGAGGCCCGAACCGGGATCTGTTGAAAAAGATTCGGATGAGCTGTGGGTCGGAGTGAAAGGCTAATCAAGCTCGGAGATAGCTGGTTCTCCCCGAAAGCTATTTAGGTAGCGCCTCGTGAGTTCACTGCCGGGGGTAGAGCACTGTGTCGGCTAGGGGGCCATCCCGGCTTACCAACCCGATGCAAACTCCGAATACCAGCAAGTGCCATCACGGGAGACAGACGGCGGGTGCTAACGTCCGTCGTCAAAAGGGCAACAACCCAGACCGCCAGCTAAGGTCCCTAAATCATGGCTCAGTGGGAAACGATGTGGGAAGGCCCAGACAGCCAGGAGGTTGGCTTAGAAGCAGCCATCCTTTAAAGAAAGCGTAATAGCTCACTGGTCGAGTCGGCCTGCGCGGAAGATGTAACGGGGCTCAAGCCATGTACCGAAGCTGCGGATGCCTGTAAAGGCATGGTAGGGGAGCGTTCCGTAGGCCGTTGAAGGTGTGTTGTAAAGCATGCTGGAGGTATCGGAAGTGCGAATGCTGACATAAGTAACGACAAAGGGGGTGAGAGTCCCCCTCGCCGAAAGCCCAAGGTTTCCTGCGCAACGTTCATCGGCGCAGGGTGAGTCGGCCCCTAAGGCGAGGCCGAAAGGCGTAGTCGATGGGAAGCCGGTTAATATTCCGGCACCACCCAGCACTGCGATGGGGGGACGGAGAAGGCTAGGTCAGCCGGGCGTTGGTTGTCCCGGTTCAAGCGTGTAGGCAGATTCCCTAGGCAAATCCGGGGGGTTAATGTCGAGACGTGATGACGAGTGTCCACGGACACGAAGTGATTGATGCCACGCTTCCAAGAAAAGCCTCTAAGCTTCAGGTGTTGTGTGACCGTACCCCAAACCGACACAGGTGGGCAGGGTGAGAATCCCCAGGCGCTTGAGAGAACTCGGGTGAAGGAACTAGGCAAAATAGCACCGTAACTTCGGGAGAAGGTACGCCCCTGTACCGTGAAGTGGCTAGCCCCTGGAGCGGAGAGGGGTTGCAGTGACCAGGCCGCTGCGACTGTTTATTAAAAACACAGCACTCTGCCAACGCGTAAGCGGACGTATAGGGTGTGACGCCTGCCCGGTGCCGGAAGGTTAATTGATGGGGTTATCTTCGGAGAAGCTCTTGATCGAAGCCCCGGTAAACGGCGGCCGTAACTATAACGGTCCTAAGGTAGCGAAATTCCTTGTCGGGTAAGTTCCGACCTGCACGAATGGCGTAACGATGGCGGCACTGTCTCCACCCGAGACTCAGTGAAATTGAATTCTCGGTTAAGATGCCGAGTACCCGCGGCTAGACGGAAAGACCCCGTGAACCTTTACTATAGCTTTGCACTGGACGTTGAACCGACTTGTGTAGGATAGGTGGGAGGCTGTGAAGCGTGGACGCCAGTTCGCGTGGAGCCATCCTTGAAATACCACCCTGGTCTGTTTGACGTTCTAACCTCGCCCCGTGATCCGGGGTAGGGACCGTGCATGGTGGGTAGTTTGACTGGGGCGGTCTCCTCCCAAAGTGTAACGGAGGAGCACGAAGGTACCCTCAGCGCGGTCGGAAATCGCGCGATGAGTGCAAAGGCATAAGGGTGCTTGACTGCGAGACAGACAAGTCGAGCAGGTACGAAAGTAGGTCTTAGTGATCCGGTGGTTCTGTATGGAAGGGCCATCGCTCAACGGATAAAAGGTACTCCGGGGATAACAGGCTGATACCGCCCAAGAGTTCATATCGACGGCGGTGTTTGGCACCTCGATGTCGGCTCATCACATCCTGGGGCTGAAGTCGGTCCCAAGGGTATGGCTGTTCGCCATTTAAAGTGGTACGCGAGCTGGGTTTAGAACGTCGTGAGACAGTTCGGTCCCTATCTGCCGTGGGCGTTGGAGACTTGAGGGAAGCTGCTCCTAGTACGAGAGGACCGGAGTGGACGAACCCCTGGTGTTCCGGTTGTCTCGCCAGTGGCATTGCCGGGTAGCTACGTTCGGACGGGATAACCGCTGAAAGCATCTAAGCGGGAAGCCCCTCCCAAGATAAGGTCTCCCTAGGCACTTGATGCCTCTAAAGGTCCGTTGAAGACCACAACGTTGATAGGTCGGATGTGGAAGTCCAGTAATGGATGAAGCTAACCGGTACTAATTGACCGTGCGGCTTGACCATATAACACCCAAATGCGTTGGCCTTCAACGATCACACCCAATTGTCGCCGTCGGCCATCGTCGATCGCGTACCCTTTTCCTGGCGGCCATAGAGACGTGGAACCACCTGATCCCATCCCGAACTCAGACGTGAAACGCTGCCTCGCCGATGCTAGTGTGGGGCCTCCCCATGCGAAAGTAGGTCACCGCCAGGACCCTCTCCCCAAAACCCCCGCCTCACTCGAGCACGGGGGTTTTTTATTTCCAGCTTACACGAAACGTCCACCGCAAGTCCCAGCCGACCAGGGGCCGGATACTCCATTGCTCGACCCAATGGATATGCGGGTTCGCGGACCATAGTTGACCGGAATGGAGTATTTCAGTCCCTCGACTCGTCGCTGGTTCGAGCAAAATTTCGACCGACCCACGGAGGTGCAGCTCCGGGGATGGCCCCTTATCGCCTCGGGTCGTCATACCCTGATCACCGCGCCGACTGGGAGCGGTAAGACACTGGCGGCTTTTCTTTGGGCGATCGATCGCTTATCGCACTCAGGGGCGCAGCCTTCGACCGCTGACCTGGAGCCGCAGTGCAAGGCGCCGGCTGCCGCTGGCGTGCGGGTTCTCTATATATCCCCGCTCAAGGCGCTGGTTTACGACATCGAGCGCAATCTGCGAGCTCCATTGGCTGGGATCGCTCGTGCATCGGAGGCGTTGAATATCATCGCTCCATTGCCACCCCGAGTCGGCATCCGCACGGGCGATACCAAGCCTCGGGAGCGCGATCAACAACTGAAATCGCCGCCTGAGATCCTGGTGACGACGCCGGAGTCCTTGTTTTTGTTGCTGGGCTCACGGGCGGCTGAGAATCTAAGGACCGTTGAGACCGTCATTGTCGATGAGGTCCATGCGCTTGTCGCGACGAAACGCGGCGCGCATCTGGCCCTGTCGCTGGAGCGTCTGGCCGCCCGTTGCGATCGGGAGCCGCAACGCATCGGCTTGTCGGCGACCATTCGACCGCTCGATGAGGCGGCGCGATTTCTGGCTGGACGCCGTCCGGTGGAGATCCTCGACGCGAGCTCCGCGCCCAGGCTGGATCTGAGGGTGACCGTGCCTGTTCAAGATATGGAGCGGCCACCCGAGGCACGCGAGCAGGCGTTGCCAAGCGGGCCAATCCTGGGCGAGCTCTACAATCGCACAATCTCTCGCCCGCCTGCGGAACCTGGGATGTGGTCAGCTATCCATCCAGCCCTCCTCACGGAAATCGATCGTCACCGCTCGACCATCATCTTCGTCAACAGCCGTGGGCTATGTGAGCGTCTCTGCCATCGACTCAATGAACTTAGGCAGGATCTTCCAGAGAGCGGCAATCTGATTCGGGCGCACCACGGCAGCGTCAGTCATGCGCAACGCACTGAAATCGAGGAGGGGCTCAAGCAGGGAGCTCTCAAAGCGATCGTTGCGACCAGTTCCCTAGAAATGGGGATCGACATGGGCGGTGTCGATCAAGTCTTGCTGGTGGAGTCGCCGGGATCCGTCGCGCGTGGCTTGCAGCGCGTCGGTCGCGCGGGTCACGGCATTGACCAGGTCAGCACCGGGCGTATCTTTCCCAAATTCCGGGGAGACCTGATCGAATGTGCTGTCGTCGCTGGCAGGATGCTGATGGGCGAACTCGAATCGTCACGGATGCCGCGGAATGCACTCGATGTACTTGCCCAGCAGATCGTCGCCTGTTGCGTCGAGCGCGAGCAGACAGTTGACGAGATTCACGGCTTGGTCACTGGGGCTGGTCCCTATCTCGACTTGCCGCGATCGGCGTTGGAAGCTGTCTTGAACATGCTGTCGGGGCACTACCCGTCCAGTGATTTTGCGGATATCAAGGCCCTGCTGGCTTGGGATCGCACCAATGATCGACTCACCGCGCGCAAGGGTGCGCTGCTCACGACCCGGTTGAACGGGGGAACCATCCCTGACCGTGGCAACTATGCGGTTCATCTCGGAGTCGAGGGACCGCGCATTGGTGAGCTTGACGAAGAAATGGTGTTCGAGAGCAAGAAAGGCGATTGCATCCTGTTGGGTGCCTCGACCTGGCGGATCGAGGAGATCACCCGTGATCGCGTCATGGTCTCCGCCGCCCCTGGCGAGCCTGGCCGGCTCCCCTTCTGGCGCGGTGACGGGCCCGGACGACCGCTGGAGCTGGGCCATGCCGTCGGGGCCTTTTGTCGCGAGGTCGCGAAGCGTCGGGGCGATGAGGTCATCGATTGGATCACGGCCAATGCCCCGGTGGACCCACTTGCCGCGTCCAACCTTGCCGCCTATATCGAGGAGCAACGCCAGGCCACAGGACAGGTGCCGAGCGACCGGGTGATTGTCGTCGAGCGTTTTCGCGACGAGCTGGGTGACTGGCGAATCTGCATCCTGACCCCCTTCGGCGCGCGTCTTCATGCCCCCTGGGCCATGGCCATCCAATGGGCTCTGGAACGCCGCGAGGGGTTCGAGATCCAGGTGATGTACACGGATGATGGGATCGTGCTGCGTTTCGCCGATGGCGATGCCCTGCCCGAGCTGGCGGACCTGTTGCCGCCGATCGAGGAGCTGAAGGAGCGGGTGACCGAGCAGCTCGCGAATACGGCGATGTTCGCCTCCTTGTTCCGCGAAAATGCGGCGCGCGCCCTTTTGATGCCACGCCGGTCCGCGCAGGGTCGGCAGCCGCTCTGGGCACAGCGGCTCAAGGCGCAGACGCTGCTCGCCGCCGTGCGGCGCTATCCATCCTTTCCCATCGTGCTGGAAACCTATCGTCAGGCGCTGAGTGACGTGTTCGACCTGAACGGACTCGAAGAGATCCTGAGACGGATCCAAGCGAGATCGATCCGCGTCCACGAGGTCGAGACCCACAGCGCCTCTCCATTCGCGCGATCCCTGGTCTTCGCCTATGTCGCGGCTTACATCTACGAACAAGATGCGCCGATCGCCGAGCGTCGCGCCCAGGCGCTGACCCTGGATCGGGGCCTGCTGGCCGAGCTCTTGGGTCACGCGGAGCTGCGCGAGCTGGTCGATCCGGCTGTTCTGGAGGCGCTGGAGCGCGAGCTGCAACATAGCGTCAGTGGGCGGAAGACACGCGACGCCGATGAGCTGCATGACCTCCTCCGGCGCCTTGGTGATCTGACGACATCCGAATTGGCCGAACGCTCGGAGGCTGATCCGGAGCCGTGGCTCTCCGTTCTCGCAGAACAACGCCGGGCGGTGACCCTGCGGTTTTCAGATGGATCGCGCTGGATTGCCGCCGAGGATGCTGGCCTCTATCGCGACGCCCTTGGCTGCGTCCCGCCGCCTGGTCTTCCGGGCGCCTACATTGCTGCCGTTTCCAATCCGCTGGAGCTCTTGCTGCGCCGATACGCTCGCACCCACGGCCCCTTTCCGACGCACGAGCCTGCGGGGCGTTACGGTCTGCGCCCGGCTCAGGTCGAGCCCGTTCTGCGTCTCCTGGAGCTGCGCGGCGAGCTCGTGCTGGGTGAGATCAGACCCCTTGGGAGCGAGCCAGAATGGTGCGACCCCGAGGTGTTGCGCCGACTTCGGCGCCGCACGCTTGCGCGAGCGCGCGATGCGGTTGCGCCTGTCGACACCGCGACCTATGGACGTTTCCTGCCGGCTTGGCAAGGCATCGGAACCGATGCCAAGGGGGCTGATGCCTTGATCGAAGCCCTGCTGCCACTGGAAGGTCTGACGGTGACCTGGTCGTTGCTCAATCAGGTTCTGCTGCCAGCCAGGGTTCCAGGTTTTCGCTCCGAGGACTTGGACATGCTGGCCGCCATGGGACAACTGGTGTGGGTCGGCAGTGCCGCCTCGGGACCGAAGGACGGCCGTCTCGCCATCTTTCGCCGCGCGACGCTGCCGCTCGCCCTTGACCGGGCGAGCCAGGGTCTATCGGAGATTCCGCCAGGCGAGGGAGATCAGACGACCCCCAGGGGTGTCGTCCTGCGCCAGCTCCGGGACCGAGGCGCCAGTTTTCTATTGGAGTTGACTCAGGCATTGGACGCTGCCGGATTCAAAGGGGACGGGGTCATCGAAGAGACCCTGTGGGATCTCGTCTGGGATGGCTGCATCACGAACGACACCTTTGCCCCTCTGCGCGCTTTGGGGAAGCGGCGGCAAAGCCACCATCGGCGGGGGAGAGGTTCCAGCATCGCGGGTGGACGCTGGTCTCTGGTGGCGGATTTGTTAACCGATGGCTCCGCAACCGAGCGAGCGGTCGTCTGGGCACGGATACTCCTGGAGCGCTATGGGATCCTGAGTCGCGAGGCCGTCCAGTCAGAGGGCTTGCCGGGTGGCTTCGGCCCCCTGTATCAAGTCCTCAAGCGGATGGAAGAAACGGGCGCGGTGCGGCGAGGCTATTTCGTCGAGGGGTTATCGGGGGCTCAATTTGCTCTGCCGGCAGCGGTTGAGCGTCTGCGCGGTGCCCGCGAGGAGGATGCGCCGCTGGATGGATACGCTCCAGCGAATGTCGTGATTCTCGCGGCGGTCGATCCGGCCAATCCCTATGGCGCGCTCCTGCCCTGGCCAGATACGCCGCATGGCCAGACTCCCAAGAGGGTCAACGGTGCCTACGTCATCCTCGTGGCCGGCAAGCCGTTGATCTACGTCGGGTCGACCGCACGCCAACTCATCACTTTTCCTGGGTCAGAGACCGAGCGCGGCAATGAAATGGGCTTGGCTCTGAGCGGGCTCCATCGCCTGCCCAACGTCGGCCGACGGCGCCTGTCGATCCAGTTGATCGACGGCATCCCAGCCCTTGAGTCGCCGCTGCACGGTCAGCTCATCGCGGCTGGTTTCACGCCAGACTACGATGCCTTCATACCGTCCCGTCCCTGGTCTTGAGCGGGCGGCGTTGCATCCTCGGGTTGCGCCTGTGGGCGAGATCGCGTCGTTGGCGGGGGCGGTGCGGTGCGCGCGGGGGAGGTCAAGCCCTCCAGCTCGACGAGATAGCGCAGGGCGTGGCCCCTCTCCGTGCCGCACATCTCCCGGCTGGGCGACAGGGCTCCGCAGACCCTGGGGCGCTCAATCGAACCGAACAGGCGGCAGGCCAGGTCCGGGGCCAGTTGCGTGCACGCCACCCCGGCTGGCTTGCCTTGCGGCATACCGGGAATGGGGCTGCTGATCGATGGCGCGATGCAGCAGGCGGCACAGCCGGGCCGGCAGGCGAGGGGCTCGCGGTCCACGTCAGCTTGCGGAATTGGTCTCGACCCTGACCCCGAGCCGCTCCCGAGCCGCTGCCCGAGCCGCACCTTGTCGCCGGCGGCGAGGCTCGGCTCCCAGTGGGCGCGGCCGGGCGGGAAGAGCAGGATCACGGTCGAGCCGAGATTGAAGCGCCCCATCTCCTCGCCGCGCGTCAGGAGGATGCGCGGGCCATCGACTGGGTAGTCCCAGCGTTGAAGATCCTTGCCGGAATGCGGCGGGGTGATCTCGCCGGCCCAGACCGTTTCCATGCCGCCGACGAAGATGGCGCCGACCAGGATCATGGCCATGGGGCCGGCCTCGGTGTCGAAGCGGCAGATCACCCGTTCGTTGCGGGCGAAGAGCCCGGGTACCCGTTCGGCCGTGGTGGCGTTGACGCTGAAGAGTTGCCCCGGCACATGGGTCATCTGGTTGAGCTGACCGGTCAGCGGCATGTGGATGCGATGGTAGTCGTTGGGCGAGAGATAGATGGTCGCGAAGTGTCCGCCGTCGAACGGGTGGAGTTCCTTTTCCTCCAGACCCAGGAGATCCTGGACGCTGTAGTCCCGCCCCTTGGCCTGGATCAGCCGGCCCTCGGTGATGGTCCCGAGCTGGCTGATGGCGCCGTCAACCGGGCAGAGGATGGCCTGGGGGTCCGGATCCAGCGGACGCGCGTCGGGCTTTAGGGCGCGGGTGAAGAAGGCGTTGAAGTGCGCATAGGCGGTGAGGTCTGGCTCCAGCGCCTCGCCCATGTCGATCCGGTAGAGCCGCGCGAAGGTCCGAATCAGGAGCGCCTTGAGCGGCCGCCATTGGATGCGCGCGAGCCGGTACATGCGCTCCGACAGCCAGAGCTGCGGGAGCAGGTGTTGCAGCGCGACGAACAGGCGGGCTTGCAGACGCGGTGCGATGGGGTCGGTCATGGATTCTCCGGGAGCAGGGTAGGGGCGCTCGCCATGATCGCCTTCAGGTCCATCGCCATCTCGGCACCTCCCTCGGTCTCCGGGAGGACGGCGAGCAGATAGCCTCCGGGGCCGAGGACGAAGAGGGTGGGGGATGCCTTGGCCGCGAGCCCCAGGGCGTCGCGGAGCGGCGCAATCTCGGCCGGCGTGCCGCCGATGAGACGCAGGGCTGGCGACAGGCGGGCGAAGTCGCGTGCCAAGCCGGGATTCTCCAGGGTTAGGACGAGGACCAGCTTGAGTTCATGGACGAGGCTCGTCTGATCGGCGGTGCGGTTGAGAACGTCGATCAGACGCTGCACGGCGCGCTGACCCGAGGCGCTAGCGAGATCGCCGAAGGCGAGCAGGGTCCAGCCATCGGCCAGGTCCGCGCGCGCGAAGGGGCGTCCGAAGGGGTCCTTGAGACGGAAATCCGGAAGCGTCCCCGGCGGCTGGATGAGGACACCATCGATCTGAGGCGGCTCGGTGCCGCGCCGCTGATGTTGGTTGCCCCATTGGTAGCCCAGCACGAAGAGCCCCATGGTCGCCAGGATGAAGAACAGACGAAACCCGAAGTGGTGGCGATTGCGCAGGAACATGCGGTTGTGGGCTCAGCCGGCCGTTGCGTCGCGCTCGAGCACCGCCCGCGCGGCCTCGATGGTGTCGTTGCCAGCGACCGAATGTCCCATGCCCTTGCAGGTCCGGAAAACGTCGCGAAGCAGACCCTCCCGCTCCTTCATCATGACGACCAAGGCCGGATCCAGATGGCCGATGGCGGGGCGGGCGAGCACGGCCAGCACCCGGGGCTGGACATCGGTCTGGCCAGGCCCCATGAGGGTGCGAACGGGAGGGTTGAAGGAATGGATCGTCATTGGATCTTCCCTAATTCTGTCGGCGGGTTGGCGAGTATAAGTGTCGCCCCCAGGCCGCTCAAGGCAATGCGGGCTTACGCATCAAGGCTCAAACGAGGGTGGAATGACTAGAAAAGTCGATAAATCGGACGCGGAGTGGCGCGCGGAGCTCACGCCGGAGCGATATCAAGTGTGCCGGGAGAAGGGCACGGAGCCGGCCTTCACCGGCCGCTACCATGCATCTAAGGAGCGGGGCCTCTACACATGCGGTTGTTGCGGGGAACCCCTCTTCAGCTCGGAAGAGAAGTTCGATTCCGGCACCGGCTGGCCGAGCTTCTGGCAACCGACGGAGCCGAACGCCATCGCGACCCAGGAGGACGGCAGCCACGGCATGCGCCGCACCGAGGTCCATTGCCGGAGTTGCGGCGCGCATCTGGGGCATGTCTTTCCCGACGGTCCACGTCCGACTGGATTGCGCTACTGCATCAACTCGGTGTCCCTGGAGTTCGCGTCCGACCGCGAGTGATGCCCAAGCAGCGTAAGGGATGCATGGCAAACCGGAATCGCGGGCGGAGCGAAAAGGCGATTCGCCATGTGTCGCGGCTGTCAGTGACCCGCTCGCCGTTTCGTCTCGTCGGGCTTCGCGGGCGCGCCCTTGGCGGGTGCCTCGGCCGGCGCCTTGCCATTGGCCTCTGCCCCCGAGGCTGGGGTGTCGGGCCCCGATCCCAGCATCCCGGCGGAGGGACTCTTGCCGGGTACGTTGAAACGCATCTCGGGCCAGATCGCCAGACCTTTAGCGGCGGAAACCGTGCCGCCCGATTCCTGGTCCGGCGCCGTGCCCCGCAGCGCGGTGCGCACGATCATCGGGCTTTCGCCGGTGATGCCCGCAAGCTTGCCGGTCCCGCCGGTGATGGTGAATTTGCCCTTGCAGGCGCCGGGCTCGCCATCGCAGTTGAATTCGGCGTAGACGTAGTCCCCGGTCGGGCTTTCGATGGTGCAGTAGCCATGTCCTTCGGATTCGTTGCTGATGACATGGATGATCTCGGTCGACGGGCAGGTGAAGAGCGCCGCGTCGAAGAAGCCGTCCCCATGCTCGATATACATGATGCCCTCGAAGGTGCCAATGAACTGGAGCTTGTCGACGGCGACCTGGAACAACTGGCCATTGGCCTCCCACGGGGCGAGGATCTTGGCGGTGCCGTCCTCGGCGACGACTGGCGGCGACAGCGGGAAGAGCAGGGCGAGAGGCATGATCAACGCGAGCCGGCGCAAGGTGCGCATAGGGAACTCCGGCGAAAGGGGTAGGAAAAGGCTTATCTCCCGGCGATTCTAGGGCAGGCGCCGAGATGACGTCGATCCTTCTTTGCGGTGAGCACCTTGGGGCGCGACATTCATGGTCACAGCCGAATCGACGAATGACCGCGCGGGGTCATCTCCGATGACGAACCCTGCTCTCTTCGGTCTCCTATTGCTGGCGACCTCGGCTCTGGCCCATGAGGGCCACGACCACGAATCAGCGTTGCCGGTAGCGGTTCAGACGCTGGCGCCACGGCTGGTGGCTCAGTCTCCGGAATTCGAGCTGGTGGCCGCTCTCGAACAGGGCCATCTGCAGATCTTTCTGGACGACTTTCGCACCAATCAGCCCATCGCGAACGCCTCCGTCGAGGTCGAGTGCGGCGCCTTCCACGGCCAGGCGGTACATCGCGCGGATGGCGTCTATGAGCTGGACGCTGAACCGCTCGCCGGTCCGGGTCGGCATGACATGGTCTTTACCATCCAAACCCCGGTGGCGGAGGATCTGCTCCTCGGTACCCTGGAGGTGACCCCACCCGCCGCGCGGACCGGGGACGGAAGTCTCGGCGGCGTCGTGGCCTGGTACGATTCCCCTCGGGTTCTGCAGCCCGCGCTCTTGGTCCTGCTGCTCTGGCTACTCTGGCTCTTGTTCCAGCGCGACCGGCGCGCGGGCCTGCCCGTCATTGTGCTGGTGGCCGTCCTGGCTGCCATGATCTGCCCCGCGCCCGCGTTCGCCCACGGTGGCGAGGATCACGGCTCGGAGTTGGGCGGAACAGCCCCAGCGATGCCGGCGGTACTTCCTGGGTACACGACTGGCTCGGCCACTCGTCTGCCGGACGGCAGCCTGCTGGTGCCCAAGCCGGTCCAGCGTCTGCTCGGCCTGCGCACGGTTCCGGCGGAGGCAGGGGAGTGGCCGGATAGCTTCACCCTCAACGGCCATGTGATCGCGGATCCCAACGCCAGTGCCCTGGTCCAGGCGCCGCTGCGCGGGCGGATCGAGATCCCCGAAGGCGGTCTGTCGTTGCTCGGGGCGCGGATCGCGCGGGGCGAGGTGCTGGCTTATCTGGCGCCGATCCTGGACGCCGTGGATCAGACCACCCTGCAGGCTGACGTCGCCCAGACCGACGGGCGCATCCAGATCCTCGGCCGCAACCTGGAGCGTCTGCTGAAGCTCGGTGCAAACGCCCCCCGCCAGGATCTGGAGCAGACCGAGGCCGAGCACACCAGTCTGCTCGCCCGTCGCAAGGCGATCACCGATAGCTTCACGGAACGCCTGCCGCTCACTGCCCCGGTGGCCGGGGTGCTGGCCCTGCGCAACGCTTCTCCAGGCCAGATCGTGGCGGCCGGGGAGACCATCTTCACCCTAGTGGATCCACAGCGCCTGTGGGTCGAGGCGCTGCTCTATGACACGGAGCATGCCACCCACTTTGTGAGCGCCAGCGCCCGCGCGGCGGACGGGCAGACGCTGCGCCTGAGCCCGTTGGGCAGCGGCTACGAGTTGCGAGGGCATGCCTTGCCGCTGCAGTTTCGGATCGAGGCGCCGCCGGACGGTACAGCCTGGCCCCATCTGGTGGTGAGTCAGCCGCTCGTCGTGATCGCCCGCATGAACCACGGCCATCGGGGTCTGCGCATTCCCACCGCTGCGGTTCAGAAAGACGCGGATGGGACGGACTTGGTGTGGATCCACGAAGCGCCCGAGCGCTTCCGTGCTCGCCCGGTGCGGATCCACGAGCTGGGAGACGGCGACAGCGTGGCGACCCAAGGGCTCACGGCGGGCGACCGGGTGGTGACCGACGGCGCCTCCCTGCTGGCCCAGATTCGCTGAGGCCGACTCGATGTTCGAGCGCATCCTGACATCCAGCCTGAATCAGCGCTTATTGGTGCTGGCGGCGGCCGCCTTTCTCGTCGGCTATGGCGTCTTCACCGCGCTGCGCTTGCCCATCGATGTGTTTCCGGCACTGGACAAACCCACTGTCACGCTGATGACCGAGGCCCAAGGCATGGCCCCGGAAGAGGTCGAGCAGTTGGTGACCTCCCCTCTGGAGGCCGCCATGAACGGCCTTCCAGGGGTCACCAGGGTGCGCTCGGTTTCCGGGATCGGACTGGCCGTCGTCTACGTGGAGTTCGACTGGGGGACGGACGTCTATCGCAACCGGCAGCAAGTCGCGGAGCGACTCGCCACGCTCGGCGCCCAACTGCCGGCAGGAGCGACGCCACACCTGGGGCCGGTCACCTCCATCATGGGAGAGATCATGTTGGTGGCTCTTCACGCCGAGGATCCCTCGGTCGGTCCGATGGATGTGCGGGATCTGGCCGACTGGGTCGTGCGGCCACGCCTCTTGACTATTTCCGGTGTGGCTCAGGTCATCCCCATCGGCGGCGAAGTGCGCCAGGTCCAGGTGGTTCCAAACGTGCGCATGCTTGGCGATCTTGGGATCGGCCTCAAGGAAGTGGAGGCCGCAGTCCAGGGGTTTGCCGGCAACACCAGCGGCGGATTCCTGGAAACCCCGTCCCGCGAGCTCCTGATTCGGAACCTCGCGCGGACGACTCGCCTAAGCGACCTCCAGGACCTGGTGGTTGCCCAGCGCGAGGGAACCCCGGTCTTGTTGCGCCAGGTGGCGGACGTGCGTTGGGCGGCGCGCGACAGGCGCGGCGACGCGAGCTTCGACGGCCGCCCGGCGGTGATTCTGTCGGTCCAGAAACAACCTCAGGCCGACACCTTGACCGTCACCCGCCAGGTCGAGGCAGCCCTGGGCGACCTGGCGCGCACCCTGCCCGCCGGCATTCGCGGGGATGAAATCCTGTTCAAGCAAGCAGACTTCATCGCCGCATCGGTGCACAACGTCGAAGAGGCGCTGCGGGATGGCGCTGTCATCGTCGCCTTGGTGCTGTTTCTCTTCCTGCTCGACGTCCGCGCGACCGTCATCTCGCTCACGGCGCTGCCGGTCTCGATCCTGGTCACGGCCGTGGTCTTTCACTGGCTGGGGCTATCTATCAACACCATGACCCTGGGCGGTCTTGCAATCGCGGTGGGTGAGCTGGTGGATGACGCCGTGGTGGGAGTCGAAAACGTCCTGCGTCGATTGCGCGAGGCGCGCGGCTCGGGCGCGTCCGTATCCGCAACGATCGTGGCGGCAACCCTGGAGGTCCGCTCGGCCATCCTCTATGCCACGCTAATCATCGTGCTGGTCTTCGTCCCGCTCTTCGCCCTGTCCGGGATCGAGGGGCGGCTGTTCGCCCCGCTCGGAATCGCTTACATCGTCTCGATCCTCGCGAGCATGTTGGTCTCGGTTACCCTGACCCCCGTGCTTTGCGCGTACCTGCTGCCGCGCGCTCGGCTCATGGAACGCGGCGACAACGCCGTGGTGCGGGCGCTCAAGGCCCTGGATCGCCGCCTTCTCGGCTGGTCCTTTCGGAACAGCCGCCTGCTTTTGGGAGTGGGTGCGCTGCTCGTCGCCATCGCGGCCTCGGCCGTGCCCTTCTTTCCCCGCGCCTTCCTGCCAGCTTTCAACGAAGGCACTCTAACGATCAATGTCTTGCTCAACCCCGGCAGTTCGCTGGCCGAGTCGAGCCGTATCGGCACCCTGGCCGAGGGGCTGATCCGCCAGGTGCCGGAGGTCGTCAAGACCGGCCGTCGCACCGGTCGCGCGGAGCTGGACGAGCACGCCGAAGGGGTCCATTACTCGGAGATCGACGTGGATCTGCGACCTTCCGGGCGCGGGCGGGAGGAGATCCTCAAGGACATCCGCGCGCGCCTGGCCGCCTTGCCGGCGGCGGTGAGCCTTGGTCAACCCATCGCGCACCGGCTCGATCACTTGCTCTCGGGCGTACGCGCGCAGATTGCCTTGAAGGTCTTCGGCGACGATCTCGACACCTTGCGCGCCTTGGCCGAAGGTTTGCGCCAGCGTCTCGCGGGGCTCCCAGGCTTGGTGGACCTCCAGGTCGAGAAGCAGGTCCGCATCCCCCAAAGCCAGGTGCGGGTGGACTATGGGCGCGCCGCCGCCTTTGGCGTCACGCCGGCCGCAGTCAACGAAGCGCTCGGAACCCTGGTTGGTGGCAAGGAAGTGGCTCAGATCGTCGAGGACAACCGGCGCCTAGGTGTGGTGCTGCGGGTCGAGGAGGGAGATCGCACGCCTCAGGGGCTGGCGGATCTGCTGATCGAAACCCCCGGCGGCTGATGTCCCCTTGCACCTCATCGCCGAGATCCGGGAGGCCGACGGCCCCAATCAGGTGAGCCGCGACCAGGGGCGCCGCCGTGTCGTGATCTCCGCGAACGGCGACGGCTCGGACATGGGCGCTCTGGTCGAGCGGGTGCGCCGGGCGATCGCGGATATGCCTTTACCAGAAGGCTATTTCGTGAGCTTGGAGGGACAGTTCCAGGCCCAGGAGGACGCGGCGCGTCTGATTGCCTTGCTCTCCCTGGTCTCGTTGGCACTGATCTTTCTGGTGCTCTACAGCCGTTTCCGTTCGTTCGCCCTGTCTCTGATGATCATGGCCAATGTGCCCCTGGCCTTGGTGGGCAGCGTGATCGCCCTGAGTTGGTCGAATCAGGCTCTATCGGTCGCGAGTCTCGTGGGTTTTGTGACGCTCGCTGGCATTGCCGCGCGCAACGGTATCCTCAAGATCAGCCGCTACCTGAACCTGATGATTCAGGAGGGGCGAACCTTCGGTCCCGACCTGATCGTTCAGGGGAGTCTGGAGCGGCTCACCCCGGTGCTGATGACGGCGCTGACCGCGATTTTCGCCCTGCTGCCCCTGTTGCTGACACCGGAAGCGCCGGGCAAGGAGATCCTTTACCCAGTCGCCGTGGTCATCTTCGGCGGGCTCATTTCCTCGACGTTGCTCGATACCATCCTCACCCCGGTGATGTTCTATCGCTGGGGCCAGGGGCCGGCTCGGCGGCTTGTGGCGCGGCGGGGCGCGGAAGAGTATTAGCGCATTCCTTGCCGGCACCCCATCAATACGAACCTCCGCATGCAACCCAGTCCCAACAGAGAGGACGCCCCATGAGACTTTCGATGATCGCACTGCTTACACTGGGCCTCACCGCTCCGGCCCTGGCTCACGACGATGCCACCATGGATGCCATGGTTTCTCCCCACGGGGGGCAACTGCGCATGGCTGGCCCGTACCATTTCGAGCTGGTCGTCGGGGAACATCGTCTCAGCGTCTATCTTAGCGACCACGCCGGACAACCCATGACGAGCCAGGGCGCGAGCGGGAATGCCATCGTGCTCAGCGGGGGTAAGACCACGGTGGAACTCAAGCCAGCCGGGGAGAGTGTGCTGGAGGGCAGGGGCGACTTTACCGCCGGACCTGACATGAAGGTGGTGGTTTCTCTCGCTTTCCCGGATGGCAATACCTGGCAGGCTCGCTTTACGCCGGGGGACAGGATGCGCGCCCATTCCACAGATGCTCCAGCACCAGCCGCAACGGTTGGCGGTCATCGGCATTGAATCCGGCGTCGGGAGGCGTGATGGGGTCCTCTGACGACTCTATTCCTCTGCTTCTGGGCTGGCGTGAATGGCTCGCCTTGCCGGATCTCGGTCTGACGCTGGTCAAGGCCAAGATCGACACCGGCGCGCGCACCTCAACGCTGCACGCTTTCTACGTCGACACCTTCAGCCGCGCGGGACAACTTCACGCGCGCTTCGGGGTGCATCCGCTTCAGCATCGCAACGATATCGTGATCCACGGCGAGGCGCCCGTGATCGACCAGCGGCGAATCTCGGACTCGGGCGGGCATCGGGAAGCGCGTTACGTCATCCAAACGCGCCTGTCCCTGGGCGGGCGGGAATGGCCGATCGAGGTCACGCTGACCAACCGCGAGGGCATGCTCTTTCGCATGCTGCTTGGCCGCACGGCCATCGCCGGCTGGGCGCGGGTGGATCCTGGGGAATCCTTCGTGACCGGTCGTGTCAAGCGACCGTGGGAGATCTATGGGGCCGCGCGCCGCCCCGAGACCTGATGGCGAGCGGGTGCCCGCGGACGCCGCGCCCAAGGGGACTCGGGATGGACTTCCGGGGCGGCTGTCCAGCATACTCAAAGATGAATACGCGGCGCGCCTTGGCCCCCATCCGCGTTCGCATCAATCGGCCCACGGTTGCAGGGTTTTTGTGATGAGTATCAATTGGAACGACTATCCCTGCGAGGACTTCTACGACGAGCTGGTTGCCGCCCCCGGCAAGGGACGCCCGTCCGTCGAGGGGCTGCTGGACGACCTGGAGGCGCTGGGTCCGGACGAACTGGTGGCCCGCCAGGAAGCGGCCGATGTCTCCATCAAGGAGATGGGCATCACCTTCACCGTCTACTCGGAGGAGGGCGGGGCCATCGATCGCACCTGGCCCTTCGACATCATTCCCCGCATCATTCCTCAATCGGAATGGGATCGGGTCGAGGCCGGGCTGCGGCAGCGGGTGCAGGCGCTCAATCTCTTCATCGACGATCTCTACCACGATCAGCGCATCATCAAGGATGGCGTCTTCCCCGCCGAGGTCCTCGCCAAATCGGTAAACTTTCGGCCCCAATGCGTTGGCGTGAACCCACCGCTCGGGATCTGGGCTCACATCTGCGGCTCCGATCTGGTGCGCGACGGCGATGGCACCCTCTACGTGCTGGAGGACAATCTGCGCGTGCCTTCCGGGCGTCTCCTACATGCTGGAGAACCGGCTGGTCACCAAGCGCGTCTTTCCCGAGCTGTTCGAGCACTACGCGCCGCTGCCGGTCGACGACTATCCGTCCCAGCTCTTCGATACCCTGGCCGCGATTTCGCCGCGCCCGGCGGACTATCCGGCAGTCGTGGTGCTCACGCCGGGCATCTACAACTCGGCCTATTTCGAGCACGCCTACCTGGCACAGCAGATGGGTTGCGAGCTGGTCGAGGGGCGCGATCTCTTTGTCGATGAGCGACGATTGCGTCTACATGCGCACCGTCGACGGCGCGGCCCGGGTGGACGTCATCTACCGCCGCATCGACGATCTCTTCCTGGATCCGGAGGCCTTCCTGCCGGACACCATCCTCGGCGTGCCGGGCTTGGTGCGCGCCTGGAAGGCCGGCAAGGTCGCGCTGGCCAACGCGCCGGGCGCGGGGGTGGCGGATGACAAGGTCGTCTATGCCTTCGTGCCGGAGATCATCCGCTACTACCTGGACGCCGATCCCATCATCCCGAATGTGCCGACCTACCGTTGCATGGAGCCGGACGCCCTGGCCTACACCCTGGCGAACCTGGAAACGCTGGTGGTGAAGCCCGCGAACGAGTCGGGCGGCTACGGCATGCTGGTCGGGCCGGCCTCGACCAAGGCCGAGCGCGAGAAATTCGCGGAGCTGATCAAGAAAGACCCGCGCAACTACATCGCCCAGCCGACCCTCAAGCTTTCCACGGTGCCGACCATCATCGGCAGGAAACTGGAGCCACGTCATGTGGATCTGCGCCCCTTCATCCTCTCGGCGGATCGTCAGCAGGTGACCATGGGCGGACTGACACGGGTCGCCATGCGCAAGGGCTCGCTGGTGGTCAACTCATCCCAGGGTGGCGGCAGCAAGGACACCTGGATCCTGCCCGACCAAGCCGAAGCCAATTAGCCGAAGGGAGCGGATTTCATGCTGTCGCGTGTCGCGGAGAATATCTATTGGCTGTCCCGCTACGTGGAGCGGGCGGAGAACACGGCCCGTATCGTCACCGTCAATGCCAACCTGCTGCTCGACCTGCCCAAGGGCATCGCGCCAGGTTGGGGGCCATTGATCTACATCACGGGCGCGAACGCGCTCTTCGAGGAACACTACAAGGACTACAGCGAGCGTCACGTCCTGCGCTTTCTCATCAGCGATGAGCGCAACTCCTGCTCGATCCTCTCCGCGCTGGTCGCGGCGCGCGAGAACTGCCGCACCATCCGCGACTTCGTTCCACGCGAGGCTTGGGAGCTGCTCAACGAGCTCTATCTATTCGCCCGCGAGGAACTGGACCGAGGCATGACCAAGGGCGGTCGACACGCCTATCTCAAACACATCATCCAATCCGTGCAGACCATGACCGGCATGCTCTCCGGCACCATGCTGCACGATCAGGGCTACGACTTCCTGCACCTGGGGCGGTTCATGGAGCGGGCCGACATGACCACCCGCATCATCGACGTGCGCTCGGCCAACCTGCTGCCGGAGGAGACGACCGAGCTGCGCCCCTTCGAGACCATCCAGTGGGTCAGCGTGCTCAAGTCGCTGACCGGCTATCAGGCGTATCGGCGCAGCGAGCAGGTGCGGGTGCTGCGCGGTCCGGTGCTGCGGTTCCTGTTCCAGTCCCCGGACTTCCCCCGCTCCGTCAATCACAGCATCGAAGCGCTGCGCTCAAGCCTCGCCAAGCTCCCGCGCAACGAGGGCGCGCTGCGCGTCGCCGGCCGACTCAAGCGCACGCTGGAAGCGGCGGAGCCGCGCCGGCTCAACCAACAGCAACTCCACGCCTTCGTCGACGATCTCCAGATCGGCATCGGCGAACTGCACAACGAGATCGCCCGCACCTGGTTCCCGCCGCCACTCTTCGCGGAATTCCAGTCGCAATCGCAAGGTTGAACTGGAGCGTCCGTGACTGGCGATTCCAAAAGCGGTCGTCGCGCGTTTTCTGGTCGTTCAAGCAGCCCATGACCATGATCTCGCGCGCAAGCTTTCTCGCGGATCATGGCTTGGCCTACCTGGTGGACGCCGCGCGGTTGGATTTGGCGAACCGTGGGCCGTCGACCCGCTGGCATGCGTATTGTGACCGCTTGGTTTTCACCTGGCGGCGAGGAGGAAATGGGTCATTCCCTGCAGTCGCTAGGGTTGTAGGTGGCTCGGTACCGGCTTCGACACCAGTGGCGACGGATCGAAACGCTCGAACGCTGATGGACATTCCAGTCGTCCGCCTTTGTTAACTCCTCGCGTATCTTTGAGGATGTCCGATTCACCATGACCCACGACCAGAACTTCAAGAACCTGATCCTCGACTACCCCCGGCCGGCGCTGGAATTCTTTGCCGAAGCGGAAGCGTCTGACCTCGGCACCGCCCACATTCTCCCGGTGCGACAGGAACAACTGAAAGCACGCCTGGGCGAGCGCTTCCGCGAACTGGATGTCCCGCTGCTCGTCGAATGGCCAAACGGTCAGCGATGCCGCCCTACTGTTCGTGATCGAAGAACAGACGGAAGCCAGGCGATTCTCCATTCACCGCCTCGCCCACTACTGCCTGGATCTGGCCGAACTCCTGAAGACCGACCGAGTGGTGCCGGTGGTGATCTTCCTCGACCCCGGTGTTTACCCCGAATCTCTGCGCCTGGGCGGCGACCAGGTCAACTACTTGGACTTTCACTTCATTGCTTGTCCGCTGTCTCGGCTGCTCGCCGTCAGCCATCAGGATAGCGCCAACATCGTCGCCCGCTTGACCCTGCCGCTCATGGCCCACGCCCCGGAAGACCGGCTGGCGGTCTACGCCAGCGCTCAGGACGGCCTGGCCGGGCTGGAACCCGACCCTGAACGGCGACTCAAATATGCGGACTTCATCGACGCTTATGCACATCTGAGCGAAGCGGAATGGCAGGTTTACCAGCGCGACTACCTGTCGCGCAGCAGCCAAAAGGAGATTCTCATGGGCATGTTGTCCTACTCTCGACAGGAAGGCCGGCAAGAAGGCCGGCAGGAAGGTCGGCAGGAAGGTCTGGACTCAGAACGGCGGGCGCTACAGCGCCTCATCCGCCGTCGCTTTGGCGAAGCGGCGGTCGAGCAGAGCGGTCCCATTTTGGAGCGCATTCAGCAACCGGCGATCCTTGAAGACCTCATCGAGGCCGTGTTGGATTGTCCGGATGCCGCCGCTTGGCAGGCCCGGCTGACGGCGGAGAATCTGTTGTCAGACCCGCCCGCGCATTGATCGCTCGGTTGATTGGCGTCAGTCCGAAATCGGGATGGACATGTAAAGACACGCAATGTAGGTTACAGCGCAGAGAAACAAATCACGCCAGTATTGACTTTTCCCGACAAGAGGGGGCATGAGCCCATGGCTGAAATCGACCTCGTGACTCCCTACCGGGAATTCTTCAAGATCATCGCGGCCACCACGGACGAACTGCGCGATCGGGTGTTCGCCCTACGCTACGAAGTGTATTGCAGGGATCTCCATTGGGAAGATCCCGCGAATTTTATCGGCGAGCGTGAAACGGATGGATTCGACAGTGAGTCCATCCATTGCCTACTGGTTCACAAGACCAAACAGTCTGGGTTTGAGCTGGATGCGGGCACCGTCCGGCTGGTCAAAACTCGACCTGATAGCCCGGAGCCTTGCCTGCCCTTGACCGCCCACTATGACCCTGCTTTGTTCAACTCTGAGCAGAGTCCGCTGAAGATGGCGAAAGGGCGTTTCGGCGAGATCTCACGCCTGGCGCTGCGCAAAGAGTTCCGACGCCGTCAGGGCGAGCGAGACTCGCCCGACGGTATCAGTACCGACTTGTTCCAGTGGACGCAGGACGACCGCCGCCGCTTTCCCCATATTGCGCTTGGCCTGTATCTTGCTGCTGCGACGGTTGGTCTTGCCGAGGGGATGGATGGCGTCTACGCCATGATGGAGCCCAGTCTGGCGCGTCATCTGCATTTTGGCGGCATCTTCTTCGAGCAAGTCGGCGAGCCCGTGGAGTATCGGGGTGCGCGGGCACCCTTCTATATCTCGCGGGCCATGCTGTTTGAGCACCTGAACCGACCGTTGCGGGATCTACTGGAGGCTATCGCGGAGGACTTGTGCGTGCACGTCTAGTTTCCCGATGCGTGGGACGGGCGTCGCTGAGATGGGCAGGGACATTGATCGTCAGACGATGACAGCCGTTGCAGCTCACCCTTCTGCGTTCCAGCCAAACCGGTTTGTGGGGGACGCAGTCGTCGCCAAACGCCCATCGGTAACAATCCTCGGCCTTGGCCACGATCGGCACCACGTGGTCGCCGATTTGATCGATCCAGATCTTGTCTGACAGTGGCTCGAATCCCATCCGGCGGTACATGGGCGCCGTCGCATGGTTGACGGTTGCGATAATGTGTGTCACGTCCCACGTAAAAAGCACTCCGGCCGCAACCCGGTAGATCGAGTGAATGACCCCCCGACGCTGTCGCCACCCTTGGCGGACGGCCAGCATCCCGCCGGAGGCGACAAGCGGCTTTGGTGCCTGTCGAGCGCCCGGCAGATCCTCGGTTTGCGAGCGGAACAGGCTAAAGTCGAAGTGTGCATCGGGAGGGAGGCCCATGCCCATGTCGCAATTCAGCCGGATTCCCGCGACGGGCTCGTTGCCCTCGTAGGCCAGGATGTGCGCGACCTTCGGGATGACGTCGAACCGATCGACGATCCGCTCCTCTGGCAAGGAGTTACCTCCGTAAAGCCCTTCCTCCTTGACATAGACCTGGTGCCGTAGCCAGAGTGCGTCGTCGATTTCCTGTGGAGTACAAGCTACTTTAAATTTGATCGTCATCAGATTGTGCCTGCCACGAAATTAGGAGATCGTTCTCGGGAGATCGGACTATAACAAAGTACCGTCCGTCGGTTTCCGAACATTGTGGCGAGAGGAGTTTGCCCATCTCGTCACCCACTCGCCCCTTCATCCATCAGCTGGCTTGGCGAGTTTGATCCCGGTCGCGACGTGCCGGGGCGGAGGGTGTACTAAATTTTGTGAAGACGGTTGGTCCCCATGCAAGCGAGAGCCGGACAATCCGGAAGCACAAGGAGGGTCGCGTGAGCGTTCGTGGTGTACCGGTGCGGACGGGCTCACGAAATTTAAGCCCCCGGCTCTGCCACGGGGGTACTGTGCGGATCGGCTGATAGGCGGTCGAAATGAGAGGTGGGCAATGGCACGTTGCAAGAACTGTTTGATTCCCGAGGAAGTCCTAGGCGTCACCTTGACGAGTGGGGTGTGCAACTTCTGTATCCAAGAATTGGGACGACGCGATAGCGACAGCGACGTAGAGGAGGCCGCCCGTCAGAAGCGGGAAGCGGACTTGGAGCAGACGCTCGAAGAATGCCGGGGACAAGCCGAGTATGACTGCGTCGTCCCCTTGAGCGGCGGCAAGGACAGCATCTACCTGCTGCATCGGCTTAAGCGGGATTATGGCCTCAAGGTGCTGGCGTTCACGGTCGACGCGAACATTCCGTCACTGGCTTGGAGCAGTATTCGCCGCGCGGTGGCGAAGCTCGAGATCGACCATGTCACTTACAGCCCGTCCCCGGCGTTTTATCAGAAGCTGTTCCGGTATCTGCTGCGCAACCAGGAGGAGCGGGGGGCGGTTTATACCGTATCCTACGTGTACGCACCGTTATTCGAGGGCGATGCGCTCCAACTAGCGCTGGCTAAAGGCATTCCGCTGGTACTGGCGGGCTACTCGCCGGGCCAGCCCGAACCTGAGCGCATGCTGTATGAGTTCTCTCGCACGCTGATTGAGCGAGTGGACTGGACGCCACCGGAATTACGGCGTTGCGGAGAGTTTTCGGAAGATGAACTGGGGCGTTTCTTCAATCCGCGGCGCTTCCCGGCGGGTACCCAGTTTCCCCGTTATCTTGCCCCGTTCCATGCCTGGCCCTACAACCAGGAGGAGATCATGCGCCGAGTGGTTGATCTCGGGTTGGTTGCGACGCGCAAACATGCGAATCCAATCTATAGCAACTATCCGATCAACTGGTTGCTGATGTATGCGGATCTGCGGACCTTTGGCTATAACCCTTATATTCCAGAGTTTTCCGCGCTAATCCGCCGCGGCAAGGCGAATCGCAATTATTGGCGGGTGATGAACCCCATCCTGGACTTCCTGATCTTGAACCGGCTCGGACCAGGACGCGAAGTCACCCGTAGCCTGAACGGATTGGGGTTGCGCGCTGAGGAACTGCGAATCACTAAACCTCGAGGGGCTTACGATCCGATTCTGCCGGAATAGTCGCTCCGCTTCACTCGGTCCCTATCGCTCTCATCGCCCGAAAAGCGCGGCGCAGCCATCGGAGGATCAGCTTTGCATGTCGACCGGTCATTGAATCTGGACAGATGGTTGGGGCCTGAGGTGTCGACTCTCCCCGCGATGCTGTGGATGCGCGCGGTCTTGAGCGGCGCGGCGCCAGCGCTGTGGAGTCTGTCCGCCGATGGCACCTGGCATCCAACCAGTTGGAGCGAATACCGCGATGCAGCGGCCCGGCTCGCCGGCGGTCTACGTGATCGAGGACTCGCCCCAGGCGACCGGATCGGGATCATGGCCCCTAGCTCGCCGCTCTGGGATTGCATGCAGATGGGGGTTTTGACCGCGCGGGGCGTTGTCGTCGGTTTAGATCCCCATGACCGTGAGGACAATCTGAACGCCGTGGCGCGGTGTTGCAACCTAGTCGGGTTGGTGGTTAACGAACCGGCTGCACTGAAGCGGTTCGCCGCTGATGTCCGCGAACGACTGCGCCTTGTCGTCTGTCTTCAGCCTACTGATGAGCACGGCGTAATGGATCTGGATCGTCTGTTGCGGGGCGTTGACGCGGTGGACGCCGCTTGGCCAGCCACGCAACCCGATGATCCGGCGACCATCATTTTTACGTCCGGAACCACCGGCGCACCAAAAGGCATTCAATACACGCAACAGCAATTGTGCCAGGCGGCGGCAGCGATCCTCGAGGTGTTTCCAGACATTGGCGCGGATGACCGCCTAGCCTGCTGGCTACCTCTGTCTAATCTGTTTCAGCGTGTGATCAATCTGTGCGCCATCGGGAGCGGAGCGCAGACCTATTATGTGGAAGATCCACGCGCGATCATGAGCCATCTTGGCACCATTGCGCCGCACATTTTCATCGGTGTGCCGCGTTTTTACGAGAAACTCCATGCTGGCATGATGGCGAAGATCGGTCAGGCGCCGTCCTGGCAACAGCGGCTGGTCGCCTGGGCGTTGCGTAGCGGTGAGCAATATGCAGCAGCACGCCGGATGGGCCGGACGCCGGGCCTGATCGCAAGCGCGCGCTATGCGCTGGCCGACCGGCTGGCATTGCGTCGACTGCGCAACGTGATGGGATCGAATCTGCGCTTTCTGGTGAGTGGTTCGGCGCCGATGCCATCCTGGTTGCTGGAGCGGTTTCACGCCATGGGACTCCTGATCCTGGAAGCCTACGGGTTGAGCGAAAACATCATTCCGATCGCCATGAACCGACCAAGTGCCTACCGGTTCGGCACGGTCGGGCGCGTCCTTCGCGGCAACGCCGTGCGCCTTGCCGAGGATGGCGAGCTATGGGTGCGTGGACCTGGGGTTTTTAGTGGCTACTATGGCGAAGCGCACGAGGCGGAGCGGTTCGACGCTGATGGCTATTTGGCCAGCGGCGATTATGCGACGATGGACGCCGATGGCTTCATCACTCTGACCGGACGCAAGTCAGAGATCTTCAAGACCTCCACCGGGCGGCGGATCGCGCCCGCAGGCATTGAGAGTCTGCTGCGCCAGATCCCCTATGTAGAACATGCCGCAGTATTCGGCGCCGGCCGCCCCTTTCTGGTTGCAGTCTTGGCGGTCACGGAAGCGACCTGGCAGGCGCGAACGCGCAGCCTGGATCCGGCAAGGCAGTGCGAGTGCCTCCGCCATGATCTCGTTCCCATATTCGCCGCGCTGACCGACTATCAGCGCCCAGCCGGCGTGGTGCTGACAACCCGTGTGCTGAGTATCGAACGCGGCGAACTGACGCCGAACCTCAAACTGCGTCGCAGCCAAATCGAGGGGGCGTTTCGGGAGTCCATTGATGCGCTCTACGAACGGCTGCGCGACCGCCATGCGCGGGCGGTGTCCATGACAACGAACGATGCTTCAGTGCTGCTCTGCCCACTTGCCTGAGGCGATACCGGTAAGATGCATGAAAACCGACGTCTCGATTTACAGTTTCCTCGCACTCGGCCCTGAAGCCTTTCGCGTACTCACCGGGGGATATAGGCTCACCGGCCCCTATGTCTTTCGCTCCCTGACCTTCAAAGGCGTGGAACGGCGCGTCGATGGCCTGTACGAACCCCAGGGGCATGACGGACCGGCCTGTCTGGTCGAGTTTCAGGCGGAACCCAAGCCAGGGGCCTGGTACAACCTACTGACCAAGCTGGGTCTTTTTGGTGAGGAGCACCCCGAGCGCGATGCCCGGGGCTTTCTGATCGTGTTTCGCGAGCGCGACCTGCCGCGCTGGCCGAGCCGAGTCGGCGATCCCGAGGACGTCGCCGTGGCCGTCTGCCTGGAGCACTTTCTCCCCGACTGGCTTGAACGCGAGCCGGACAACCCGTTCGTCGCCGCGCTGGCGCCGCTGATTCTGACCCGCGACCAGGATCTGCAAGCGCGTGCCCCGCAGTTATGGCGGGCGGTGCGGGACGCGCCCATCGCAGCGCCAGAGCGCGAGGCCCTATCGACCATTCTCGAATACTGGCTCTTCGAGCGTTTTCGCACGCTCACCATCAAGGAGATTCACAAAATGTTAAATATTCAGACGCCATTGGAAGAAACCCGCGCCTATCAGGATATTTTTGCCGAAGGCGAAGCCAGGGGCGAAGCCAAGGGCGAAGCTAAAGGCAAGGCCGAGGGCAAGGCCGAGGATCTGAAACGCCTGCTCACGCGCCGTTTCGGCCCCTTACCCGCCTGGGCGAACGCGCGCATCGAGGCGGCCGACATCGCGCAGTTGGACCTTTGGCTCGATGGGATCTTCGATACCCAAAGTGTCGATGCCTTGTTGAAGGGTTAACGTATGCCCAATGAAAAATGTTATTTCGTCACCGGCGCCACGGGTGCGATTGGCAGTGCGTTAGTGCCCTTATTGCTGGAGGAATCCGGCAGCCGGGTGCAACTGTTACTGCGTGCGGACTCCGAGACGGCGCTGCGCGAGCGCCTAGAGACGCTGTACCGATTCTGGGGAGTGGCGCCGGACGACATCGGCTGGCGCCAACGGGTTCAAGCCCTGCGCGGCGATGTGACCTTGCCGCGTTTTGGCCTGGATGATGCGGCCTACGAGGCACTGCGCGTCGATTGCACCCACATCATCCATGCGGCCGGAATCGTGCGGATGAATCTGCCGCTTGAGGACGCTCGGCGTTCGGCGGTTGGCGCGGCCCGGCATCTGGTGGAACTTGCCCGCGCCTGTCCGCGGCTGGCGAAGATTGAATTCGTCAGTACGGTTGGCGTGGGCGGCTATCTTCCCGTCGTGCCGGAAACCTGGATGACCGAACCGCGCACCTTTCACAATACCTACGAGCAAGCCAAGGCCGAGGCCGAGGACGCGATCCGCGGCGAGGTCGAACGCGGACTGCCGCTGACCGTGCACCGGCCGAGCATGGTCGTGGGCGATTCGCAGACCGGTAAGATCATCCACTTTCAGATTTTTTATCATCTGTGCGAGTTTCTTTCCGGGCGACGGACGTTTGGGCTGTTTCCGCGTTTGGGGGCTGCACGGCTCGATATCGTTCCGGTCGATGTCGTGGTGCGGGCGATCTTTTGGTCCAGCGGCCAGCCTGAGCTGGCAGGGCAGGTTTTGCACCTGTGCGCGGGGCCGGAGGGGGCGATACGGCTGACCGAGTTGCGCAAGCGAGTCCGGCAATTGTTCCCCGCGCACGGTTTTAAGGTTCCACTTTACATTAGCCTACCGACCCGGCTGTTCACCGGGGCAGTTAAATGTCGCGAGCTGGTTCATGGACACGAAAACCCGCCGAGCGGCGGGAACCCTGCCGGTGTTTCTGGACTATCTAGCTTCGGATCAGCGGTTTGAGAATGCTGCGACCGAGAGTTGGCTGGAGCAGGTTGGGATTCAGGTGCCAGAGTGGGATCAGTACCTAAGGTTGGTTAGTAAGCGCCTATTTAGCCCCTAAACTTATTGGCGCGAATGACTCTCTCTCTGCGAGGCCCTGATGGGCCGCGCCAGGGTCGAACGGGAAGTCGAGAATACCGAAAACCGCATCGCAATAGTTCATAATGAACAACCACTGCGGGCTGATGGTCTTCATTCATGCAAACAAATTAACACATAGCCGAACGTTTACGAGCAAAGCCAGCTCCTCCCAAGCCAAGCAACCCCGCGCCCATGAGAGCCAGTGTGGCAGGCTCAGGAACAGGGTTGAAATCAAATGTTGTCGCCAGCCCATTATCGAAGAAGGTAACGTTTACATTTTTTGTAGCGTAATCGCCGTAGATCGGCGCGATGTTCGCAAGACTCGTAAGCGTTTGAGTTTGTTCAACAGTGGGATACGGGTAGAGCCGGTCGTGATGCTGGAATATAGGTTGTTCTTGATCGAGTTGCCAAACTCGCAAGAATATACTTATCTCCAAGAGATAAGAAAGGTTCGACGTCCCTGTAGAATGGTTGCATTGACGGTTGGTGTATCAGTAGCGTTCCAGCAACTAAACTCACTGAGACACCCCGCTCGTCAACGAGAGAAGTGTAAATACTTCAGCGTATCCAAATTTTTCAGAATGCTTGCGCTAGAAGAAGGCGACGTCGAAGAAAGTGCCGGTGAGTATACAGGTGAGCGAGTCGAAGCCAGAACTATACATATTGTCATTGTTAAGCGTAATTCCTGGCCCTGAAATATTTCCAATGTTACCGCTTAGGATCAAATCGACTGGTAGTCCTTCCGCAAGCTTAAAGGAATTGCTGCCTGAAAGCGCCGCAAGACTACTCGATATTAGACTAATGCTTTCGCTTACGGGTCTCCAGAAGAAAAAGCGTTGTTGCTGCCCGTTTACCGTGGCTTGATAATACAGTTCCTTGTAATGGTATTTAGTTTATCCAGTTGGCAAAGTTGGCGAAACTGTTGGCCAGGTCGCTGTTCCAAAATTTTAAGACCGTGGCGTTGGCCACAAAACGGTGTTGACAACAACAGGCCGGCTAAGCAATTTTGTGCCGAGGGCGCTCATTTTGTTTGCTCCGGGTTTCATGTGGTAACGGGGGAACGACAAATGGGGTGTGGGATTCTTCCCGCGATACCCGCTCACTTACGAAGCAAATTACTTGCCATATACGCTGCGCCGTGTCCTTCATGGGCAATAAGGCAATGATATATATATAAAAATACATCTTTTTTTGTGTTTGTGTTGTTCTGGTATCGATGTTGTTTTCGGAGTTATGGGGCAATGTGTAAAAAACGTTGACACTGAAGTACGGGGAAGGCGGAGTCTTTGAAGCCAAGCACTCACGTCTATCATTTGATGTCTGTTTACATCACTGCGCATCGAGCTTGCTGGCGGGCTTACCGCGTCAACTCGCGCGAGAATCGCTGCGGGGCGATTCGTGCTACGACGCTCAGAGCGACGTCGAACTGGGGAAGCTGCGTGCGACTTGTGCGACGTTTTCATTAGATTCAATGCCATACCGTAACTGTAAAAAATCCTGACACCGCTTCGCCAACTCCCACATACCTGACTGAGGTGACTATCCGGCCTCGTTTCACCCGGATCCTAGGTGAGGCCACTAAGCTCAAGTCAGACTGCTTCAGCAAACAGCAGGCCGAAACCCAGGCGTGGACTTTGCCCAAGAACGTGTAAGCAAGGTCCCGGGTTTCGCGACGCTCTGCCCAATACTGTGAAACTGTAAAATATTCTGACAGTTCGATGGAGCAATTCTGGGCGGACCGGCCTTGTCATGGAACGGTTCCTCTCAGGGAGCTCCGGCATCAGTCATGGTCACAACAGCTTCACCAAGGCTGCGATCGCGGCCACATGGGCAAGCGTCAGCGGCAACAACCAGCGCAGCAGGTCGATCTTGATACATTCGATCTGGGTGGTCAGGTCGGCGCGCACCTGTCGGATTCGCGCAACTCGGCACGCACCTTCTCTACTGCGGCACGCACCCGGTCGATGTCGATTTTTAACTCGGCGTGTCACAAGAAGGGGTCTTGAAATCGTTCATGGTCTATCTGACCCATGTCTAGATCACTGCGCACTGAGCTTGCTGGCGTAAATATTGACCGACGTGGTTTGGGCTCCCCTCGGGGTTGGTCGCCGCACAACCCCTTCAATCTTTACTCTGGCCAGTAGTCCTGATCCAGTAGTTGATCCTTGTCGAACGAGGGTCCCAGGGTCAGGTCTTGAAATACGACATGCCCGCAGAGCCATCGGATGCGCTGAGGCACTACCCTTTATGTCAGCGGTCAAATCAACTTCGCGACCTTCATGAGAACGCCAATGACGACGGTGGTTTGAAGGATGCCGACACCGACCACCCATCGGGTCAGGTCGGCTTTCGTGTCGGCGAGGTCGCGTTTCACTTCCAGGCGCAGCATTTCGATGTCCCGGCGCAGATTGTTTTCGTGTTCGGCGACCTCGGCCTTGGTGGACGATTTGCCTTTCCCAGGACTTCGGCCAACGCGCGCGCCTGGGTTTCGGCTTGTTGTTCGCTAAAGCCCCCCGCTTTGAGCCCTTGGTGGCATAGTCCAGGGTCGTCTCGTACGATGGTGGTCATGCTCAGTTCTCGGCAGTCAGAGGGCGATCGGAGTAGCCTGCCCTGCGACGGGCAAGGCCAAAGAACGAGGTTAAGGGGTCTATCTGACGCATGTCTAGGCCACTGCACCACGGCGCATCGAGCTTGCTGGCGTAACTATTGACCGACGTGGTTTGGGCAGTCCTCGGGGTTGATCGCCGTACAACCCCTTCAATCCTCGAATCTGGCCAGCAGTTCATCCCTGTCGAACGGACAAGTCGCGGGAACGGTGTCCAGCGGGAGCCCCGTCCCGCGCATGGCGAGGCGCCTGATCGTGGGATAACGCGCCACAATCATCTCGTCCAATTTTGATCGAAGACTGGGATTGTCTTGAAAGCCGCCGAGCGATTTCGTCACGGGCATTGTCGATGGACTGCTGCCAACTGACGCCTCGACGCATCGGTTGTAAGCGCCGATTTCAGAAGGTGCAGGACCAGAACCTTCAGCCAGCTTTCAATCGCACGGCGCTCGCTCTTCCCCATATCTTCCAGCTCCTCGGCGATTTGCGCGGCGTCGATCTCGAGAGAGGCGGCCACCGCGCAGCAATGCGGCGTTAGCGGTGAGCCAGGCGTAGTAATCCTTGTCGCTACTCGACGTCTCGCTCGTGGCGATGCTGGGCATTGCGAACACTCCCGGGGCACGGTGTCGGATGATGGCGGCGCTGCAGAAGCCGTGAGAGCAAGCGCCTGATTTTGTAAAAAAATTGAAGGGCTTTATAAGGCTTCAGTCGCTCCCCGTTTCCCACTTTTGGTACCTGTCGAAGGATCTTTTACAGTGCGAAGAGGGAGGGAGTCGAAGGGAGTGGGGCCAGTCTTGAAATCGAGCATTCATCGCCTGTTCTCTGACGTATGCTTGGGCCACTGTGCATTGAACTCACTGGCGAGCTTCGCCATGTCGCTTCGCGAGGGTATCGCGTGAGGTCATCTGTGCCACGCTCCCCTGGTCGACGTCAAAACTGGAGGCGCTGAGAGGATCGGGGTCACGCTGAGAGGATCGGGGTCAGGTCTTGAAATCATTCATGGTCTATCTGACGCATGTCTAGACCACTGCGCATCGAGCTTGCTGGCGTAAATATTGACCGACGTGGTTTGGGCTGCCCTCGGGGTTGGTCGCCGTACAACCCCTTCAATCCTCACTCTGGCCAGTAGTCCTGATCCAGCAGTTCATCCTTGTCGAACGGACAAGTCTCGGGAAAGGTGTCCAGCGGGAGCCCCGTCTCGCGCATGGCGAAGCGCCTGATCGTGGGATAACGCGCCACAATCATCTCGTCCAATTTTGATCGAAGACTGGGACTGTCTTGAAGCCGTTGAGCGATTTCGTCACGGGCATTGTCGATGGACTGTTGCCAACTGACGCCTCGACGCATCGGTTGTAAGCGCCATTTCAGAAGGTGCAGGACCAGAACCTTCAGCCAGCTTTCAATCGCACGGCGCTCGCTCTTCCCCATATCTTCCAGCTCCTCGGCGATTTGCGCGGCGTCAATCTCAGAGAGGCGGCCACCGCGCAGCAGTGCGGCGTTAGCGGTGAGCCAGGCGTAGTAATCCCTGTCATATTCGACGTCGCTCGTGGCGATGCTGGGCATTGCAAACCTCCCGGGGCACGGTGTCGGATGATGGCGGCGCTGCAAAGCCGTGAAGTCAGCGCCTGATTTTTCCAAAGATTAAGGGCTTTATAAGGCTTCAGTCGCTCCCCGTTGCCCGCTTATTTTGGCACCTGTCAGGATTTTTGACAGTGCGAAAGAGGGAGGGAGTGGGGCCAAGTCTTGACATCGAGCATTCATCGCCGGTTCTCTGACGTATGCTTGGGCCACTGTGCATCGAACTCACTGGCGAGCTTTGCCATGTCGCTTCGCGAGGGTATCGCGTGAGGTCATCTGTGCCACGCTCTCCTGATCGACGTCGAAACTGGAGGCGCTTGGTTTTCTTCTTATTTTCAATGCCATATCGAAACTGTAAAAAATCCTGACACCGCTTCGCCAACTCCGGCATACCTGGCAAAGTGACGATTCCGTCACGTTTCAAACTGGATCCTAGGCAAGGCCGCAAGCTCAAGTCAGGTGGTTTCAGTAAGCAGCAGGTTGAAGGCTTGGCGTGAGGCTTGGCCAGTGTCCTCTCGCCTGGCGAAGGGGGCTGGAGGGAGCCGAGCAGTTACCGACTGTCAGGATTCTTTACAGTTCGGCGCGACGGGGCTTTCGTTTCCAGCGCGCGTGCTCGACATCGTTATTCTTGCTACCATTTTTCATGGCTGTCCTTCACGCCAGCAAATGAGCCAATGACTGCGGGGTTCATGGCATCCTCGATGGCATTGAATCCGCGCGGCGGTAAACCGTGACCCTTGGGAGTCGTGAATGGGCGATCAGCAGGTCGAGCAGAAGGTCTGTTTCCGGTGTGTCGTGGGTGGTCGGGTGCAGGGGGTGTTTTTTCGCGCCTCGGCGCGCGAGCAGGCGTTGCGGCTCGGCGTGACGGGGTATGCCCGTAACCTTGCGGACGGGCGGGTCGAGGTGCTGGTCTGTGGCGAAGCGTCGGCGGTCGCTCAGTTACGCGATTGGCTGCGAACAGGACCCAGCATGGCGACGGTGACGGGGGTGGCGTGCGAGCCTCTCGACTACCATCCACACCCCGGCTTCATCATCGATCAATAGCCTTCGGCTTGGTGGAGCGGTCGTTCGGCATAGTGCTCCAACCGCGTGACGCTGGTGGTGAGGCGTCCATCCGGGTAGAGCAGGAGCTCACGATAGCCGGGTGGGCTATCGTCGATCGCGAAATCCCGACTGCCGGGCATGAACTGAAAACAGGTGGAAGGGGCGCCGAGGATTTGGCAGCCGCCCTGTCGCTGGTAGAACGCCTGATGGACGTGACCGAAGAGGATGCCCTTGACCTGCGGATGCTGGTCGCACAGGTCGAGTAGCTCGTGGCCGTTCTCGACCCCCATGGTGTCCATCCAGGCGCTGTGGATGGGCAGCGGATGGTGATGCAGGAAGATCAAGGCCGGCGCCGGGTTGTCCTGGAGCAGATCCCGGAGCTGCGCGATCTGCGCCGGGGCGAGTCGACCGCCATCGCTGCCGACGCAGCCGGAGCTGAGGAAGATGAGATTCCAGGCGCCGAGCCGGCGCAGCGCGACCGGTCCCATCGCCGCGGCCCCCAGGTTTTCAGCCATCAGATCCGGCCGATCATGATTACCGGCGACGCAAAAATGCGGGAGATTGGTTTTCTTGAGTGTCTCGCGCAGATAACGATAGCCAGCGGGCGTCTCGTCATGCACCAGATCGCCCGTCAGGATTAAAGCGTCGGCCAAACGTGGCGCGGACATCGACAATTCCAGAACCGCCTCGAAGCTGTCCCGGGTGGTGATGCCGAGCAGTTGACCGCTGGCGTCGCCAAAGAGGTGCAGATCCGTCAATTGCAGCAGTCGTAGCGGCAGCTCATGCGCGTCAGCCATGTTGGCGGCCGAGCGCGGCTGGGATGGGCGAAGCGACGTGATGGGCTTGGGCGTGTTTGCCGGCATGTTCGGTTCCGGATAAAGCGGCTCGCATAGTGTGTCCGGGACATATTTGACTGTCCTTGAACTGCTGTTCTAACAGCCGGGGGAGCCTCTCACAATGAACCCGTTCACGGGTCTTGGAACCAACCTCGCCTGGAACCCAGAGAGTGCGATGCCGATCACATGTCGGCTGATTGATCGGGGGGGTGGAAGGTGGGCGTTCTCGCGGATCGCGTCTGGGCAGGCTCATGGCATGTCGGCCCCGCACACGCTCCGAATCGATTGCCATCATCCCGATCGGAGTGCTCGCCGAAAACATTGGATCTGTCCAAATCTGCTTCCCGAGACGAACCCAACCCATATCATCAGACTATCGCCGTCATTGGAACAAACAATTTCTGTCGAACCGTTGCGGATCCTAAGGTTAAGAGTGTTTGCCGAGCCACCCAACCGTCGTCCATCACGAGGAAAGCATTATGGAGCTTAAGGGCAGCAAGACTGAGCAAAGCTTGAAAGACGCCTTCTCTGGAGAATCCCAGGCCAACCGGCGCTATCTCTACTTCGCCGCCAAGGCCGACGTCGAGGGATACAACGATGTGGCCGCCGTGTTCCGCTCCACCGCTGAGGGCGAAACGGGCCACGCCCACGGCCATCTGGAATATCTAGAGGAGGTGGGGGATCCGGCGACCGGATTACCCATTGGTTCCACCAGCGACAACCTGAAAGCCTCGGTTGCTGGCGAGACGCACGAGTACACCGACATGTACCCCGGCATGGCAAAGACCGCTCGGGAGGAAGGTTTCGAGGAGATTGCGGATTGGTTCGAGACGCTCGCGAAGGCCGAACGCTCGCACGCCAATCGGTTCCAGAAGGCGCTGGATCACCTCGACGCCTGATCCGGGGATCTTGCGAGTGCGAAAATAGAGGGCGCTAAAGCGCCCTTTTTATTTGGGGCGCGGCTGGTCTGGTTTGGGCTCCACCGCAAGATGTGCGATCACCGTCCGGCTACGGTGACGGGGGAGAGTCGGACGACGGCTACGTCACATCGGCGGAACGACGCGGCACCTCCCTGTGCCCGTTGCGAAGGGGTGTTGCCAGGCGGCTTTTCAGATGCCCACGATCAGCTTCTGACCGGGTTGGATGTGATTTTCCTCCGGGCGCATCTTGTTGAGCTTGCGGAGTTCCGCTACCGAGAGTCCATTCTTGACCGCCACGCGATAGAGGGTTTCTTCCGCCTGGACGACGTGGTAGCGGGCCTTGATCGCGCGAGACTCCGATTTCGACCGGGTCTCGGTCTTGGCGATGTCGGGATCGATTCTCTTCGCCGCCGCTTTGGTTGTCGGCTCAACCTTTGCCACCGCCACCCTGGATTGAACCGCGGGACTCGTCTTTGGCTCGGTCTTGGCTACCAGGATCCGATCTGGCGCGGGCGGTGGCAGGCTGGTGATCCGACGCGTCGTGCCCTGAGGCAACCAAACCGTGCAGCCGGCGGGGAGATAGGTATCGCCCTTGACGACCGAATCGCGCCAATGCAGGTTCAGGTCGGCCAGCCGATCCTTCGAGGTCCCATAGTGCCGGGCCAGGTGGTCCGCAGGCATGCTTTCGCGCAGGACCACGCGATCGTTTGGCCAGGGCTGCTCGTAATGGACCCCTTCCGGGAAGTAGCGGTCGGCATGTCGCGCGACCTCGCGCGCGGCCAGAAATTCCGAATAGAAATTCTTGGATGCAAAGCCGAAATACTTGCCGTCGTAGTGCTTGACGATGCGGCCGATGTCGTTGCCGTATTCCGCCTTGGCATTCGCCATGCCGCCTTGGCCATGGTTGTAGGAGGTAATCGCCAGCGGCCAACTTCCGAGTTTTTGGTGTGCCTGCGCCAGGTAGCGGGCAGCGCCATCGGCGGCCAGAATCGGATCGTAACGCTCGTCGATCGAGCCATTGATTCTCATGTATTGCCGGCCGGTCGTTGGCATGAATTGCCAGACGCCTCCCGCGCCGACGCTGGAGCGGGCGTTCGTTTGAAAGGATGATTCCACATGTGGGAGATAGGCGAGGTCTTCCGGGACGCCATGCTGGCGCATGATCTCGCGGAAGGCAGGATCGTAGCGTCCGCTGATCTCCAGCCCGCGACGGAAGCGCTCGCGCACGCCACGCTGAGCCCGCACGCGCCCCGAGGCGCCGTAGAGGGTGTCGACGCCGCCCGCTTGCTTGAACTTGTCCAGCAGTGCCGCGTCGCTCTGGGTGAGTTGCTGGTTGGCGCGGACACGCTGCTCAAGCTCCGAGAGACGACTGGCGTAATAGGCGGTACGCGAGCCGATCAATGCCTCTTGCGTGCTGGTGTAGCTGGCCTGGATCGGCCCTGGCAATTTCGTGACCTCGTAGATCACGCCCGGGTGTTCCTCGTCGTGGATGGCGACCTCGCTGCGGCTCCAGACGCCATAGACATGGCGCCAAAAATCCACGTTGCCGCGAATCTCCGGTGGCACCGGAAAGGTTCCGGAGGCGCCATAGTCGCTGGTATCCTGGCGCGCCTCACCGATCTGATTCTCGCCGCCGGTCCCCGCGCAGCCAGCCATCAGCAGCACCACGAGGGAGCAAAGCAGCGCCCACGGAAACCGGGCGTTCAAGGAGTCAGGCCACATCGTCATCGATTCCTCTTGGAATATCGCAGTCATACGCAAAATCTCTCACGTTTACCGTGAAGTCTCGCCCACGGGATCCGCTTTTGCAATGCGCGCTTTCCCTAGCGCAAGCAGCGGTCTCAGGCGCCGAGCGGCCGGATGCCCGCGGCCTCCAGCAAGCGGGATAAGCCGAATCAAGGGCAAGCCAATCAGGGCGTTGGGATCGTCGCCCTCCAGCCGCTCGAAGAGGGCGATCCCTAGCCCCTCGGACTTGAAGCTGCCGGCGCAGTTGTAGGGTTCCTCGCGATCGAGGTACCCCGCGATCTGGGCGGCTGTCAGGGCGCGGAAATGGACCCGGAAGGGCTCGACCAGGGTTTGGGCGCGCCCGTTGCGCGCATCCAGCAGACAGAGGCCGGTCTGAAACAGCACGCAACGGCCGGAGGCGCGCTCCAACTGGGCGATGGCGGCCGCGCGATCGCCCGGTTTGCCGAGTACCGCGTCATCCAGGCAGGCGACCTGATCCGATCCGATGATGAGCGCGTCCGGATGCGCCCTGGCCACCGCCCGTGCCTTGGCCTCCGCGAGCCGCAGCACCAGGACTTGCGGTGGCTCGCCGGGTCGCCGGGTCTCGTCGACCTCCGGAGCGGCGGCGGTGAACGCCAGCCCCAGTCGCTCCAGTAGGGCGCGACGGTAGGGTGAGGTCGAGGCAAGGACCAAGGGTGTTTGATACGCCTGCACGCTAATTGCCCTCGCAGGTCGGCGTCACCCGTGGTTCATCCGCCGCCATGCCATGACCCCGAATCGGCTCGAAACCGATCATCCCGCGCGCATCGTTCTGCTGCTTTCGCTGGTGCCCGCGTCACCTTGGTCTGCCCTCTAGCACGATTGCGCCGTGCGGACCGATCTTGACGCGACCGGGCGGGATGGGGCGTTGGGCCTCTGGCGGTATCACATTGTCCTGCTCCAACGATGTGTCCACGGCCAGACACCAGCTCACCCCATTGAGCGGAGGAACCGCGAACTCCTGCGTCTCCATGCTCATGTTGAGCATGACGTGCAGGTGGGGCTCGTCCTCGACCTTGCCGGCGAGGGTGAAGGCCAGGATCTGGTTGCTCGGGTCGTCCCAGTTCGGTTGTTCCAGCGCGATACCGTGCCAGGTGATGTCCGTCACCGCTTGGCCGCGCTCCGGCTTGCCGGTGAGGAAGCGGTCGCGCATCAGGGTCGGATGGCGCCGACGCAGGGCGATCATGGCGCGGACGAAGTCCAGCATGTCGCGATTCTTGTCCACCAGTGCCCAGTCCGACCAGGAAAGGTCGTTGTTCTGACAGTAGGTGTTATTGTTGCCGCGCTTGCTGCGCAGAACCTCGTCGCCCGACAGCAGCATGGGCACGCCCTGGCTGAGCATCAGGATGGTGATGAAGTTGCGCGCCTGACGCCGTCGCAGCGTCTGAATCGCGAAGTCATCCGTGGGGCCTTCGCGGCCACAGTTCCAGCTCAGGTTGTGGTCGCTACCGTCGCGATTGTCCTCGCCATTGGCCTCGTTGTGCTTCTCGTTGTAGCTCACCAGATCCCAGAGGGTGAAGCCATCGTGGCAGGTGACGAAGTTGATGGAGTTCATCGGCAGTCGACCGCGCCCCTCGTACATGTCGCTCGATCCCGCGATGCGGGTGGCGACCTCGGACACCGTCCCTGGGTCGCCCCGCACGAAGCCGCGGATGACGTCGCGGTAGCGGCCATTCCACTCGGACCAACGGTAGCCGGGGAAATCCCCGACCTGGTAGAGCCCGGCCGCGTCCCACGCCTCGGCGATGATGTGCGCGCGACTCAACGAGGGCGACAGTTCGATGGACCAGAGTACCGGGGCATGGTACTCGGGAGTGCCGTCCTCCCCGCGCGCCAGCGCGCTCGCCAGGTCGAAGCGGAAGCCATCCACATGCATGCGCCGCACCCAGTAGAGCAGGGTGTCGATCAGGAACCGCGTCACCATCGGATGGTTGCAGTTCATGGTGTTCCCGCAGCCGGTGTAGTCCCGGTATTTGCGGCGGTCGTCGACGTCGAGGTGGTAGAAAATCTCGTTACCGAATGCCTTGAAGCTGATGACCGGACCCTGCTCGCCCCCCTCGGCGGTGTGGTTAAAAACCACGTCGAGGATGACGCCGATCCCTGCCCGGTGAAAGGCCTTGACCATGTCGCGGAATTCATCCCGGGCATGAACGGCGGTCACGGCAAACCCGGGATGCGGGGCGAAGAAGCTATGGGTGCTGTAGCCCCAGTAGTTCTCCATGCCGAGCTTCGCCGTTTGCGGCGGGACGTCCTGCGCGTCGAAGGCCATCACCGGCATCAGCTCGACATGGGTGATGCCAAGATCCTGCAAGTAGGGGATTTTCTCGATGATGCCCTCGAAGGTGCCCGGATGGGTCACGCCCGAGGAGGGGTGGCGGGTGAAGCCCCCGACGTGCATCTCGTAGATGACCGCCTTGTTGAGCGAGACAAAGAGCGGTTCGTCGCCCTCCCAGTCGTAATCGTCCTTGACCACCTGGGCACGCATCGCATGCTCGACGTTATCGCCCGGACGCGAGGCTAGCGCCCGGTCCCAGAGCCGATCGCTGATGGTCGTGGCCCAGGGATCCAGCAGCGCCTTGTCCCGGTCGAGCCGGCTGCCGGTGTCGCGCGTATCCGCGCGTCCATCGGCGCGCCAGTTGTAAAAGGTGCCGTCGGGGAGATTCTCGACGAAGACATGCCAGAAGAAAAAGGTGCGATTGCTGCGCGGATCCAGCGGGATGACTTCATAGGGGTCGGTGCTGCGATCGTTTTCGAACAACAGCAGTTGCATGCTCTCGGCATAGCGCGAGAAGACACAGAAATTGACCCCGCCTTCCATGACAGTCGCGCCGGCGGCATCCCAATTGCCGGGCTGTACGCGGTATCTGGGTGACCTCATCGGCGATTCTCCAGCGTCGTGAAGTTCATTTCAGCATCGCCGGAACCAGCAGATACCCGATCAGGGTGCCGACCAGGATCCCCAGGATGGCACCCAGCAATATTCCATACCATTTCACGCAAGGACCTCTCTTGCTCCATTAAGATATGGTGATATTGTGCGGTGCTTCCACTCCGATCCACAAGTCGCGCCAGACGTCCGGTGCGACAGAATGCTCGACGGGGCTGCCTTGCAGCCCCCAGATTTCCGCGACGATCGGCGTGCTGCTAGAGTCTGCGGCGCATTCCCCGACCCCCGCACCCATCATCCAACAGGATCCTGCCCGCGATGAACGCACCCCTGTCCGCTCATGATCTGTCTCGTCTCTTCGCTCTGCCGCCCGACGAGCGCTATGCCTATTTCCTCGCCGAGGCCGCCACGCGCGGGCAGGTGTGGACGCTCCAGGGGGCTGGCGGTTTTGTCGCCTTCTGCGACGAGGATGGGCGCGATTGCTTCCCCTTCTGGCCCACCCCCGAACTCGCCGGGGCCGTGGCCAACGAGGACTGGTCCGATTGTCGCCCGGAGCCGCTCGACCTGGACACCTTCATGCATCGCTGGCTGAAAGGCATGGCACGGGATGAGCGTCTGGTGTCCATCTTTCCCGGACCGGACGGCACCAGCATCGTCTCCGAGCCCTTGGAACTGCTTCAGGATCTTGAGAACGCGCTCAAGTCGAAACCCTGACGGACTCTCCAGGGAAAGCCCTGCCATACGGAACTACGGCCGACACTCCGAGGGCAAGAGCTTGCTTGGGATGTCCTCGCTCGTACAGGTCCAAACCACCTTGCCGTGATCGTCCAGGGACGGAATCCACATCAGGCGCTTGCCAGCGACTGGAGCCGCCGCCATGGTCGCGGTCAGAATGCCGTTCTCGGAATTCACGGAGATGTCCGCGACGGCGGCTGGCATCGTTCCGCCGACCCCCGCCTGTGCCGGGTCAGCGGGAAATTTCTGGTTTGCTTCGTAGTAGCCGCCGACCAAGCCGGCCGTCGCCTTGCCGAATGCGGCGGCCTCGATGAGCTGGGCGCGCGCCACGTACTCCTGATAGGACGGTATCGCAATCGCGGCCAGGATGCCGATCATGGCCACCGTGACAATGACTCCGCCGAGACCGCCGCCAACGCCCAACCGGGGGACGAAGAGCGCCAGCACGCCGGCGAGGATGTTCCGCGAGGGCGCGCGACGACTGGGGTCGCTGATCCGCGCGGCGCGTTTCACCAGCCATGGATAGTCCGCCACCAACTCATGGAACGACATCCAGAATCCCTTGGTCTCCGCCGTTTGCTTCAGATAGGCGGGAATATTCAAGGTGGACCAGCGCTTTTCGCCCGTCGCCAGGGCTGACATCCCCTGCAGCGCGGCCTGTGGATCGACGCAGCAGGCGCGGCCAAACTGGTCGCAGGTGTATTCGCAGGCGCGCGAGTAGGCCGCGCCAAGTAGCGGCAGAATGCTGGCTGGCGCGATGTAGGCGCCCCACTTCAAATGCTTGCGCTGGATGTGGGCGAGTTCATGGCCCATGTAGAAATTGATCGCCTTCGGATTGTCGGACATGGCGTCGACGACATTGGAGAAGAGCACGACGAAGTTACGGCCCAGGAAGCGTGTGGCGAAGGCATTGAGGATGCCGCCGCCATTGATCAGATAGACGTCCGGATAGGGCTTCACCGCAAGCCTTTCGCAGCAGTGCCGATAACGCTCGAAGAGGTCTGGATACTGCGCCGGACCGATCTTGACGCCATTGCCCTTGATCCACGAGATGACCGCCGATTGCGCGAACAGATAGCCGATGAAGAAGAGGAACAGGTAAAGGAGGGCGATTCCCAGCGTGCCGACAATCAGGACCAACCAGAAAATCGTCGCCAGGACGACGTGAATGACAAACAACGGTTTCTCGTTCTTGTAGATCAGCGGCTCTTGATCGGCCGTCAGACTGGCTCCGGACATGTTTTTCTCCTTTGAAAACAAAACTATGAAATCGGGGGTGCGGGATGCCCGCTCAGCCGCTCCCGGAGGATATTTGAGACGTTGTTGCGTCCGCCGCGATGCTACATCGTCCGACGGCCTTGCGACTGTGAGCCGTGTAGCGAATGCGGATGCACGGTCCTGGACGAGCCTCGAAAAAAGACCCGGCGAGTGCCGGGTCTAAAAGTCTCTCCGAGGGGAGAGACGAGGAGGAAATCGTTGAAACCTTCGATGCGGCTGGAAAGCCGCGTGCTCTTGACCTCTATCGGCCGATGACTCGATTTCTTTAGCGACCCGCCGCGCCCGCGACTGCCGTGGGCTTGTTCTCCTCCAGCGCCGGCTTGAGGATCAGCAGCGCGGTGGCCGTGATGAGCGCGCCGATGGCGATTGCCGCCGCATACCAGCCCAGATTGCTCACCGCATTCGGAATGGCCAGCACGAAGACCCCGCCGTGCGGGGCGCGCAGTCCGATCTCGAAATACATGGAGATGGCGCCGGCCGCCGCTGAGCCGAGGATCGCGGCGGGGATGACCCGCAGCGGGTCTTTGGCCGCGAAGGGGATGGCGCCCTCGGTGATGAAGGAGAGTCCCAGCACACCGGCGGCCTTGCCGGCTTCGCGCTCGGCCTGGGTGAAGCGGCTGCGTCCGATCAGGGTGGCGATGGCGATGCCGAGCGGCGGGGTCATGCCGGCGGCCATGACGGCGGCCATGGGCATGAAGGTGTCGCTGGTGAGCAGGCCGACCGCGAAGGTGTAGGCGGCCTTGTTGATGGGTCCGCCCATGTCGACCGCCATCATGCCGCCGAGGATGAGGCCCAGGATGACGGCGTTGGTCGAGCCCATGCCCTGGAGGAAGGCGGTCATGGTGTCCATGATGGTCTTCACCGGGGCGCCGACCACATAGATCATCAGCAGGCCCGACCGCGAGCGTCGACAGCAGCGGGATCACCAGCACCGGCTTCAGCCCTTCGAAGTGCTGTGGCAGCTTGACCCAGTCGCGGATCAGCAGGGCGATGTAGCCGGCGAGGAAGCCGGAGATGATGCCGCCGAGGAAGCCGGCCTCCAGGTTCATGGCGAGCATGCCGCCGATGAGTCCGGGTGTGAGTCCCGGCCGGTCGGCGATGGAGTAGGCGATGTAGCCGGAGAGGATGGGGATCATCAGCTTGAAGGCCGCGCCGCCGCCGATGTCCATCAGCGCCGCCGCGATCGTGCCCTTCTCCTTGAAGGCTTCGATGCCGAAGACGAAGGACAGGGCGATGCAGAGCCCGCCCGCGACCACGATCGGCAGCATGTAGGAGACGCCGGTCAGCAGGTGTTTGTAGGCGCCTTCCATTTTTCTGCCAGAGGATTTCTCGGCGGCCGCTTTCGTCGGGGCCGTGCCGCCGGCGATGGTCGCCCCGGTCTTGGCCTTGGCGATGACGTCCGCCGCGCCCTTGACCGCCGCGCCGACCGAGGTCGAGTAGAGCGGCTTGCCGGCGAAGCGCGAGGGGTCGACGTGGGTGTCCGCCGCGATGATGACCAGGTCCGCCGCCGCGATCTCTTCGTCCGTGAGCTGGTTCTTGGCGCCGACCGAGCCCTGGGTCTCGACGCTGATGCTGTCGCCCGCCGCCGCTGCGGCCTTCTTGAGCGCGTCCGCCGCCATGAAGGTGTGGGCGATGCCGGTCGGGCAGGCGGTGATGGCGACGATGCGCCGGCCGCTGGCCTGAGCTGTTGCCTGAATCGCTGCCGGCTCGGCCGCGACCGGTGGCGCCGTCGCCGCCAGACCCGGCACCAACGCCAGCAATTCCCCGAGCACCGCCTGGGTCTCGCGGATGGCGCGTCCGGTCGAGACCGTGAGCATCGGTTTATCGCCGAAGGGCTCGGTCTCGACGTGGATGTCGGCGGCGATCAGCACCGCGTCGGCGGCGGCGATGGTTGCGTCCGAGAGGCGGTTCTTGGTGCCCTCGGCGCCGTGGATCTCGACCTGCATCGTCGTGACCCATGAGGTCGGCGGTGCGCTTGATCGCCTCCGCCGCCATGAGGCTGTGCGCGATGCCCGTGGGGCATGAAGTGACTGCGATGAGCTTGGCCATGCTGTTCTCCGCAGTGGATGTGAACCGCTCAGGCGCGAAGATCCGTAGGATGGGCAAAGCCCTGGCACTCGACTGCCGTCCTGCTCCGACGGTCGAGGGCGTGCCCATCCTCGCTGGCGATAGGATGGGCACGCCCGTCGGGCCTTAGTGCCTGGCCTCGATGCCCGAGCACGGGCTTTGCCCATCCTACGTTCTTCATGCCTTTGCGGTTGCTATCTCAGTTTCTTGATCTCGACTCGGGTCGTGAAGTCCTGAATGACGGACATCGCCGGCAGATGCGGCCCGAGCTCCCCGAGCGCGCCGAGCGAGAAGGCGGTGGCGAGCCGGGCCTTGTCGGCGAGGTCCAGCCCGCGCGCGGTGGCGGTGAGGATGCCGGCGACCATGGCGTCGCCCGCGCCGACGGTGCTCTTGACGCTGATCCTCGGCGGGGTGGCGAGCACGGCGGCCTCGCCCTCGACGAAGACGGCGCCGTCCGCCCCCATGGAGACGGCGACCAGCCCGATGCCGCTTGCGATCAGGGTGCGCGCGGCCTCCAGCACCTCGCTGCGGTCCGGCCAGCGGTCGGCCGACCAGCTCGGCCAGCTCGTCGATATTGGGCTTGATGATGTCCGGTCCGTGGCTCACCGCCTCGGCGAAGGGCGCGCCGCTGGCGTCCAGCAGCACCTGCTTGCCGCGCGCCTGGAGCTGGTCGATGAGTCCGGCGTAGATGTCGCTCGGCACCCCGGCCGGGACGCTGCCGGAGAGCACCAGCCAGTCGATCTTGGCGAGGAGCTGGTCGAGCGTCTTGGTCAGCCGTGCCAGGTCCGCAGCCGTCGGCGAGAGCCCCGGGAAGTTGATGTCGGTGACCTGATCCAGCACCGGGTCGGTGATCTTGACGTTGACCCGGGTGCGTCCGGCCAGACGGACGCAGCGGTCGTCGATCCCCTTGCGGGCGAACAGCTCCAGGAAGGGCTCGATGTTGGCGCTGCCGAAGAGCCCGGTCGCGGCGACCTGAAGGCCGGCGTCGGCCAGGAAGGAGGCGACATTGACCCCTTTGCCGCCGGCGTCGGACTGCTCCCACTCGACCCGGTTGACGCGCCCGGCGGTGAAGCTGGGGACGCGCGCGGTCTGGTCGATGGCGGGGTTGAGACTGAGTGTGGCGATGCGCATGGCCGGCCCTCCTCAGCGCAGCCGCCGCACGGCGGCGGCGGTCGGGCAGGCGAGGGCGCGTCGGGCGAGATCCTTCGCCTGCGCCATGGAGAGCGCGCGGATCTGCGCCTTGACCGCCGCGATGCTCGGGATGCTAACGCGACAGCTCCTTCACGCCCGAGCCCGGCGAGGATGACGACCCCGCGCGGATCGCCCGCGATGCCGCCGCAGACCCCGACCCATTTGCCGGCCTTGTCCGCCGCCTTGCACGGTCAGGTCGATCATGCGCAGCACCGCCGGGTGCAGACCGTCCGCCTGGCGCGAGAGCATGGGGTGCATGCGGTCGACGGCCAGACAGTATTGGGTGAGATCGTTGGAGCCGACCGAGAAGAAGTCCGCCTCGGCGGCCAGCTCATCGGCCATCATCACCGCCGAGGGCACCTCGATCATGATGCCGATCTCGACCGGGTCGGCGCCCAGCTCCTGGCGCACCTCCTCGGTCAGCGCCTTGGCGCGTCTCAGCTCCTCCAGGGTCGAGATCATGGGGAACATGATGCGCACCGGGCCGCTGGCGGCGGCGCGGAAGATGGCGCGCAACTGGGTGCGGAACAGCTCCGGGCGGTTGAGACAGAGCCGGATGCCGCGCTCGCCGAGGAAGGGATTCTCCTCCACCGGCATCGCCATGTAGGGCACCGACTTGTCCCCGCCGATGTCCAGGGTGCGGATGATGATCGGCAGTCCGTTCAGGGACTTGACCATCTGGGTGTAGGCCGCTGTCTGCTCGTCCTCGGTCGGGGCCTGGTCGCGGCCCAGGAAGAGGAACTCGGTGCGCAGCAGGCCGACGCCCTCGCCGCCGGCCTCGACCGCCTTGGCGGCTTCCTCCGGTGCGGCGATGTTGGCGACCACCTCGATGCGCGCCCCGTCGGTCATGATCGCCGGCTGATAGCAGGCGCGCCGCTCGGCCTCGCGCTGGGTCGCCATGTCCGCCTGGGCGCGCTGGGCGTTGGCCCGATCGGTGTCGGTGGGCGCGAGCACCAGGGTGCCGCTGTGACCGTCGAGCACGATGAGCGTGCCGTCGGCGAGGTCGAGCACCGAGTCGCCCGCCCCGACCACGGCCGGGATGTCGAGCGAGCGGGCGATGATGGCGGTGTGCGAGGTCGGCCCCCCGGACGCCGTGCAGATGCCGAGCGCCAGCGCCGGATCGAGCCGCGCGGTGTCGGAGGGGCTGAGGTCGTCGGCGACCAGGATCACCGGGGTCTCCGGCAGCTTGGGCTCGTCCTCGATGCGCTCGGCGAGCAGGCGCAGCACGCGCCGGCCGACATCGCGCAGATCCAGGGCGCGGGCGGCGAGCAGGGCGTCCTTCTGGGCGGCGAGCGTCTTGGACTGCTGTCCGAAGCTCTGTTCCCAGGCGTAGCCGGCGCTGCGGGCCTCCGTGCGGATGAGCACGCGCGCGGTCTCGATCAGACCCTCGTCCCCCAGGAACTCGGCATGGGCGCGGAAGATAGCCGCCTTGCCGGCCCCGGAGCGGGACTTGACCTCTTCATAGAGTTCCGCCAGCTCGCGCTTGGCGGCCTCGATGGCGCGGTCCAGCCGGATCAGCTCGGCGGCGGGATCGCGCGCGGTCGCGGCCACCACGATCTTGCCGCGCTGGTACTGCCAGATCGGCCCCAGCGCCAGACCGGGGGAGGCGGCGACGCCGTCGATGCTGCGGCCCTCCCAGTCGATCCGGGGCAGGTCGGTCGCGGTCGGGCCGGCTTCCTCCTCTTCCTCCAGACCCGCCTCGATCGCCTCGCGCAGCGCCCTCAGCGCCGCGTCCGCATCGCGGCCCTCCGCCATGACGCGGATGGTCGCGCCCGACGCGATCCCGAGATTCAGCAGGGCGATCAGGCTCTTGGCATCCCCGGCGCGGTCGCCGTGACGCACCCGGATGGTCGCCTCGAAGCCCTTGGCGATGTCCACCAGCGCCGTCGCCGGGCGGGCGTGCAGACCGTGCGGGCTGGCGATGGCGATGTCGAAATGGTTGGGCAGATCGTCCGGCAGCGGCTGCGGGGCCGGGCGGTCGGCCGGCGATGCGCCGGAGGAGAGACGCCGCTCGATGTCGCGTCGGCGTCTCTTGGTCTGCGCCAGACGCGCCGCCTCGGCCGGGTCGCCGAGCACATCGGTCAGATTGGTGAGGATCTGCAAATGCTCGTCGGACTTAGCCGCGATGCCGACCACCAGATGCACCCGATCGCCGGGGTTCCAGTCCACCCCATCCGGCACCTGGAGCACCGCCACCCCGGTCTGCTTGATCAGACCGCGATCCTTGGGCACGCCGTGCGGGATGGCGATACCGTTGCCGAGGAAGGTATTGGCCACCTTCTCGCGCGCCAGCAGGCTGTCCACATAGCCGGGCTCGATATAGCCGGCGTCGATCAGGATCTGGCCGACCTGACGGATGGCGTCCGTCTTGTTCGCCGCAGTGGCGCCGAGGCGTACTGCTGATGCGTCCAGTGAGAGCATGCGTGAGCCTCCTCAGTTGATGTGTCTTATTGTTTGAGCCGCCAAGGCGCGGAGGACGCCTGTTCGAACAACGCTATCGCTGGCTGCGTCCAGTCTGGCCCGACTACCGAACAGCAGCGCGCCGGCCAGGTCGTAGTGCTCGCGCACTCGCTGCAGAAACAGCCGTGCGGTTCGTTCCGTGGCGCGATCCATCTCTTGATCTCCGTCGTTGAAACCCCGTTTCCTGGACGCTTCCTCTTCGACAAGGCGAGGTGGTGTAGGCTGGGATGAACAGCGTGAACCCAAGCATGGTTGCACCGAACGCCGAGGATGCTGGGGTTCACTCACGTTCACCCTGGCCTACCGCGCTATCAGGCGCCACAAACGACGACTTTGCTAGTTCTCCTATGGCAATCTGGGCACTCTTGGATACCTCTCCATTTGATTTTACAGTTTTCACACTGATAGCACTTGGGCTTTACATGTAAGATACCCGCTAATACCGAATCTAAGTTATAGGGAGGCTTGTCCGATAATCTTGCGCCATATCTCTGTTTGTAGTATTCAATTTTTGGGTGATATATCCATTCTTTCTTCGTCAAATCATCAAAAATAATTCCACTAAGAATGCTTTTGTAATCGGAATCTCTTGTTGGGCTAAAAAATGCTTCTAGGGCACCTAAAAGGGATATCTCCAGTACCCCTGTGCTACTTCTCGCTTGCGTTTTGCGGTGCCTTGTCTCTGGTGAAGTGAAGTATAAACCAATGGCGTATTTTCCGAAATCACAGAAAACATCAAAGCCGTTTTTTTCTAATTCGACTTTGAATATCTGAACCGACTTTGCCTCCGTTATAAAGATTTCATCATGCCCAAGGTACTTGGTGCATGAGGGGACAGTCAATGTTCCCCCTTTGCGCATCAGCTCTTTTGCCATTGATACAACAGAGACCCAGAATGAATATTTGCACTCACTCCGAGTTAAAGCAGATGCCCCCCTTGATGAGTGAGAAAAATGCCATTGGTTGATATTGCCCTGTTTTGCTTGAAGGGGCATCTTGCATGAAGGGCAAACACAACCGCACTGTTTCCCATTTTTCACGTCAGCAACATCAACATATTGTTGATCTGACACTCTTAGTCCAAAAGGAATCTTATTTAAATCGTTCACAAGTCATCTAATAAAAAATCGCAAAAAACATAGGGGTCAAATATTGCAATCAAAAATTGTCTCAACGGTCATTTAATCGGCCCTGCTGGCGCAGTGTTTGATAAAGAGTGCCGCGCCGTCTGCTGCGTCCGCTCTTTAACCACTTGTTAGCGCCTTGTGGTATTCAAAGAAGTCTCCTGAATTGCTCTGCTGTCAAGCCGGCATCCTTTACAATTCCCCCGAGCGTGAAGGTATCGACAGGGTTACCTCTGGGAATGGTCAAGATTCGTGCGCCATTGGACATAACGATGTGCTTGCTTTCCCGTACAACACGGAATCCCGCTTTCTCTAAGGCACGAACGGCATCGCGGTGATTGATCCCAGGAATCTTTGGCATCGTTACGCTGCTACTTCAACTTCCCGTATTTCGGAATCATCTGTTTCAGCCAACTCTGCTGAAACAGCGAGATAACCGGTTATCGCATCCGCAATGTTCTCTAAAGCTTCCTCTTCTGTATTCCCCTGAGACCAGCAGCCTGGTAAACCTGGGCAGGAAACGCTAAAGCCTTCGTCTGTTTTTCGAAGAGCGACTTTATATTTCATCGGTCACCTCAAGCTGTTTAATGGGGGCGATCTTTTTATGGCGCTAAGGGTAGATGAGACAGAATCTACGTCTATCCCGCGCTGGGAGCAACAGCGCAGCGTATGGCGCCATTTGCCCTCTCATACGGCGCAATAGGCGATCGCTGTTGCTCCCACAATGGCGCTTCTTCATATCCTTCGCGCCCGTGCGCTTCAATCCCTCACAGCGATACGCCGAACTGCATCCCGATGACGGTGGCGTCGGAGATGTCGCCGGTGCCGCCGGGCTGGACGACGTACTGGATATCCGGCTGGGCATAGGCGTATTTGGTGATCTGGATGCGATAACCCAGCTCGAATATCCATTCGTAGTCGGGACGGCCATTGCCTTGAGCTTCTTGCTCGTCGGCATAGTCGTCGCTCAATCTGGCCGTAGGTGGTGCCGAAGATGAGCCGGTCCTGGGCGCGGCCGTCGAAGGGACCGACGTACTGGGCGCCGAAGCTGGTCTGGAAGGGCACCAGGGCGGGCTCCTGCTGGTCGGTGTAGGCGAGGGTGCCGAAGAGATAGAGCCCCTCGTCCGAGCCGTCGCGCTCCTGCGTCACCTGCTGGTCCAGTTGGGCGTAGTAGCGGATGAAGGTGTCCGTGGTGTCGTCCGAGTTGAAGTTGGGCATCTCGAAGGAGACGTTGTTCAGACCCACGGCGAAGTGTCCCGGCCGGGTGCCCGCTTTCCAGTCCCATTCGAGCTGGGCCATGACCGAGACGCCGTCGCTGTCGCGGAAGGTGAAATCGGTCCCGTGGAGATCCCGATCCCACATCTTTTCGGTGAGCTGATAGACGCCGATCTTGGCGCGGAAGCCGTCGGTCGGCGCGTACTGATAGCGCGCGCCCCAGACCGCGAAGGGATAGGAGGTCATGACGCCGTCGAAGAGCACGGCGCGGATCTGACCGTCGATGCTATTCGAGAGGTAATAGCCGTAGAAGGGCGATCCGGCGAAGTCGTCGGTGGCCGTGGTGCGGCCGAACTTGAAGGAATGCCGGCCGTTGTCCCAGGTCTTCTCCAGGTTCAGGCCATAGAGGAACCAGGTCTGTCCGCCGACCAGTTGCATGACGCTGTAGATGCCGCCGACGTCGTCATCGATGCTCGCGCCGTGACGGTCGATGCCGGTCAGGTTGAAGGTCCAGCCATCCCAGCCGAAGATCTTTTGCAGATCGAACTGCATGCCCGCATAGAGATCGCCCGCGTAGGCGCTGCCGGAGTCGATCCCGCCGCTGACATTGCTGGAGACGATGGCGTTGTAGTAAGCGAAAAAGTCATAGCCCTGGTCCTTGAGCTGGCTGCGCGTGCCGTTCCAGTCGCCGGTCAGGCGGTCGTCGAAGGAATTGGAGCTTGCCGCGTTCGCCAGGGTGATGGGAAGCAGCGAGGCCGCCAGGGCTGTGAGTCCGATCGTGGTGTGGTTCATGCTGGTCCTCGTTCTTTTCGTGGCATCAAGGATTCGTCGAAGGACGCTCGCTCGACCCGTCGGAATGCGCCTGGTTGCCCGCAACCTTGCCTCGCCAACACGGCCTCGGGAATACCCGATCGACGTGGTCTAAGGTATAGCGCAGAACGCACCATCATCGGGCAATTTTTTCCACGAGACGTCCGATCGCGTCCATTCGCACCAAGATTGTCCGGACGCGGCGGGGCACCTTCAGGCAGGCGGAGCGGCAATGCGGGGGCCGGCTCAGGCCGACCAGAGCGGTCCTTCCTCCATGGCCGCGATCTGTTCGCGGAGCTGGAGGATGTGGTTTTGCCAGAAATGCTGGGTTCCGAACCAGGTGAAGGCGGCCGGGAAGGCGGGATCCTCCCAGCGGCGCGCCAGCCAGGCGGCGTGGTGGATGATGCGCAGGGTGCGCAGTGCCTCGATCAGGTGCAGCTCGCGGTGGTCCAGCTCATGGAAATCCTCGTAGCCCGCGAGGACGTCGGCGAGCTGCCGGCTCATCTCCTCGCGCTCGCCCGAGAGCAGCATCCAGAGATCCTGGATGGCCGGTCCCATCCGGGCGTCGTCGAAATCGACGAAATGCGGCCCGGCATCGGTCCAGAGCAGATTGCCGAGATGACAGTCGCCGTGGAGACGGATGGACTCTGGCGATCCCGCCCTGGCGTAGCAGGCGTGCACGCCCTGCAGGGCCTGATCCACCACGCTGGTGTAGGCGGGCAGCAGGTCGGCTGGAATCCAGCTCGTGGGCGAGCAGATAATCGCGCGGTTCGGTCCCGAAGCTCTCGATGTCGAGACTGGGCCGATGGGCGAAGGGCTCGACGGCGCCGATGGCGTGGATGCGCCCGATGAAGCGGCCGATCCATTCCAGGACGTTCGGTTGCTCAAGCTCCGGCGGACGACCGCCGCGCCGGGGCGTCAATGAAAAGCGGTAGCCACCATGGGTGTGGAGCGTCTGGCCCGCGATGATGGACGGCGGAACGGCCGGGATCTCGTGCTCGGCCAGGGTCAGGGTGAAGGCGTGCTCTTCCAGGATGGCGGCATCGCTCCAGCGCCCCGGTCGGTAGAACTTGGCGATGACGGGCGCGGCGTCATCGATGCCGACCTGATAGACGCGGTTCTCGTAGCTGTTCAGTGCGAGCAGGCGCCCATCGGTCAGGAGTCCGATGCTCTCCACCGCATCCAGCACGAGATCCGGGGTGAGGTTGGCATAAGGTGTCGGGTTGATTGCTGTCATTGGCCGATTATCGGGGTATAGAGGGCGTTTGCTCTACCTTACGCCGAAAGGCAAGATGCGGCTCCGGGCTTGTCTGTGCCAATCCGATCGACGGGTCATCTCTCCATGCCGACGCACTCGCCGCGATTCCGCATTCTGTTGCTGCTACTTCTTTTTGCCGGCGTGAGCTTCCCAGGCCAGGCCGAGCCTTTGCGGTTTTTCGCGGTCGGCGACATCCCCTATCGAGATGCCGAAAAAGACTTGCTCGCAAGCCTGTTCGACGCAGCCGTTACCCAGCATACGCCCTTTCTGGTTCATCTCGGAGACATCAAGGCAGGCAGCACGCCCTGCACGGATGCCGGGCTCGATGAGATCGCTGGGATCTTCCGTGCCCAGCCCGTCCCCGTGGTCTATTCGCCCGGTGACAACGAGTGGACCGATTGCCATCGCTTGCAGGCGGGGAATCTGGATCCACTGAAACGGCTGGATCGCTTGCGGGAGGTGTTCTTCGCGCGGCCCGATGTCCTGCGGCTCGGCCAGTTGGGCGAGGTCCGCCGACTCAAGGGTGGGCTGGGTTCGGCCTATCCCGAGGTCTACTCGTTCATGCGCGACGGGGTTATGTTCGTCGTCCTGCATGTGGTCGGGAGCAACAACAACCATCGCAAGGGCAATGAAGAGGCGATCGCGGAATTCCATCGGCGCAACGAGGCCGATCTCGACTTGCTCCATCGCTCGGCCGAGCTTGCCAGGCAACGCAAGGCTCGCGCCCTGGTGCTGCTTTTTCATGCCGACCCCTTGTTCGAGCAGACCAAGCCGCCGAAGGGGTTTGCCCCGATTAGAAAAGCCCTCGTGCGACTCATGTCGGAGTATCCCGGCCCGGTCCTGCTCATCCATGGAGACAGCCACACTTTCAGGCATGACCATCCGTTGAGCGATCCCGAGACCGGCACGCCGCTCGCCCGCTTCACGCGGGTCGAGGTGCCGGGATCGCCCTTCGTCGGTGGACTCTGGATCACCATCGACCCGGATGCGGTCGAGCCGATCGGGGTTGAGCCGGTCTATGCCAGCGCGCTGGGCTCGCCGAACGGCGGTGAGTGAAGAGAGGGGCTGACGTCCGAAATTCAGGCGGCTGCTTGGCCAGTTGCCTTGCCAAGCCAGGATGCCGGGCGCGATCGCGTCTGCTCCAGGTGCGCCGACGCGATCACCCCGGTCCCAGCGAATCAGACCATGTAATTGATCGCCTCCTCGCCCGGATGCGGCAGGCCGGCGATACGCCACGCCTGGCGGCAGGATCCGAAGAGCCGGTGCACCGCATCCCGGTCCATGCCGAGCGTGCGGCAGCTCTGCGAGACCGGCGGCAGGGCGCCGTAAGTCATCCGGTGCTCGCGCATGTAGTAAATGATGGCCCAGTGATCTGGGGTCAGTGGCCAGACACCATCCAGCTTGGCGATGAAGCGCGCCATGCCCCGATTCCAAAGGGTCGGATCCATCAGGAAGCCGTCCTCGTCGAGCGGGAGCGGGCGGGGGCGGGGATGGGTCGTCGGTCGCTTGATGCCGGTCTGTATCATGATCTCATCACTCCTTCTGGTCGTCTGGTCTCGTGATGCAAGATTCCCGAGTGCCGATCGGGCCGCCTGCATACCAGATAAAGTTAGTCGGAAATGGCCTGTCGTCAACCCCTCGTGTGGAATCGGGGGCGCGGGACCGATGCGCGTCGACGCGTCATCAAAGGTTCACACTCGGGTAAGCGAGGGAGGTGCTAGGCTTCCCAGGAAGTTGTTTGAAAGGGTTTTTTGCGATGGACTATCGGATTCCGGACGGACTGGCGGGCGACGAGATCGAGCGTCAACTCCAGGAGCACCTGCATTGCCGCTTTGCTCCGCCCGTCAGCGATCAATGGGTCTACTATGACACTTTCGACTGGGGTGTCTTCACGGACGGCGGTCTGCTACGGCACGATGGCAAGGTGCTTCAGTGGATATCCAGGGAGGAGGCGCTGGGGTGCTCGCAGTCATTGGAGACCGCGCCTGGATTCGCCGCCGACTTGCCTGATGGCCTGGTGCGGACGCGCATCCTGAATCCGTGTGGGGGTCGGCGACTCCTGCCGGTGATGCGGATCGAGACCCGCGCCTGGTCAGCAAGCATCCCGAATGCGCGATCCGAGATCCTTGCGCGGCTCCTGCTGGAACGCAGCCGCTACCGGGATCCGGTCACCGGGCGCGAAGGCCCGCTCGCGGGACGGCTGCGAATCGAGCCGCTTCCCGGTCACGCCGCGGAGTGGAAGGTCGTCGCCGAGCGGCTTGAGAACCGGCTGGGTTTGCAGCGGGTCGAAACGCCTCTGCTCGTCGAGGCGTTGGCCGCCGTGGGGCGGCGTCCCGCGGATTACTCCTCGAAGCTCGACTTTCGGCTCGACCCGAGGCAACGCGCGGACATCGTGGCCAAACACATCCTGCTGACGCTGCTCGATACGCTCGCGGCGAACGTCGAGGGTGCGCGCAAGAACTGGGATCGCGAATTCCTGCACGATCTGCGTGTCGCCACCCGACGCACCAGGGCCGCGCTGAGCCAGATTCAGGGTGTCTTCCCCGTTGACGTGGCGGATCACTACAAAGCGCGATTCGCCTGGCTGCAGCAGGTCACCGGGCCGGTGCGCGACCTCGATGTCTATCTGCTCGCGTTCGATGGGTATCGAGAGAGCCTGCCCGCACCGATGCGCCCCGAGCTGGAGCCACTGCACGAGTATTTGCAGGTCCATTACGTTCAAGAACAGCAGTCGCTCGCACAGGTGCTGGATTCCAGCGCCTTCACCGATCTCGAGCGCGAGTGGCGGGCGTTTCTCCTGGCACCGGTGCCGCCGCGGGCGGACGCGCCGAACGCCATGCGGCCAATCGCGGCCCTGGCCAACCAGCGCATTCGCCACCTCGCCAAGCGCGCCCGCCGCGAAGGCAGGGCGATCCGCGACACATCGCCGCCCGAGGATCTGCACGAGCTGCGCAAGACCTGTAAGAAGTTGCGCTATCTGATGGAGTTTTTCGCCAATCTCTATCCGGAGGACAGGATTCGCCCCCTCATCAAGCAGCTCAAACTGCTGTTGGATCAACTTGGCGCCTTTCAGGATTTGTCCGTTCAGGCCGCGCACCTGCGGGAGATGGCCGAACGTATGCAAGCCGAATCCAAGGCCACCGCTGGCACGCTGCTCGCCATGGGGAGTTTGATCGGCGACTTGCTGTTGCGTCAGCGGATCGCGCGTGGTCATTTCGTCGAGGAATTCGCCAACTTCGACGAACATGACCAGTGGCGCCAATACAAGGCTTTGTTCTGGGCCTCCGGCGCCGAGGACGAGGCATTTTTTGAGTAGGGTAGCCATGATCCGGTGGTGGGGGCTGTCCGCTTGAATCCAGGGCGGGTCGCCGGACGATTTGCCCCTGTGCTACGATTCCTACCAGGTATTACCGTCAGAGGACTGGAGATGGAAGCGTCAACCGTGACCAGCAAGGGCCAAGTCACCATCCCGCAATCGTTACGGCAACGCCTGGGCATCCGGCAAGGAAGCAGGGTGGAGTTTTCGCTTGCTGGCGAGCATGTCGTGATGCGGATCGTGCATTCCCCTGCATCGGTGCCGGCGAGCGGCTTTGGCATGCTCAAGAGCAAGCAGGCCGCCGTGCCGGCTGATTTCGATCCAGCCACTCTGATGACACCGTGATCGGTCTCGATACCAACGTTCTGGCTCGCTACTATGTTCAGGACGAGAGCGATGCGGAGGCCGAGCACCAGCATCAATCCGCTCGGAAGTTGATCGAGTCTGGCGAGCCTCTCATGGTATGCAAGACGGTCTTGCTGGAGTTGGAGTGGGTGATGCGGGGGTATTACGGGTTTTCGTCGGCCGAAATCGCAACGGCCATGCAGCATTTGCTTTCTCTTTCCCATGTCGTTGTCGAGGAACGGGACAAGATCGCACAAGCGATTTCTCATTCCTCGGCCGGCTTGGCGTTTGCCGATGCGCTTCACTTGGCCAGCTATCGGGACTGTGACCGCATGGCATCGTTCGACGATCGCAAATTTGCCCGCCGAGCTAAACGGCTGAATCTGGCGCCTCGGGTTTTCGTGCCGGGGTGAGTCAAGCCAAGTCCCTTTCCCTCTGCCCGATTCGGCGATGAATGGGGTATGACAGCACTGGCGCCAGAATACGAGCTGGCCACACCCATCATCGCCGCCCTTGCCGTGCAAGGCAGTCGTTCGCGAAGAGACTAAAGAAAGTGCTGCGCGCACCTTTCATGAGGCCCTCGACCTTATACCAGGGGCCGCGTTTCGATCGATAGCAGCTCGGTCTGCCGGTCAGGGCGCGTTGCCGAGTACAATCGCCGGCCCTGGTGCGCGGCGTCAAACGGAGCTCGCCCAGGGAGCCGCCGAAGATTCTTCGCTCAAGGCGGAAATCCCACGCCAATGCGTGCCCGACGGACCGTCGTGGCCATGTCAAGTTTCGTTATCCCATAAGGAGTAACAATGGATGTCGTGCTGATGTTGAAGGCCCTGTGTCTGGGCCTGGTCGAGGGCTTGACCGAGTTTCTGCCGGTGTCCAGCACAGGACACCTGATCCTCGTCGGAGACCTGCTGAATTTCAACGACGACAAGGGCAAGCTGTTCGAGATCGTGATTCAGTCCGGAGCCATCCTCGCGGTGTGCTGGGAGTATCGCGTGCGCCTGTGGGGCGTGGCGGCTGGTCTCGGCCGGCGCGAGCCGAGGGCCTGGCGTTTCTTGACCAATCTGTTGATCGCATTTCTGCCCGCCGCAGTCCTGGGATTACTATTCGCGGGGGTGATCAAGGCCCATTTGTTTCACCCGGTGCCGGTGGCGCTGGCCTTCATCATTGGCGGTCTGCTGATTCTCTGGGCGGAACGCCGGGAGCATCGCATTCGGGTGCGTGAAGTGGATGACATGGATTGGCGAGACGCGCTCAAGATCGGTGTCGCCCAGTCGCTGGCCTTGATACCGGGGACTTCGCGCTCTGGGGCCACCATCATTGGCGGGCTCTTCTTCGGCCTGTCGCGCCGGGCGGCGACCGAGTTTTCCTTCTTCCTGGCGATCCCGACGCTGTTCGCGGCGACGCTCTACGATCTCTACAAACACCGCGATCTGCTGCAGGCCGACGATCTGTCGCTGTTCGCGGTCGGGTTCGTGGCCTCGTTCGTCAGTGCCTTCCTGGCGGTTCGGGGGCTGCTGCGCTTCATCAGCCGACACGATTTCACGGTGTTTGCCTGGTATCGCATCCTGTTCGGCGGCGTGGTGCTGGCGACGGCCTATTTCGGCCTGGTGGAGTGGACGGCCGCCTGATACCGACGAGGAAGTGGATTCGATGCGGGGCGGGCAGGGACGCCCGCAAGCGCCCCTGATGCCAAGTGTCAGCCGCTCGCGAGTCGGCGGACGCCGCGCTTGCGCCCTTCCGGGAACAGCCCCAGCCCAAGCAGACCGAGCAGCGCAAGGCCCAGCGGCCAACGATAGAGCGGGCGCGGAAGGAAGGCTGTGCGGGTCTCCGCCTCGGTCTTCTCCAGCCGGCCAATGCGGGCGGCGATCTCCTCAAGCGCGCGGGTGTCGGTCGCGCGGAAATAACCGCCGCCGGTCAGATTCGCGATCTTGCGCAGGGTGTCCTCGTCCATGGTGAGGTCGTCGCGATAACGCACCCCGCCATCCTCGAAGATCGGGATGCGGGTCTGCTCGCTGCCAACACCGATGACATAGACGCGCACGCCATGGGCGCGTGCCAGCTCGGCCGACTCCTGGGGAGAGAAGCTGCCGGAATTGTTGTCGCCATCGGCGATGACGATCATGACCCGTGAACCTTCCGGGCGCTCGCGCAGTTTTTCGACCCCGAGCGCAATGGCGTCGCCCAGCGCGGTGGCCGGGCCGGCGATGCTCGGCACCACGCCATCGAGCAATTGCCGCACGGCGTGGCGATCGAGCGTCAGTGGCGAAAGGATGAATGCCTGGGTGCCGAACACGATGAGTCCGATGCGATCGCCCTGGCGTTGCTCGATGAATCGTCCCATGACGCCCTTGATGACCGCCATGCGGTTGATCTGGCGTCCCTCGACGCTGAAGTCGAGCGCCTCCATTGAATGCGAGCTGTCGACGGTGACCATGAGGTCGTAGCCAGGGGTGCTGATTTCGGTGTAAGGCGTCAACCATTGGGGACGCATTAATGCCGCGATCAAGCCGATCCACAGCAGGTAGAGGAATACCCGATAGACCCAGCCGCCTAGCCGGAGCTGGGGCCGGCGGACACTGAAGGCCGCCTGGAGCGCGTCCAGGCGCGGATGCAACAATGTCTGGCGCTCGCCTTCCAGCGTCTCTTCGTCGCGCGCCCCGCGCTCGGGCCAGAGATAGGGCACGAGCCAGGGAAGCGGGAGCAAAAAAGCCGCCCAGGGCCAGTGGAATTCGAACATGGGCCGATTACCTCGTGAGGCGTGTCGTTGAGCGAAATGCGTGAGCCGATGCGGGCCGTTCCTCGCCAGCGCCTGTCCTTTACAGCCAACCCTTGCGCTTGAAATACCAGTAGGGCGCGATGCCGGAGGCAATCATCAGACCGATCGCCCAGGGGTAGCCCAGCAGCCACTTGAGCTCCGGGATGTAGTCGAAATTCATCCCGTAGATACTGGCGATCAGGGTGGGCGGGAGAAACACGACCGCCGCGATCGAGAAGATCTTGATGATCTGATTCTGCTCGATGTTGATGAAACCCTGGGTGGAGTCCATGAGGAAGTTGATCTTGTCGAACAGGAAGGTGGTGTGCGACATCAGCACCTCCACGTCGCGCATGATCTCGCGCAGGGTATCCGCCTGTCCCGGCTCGCCGCGCAAGTGGCGCAGCAGGAATGAAATGTCCCGCTGCGTATCCATGAGGCAGAGGCGGATCTTGCCATTGCTGTCCTCCAGCTTGGCGAGCTCGCCGATGGCGTCCACCAGCTCGGCTTCCTCGTCCTCCAGCACCAGGTAGCCGACCTTCTCCAGTTGCCGATGGATGTCCTCGAGATTGTCCGCGTGATTCTCGACCTTCTGCTCCAGGATCGTCAGCAGCAGCTCCGCCGGCGAGTGGGATTCGATCTGCCCGCGGCGCGCGCGCATGCGCAGCAGACGAAAATCGGGCAGGTCGCCTTCGCGGATCGTGATCAGCCGCCGCTCTTGCAGGATGAAGGCGACCGAAATGGTGATATGACGCCCCTCGCTCTGCGAGAGGAACAGTGAATGGACGTGGATTCCAGCCTGATCGACGAAACAGCGCGCCGAGGCTTCGATTTCCTCGACATCCTCGGATTCGGGCGGATCGTCATGTAGCAGCGATTGCAGCAGCATCCGTTCACGCTCGTCCGGCTCATGCGCATCGATCCAGGATGCCAGTTCGACGGCCTCCCTGAGATTGCGGTCGCCGATCTGGCTTTCCTTGATCAGGCCGCGATCGAATCTGAAAAGTCGGAGCATCGTTCAAGTTCCAAAAAGGATTTCCAAGGAATCGGCGGGTCGTTGCTCGGGTAGCGAAGAGGCGATCACGTCGGTCTTGACTCCCGGAAAATACCTGTCGATCAGCGACTGCTTGATCAGCAGGGTCTCCGGCTCGAAACACTCGGCGAGGGTCAGCCAACAGAGATCCAATGCTTTTTCCAGCGGCAGACTCACGTCGATGTCCATGAAGCGCTCGCGAAACAGATGGCCGAACCGGAGCAACTGGCGGTCGAGATCGGTCAACTCGAAGGCCATCGCCTGTTTCTGCTCGGCCTCCCGTGCGCCCGAGTAGAAACGGATCATGGTGTTCATGATCTGGCCGTGGTCCTCGCGCGTGACCTTGCCGATCACATGCTGTTTGAGCCGCGACAGGGAACCGAAGGGATCGATCACCCCATCGTGCAGATACAATTGGCCCTCGGTGATGTAGCCGGTGTTGTCGGGCACGGGATGGGTGACGTCGTCGCCCGGCATGGTGGTGACCGTCAGGATGGTGAGCGAGCCGCCGTCCTGGTAGTCGGCCGCCTTCTCGTAGCGTCGCGCGAGTTGCGAGTAGAGGTCGCCCATGTAGCCGCGGTTGGAGGGCACCGTTTCCATGGCGATGCCGACCTCCTTCATGGCATCCGCGTAGGCGGTCATGTCGGTGAGGAGCACCAGCACCCTTTTCCCTTCCTCGATGGCGAAGCGTTCCGCCACGGCGAGTGCCATGTCCGGTACCAGCAGGCGCTCCACGACCGGATCCGAGGCCAGGTTGACGAACATCACGGTGCGTGCGAAGACTCCGGCATCCTCGAAGCGCCGCAGGAAGAAGTGATAGTCGTCGAAGATGAGCCCCAGTCCGCCGAAGACCACGATGTCGGCGTCGGCCTGGATGCCGATGCGCGCGAGGAGCTGATTGTAGGGCTCGCCAGCGACCGAGAAGATGGGGATCTTCTGGCTCTCGACCAGCGAATTGAAGACGTCGATCATGGGGATGTCGGTGCGGATCATCTTGGAGGCGAGCAACCGCCGCACCGGATTCACCGGGGGACCGCCGATCGGCAGCTTGGGATCCTGAGTGAGATCCGGCCCCGCATCCAGGGGCTCGCCGTCGCCACGGAACACCCGCCCGAGGATATTGGCGGAGTAGGTCACCCGCATCGGGTGGCCGAGAAAGCGCACCGATGCCCGCGTCGACAGACCCTTGGTGCCAGAGAAGACCTGCAGCGACACCAGATCCCCGTCCAGGCGGATCGCCCGCGCCAGGGACGTCAGGCCGCTGGGGTCTTCCACCAGCGCCAGATCGTCGAACGCGACCTGACTGCGCTCGCCCGCGCCCGGCGGAACCCGGACCTTGAGGATATCGCCGACGATCTCCACGACCTTGGAATAACGAGCCAGGGATTGGGTCAAGGCGTGGGGGTCTCCGCGCTGGGGATGGCCCATTATTCTAAGCGGGTATCACAACGGACGATACCCTCGCCCGGGTGCATGGGACTACACTCGATCCATGCTCAGGCCGCCGATGGTTCCAGGCTCCGGATCTGGGGTTCGGGCGAGGCAGTGGCCCGCGCGGATCCTTGATCCGCGGGAGTCGATCGAGGGCTTGAACGGTGATCAGGTGGCGAATTCTTCACCCAATCCATCGAGGACCGGATCCATGACGACGAAAGACGAATATCTGGCGAAGCTCAAGACACAGTTAGACGAATGGCAGGCGGACCTGGAGCACCTGAAGACGAAGGCCGAGGTCGCCACGGGCGAGGCCAAGGTCAAGCTCCACGAGCAACTGGCCGAGCTGCGCGAAAAATGGGACGAGGGCCACGCCCGCCGCGAGGAGATCCTGGCGGCCGCCGATGAAAAATGGGATGACATCAAGGAAGAGGTCGAGGATAAGTGGGGCGTGCTCAAGGCGGGCATGGCGGATTCAATCGATCGCATCAAGGCGCACTTCAATTCCTGACCGGAAGCTGTCCGCTGCGCCGCAAGGCGCGCGGACTCGGATGAATCTATCGACCCCGCCTGAAGACCTTCCGACCCCATGACTGCTTCGAGCCAGCCCGGCGACCGCTCCAGCCAACTCCTGACGATTCTGCGCGACTTCGCGCGGGAATCCCGTTTGCCCGAGCCGCGCGAGGGCATCGCCCTGGATACCCGGCTCGAATCCGATCTGGGGCTGGACAGCCTGAGCCGTTCCGAGCTGATCGCGCGGGTCGAGCAGGGGCTTGGAGGTCCGTCTCCCGGATGAGGCGCTGCTGGCCGCGACGCCGCGCGATCTGCTGGCGCTGATCCGCGACGGCGAGACGGGTGGGGCGGTGCTCGCGCCGTCCATCCTGGCGACCCGCGCGGATCCGACCGAGGGCAATCCAACCGCCGCGCGCACCCTGCTGGATGTCCTGGCCTGGCATCGCGACCGGCACGGCGAGCGCGTCCATCTCATCTATTACGACAGCGACGACCAGCCGCATCCGCTGACCTATGCCGAACTGGCGGAGGGCGCCGCGCGGGTCGCCGGCGCGGCTGCGGGAGGCGGGTCTCAAGCCGGGCGGGACGGTGGCGGTCATGCTGCCGACCGGGCTGGACTATTTCTTCAGCTTTTTCGGCATCCTGGTGGCGGGCGGCGTGCCGGTGCCCATCTATCCGCCCGCGCGTCCCCAACAGATCGAGGACCATCTGCGCCGGCATGCGCGCATTGCTCGACAACGCGGGCGCCAGCCTGTCTGATCACGGTGCCGGAGGCGCGCGCGGTCGCGCAGCTGCTGCGCGTCCAGGTGCGCCTCGCTGCATGGGATCCTGACGCTGGAAGGACTGGACGGGACGGCGCCGCTCGCCGACTGGGCGACCCCGGAGACCGGAGGATCATCGCCTTTCTGCAATACACCTCCGGCAGCACCGGCGACCCCAAGGGCGTGATGCTGACCCACGCCGATCTGCTGGCCAATATCCGCGCCATGGGCGAGGCGATCGCCATCGGCCCGGACGATGTCTTCGTGAGCTGGCTGCCGCTCTATCACGACATGGGTCTGATCGGCGCCTGGCTCGGCAGTCTCTACTTCGGCGTGCCGCTGATCTCCATGTCGCCGCTCGCCTTTCTGGCCCGCCCGCGACGCTGGCTGCAGGCCATCCAGCGACCATCGCGGCACCCTCTCGGCCGCGCCCAATTTCGCCTATGAACTCTGTCTGACACGGCATCTCCGAGAGCCCAACTGGAGGGGCTGGACCTGAGCACGCTGGCGGCGCGCCTTCAATGGCGCCGAGCCGGTCAGTGCCGAGACCCTGCGCCGCTTCGCCGAGCATTTCGCCCCCTGCGGTCTTCGCGCCGAGGCGCCTGGCGCCCGTCTATGGTCTGGCGGAGGCGGCGGTCGGACTGGCCTTTCCCCCGGCCGGATCGCGGACCGCGCATCGACTGCATCGACCGCGTCCGCTTCGCCGGCTCGGGCTACGCCCTGCCGGTTCCCTGCGAGGATCCGGATGTCCTGGAGGTGGTCGCCTGCGGACGTCCCTTGCCGGGCTATCGGGTGCGGGTCGTCGATGACGCGGGTCGCGAGCTGCCGGAGCGGCACGAGGGACTGCTCCAGTTCCAGGGGCCATCGGCGACCCGCGGCTACTACCGCAACCCGGACGCCACCGCCGGCCTGATCCGCGACGGCTGGCACGAGACCGGGGACCGCGCCTATCTGGCCGGCGGCGACATCCATCTGACCGGACGGGTGAAGGATCTCATCATCCGCGGCGGACGCAATCTCTATCCCTACGAGGTCGAGCAGGCGCTCGGCGAACTGCCGGGGATCCGCAAGGGCTGCGTGGTCGCCTTCGCCGCCAAGGATCCCGCGTCAGGGCAGCGAGCGTCTGGTGATCGTGGCCGAGTCCAAGGAGCGCGATCCGGCGCGCCGCGCGGCCCTGTCCCAGCGCGCGCGCGAGCTGGCGACCGACATCCTGGGTCTGCCGCCGGACGAGATCGTCCTGGCCCCGCCGCGCGCGGTGCTCAAGACCTCCAGCGGCAAGCTGCGACGGGGCGATACCCGCGAACGCTATCTCGCCGGCAAGCTCTTCGAGGGACCGCCGCGCGCCCGTCTGGCAGGTGGCGCGTCTGGCGGTTCGCGGCGCTGCGCGCCCGGCTGACGCATCTGGGCTCGCGACTGCCCGCGACCCTCTTCGCGCGCTATGCCTGGCTGGTCTTCTATCTGATCGCGCCCTGGTACTGGATCGGCGTCATGCTGACCCCGCGTCTGACCTGGCGCTGGGCGCTGATCCGGCTCGGTATCCGGCTGTTGCGGCGTCTGTGCCTTCGTGCGTCTGAGCGTCAGCGGGCGCGAGCGCATTCCGCCGAGTCCGGCCAGCCCTATCGTGCTGGTCGCCAATCATCAGGGCTATCTGGACGCGCTCGCGCTGATCGAGGCCATCGACCGCGCCCATTGAGTTTCGTCGCCAAGCGCGAGCTGACCGCCAATCCGCTGGTCGGGCGTTTTCTGGCCGGATGGGGACGCTCTTCGTCGAGCGCTTCGATCTCCAGCGCAGCCAGTCGCGAGTCGGCGCAACTGCACGCCGCCCTGGGGCGCGGCGAGAGCCTGGCCTTCTTCCCGGAGGGCACCTTCCGCGAGCAGCCGGGACTGCTGCCCTTCCGCATGGGCGCCTTCGCGGCGGCGGCCGAGGCCGGGCGTGCCCATCGCTGCCGGTCGTCATCAAGGGGACGCGCGAGCTCATGCCGGGCGACAGCTTCCGGCCGCGACCGGGCGCGGTCGAGGTCGTCATCGGCGCGCCCATGCTGCCCGACGGGAGACGGACTGGGAGGCGGCGGTCGGCCTGCGCGACGCGGCGCGCGACGTCATCGCCGGTGAGCTGGAAACGTAAGGACTCCGGTCTGGTCCATACTTTCATCATGGGCATCCCTCGCGGAGAACCTGAGAATGAAAGAGGCACGCTTTTACGATCGGCTGGACAACAAACGGGTTCAATGCCGACTCTGTCCGCACGACTGCATCATCCCGGACGCCGGCCGGGGCGTCTGCGCGGTCCGCTACAACAGCGGCGGGACGCTCTTCACCCTGGTCGCCGACCGGGTCATCTCGCGCAATCTCGATCCCATCGAGAAGAAGCCGCTCTTCCACTTTTACCCAGGGTCCACCGCTTACTCGATCGCGACCGTGGGGTGCAATCTGCGCTGCACCTTCTGCCAGAACTGGGAGATTTCGCAGTGGCCGCGTGAGCGACTGCCGAGCCATCTGGATCCGGGCGTCGGCCAGCCAGAGGCGTCCCCCTTCTGTCCGCAACTGGCGCGCCTGGGGGATCGGGTGCCCGGCGAGCCGGTAACGCCGGCCCAGATCGTCCAGGCGGCCAAGGACAGCGGCGCGCGCGCGATCGCCTATACCTACACCGAGCCGACGATCTTCTACGAACTGGCGCATGAAACCGCCTGCCTCGCCAGGGAGGCTGGACTCGCCAATGCCTTCATCACCAATGGCTATATCAACGACGCTCCCCAACGGAACTTGCCCTGGTGCTGGACGCGGCCAACGTGGATCTCAAATTCTTCCGCGACGAGAGCTACCGTCGCCTGAGCCGCGTGAAGCTCCAGCCCGTGCTGGACGCGATCCGCCGCTATCACGCGCTGGGTGTCTGGCTGGAGGTGACGACGCTGGTGATTCCAGGGGTCAATGACTCCGACGGCGAGCTCGGTGACATCGCCGCCTTCATCCATTCGGTTTCGCCCGCGATCCCCTGGCACGTCTCGCGCTTCCATGCCGCCTACGAAATGGGCAGTGTCCCGGCGACGTCCGCCGAGACGCTGAGACGCGCCGCCAGATCGGCCAAGAGGTCGGGCTCAGGTACATCTACATCGGCAATCTGCCGGGCGACGGCGGCGAGGATACCCATTGTCACGCATGCGGCGAACGCCTGATCGCGCGTTACGGGTTCCATGTGCGAGAGAATCGGATACGACGCGGGGTCTGTCCCGCCTGTGGCGCGTCCGTGGCGGGTGTCGGGATGGGCTAAGGCCATTGCTCGCACTAATAGGGTGCGATGTTGAGTGGGGGAGGGCATTCCCGAAAACCTAACCAGGCAGGATGAATAACCCTTTGATCCAGATCACGCGAGTGTCAATTGAGGTCAAGTCAGTCCAGGTTTCTGAAGACGCGGTCCCACCCGATCTCGGTCTCCAGGCTGGATAACGCCAGCGGTGTCCCAGGGGTGATATCGTGGAGCTCCCAGACATCGCGACCGGCGCGCCGGTAGATCTCGATGGTCTGTTTCTCGGGATCGATCAAGACGAACTCCCGCAACGAGGGAATCCGGCGGTAAGCCGCGAATTTCTCGCCGCGATCGAAGGCGGCCGTCGAGGGCGAAAGCACCTCGACCACCAGCGTCGGGGCGCTCATGAAAAGGTCCGAGCGATGGTCGGAGGGATCGCAGGTCACCAGGACATCCGGGTAAAAATAGGCCTCGTCCTCCAGCACCCGAAGTTTCATGTCGGCCATGTAGGCGCGGCAGGGGGTGCCTTCGAGTCGATCGACCAAGGCAGTCGCGACGTTCAAAGTGACGGTCACATGGCGCCTGGATGCCCCGCTCATGGCGAAGACCTCGCCTCGGAAGAACTCCGATTTCTCCGGCTGTTCACTTTCCCAGGCAAGGTAGTCGGCGGCTGAGAAGCGAGTCTGAATTTGCGGTAGGCCCATGATCTTTTACCCCGATCCGTTCCGGCGTTGCCATCGATGCAAGTATAGCGAGTTTGTATCCTCAACTGGCGTGGCCATTCGACCTCCCGATAGCTGTAGGCGCCTGTCGCATCGGCGGCGCGGATGGCCGCGTTGCGGTCGGTTTGCTGCTCGGCAATCACATCCAGCGCGAGCGCCGGAGCGCGGCGTTGAATCTTGGGCACCGACAACACCAAGATGCAGGGCACGCTCACCGGGTCCATGACGCTGCGCGAGTACCTGCGCTTCAAGGGCGTCGACAAGCCCTTGGTCGCGCTGCCCAACTGCCCGATGAAGCCGGAGCACCTGCTCTACACCCTGCTGCATCAGCTCAAGCTCGGGAAGCTGCCCAAGACCGACGAGCTCGACCGTCCGCTCAGGTTCTTCAAGCACACCATCCACGAGCGCTGCATCTACTACGCCGACTTCCAGGAGCGGCTCTATGCCGAGAAGATCGGCGATGAAGGCTGCCTGCTGAAGCTCGGTTGCCAGGGGCCGGTCACCCGCAACGACTGTCTCAAGTTCGGGCACAACAACAACACCAATACCTGCATCAAGGCAGGCCATCCCTGCATCGGCTGCGCCGGTGAGCGCTTCCCGCGCCAGATCATGCTGCACGCCTACGGAGATCGGCGCGCCATCCAAAACGAGTTCGAGAGTTGAGCAGGTGAGCCGCCATGTCGCGCACCGATGATCTGAAGCTCGAAGGGACGACAGGCGTCGCCCTGAGACACTCCCTCCTCTTTCGCACCCTGACGAGCCTGGGCCTCGGCATCGCGCTCGTCACACTGATGGTGCTCGGCGTCGCCTGGTGGTATCTGGACCACGAAGCCCAGACCCGCGCCTCGCAGACGGGGGAGGGCCTGCTCAGGACCCTCATCAAGAACACCCACGAGTCCATCAACAAGGGACAGCGCCAGAGCTTTCAGCGCGCCATCGATGATTTCTCCCAGCTCGACGGCGTGCTGGACGTGGCACTCTTCGCCCGTTTCAAGCAGATGGTCTATCGCAACGGCGAGGTCAGCGTCGGGCTTCCCTTCGTACAGAAGGACGGCCAGCTCACGGACAACATCAACAAGAAGCCCTACGAGCAAAGCCACGGCCGCTACCAGCGTGAGGACTGGAATCTGCGCGATGTCATAGATACGCCGGCCTCCCAGAAGCACATCAAGGAGTACGAAGGCACGGGTCAGGCCTGCGCCCAATGCCATTTCCAGATGGGCGACGAGATCAAGCTCGACCCGACCACACATCAGGCGGTCACGGCGGGGAAGGGCTACCGCGATTTCTACTACGCTCTGCCAGTCGAGGGCGAATGCGTGATCTGCCACACTCACTGGCGCGAAGGGGAAGACGGCGGCTACCTGCGGGTTCGGCTGAACACCAAGCCATTCGAGGATCAGCGCAACGAGACACTCGCCGGCATGACAGGCGCGGTGCTGGGCGCACTCATCCCGGCGATGCTGATTCTGGTCCTGCTGCTGCGGCGGTTCGTGTTCCTGCCTTTGACCGAGGTCGGCGTAACCTTCGGCAGGATCGGCAGTGGCGACTACTCCAATCAGATGTGGTCGCCGCCGAGGTCCGCTCACTCGCCCAGCGCAGCTCCCAGGCCGCCAAGGAGATCAAGTCCCTGATCGGCACCTCGACCGCGACGGTGGATACCGGCGCCCGTCTGGTCGAAGAGGCCGGCGGCACCATGGAGACCATCGTGGGATCCTTCCAGAAGGTCGCCAGGCTGGTCAACGAGATCGCCGTGGTCAGCCGCGAGCAGAGCGCCGGCATCGAGCAGGTCAATCAGGCCATCGCCCAGATGGACGACATGACCCAGCGCAACGCCGCCCTAGTCGAAGAGGCCGCCGCCGCGGCGGAGAGTCTCGAAGAGCAGGCCGGTGCTCTGAGAGCTACCGTGTCCGTCTTCAAGACCGGGCAGACCCATGTGGCGACTCTACCGCGGCCCACTTCGCGCTCATCTCCAAACTAGCCCCGCGCGGCTGGGGCGAGAGTGAACCCCTGCACCCACCATTGTGGCGCTGGGGTTCGTTAGCGCTCTCGGTCAAGCGTGACGCGTGCGTCAGATTCACGTTCCCGCCTTCATCGCAACGCTTGCGCCTCGTCCCTGGGTTTCACAATGAACGCAGCAGAAGCAGGACGCGGCTCCTGCGTCACCGCCTCCCGTCGCCGCTGGTGCTTTATCTCAGTCGATGGTGGCTGCTCCGCTTGGCCGGGTTGCTCGGTGCCGAGCCCTCGGCTTGAAGCCGCTCAACAGGCGCGCAAGGCGGGCCGGGATCTCCGGCCGCTGCCGAGAACCGTAGCGCGCCGGGACATAGAGTGCGAGGAAGCGGCTGACGGTCGCGGTCAGGTCTGGTCGGGCGGCCATGACACGTTGCCCATAGTCGCGGGGGCCCTCGTGCGGATGGCGGGGCAGTCCGGCACGGGCGAGGCGCTGACAGAAGCGCGCATAGAGAACGTCGAGCGGGTCGGGTCGCGGCGTGTCGCGCATCAAGGCGAGCAGGATGACGCCGAGCGTCAGCGAGACGGCCAGGACCATGAGGGCGGCGAGGCCGTATTCCCGGAAGGCGCCGAGCCCGATGCGGTCCATGAGGTCGAGCTGGTCCTCCGCCGAGAAATCCAGCACCCAGTTCTGCCAGGTGGCATCCAGGCTGTCTCCCAGCAGGCGCAGGTTCTTGACCCAGCGGGCGAGGATGCCGGCCTGCGCCGAGATCGAACCGGACCGAGGTGCCGGCGCCGAGCAATCGGGTGGCGCCGCGGTTGTCGATGCGCGATGGATCCACCGCCGCCGTGGGGTCGACCCGCACCCAACCGCGTCCCGCGATCAGCACCTCGACCCAGGCGTGAGCGTCCGATTGGTAGACGTTCTTGTAGCCGCTCAGGGTGTTGTCCTCGCCGCCGAGATAGCCGAGCACGATGCGCGCGGGCACGCCGCCGATGCGCATCAGCAGGGCGAAGCTGCTGGCATAGTGCTCGCAGAAGCCGCTGCGGGTCTCGAAGAGGAAGTCGATCCGCCGGATTCGCGCCGAGTCGGCGGCGGGAGCAGGGTGTAGTGGAAGTCCTCGCGGTTGAAATGGGCCAGGCCCTAGTTGCACCAGACCCCAGTCGCTGTCGGTGCGCGTCCGCCAGTCGGCCACCAGTTGGCGCATGCGGGGGGTGATGTTCGCGGGCAGGCGCAGGGCCAGCTCGCGCAGACGCGGGTCCGGTTCGGCGGTGCGATAGGCGAGGGCGGAGCGCACCGCGTAGCGCTTGACGGCGTTGACCGGCTGGCTCGCCAGGAGCTGGAAATCCGGGTTGATGGCGGCGTCGTCCGGTTCGCTGACCGGCAGATCCAGCGCGAACAGCCAGCGCTGCCGGGTGGGCTCCAGCACGACCTCGTAGTCGATGGGGTTGGCGGCCTCGATCAGCGCGGGCCGGACGCTCCCACTCGGCCGGCGGGCGTCCCGGGCGTCCAGCGCCGTCCATCCATCTCCCAGAGCACCGGGCCGCGCCAGTAGAGCTGATTCGCGTTCGGCGGCGGGCTGGTCGAAGCGCACGCGGAAGGCCAGCTCGCCATTGACGACCAGCTCGCTGATGTTGCCCGGCTCCATGCTGTCCGACATCCCCATCTGTCCCTTGCTGCCGTCGATCCCCAGGCTCCAGAGCGGCGCGGTCAGGCGCGGGAAGAGCACGAACAGGATCAGCGTCAGCGGGAGCGCGTGCAGCGAGAGACTGGCCGGCGACGCGCAGCGGCCGGGACGCAGACCGCGGCTGCCGCCAGACCGCCGTTCAGATCGACCAGCAGGGTCACGGCGCCCAGAACGATGACGCCGTGATAGAGCGTCAGGGCAATGGACTGATCGAACAGGAACTGGATCACGATCAGGAATCCGAGGACGATGGCGACCAGACGCAGATCGCGCTTGCTGTTCAGTTCCAGCAGCTTGAGCGCGAGCATGGTCGCGAAGAGCGCCGTGCCGCCGTCCTGACCGGCGAGACTGTCTGATTGGCGTACAGACAATTGGCCATGCCCGCGAAGGTCAGCAGCGCGCGGATCCAGCGGTTGGGGATGGCCGTTGGCCAGCGCAGACCGGCGAGCCGGACGCAGAAGATCAGCGCCAGAAAGGCGTTGATCCGCCAGTCCAGATAACGCAGGCAGCGGCAGACAGGCGGCGAGCACCAGCAGGCTGGTCCAGAGGATCTCCCGGCTCTCCGGGCGCTCGCTCGAGCGGGATGGGCTTAGTCTTGAACATGGCCGAAGAGCGCCAGTTGGGTCAGACAGCGTTGGCTGTGGGCCGCGCCGCGCGACAGTCCCTCGACCGCGCCGGGCAGGCGCAGGCCGAAGCGCGCCCCGGCCGCGCTGGCATCCAGCACCTGACGGGTCAGGAGGCCGAGTCGGACCTCGGTATCCGGGGCGGCGAGACGCGACCAGTCGATCCAGACCTCCTGTCCCTCCTCGCCGCCGTACTGCTTGACCAAGAGCCCGCGCTCGCGGGCGAACGCCTTCCAGTCGATGTGCCGGGTCGAATCGCCAGGCCGGTAGCCGCGCGAGCCGAGATAATCCTCCGCGCCCTCCCAGCGTTTGTTCCTGCGGGCGACGGCCGTCCCCGGCGTCCTGGTCGGGCGGCGGGGCATGCGGGGCGGGCAGCGGATAGACCAGGGTCGCGGCATCGGTGGCGACATAACACCAGGCGCGCAGGAGTTGCATGGGGTGACGGGTCTCGATCGTCAGCCACTCGATCCGCAACAGGCCGCGCCGCGTCGCCGGGAGCCCGAGCGTCGCCAGCCGCTGATCCCCGCCAGGGACTGAACGCGGGCGGCGGCCGTCCTTGCCCTTGCGAACCTGGATGTCGTAACGCGCGCGCCGGCCCTCGGCGCGCAGCGTCACCTCGAAGGTCGCGGTCTCGCCGGCGAAGACCGCCGGCCCGCCGCGCACCTGAACCGCGAGCCCGAGCAGATTGAACCAGGCGTGGTGCATCGCCACGATCCCCACCGAGGCCAGGAAGAAGGTGAAGAGCAGGCCGAGATTGTTCTGATAGTTCAGCGAGCCCAGCAGCATGACCATCAGCACGGCGCCGAACATCAGCCCGGTGCGGGTCGGCAGGATGTAGATCTGACGCGCGCCGACCCGCGCCACGCCATCGGGTCCGGTCGGCACCCGGCGCAGCAGGCTCTCGAAACGCTGCGTCGCGAAGGCTTTGATCTGGTTGGGGCGCTCGGTCATGGCCATCGAGCTGTCATCCGCGCCATCGGTCGGGATTCAGTGGATTACAATCGGGTAAGTCCTTCATTCCAGGTGGATCGCACCCATGCCCCGCAAGAAGCTTCCCATCGGTGTCCAGACCCTCCGCGAGATCCGCGAGGACGATTGCTACTACGTCGATAAGACCGGCTTTGCCCTGCGGCTGATCGAGAGCGGCAAGTATTACTTCCTCTCCCGGCCCCGCCGGTTCGGCAAGTCGCTCTTTCTCGATACCCTGGCCGAGATCTTCGCGGGCAGCGAGCCGCTGTTCCGGGGGCTGGCGATCCACGATCACTGGGACTGGAGCAAGCACCATCCCGTCCTGCGCATCAGCTTCGGTGGCGGCCTGGTCAAGAGTCCCGAGGAACTGGAGCGCAAGATCCGCGAACAGCTCCATGTCAATCAGGCGGCGCTCGGCCTGGCGTGCAAGGAGCCCGGCATCGACGGCTGTTTCGCCGAGATGATCCGCCAGGCCCATGCCGCGACCGGACAGCGGGTGGTGGTGCTGGTCGACGAGTACGACAAGCCAATCCTCGACAACCTCACCCGGCCGGAGATCGCGCGGGGCATGCGCGACGGACTGCGCAACCTCTATTCGGTCATCAAGGACATGGACGCGCACATCCGCTTCGCCTTTCTCACCGGGGTGAGCAAATTCAGCAAGGTCAGCCTGTTTTCCGGCCTGAACAATCTGCGCGACATCACTGTCTCGCGCGACTATTCCGCCATTTGCGGTTACACCGAGACGGATCTGGATCAAGTGTTCGCCCTTGAGCTGGCGGGACTGGAGCGCGATGAGGTTCGTCATTGGTACAACGGCTACAACTGGACCGGCGAGGCGGTCTACAACCCCTTTGATCTCTTGCTGTTGTTTCAGGAACGGAAGTTCCGTCCCTGGTGGTTCGAGACCGGCACCCCGAGCTTTCTCGTCGACCTGCTCACCGAGCGCCAAACCTGGCTGCCCCGGCTTGGGCACCTGGAGACCGACGCGGCCCTGCTGTCGAGCTTCGACGTGGACAAGATGGCGATCGAGGCCCTGATGTTCCAGGCCGGTTATCTGACCATCGACCTGGAAGAGGAGATCAGCGGCACCTATTTTTACCGTCTGCGCTATCCCAACCGGGAGGTCTACCAGAGTCTCAACGGCGCCCTGCTGACGGCCTGGACGCCCGAGGGTCAGGACGCCGCCAGGTATCGCAAGTCCCTCCATCAGTTGCTGTTCGCCAATGACTTCGCGGGGATGGAGGCGTTGTTCAGCGCCGTCTTCGCCAGCATTCCGGCCGACTGGCATCGCAAGAATCCCATCGCCCGCTACGAGGGCTATTACGCCAGCGTCTTCTACGCCTACTTCGCCTCCCTGGGGCTGGACATCACCCCGGAGGACGCCAGCAACGCGGGTCGGCTCGACATGGCGGTGCGCTTCAACGGGCACGTTTATCTCTTCGAGTTCAAGGTGGTCGAGCTGACCCCCGAGGGACGGGCCTGCAGCAGATCAAGGACCGTGGTTATGCCGACAAATACCGGGCCCTGGGTCCAGCCCATCCACCTGATCGGTATCGAATTCAGCCGGGAGCGACGATCCCTGGTCGGCTTCGAGGTGGAAACGCGTGATCGCGGCGACGCCGATTCAGAGTGGCACCTTGGCGAGGATGAAGGATGCGATCTCGTCATCGCCAATCCGCTGTCCCGGCTCCCCGCCCGTGAGTCGATGCACGGCGCAGGACGGCAGCACGGCCTGGACGTCCTCGGGCATCACATAGTCGCGCCCGGCCAGCAGGGCCCAGGACTTGGCGGCATGCAGCAGGCCGATCCCGGCGCGCGGCGAGAGCCCATAGGCGAAACGCTCCGATGCCGCGCGTGAACTGGAGGATGGCATGCACATAGTCGATGATCGGCTGGCGCGGCATGGATGCGGGTCACCGACTTCTGCAACTCGATCAGCTGGGCGTTGGTCAGGGCCGGTTGCTGGCGCGCCACCATGTCGCGCCGATCCTCGCCGGCGAGCAGGGTCTTTTCCTGGTCGGCAGCCGGATAGCCGAGATGGATGCGCATCAGGAAACGGTCCAACTGAGACTCGGGCAGCGGAAAGGTGCCGACCTGGAACAGCGGGTTCTGGGTGGCGATGACGAAGAAGGGCTCGGGCAGCGGTCGGGTCTCGCCCTCGACCGTCACCTGGCGCTCCTCCATCGCCTCCAGCAGCGCGCTCTGCGCCTTGGGCGTGGCGCGGTTGATCTCGTCGGCGAGGATGAGCTGGGAGAAGATGGGGCCGGGATGGAAGCGGAAGCCCTCGGTGGCGCGGTCATAGACCGAGACGCCGATGACATCGGCCGGCAGCAGGTCGCTGGTGAACTGGATGCGCGAATACTCCAGGCCGAGCAGACGCGCGAGCAGGTGGGCGAGGGTGGTCTTGCCGACGCCCGGCAGATCCTCGATCAGCAGATGACCGCGCGCCAGCAGGCAGGCGAGGGCGAGCCGCAGTTCGCGATCCTTGCCGAGGATCACGGCGCGGGCGCTCTCCAGGATGATCTCGGGGAGACTGGCGGGCGGTTGCGGGCGTCGTTGCGGTAGGCTCATCGCTTGGTTCCATTCGGTCCGTCATGCCAGGGAGTGGCGAAAAAGGGCTCTCTTTTCAATCGTTTTCGTCGCGCTGATTTGGGTTAAACTGGCGCGCTTCAGTGGGCGCGGATTGCCTACATGTTTGCGAGCGATCGATACGATGTGGTGGTGGTCGGCGGCGGTCACGCCGGGCACCGAGGCGGCGCTGGCGGCGGCGCGCTGCGGCGCGCGCACCCTGCTGCTGACCCAGAACATCGAGACCATCGGCCAGATGAGCTGCAACCCGGCGATCGGCGGCATCGGCAAGGGGCACCTGGTCAAGGAGATCGACGCGCTCGGCGGGCTCATGGCCCGCGCCGCCGATCGGGGCGGCATCCAGTTCCGCATCCTCAACGCCAGCAAGGGGCCGGCGGTGCGCGCCACCCGCGCCCAGGCCGATCGCCTGCTCTACAAGGCCGCCGTGCGCGTGGCGGTCGAGAATCAGCCCGGACTCTTCCTCTTCCAGCAGGCCGTCGACGACCTCATCGTCGAGCAGGACCGCGTGGTCGGCGTCCAGACCCAGATGGGGCTGCGTTTCATGGCCCGCGCGGTGGTGCTGACGGTCGGCACCTTTCTCGGCGGACGCATCCATGTCGGTCTCTCCAACTATGAGGGCGGCCGCGCCGGCGATCCACCCTCCAATGCGCTGGCGCGGCGGTCTGCGCGAGCTGCCATTTCGGGTCGAGCGGCTCAAGACCGGCACGCCGCCGCGTCTCGACGCGCGCAGCATCGACTTCAGCCGTCTCGCCGAGCAGCCGGGCGACGATCCGGTCCCGGTCTTCTCCTTCTGGGGCAGTCCCGAGGATCATCCGCGTCAGGTCAGTTGCCATATCACCCATACCAACGAGACGCACCCACGACATCATCCGTTCCGGTCTCTCGCGCTCGCCGCTCTTCACCGGGCGTGATCGAAGGGCGTCGGCCCGCGCTATTGTCCGTCGATCGAGGACAAGATCGTGCGTTTCGCCGACAAGACCTCGCATCAGATCTTCGTCGAGCCGGAGGGGCTGACGACCCACGAGGTCTATCCCAACGGCATCTCCACCAGTCTGCCCTACGACATCCAGGAGGCGCTGGTGCGCTCCATCGCCGGCTTTGAGCAGGCGCATCTCACCCGCCCCGGCTACGCGATCGAATACGACTTCTTCGATCCGCGCGATCTCAAGCCCTCGCTGGAGACCCGCTATGTGCAGGGGCTCTTCTTCGCCGGGCAGATCAACGGCACCACCGGCTACGAAGAGGCCGCCGCGCAGGGTCTGCTGGCCGGCGCCAACGCCGCGCTCCAGGTCCAGGGGCGCGAGCCCTGGTCTCCGCGCCGCGACGAGGCCTACTCGGCGTCATGGTCGACGACCTCATCACCCGCGGCACCAGCTGAGCCCTATCGCATGTTCACCAGCCGTGCCGAGTACCGGCTCATGCTGCGCGAAGACAACGCGGATCTGCGGCTCACCGAGATCGGGCGCGGCTCGGTCTGGTCGGCGACGAGCAGTGGCGCCGGTTCGAGGCCAAGCGCGAGGCGATCGAGCGCGAACGCCAGCGTCTGCGCGAGACCTGGGTCCGGCCCGAGACCCTCGATCCGGCGGTCGCGATCGCAGGTGCTCGGCGAGCCGCTGCGTCGCGAGGCGCGCGCTCTGGAGCTGCTGGCCCGTCCCAACGTCGGCTATGCGGGCATCCGCGCGCTGACCGGCGATCCGCCGGAGCCGGTGTCGTCGGAGGTCGCCGAGCAACTGGAGATCCAGGCCCGCTACCACGGTTACATCAGCCGCCAGCGCGACGAGATCGAGCGCCAGCGCGAGCAGGAGATCAAGGCCCTGCCGGAGGATTTCGACTTCGATCAGGTGCGCGGTCTTGTCCGCCGAGGTGCGCGAGAAATTCAATCGGGTTCGGCCCGCCACCATCGGTCAGGCCGCGCGCATCCCCGGCGTCACCCCGGCGGCGGTCTCGCTGCTGCTGATCCATCTCAAGCGTCAGTCCGCCCGGCCATGAAGGCGCCGCACCGCACGGAGCCGAGCGCGGCCGAGCGCCAGCTCATCGGGCAGCGCTTCGATCAAGGGGCCACCGAGCTTGGACTGAGCTTGACGGCGGAGCAGCGACAGCGGTTGCTCCAGTTCCTCGATCTGCTGGTGCGCTGGAATCAGGCGTACAACCTGACTGCCGTGCGCGATCCGGTCGAGATGGTCGCCAAGCATCTGCTCGACAGTCTCGCGATCCATCCCTTTCTGTTCGGCGAGACCCTGCTGGACATCGGCACGGGCGCCGGTCTGCCGGGCCTGCCGCTGGCGATCCTGTCGCCGGAACGGCGCTTCTGGCTGCTCGACAGCAACGGCAAGAAGATCCGTTTCGTCCGACAGGCGCTGCTGGAGCTGGGATTGGACAACGTCGAGCCGGTCCAGGCGCGCATCGAGACATACCGGCCAGCGGGCGAAATTCAGTACCATAGTAAGTCGTGCCGTCGCGGCCGACGATCATCCTGAGTGCCCCGACCGCCGACTGGCTGGCGCGTCCCGGTCGGCTGCTTCTGATGAAGGGCCGCGTCAGCCGGATGAGCCAGCGGACACTCCAGGTTTGCCGTCGGCGACCCAGACTGTCCACCGACTGAACGTACCCTTCCTCGACGTTCCACGTCACTTGATCGAAATCCGGAGTGATTGAGCCGACCATGGTCAACATCATCGCGATCGCCAATCAGAAGGGCGGGGTCGGCAAAACCACCACGGCGGTCAACCTGGCCGCCTCGCTGGCCTCGATGAAACATCGCGTGCTGCTGGTGGATCTCGATCCCCAGGGCAACGCCACCATGGGCTGCGGGGTCGACAAGCACCAGGTCGACTACACGACCTGCGATCTGCTGCTGACCGACATCCCCATCGCCGATTGCATCCAGCGCGTCACCGAGCCATCGCCGGGGTTCGATCTGCTGCCGTCCAACGCGGATCTGACCGCCGCCGAGATCGGGCTGATCGAGTTCGCCAGACCGCGAGCGGCGTCTGAGCAAGGTGCTGACCAGCGCGGCCGAGGCCTACGAGTTGGTCATCGTCGACTGCCCGCCCTCGCTCAACATGCTCACGGTCAACGCCCTGGTCGCGGCGCAAGGCGTGCTGATCCCGATCCAGTGCGAGTACTATGCGCTGGAGGGGCTGTCCTCGCTGCTCGACACCATCGAGCAGATCCGCGAGAGCCGCAATCAGGGGCTGCGGGTCGAGGGGATCCTGCGGACCATGCACGACCCGCGCAACAACCTGGCCAATCAGGTCTCGACCCAGCTCATCACCCACTTCAAGGACCAGGTCTACCGCACCATCATCCCGCGCAACGTCCGCCTGGCCGAGGCGCCGAGTCATGGTCAGTCGGCTTTGATCTACGATCCGCTGTCGAAGGGCGCGGTCGCCTATCTGGCGCTCGCCAGCGAAGTTGCTGCGCCGCCGGACAAGCGTCAGCACGCGGCCTGAACGGAGAGCGAATGGATAGCGAACAGAAAGCCTCGACCAACAAGAAGAAGGGCCTGGGCCGCGGACTGGATGCCCTGCTCGGGCGCGGCGCGCGCGCCAGCTGGTGGCGCTCGATCCAGCGGGCGAGTCCGACCCCAGCGGTTCAGGTGACCGAGCAGGTCACCCATTTGCCGCTGGAGCACATCCAGCGCGGGCGCTATCAGCCGCGTCGCGATTTCGATCCGGACGCGCTGCGCGAGCTGGCCGACTCGATCGTTGCCCAGGGCGTGATCCAGCCGATCGTGGTGCGTCCGCTGGCCGAGCCTGGCGAGGCTGGCGCGGGCTACGAGATCATCGCTGGCGAGCGCCGCTGGCGTGCCTGTCAACAGGCCGGTCTGGCCGAGATTCCGGTGGTCATCCGCGACGTCGGACGAGCAGGCCGCGCTGGCGATCGGGCTGATCGAGAACATCCAGCGCGCCGACCTCAATCCGCTGGAAGAGGCGGGCGCGCTGGAGCGTCTGATCTCCGAATTCGGTCTGACCCATCAGCAGATCGCCGAGGCGGTCGGCAAGTCGCGCACCATGGTGACCAACCTGCTGCGGCTGCTGGAGCTGAACGCGGACGTCAAGGAGCTGTGCGAGCAAGGCGCGGCTGGAGATGGGTCATGCCCGGGCGCTGCTTGGGCTGAAGGGCGCCGAGCAGAGCCGCGCCGCGCGTCAGGTGGTCGCGGGCGGGCTCTCGGTGCGCGAGACCGAGCGCCTGGTGCGACGGCTCCAGCAGGACGACGAGGCGATGAGGTCGCCGGCGCGAGCCCGTGGAGGATCCGAACATCCGGCGGCTCCAAACCGATCTGACCGACAGGCTCGGTGCCAGGGTCCAGATCCAGCATGGCAACCGAGGCGCCGGGAAGCTGGTGATTGCCTACAACAGCCTCGATGAACTCGACGGGATCCTCGCGCATATCCAGTGATCGGTTCTGTTGCCGAGCTTCCGTGGCCCGTCAGCGAGCAGTGGTCCGATCAGAATTCTCCGATCGCGTTGACCCTATATCCGTGACCACTTATACTTCGCGCTCGGTGAGCGACGTGCTCACCCCACTCACGACGATCTGATGCAACAGCCGGACGCGCTCCAGGCCAGAAGGATCCTGAAGTTCCAGGTCATCCTCGGTCTGGTCCTTGTCGTCCTTGCCCTGCCGTTCGGTGGTTCAGTTGCGCTTTCGGTCCTGATCGGGGCCGGAATCTGTCTGCTGGCGAATGCCCTGCTCGCGATCTGGGTCTTTCGCGGATTATCGCGCCCAGGAGCCGGCGAGATTGGTCTTGCGTTTCTATGGTGGCGAGGTCGCAAAGATCGCATTGATTCTCGGTTTATTCGGCGTCGCCTTTGCGACATCGACAACCTGAACATACCGGTATTGCTTGGTGCCTATTTTGTGGTCCAGGTGATTCCGACCCTGATCGCCGCTCAACTCGGCAACCGAACCACGAAGTGAGAGATGATCGATGGCTTCTTCTGAAACGCTCACCTCCCAAGAATACATCCAGCACCATCTCACCAACCTGACGCTTGGCTGTGCATCCCGAGCACGGGTTCGGTTTCGCGCATTCGAGCGCCGATGCCGCCGAGATGGGGTTCTGGGCGATCAATGTCGACACCATGTTCTTCTCGATCCTGCTCGGAGTCCCTGTTTATCTGGTTTTTCCGGGGCGTTGCCGAGCGGGTGACGGCCGGGCGTCCCGGGCGCGGCGCAGAACTTCGTCGAGTGGATCGTCGATTTCGTGGAAGACAATGTCCGCGGCTCCTTCAGCGGCAAGAACGCGATGGTTGCGCCCGCTGGCGCTGACCATCTTTGCCTGGGTCTTCCTGATGAATCTGATGGACCTGCTCCCGGTCGATCTGATCCCCTATCTGTTCGGTCAGCTCATGGCGGTGTTCGGCGCCGATCCGCATCATGTCTTCCTGCAAGTCGTGCCGACGACCGATCCCAACGCGACCTTCGGCATGGCGCTGACGGTCTTCTTCCTGGTGCTCTATTACAGCATCAAGATGAAGGGTGTCGGCGGCTTCGTCGGTGAGCTGACCCTGCAGCCCTTCGGCAAGTGGGGCATGCCGGCCAATCTGATGCTCGAAGGCATCAGTCTGCTGTCGAAGCCCGTCTCGCTCGCACTGCGTCTCTTCGGCAACATGTATGCCGGTGAAATGATCTTCATCCTGATCGCCCTGCTCTATGGCGGCGGGGTCGTGCTCTCTGGAACGGCGGTCTGCTGCAATTCGTCTGGGCCGTCTTCCATATCCTGATCATCACGCTTCAGGCCTTCATCTTCATGGTGCTGACCATCGTCTATCTGGACATGGCCCATCAGGAACATCACTGATCGCGTTCGCTGATCAACGCTCGACCGTTTTCTTTCAACTGACAATTCAGTCTCAACTCATTGACCCTGGGGGAACTCATGGAACTCGAAGTCGCACAAGCATTCGCAATGGCCATCAAATTCATCGGCGCCGGCCTCATGCTGGGTCTCGGCGCGGTCGGTGCTGGCGTCGGCATCGGCATCCTGGGCGGCCGCTTCCTGGAAGGCGCCGCCCGTCAGCCCGAGCTGATCCCGATGCTGCGCACCCAGTTCTTCATCGTCATGGGTCTGGTCGACGCGCTGCCGGTCATCGCGATCGCCATGGGTCTGTACCTGATGTTCGCTGCCTAATGACGGATCCGGCTTCCGGCCGGGGTCGAGGACACTCGCCTGTCACCCTGACTGCGGTTCGAGGCATAGGCACGAGGCAACGCTATGAATATCAATTTGACTCTGTTTGCCCAGATGATCACCTTCGCGGTGTTCGTCGGGTTCTGTATGAAGTATGTCTGGCCGCCCATCGTCAAGGCGTTGGCGGAGCGCAAGGCCAAGATCGCCGAGGGTCTCGCCGCCGCCGAGCGCGGTCATCAGGAGAAGGCGCTGGGTGAGCAGCGCGCGCTCGAAGTGATGAAAGAGGCCAAGGTCACGGCGGCCGAGATCGTCGGCCAGGCGCAGAAGCGCGCGACCGAGATCGTCGAAGAAGCCAAGGTCGATGCCCGCGCCGAGGGCGACCGGCTGGTCGCTGGCGGCGCAGGCCGAGATCGAGCGCGAGACCAATCGTGCACGCGAGGAGCTGCGCGAGCAGGTTGCGGCACTGGCGATCGCCGCCGCCGAGAAGATCCTCCAGAAAGAGATCAACGTCGACACCCACCGGTCGATCGTCGACGCTTTCGCCAAGCAGCTCTAAGGGAAGAGCCATGGCCGGAGACATCACCACCATCGCGCGGCCCTATGCCGAGGCGGCCTTCGAGCGCGCCAAGGAAACCGGGCAGGTCGCCGCCTGGTCCGAGTCGCTCGACGCTGCTGGCGGCGGTGACCTCGGATCCGCAGTTGGCTGCGCAAATCGGTAACCCGACCGTGCCACGCGACGCGCATTCGCGAGATCATCCTGGAGGTCTGCGGCGACGCGCTGCCGGCGGAGGCCGCGAATCTGCTGCGGTTGCTCGCCGCAAACGCGCGTCTCGTGGCCATCCCCGAGATCGCGCGGCTGTTCGAGGAGCGCCGGATCGCCGATCAAGGCGTCCGTCATGTCCTGATCCGCAGCGCCTTCGAGGTCGGAGCCGATCAGCAAGCAGGCGCTCGCCGCAGCGCTCGCAAAGCGCTTCGGTGGTCAGGTCGACTGACGCGTCGAGACCGACAGCGCCCTGATCGGCGGGATCGAGATTCGCACCGGGGACCTCGTGATCGACGACTCGGTCCGCGGCAAGATCAAGCAACTGGCTCACGCTTTGCAATTCTGAACTGGACACCGCCATGCAACTGAATCCATCCGAGATCAGCGATCTCATCAAGCAGAAGATCGAGAAATTCGAGCTTCAGACCGAGGCCCGCACCGAAGGTACGCATCGTCAGTCTGACCGACGGCATCGTCCGGATCCACGGTCTGTCCGACGCCAAGTATTACGAAATGCTCGAGTTCCCGGGCAACGCCTATGGTCTGGCGCTGAACCTGGAGCGCGACTCGGTGGGCGCGGTCGTCCTGGGCGACTACACCCACCTTTCCGAGGGCGACTGGGTCCGCTGCACCGGTCGCGTGCTGGAAGTGCCGGTCGGTGAGGGGTCTGCTGGGTCGCGTCGTCGATGCCTTGGGCAACCCGATCGACGGCAAGGGTCCGATCGATGCCGCCGGCACCTCGCCGATCGAAAAGGTCGCGCCGGGCGTTATCCAGCGTAAGTCGGTCGACCAGCCGGTGCAGACCGGTCTGAAGGCCATCGACGCCATGGTGCCGATCGGTCGCGGTCAGCGCGAGCTGATCATCGGCGACCGCCAGACCGGCAAGACGGCCGTCGCGATCGACGCCATCATCAACCAGAAGGGCACCGGCGTTAAGTGTATCTATGTCGCGATCGGGCAGAAGAACTCCTCCATCGCCGCCCTGGTGCGCAAGCTCGAAGAGCACGGCGCCATGGATCACACCATCATCGTCGCGGCCGCCGCCGCCGAGTCCGCCGCCATGCAGTTCATCGCGCCTTACGCCGGCTGCACCATGGGCGAGTATTTCCGCGACAAGGGCGAGGACGCGCTGATCGTCTATGACGACCTGACCAAGCAGGCTTGGGCCTATCGTCAGGTATCGCTGCTGCTGCGCCGTCCGCCGGGCCGCGAAGCCTATCCGGGTGACGTCTTCTATCTCCACTCCCGTCTGCTGGAGCGCGCCGCGCGCGTCAACGCCGACTATGTCGAGAAGATCACCGGCGGCAAGGTCAAGGGCAAGACCGGCTCGCTGACCGCGCTGCCGATCATCGAGACCCAGGCCGGCGACGTGTCCGCCTTCGTGCCGACCAACGTCATCTCCATCACCGACGGTCAGATCTTCCTGGAAACCGACCTCTTCAACTCGGGTATCCGTCCGGCCATCAACGCCGGTCTCTCGGTATCCCGTGTCGGCGGCGCGGCCCAGACCAAGATCATCAAGAAGCTCGGTGGCGGTATCCGTCTGGCGCTGGCTCAGTACCGCGAGCTGGCGGCCTTCTCGCAGTTTGCCTCCGATCTCGACGAGGCGACCCGCAAGCAGTTGCAGCGCGGTGAGCGCGTCACCGAGCTGATGAAGCAGACCCAGTACTCGCCGATGAGCGTCGGCCAGATGGCGATCTCGCTGTTCGCCGCCAACGAAGGCTATCTGGACGACGTGGACGTCAAGAAGGTCGTCGACTTCGAGCGCGCCCTGCAGAGCTACATGAAGTCCGCGCAGTCCGAACTGCTCGCGAAGATCGATGCCACGGGTGACTTCAACGACGAGATCGCCCAGGGGATGCACGCCGCGATCAAGGACTTCAAGGCGAACAATACCTGGTAAACAGCCGCCAGCCGCCAGCCGCCAGCCCCTCGTGGGGCTGTGTGGCGCGGCGAGGTGTGCTTCGGCAAGTATCGAACCTCCACCCCCCCGGTGAAACGCTGGCGGCTGGTGACTGGAGGCTGGGAGCTGAAAAATGGCAGGCGCCAAAGAAATCCGCACCAAGATCGCGAGCATCAAGAGCACGCAGAAGATCACCAAGGCCATGCAGATGGTCGCGGCGTCCAAGATGCGCAAGGCCCAGGATCGCATGTCCGCTTCCCGCCCCTACGCGGAGAAGATGCTCCAGGTCATCAGTCATCTGGCCAATGCGACGCCGGAATACCGGCATTCCTTCATGGCGCTCGAACGCCAGCGCAAGCGCATCGGCTATATCGTCATCTCGTCCGACCGCGGTCTCTGCGGTGGTCTGAACAGCAACCTGTTCCGGCGTCTCATCGCTGAGATCCGCGAGCAGCGCGCGGCTGGCGTTGAGCCCGTCTTCTGCACCATCGGTACCAAGGCGCTTGGCTTCTTCAAGCGCTTTGGCGGCGACGTCAAGGCGCAGGCGACGCATCTGGGCGACAAGCCGCACGTCGAGGATCTGATCGGCACGGTCAAGGTCATGCTTGACGCCTTCGAGGCTGGCCAGATCGACGCGATCTACATCGTGGCCAACGAGTTCGTCAACACCATGACCCAGCGCCCGATGATTCGCCAACTGGTTCCCATCGTGGGCGGCGCGCGCGAGAGCATGCCCTACCACTGGGACTACATCTACGAGCCGGATGCCCGCACGGTCCTGGATGCACTGCTCACGCGCTACATCGAGTCGCTTGTCTACCAGGCGGTGGTCGAGAACAGCGCCTGCGAGCAGGCCGCCCGGATGGTCGCGATGAAGTCCGCCTCCGACAACGCCGGCAACCTGATCAGCGAGTTGCAGCTCATCTACAACAAGGCGCGTCAGGCCGCGATCACCCAGGAAATCTCCGAAATCGTGGGCGGCGCCGCCGCGGTCTGAGCGGGCGCTCGGCTGACCAGATCCAGACAGAATCGCTAGACGCCGCAAGGCAGAAGAGGAAAAGACTATGAGTTCCGGTAACGTGGTGGAAATCATCGGCGCCGTCGTGGACGTCCAGTTCCCGCGCGGCGACATGCCCAAGGTCTACGAGGCCCTGAAGATCGACTCCAAGGGATTGACGCTTGAGGTTCAGCAACAACTGGGCGACGGCGTGGTGCGCACCATCGCCATGGGTTCGACCGACGGTCTGCAACGCGGCGTCGAGGTCAAGACGACTGGCGCGCCGATCCAGGTTCCGGTCGGTCAGGCAACCCTGGGCCGGATCATGGACGTCCTGGGCAATGCCATCGACGAACTGGGCGACGTCAAGAGCGAGGAACGCTGGGCGATCCATCGCGAGGCCCCGAAGTTCGAGGATCAGGCGACCTCGACCGAGATCCTGGAGACCGGCATCAAGGTTATCGACCTCATCATGCCGATCGCCAAGGGCGGCAAGGTCGGGCTGTTCGGCGGCGCCGGCGTCGGCAAGACCGTCACCCTGATGGAGCTGATCCGCAACATCGCGGCCGAGCACTCCGGCTTCTCGGTGTTCGCGGGCGTCGGCGAGCGGACCCGCGAGGGCAACGACTTCTATCACGAGATGAAGGAGTCGAACGTTCTCGACAAGGTCGCGCTGGTCTACGGTCAGATGAACGAGCCGCCGGGCAACCGTCTGCGCGTGGCGCTCACCGGTCTGACCATGGCCGAGTACTTCCGCGAGGAAGGCCGCGACGTGCTGCTCTTCATCGACAACATCTACCGTTACACCCTGGCCGGTACCGAGGTGTCCGCGCTGCTGGGCCGCATGCCCTCCGCCGTGGGCTACCAGCCGACCCTGGCCTCCGAGATGGGCGCCCTGCAGGAGCGCATCACCTCCACCCGCACCGGCTCCATCACCTCCTTCCAGGCGGTGTACGTGCCCGCGGACGACCTGACCGACCCCTCGCCGGCCACCACCTTCGCGCACTTGGACGCGACCCTGGTGCTCTCGCGTCAGATCGCCGAGCTGGGTATCTATCCGGCCGTGGATCCGCTGGACTCCACCAGCCGTATCCTCGATCCAAACGTCGTGGGTCCGGATCACTACGACACCGCCCGTGCCGTGCAGGGGACGCTCCAGCGCTACAAGGAACTGAAGGACATCATCGCCATCCTCGGCATGGACGAGCTGTCGGAAGAAGACAAGCTGTCCGTGTCCCGCGCCCGCAAGATCCAGCGCTTCCTGTCGCAGCCCTTCTTCGTGGCCGAGGTCTTCACCGGTTCGCCGGGCAAGTTCGTCTCCGTGAAGGACACCATCAAGGACTTCAAGGCGATCGTCAACGGCGAATACGACCACCTGCCCGAGCAGGCCTTCTACATGGTGGGCGGCATCGACGAGGCGGTCGCGAAGGCCGAGAAGATGGCTGGCTAAGGGGGATCTCCCATGGCAATGACAATCCGTGTCGATATCGTCAGCGCCGAGGGCGCTATCCATTCCGGTCCCGCGACCATGGTCTACGCGACCGCGGAAATGGGTGAGGTGGGTATCGCCCCGCGTCACACCGCCTTCATCAGCCGGCTGCGTCCGGGTGATGTGCGGGTGGAGAACGAGCGGGGCGAGCAGGAGCATTTCTATGTCTCCGGCGGCATGCTCGAGGTCCAGCCCAATGTGGTGACCGTGCTGGCGGATACCGCTATCCGCGCCCATGACCTGGACGAGGCGGCGGCTCTGGAATCCAAGCGCCGGGCCGAGGAGACGCTCGCCGGGCAGACCGCCGAGTTCGAGTACGCCAAGGCCCAGTCCGAGCTGGCCGAGGCGGTGGCGCAGCTCCGTGCGATCGAGAAGCTGCGCAAGCTCAAGCGCGGCTGACCGAGCCGTTCCCACGGGGAGCACATCGGTAGCAACCATAGAACGCCCCCGGTCGCGATGACGGGGGCGTTTGCGTTGGTATTCTGGCTAGGGGAGTGGAGACAGGCATGGCGACATCCGATCAAGTCATCACCCAGGGTAAGCTGGTCTCCCTGACCTACAGCATCGTCGGTCTCGATGGCGCCGTTTTGGAGCAGACGGATCTCCCGGTGACCTACATCCATGGCGGTCAGGTCGAGCTCATCGGCGGGATGGACGTCGCCATCAGCGGGAAAGGCGCCGGCGACGAGGTGGATCTGCTCCTGGGGCCGGACGAAGGTTTCGGCCCGCGCGATCCGAGTCTGACCTTCACCGATGATCTGGAGAACGTCCCCGAGGAGTTCCGCTACGTCGGCGCGGAAGTCCAGATGCAGAACGATCGCGGCGAGGCCAGGACTTTCCATGTGACTCGCATCGCGGACGGAAGACTTACGATCGACGGCAATCATCCGCTCGCTGGAAGACCGCTGCGAATCCATGTCCATATCCAGGAAGTCCGCGATCCCACTCATGCCGAGCTCAGCGCGGAATTGGGCGCGGGGCATGACTCCGTGGGTCGGCTGCACTGACGCAGCCACGGACGTCGCAATCCAAGGGAACTGAATCCGTATGAAGATGGGCATCGTGATATTGGCTGCTGGTCTCGGCAAGCGCATGTGCTCGCGGCTTCCCAAGGTGCTGCACCCGCTCGCGGGTCGTCCGCTGCTGGCGCATGTCCTGGCGGCGGCGCGGCAACTGAAGCCCGAGTGTATCGTCGTGGTCCATGGGCATGGCGGCGAGCGGGTGCGGGCCGAGCTGGCCGACCACGACTGCCACTGGGCCGAACAGGCGGAGCAACGGGGCACTGGCCATGCGGTCATTCAAGCCATGCCGGCAATGGCCGGGATGGATCGCGTCATGGTGCTCTATGGCGATGTCCCGCTGATCTCGGCGGATACGCTGCGGCGTTTGATGGAGACAGGCGCGGAGACGCCGCTGGGCATCCTGACCGCCGAGCTTGCCGATCCCACCGGCTATGGACGGATCCTGCGCGATGGCGATGGGCGGGTGACCCGGATCGTCGAGGAGAAGGACGCGACGCCCGACGAGCGCCTCATCCGGGAGATCAACACCGGCTTTCTGGTCGCCGAACGCACGCGGCTGGAGTCCTGGCTTGCGCTGATCGGTGATGACAACGCCCAGGGCGAATACTATCTGACCGACGTCATCGGACTGGCCGCTCGCGAGGGTGTCCGGATCGCGACTGCTCAGCCGAGTTCGCTCCCCGAGGTCTCGGGCGTGAATGACCGCGTCCAGCTCGCCGAGCTTGAGCGCATCTATCAGCGTCGCGCGGCTGAGGCTCTGATGCGCTCGGGCGTGACGCTGGCCGATCCCGCCAGATTCGATCTGCGCGGCAATTTGTCCGCGGAGGTGGATGTCGCGCTCGACATCAACGTCATCATCGAGGGCGAGGTTCGATTGTCCACTGGCGTTCGGATCGGCCCCAACTGCCTGTTGAAGGATTGCAGCATTGGGCCGGGCACCGAGATCATGGCGAACTGCGTGATCGAGGGCGCCGTGGTCGGTGCGAATGCGCGCATCGGCCCCTTCGCCCGGCTGCGTCCCGAGGCGCGGCTCGCCGACGAGACTCATGTCGGTAATTTCGTCGAGATCAAGAAGACGACGCTGGGCCGGGGTAGCAAGGTCAATCACCTGACCTATCTTGGTGACGCCGACGTCGGCGCCGGGGTCAATGTCGGCGCTGGGACCATCACCTGCAACTATGATGGTGCCAACAAGTTCAAGACGCGGATCGGCGACGGCGCCTTCATCGGTTCCAACGCCGCGCTGGTGGCCCCGGTCACGGTTGGGGCGGGAGCGACGGTCGGTGCCGGATCGGTGGTGACCAAGGATGCGCCGGCCGAGCAACTGACCCTGGCGCGCGCGCGTCAAGTCACCATCGCGGGTTGGGAACGTCCCAAGAAGACCATCTGAATCGATTCGAGAGGGAGTCACTCGTCATGTGTGGAATCGTCGGCGGCATCGCTCAACGTCCGGTCGCGGCCATCCTGCTTGAGGGGCTGCGCCGGCTCGAATACCGTGGCTACGATTCCGCCGGGATCGCGGTGTTGGAGGGGCCAGAGCTCAAGCGCGTGCGCACGCTCGGCAAGGTTGCACGCTTGAGCGAGGAGGTTGCGGCGAACCCGCTCACGGGTACGCTGGGTATCGCCCACACTCGCTGGGCGACCCACGGCGAGCCCGCGACCCGCAACGCGCATCCGCACATCAGCCATGACCGTTGCGCCATCGTTCATAACGGCATCATCGAGAATCACGAGGAGCTGCGTCGTGAGCAGATCGCGGCTGGACATCTCTTCACCTCGGAGACGGACACCGAGGTGGTCGTCCACGCCATCCATGACGAATTGACGTCTGGACACACTCTGATCGACGCCGTCCGCGCGGCCACGCTCCGTCTGCGTGGCGCCTATGCGCTCGGGGTGATCGACGCGGGGGATCCGGAGCATCTGGTCGCGGCTCGGCAGGGCAGTCCGCTGGTCATCGGCGTCGGCTTCGGCGAGCATTTCATCGCCTCCGATGTCTTCGCCCTGCTGCCGGTCACCAACCGCTTCATCTTTCTCGAAGAGGGCGACATCGCCGAGCTGACCCGCGAGCGGGTGCGCATCTGGGATGGCGAGGGTCAGCCTGTCGAGCGCCCGATCAAGACGTCCTCGGTCGCCGCCGACGCCAGTGAGCGGGGCGAGTATCGCCACTACATGCTCAAGGAGATCTTCGAGCAGCCCCAGGCGATCGCCGATACCCTGGAAGGTCGCATGTCGGGCGAGCGCGTCTTGCCCGAGACCTTCGGCAACCAGGCCACCGAGCTGTTCCAGCGCATCCAGGCGGTCACCATCGTGGCCTGCGGAACCAGCTTCCACGCCGCCCTGGTCGCGCGCTACTGGATGGAGGCCGTGGCGGGCGTCGCCTGTCAGGTCGAGGTTGCGAGCGAGTACCGCTATCGCCAGCATGTGGTCCCGGACCATGCCTTGTTCGTCACCATCTCCCAGTCGGGCGAGACGGCCGACACCCTGGCGGCCCTGCGTCAGGCCAAGGCGTCTGGCTATGCGACCACCCTGGCGATCTGCAACGTGCCGGAAAGCTCGCTGGTGCGCGAGTCGGACCTGGTCTTTCTCACCCACGCCGGGCCGGAGATCGGCGTCGCCTCCACCAAGGCCTTCACCACCCAGCTCGTTGCACTGCTCCTGCTGACCGCCACCCTGGGGCGCTTCCACCGTCTCGACGCAGCCGGCGAGGCCCGCCTGGTCGCGCTGCTGCGCTCGTTGCCGAAGAAAATCGAGGAAGTTCTGGCCCTGGAGCCCGCGATTGCGGTGCTTGCCGAGCAATTCGTCGACAAGCATCACACCCTGTTCCTGGGGCGCGGGGAACAATACCCCATCGCCATGGAGGGGGCGCTCAAGCTCAAGGAGATCTCCTACATCCACGCCGAGGCCTATCCGGCGGGCGAACTCAAACACGGCCCGCTGGCGCTCATCGACGACGAGATGCCGGTGGTCGCGGTCGCGCCGAACAATGCGCTCCTGGAGAAGCTCAAGTCGAATCTGGAAGAAGTCCGCGCCCGTGGCGGTCAGCTCTTCGTCTTTGCGGATTTCCATGTGCCGCTGGAGGAGACCGAGGGCGTCACGGTCATCCGCCTGCCCGAGACCGACGAACTCATCGATCCGCTCGTCTTCACGATCCCGCTCCAATTACTCGCCTACCACGTCGCTGTGCTCAAGGGGACGGACGTCGATCAGCCACGCAATCTCGCCAAGTCGGTGACGGTCGAATAGCGACGATTGTCGGGATTGCGAGCTGGTTTGCAAACGCAGGTCCGGACAATCTCTAAACTTCGGTCAGGAAGGCTCTGGTGTACTCGTTAACGAGGATCCTGGAGTCGGTCGTGCGCGGAGGCGGAAAGCTGATTTCCTGACCAGGGCCAGCTAAGCGCGAGGACCGACTCCGCGCTCTGTTGCTTTTTGCGTGACCAGCCATGGCCGATCAACCGACTTCAAACGTCATCCCTTTCGGGGGCAGAGAGAGCAATTTGTCGACGGCGATGCTCGAGGATGCGGCCGCCATACTCGCCGTGTGCCGGGACCGTCTGATCGACGGCGTCACGGCCGTGTTCACCCGGCGCATCGGCCACGCGAACGACGAATTCCTTGCCATGGCGGATCGGGCAAGCAATCGCGAGCTCCAGCAGATCTGCTTCGCCGCCATGCAGTTCCTCGCCAATCGCTCGCCGCAATTGCTCCAGCAAGTGCGTTTGGCCTACGTCTGCGCCTTCGACGCGGCACTTGGCGGCTTCGGTGCCGTCAGTCAACGTCAGTCGCTCAAGCTGCCGGACGAGCTGAGTCTGGTCGACGCGGACGATTTCGAGCAGGATCTCGCCATCACCAAGCTCACGACGCGCGCCGCCTTCAACTGTTCCCAGCAACTGGTCGCGCTCGATCGGCGCCTCGCCGCCTTGCTGCGCGTGCAGCGTGTCGCTCAAGAGGACAATCCGCTCTATCCGGGCAAGCTCTATCAGGCCATGCTTCAGGCATTGACCCAGATGGACGTGGACCGTCAGTTGGGACTGGCCCTGGTGCAATCCTTCGAGCGGCATACCTCGGCGGAACTTCCGGGGATCTATGCGGAGATCAATCGCTATCTCGCCGAGACCGGGATTCTCCCAACGATTCCGCTCACGACCTCCCAGCAGGAATCCGGCGCGCCGGCCGGCGCGGGGATGGGCATGGGGGGTGGATTCGCCCCCGTCGGCCAAGGGCACTATGGTCCTCCGGTCGGGGCTGCTCCGATGGGTTACATGGGCGCCCCCGCTCAGCTCCATTCGCCAAACGAAGACGTTTTCAGCCAGTTGTTGCGCGCCTTTCAGTCGCTTGCGGTTGGCGCTTCGGTCCAGGCTGGCTGGCAGCCAGGCGCGCCGATGGGCACGGCGCCGGGCCTGATGGCCCCGCCTCAGGCATTCGGCAGTCAGCAGCTCATCGATGCGCTCGGCGACCTGCAGCGCGGGCGCGTCGACCAGAGCGCCATGCCGGGGCTGGGCTCGATCCGGATCGATCCCTACGGCGGCAATGCCGTTGCGCAGATCCGCTCGACTCCGATGGCGAGCTGGTCGCACCCCATGGACGCCATGACCATGGACATCGTGGCGATGCTGTTCGACGCCATTTTCAATGATCCGGAGCTCCCGGCCGCCGTCCGCGCGGAGATCGCCAAGCTCCAGATCCCGGTCCTCAAGGTTGCGCTGCTCGACAAGAGCTTCTTCTCCGACCGCAAGCACCCCGCTCGGCGTTTGCTTGACGCGATCGCCAGCTCCGGCATCGGCCGTGGCGAGCAGGACGCGCCGCGTTTGCTCGCGAAAATCCGCAAGGTCGTTGACGAGCTGCTGAACGGCTTCGAGTCCGATGTGCAGATCTTCGCCAGTCAGGTGGAGGGGCTGGAGACCTTCCTCCAGGACGAGGAGTCGCATGCTCAGGACAAGGCCACAACCATGGTCGATGAGCTCCGGCGGCGCGAGCGCAGGGAGGTCGCCCAGGGTCGGGTCGCTTCCGAGATCGAGCTCCGGATCGCGCGGCGCACCCTGCCAGCGCTGATCGCGGATTTTCTCGACCGTAGCTGGCGTCTGGTGCTGCTGGAGGTCTTTGTCCGCGCCGGCGATTCCGACGGTGAATGGATGGAGTCGTTGCGGCTGATGGACGAGTTGATCTGGAGCGTGGAGCCGAAAACCAGCGCCCAGGAGCGGGATCGCCTCGTGGTGCTGCTCCCGGAGATGCTCAAGCAGCTTCGCGCGGGCTTGAGGCAGGTCGATCTGGGTGGAACCTGGGCCGGTTTTTTCAGCGAATTGATCCAGCTTCACGTTGCGGCACTGCACAAGGACGTCCCCGCCGACCTCTATCCGCGGGGCATTCGCTCGCGGATCGAGGCCGATGCCCGCGCTCGCGGTGTGTCAGCGGTGTCACCCGAGGTAGCGGTTCCGGAGAGCGAGGCGGTGGTCGAGGAGGGCGAGACACGGCAACAGCCGGCGGGTCAGGCCGCCACGGAGAGCCTGGAGGATGAGTACATGGGCCTGGTGAAGGCGCTCGAGGTCGGGGCCTGGGTCGAGTTCCAGAGCGAACGCGGAACCCGCAACACCTTGCGACTGAGCTGGGTCAGTGAATTTCGGCGCGTCTTCCTCTTCACCAATCGCCAGGGCGAGAATGCCATGTCCCTGGCCGCCCCCAGCTTCGCCGAGCATCTCCGCAAGGGAACGGCACGTCTGCTCAGTCAGAATCCGCTGACGGATCGCGCGGTGGCTCAGGTTCTGGAGAAGGTGATGCCCACCGCCGAGTCAGGCGGGTTATCTCATCCGCGAGGTTATGCCTGGGAGTGAATCCCAGGGTCTGTTCGAGCCGCGTGGAGGAATACCAGGCATCCCCGGTCAGTTTGGAGAGTCCGTCCAGGGTCAGCGGCATGCGTCGGCCCAGCAGGCGCTCGGCGAAGGTGCCGCCAGCGGCCGCGCCGCGCAATAGCCACAACGGCACCGTCCAGCTCGGGATGGGGTGGCCCAGCGCCGGTCAGGATCCGCTCATAGATCCAGCGGGTCGCATAGCCTTCCCCATCGGTTGCGACGTAGGTCTGACCGCCACTTGCCGGATGTCGGGCGATCAGGATCGCGGCGGCGACGGCGTCCGCGACGTGAATCGCCGAGCGGTGATTCTCGATGTGAGGCCAGGGCGGAAATCGCCCGGATGCCACGGCCGCGACCATGCGCGCGATGTTTCCCTTGTCGTTGAGCCCATAGACCATGGGCAGCCGCATGACGCTCACCTGAATGTCCCTGGCGCGACCGAGCTCCAGCAGGCTTTGCTCGGCCGCGAGTTTGGCGCGGCCGTAGAGGGTGTCGGGCGCGGGGACGATGTCCTCGGCGGCCGGGTGTCCCAGCGCCCCGGCCCGATCGCCCATGGCCTTGATGGTGCTGACGTAGACCAGTCGTCTGACCTCCGAGGCGGCCACCGCTGCCGCGAGATTCGCGCTCCCCTCGGCGGTGACCGGCCAATGATTCGGCGCGTTGTAGATATCCGGCTCGTCGGGACGCGGGGCATAACTTGCCAAATGAAAGACGGTGGCAATGCCCTCGCAAATGCCAGCGAGGCTGTCCCGGGCGGTGAGATCGCCCGCGCGGACCGCGACTGACCCTTTTGGCCAGAGCCCGTCCACGACTTCCGGGGAACGGGTCAGGATGGTTACCCGCTGGCGCTCACGCAGCAAGGCTGACACCAGGGTGCGTCCAACCTGGCCGGTCGCCCCCGTGACCAGAATGGCGCCGAGATCCGAAGCTGTTTCGAGCCTCACCGGGTGGTCCTCGGAGGGCGCCAATTCAGGATCGAACGCAGACCGAGGATCCCGGCCTTAGGACAAAATGAAGCCGGATGCCAAGCACGACCAAGACGGCGAAGGGGCGGGGATAACGTTGATACTGGTGCTTGCGGAAGAAGCGTTCCATCCCGCGATGCTTGTGGCGTTCGACAGCAATTGGGTGGCGGGTGCTGCACGCGCCCTTGTGATGGATGACGCTCACCTCCGGCACGAAGAGGATCTTCCAGCCGGCTTGCCGGAACCGCACGAACCAGTCCAGATCCTCGCAGTGCAGGAAGTAGCCCTCGTCGAGCGGGCCGACCGCCTCCAGTGCCTGACGACTGACCAACATGAAGGAGCCGGAGATCGCCTCCACCTCGACCGGCGCGCTCGGCAGTGGCTCGTGCCGACGATCGAGACGGCGTCCGGCGCCGCGCCCCGTCAGCCGATCGAGATGCAGGACGCGCTTGAGCGCGATCCAGGGATCCGGGATCGCGCGGCGGCAGGCGACCTGCTCGCCACCATCCGGATCGAGCACCAGGCAGCCGGCCATGCCGACGTCTGGGTGGGCGTCGAGGAGGGCGGCCATGCGGCCCAGCGTCCCCGGCGCGACCAGACAGTCGGGGTTCAGGAACAGCAGCCGTTTCGCCCGTGCCAGGGGGAGCGCCCGGTTGTTGGCCTTGGCGAAGCCGAGATTGGCGCCGTTCTCGAGGACGGTCAGGCGTGGGTCCGACCCGCAGGCCAGTCGGAGTCTGTCGAGGCTGTCGTCGACCGAGCCGTTGTCGCTAACGATCACCTCCACCGCGATGTCGGACGCCAGGACGGCCTTTACACAGGCCGCGAGCAGCCGTCCAGCGTTGTAGTTCACGATGATCACGGACAGGCTCGGAACCGGGCTCGGTGGGGGCGGCGCATTCAAGATGTCGACTCCAGACCGAGCGCCGCGCGCACCGCGCGGTCCGCCGCCGCAAAACTGAAATAGCGTTCCATGACCGCCAGACCGCCTGCGGACAGCCGCTGCCACAGCGCCGCGTCCAGATAGAGACGCGCCACGGCGTCGGCGAAAGCGGTCGCGTCGTCGGCGATGAGAACGGACTCGCCGTCGACCAGATACATGCCCTCGACCGCCATGGTCGTGGCCACCACGGGGAGACCGTGGGCGAGGCTCTGATTGATCTTGCCCTTGACGCCCGCGCCATATCGCAGCGGGGCCACCGAGAGCTGGCAACTCGCGAAATAGGGCGCGACGTCGGGGACATACCCCAGAATGTCGACCCCTTGGCCAGCGCAGGCGAGAATCTCGCTCGGCGGATCCGCCCCGATGACCTTGAGTCGGAGATCGGGAATCCGCGCCCTTAGCTGCGGCATGACCGACTCGCAAAAAAAGAGCACGGCATCCTTGTTCGGCGGATGGGCGAAGGCGCCGATGAAGAGGATGTCGCGCCGTGCGTCAGCCGGGTTGGCCGAGCCGAAGATCTCGTGGATGTTCGAGACCACCTGGACCCGAATATCTGGCGCCTCGCGGGCGAGCAGGGCGCGCTCGGCCTCGCTCACGACCAGCGTCAGATCGGCTTCGCGCATGAGATTCAGCTCTTGACGCTTGCGCGCCTCGGCCACCAGGCGCGTGGCGCGATCCCCGCGCAGCTCGGCCAGGCGGCGCTCGCGCAGGAAATGCAGGTCGACGGTATCGAAGACGATCCGTGCCTTGGTGCAGTGGCGAAGCGCGGCGCCCATGATCTGCGCGGCGGCGTCCGCCCGGCTGAGGATGACCAGATCATAGTCCTTGCCGCGCGCCGCCAGGTGGCGCGGGATGGACCGGACATAGGGCCGATAGAGGACCTCGATCCCCCGTCGCTGCAGGTCCGCGACATAGGGTTGCGGTGCCTCCAGGTTGGCCGCGCCGAAAGTGACCTTGAAGCCGAGCCCCTGCAGGATACGGAAGAGGTTGAGCATCCGCAGCGAGCCGGATTCGCGGTCGGGCGTCACCATGTAGTTGTCGACCACCAGCACCCGCCGGTGGACGCCGCGCTCCTTGGCGTGCTCCAAATCCTCTCCACGTAGTCCGAAGGATGCCAGTTCCGGCTCCCAGCGTTGCCGAAAGGTCTCGGCGTGGATGCGCTGAAAGCGCTTGAGACCGGTCTCCGCCGACTCGTTTCGGCCGGCGCTGATGCCCTCGAAATGCACGACTTTCGAGCGCGGCTGGTAATAGACCTGGTACCCGGCGGCTCTGACGCGAAAGGCAAGGTCCGTATCCTCGTAGTAGGCCGGGGAGAAGGCCGGGTCGAAGCCGCCGAGCCGCCGGAAAAGGTCGGTCCGGATCGCGAGCGCGGCGCCGGAGCAGTAGTCGACCGCGCGCCGATAGCTGTATTGGGGTCGATTCGGGTCATCCAGATGGCCATAGTTCCAGGCCGTTGCGTCGCGGAAGATGATGCCGCCCGCCTCTTGCTGGCGCCCGTCCGGATAGATGAGTCGACTTCCCACGCTCCCGGCATCAGGCGCCTCCCGGAAGGTGAGCACGAGGGCATCGAGCCAGCCCGCCTGGACCTGGGTGTCGTTGTTCAGGAAGACGATGAACTCACCGCGCGCCCGCTCCGCCCCTCGGTTGCAGGAGCCCACGAACCCCAGGTTTTCGCGGTTGCGGATCAGCGTGACGCCCGGATACTCGGCGAGTCGCCGCGCGGTCCCGTCGGCCGAGAAGTCATCGACGACGATCACCTCGAAGGCCACGTCCGCTCCCGCGCGCGCTAAGGCGGCGAGGCAATGATGGGTGTAGTGGAATTGACCGTGGACCGGGATGACGATCGAGGCGATGGGGCGTTCGGCCGGAGGGAACGCGACCGGGTGAAAAGGTTCGTCCAAGGCGAGCAGGACGGGTGGACCCTTGACCGCGAGCGGGGTGGTGTGGAGTCGCCGTCTGAGCTTGCGCAGCAGGATGCTCGCGCCCTCCGTGCGCAGCACATGCAGCGCCCGCGGGAGATAGCGAAAGGTGATCTCGATGAGGCTTGCGCCCTGGGCTCTGGCGACGGTCATTCAGCGGCGCCCGCACCTGGGTGGAGCCGCATGCGTGGCGCCGGTTCCTCGATCATGCCGCGAGTCACCAGGCGATGGCCGCCTCGGAGACGTCGTGGAGCATCGTTGCGACCTTGGTCATGATCGCGCTCCCCGTTTGCTCCTCGCGCGGGATCTCCCGATGCGCCAGATAGGTGGTGCTAGGGTCATCCGCGCGTCGGTAGACACTGATGATAAAGGGGCAGTTGACGATGCGAGCGGGGTTTTCGGCGGTCATTTCCCGCGATAGCACGGCGCTACAGAACTCGACCGATTGCGCCTGGGCGTAGACCTGCTCCGTTCGCCCCAGATCCTTGCCGGTCCGCTCCAGCATGCCGCCCAGGTCCATGACGTTGTTGATGTACATCCCACGCTCCTGGATCGCGGCCTTGAGACCCTCCAACACATCCTCTAGGGACGCGCCGCTGCGATAGACGACATAACCGCCGTCGGCGAGGGCATCGCCAGTGAACGCAATACAACAGGCTATGAAAAGAACTCGTGCGAGCCGTGTCATCGACATGAACTCCGCGCTGCTACATGTTGGATATCTCGGGATATTACCAGGCGATGGGACGGCGGGCGATGCATCCGTGCACGGCAATAAAAAGCCCCGCCTAAAGGCGGGGCTTGGTCGTGTCGCGCGGCGGTCTTGGTACGCCTCAGTACTGATTCATCGGGCGAAAGGCTGGAGCGGATGGCCACTCAGGATTCTGCTGACGTGTCTGACCCTGCTGCTTTGCCTCCAGCTCCTCGATGCGGCGCTTCAACGCCTCCACCTCGCTCGAATCCACCTTCGATGAAGCGGTCGGCGCGCTCTGAGGCATGGCCGCGCCTGGCGCCGCCACGGGAGCGCCACCATAGGCGGGAGCGGCATAAGCGCCGCCGGGAGCACCGAATCCGGGTACGCCGTAAGGCATCCCGTAGGGAGATCCATAGGCGCCTGGGTAACCGTAACCACCATAGGGTCCGCCGCCATAGGGACCGCCATAGCCATCGTCGTAACGGTCGCCATACCGGTCGTTGCCGTTGTTGTTACCCCACCAACGGCTCGGGTTCATCATATTGCCGAAGTTGAAGGCTTGGCTCACGGGGGCATAAGCGGCGATCGCCGCCGCCGCGGCCAGGGCTAATACAGGGAGAGTCTTGTAAGGCTTGAGAGACACTGCGGTGAATCCTCCAGTCAAGTTTCGTCGTTTTCATTCCCCTTTGTCTGGCCGCATCGCGATGGTTTCCCGATGCCGCCACCTTCCTTTGTTCGATGGTGGATCAGCCGTGATCGTGATCGTGATCGTGATGTGGCCATGGCCGTGATGATGCCCATGGCCGCGCGTCTCGTCCTTGGTATGCGCGCGGACGCCGTCCTTCTGGATGTTGGGTCGGATCGTGCGACCCAGCTCAAGCCGCGATCGCTGCGCGTGCAATTCATCCCTCAGCCACTGGAGCCAGTGCTCCAGCTCGCCAGGGGTGCGGGTGGAGGCGGTCTCGAACGGGGCGGTGCTGGCCAGGTCGCGCAGATAGTGCTCCGCCCGCTCGGTCTGGAACTCGGGCATCAGCGGGAGCAGATCCGCCTTGGTGCAGAGCACCAGGTCGGCGGCGCGGAACATGACCGGATACTTGGCGGGCTTGTCATCCCCCTCGGGCACCGACAGCAGGGTGACATTGCGGTGCTGCCCGAGATCGAAGCTCGCGGGGCAGACCAGATTGCCGACGTTCTCGATGAAGAGGATGTCGATCCCGTGCAGGTCCAGCCGATGCATGGCCTCGTGGACCAGATGGGCGTCGAGATGGCAGGCGCTGCCGGTCGCGATCTGGATCGCCTGCACCCCTTTCGCGCGGATACGCTGGGCGTCGTTCTCGGTCTCCAGATCGCCCTCGATGACGGCGATCCCAAGCTCCTTGCCGATGGCGTCGATGGTGGCCTCCAGCAAGCTGGTCTTGCCGGATCCGGGCGATGACATGAGATTGAGCGCGAGGATGCCGTGGCGGTCGAGGTGCTCGCGGTTGTGGGCGGCCTGATGGTCGTTCGCCGACAGGAGTCCCTGGAGCACGGTGACGGCGGCGCGGCCATCCTCGGTCTTGGCGAGGGTTCCGTCGCCGCGCACGAGGTGCTCGTTACCCGGAGTGATGTTGCAGCCGCAGGTATTGCACATACTGGCATCTCCCAGCGAAAACGGCAGTGTACGCCATGCCATGGCGCCGAGTCAGTCCCTTGCGCAATGGATTATTCCTTCTCGGGATCCTCCCCGTCGGGAATCGTTAGCTCCACATTGGCCAGCAATAGTTCATCGCCGCTGATCAGGCGGGTGCGGAAGCCGCCGCAGGCGCCGCAGAGCAGCCGATTCTGTTTGGCGTCGGTCTCGGCGCCGCAGTCGTTGCAGCGGACGCGGATCTCGGCGGGTTCGATCACCAGCTCGGCGCCCTCGGCGACGGTCCCGGCGGCGGCGAGCGGGTAGGCGTGCTGGAGCAGCGCGCCCTCGACGCCGGACAGGGGGCCGACCTTGAGCAGGATGCGATCGACGCTGGTTGCGCCATGGTCGCGCGCGATCCGTTCGACCTGATCGAGCAGTGCCTGGCAGAGCGAGAGTTCGTGCATCAGACCAGCTCCGTCCGGTTGAGAAAGGAAAGGCCGCCAATAAGCGCCAGCGGCAGGCAGAGCAGGACGGCGCCGGAACCGACCAGGAGTCCGGCATCCGCGAGTGACGCGACGGCGACGGCCGTCAGGATCAGTGCGGCGCCCGTCATCAGTCGCGGAACCCAGGCGATTTGCGCCGAGGGTCGACCATGGCACCAGGCCAGTTGCCAGCTCAGGGGCTTGGCGGCGAGGCGCCATGCCAGGGCGCAGCAGAGCGCGCCGATGGCGAGACCCGGACCGCCCGCCAGCATGGATGCGCCGCCGATGCCCATGGGGAGCGCGATGGCGCCGTGACGCAGGTAGGAGATCTCGGAACCCCCGCAGCGGCGAGGGATGTCCGCCAGCCAGCGGCCGACCAGCGGGAGCGCCAGTCCCTGTGCGGCCAGCAGCAGACCGATCGGCCAGTCAGCGGCACCCGCGAAGAGGCCCCCGGCGACCAGGACCACAGCCGTCAGCGCGAGGATCCGGGCGGGTCGGGCGCGCAGCCAGCGTCCCAGGCGTGTCCCGCTGTTTCCGTCACGCTGTCCCAGGGGGATGGCGATACACATGCATGCGACTCCCGTCAGCTTTCCAGATAGGTGTAACCGTAGAGCCCCGCCTTCAGCTCGATGAAGGGGCGCTCGCGGCGACGTACTCGCGATCCTTGTAGCCGTTGCAGACGATCAAGCCGCCGGGCGGGCAGAGCGCCAGCACCGCCATCAGCTCCGGCTTGCTGCCGGCCTCCAGCCCCGCGTGACCCGAGTGCAGGATCTCGCGGCCTTCATCGCCATCTCATGGCCATCGAAGGTGGCGGAGCGGATGCCGCCGCCGTTCGACCGCGCCGGCGGTGGCGATCAGGTGCCTTCGGCGAGGATCAACCGCATGCGGTTGTTGTCGATCGCGATCATGTCTCCGTCACGCAGGGTCCGGATCTTGACGCGCTCCTGATTGACGTAGACGCCATTGGTGCTGCCCAGATCCTCGATCGACATGCCCGTGCGATCACTGGTGAGCCTGGCGTGGAAGCGGCTCACCCTGAGATCCCGAATGCAGATGTCGTTCTCCGAGGCGCGGCCGATGGTCACGACCTCCTTGTCGAGCGGAAATTCGAGGTCGCGGTCGAACTCCAGGATCAGCCGTGAAAGTTGGTTCGCCGTGCCCTTCCGCCGCTCCTGCCCAGGTTTTGGCGTGCTCTTGGCTGGCTCCCATTGCAGCGCGTTGAAGGTCGTCTGCACCAGCTCGGGGGTGATGCGGCGGATCTGGCCCAGACAGGCGTTGAAGAGCACGAAATCGCAGAGCGTGTTGATCAGGCGCATGCTCCCGCCGGTGAGCATGTGGATGCGGATCATCGCCCCCTCCGTGAGGGGGTTACGCTCAGTGCCTCCCAGCGTTCGGAGCTGGTGCCGGATGTAGGCGTTGGTATCGGCCGCGTCCAGGTTGGTCAGATAGGCTTGAAAGCGAACGAGGCGGGCAAGCTCCTTGAGTTCGGGACGGGCGAGGGTCTCATCGAAGCCATCCTGTGCGAGCAGGATGACGAAAAAGCGATGCTCGCTCCCGGTCGCGCCCGGCCCCTGTACCTCCATGAGCTGGGGCAGCAGCTTTAGGATGGGTAGCTTGAGATTCTGCGCCTCGTCGATCACCAGGATCACGGGTCGTCCGGCTTCCGCCTGTTGATTCAGGAACTCCTCGAAGGTGTCGAGCAGTAGCCTTCGGTCCAGCTCCTCGGGCTGCAGATCGAAGCCATGCAGCAGGATCCGCAGGAAGTCGTTCTCGGCCAGGAGCGTGCGGTTGATCTTGGCGATGCGAGCGTGGTCGTTCAGCTGATCCACGGCGTGGTTGACCAGCGTCGTCTTGCCCGAGCCCGGTGCTCCGTTGACAACCAGCACCCCGCCAGCCGATCTGCCCAAGGCATCCTCCAGTGGTTTCAGGGCCGTGCTCAGCGTCTCGCTGAGAAAGGGCTCCGCGACGCTCGCGGTATTGCGAAATGGCGGCGCCTTGAAGCCGAAAAATTCCATGTAATTGAGCTTTCCGATCGAGGCGATGCGCGATTGCGTCGAAAGCTCGGTGTTGGCCGAAACGGGTGCCATGGGTGTCCGTGGGTCGCGGGTGGAGATGCGAATCGTGGCGGGAATTGTAACAGTACCGGGAGGGTCGGCGCGGGTTGCGGCGACGAAGTGCCGCATTCCCCTGGGTTGGCCGGGACGGGATGGCCCGCGCGCGGGGGCGTCCATCCACATGCCGCAGTGGCGCTGGCTCCCGACGCGCCTTTTGGACGGGTTCTCATTTTTCTTGTGAGGTGGCGGCTCAAGAAATCATTCGGACCGCCGTTATTTTGACCATGAGCGCCACCGGGGGCGTCGAGAATCGGACGCTTGGCCTGGTGGGAGGGCAATCAGCATGGTGCGGCGGAGCAGTCAAGTGAGAACCCAGGGTCCAGTATCGGCGGTCGTTGCGGACCGAGTGGTCGAGCTTCTCGACGCCTATCTCCAGGATGAAAAACGGCTGTTGGATATCCTCCTCGACCGTGATACGGGCGGCTCGCTGATCCGGGTGACGGATCTTGGACGCCAGACCCTGGTGCGCCGGATCTCGCTGGGCCAAGCCGTGAACGCGATGTCGCGGGTTCTCGCCCGGCGCGGCATGGGCATTCCCGGAGCGAGCAAGAAGGCATGAGCGCGGCTGGGTCCGAACGAGCGCCCATCCATCCCTAACCCCTCGACGGCAGTGAGCAGAGACATGTACGCAATGCGCAGAGAAATCAATCAATACCGTCAGTCCGGTCCCTTGGCGGAAGCGGCAGTCGCCGATCCGCATCGCTTGGTCCAGATGCTGTTCGAGGGGGCGCTGGAGCGGGTCGCCGTGGCGCGCGGGGCCATGGCGCAGGGCAATATCCGGGTCAAGGGCGAGAAGCTCGGGCAGGCGATCGCGATCATCGACGCGCTGCGCGGTTCGCTGGATCATACGCAGGGAGGAGACTTGGCGGCGAATTTGGAGGCGCTCTACGACTATATGAACCGGCGGTTGCTCGAAGGCAATCTGCGCAACGAGCCGAGCGCCCTGGATGAAGTCATCCGTCTGCTGCGCGAGGTCAAGTCGGGTTGGGATGCGATTCCGGGGATGCTGCGGCAGGGCGCCAAGGCGCACGGTTAGAACGGCAAATCCATGTCGTCACGGCGTCGAGGGTGTCATGGATTCGTCGCTCTCCGGGCGACTGCGGCCTCGTATCGCGCTCCAAACAGGTTTTCAACGGGTTGGCACGGCTCTAGCTTGATAAGGGTATGCATCACTTATTGGGATCATTCCCATGCAGCCCAACAACCAAGCCGATACGCCGCGCCTGACCCTGGTTTCCTCTGCCGAGTCGGCCGATCGCGCGCCCGCCGAGGCAGTCGATGCCATTCGGTTTCTGCAGGCAATCACGGCCTCCTTGGAGCTTGAGCAGGTCATGCGTACCCTGAACGAATTTCTCCAGGGGTTGGTTGGCCATAGCGGTTGGGAGTACCAGAATCCCGCGCTCGCGTGCGGCCTGTCGGGCGGCAAGCCCGATCGGCATCGGCTCGAGTACGCCCTGACGCTCAACGGTCAGGAGATGGGAGCCTTGAAACTCATGCGCGGCCGCCGCTTCTCGGAGGACGACCAGATCCGGATCGAGGGGCTGCTCGGTCTGGCCGCCCCCGCGATCCAGAACGCGCTGCGCTTCCACAGCGTGAGCCAGCAACTGGAGCGGGATCCGCTGACCGGGCTGGGCAATCGCCGTGCCTTGACGATGCAGGGCGCGCAATGGCTGGCCGACAGCGTGCGGCATCACCAACCCATTTCCATGCTGGTGATGGATCTCGACCGCTTCAAAGCCGTCAACGATACCTTCGGACATCCAGTCGGCGATCGCCTGCTGTGCAAGGTGGCGGACACGCTGATGGCGGTGACGCGCACCGAGGATCTCTGCGTGCGCATGGGCGGCGACGAGTTTGTCGTGCTGCTGCCCTGGACGGGGTTGGCGGATGCGCTGGAGTGCGCGGAGCGCGTCCGGCGAGCCTTCTCGGAGCTGGCGCTGGAGACGGGGTCCGGCGACTTCGTCAAGGCGAGTGTCAGTATTGGCGTCGCGACTTATCGCAAGGGCATGGATCTGGATCAGTTATATCATCAGGCCGACGAGGCACTCTATGCCGCAAAGCGGGCCGGGAGCAATTGCGTGCTGGCTGGATCGAGCGGCATCGAATCTAAACGCAGTGACCCGGTTGGCACTTCCATCTAGGCGAATTCCCGTAGACTCGTGGCCAATTCCAGACGGCGCCCGGGATGACGCCTTGGGCGCGCGGTCCAGGCGACCGAGCCGTCGGGAACGACGACGATCCCGCTCCAGGTTTTCGACGTGTTCAAGGTTGCGATGACCCCACTGATCGGCTGTTCCGTTTCTCAGCCAACTCCCGGGTCGGCGCGTCCGCGAAACTGGCGATTCGGGATGCAAATCAACGCAGATATCGGAATAGGGAACTGGTTGTCATGAACAAGATTCGCTTGAGCGTGAAGCTGGCCCTCAGCTTCCTATCCTTGGCGGTCATCGTACTGGTCCTCGGCGTGTTCGGAATCAACGGCGAGCTGGATATGCGCGCGCATCTCATCCAGATCAGCAAGGAGTCCCTGCCCTCCATCGTCCAGCTCAACCGGCTCAACTATGAGCGGGTGCAGATTCGCGCTCAAACCTATGAACTCAAGTCGCTGACGACCTTGAACGATCAGACGCGCGGGCTGATCGAGCAAGTCATGCGCCAGCGCGTGGCCTCCTGGAAGGGTGTCGAGGACGCCCTCGTGCAATACGAGCGGTTCCCGCAGGGGGCGGATGAAAAGGCTATCTTCCAGGCATTGAAGACGGACTATGAGAGCTGGCGGACGAGCTACCGCGAGCTCGATCGACTGTCCCAGGCGATGAGTCAGGCGACCGATCAGCAAGCCTATGCGGCGTCGATGGGCGAATTCAGCCTGCTGGTGGATAAGACGTTCCTGGTCTCGGACCGCGTTGCCGTGCTGATCGAGTCCCTGGTTGCGCTCAAGAACCACGCCGCGGGCGCCATTCTCACCGATGCCCTGGAGCGCGGGGATCTCATGGTCAAGCTCTACGGGAGCGCCATTGGACTGGGTCTGGTGCTGGCGGTCTTCCTGGGCGTCTTCATGACCCGGGACACCCTCCGCCAGCTCGGCGGCGAGCCTGCCCAGGTGGTGGCGATCGTCAACCGGCTCGCCGAGGGCGATCTCACGACGGCCATCGACCTGCGTCAGGGCGATAGCATCAGTCTGTTGGCGGCGATTTCGCGCATGGTCGAGAACATGAAGCACTTGCTGCGGGAGGTTTCCACTGCCAGCGCCCAGGTCGCGGCGGCGGCGACCCAGCTTTCGGCGACCAGCGAGGAGACGCGCGCTCAGGTGCGGGTCGAGCAATCAGAGACCGATCAGGTCGCGACCGCGATGAACGAAATGACCGCCACGGTCGAGGAGGTCGCGCGGCACGCGGCGGCGGCGGCCCGCGCCGCCCAGGAGACCGACAAGGAGACCGAGGCTGGCGGACAGGTGGTCGCGCAGACGATCGTCTCCATCGATCTCCTGGCGCGGGAGGTCGAGTCGGCCGGCGACGTCATCGCGCGGCTATCGGACGACAGCAAGCAGATCGGCGCGGTACTGGATGTGATTCGGGGCGTCGCCGAGCAGACCAATCTGCTGGCGCTCAATGCCGCCATCGAGGCGGCGCGGGCGGGCGAGCAGGGACGCGGCTTCGCGGTGGTCGCGGCCGAGGTACGGACCCTGGCCAGCCGCACCCAGTCCTCGATCCAGGACATCCAGGAGAAGATCGAGCGGGTGCAGAATGGCTCGGCGGGCGCGGTGCAGGTCATGGCGAAAGGGCAGGCGATGGCGCGCGAGAGTGTCGTGCAGGCGCAACGGGCTGGGGAGTCGCTACAAGCGATCAGCGCCGCCATCACCAGCATCAACGACATGAACCGTCAGATCGCCAGCGCGGCGGAGGAGCAGACGGCGGTGGCGGAGGAGATCAACCGCAACATCCACACTATCTCGGCGACGGTCGACCAGACCGCGGCCGGCTCGGCGCAGATCGCCATGGCGAGCGAGCAACTGGCCGATTTGTCCGCGCTGCTGAAAGATCGGGTTGGGCAATTCAGGATCTGAGCCGGTCCTTGTGCGCCGGGCGATGCGCGGCAGGCAACGCCCGACATCGACGCAAAAGGCGCGTAACCCAGGGTTGCGTGCCTTTTGCGTTATTTAGCGACGATCGGCCCCGGTTCGCAGCGGCTGCGTCGCGAACCGCTCGACCAACTCTTCCAGAATCCTCGGCTGGAGCGGCTTGGCGATGTGCGCGTCCATGCCCGCCTCCAGGCAACGCTCGCGGTCGCTTTCCAGGGTGTGGGCGGTCATGGCGATGATGGGCGTATGTCGCGCGCCCTGCTCGTTCTGGCGAATGATCCGCGTGGCCTCGATACCGTCCATGACGGGCATGTAGAGGTCCATGAAAATGAGGTCATAGGCCTCCGACTTGACGCGCTCGACGGCTGCCGCCCCGTGGCTGGCAAGCTCGACCGCGTGGCCCCGCTCCGTGAGCAGCGCGCTGGCCAGCTTGAGGCTGACCTCGTTGTCCTCGACCAGGAGGATGCGCAGGTGTGGCCGGTGCTCGATCAAGTGATGGCGGGTCAGCAGCGGTCCGTCGCCGCTCCCCTCGCTGTGGTTCAGGATGCGTGTCAAGGTTTCCCGCAGTTCCAGCGGAGTCGCGGGCGTGGTGAGGAAGGCGTCGATGCCGATGTCCCGGCAGCGTTGGGCGTCACCGCGCTGCCCGGAGGCGGAGATGATGATCATGCGTCCCTGTTCCCGGAGCCCCGCCGCGCATAATCGCTCGGCCAAGGCGAAGCCGTCGATCTCGGGCAGGGCCGCGCCGAGCAGATAGACATCGAAAGCGGCGCCTTGGGTCTGGCTGGCAAGCGCCAGCTCAAGCGCCTGGCGTCCGTTGCCGGCCTCTTGGGTCGCGAATCCCCAATCCTTGAACCAGCAGGCCAGGGTCCGGCGATTGATCGGATGGTCGTCGACGATGAGCACCCGCTTGCCGGGCCAGTGCGCCAGCGGCGTCAGGGGCGCCTCGGCGGTCGCGAGCCGTGGCAGCGGCAGCGTGAAGTGGAAGCGGCTGCCTTCCCCTTCCTGACTTTCCGCCCAGATCCGGCCGCCCATGAGTTCGATCAGGCGGGCACAGATACTCAGGCCGAGCCCGGTCCCTCCGTATTTGCGCCGGATCGAGGCGTCTGGTTCGCTGAATAGGTTAAAGATCTCCTGGAGTCTGTCGGCGGGGATTCCACCGCCGGTATCCGTGACCGAGAACTGGATCCGATCCTCATGGCTGCCCGTGCCGGGGAGTGCCTGGACCTCGACCCGAATCTCGCCCCGCTCGGTGAATTGGATCGCGTTGTCGCAGAGATGAGCTAGCACCTGCCGGATGCGGCCTGGGTCGCCCAGGCTCTGCCCGGGCAACTCGCCCGACTGATCGTAGACCAGCTCAAGTCCCTTGCGCCTGGCGCTGGTCGCGAGCGACTTGAGCGTTTCCGCGACCATGACCGCGAGGTTGAAGGGGATCTCCTCGATGCGCAGTTTGCCGGCCTCGATCTTGGCGAAATCGAAGACGTCATTGAGGATGTCCAGCAGGCTTTCGGCCGAGGAACGGATGGTGCCGAGATAGTCTCTTTGAGCGGCGGTGAGCGTGGAATCCAGGGCAAGCTCGGTCAGCCCCAGGATGCCGTGCAGGGGCGTGCGGATCTCATGGCTGAGGCTGGCGATGAACCGGCTCTTCGCCAGATTCGCCGATTCGGCCAGATTCCGCGCATGACGCAGCGCCTCCTCGGCCTCGCTGCTGGGCGTGATGTCCAGATTGACCCCGAAGATCCGGCTGGCGAGCCCGTTCGCCCCCTGGATGATCCTGCCCTGGCTGCGCAGGTGGCGTATCCCGCCAGCGGGCAGGACGATCCGGTACTCCAGCTCGAAACCCTCGCTGCCGCGCAGGGCGTCGTTGATCAGCTCAAGGGTCTGGGTTTGGTCCTCCGGATGGATGCGCTGGATCCAGTCTTCCAGACGCCCCGTGAAGGCGTCGGCCGGAATGCCGAATTGGCGCAAGGTCCGGGGATCTCCATCCAAGCGACCGGTGTCGACGTCCCACTCCCAGATGCCGATGCCGGCCGCATCGGCGGCGAGCTTCAGCCTTTGCGTCTGGCGTTGTGCCTCGGCCGCGAGCCGGCAGCCATGAGCGGCCTTTGCCAGCTTGTGGGTCAAGGGCACCAGGGCCTGTTGCTGTTCGCTGCTCAGGACGCCCGTCGCCGCGTCGCGGATAAGGATCAGGACACCGAAGCCGGGTAGACGAAAGGCATGGATGGCGCAGCGCGCGTCGATCGCAACCAGCGGGCGATCATCTGGAAGCTGCGCCAAGGCGGCGTCGAGCGTGGCGGGCGACCACTGCTCCCAGAATCCGCTGTAGCAGGGAGCACGCGGCAGGTCGTGGGGGATCATGCAGACCGTCGGAGTCCCGTCGGGGACCGGGGACTCCTTCGCGCCCAACTCCAGGATGGCGCAGCCGATCCCCTCCAGTCGGTCCCGTAGCTCGACCAGGAAGCGCTGGAGCATGGGCTCCAGCTCGCTGGCGTCGTCCAGTGTCTCGGAGAGTCCATGGAGAAGCTCGGATGTGGTGGAAAGGCTCATGGTCGTTGGCTGATTGACCCTAGGGTGCCCGACGTTCGTCAGGTCGGATGCGCGCGGAGTGTGCTGATCATGTCCTGGTTGATCGAGCGGCCGAGGACGTTGGCTGGCCGCTCGGTCCGACTGTCAGGGCACTATAAATCAACTGCGTCCACTCAAGGAAGCACTTGCAGCCAAGCGCCCGGGCACTCGCGGTGATGCTCCATCAGGGCGTGCGTGACCGAGTCGCATAGCGTGCGCGAACGATAGGTTGTTGCAAGAATCGCGCGATATCCGCACACACAAGGCTGCGTCAAATCCCGATCGCACGGGGGCCAGTCAGGGCCGAGAGGGGTGAGCATCCGATGCGAGTCGGCGTGGCCTGTCCCTTGGCCACTGTCGCGGGATCAACCGCGTCGGGGCTGTCCGCCCCGACGGGTCTGCGGGCGGTCAGTCGGTTTTGGGTGCTGGCGCGGGCGCTTCGACCTGCGGGGGCGTTGCCGGTGCGTCCTTCACCTCGTCCTTGCCCTTGGCTGGCTCTGGCTTGACCGTCAGCTTGGACGCATCCAGATCGAGCAGACCTTCCAGGTCGTATTTCGAGAGCTTGAAATAGTAGGGCCGGTCTGCGGCCTTCAGGACATAGTCCTCGCTGTCCTTGGCCTGCGAGATCCGATAGGACCGCGATCCGCCGTCGGCGAGCTGGATGCCGAGCGTAAGCTTCGGCTCCTGTTGGTTGTAGGCAGGATCTATCCGCTGTCCCGAGCACGCCGCGATAGCCGAGATGGGCGAGGCTGGTCACGAGCTCCTTGGCCTTGTCCTGATCGACCGCCTGGTCGCTATCCTTGAGCCGCCAGCCATCCGCCGTCTTGCTCAGGGTCCAATCCTTCCCGCCGACGCTGGCGACCTGCTCCTCATCGAGCCGGAGCAGATTCGTATCGAGCCAGTCGTCGCGCCGGTTGGAGACATCGGACAATGCCAGGGCCAGGTCGTAGACGGCCGGGTCGTCGGACGGGCGGCCGAACAGGCGCCGGAATCCGGGTGTCTCGCCCAGGATCAGGGTTCCGATCGGGCCGTCCTTGCCTTCGAGTGTCAGGCGCCGCATGAAGCCCGCGTCGGCCACCTTGAAGCGCTTGCGGGCCTCCTCGCTGGTGGCCATTGGGAGCGGACGCTTGAGCCCGGCGAGTTGTGTCAGCAGTTGCTCGACCTTGGCGCCGGCGGCCGGGAAGTCGGCGAGATCGCCGAGAACCCATTGACCCTCGGCCTTGCGGTCCAGCCGCACCTGACCGCTTCCGTCCGATGACTCGATGCTGATGCGGGTCACCTGCCCTGGGGTGACCGCGAGCAGGGGCGTCTGGGGGGCGAGCGGCGGTCATGCCCGGACCGCTCAGGCTGTGGCCCAGGGCGACCAGGAGTTGCAGTCCCAGCAGCAGCATAAGCCCCAGCACCAGGGGCGAGCGCAGGTCCGGCCCCCAGCGGAGGTCGGTCTTGGATGCAAGTGACGTCGCGGTGGTCTCTGTCATGACCGATCTCCTCCATTACCCAGGATGGCGGCATAGGCCCGCGCGCGGCGGACGCGGGTGCGGCGATAAAGCCAGTAGACCAATGCCAGACCGCCAAGAGCCAGCAGATAGTTCAGGGATTCCCAGAACAGGCGCCCCTGTTGGCCAAGCGGCTCCAGCAACCGGCTGAATTGTCCGCGACCCCGCAGCGACAGTAGGCCACGGTCTTCCACCGACCACTCGACCGCGTTCTGGATCAGCTCGATGGGCTTGAGGTAGCGGCTCTGGGTGGCCTCGTTTGCCAGGCTGATGGCCGTATCCGTGAGGAAGCTCGCGGAGCCGATCAGGATCAGACGGGCGGATTCAGGCGACGACTCCACCACGCCGGAGATCACCGGCGGGGTCTTCTCGGTCTCTTCGTCCTTCTTGCCCTCATCCGGCGTCTCTTTCACATCGGCCGTCTGGTCATCGGGCGCCGGTTTGCTTTCCTCCTTCTTGGGCAAGAGCGGCGAGGGTTGACCCGCGAAAGGCGATTGGAAACGTCCCTCGATCGCCACCCCCAGCAGCTTGCGCCCGCTGTCCTTGCCGGTGGGGAAGCCGAGCGGGCCATGGGCGTCGAAATCCGGCTGCATGTTCTCGGAGTCGCTGGTCCAGGCATCCGGGGAGCTCTGGATCAGCCGCGCGACCCTGCGGTCGGCGTTCTTTCCGGCATCCACCAGGATCGGGGAAGACCAGTTCAGGGTGATCTGACCCAGGTTGGACGTGATGCCCGAGTCCGCGTCCAGCCCATCGCCACGAATGTCCGGGAAGTAGGGGTAATCCAGCGTCTGCACCTCCTGGACGGCGAAGCCGCCGACGTCGCGCTGAATCGGGATGGGGAAGGGTGTGTTGCGTGGATCCAGGACCAGCGAGGGCTCCAGCTTCAGGCCCTGATGGTCCAGCCAGTCCTCCAGCCCGGTACTCGACTTGTGGGCCGAGATATTGCCGCCGCTGAGGTCCACATTGAAGCTGGACGCCGCCAGGACGACGGTGCCGCCTTGCATCAGAAACTGGTCGATGGCGAATTGCTGTTTCTCGATCCAGCGCATTGGGTGCGACGACCATGAGCAGATCCGCCTCTTCGGGCACCTGACCGGACGTCAGGTCGGTCTCCCGCACGCGAGAAGCTCTCCCCCAGACTCTTTTGCAGCAGGCTGTAGTCGCCCCCCGTGGGTCCGCCCATGCCGAGCGGATTGGCGGCCGGGGAGGGCGTGTAGAGGGCCAGGGTTCGCATGACGCCGGGTGTAAAACGCTTGATGGCGGCCTCGATCGCGCGGCTGAGACCGGCGCGGTCGAGCGACTCGGGCAAGGGGATGGGCACCGGCTGATCGCCGCCTTCCAGCACCAGGTAGAAGTAGAAGGGTGTCGGATCCACCAGACTGACCACCAGCGGCTCGAAGCCATACTGCTCCTGAATGGTCTTGGCCAGCGCGCCATCGCCGGCCGCCGGATCCTGGATGTCGAAGCTGAAGCTCCCGTTGGAGCGGGTCGCCAGGTCGCCGAGGAGCGACTCCAGATCCTTGCGCAGTCCTGGCAGGGGCTCCGGCAGCTTCGCCGGGTCGGAGATGAAGCCATGCAGTTTGAGCGGCTTGCTGATCTTCGCGAAGACATCGCCGCCGCCCTGATAGCCGTAGAGCACCTTTTTGATGGTGCGGGTCAGGTCGTACTCGGGATTGCGCAGACGCACGTCGAGATCGGTCTCGCTGCGCGACCTTGACGTCGATCAGATCCTGGAAGCCCAGGGTCGCGGACTGATCGCCGTACTTCACCAGGACGTCGAAGTAGGAATTGACCACGCCGGCCTGGTACTTGGAGGCGGTCTGGAAGGCGACCGGGCGGATGCCGTACTGCTCGCCGGCCTCGCGCTCCAGCTCGGGCGACTGTTGCGGATCGACGAATTCGACCCGCACCTTGCCCTTGCCGGCGACCTGCATACTCCTCCAGCAGGTCGCGCAGTTGCGGGACCAGCGGGGCCAGCAACGGATGGGTCTGGGCGCTGAAATAGCCACGGATCAGCAGCGGCTCCTGGAGCTGGTCCGAGATAGGTCCGGGTCGCCTCGGAGATGGTGTAGAGCCGACCCTCGGTGAGATCCGCCCGCACCCCGGTGACGCCCTGCATCCAGAGATTGGCGGCGACCAGGTTGGCGACCGCAAGCCCGGTGATCAGCGACCAACGGCGATGATGGCGCGGATTGGACGCCGGCTCCGCCCAGCGCAGACGCTCCAGGCTGTAGACCGTCAGGGCCAGAAAGACACCGACCAGGCTGAGATAGTAGTAGAGATCGCGCAGATCGATGACGCCCCGGGTGATGGACTCGAAGCGCGCGCCGCTGCCGATCAGACGCAGGATCTCGCCGCCGCCGTGACCGAGCAGGCTGGTCAGGGCCGGGGAGCCGATCAGATAGAAGAGCGCGCTGACCAGGGTGGCTGCCGATCAGGGCCACGATGGGATTGTCGGTGCGCGAGGAGACGAAGAGCCCGATCGCCAGATAGGCCGAGGCCAGCAGCAGGGTCGCCAGATAGGCGCCGATGACCGGACCCCAGTCGAGCGGGCCGAGCAGTGAAACCGTGATCGGCAGCGGCAGGGTCAGCGCCAGCGACACGGCGACCAGCCCCAGCGCGGCCAGGAACTTGCCGAGCACCAGCTTGGGCGTCGCCACCGGCAGGGTCAGCAGGCTTTCCAGCGTCCCGGCGCGCCGTTCCTCGCTCCACAGGCGCATGGTGAGCGCGGCGCAGAGGAAGACCAGCAGGATCGGCATCCACTCGAACAGCGGGCGCGCATCCGCGATGTTGCGGGCGAAGAAGGCATCGACCCAGAAAAAGACGAAGAGACAGACCGACAGAAAGGTCCCGATGAAGATGTAGGCCACCGGGGAGCCGAAGAAGGCCGCCAGTTCACGGCGTGCCACACGCATGACTTCACCCATGGGTCACCTCCGTCCGTTCCAGAGTCACGGCACCGAAGAGTGCCTCCAGGTCCTGTCGTTCCGCCTCCAGTCCATAGAGCGGCCAGCCTCGCTCGCTGACCGCCTGGGCCACGATGGGCGAGCTGGCGCGCAGGTCGGCGGTCTCCAGGGCGAAGCGGTTCAGACCGCCGTCGCGGTCGAGCAATGTGATCCCGGTGATCCCGCTCAGACCGGCGAGCACCGGCGTCACCTCGGCCGGGTCGCGGTCCAGGCTGACCAGCAGACGGGGTTGGCGGCCGATGGCGTCCAGCCGGCTGTCGAGCGCCAGACGCCCGCCGCGCATGATGAGCACGCGCCCGCAGACGGCCTCGACCTCCTGCAGGACGTGGGTCGAGATGATGAGGGTCGCGTCCGCCGACAGCTCGCGCACCAGGCCCCGCATGTGCTGGATCTGGGAGGGGTCGAGCCCGTTGGTCGGCTCGTCGAGGATCAGGATGCGGGGCTCGTGCAGGATCGCCTGGGCCACGCCCACGCGCTGACGATAGCCGCGCGAGAGGGTGCCGATGGTGGCGGTGGCCTTGGCGCCGAGTTCGGTCCGCTCCACCGCGCGGCGGATGACGCTGCACGCGTCGATCCGGCGCGATGCCGTGCAGCGATGCCTGGTAATCCAGGTAATCGAGCACCGTCATCTCGGGGTAGAGCGGACAGTTTTCCGGCAGATAGCCGATGTTGCGCTGCACCTCGCGGCGCTGCTCGGCGATGTCCAGTCCGTCGACACGGATGCTCCCGGCGCTCGGTTCGAGATAGCCGGTCAGCATCTTCATGATGGTGGTCTTGCCGGCGCCGTTATGGCCGAGCAGACCCACGATCTCACCATGTTCGATGCTGAACGAGACGTCCTGAACCGCCCTGAGCTCGCCGTATCGACGACTGAGCTGGCGAACCTCGATCATTGGTTGTCTCCTGATCTCCACTCTTCGCGGATGGGTTTGGAAGGCGCAACCGCGCCACACGGGCGCGGATTTGAACCAAGTGAGCCGGGTCGCGCAAGTGGGCGCGGCCGTTGCGGGGCTGCACGTAACGCCTGACTTGTCGGAAATGTCTTTTCGATCAGATTGATAGCTGGCCCAGGGTGGCGGGGAGTCTGGGTTAAACTTTGGTAAGGCCCGCCTGAATGACGGCAGTCCAGTCGCGAGCCGTCCGACGCTGGCCGCGATGAGATCGTCCCCAAGATTGGGCGCACCGCGCTTGCGCCATCTTTCCCTCCCAAATGAGAAGTGCTTGGCGGAAATAGATCTCCAGAAATGCCAGGCTCCTTGCATTCGCCCGCCGACACGCCGGGGGGCATTTTTCGACCCTATCGCGCATGCCCGAGGCGACCGACCCCACGAATATGTCGAGAGGCCGTGAGACCATTCGTGCCCAACAAGAGGAACTGAAATGAACGGTGGCTCTCTTTCCTATCAAGCCGTGAGGCACATCGCTGTTCTTTGCTCGCTTTTACTCTCTGGCGGTGTTTTGGCGGGTTCTGAACACGGCAATGCCCAGCACGATCCTTACAATCGTCCAGATTCCCCCGGCTACCGACATAACCCGCCAATCATGAATTGGCCGATCGCCAATGAGGTCTTCACGACCGCCGAGCAGCAAGTCCTCCCGATCGGACTCTCCTCGGCGGATACGCCGCAGATCAATCCGGCGGATGTGTCGCTCTACGAGTATTTCGGTTATGGCCAGTGGCGGGCGGGGACAGGCACGAATTACAGCCAGGATCCAACCCAACGGCAGCCTTACGACAAGCGGACCGAACTCGCGCCAGCTTACAGCGGCGCACCCAACGCGGCGCGTCTATTGTCATTCTTCTCCATGAGCGACATTCATATTGCCGACAAGGAATCCCCGGCACAGCCGATCTACATTGGCTGGAGCTCGGTGTTCGGTCCCAGCTCCGCGGGCAATTCGTCGGCCTATTCCCCGGTCATTCTCTCGACGACTCAGGTGCTCGACGCCGCGGTCCAGACGATCAACGCACTGCACAAGAAGACGCCGTTCGATTTCGGCATCGCCCTCGGAGACGCGACCAACAACACTCAGTACAACGAATTGAGATGGTATATCGACGTCCTCGACGGCAAGCTCATCACCCCCAATTCCGGCGCGCTCGTCGGAGCTGACACCATCGATTATCAGAGGCCGTACAAGGCCGTTGGGCTCGATCAGTCGATCCCCTGGTTTCAGGTCATCGGCAACCACGATCAGTTCTGGATGGGCTCGGCCATCGAGGATCAAAAGACCCAGCAGGCCCATGTTGGGAATACCATCCTCAACATGAACCCCTGTCCGAATGCTTCGGCGGATTGTATCGATCAAACTGGCGCCTACATGGGCGTGGTCGACGGCTCGACCTATTACGGCGACATCATCGGCGCCGGGCCGCAGGAAAATTTCGCGACTCCGCCAACGGTCGTTGCCGACTGGAAGCGTCACTCGCTCTCGACCAAGGACTCCTCAAGCCTGAATTGGATGAGCGAATTCTTCAACACGACCTCGAATCCGGTCGGTCATGGCTTCACGCAGACCAACCTCGACAATGACTTTGCCTCCTACAGCTTCGAGCCGAAGTCGACGCTCCCGCTCAAGGTGATCGCGCTCGACGATACCTGCAAGGGCGCGGGTCAGCCGAACTATGCCCGCGCCTGTCTCGACCAGGCCCGACTCGACTGGCTCCAGGCACAGCTCCAGGAGGGTCAGGACCACGACAAGCTCATGATCATCGCGGCGCATATCCCGATCCATCCGCAGGAAACCTTGGATCCCAACTCCGGGAACTATCCCCTGTTCTCCACCACCTCGCTGGTGGATGACGCCGCCTTGCTCGCCATCCTCCACAACTATCCGAATCTCATCCTCTGGATCTCCGGGCATCGTCACGTCAACGTCATCACCGCCCAAGCCTATGATCCATCGCAGCCCGGTCAGGGACCGCAAAACAGTTTCTGGGAGGTCGAGACGTCCTCGCTCCGCGATTTCCCCCAGCAATTCCGCACCTTCGACATCCGCCGCAACACCGACAACACCATTTCGATTCTGACCACGGACGTCGATCCGGCGGTGACGGACGGGTCGCCCGCCGCGAAGTCGCGGGCCTACGCCATCGGTGCCGCGCGGATCTTCGGCGCGACCGACGCAGTCCTTGCCGATACCACCTCCCACGCCTACAACGCCGAGCTGGTGAAGCAATTGACGCCAGCCATGCAGGCGAAGATCGCCAATCTCGGATCGCCGCTGGAGTAGCGCCAGGCGAATGTCGGGCGAGCGCCATGCCCGCCCGACCGATTGCTGCGCTCGGCTCACCCAAGATTCAGGGTCACCCGCGTCGCTCCGGCGCGTTCGCCGAAGGCCAGCAGGTCTTCGCGAATGCGCCCAAGGCAGGTATCGCCAAGGTCCAGCCGTGGACCTTTCAGCTCGGCGCTGAGATGCAGCTCGGGCTCCAGCAGCCAGATGGCAAGACGCAATTCCAGCGGGGACGCGGTTGCGGGTTCCGTGGTCTCCAGCTCCAGGATGAGCTCGAACGCGCTGGTCGCCAGGCGCGGACGGCGGGTTTGCACCCGGCTCAGACGGCAGTCGGGATCCTCGCAGCGGCGTCGCAGCGCATAGGCCAGCTCCCGGTCGCAGAAGACGCAGATGGCCTGTTCGATCTCGGTCAGGTGTCTCTCCGCCTCACGAAGCCGCAGGGGATTCTCGATCTCGTCGCGGATCTCCCGTCGGATGACACCTCTGAGTCGGTCGAACGCCTTGGGCAGGGTGCCGCTGTGGAAACCGCGGCGCAGAAATCCGCGCATGGTCTCGCCATGGCTGCCGACGATCGCGGGCTCGACGCGATGGTCCGCCAGGCCAAGCGGCGTCGCGGAGGCGTGGTTAGCGGCGTAGAGCTTCCAGTTCTCTTTGAGTTCCCACACCAGAAAGCCGGCCAATCCGGGCAGCAGGAGCATGGTCAGGGTGACGAAGGGAATGGAGATCCATTTTGGAACCAGGGGGTCGAGCAGGTCGGACATGACGCGGGTGACCAGCGGCAGAAAGGGCAGCATCAGCTTGTGGGCGACGGTGACCAGGGGAAAGTGCTTGACCGGGTTGACCTGGGGCTCCACCAGCACGGTCACGTAGAACTGGATCACGGATTCCAGGAAGTGCCACGCCGGGAGCAGGAGCGATTTGACCAGCAATTGACCGCGTGACTCGTCCAGATGATGGCTCAGGCGCTCCTCGATCAGATGCAACCCTTGTTGGAAGCGCCTTGTCACCTCCTTGAAGAACTGCATCAGCTCCTGGATCAGTCCGATGACCAGGGTTTGGTTCGCGCGCCGCAGGAAATCGCCGATGGCGCTGACGCTGTCGTCGAGCAGGCGTCGTCCAGCCGGTGTGTTGCGGACCAGAACGCCCAAGGCCAGGGTGAGCGCCATCAGCGACAGGTCGGGCCGGATCCATGCGCCCTGGATCAGGCTGGCCAGACCGATGACCGGCAGCATCATGCTCGCGCCGGTCAGGAAGGGTCTCAGCAGCTTGCGGTCCAACCCCCGGACCAACTCGCTCTCCAGCATCCGGCTCATGGGTCTCCAGCGCGCGAGCCGCCTCAGCCCGTCGAACAGCAGCAGGCGCAGACCCCACCAGATCCCGCGCAGCAAGGCGCTGGCGCCGAGCCTCCCGACACGGGTGTGAGCGATGAGGTTGATGACGAGCCCTAGGCCGCCGATCAGCCAGGGGTTGGCCAGGTGGAATGAGGTCGTCCTCGGCGGCGAGGTGCGCGATGAGGACGTCCAGCGTCTTGAGGCCGAGAAAGGCGATCCCGAATGGCAGTATCAGGTGGCGCAGGCCCCAACGCCCGCGCGGGGTTCCGAACAGTGGTGCGCCCAGTTGTTGCAGGCCCTTGATGTAGATCTCGCCCGGTCGGTAGACGCCGGGGAGGATGCGCGCCGCGATGCGATCGAAGCGCGCCAGGCGGTCGCCCCGGACGGCCTCGCCGAGCGTCAGCTCCGGCAGCCGCATGAGGTTGCGCGCGATCACGTCGCGCACATCCGTGTATCTCAGGTGCCGTCGATGCTGGATCACGTCTAGCAGCTCGCACTGCAACTTGTGGAAGGCGACCGCCTCGCGGTGCGAGAGGGGGACGAATCCCGCCTCATGGAGCGTGCGCTGGAGCAGCGGCTTGAGCTGTTCGTCGAGGTGGTCGGTCAGGCGCCGTGCCAGCGCGCGCAGCGGGTGGCTGAAGCGTTCCAGGTCCTGGGTCGGCCAGCCAATCCGCTCCAGCCGGTTCAGGGCCAGGTCGAGCGAGCGTAGCGCCTTGAGCGTGGCCTGGAAGGGCAGGATCTGGCGCAGCCGCGTTCGGCCGGCGGTGACCAGCCAGGCGAGTGGACGCAGATGATAGTAAGTCGCGCGGCTCTCCAGGAGCACCCGTTCCAGATCCCTGAGTAGATCGCGGGCGGTGCGTGCCCGTGGCGTGTCTCGCACCTCCTCGCCGAGGCGTTCGATCAGGCAACCCAGCTCGCGACCGTCCTCGGACCCCAGCTTCCATGTGGCGGCAAGCAGATCGGCGAGCGAGCGCTCGGCGCCCAGCCGGCGTTGCGTGATGAGCCGCCGAACCAGCTCGGCCTCCGGGACGCAAGGCTCGCCCATGGCGTGGAAGCGTCGCCAGGCTAAGCCCAGGTGTTTGATGGCGGCGGCATAACGGTCCGTGAGCTCGGCGCGTTGGGCGCTCCGCGCGGCGTGACGGAAAAGGAACAGATAGATCTCCAGCCGAGCTCCATTGGCCGGCTGGAGTCGGGTGGCGCCTCGCACAAGTCGCCGGGACAGCGTCAGCAGCGCCTCCAGCGGCGTCGCGACGAGACCCAGGAGCCGGTCCTTGAGTCGGCTACGCCAGTGAAGCCGCGTCAGTTGCAATCCCTGACTGAGGGCGGCCAGACAACGGGCCTCCATCACCTTGGGATCGCGCGGAGCCGGATCCTCGGCGTCAAGGTCAGCCAATGTCCCGGTGCTCCGATCGCTCGGCTCCGCAAGTCCGTGGGGGATCGCTGGGAGCGACCGGTCCGGGTCGAAATCCGGATCCGAGTTGGCGTAGGGGAGTCCTCGGGGCAGTCGCGGGAAGCGGGCGGGGTGCCCGCAGCGCTGCTCTGGGCGGGCGCGCTCCAGCAAGAGGGGGAGACGGCCGCCGGACTTGAGCGGCGGGAGGTCGAGTCCGCTCGCGATCAGCCAGTGATCCAATACGCGCCAGTCGCGGATGGCCGGAAAGAAAAAGCCCCGCGCGCCCGGACAGAAATACCGTAGTCGAGCGACCAGTGCGACGAAGCCCCGGCACACCAGACTGTCGGGCAAGCCGGCGGGGATGATCCCATCGCGCGTCAGCACGTCCCGGACCTCGGCCAGACCAGTCTCGCCGATCAACTCCAGCAGCCCGGCGGGGCCGAAGCGACCATCATCCTGATTGTCGTCCCGCGCTATCTGCCAGGCGCGCGCGATCTCGGCCTCGAAGCGTCGCGCCCAGTACTCCCGCAGCACGCGGGTAAAGCCGGCGTGATCCAGCCGCAGTTCCAGCGGCATGGGCAGCAGGATCGTGTAGGTCGGCAGATTGAGCCCCTCGATGACCGCGAGCGCCTCCGGGTTCTCTGCTTCCAACCCACTCAGCAAGGCGCTGCTCGGCATCACGGCATAGGCGAGGTGCGGAATCGATCCCGTGTGGCCCAGCGATTCCAGATGCTCGGCGAGCAGCCGCTCCATCGCGCGTGGATGGAAGAGGAATACCCCCTCCGCTGGCTTGAAGACGCGCGCGCGAAACTGTCTGGTGGTGGATTGGGCGTCGGTGCTGGCAGGGGGTCGAGACACGGCGCTGCGGGCTCTCGTGGAAGGGATCGGGTATTTGGCGCCAGCGGGCGGTGTCGAGATCGGGCCGGTCGGAAGGTGGCGCAAGCACCGATATCGGCGATGATCGACGATTGGATCAGGGTTACAATCAATCGCTTCGGGAAATTTTGGACAGGTCGGCGTGCGCGCCCACGGGCGCCATCATAACATGCGCCCGGCGGATCTCTGGCTCGGCCGTCCGTCTCTCGATCTCCCGGAACAGATGCCGCCGGTGAGGGAATGCCTCTGGCGCAGTTCGGTGGAGCACATCCGCCCCGCGCGGATACCGAATGGGCGCAAGCGTCTTGGGCGCGCATGCGGTCATTCGATCTCTTAAGGAGCGACGATTCTCGACCATGCACTATCGTGTCTTTTACCTCTTCGATCGGTCCGGGGAGTCCATCTCCTCCGCCAGCGCCGTGGAGATGAGCGCCAGGGCCATTTGCGAGCAACTGTTGCCGCGTTTGCAAAGCGAGGACGATTATCTGGGGATCATCGACGCTCAGGAGAACACCCTGCAGATCCTCTGCGAGCCGAAATCCGACCGCTACTGGGTGGAGCTGCCGATCGACGCCGCCAAGGCGTCCTACGGGCGCTATCTGAGCCTCGACGAGCTCAAGGATCTCATGATGACACTCCCGGGGGTGTTCGACCGCACAGCGATTCCAGGCTTGGAGTATCGGCCCTGGTAGCTGCCCGTCATGGCGCCGGAGCCTCTTTCATGGTGCCCCGCACCAGCCGGACATGGCCGTTCTGGGTCTTGCCGGCGCGGTAATGCTGGCCGCTGAAAAAGCTCACGGACCAGGCCCGATCCAGACCCCCGGTATCGGCCGATGAGGACCAGAACAACACGGCGGGGGTGTTGGGGAAGACCTGCGGATTGATCGCCGGCGCGAAGTGGCATTTCTCGACGATGGTCAGGAGTTCCTCCCCGGTCGGCAGTCGCCACCCATCCTTCGCCTTGGCGGCCTGCTTGGTGGCGCCGGCCCAAGGGTAGCCTGAAGGTCGTCCCTCGCAGCCATTGCTCGTCGCGTTCCAACGCTGGCCCAAGGCACAGCGTTGCCACTCCAGTGAAGTGCGTTCATGCCGCACCACGGCCCCATCCCCCACGGGGACGAACTCGGTCGAGGGTGCGGTCTCCTTCTTCCCCTGGACGCATGCATCCGCCGCGCTCGGAATGTCCGCCGCGCGGACGGCTAGGGCGAGCCAGCCGAGAAATCCCAGATAAGCGATGTGCCGTGGTCGCATTGATGGGCGGCGCGGATGATCGGGGATTCCAGGAATCCACGGGAGTCCCAAGTCTAGCGCGGGTCGTGCGACCGACGCGGCTCGGGCAGTACAAAATTTCACGAAATCGCGATCGTGGGCCTCGATCGGCCCGCTCCGGGTGGCGTTCTTGCGCGTTCCCCGACGCGTATCGGGGCTGCGCCGGGTCGGTTGCTTCCCCCACCCGCGGGCATCAAGATACCTGGAGTCGAACGCCGGGAGGCCGCGCCGATGTCTAGCTTCTTCATCCGATTGCCCGCGCTCTGCGTCATGCTGCTCGTCCTGGTTCCGGGTGGCCGCGCCGCGCCGCTCGGACAAACGCCAGCCGATCGCCCCATCGCGGCCGCCCCGTCGATTCCCGATGCGCTCAAGGCATGGATCCCCTGGGTACTGGAGCGTGGACCTGATGGTCAGGATCGGCGTGCCTGCCCCATTGATGGCCGGGATGCCGCTCGGCGCTGCGCCTGGCCCGGGCGTTTGCGCCTCGACCTGGACGCGACCGGAGGGCATTTCGAGCAGACCTGGGAGCTTTATGCCGAGCAGTGGCTGCACCTGCCAGGGGATGCCGAAGTCTGGCCTCAGGACGTCCAGGCTGGGGCGCGACCGCTTCCGGTCGTGTCGCGCGACGGCCACCCGGCGGTGAAGCTCCCGCCCGGAGTCCATCTGCTCACCGGGCGTTTCCACTGGGCTCAACGCCCGGAGTCGCTGATCCTGCCGCCCGATACCGGACTCCTGACCCTGATCCAGGACGGACAGACCCAGCCTTGGCCGCGCCTGGAGGCGGGCGGTCGTCTCTGGCTGCATGATGCGGGTCACACCAGCTCCGAGGGCGATCGGCTGCGGCTGGAGGTCTATCGCCGGCTCGACGACGCCCTGCCACTGCAAATCCTGACTCGCTTGGAACTGGATGTTTCCGGGCGCGGGCGGGAGATCCGGCTCGGTCCGGTGCCGCTGCCCGGCGGCATTCCACTGAGCGTCACGAGCCCGCTGCCGACCCGCCTGGAGGGCGACGGAACGCTGCTGATTCAGGTGCGTCCCGGTCGCTGGGTGCTGGAGGTGACGAGCTATCACCCCGGCGCCGTGGCGACGCTCGCGCGCGGTAGCCGGACGGACGCCTGGCCGGAGCAGGAAGTCTGGGCCTTCGCCGCCCACCCCGATCTGCGTCAGGTCGAGCTCTCCGGACTCACTCCGCTCGATCCGCGCCAAACCGGGCTGCCGGAGGAGTGGGCGCGCCTGCCGGTCTATCGGGTCGGCCCAACGGAGCGACTGACGCTGGTCGAGCAACGGCGTGGCGACCCGGATCCTGAGCCGGATCGTCTGAGCCTGTCGCGCGAGCTGTGGCTGGATTTCGACGGCAGCGGCTACAGCGTTCGCGATCGCATCGGAGGAGAGCTGACCCGGAGTTGGCGACTGGAGACAGGCGCGGGTCTCGATCTCGGACAGGTCCAGGTCGCCGGGTCGCCGGTCCTGATCACCCGACTGGACGCGGAGGCTAAACCCGGGGTGGAGGTCCGGCGCGGTCGGCTGGATCTGGTCGCGGATGGTCGTCTCGAAGCGGACCGGGAGAGGCTGCCCGCGTCCGGCTGGGCGCTGACCTTCGATAACGTGCAAAGCCGGCTGCATCTGCCGCCGGGCTGGGATCTGCTGGCGGTGACGGGCGTCGATAACCTCCCGGATACCTGGCTGGAGCGCTGGACGCTCCTGGATCTCTTCCTGGTGCTGATCGTCGCGCTCGGGGTCGCGCGGATCTGGGGTTGGGGCTGGGGGGCGCTCGCCCTCGTCGCGCTGGCCCTGACCTGGCACGCGCCGGGCGCCCCGCGCCTGACGTGGCTGCATGTCCTGGCGGCGGCGGCGCTGCTGCGCCTGCTCCCCCAGGCGCCGACTCAGGTCGGCTTGGCCAGACTGCGCTGGCTCGTCCTCTGGTATCGCAGGTTGAGCCTCTTGACGCTGCTGGTCCTCGGGCTTCCGTTTCTGGTCTCCGAGGTCCGCAACGGACTCTATCCGCAGTTGGAACAGCCGTATTGGACCCCTCTGGGTCGCCTGGGATCAGGTCTGAAACTGGGGTCGCCCTTGCCAGCGGCAGCGCCGGCCATGGATGAGCGTGCATCCATGGAGGGTGCGAGCGATGCGCTGAACGAGCTTCAAACGGCTCGGCGGGATCTCCCGAAGCGGCCCGCCGCCCCGACTCCAAGACCGCTGGAGCCCATGGACCCGAAGGCGCTGGTCCAGACGGGACCGGGGATTCCGAGCTGGCAATGGAAGGAGATCGAGCTGGCCTGGAGCGGACCCGTCGGGCAGACCGCGCAGGCGCGTCTCTGGCTATTGACGCCAGGCTGGAACCTCGTTCGGGCGCTCCTCGGCTGCCTGCTGGTGGGCGTGCTCGGACTGCGCCTGGCTGGGGCGCTCAAGGATCCGCGCCGCGCGGGTCTTGGCCTGGCCGTGCTCCTGTCGCTCGGGGTGGGCGCTGGCCTTGCATCCAGCCCCGCCCAAGCGGCCGAGCTTCCGACGCTGGAGCTGTTGGACGAGCTGCGCGAACGCCTGCTCGAACCGCCGGATTGTCTGCCGAATTGTCTGGAGCTCTCGCGGCTCGCGTTGCGGGCCGAGCCCGAGCAACTGACCCTGGAGCTGACACTGGAAGCAGCGACGGCCATCGCGGCGCGGGTTCCGGGCGGCAGCGGCGGCTGGTCGCCGAGCCAGGTCAGCCTGGATGGTGCCCCCCTGGACCGCATGAGCCGCGACGCCGAGGGCCAGTTGCAAGTGCCACTGCCTCCCGGGAGACATCAGATCCTCCTCGCCGGGCCGTTGCGGGGACAGGATGAGGTCGCGATTCCCCTGGTGTTGCCGCCCCGGCAGGTTTCGCTCGATGCCAGGGGCTGGCGGGTCGAGGGATTGGATGCCAACGGTCGGCCGGGCACTCAGCTCCATTTGGTCAGGCTCGCCGATCCGGCGGCGGGAGCGGCCCAGCCCTTGACCCAGGATGCCTTGCCCCCGTTGCTGCTGGTGGAGCGTCGTCTCGGGCTGGGCCTCGATTGGCGTGTCGAGACAAGTGTGCGGCGACTCTCCTCGCCTGAATTCCCGACGCTGGTTCCGGTGTCGCTGTTGCCCGGCGAGTCGGTGCAGACGCCGGGTGTTCAGGTGGAGGCCGGGCAGGTCAAGGTGGCCTTGAGCCCCGGTCAGACCGAGCTGCGCTGGACCTCGCGCCTGGAGCAGCGCGGGGAGCTTGAGCTGACAGCCAGCGAGGATCCGCGTCTGAGCGAGGACTGGCAGTTGGATCTCGGCTCCATGTGGCACCTGGAGTACTCGGGCATTCCTCCGGTTCATCGTCGGGAGGATACGGATCGGTGGCTGCCGAGCTGGCGTCCGCTCCCAGGGGAGACGCTGCGGCTGCGCATCGTCCGGCCCCTCGGGGTGCCTGGTCCGACCTTCACCATCGACCGGGTGGAGTATCAGGTCGAGCCGAGCCAGCGGGGCAGCGACGCCACGCTGACCCTGGCGGTCCGCAGCAGCCAGGGCGGGGTCCGGCGCATGCGGTTGCCCGATGGCGCCGAGCTCAGGGAGCTGACCGTCGATGGTCGCAGCCTTCCGCTGCCGACCGGCCAGACCCTGGTCGAGCTGCCGCTCGTCCCCGGGAGTCAGGAGATGCGGGTCGCCTGGCGCGAGCCGCATGCCTTGAGCACGGGCTTCAGTCCGTCCGTCCCGGATCTGGGCAGCCCGGCCGTCGACCTGAGTCAGACGCTGCGTCTGCCCGATGACCGCTGGGTGCTCTTTGCGGCTGGCCCCAGAGTGGGGCCGGCGGTCCTCTTCTGGGGCCTGCTCCTGGTGCTGGCCGGTGCTTTCGGTGGGGCTGGGTCGCAGTCGTCTGACGCCCCTTGCGCGCGCACGATTGGCTGCTGCTTGGGTTGGGGCTCGCCCTGGCCGAGGTCTGGGTGGCGCTCCTGGTGGCCGGCTGGCTGTTCGCCCTGGGCGCGCGCCGACGGCTCGACGATGCGGATGCGTCGCTGGCGGTTCAATCTGATCCAGATCGGTCTCGTCCTGCTGACACTGGCCGCGCTGGCGGCCTTGCTCGGGGCCGTGCAACAGGGACTGCTGGGCCGTCCGGAGATGCAGATTCTGGGCAACGGCTCGTCCGGGACGGTCCTCAACTGGTATCAGGACCGTGGCGGTCCGGGGCTCCCCGAGGTCTGGGTGCTCTCGGTCCCGATGTGGATCTATCGCGCCCTGATGCTTGCCTGGGCGCTCTGGCTCGCCTTGCGGCTGCTCGACTGGCTGCGCTGGGGTTGGGAGGGCTTCTCCAAGCCCCAGCTCTGGCGCGAGCGGATCAGGAAGGGCGACAGGCTGGGCACGGGGGAGGCGCGGCCTTGATCGGGTGACGCCTTGCGATCGGGCGCGCATGACCCAGGTCAAGGAGTGCCTCGTCCGCTCCCCGCAGAATCCGTCCATCCTCATCACCCCAAGGATTGCGCGCTCGCATGGCCTCACTCATCACGGATTCCTTCACGCACGATCATCATCACTGCGACCGACTGCTGGCCGCGGCCGAGTCCAGCCTCGGCGGCGGCGATTGGGTCGCGATCACGGCGGCCACCGAGGCGCTGAGCGCGGCCATGAACCGGCATTTCGCGCTGGAGGAGGAGGTTCTTTTTCCCCAACTGGCCAGCGTCTTTCTGATTGCCGCAAATCCGATCGAGGTCATGTGCTCCGAGCATGCGCAGATGCGCGTTCTTTGCGAGGATCTGGCCGAGGCGGTCGGGCGCCACGAGCGGGAAGACTGTCTCGGCATCCTCGAAACCCTGCACTTCCTGGCGCAACAACACAACTACAAGGAGGAGGGGGTGCTCTACCCCATGGCGGACGGCGCGCTCCCGGAGCGCGCGGCCGAGATCGCCGCCCTGATCCCTCATGCCTGATCCCGCCCCGCCAAGGGTGCTGGATGTCCGGCGGCTGGCACCGCCCGAGCCGCTGGAGCAGATCCTGGATGCGCTGGCGGACCTGCCATCCGAGCAGCGTCTCTGTGTGCTGCATCGGCGCGAGCCATTTCCGCTCTACGACCTTCTCAGGCGCATGGGCTATGGCTGGCAGACCCAGGGGACTGAAGAGCGGTTTGAGATCCTGATCTGGAACGCGGCTTGTCCCCCTTCACCGCGCGAGCTGGACTGGAGGATTCCCGGTTGAACACGGCTGGACTCAGCTTGGAGCAAGCGCCGCCGCTCGCGGTGCCGTTCGCCTTCTTTCTCGTCGCCCCAGCGTTCGCCATGCTGGCCGGGGCGATGTTGTTCTGGCAGGGGGATATGGTCCTGCTGTCGCGTTGGACGCCGCCAGCCTTGGCCGTGACGCATCTCCTGGCGCTCGGGTTTCTCACTCAGGTGATGTGCGGCGCCCTGTTCCAGATGCTGCCGGTGTTGGCGGGCTCGCCGGTTCCCCGCGTCGTCCTGGTGGGGGTCGTGACCCAGATCCTGCTGGTGGCCGGCACCCTGTCGCTCTGCGTCGGTTTCCAGTGGGGCGGGGCGTTCTGGTTGATGCTGGGGGGATCCAGTCTCTCGCTTGGGTTGCTGTGCTTCATGTTCGCCACCGGCATTGCGCTCGTCCGCGCGCATGGGGTTCCACGGACGGTGCTGGCCATGCGGTTGGCGCTGGCGGGGCTCTTGATGACGTTGCTGTTGGGCGGAATGCTCCTCGCTACCCTCATGGGCGTGCGGATGCCGGGGGTCGGCGACTGGGTGAATCTGCACCTCGGCTGGGGGCTGCTGGGCTGGGTCGGGATGCTCATCCTGGGCGTGGGTTACCAGGTCGTGCCCATGTTTCATGTGACGCCCGCCTATCCGGCCTGGCTGACGCGCGCGGCGGCACCGCTGATCTTGCTCGGCTTGACGGTCGCGACCGGGCTGACGGCCTTGGGGCAGGGCCGCTTCGCTGTCTGGGGATTCGCTGGCGCGGTCGTCGTCTTCGTCGCCTTCGCGGTGGTCACCCTGGACCGTCAGCGGCGGCGCGAGCGGCCCCGCATCGATGCCACGCTCCTGCATTGGTGGTCCGCGATGCTGGCCGCGATCCTGGCGGCGGGTCTCTGGGCCTTGGGTGGCCACGATGAGCTGCTCGGCGTTCTCCTGCTGGTCGGTGTCGGCGTCGGGCTGCCAAGCGGCATGCTGTTCAAGATCATGCCCTTCCTGAGCTGGTTCCATCTCCAGCATCGCCAGGTGGCGACCAAAGGCTTCGATATCCGCTTGCCGCACATGCAGAGCTTCCTCCCGGATACGCTGGCGCGTCTCCAGTTCGGGCTGCATGCCGTCATGCTGCTGTGCTTGATCGCCGCCACGACCGTCCCCGGCTTCGTCTGGTCGCATTGGTTCGCGCGGATCGGCGGCCTGGCGCTCATCCTGTCGTCAGCCGTTCTTTGGTGGCTGCAAGCCCGGTGTTATCTGCGTTTTCGGCAATTCAGCCGGCGCCTGGGCTGATTTCCATCCAGCGCATCGATTCCCGAAGCCGGGCGTCAAGGATGTCGATCAGTGCTGGATGACTGCCCACCAGTGGCGAGGGATAGACCTGGAACCCTGGGTATTTCCGCTCGATGCGTTCGCGGATCCGGTCGATATCTCCACCCGCGCCAGCGTGCCGCCCAGCGGAGAGGAAGAGCATCGAGAGGATCACCGGGGCGCCGGGTTCCTCTTCAGCCATCCGGCCAAGTAAGTCCTCAAGCAATGGACCATTGAAGTCGTAAGCGGGATCCGGCCGTCGTTCCATCACCGCTTGCTCAAGCCTGACCTCCGACCCGAGCCGTTGCCCGAGCCGCGCGCCGAGCCAGCGGCGGACCGCCGTGACCTCCGGGATCGGCGAGCCATGATCGACCAGCACGACTTGCCGCGGCGCGGTCCCGGCCGAGGCGGCGGCCTGATCGAGGTTGTCATGCAGGATGTCGACCAGCCGCGGTTCGCCCGTGGGGAGCGGACAGAGCTCGGGGGTGACCCGCAACCGGAAGGGACCGATCTCATGGCCCAGATCGGCGGCGGTCTCCGGCACGAAGCGCGAGAGCGCCCGGCTCGGGCTGAAAAACAGCGGGATCAGCACCAAGTCGCGCACCCCGCTCGCCAACAGGCGCCTAAGCGTGGGCGCGAGGATTTCAGCGGGGCGACCCGCAAGCTGCTCGGCCGGGATCTTATCGGAATGGAGCAGGGAGACCGGAAGCACCGCCTCGCCGCAACGCGCGGACAGGGTATGGGCGATTTTTCGCAGATTCAGGCTTGAGTCTGGCCGTTGCGAGCCGTTATCGAGGAGAAGGATCGAACGCATCGCTCTACCTGGCGGATCGGCTGCTGGGCTCGGGAGGGCGTGCCGCGCGGCGAGAGCCCCTGGGATGGCAAGCGGGAACTATAGTTCGTTTCGCTCCGGATTGCCCGGAGCGCTGGAGCCAGTGCCCCGTTCAGCGGTGAACGCCGTGGTCGGCCAACCATTGGGTATCCAGCTCCCAGTCGACGCTCTTCACCCCAGGTTGCGCCAGCATCAGTCCCATGGCGCGCTTCTGGTGATCGATCAGATCCTGTTGCGCGGCGATCATTTCCGGGTCGTCCTGGTTCCTGCCCGCGAGTTTGGGATGGATGATTTCGAGGAACCGGATTGCCGGGACGTCGAACGAGCGGGGCGTCGAGATGACGGCGACGCCGTTCTCAAGCGAGCGCAGTCGGAACTGGTAGGGGTAAGAGGTGAGCTGGGGGTCGGATTCCAGCACATCGCCCAGCTTCCAGACCTGCGGCTGCCACGCGGATTTGACCCAGAAGACCAGCGCTGCAACCAGTATAATGCCAAGCAAGACGCTGTAATTTCGTGTAAAACGATCCATGCGGCGGTTCTCTATCGTGAAGCGTGAATGGTCGGGATTGCCGTTCTGTCGGCCATGATGTCAAGCATTGCCGGAGCGCGAGATAAAACCCATGAAGATTGTCAATTTATCCTCCGAGGGAGTCGGGCTTGCGACCGTTCGGCGCATGGGCGAACGTGACCGGCCAGCCGGGGTGGTCGATGCGATCCGTGAGGTGTATGGTTCCGCCGATTCCGGCCGCCTCGAAGGGGTGCCGAGCGAGCGTCTGACGTCAAATATGGATGCCAATATGCAGAAACCTCACCCGGTCGTCGGGACCCAAGCAACCATCCTCATCGCCGATCTCCGCGGCTTTTCCGCCTTGATGGAGTCCTTGTCGGCGACGCAGGTGGTCGATCTGCTGAATCGTTTCTTCAGCCTGATGGCGCAGGTGATCGACCGCAACGGTGGGTTCATCGACAAGTTCATGGGCGACTCGGTGATGGCGCTCTTTGGCGCGCCGACGCGCCGTCCAGACGACCTGATCCGCGCCTTGAACTGCGCCGTCGAGATGCAGCAGGCCATGGCCGATCTGAACCGGCAGAACGAGGCGCGCGGAGAGCCGCGGCTCTATGCCGGTATCGCCGTCAGCACCGGCGACGTGATGGCGGGCAGCTTCGGGTCCGATCTCTACCACGAGTACACGGTGATCGGCGATCCGGTCAATCTCGCGGCCAGGATCGAGGCCTATACGCTGCGCGGACAGGTTCTGATGAGCGAGGCGACCTTCCACGGCGCCGAGGGCAAGGTCGAGGTCGGGGCGGTGAACGAGGTCCTGGTCAAGGGCAAGTCCACCCCGGTGAAGCTCTACGAACTGAAGGCCGTGACCGACCCGCGGATGCTGCTGGTTCCGACGATCGAGATTCGTAAATCTCCACGGATCCTGGTCGACTTCCCAGTCGTGTTCCGGCGCGTCGAGGACAAGCGGATTCAGTCCGAACGCTTTGTCGGAACGGTGAACGATCTCGGCTACTTCGGCATGAGCGCGGACTTCCCCATGGTTCTGCCGACCTACTCGGAGATCCTGATGTCGCTCTCGCCGGAGCTCGGTTCGGAGAATCCGGTGGAGGTCTACGCCAGGGTGCTGCGGTCAAGACGCAACAAGGGCGGCTATCGGACCAATCTGCAATTCACCACGATCGACACCCCTGGACACAAGAAGGTCAAGCAGTATGTCGATCACGTCCTTTGGGGGAAGTGACGGCTCGCCATGATCTCCCGCAGGAAGGCCGGGATTCTGGTTTCGAGCCAGTAGACGGGCCGCCAGGGCCGGTGGCCCGCGACGAAACCGACATGTCCGCCATGCTCGGAGAGCTCCAGCGTCACCCCAGGGCCGAGTTCGTGTTCCCAAGGCAGGGTCGAGCGGAACATGAAGGGGTCATCGGCGGCCTGGATGATGAGCGTCGGGGTCGAGATATGGGGTAGGTACTGACGACAGCTCGCGCGGCTGTAATAGTCGAAGACGCCGGTAAAGCCGTTCAGCGGCGCCGTGATCCATTCATCGAACGCATTGAAATCGCGGATTCGCTCCAAGTCCACCTGGAGCGGGAAGGGTCGATCCGCGAATTTCCTCCGGACGCCAGCCTTGAGCTTGCGCAGCAGATACGACCGATAAACCCGCGACAGACCCAAATCCAGCCGAAGCATGGCATCCCGCAGCACGAAAGGCACGGAGACCGCGATAGCGGCCTGTGCCAAGGGTTTCTCGCGCTCCCCCAGATACTTCAGTAGCAGATTGGCGCCAAGGGAGAAGCCGATGACCGCGATGGGCGAGTCCGTCGGGTCCGCGTCGAGCGCGGCGAGGACTTCCGCCAGATCCTCACTCGCGCCGGAGTGGTAGGCGCGATCCAGCCGGTTAGGCTCATGCGAGCAGCCGCGCAGATGCATGAAGACGGGCTGGAAGCCCTCGCGTTCCAGGGCGCCGATGAGCGTGCCGGCATAGTGGGACTCCAGATTCCCCTCCAGGCCGTGGATGATCAACACCCGAGGCCCGGGGGACCGGCTTTCCGCCAGATCGATGAAATCGCCATCGCTCAGTTCGACGCGACGCCCGGTCAGCCGCGGGCGCGACCGCTGGCGGACCAGGCTCGGCCAGAGGGTTTGCAGATGGGGGCCAGGGAGCCACCAGGCCGGCCGAAACTGACTTGCGACGATCTTGCCCATTGAACTCAAGGAATATCCGTCGGGACAGGCGTGATCCACCTGATTTCGGCGCTGCCATGATTTTCAATCGTCAGGCAGGGGACGCGAACGGTCCGCGAGTCGCGGCAGCTTCAGGTCTAGGATCCGGGAGCGATCCTGGGCTTCCGCAAGTTGTTCGGGTGAAATGAGGTTGCGCAATCGGTCGCGATCGATTTCGGCGCGCTGATCCCCGCGCGCCGAGGCGAGGTTCAGCCACACATAGGCCTCCACAAGGTCAGTTGGGACTGCCTCGGCCAGCCTGCATCATCCTCCCCAGTCGCGACATCGCCAAGGGGTCGCCCTGAAGCGATGCGCGACGATACCAGTGACTGGCTTCCGCATAGTTCTGAATGACGCCGCTGCCTCTTTCATAGAGCGCGCCCAGCACGAGTTGCGCCCGCACATGATTCTGCTCGGCCGCCTTGCGAATCCATTTGGTGGCATCGCCAAGCGAGGATTGGCCGCTGCGCGTCCAGTACTGCTGCACAATGGCAAGCCCGACCCGATACTGCGCCTCCGCATCATTGTTTTCAGCGGCCTGGAGAATCGCCGGATCTGGTGGATCCACTGAGCGCGGGAAACCCTCATTGCGATCGACGTTTGACGTCGGCTCGGACCAGTAGGCATGGTCAAGCCTTGCAGGGTAATCAGCGCCATTCTGAGCAAGGAACGCCCACACTAAGACTCCCGCGAAGAGGCAGAGCAAGATCGCCCCCATGGTCCACTTCTGAATCATAAAGTGGTCGGTGGACTGGAACCGGCAACCGCATTCGCGGCAGCGAAACCAGGCGGAAAACAGCGAACTCCTCAGTCCATGCTCGGACTGACGGCGGGATTGCCGCGTGTTGAAGCTCTTGCACTGCGGGCATTGTTCCATGGAAACACAGGCGTCTAGAAAATAAATGGAGCAGTGATAGCAAACCGCCACTGGGCGCTATCGTGACGGTCGAGGTTAGCCGCCAGCCACAGCGAGCGCAACGCCGCTTGTGCGCGCGCGGCCATCATGAGGGCGTCGGCAAATCCAGCTCATGGTCGTCGCAGTGGGCCGAATGTCTCGTGAAGCCCTTGGCGGTGGCAGCCGACCATCGTTTCCCGCCAAGATCCGCGGGGGATTTGAGACCGAGCCCGGTTGTCCCCTATACTGACCGCTGAACGAATCGCGGCTTGACTGCCCGCTTGGACAAGGAAACAGCAATGATGTGGAGAACTCTTCCGGTCCTGATCTCGCTGCTCCTGTGCGGGCCGGCTCAAGTGTCGCGCGCCGAGGATCTGCTGCAAATCTACGACATGGCCGTGGTGAGCGATCCGACCTTGCGCGAGTCCGAGCAAAACCTGTTCGCGACCCGTGAGGTCAAGCCCCAATCGCGGGCACTGCTGCTCCCGAATGTGAGCGCGCAGGGAGACATCCAATATCAGAGCGCCGAGACCTGGGGAACCAGCTCGCTTGGCTCGCACTACAAGTACCACGACGACTTTGCCACCCAGGAGGCCCAGGCCGTGGTCAGCCAAAAGGTCTACGACCAGGCGACCTGGATCCAGCTCAAACAGTCGGACAATGTGATTGCCCAGGCCGAGGCCGAGTATCGCAACGCTCAGATCGACCTCATGGTCCGGACCACCGGGGCCTACTTCAAGGTTCTGCGGGCCTCCGATGCCGTGACGGTTCAGGAGGCGTTGCTGCGCGCCAATGAGCGCCAGTTGGAGCAGTCCAAACAGCGGTTCGAGGTGGGGCTGGTCGCCATCACGGACGTGAACGAGAGTCAGGCGGCCTACGACCGTTCACGCGCCGATCTCATCAGTTCCAAAAACGCCCTGGATAACGCCTGGGAGGCGCTGCGGACCATCGTCGGTCCGATCGACCTGCCACTAGCGCGCCTGGGCGAGAAGCTGCCGTTGGCACCGCCCGAGCCCAACGACATCGACGCCTGGGCGGCCACGGCGATTCGCGGCAACTACGGCATCATCGCGGCCAGCGAATCGGTCAACGCGGCGAAGAAGACCATCCAGATCGAGCGCGCTGGCTATCTGCCGACCGTCGACCTGAAGGCCGGCTACGACATCTCGCGCTCGGACTCGATGTACGACACGGACTCGAATTCCGGGTTCGTCGGTCTGTCGGTGAAGGTGCCGATCTTCCAGGGAGGCGCGGTGGCCTCGCAGACGCGCGAGGCCGGCTTCAAGTTTCGCGCCGCGCAGGACCGACTCGATCAGGTCCGCCGTCAGGTCGACCAGCAGGTCAAGGACGCCTTCCGCGGCATCCTCGCGAGCATTGAGGATGTGAAGGCGCGTCAGGCGGCCATCGTCTCCGCCCGCTCCGCCCTGGAGTCGACCCAGGCGGGTCTAGAGGTGGGCACCCGCACCCAGGTCGATGTTCTGAATGCCCAGCGCAACCTCTTCCAGGCCGAGTACGACTATCTGAATGCGCGCTACGACTACATCATCAACGGGGTCAAGCTGCATCAGGCCACCAGCACCCTGACTCGCGACGTCTTGGCGAGGGGCAATGCCTGGCTAAACCCGGGCGACGTGATCGCGCCGCCCGCCTACTGACGCATGTCCGGCAACAGCTTCGGCAAACTCTTTGTCGTCACCAGCTTCGGCGAGAGTCACGGGCCGGCCATCGGCGGTGTCGTCGATGGTTGTCCGCCCGGCCTTGCGCTCGACGCCGCGGATCTGCAGCGGGATCTGGATCGGCGCAAGCCTGGCCAGTCGCGTCATACCACGCAGCGCGAGAGTCTGACACCGTCGAAATTCTGTCCGGGGTCTTCGAGGGGCGAACGACGGGGACGCCGATCGGCCTGCTGATCCGCAACGAGGATCAGCGTTCCAAGGACTATGCCGAGATCGCCCGCCGCTATCGGCCCGGTCATGCCGACTACACCTACGAGCAGAAATACGGCGTGCGCGACTATCGGGGCGGGGGACGCTCGTCGGCGCGCGAGACGGCGGTGCGGGTGGCGGCCGGGGCCATCGCCAAGAAGTATCTGGCGGAGCGCCTCGGAATTCAGGTGCGCGGCCATCTCGCGCAGATCGGTCTCCAGCGTCCGCGCGGTTTCGACTGGGATCAAGTCGATCGCAATACGCTGTTCTGGCCCTGCGCCGAGACCGTTGCCGGCGCTCGAGTCCTACATGGACGACTTGCGCAAGGAGGGCAACTCGATCGGCGCCGCCGTGACGGTGGTGGCGTCCGGCGTGCCGACCGGGCTTGGCGAACCCATTTTCGATCGGCTCGATGCGGACATCGCCCACGCCATGATGAGCATCAATGCCGTGAAGGGCGTCGAGATCGGCGCCGGTTTTCGCAGCGTTGAACAAAAGGGCACTGAACATCGCGATGAGATGACCCCCGAGGGCTTTCTCTCCAACAACGCGGGCGGAATCCTTGGGGGCATTTCCTCGGGACAGGAGATCGTCGTGCGCATCGCGCTCAAGCCGACCTCCAGCATCCGCCTGCCTGGACGCACCATCGGCAATGATGGCGCCGCGACCGAGGTCGTCACCACCGGCCGGCACGATCCCTGTGTCGGGATCCGCGCGACGCCGATCGCCGAGGCGATGCTGGCGCTGGTCCTGATGGACCACTATCTGCGCCAGCGGGGTCAGAATGCCGATGTCGCGCCACCGACCCTGGCGATTCCGCCCGGCTTCGGCTAACCCAGGGCGATCGGAGATCGCGAGGCGAGCAAGGCGCGCCATTGCGCCGGGCGCGTCAAGCGCGCCAGCGTTTTAATCCCCAGCCGCTCGACGACTCATCAGCTTCCCTCGCCAGTCGCCGACGGAAGTTTCCATCCTGTCCCTATCGAGGGGCCTTCTGAATCGCAAGGCGAGCCTCTCCAACCCAATGCCTTACTGGCGCCTCTCCGACCTACTATCTCTTCTATTTCGCCTCGCTCGGCGCTCTGGTCCCTTACTGGGGGCTCTATCTCCAGGACAAGGGTTTCGACGCGCTGGCCATCGGCCAGCTGATGGCGATCCTGTCGATCACCAAGATGGTGGCGCCGATGCTTTGGGGACATATCGTCGACCACACCGGCCGCCGCATGCCGATGATACGGCTCGGGGCCTTGTTCTCGGTGTTGGGTTTCACGAGCGTCTTCGCCGCCGACGGTTTCGCCTCCATGGCGCTGGCGATGCTGCTGTTCAGCTTTTTCTGGAACGCCTCGCTGCCGCAGATGGAGGCGGTCACCTTCAACCATCTGCGCGAGCGTCCAACCCGTTACGCGCTCGTGCGCCTATGGGGATCAGTTGGTTTCATCCTGGTCGTGACCGCGCTCGGTCTGCGGCTCGAGCATGATTCGCTCGCCGTCGTTCCGATCTGGATTCTGATCCTCACGGTTGGAATCTGCCTGAGCGCTTTTCTGATTCCCGACAGCGCGCCTGAGTCGAGCGACCGGGTCGTGGCCTCCATTCGCTCGCTTCTGCGGCGACCGAGCGTGCTGGCCTTCTTCGGCGCCTGCTTCCTGATGCAGCTGAGTCACGGCATCTACTACGCCTTCTATTCCATTCATCTGACGACGGCGGGTTATTCCAGCGCCGCGGTCGGCTGGCTGTGGGCGCTGGGCGTGGTCGCCGAGGTACTGGTGTTCCTGGTGATGCACCAGCTGCTTGGAGCGCTTCGGCGCGCGTCGCGTCCTGCTCTGGAGTCTGGGGCTCGCCGTGGTGCGCTGGATGGCGATCGGCGCCTACGTCGAGATCCTGGCGGTCCAGATCCTGGCGCAGACACTGCACGCGGCGACCTTCGGATCCTTTCATGCCTCGGCGATTCATCTCGTCCACCACGTCTTTCCCGGGCGGACGCAAGGGCGTGGGCAGGCGCTCTACAACAGTCTGAGCTTTGGGGCCGGAGGCGCGGCCGGAAGCCTGATCGGCGGCCTCTTGTGGGCTGGATCCGGGCCATTGCCGACCTTCGGGGTCGGTGCTTTGGCGGCGGCGTTGGGGCTCTTCGTCGCCTGGCGCTGGATGAACGGTGAGATGTTCCAGTCCTGACCCCATCATGCCTCATGGATGGGGCCGTCGAGGGAATCAGGATCGCCCGTCGCGTGTTATGATCCGAATCGGTCGAATCCGACCCTCGACCGCCAGCGCCTGTCCGTCGCTTGTATCCCTAGACCATTTCGCGTGGTGTTCTGAGCCACTGAGGCGCCTTGCCATGCCTGCTTCACACGGTCCCTATCAAGTCCTGCCCGGCCGGCGCTACCCTCCTGGAGCCACTGTCGAGGACATTGGCGTCAATTTCTCGGTGTTCAGCCGTCACGCGACCGGGGCGGAGCTCCTGCTCTACAAGGGCGCGGGGAGCCCCGAGCCCTTTCAGGTCATCCGGCTCGATCCGCGGGTCCATCACACCTTTTTCTCCTGGCATGTCCTGGTCGTGGATCTCCCGCCTGGCACGCATTACACCTGGCGCATGGAGGGGCCGTATGATCCCGCGACCCATGGCTGGCGCTTCGATTCGCAGGTCGAGCTGGTGGACCCCTGGGCGCGCGCGGTGAATGTCAGCCACTGGAATCGCTGGCTCCGCCAGCGCGAGGGTGCCAAGCCGCACGACTCGCCGCGCGCCATCGTGCTGGCCGAGGAGTACGACTGGGAAGGCGATACCCCGCTTGCGGCTCCCCTCCGAGCAGACCATCGTCTATGAGCTGCACGTCGGCGGCTTCACCCGTCATCCCAGCTCGGGCGTACGGCATCCTGGCACCTTCCTGGGCTTGATCGAAAAGATCCCCTACCTTCAGGATCTGGGCATCACCCATGTCGAGCTGATGCCCGTCATGGCCTTCGACGAGCAGGACGTCCCGGAGCAGGTCTGGGAGGCCGGGCTGCGCAACTACTGGGGCTACAGCAGCTTCGGCTTCTTCTCGCCGCATCCGGGGTACTGCGTGACGTCCGGAGGAGGGGACGCATCGCCGCGAGTTCCGCGACATGGTCAAGGCCCTGCACCGGGCGCGGATCGGCGTCATCATGGATGTCGTCTTCAACCACACCAGCGAGGGCGGCAGCGGCGGGCCGACCATGACCTTCAAGGGCTTCGGCAACGAGACCTTCTACTGTCTGGACGGAATCGACAAAGGCATCTATCTGGATTTCACCGGCTGCGGCAACACGGTCAACGCCAATCATCCCCTGGTCACCCATTTCATCCTGGACGCGCTGGAATACTGGGTGCGCGAGATGCATGTGGACGGCTTCCGCTTCGATCTGGCCAGCGCCATGGCGCGCGACGCCGACGGCCGGCCGATGGCCAATCCGCCGGTGCTGTGGGAGATCGAGCTCTCCGACACCCTCGCGGCCTCCCGGATCATCGCCGAGGCATGGGACGCGGCGGGTCTTTATCAGGTCGGCACCTTTCCCGGCTACCGCTGGATGGAGTGGAACGGACGTTACCGCGACAGCATCCGCCGCTTCGTTCGCGGCGACGCCGGGCTGGTGCCGGAGGTCGCGACCCGCCTGTCCGGCAGCAGCGATCTCTATCAGGCGAACCTGCGCAAACCCATCAACAGCATCAATTTCGTGACCTGCCACGATGGCTTCACCCTGTGGGATCTGGTCTCCTACAACCGCAAGCACAATCTGGCCAACCGCGAGACCAACCGCGACGGGACGAACGACAACCTGAGCTGGAACGGTGGGATCGAGGGCGACACCGAGGACGCCGAAATCCTGACGCTGCGGCGACGGCAGGCCAAGAACCTGCTCACCCTCATGTTCCTCAGTCAGGGCATCCCCATGCTGCTGGCGGGGGACGAGCTGCTGCGCACCCAACAGGGCAACAACAATGTCTGGTGCCAGGACAATGAGCTTGGTTGGTTCGATTGGTCGCTGGTCGAGCGAAATGCCGAGATGCTGCGCTTCACGCGCGGTCTGATCGCGTTGCGCAAGCGCCACCCCAGCCTGCAACGGCGCCATTTCCTGTCCGGTCAGACGACGCAGGGAACGGATCTGCCGGACGTGATCTGGCATGGGGTCGCGCTGAACGATCCGCCCTGGGACGATCTACTCAATCAGATGCTTGCCTTCACGCTGGCACCGGCCTCTCGGGACGAGGATCAGCTGCATGTGATGATCAATATGAGCGAGCGCGCCCGCGCCTTCGAGCTACCCGAGCTGCCGTCCGGTCGCTGGTATCTGGCCCTGGATACCGGTCGCGCCTCACCCATGGATCTCGTCGCCACGGCGGATCAGATCGCGGTCGAGGAAAAACAACACCTGGTCCGCTCGCGGAGTATCCTGGTGCTGGAGGGGCGGTGATCGCTGTGCTCGCCGCCAGCATTCGGCCGCCAGCCGCGCGTTCAGCCAGTTGGCGGTCCCGGGGAGAGGCAAGCCCGCGTGCTCATCGCGAGACTGGAAGCTCGCTGCTGGCCTGATGCGACCGACCCCGACCCCGAGACTTTGACCGCATAGTTTCCATTGTTTAATGTTGGTGCGGCGACCGATCGCCCCGCATCGACCGCCGATGCGCACGACGCTTGCGTCACTGCGAGGACTCATGGCACAGAGTAAGATCTTTCACGCGCTCGGGCTGCACATGCACCAGCCCCCCGGGAACCTGCGCCTGCTGATGGACGCCAATCCTTGGGAGGCGGAGGAGATCATTCGCTGCTATGAGCGCACCGTGCGCTACGCCTTGCTCTACAAGGATGTCGCGCGGCTGCACGTCGGTTTCTCCGGCGTGTTGCTGGAGCAGTTCCTGGATCCCGAGATCGTCGATCGCTACCGGCATATCGTGGATATCCCCGAGATGCTCGCGCGTTATCGCGAGGCCGACAACATCGAACTGGTCGGTATGGGGTATTACCACCCGATCTTCCCGCTCATCCCGCGCGCGGACTGGCCGGAACAGCTCGAACGCGGCCGCGCGGTGATGGAGCGCGTGTTCGGGCGCGCGCCGCGTGGTTTCTGGCCACCGGAGATGGCGTTCGCGATGGAGATGATTCCCGCCCTGGCTCGGGCCGGATACGAATATGTGGTGGTCGATGGGGTGCATGTGCGTCCAGCCGACGGTATCAGCGATATCTTCAGACCCTATATCGCGTGCCATGACGGAATCTGCATCACCGTGGTGCCGCGCGACCGGGATGTTTCCACCGCGCAGGAGAGCGGGCTGGACCCGCAATGGTTTCAGAAGGAGGTCGGGCGCCGCGTCGCGGATTCACCGCGACCCGACAGGAGTCGCCTGGTGACCACTTGGTGCGACGGAGAGAATGGCGGCTGGTTCAGGCAGCCCCATGAACCCTCGGGCTTTTTTGGATACTTCTTCGCTCCCTACATGGAACAATGTCGCAGTGGCAGCTATCCGGTGACGCCCGTCTCCCTCAGCGACTATCTGGCGCGGGTTGGGCCGAGCACGCAGACCAGGGTGCAGACTGGCGCCTGGAATGTCGGGTCCACCTCGGGCGAGGATCTGTCGCGCTGGTCGGGATCGGCGTCCCAGCGCAACGCGGTCGCCGAGGTGGCGCGGTTGAGCGCCCGCTACTGGCAGCTCTGTCGGAGCTATCCCGATGCCTACCAGGTCGCCGGCGCGGCGATGGTACGCGCCCGGCATTTGATCCTGGAGGCGGAGACCAGTTGTTTCCTGTTCTGGGGCGACGCCTGGATTCCCCATCTCTATCACCGCACCCGACCGGCCGAGGGTGCACTCGATGAGGCCGAGTCGCTCCTGCGCGCCCAGTCGTCCGCTTCCCGCGCGCGCGATGTTGGCGCGCTCTCGGCGGCGGGGGCGCGGGAAATCGCGCCGCATCTGGCCGAGCCGACCTCCGAACCCGGCGCCTGAAGGTTCGATGCCCACCGCGTTGTCTCATCGGGAGAACTGACTATCGCCAGCGACGCGGATTCTTTTCAGGGCTCCTCGGCGGTGCCACATGAGGGTCTCCCCGAGGGCGTGCGCGATCCCACGGCTCCGAGCTCCGAGACAATCCCCACGGCGACGGTGACGCCTGATCTGGCGGCCCCGGAAGTCGCGCTCGTCCCGATCTTTCCTCAGGTGACCGACAAGACGCGCATCGTGCTCTACGCGGGCGCGCCCGGCGAGATCAGGGCGCACTGGAATCTGCGCGCGAACGATGTCGCGAGCTATGGCGCGGGATTCCCGATCGACGGCGGCGATCCGGCGGCGGTGCTGCGTTTGCACCGACTCGGACAGGATGGGAGCCTGGAGCGGACGCGCGAAATCCGGTTGCGCATGTCGGGTGTTGGTGGCAGTGGAGATGCCGGCTTCGGCGTCGGCGGGGATGGTGCAAAGTTCGAGGCCGAGCTTGGCCTGATGAATGCTGGGGGCGGCTGGCTGCTGCTCGCGCGCTCAAATCGTATCCAGCATGCCGAGTCCATCGGTCTCGGTTGTCTGGAGAGGGAGACGGGGGGCGCATCCTGGCGGGCTCACACCGGAGCGCCGACGGGAGACATCTCGGCGCCCTTTGCCGGCATGCACTCGGACGTCGCGGTCGGGTCGGACGCGAGGGAGCGCGCGGCTGACGCGCCCCCGATCTGGACGGAGACCCCACCGAGCCGCGACGGGATCGCCGATGCGGGGATTGGAAGAGAACATGCACCGGTAACCGCAGTGCTGGGCGCACTCGACAGGGGCTGGGAGGATCCGCGTGTGAACCCGTTCCCATCCCGGGACATCGCTGCCTCGGCGGGGGCTGTTTCCGATCAGAGTGGGATCCTCGCCGCATCCAGGATTCCGACGCTGCGTTATGGTCAGCCAGCATCGTCGGGAACCGAGCTGGTGATCGAGGCCGAATTGCGTATCCACGGTTGGGCCACCCCCAATACCGTGATCGATCTCTTCGGCCACCTCTACCCTGTTGGTCCTGGCGGACGCTTTCAGTTCGTGCTCACCGTGGATGATCCTGACCTGTTGCGGAGTGCCTTGGCACGTCATCCACCGCCGGAGCTGAAGCGTCAGCGTAACGACTGAGCGTTCATGGGGCAGAAGAGGGGCGGCGTATGCATATCGCCATGGTGAGCGCCGAGTGCGCGCCCATTGCAAAGGCTGGCGGGTTGGGTGATTTCGTCCAGGGTCTGGCGCACGAGCTCGCGCGGCGCGGCGAGCGGGTCGAGGTTATCCTGCCGAACTACGACGTCCTCAAGCGCGAGTTTCTCGACGGCTTGCATGAGGTCCGCGCGGATCTCAAGGTGCCGTTTCACGATCGGCTGCTCGACTGCCGGGTGCTGTCCGGAAATCTCGGCCAGGTGACCTGTCTCCTGATCGACCCTCGCAGCGAGCATGGTTTCTTCGAGCGGGGACGCCTCTATGGCGAGCCCGATGACCCCGAGCGATTCGCCTTTTTTTCACGCGCGGTGGTGGAACTGATCCGGAGCTCGGATCGGCCGCCCGACGTCCTGCATTGCAACGACTGGCAGACCGGACTGATCCCCGTCCTGCTTGCGGAGTGTGCCCAGGCGACGGGGCTGGGCGAGACGCGCGTCTGTTTCACCTTGCATAACCTTGGTTACCAGGGGCAGGTGGACGCCAGCATCCCGCGCCAGGTGGGCCTCGACCCGGAGCGTCTGCTGATTCCGGACGGTTTGCGGGATCCAGCCGATCCGTGGCGAGCGAATCTCATGAAAGGCGGCATCCTCTATGCCGACTTCGTCAATACCGTCTCGCCTCGCTACGCCTGGGAGATCCAGAATACCGAGCAGGGGATGGGCTTGCAGCCGCTGTTGCAGACGATTCGCGACAAATTCGGCGGCATCCTCAACGGCATCGACGACAGCGTCTGGAATCCGGAGGTCGACCCGCTCATCCCCGTGAACTTCGGTCCCAATTCGCTGCCGCTGAAGGCCGCCAACCGTAAGGAGCTACGCGCGCGGATGGGTTTGGAGGCGTGCGACAGGCCGATCATTGCCGTCCTGACCCGACTGGATCGGCAGAAGGGCGTCGACCTCATCATGCACGGGATTCGCTACGCCTTGGCGGAAGGTGGCCAGGTGGCACTGCTTGGCACGGCGCTCGACCCCGTCATCGCCGACCAATTCGAGCGTCTGCGGCTGGAGATGGAGCCGAATCCCCATTGCCAGCTCGTGCTGGCGTATGACGAGGCGCTGGCCCACCTCATCTACGCGGGCTCGGACATGATCCTGATCCCAAGTCTCTACGAGCCCTGCGGGCTGGCCCAACTGATCGCCATGAAATACGGCACCGTGCCCATCGTGCGGCGCGTCGGCGGCCTGGCGGACACGGTCGTCGACGCCCACTACTCGGACAAGCCGTTCGCGACCCGCAACGGCTATCTGTTCGACGACCCAACCGAGGACAGTCTGGAGACCGCCATGAGCCGCGCGCTTGGGCTCTGGCGACGCTTCCCTGAATATTTCAGGCAGTTGCGGATGAATGGGATGCGCGGCGACTACTCTTGGCGTCAACCGGCCCAGCAGTATCTGGACGTCTACGCGCACATGCGCGCGCACTGAGTGCCGACCGCTACCTCGGCGGCGTGGCGCGGGCTTGCTTCGCCGCGCCCGACTTGTCCCCAATCCCTGTGATTGTCTCTGTGGATAAGGTGTGAGGCCAACGGCTAACCGCCGGGCGGAACTGACCGCCGGGCGCTATCGAGCAAACCTTGCTCAGTACGCGGATGGGCGCCCGTTGGTCATGCTGCGGATGCTGGCGAGCGCGCCGTCCCCAACATCGGAGAACTCGATCCCGACACACCAGAGGTCTTCCGTTGGGATGGGCGAAATCCAGGCGACCGAGCCGACGGCCTGAATCCCCTCCGGCACCTCGGCCGACTCCATTTCCACTAACAATCGGGCGCGGATGGCGAACAGCCGATCACTGCGGATCTGGAGCCCTCCCTCGCTGATATCGCGGCCGATCACCTGATGCATCCCGACATTCGGTGTCTTGGGCTCCAGGCTGAGCGGAAGGAGGCGCGCCTGACACTCCCAGGACACACGCTCACAACCGCGCCGCTCGTCTGAATTCGTTTCCGAGATCATGGATCCTCATCCCTCTTGTGTTGGTCAGAAATACCATTCACCGGCCGGGCAAGTATAGATCGCTTCGCTGGCCACATGACAAGCTGTCGATTCGGGAACCATCCGCGGTCCATCTCATCAGCGTATCAACCTGTTTCAAAATCTGTTTTCCACCATGCGCCGATCATCCGCCGTGGCGAACTCGCCGCGATCGCTTCACGGCTGGCCGGGATTCGGTATCCTGTCGTCTCGATGCGCGCTTTCTTCCGCCGGCGCCAAAGTCTTCCCGAACCGATTGGATCTCCATGAGCAGTCATCCGCGCGACCCCATCCATGTTCCGCCCCGCATCATGGGCATCCTGAACCTGACGCCAGACAGCTTTTCGGACGGAGGTCGCTACCTCGTCATTGAAGCGGCGATTCGCCAGGCGCTGACGATGCTGGAGGAGGGTGCGGACATCATCGACATCGGCGGCGAATCGACCCGGCCGGGCGCGACCGCCGTGCCGGCCGAGGAGCAGGAGCGTCGCGTCCTGGGCGTGATCCGTCGTTTGCGCGAGCGCATCCCGTCCGCGACGCCGATCAGCATCGACACCACGCTGGCGGGTGTTGCCGAGGCCGCGCTCGTGGCGGGCGCGAGCTGGATCAACGACACCTCGGCCGGACTCGACGACCCCCGGATGCTCCCCTTGGCGGCCGAGCGCGGCGTCCCGATCGTGCTGATGCACCGTCGTGGCACCCCGGAGACCATGCAGCGGGATCCGCGAGTACCGGGATGTCGTGAGCGAGGTGCGCGACCAGCTCGCGGCGCGTGTCGAGGCGGCGCTGGCGGCCGGTGTGCGCGAGTCAGCGATCCTGCTCGATCCAGGTATCGGGTTCGGCAAGCTGGCGGAGCACAATCTGGCGCTGCTGGCCGGACTCGATCGCTTGTTGGCGCTGGGGTTTCCGGTCCTCCTGGGGACGAGCCGCAAGCGGTTCCTGGCTGAGCTCAGCGGCGGTCTCGCGCCGACCCAGCTCATGCCCGCGACCTGCGCGACCACCGCCATTGGCGTCATGGCTGGCGCCGGCGTGTTTCGCGTCCATGACGTCGCCGGCAATCGGCAGGCCGCCGATATCGCCTGGGCCATCCGGTGCGCTGGACTGGGCGAGGAAGACAGGACTCGTCAACAAACAGGTTCCCCATGACCGCGAGACGCTCACTTCGCAGGTTCCTCAAGTGGCTGTTGACGATCACCCTCGGCTTTCTGGCGTTGTCCGTGTCGCTGGTCCTGCTGCTGCGCTGGGTCGATCCGCCGACCTCGGCGGTGATGCTCGAACACCGGATCGCGGCCTTTTTCAGTCCGAAGGCACCGCGCCACCTCTATCACGAATGGGTCGACCGTGAGCTGATACCGGACGAGGTCGCCCTGGCGGTGATCGCGGCGGAGGATCAGCGCTTTCCCATGCATCGCGGTTTCGACTTCGTGGAGATCCGCAAGGCGATGGACGGCTTTCAGGACGGGCGGCGCTTGCGCGGTGCCAGCACCATCAGCCAGCAGACGGCCAAGAATCTCTTCCTCTGGGCGGGCCGCGACTATCTGCGCAAGGGACTCGAGGCCTGGATGACCCTGCTCATCGAGACCTTCTGGTCCAAGCAGCGAATCCTCGAGGTCTACCTCAACATCGCCCAACTCGGACCGGATACCTATGGCGTCGGCGCGGCCAGTTGGCGCTACCTGGAGCGCCCCATTTCCGCCCTTGGCGGGCGCGATGCCGCGCTGCTCGCGGCAGTCCTGCCCAACCCCAACATCTATCGCCTGGACGCCCCCTCCGCCGCCGTGGAACGGCGCGCCATCTGGATCAGGAAGCAGATGCACCAGCTTGGTGGAACCCAATACCTGCAACGGATGTGAGACGGCGCGTGGCCGCGCGCTTGCGATCGGCCCGCGCGCTGCTTGGTGTACAATTCGCGCCCGAACAACCCCTTCAAATGCATTTCTTGAGCCCCGTCTTGAGCGACATGTCCTCGGCGGGCGGAGCGGACCTTGGATAGAGAATCGAATCGATCGCGGCCGCTTCCCCCCGGGGCGGCACGGGCAGACTTAGCGCCATCGCGTCGCCCGGCTGGATCCGCGGGCGCTCCGTCCAGTCGGTCCCGACCCAGTCCCAAATTGACCACGCGCGGGCGCGCGCCACGCTCGACGCTGGGCTGGCTGCTCGATTTCCTCGCGTCCGGCCTGGGCGCGCCGCTGCAGTTGCTGACCCTGGGTCTGGTGGGCGCGGCCGTGTTTGTTCAGGTGACGCTTCCGGGGCTGCCGGACGTGGAGAGCCTGCGCAATATCCAGTTCAAGGAGCCGCTGCGGGTGTTCAGCGCCGATGGCGCGCTGATCGGCGAGTTCGGCATCCAGCAGCGTCGTCCCGTGTCCATCCGGGAGATTCCGCCGCTGGTCATCGAGGCATTCCTGGCCACCGAGGACAGCCGCTTCTACGAGCATGGCGGGATCGATGCCGTGGGCATGGGCCGGGCGCTTCTGAGCTTCATCACGACCGGCGAGAAGTCCCAGGGCGGCAGCACCATCAGCATGCAGGTCACGCGCAACTTCTTCCTCTCGCCGGAGAAGACCTTCCAGCGCAAGATCGCCGAGATCCTGCTGACCCTGCGGGTGGAGGAGACCCTGACCAAGGAGGAGATCCTGGAGCTCTATCTGAACCAGATCTTCTTCGGGCATCGCGCCTACGGGATCTCGGCCGCGGCGGCGCTCTACTACGACAAGCCGCTGAATCAGCTCTCCGTGGCCGAGGTCGCCATGCTTGCGGGCATTCCCAAGGCGCCTTCCACCAATAACCCGGTCAGCAACCCCGCGCGGGCGCTGGAGCGCCGTAACTACATCCTCGGGCGCATGCTCGAACTGGGATACATCGACGCCGGGGCTTACGAGGTCGCGCTCAATGCCCCCGACGCAGGCCAGCCTGCATCGCCGCCAACTCGACCTGGACGCTGGCTACGTCGCCGAGATGGCGCGCGCGGAGGTCGCGAAATTCTATGGCGAGGAGGCGGTCAGCCAGGGTTATCGGGTCACCACGACGATCGAGTCGCGGTTCCAGAAAGAGGCGCAGGACGCCGTGCGAACCGCGCTGCGCCAGTATGATCGGCGCCACGGCTATCGCGGCCCCGAGGCTACCCTCAATCTCACGCGCAAGACCGACGCCGATCTGGACGACTACCTGGACGGAGTGACCCGGATCCCCGATCTGGAAGCCGGTCTGGTCATGCGCGTCACCGCGTCCGGGGCCGAGGTCTATCTGGGCCAGGGGCGGCGCATCCAGCTTGATCGCTCGCAGATGTCCTGGGCGCAGGGTTTCCGCAACTCCGCCAGATGGCGAGGTCCGCGCCGTCGCTCCGGCGATGTGGTCGCGGTCGGTGATCTGATCCGGCTCAGGCACGCCAAGGAAGACGCGGGCAAGTGGTCCTTGACCCAGATCCCCGCGGTCGGCGGGGCCTTGGTTTCGCTCGATCCGCACGATGGCGCGGTGCGGGCGCTGGTCGGCGGCTTTTCGTTCAATGACTCGAAATTCAATCGGGCCGTGGATATGCGCCGCCAGCCCGGATCGAGTTTCAAGCCGTTCGTCTACGCGGCCGCGCTCAACAAGGGTTGGACCCCGGCCAGCATCCTCAATGACGTGTCCGTCAAGCTCTCGGGTACCGAGCGCTGGAGCCCCAAGAACTCCGACCACAAGGAACTGGGTCCCATCCCGATGCGCAAGGCGCTGGCCCTGTCGCGCAACCTGGCCAGCATCAATCTGCTGAAGAGCGTGGGCATCGAGGACGCCCAGACCTATATCCGCCGTTTCGGGTTCGACTCGGAGGCCCTGCCGTTCGGCTTGTCCATGGTCCTCGGGACCGGCCAGCTCTCGCCGGTCAAGCTCGCCGAGGGCTATGCGGTCTTCGCCAACGGCGGCTATCACGTCATCCCCTATTTCATCCAGCGCATCGAGGATGCCGATGGCAACCTCCTGTTCGAGTCCAAGCCGGCGAAGTCCTGTGTCGATTGCTGGTTCAAGACCGAGGGCCAGTCCGCCAAGACACAGGGCGTTCAACCTCAGACTCCGGCGGAGCTGGTGATCGATCCTCGCACGGCCTATCAGATGACCTCGCTGCTGCGCGGTGTCGTCGAGCGCGGTACCGGCACCCGCGCCAAGAAGCTCGGACGTTCCGATATCGTCGGTAAGACCGGCACCACCAACGACGTGCGCGATTCCTGGTTCGCGGGCTATCAGGCCGGTTTCGTCACCATCGCCTGGATGGGATTCGACGACTTCGGCAAGCTCGGTCGGGGCGAGGAGGGCGGCAAGGCGGCGCTGGGGATGTGGGTCGATTTCATGGAGGATGCGCTCAAGGACCAGCCGATCGCCAAGCTCGATCCCCCGCAGGGTCTGGTTCAGGTTCGGGTCGATCCAAGCAGTGGCACCGAGACCAATTCCAAGAGCGGCGAACTTGAGCTGGTGCAGGAGGAATCCCGCGCGACGCTGGTCGGTCCCGAGCCCATCAAGGCTGGCGGACCGACCAAGACCTCTGGTCAGTCGGTCAAGAAGAAGACGGTCGCCACGGTCAAGCGCTCCGCGCCACGGGTCATGGACGATCTTTTCTAACCGGAGGGGCGATAGCCTTGGGTGCAAGGCAGCGGCGCCATGCGGGGCTGCTGCTGGAGCTTGAGCAGATCGTCGCGAAGCCGTCGCAGCCGACGCTCGAAATGATCGCGTTGATGCGCGTCGAAGCTGGCGCCGAGGCGGATGAAAAGTTCGCCGACGCGGGCCTCGATGGCGTCCCCGGCGTTCGTGAGCGCTGGGGGCAGGTCGGTGAAATCGACCAGCCAGGCGGTCATGAAGGCGCGTAGGGCGGAATCGCCAGCGCCGCGTTTGAGCAGGGCGATGAGCTGTCGCCGCTTGAACTCGCGATAGGCGACGACGGCGGCCTCGGTCTCCGGGATGCGTCCCGTGACGTCCGCGACGATGGCGCGTTGGTCGCTACGCAGTGCCCCGGTCCAGTCCTCGATCGCCTTGACGTAACGTCGGGCGCGTTTCGTTTTCTCCCACGCGATGTTCCTCTTTGCCAGATCCTCCTGGTCTTCCCTGGCTTCGGCGCGAAACTTGCGTTCGAGTGCGTCGATCTGGGTGGCTGTCAGATCCGCGAGGAGCGGCGCTGTCAGATCGACCGCGAGCTGTGCGTGGCGGCGGTAGAGGGTCCGGAAGTCGCCGGTCAGGCAGGACATATTGTTGGCATCGAAGCCAGTGCGGCTGGCCTTGAGGGTTTGATCGAAGAAGGCGGCGAGTTGCGGCAGTTCCTCCGCGCGGTGACGGGCGAGCCCCTGTTTGAGGCGCGGTTCCCATCGGGAGATCTGGTCGTCGGCCAGGCCGAGATACGCGCTGGCATAGCCCTTGGCGAGAAAATCGGCCGAGTCGTAGACAATGGCGACGCGGCTGCAAGCCGCCAGAATCAGCACCGGGATCATCACCCCGAGTCGCCGCGGGGGCCTCAGTCGAGTTCGAGCGCGCATCGTTCCGAGCATGGAGAAGGCTCGTCTCCGTCGTTGCCCGGGCGGTCGGCCTGGACGCATGGAAGTGCTTGTTTGAATCTCACGGGTCCGACTGTAGACTCTAGCACTTTCGATCAACCATTCCGCAAAGAGGTTTCCCGTGGTCGCCCCCGAGTCAGAATTCCGTCGCATCAAGCGCTTGCCGCCCTATGTCTTCAATATCGTCAATGAATTGAAGGCCGAGGCACGAGCCCGGGGCGAGGACATCATCGACTTCGGCATGGGCAACCCGGACCAGCCGACGCCGCAGCATATCGTCGACAAGCTGGTCGAGGCATCGGAACGCAAGGATACCCATCGCTATTCGATGTCGCGCGGCATCCCGCGTCTGCGCCGCGCCATCTGTCATTGGTATCGGGACCGCTTCGATGTGCATCTGGATCCCGAGACCGAGGCCATCGTGACCGTCGGTTCCAAGGAGGGCCTGGCCCACCTGGCGCTGGCCACCATGGGCGCCGGCGATACCGTGCTGGTGCCCAATCCGGCCTATCCGATCCATCCCTACGGCTTCATCATCGCCGGCGCCGACGTGCGTCATGTGCGCCTGACGCCGGAGGTCGACTTCTTCGAGGAATTGCAGAAGGCGATCCAGGAATCCTGGCCCAAGCCCAAGATGCTGGTCATCAACTTCCCCGGCAATCCGACCACCCAGTGCGTGGAACTGGATTTCTTCCAGAAGGTCGTCGACATCGCCCGCGAGCACGGCATCTGGGTGGTGCATGACCTGGCCTACGCGGACATCGTCTTCGACGGCTACCGGGCGCCCTCGATTCTCCAGATTCCCGGCGCCAAGGAGATCGCGGTCGAGTTCTTCTCCATGTCCAAGAGCTACAACATGCCCGGCTGGCGCGTCGGCTTCATGTGCGGCAACAAGACCCTGGTCTCGGCCCTGGCGCGGATCAAGTCCTATCTGGACTACGGCACCTTTACGCCGATCCAGGTCGCGGCCATCGCCGCGCTGGAAGGCCCGCAGGCGTGCGTGCGCGAGATCAGCGATATGTACCAGAGCCGCCGCGATGTGCTCTGTAGCGGTCTCAATGCCGCCGGCTGGCCCTTCGAGCCGCCCAAGGCGACCATGTTCGCCTGGGCGCCGATTCCCGAACAGTATCGCGACATGGGGTCGCTGGAGTTCTCCAAAAAGCTGCTGCGCGAGGCCAAGGTCGCGGTCTCGCCGGGGATCGGCTTCGGCGAGTATGGCGACACCCATGTGCGCTTCGGTCTCATCGAGAACGAGCACCGCACCCGTCAGGCGGTCCGTGGCATCAAGGAGATGTTCCGGCGCGACTCGCGCGCGGGATCCTGATTCGCAACAGCGGGCCTGGTGCCCGCGGTTGCCGGCCGAGTGTGTTTTGGGTGTGCCTTTTGAGCGTGATCGCGGGCGGCGCGCCGACGAATTGAGGTGAGATGCATGAAACCTGTGAAGGTCGGACTCTTGGGCTTGGGGACGGTCGGCGGCGGCACGGTGACCGTGCTGACCCGCAACGCGCGCGAGATCGCGCGCCGTGCCGGTCGCGGTATCGAGATCGCCCGCGCGGCGGCGCGCGACTACAAGCCCGAGACCATTCAGGGGTTGGAGCAGGTCGGGCGGATCGGCGACGACGCCTTCGCGGTGGTGGACGACCCCGAGATCCAGATCGTCGTCGAGCTGATCGGCGGCTACTCGCCGGCCCGCGAGCTGGTCCTGAAGGCGATCGCGAACGGCAAGCATGTCGTCACCGCCAACAAGGCGCTGATCGCCCGCCATGGCAACGAGATCTTCGCCGCCGCCCAGGAACGGGGCGTCATGGTCGGCTTCGAGGCGGCGGTCGCCGGCGGCATTCCCATCATCAAGGCGCTGCGCGAGGGCCTGGCCGCCAATCACATCGAGTGGATCGCCGGCATCATCAACGGCACCGGCAACTTCATCCTCACCGAGATGCGCGACAAGGGCCGCGACTTCGCCGATGTGCTCGCCGAGGCGCAGGCGCTGGGCTACGCCGAGGCGGATCCGACCTTCGATGTCGAGGGCATCGACGCCGCCCACAAGCTCACCATCCTGGGCTCGCTCGCCTTCGGCATCCCCTTGCAATTCGAGCGCTGCTTCACCGAGGGCATCTCCCGGATCGGCGCGCTGGATGTCGCCTACGCCGCCGAGTTGGGCTATCGCATCAAGCATCTCGGGCATCGCGCGGCGCTCGGCCGGCGGCATCGAGCTGCGCGTGCATCCGACCCTGATCCCCGAGCGTCGCCTGATCGCCAACGTCGACGGCGTGATGAACGCGGTGCTGGTCAAGGGCGATGCGGTCGGGCCGACCCTCTACTATGGCGCGGGTGCCGGAGCCCTGCCCACCGCCTCCGCCGTGGTCGCCGATCTGGTCGACGTGGTCCGCGCGCTGACGACCGATCCCACAACCGCGTGCCGCACCTGGCCTTCCAGCCGGACGAACTGGCCGATACCCCGGTGCTGCCGATGGAGGAGGTCGAGACCGCCTACTACCTGCGTCTGTCCGCGCTCGACCAGCCGGGCGTCATGGCCCGCATCGCCAGCATCCTGGGCGAGCAGGGCATCAGCATCGAGGCCATCAAGCAGAAAGAGCCGGGCGAGGGCGAGACCCATGTCCCGCTGGTGATGCTCACCCATCGGGTGATCGAGGGCCGGATGAACGAGGCCATCGCCCGCATCGAGGCGCTGGAGTCGGTGCAGGGACCGGTGATGCGGATCAGAATGGAGAGCTTGTCCGGGTAGGATGGGCAGAGCGCAGCGAAACCCATCGATCCTTCAGCCGTCCAGGACTCCATCCAGGTCAAGCGTCAGCCAGTCCGTAACAGGCGGCAGGCTGGCGCGGGCGATGGCGGCGATATACCCCGGCTCGGGGATGCAGTGGGCGATGACCGGTCGGCTGGCCTCGGCGGGACGGGGCCGAAACAGACCGCGTCCGTCGGACTTGGCATCGGCCTCCAGCGCGGTCCATGCCCGATAGAAGAACCCGAGACGCTCGGTCTCCGGGGTTTCCGCCAGTGCCTGGATCACCTCCGGCTGCGAACATGCGTCTGGCGACCGCCTGGATATCCACGCGCGGACGGATCCATTCGCAGTCCACGCCCAGTTCGGCCTCGGGGCCGGTGTCGGCGCAGAGTGCCACCAGGGCCAGATCGCCGGTGGTGGTCAGATTGAACGCGATCGGACGCGCGCCGGCCTGGGGCGCGAGGTAGGGTTTCCCGGCGGGTCCGCGATCGAAGGCGATCAGCGGCGCCGGGATGTCCAGATAGCGCGAGAGGATGGTCCGCAGCCCGGCCTGAGCGCGGATATAACGCTCGCGATAGGCCGCGTGACGCATGCCCTGGGCGCGTGCCCGCTGGCGTTCGCCGAGCCGCGCGAGACAGCGGTCCAGATCCATCCCCCGCGCATCGGCGCGGATCCGCCACAGATGCAACTCACCGGGCCGGAGATCCGGCGCGTCAACAATGCCCTGCCAGTGGATGATTTCCGTCATCGATCCTCAGCTCTTATAATCGACGCCCCCAGACCGAGGAGGCGCCCGTGCTAACCCTGGATGATTCCCGTATCGCGGCGCCCCTTGAGGCGCTGTGCCAGAAAGGCTGCCGTCAGGTCCGGCGCGACATCGCCGCCCTGGAAGCGGGCGCCGACCTCCCCGAGACCCAGGGACTTGGTCCCAGCGAGCGGGCGCTTCTGCTCGCCGAACTCAAGCAGATCATGGCCGTCTACGGCGACGCCTGCCGCGTCGATTGACCGTCCCCGTCCGTCGTCCGATCCACATCCCAGCATCAGCACCAAGGAAATCCCAACCCGCATGATGAGTATCACCGAGATTATCAGCAAGGAACTCGCGGCTCGTCCGTCCCAGGTGGAGGCGGCGATCCGGCTGCTGGACGAGGGGGCGACCGTGCCCTTCATCGCCCGCTATCGCAAGGAGGTCACCGAGGGTCTCGATGATACCCAGTTGCGTCATCTGGAGGAGCGGCTCGGCTATCTGCGCGAGCTGGCCGAGCGGCGCGTCGCGGTGCTCAAGAGCATCGAGGAACAGGGCAAGCTGACCGCCGAACTCCAGGCCGAGATCGCCTCGGCCGAGACCAAGCAGCGGCTCGAAGACCTCTATCTTCCCTACAAGCCGAAGCGGCGCACCAAGGCGCAGATCGCCCGCGAGGCGGGGCTTGAGCCGCTGGCCGATGCCCTGCTCGCCGATCCCGCGCTGAACCCGGACGACCAGGCTGCCGACTTCGTCGACGCGGCCAAGGGCGTCCCGACAGGGCGGCGGCGCTGGAAGGCGCGCGTCAGATCCTCATGGAGCGCTTCGCCGAGGATCCCGAGCTGACCGGTCGGCTGCGCGATCATCTCTGGGAGCAGGGCATCCTGGTCTCCCGGGTGATCGAGGGCAAGGAGCAGGAGGGCAACAAGTTCTCGGACTATTTCGACTATCGCGAGGCCATCGCCAAGGTGCCGTCGCACCGGGCGCTGGCGCTCTTTCGTGGCCGCAATCAGGGTGTCCTGAGCCTGGAACTGCTGGCGGGGGAGGGCGAGGATCCCGACGCGCTCTGTCGCGGACTGGTCGCCGCCCGCTTCGGCGTCCGCCATCAGGGCCGGGCCGCCGACGACTGGCTGGCCGAGACGGTGCGCAAGACCTGGCGGATCAAGCTGCTGACGCGGCTCGATCTGGAACTCAAGGGGCGTCTGCTGGAATCCGCCGAGGAGGAGGCGATCCGGGTCTTCGGGCTCAATCTCAAGGCGCTGCTGCTCGCCGCGCCGGCGGGCCGGCTGCCGACCCTCGGGCTCGATCCGGGTCTGCGCACCGGGGTCAAGGTGGCGGTGGTCGACGCGACCGGGCGGGTGGCGGCGACCGACACCATCTATCCGCATGTCCCCAAGAACCAGTGGGACGCCTCCATCGCGCGGCTCGCGGCGCTGGCCAAGACGCATGCCGTCAAGCTCATCAGCATCGGCAACGGCACCGCCTCGCGCGAGACCGACCGGCTGGCCCGCGAGCTGATCGCGCGTCACCCGGAGCTGGGGCTGCGTTCGATGGTGGTCAGCGAGGCCGGGGCCTCGGTCTATTCGGCCTCCGAATTCGCCTCCAAGGAACTGCCGGAGCTGGATGTCTCGCTGCGCGGCGCGGTCTCCATCGCCCGCCGCTTGCAGGATCCGCTCGCCGAGCTGGTCAAGATCGATCCCAAGGCGATCGGGGTCGGCCAGTATCAGCACGATGTCAACCAGAGCCGCCTGGCGCGCGCGCTGGATACCCTGGTCGAGGACTGCGTCAACGCCGTCGGCGTGGATCTGAACACGGCGTCCGTGCCCCTGCTGACCCAGGTCTCCGGGCTCAATCGCAGTCTGGCCGAGAACATCGTGCAGTTCCGCGAGGCCAACGGCGCCTTCCGCAACCGCAAGAAGCTGATGGCCGTCCCGCGCTTCGGCGACAAGGCGTTCCAGCAGAGCGCCGGCTTTCTGCGCGTCCCCGACAGCGACGAGCCGCTCGACGCCTCGGCGGTGCATCCCGAGGCGTACCCGGTCGTTCGCCGCATCGTCGAACGCGCCGGCAAGGACATCCACAGCCTCATCGGCGACAGCGGCACGCTCCGCCGGCTCGATCCCCAGCAGTTCACCGACGAACGGTTCGGGCTGCCGACCGTCAAGGACATCCTCGCCGAGCTGGAGAAGCCCGGCCGCGACCCGCGCCCCGAGTTCAAGACCGCCCAGTTCAAGGAGGGCGTGGAGACCCTGAACGACCTCAAGCCGGACATGATCCTGGAAGGCACCGTGACCAACGTCACCAACTTCGGCGCCTTCGTCGACATCGGCGTCCATCAGGACGGACTGGTGCACATCTCGGTGCTGGCCGACCGCTTCGTCAAGGATCCGCACGAGGTCGTCAAATCCGGCGATCTGGTCAAGGTCAAGGTGATGGAGGTCGACCTGGCGCGCAAACGGGTCGCGCTCAGCATGCGGCTGGGCGACAGCGCCGAATCGCATCAGGGATCGGGAGCCCGGGCCGAGCGCCCATCCGCGCGCGGAGGACCGCCGCCCGCCCGCCAACCGGCGCCCAAGCGCGCGGGGAATGAGCGTCCGCCCGCGCCAGCGCAGAAGCCCGCCCCGCCAGCGGCGGGCGGCACCATGGCGGATGCCTTCGCCAAGGCCAGGAAGTCCTGAAGCCGAACGCGGTATGCGCGTCCAGAAAGGCGTCGCGCCGCATGGAAACCGTCACGAACCTGAGCCTTCGCTTCCCGCGACTGGACGGTTCCGGCCAATCGGAATGGACGGCTCTGTCTCGTCACTGGACGGTTGCACCTGTTTTCACTCAGCAACCTGATCCATCGCCTGGTACAGAGTGATATTTGGCTCGCGCATGTCCGTATCGGCCAAGAGCGGCCGGCTCACCCGGGTTCCGGGGCGACCCTTGCGTACCTGCTTTGCGCGACCCCGACGGAGCACCCGTACCAGGCACCATTCTGTCTTCCCATGAATGACGTCGGCTCGGTGGTTGCCGCTTTCGGATCTCAATCACGCGGCCTACACGCCTTCTGTGTCCGCTTCGCAGCCGGGGTCGCCCGCGCACCATGCCTCACTGGGTTCCGGTGGATGGCCAATCCTTTCCGGTTCGGGACTCGCACCCGTCGGGTCACTCAGGCGGCGGTCGGAACGACGATCGAGGCGTCCCGGTGCAAGACTCGTCGCTCAATGACAATAGCGATCGATCTCGGCCTGGTGGTAGGCGAGCTTGTTCTCGTTGTATTCCTTGTCGGTGCGTGTGCGATAGCCCTTCATGACTTTCTGCTTCCATTTGGCGGCCTCGCTCCGGTGTTTGGCGCATTGAGCCGGGTTGTCCTCCTTGTTTGATTTCGCCGCCGTCCGCGTGGCTTGAGCCTCCGCCTCGGCCTCTCGTCTTGCTTTGAGGCGCGCGCGGGTCAATGTCTCGCGTTCCGTGCGCATCCGCGTGGCCTGGCCTTCGATCGTGTAAGTCGGCGCGGATGAGCCGGTTTCGCTGCCGTCCGGCCCCCGGATGTCGACCGACAGTGTTTCGCCCTCGGTCTGCCCAATGCATGCGGTTTGCTGGTAGCTGACGCGGCCGTCGGGCAGCGGGCATTTGTACAACTCGGCCCAGGTCGGATCCGCCACAAGCCATGTGAGGCTCAGGCCGAGCAGTAAGCGGCGGTACGAGCAGGCGCGATGAGCTGGCATGGTCGGTCTCCGTGGCGTGGCCGGTAACGGCGCTCCAGCCCGCCCCGAGCGGCGGGAAGCGTCGTCGCTACAACTCTAAACCTTAACCGAGGAGACGAAAAGTGTGCAATCGGTCGGCGGCTCAGTGTCCGTCCGGAAGTGGTCGTTCCGTATCTTGCGTCTCGAAAACCGCTCGCCGCCACGGCGGGAGTCCAGAGTCGGGCAGGCGCGCCCTCAGCAGCACGCGCGCCGTTGCGCGCTCGCCTCGGCCAGTTCGCGCAGCATGGGCTCGGTGTCGTCCCAGCCGACGCAGGCGTCGGTGATGCTCTGGCCGAAGATGAGGTCGTCGCTCGCGCTCGGATTCTGACTGCCGGCGACCAGATGGCTCTCGATCATGACGCCGATGATGCGCCGGTCCCCGCGCGCGACTTGCCCGGCGACGTCCTGACAGATGCGAACCTGTTTCTCTGGCCGCTTGCCGCTGTTGGCGTGGCTGAAGTCGATCATGATCTTGGGGACGAGGCCGGCGGCGGCGATCTGCTCGGCGGCGATGTTGACGCTCTCGGTGTCGTAGTTCGGCCGCTGTCCGCCGCGCAGGATGATGTGGGTGTCGACGTTGCCGGTGGTGCTGAAGATGGCGGACTGGCCTTCCTTGGTCACCGACATGAAGACATGCGGACGCGCGGCGGCATGAATGGCGTCGATCGCGACCTTGACGTCGCCGTTGGTCGCGTTCTTGAAGCCGATCGGGCAGGACAGCCCCGAGGCCAGCTCGCGGTGGCCCTGGCTCTCCGTGGTGCGCGCGCCGATTGCCCCCCAGCTCACCTGGTCGGCGATGTATTGGGGGCTGATGAGGTCGAGGAACTCGGTGCCCGCCGGGATCCCCATCTCGTTGAGATCGAGCAGCAGCTTGCGGGCGATACCGAGTCCCTTGTTGATCTCAAAGCTGCCGTCGAGGTTCGGATCGTTGATGAGTCCCTTCCAGCCGACCGTGGTGCGCGGTTTTTCGAAGTAGACGCGCATGACCACCAGCAGATGCTCGCGAGCGACTCGCGCAGCGGCCTGAGGCGCTCTGCGTATTCCAGCGCGGCCTCGGGGTCATGGACCGAGCAGGGGCCGACCACGACCAGCAGACGATCGTCGTTGCCATGGAGGATGCGCTGAATCGCGTGACGGGTGTCGTGGACGGTGTCGGCCGCTGTCTCCGAGAGGGGATATTCGTGATGCAACTCGCTCGGCGAGCGAACTTCGGTGATGTCGCGGATGCGCAGATCGTCGGTACGGTGCATGAGTAGACACTGGGGCGGTTCGGAAAGCCCGAAAGTATAAATGATTCACTCGGCGTTCAGACGGACGGGGCGATCCTTCAGTGAGCGTGTCGTATATTTAATACATGGTCATTGCTCGCGACAAATAATGGATTCGCACCCTGGTATCGCATAGAGTTCGATGTAGCCGACAGGCAACACAATGAAAATATCAACCTGAGGAAACGCCTCATGTTCAATAACAGGAACACTTACTCGATCGCGCTGCTGCTCGTGGCGGGTGTGTGCGGAGTACAACATCCAGCCAGCGCGGCTGGCTTCATGCTGCCGGAGTCATCGGCGGCCGGTATCGGGACTTCCAATGCACTGGTCGCCAATCCGGAAGAGACTGGCGCCTATGCTTACAATCCGGCCGCCATGGGATTCCATGACACCTCTAGCATCGCGGTCGGAACCTATATCATCAACCCGAGCTTTAGCGTGGACACCGCGACTGGCAGCCATGAAAGCCAGGGCGCGGAGTGGACGGCGGTTCCGATGATCCAGGGCGCGCTCAAGCTCAATGAGCAATGGCGGCTTGGCTTCGGCGTCACGACACCCTTTGGGCTTGAAACACGCTGGCAGGATGGCACCTTCCCGGCGGTGAGCGGTACCCGCGCACTCTCCGTGCCCTCATCGCTCAATCCCAATGTGCCGCTCAAACATCCGACGAGCAGCAAGCTCGAGATCCTGGATTTCAGTCCAACCGCTGCTTACAAGGTCAACGACAATCTGAGTCTTTCCGCTGGCCTGGATCTCTACTGGGCCAAGTCAGCCAAGCTCGCCTCGACGGCGGGCGCGGTCAGCGGCGACGGCGAGGGGCTCGGCTTCGATCTTGGCGCGCTCTATCGACAAGGCCCCTGGAGCTTCGGCGCGGCCTTCCGCTCGGCGGCGACCCTGGGTCTGGAAGGCGACTTCACGCCCAACAGCGATACCCTCGTGGCGCTTGGGCTTCTGTCGCGGGCGCAAACGGCCGAACTCGATGTCGACCTGCCCTGGCGGCTGCAACTGGGTGCCAGGTATGCCTTCAACCAACAGTTGGCGGTCGAACTGGATGTGACCCGCACCGGCTGGAGCGAGTTCAACGATCTCAAGATCACCAGCAAGCGCACGGGTGCGGTGATCTTCAGCGACCAAAACGACTGGGACGATGCCAACGCCTACCGCCTGGGAGCGACCTATCAGGTGAGTCCGCAGACCCAGTTGCGTTTTGGCTACACCTACGACGAGACCGGCCAAGGGGACGATCATTTCAGTGCTCGGGTACCGGACAACGACCGCCATCTCTTCAGCATCGGCGTGGCCCAGAAGCTCGGTCAGGGGCTGACGCTTGAGGCGGCTTACATGTATGTCATGGGCGAGGATCGGGACTACAGCAGCAGCACCAAATACACCGGTAGCGACCTCAATGGCACGACTGCGGTCAATGGCGATTACTCCATGGACGCGCACCTGATCGGACTTGAGATCGTCAAGGTCTTCTGACCGCACCGTCCGGCGATGCGAGCCAAAGGCCATGCCCCAGGTCGTGCGCGACCTGGGGCGGATGCATCAGCCTTTGCGTTGAGTGAATCGTTTAAGCCGCAGCTTCTTATTGATCTGCCTGGCCGTGAGCGTATTGCGTTTGCCCGCGAATGGGTTGGACCCGCTCTTGAATTCCAGCCGGAGTGGGGTGCCCATGAGGTCCAGCGACTTGCGGAAGCGGTTGATCAGATACCGACGATAGGTTTCGGGCACATCCTCGGTCTGGTTGCCGTGGATGACGATGATCGGCGGATTGCGTCCGCCCTGATGGGCATAACGCAGCTTGATCCGGCGTCCTCTGACCAGCGGCGGCTGATGCTCCATCACCGCAGCTTCGAGCAAACGTGTCAGTTCAGGCGTCGAGAGGTTGCGGGTGGCGTTCGCAAACGCCTTGTCCACCTCGTCCAGCAGCAGCCCGACACCGCTGCCGTGCAGGGCCGAGACCAGATGCCGCTTGGCGAAGTCGAGGAAGGCGAGCTTGCGCGCGAACTGGCTCTTGATCTGCTCGCGTTGCTCCGGATCGAGCCCGTCCCATTTGTTGACGGCGATCACGAGCGCGCGACCGCTCTCGATGATGTGTCCGGCCAAGGTGGCGTCCTGCTCGCCGATGCCTTCCTGGGCGTCGATCACCAGGATGACGACGTTGGATGCCTCGATCGCTTGCAGGGTCTTGATGACGCTGAACTTCTCGATGACATCCTGGACCCGCGCCCGGCGTCGCAGACCGGCGGTGTCGATCAGGGTGTAGTGCCGACCCAGTCGCTCGAAGGGGATGAAGATGCTGTCGCGGGTGGTGCCGGGGCTGTCGAAGGTGACCAGACGCTCCTCGCCGAGCAGCCGGTTGATGAGGGTCGATTTGCCCGCGTTCGGACGGCCGACCACGGCGACCTTGATCCCCGACTGATCGTCGGCCGTCTCGCCGTCTCATGTCGGTGTCGGGCAGTTGCTCGAAGACGTGATCGATGAGCGAGTTGACGCCGACCCCCTGGGTCGCGGACACCGCCCAGGGGACGCCGAGGCCGAGCCGATGGAAATCGGCGACCGCCAGTGTTCGGGTCGGTTGTGTCGCTCTTGTTGACGACCAGGGCGATGGGTTTGCCCAGTCGGCGCAGCCGCTGGGTGATCTCGATGTCCTCGGGGGTGCAGCCGTCCCGTGCATCGACCATGAAGAGCAGGTGATCGGCCTCCTCGATGGCGCGCTGGACCTGACGCTCCATCAGCGCCTCGATGCCCTCGGGCGCGGTGCCGATACCGCCCGTGTCGACGATCACATAGGGTCCGGGTCCGATCCGTCCGATGCCATACTGACGATCGCGGGTCAGCCCTGGAAAGTCAGCGACCAGTGCGTCGCGGGTGCGGGTGAGCCGGTTGAAGAGCGTCGATTTGCCGACATTGGGGCGGCCGAGCAGGGTGATGACGGGCAGCATGCTGTTCAGCGGGGTTTCCTCGTCAGCGTACCCGACCCCGAGGGAGCCGGTTCATCAGGGGCCGAGGCCGCCCCGGCGTCGTCGCCCTTGGCACCCGCGGGCGTTTTGATCGGCGGTGACGCGCCCGACCGTCAAGGCGGCCGAGGGTGCCGTCCTCGGCGATAGACGTAGACGCGTCCGCCCGACACCAGCGGGCGCGCGGTGATGCCCCCTTTCTTTGTGATCCGGATGCGCCCGACCAGCCGGCCATCGGACTTGTCGATGCACGTGCAGATAGCCTTCCAGATCGCCGACGAGAATCACGATTGCCGATCGAGCGCGGGCGCGGTCAGCTGACGATAGAGCAGTTGTTCCTGTTTCCAGCGCCCAGCGCCGTCGCTCGTGTTGGCGCCCCAGACCTGATCCTTGGAGTCGGTCACGAACAGCCCGGTCTCATCGGCGGCGATGCCGGCATGGGCGGAGAGCTCGCGTCGCCAGGCGACGTCGCCAGTGGTCGCGTCCACTGCGGCGAGATCGCCGTTATAGGAGCCGACGTAGAGGGTGTTGCCGATCAGGACCGGATCCGCGTCGATGTCGGCGATGCGCGCCAGCTCCGACCGGCCGCTGGGCCGAGTGACGACGACCTCCCACAGGGAGACGCCGTCCTTGGGGTCGATCTTGACCAGCTTGCCGCCCGACAGTCCGACGACAACCCCGCCCTGGACGATGGCCGGCGTGCTGCTGCCGCGCAGCGTCAGAACGGGCGCCGGATAGGCGATCCGCCAGAGCTCCTTGCCCGTTGCGGCATCGATGACCGTAGAGGGTGTCATCCAGGGTATGCACGACGATCTTGCCGTCGGCGGTCAAGCGCGGCACCGACAGCACCTCGCTTTCGAGTCGGGCGCGCCACAGCTCATGTCCGTCCTTGGCCGACGAGCGCCACCAACTCGCCCTGGCTGGTGCCGAGCACGATCCGGTCGCCCGCGACATCCGGACCGCCGCTGAATGCCAGCCTGGTCTCGCGTTCCCAGATGACGCGCCCGGAATCGGCGGCGACGGCGGCCACGCGGCCCTTGGCGTCGGCGACAAAGAGCTCGGCCTCCGGCGATGGCCGGCACCAGATAGCAGATGCCGCCCCTCGGTCCCGCGCGTCGGCCGCGCGGACCAGAGGACGTTGACGCCGGCCTGATCCTGGCGATGTTGGGAAGCTCGGATGGGCGGAGTCGGATCCTTCTCCTTGCCAAACCAGGGGATGCTGCCACAGCCCGCGAGCTGCGTGGTCAGGAGGAGCGCGCCGAGCGCGGCGGTCAGCGATCTGAGTTGGGGTCCCATCATGGCGATTTCCGTGCGCGCTAACCGGCGGCGGGTAGATTGTCGATCTTGACTTGGATGAGTTGCGACAGGCTGCTGCCTTTCGCGATCGCCTCTTGGTAAGCGGCGCGCGCGGCGGCCGCGTCGCCGCGCGCGGCGGCGATATCGCCGCGCACGGCGGCGAACTCACCGGCGAACGCAGGGCTGTCGTCGTGGGCCTGGATCGTCGCGGCCGCAGCATCCAACTGCTTTTCCGCGACCTGGATGCGGGCCAGGCGCAGCGCGGCGATCCGAGCCAGCGCTGGGTCGGGCGCCTTGGCGATGACGTCCTGAAGCGCGGCCATCGCCTCGGCGGCCTTGCCGGCATCGTAGAGACTCTTGGCCGCGACGAGCGATCCGAATGCGGGGTAGGGCGTGGATCCAAACTCGTCCTTGAGCAGCGCGGCCTGCCTGGCGACGGCGTCGGGCTGATTGCCGGAGGCGTCGAGGAGCAGTTGCTCGAAGGCCGTGGAGGCCTGACTCGCGGTCGAATTCTGGTAGCCGACCCAGAGACGCCAGCCGTAGATGGCCCCCAGACCGATCGCGGCGCCCGCGATGACGGAGATGCCGTTCTCCTTCCACCACTTCTTGATGGCTTCGACCTTTTCCTCGTCGGTTTCGTAACTCACTGGAATCTCCATCGGTTTGGCTCGGCGATCCGCGTGGGCACGCGGACGTGGCTCGGCCGGATTGGCTGGGCGCGCCGGTTCGGTGGATCCTTCGCGCACATTATAGGGGGATCATCGTAAACGCCAATGAAATCAGCTTTTTCTGACCAGTCGACCAGATTTTGCTGATCTTCTCGGCGTCGTCTCCACAACGGTTAAAGGCTGGCGGCGAGGAAAGACGCTAAATCATCGATGCGCAGCTCGCGCTGCTCATTGTTCGCGCGTAAGTCCTTGACCCCGATGACCGCGCGCTCCAGCTCCTCCTCGCCCAGCACCAATGCGAAGCGGGCGCCGCTCTTGTCGGCCTTCTTGAACTGGCTCTTGAAGCTGCCGCCGCCACAATGGGTCAGCAGTCGCAGAGTCGGCAATGTGTCACGCAGTCGCTCGGCGATTCCGGGTGCCGCTGCCTGCGCCGTTTCGCCCACCGCGACCAGATAGGCATCGACCGTTGGCTCGGCGCTGAATCCAGTCTGTTCCGCCAGTTCCACGAGACGCTCCAGCCCCATCGCGAATCCCACGGCCGGCGTGGAGCGACCGCCGAGCTGTTCCACCAGACCATCGTAGCGGCCGCCGGCGCAGACCGTGCCCTGGGCGCCGAGCTCGTCGGTGATCCACTCGAAGACGGTGCGGTTGTAGTAGTCCAGTCCACGCACCAGCCGTGGATTCACCCGGTAGGCGACGCCCGCCTGGTCGAGGCGGTGACAGATGTGCTCGAAATGCGCGCGCGTCTCCTCGCCCAGCGAGTCCATGAGCGTCGGCGCATCCGCCACGATTGCCTGGGTCTGGGGATGCTTGGAGTCCAGGATGCGTAGCGGATTGGTCTCCAGACGGCGTTGGCTATCCGCGTCGAGCTGATCGGCGTGCTGACGGAGATAGGTCAGCAGTTGCTCGCGATAGACCTGGCGTTCCGGCTGATCGCCCAGGGTGTTGAGCTCCAGCCGGAATCCCACAAGGCCCAATTGTTTCCACAGCCGGGCGGTGAGCAGGATGAGCTCCAGGTCGATGTCCGGACCGGCGAGGCCGAATGCCTCGACGCCGATCTGATGGAACTGGCGGTAGCGTCCGCGCTGCGGGCGTTCGTAACGGAACATGGGTCCGCGGTACCAGAGCCGTTGCGGCTGGACCAGCAGGCCATGCTCGACGGCGGCGCGCACGCAGCTTGCCGTGCCTTCGGGACGCAGACTGAGGCTATCGCCGTTGCGGTCCTCGAAGCTGTACATCTCCTTCTCGACGATGTCCGTCACTTCGCCGATCGAGCGCTTGAAGAGCTCGGTCACCTCGACCAGCGGGGTGCGGATCTCGGAGTAGCCGTAACCGGCCAGTACCCGCCGGGCGGTGTCCTCGATGCGGTGCCAGATGGCGATGCGTTCCGGCAGGATGTCGTGCATCCCGCGAATGGCTTGGATGTTCTTGCTCATGTCTTGGGGATGCTGGCGCGAGCGGGGCGCTGCGCGCCTTGAATGGTCATTCGGCGGGGTTGGGATTGAGCGAGAACCGGGCGACATTGCCCTGGGAACGGCTCTGGAGATCGAAAGCCTGTCCGCCCACGGTGATCTGCGTCGCGGCGGTATTGCCGATGACCAGTTTGAAGGGCGGCTTGCCAGTCAGGACGCGATGGTCGCCCGCGCGCATTTCGCCGTTGAGCGCGATCTTGCCTTCGGCGTCACGCACATCGACCCAGGTGGTGCCCTTGAACTCGAGCGCGATCTCCTTGGGTTGAGTCGGGTCGGTTGCCGCCGGGGCGGGTTCCGGCTCGCTCGGCGCGGCTGGCGTCTCCTCGGCAACGCTCGACGTGCCTGGGGGCGTGGTTTCGGGCGTGACTGGCCGCGCGATCCCGTCCGGGCTTCGCAACGGAATCGTTTCGGACGGTACGCTGACCGCAGAGCCGAAAGAGTCGATCGGGGCGGGGGATGGCTCGCTCGGAGCCTCGGTGTTCGCGCCCTGAGCGGTCTGAGACGACGTGCTGTCACCCTGCGCGGTTGGCGTCTCGCTCGGTCCCATGAGGGTCGACAGTGACATGGAATCATGACCTCCCTGCCACCAGAGGGCGAGCAGGAGGACGGGGACGGCCATCAGCAGGAGACCGATCAGCCAACCCCAGGGGTTGCCACCGCTCCGGGACGGCCGCCGCGTCGGCCCGATCGCGACGCGCACGACGGGGCCATCCTGCGCGGGCGCCAGGTCGCGATAGGCGCCGATGATTGGTGCCGGATCGGTTGCCAAGAGGCGCGCATAATTTCTGAGGTAGCCGGTCACGAACACCTGCGTCGGCAGGATGTCATAGCGATCCTGTTCGATGGCCTCCACGACGGCTCGATCGAGATGGAGCTGGGCGGCGATCCGCTCGATGTCGAGCCCGCGCGCCTGGCGCAGCGTCCGCAACCGTCGACCGGGACTCTCGGAATTGGCCGTGCTTTCGTCGTCTGTTTGCATGGTATTCGTTAGGGTCATGGCAACTCAGTGTCCTACAGGTCGCGGGTTGTCGGGGCTTCGATCGTTGGGGCCACGGGGAAGTTCGATTTCAGCACCGTCTCGTAATAATCGGCTTGCTTGCGGTTGCCGAGCTTGCGTTCGACCGCGGCGCCGACCTTGAGCACGCTGTAGGAGGTGCTGGCGGTGCGTGCCGTCTCCGGCTTGAAATAACGGTCCACGTAGTCCTTCGCGGTCTTGGCGTCGCCCCGCTTGTAGGCCAGCTCCGCCAACTTGGCCAGCGCTGGTCCGAAGGTCGGATTGGCGGCGATCGCGGATTGGTAGTAGCCCTCGGCCTTGGCGCTGTCGCCAGCGCTGGCGGCGCAGTCGCCAGCGCTCGTCATGGCGATCCAGCGGGTGCTATAGAGCGGATTGTCCAGCGCCTTGCGGAAGTTCGCGTCGGCCTCCGCGTACAGCTTGTGGCGGCATTGGAAGGAGCCATAGGCGTAGAGGACGTCGGAATTCTTTGGCGCGAGCGCGATCGCCCGGTCGTAATGCTCGCGCGCCTTATCGGCCTGACCCAGCTCCGCCAGGAGGAAGGCGAGCCAGATGTGCGCGCGCGGATACTTGTCATCGGCATCGATGGCCTGCTGGGCGCGGCGGAAGGCCACCTCGGTCTGGCCGCGCGCGTAGTATTCCTCGGCCATCTTGACATAGAGCTCGGCGGGGCTGCCCTCGGGGTCAAGCCCCAGTTCCTCGTCCGCCTTCTGGGATTTCGTCAGGCCGCCGCAAGCGGTCAATGCACATCCGAGGACAAGGACGAGTGGAAAGCGAAGGCCGCGCCCTTTCATCTTGAAGCCACCATTCTGTCGGTTCCGACCGGCGCCGCCACCAGACGCCCCGTGCGATCCTGGACGCGGCCGACCAACTGTCCGCAAGCGGCCGCGATCTCGTCGCCACGGGTCTTGCGCGTCATTGCGAAGATGCCCGAGCGTGTCAGCCTCAAACGGAAAGCCTCAATGCGCTCCGGCGGCGAGGTGCCGAAGTCGCTGCCGGCGAAGGGGTTGAAGGGGATCAGGTTGAGCTTGGACGGAACCCCTTCAAGCAGCCGGATGAGCTGCTTGGCGTGGGTCGGGCTGTCGTTGATGCCATCCAGCATGACATATTCCCAGGTCACCTTGCGGCGCCGATCGTTGGCGACATAGTGCTTGCACGCTGGCAGAAGCTCGGCGAGCGGGTATTTCTGGTTGATCGGCACCAGCACGTCACGCAGGGCGTCATTCGGCGCATGCAGCGAGACGGCCAGCGAGACATCGCTCACTTCGCGCAGCCGATAGATATTGGGCACGATGCCGGAGGTGCTCAGGGTCACGCGGTGCTTGGCGAGCATGTAGGCCAGATCGTCCTGCATGATCTCCATCGCCTTGACCACGGCCTCGAAGTTGGCGAGCGGCTCGCCCATGCCCATCATCACCACGTTGGTGGGCGGCGTGTCGAGCTGGCGCGCGGCGTGCCAGACCTGGCCGATGATCTCAGCGACGCTCAGGTTGCGGTTGAAGCCCTGCCGCGCGGTGGCGCAGAAGGCGCAATTCAGTGCGCAGCCAACCTGGGAGGAGACGCAGATGGTGCTGCGCTTGCCCTCGGGGATATGGACGGTCTCGATCCGCTGCCCATCGTGCAACTCCATCACCCACTTGATGGTGCCGTCGGCCGATGGATGGCTTTGGATGATGCGCGGCAGGCGCATCTCGACGGTTTCCCGCAGGGCACCGCGCAGCGCCTTGGGGAGATCGGTCATGGCGTCGAAATCGACGACGCCATGCTTATGGATCCACTTGAAGAGATTACGCCCATGAAACGCCTTCAAGCCGAGCCCGACCACCAGCGCCTCGCAGTCGGCGAGGTTGAGGTCGAGCAGGTTGGGCTTGATCTGGCTGGCGCTCATGGGGTCTCGTTCAGCGGGTGCGGGCGCAGACGCCTTCCGGGAAGAAGAAGGCGATCTCGACCGCCGCGTTCTCGGCGGAATCCGAGCCGTGCGCCGCGTTCTCGGTGAAGGAGTCGGCGAAGTCCGCGCGAATGGTGCCGGGGGCCGCGTTGGCCGGATTGGTCGCGCCCATGATGTCGCGATTCTTGGTCACGGCGTCCTCGCCCTCCAGCACCTGGACCATCACCGGACCCGAGATCATGAAGCCGACCAGCTCGTCGAAGAAGGGCTTGCCCTGATGGATGGCGTAGAAGGCGCTCGCCTGCTCGCGGCTCATGTGCAGCATGCGGGCCGCGACGATGCGCAGACCAGCGGCCTCGAACCGGCCCAGGATGGCGCCGATGGCGTCCTTGGCGACGGCGTTCGGCTTGATGATGGAAAGGGTGCGCTCAATGGCCATGCGGGCTCCTGCGGGGCGTTGGTTCGGGTGTGGAAGGTTGCGGATCGATGTCGGGAGGCGGTCGTTCCCCGACGCGGGCGAAGGCTTGCCGGCGGAGACCATCGACTTCGCTACTAGGTTAACCCATAAGTCTAATCGTCGCGGCTTGGTCGAGCAATGGCGGCGATGCCCGCGCAAGCTCACACCGAAGATCCAGGTCGGTCGAGCGAGTCCCGCCCCGGCAAGGCCGTTCGGCTGAGCCTGGTCGGGGATGACATTTCGACGGACCGTGGGAAGGTGAGCGGGAAGGGGAATGGAGCGGGTTCGGCGAGTGCTTGCTCGATGTTGGATATGGCGTGAGGCCCGGCAGCAACCAAGGTTCGGGCGAGCGTGCTCACCCCAACAACCGCCAGCCGAGATGCTGGGGTTCGTTCCCCACCCTAACCGCGCTGCGTTTAAGACGTGACGGGCGTGGGCTCTCACCTCATTGGCGCGCGCTGGCGCCGACGATGGTCCGCCCCGCCTTTTTTTGTCCGCTGCGACGAAGATCCTAGCGTGTTTGCGCACTGCGTCACAGTCAATGCGTGTTTTTTGCCTGAAGATTCCACCTGGCGATGGCGTTTTAGGTTTGGGTAGTGCCCTTATCTATATGATTTTACATGCGTTCTTTGGCTAGAATCGTATTATTGTAGTGATGTATAAAGTACCAAATTGCCCCAATATGGTTCTCTAACTTTTTTGAGAACGAAAGGGTTTTTCGAACCAATCGAGAAATGCGCTGCCGTAGCGTGCAATTAAATCGTTCCACATGATTGGTTTGACCGGATTCCTTTCCAACGGCTAAGTGGCGATTCTCGGGAAACACAGCTTGATAAGCCTCCCAAAAATCGGTGTAGAAATTTGCAAGTTCCTGATAGTCGAGCGGCAACGAATCCCACAAACCTCGTGCGCCTTCAATGCCACGAGAGCCGATATAAAGCCCAATCACATATCCGGAGCAACGATCTTTTGCGATCCAAACCCATTGTTTCTCTTCTTTTTTAAAGAAAAAGACCACAGCTCGTCACACTCGACGGTCAGACGAAAATCAGACAACTTTGGTACGACCAACTGACGCGGAATATCCTGGTATTTTTGATTGACATAAGCCTGGAGCCAGGATTCGGAAACCTGAACAACGCGTGCGATGCCAGCAAGCGAAAGACGCTCAAGAAGCAGTCGGTCAATGAGTTCTTTTGTCTCGTCAGAGATCGGCGACGTCAGGGGATCGAGAACGAATTGTCGGCCGCATTCTTTGCACAGATAATTTTGCTTTCCGGTTGCATTGATTCCATTTCTAACAATCGTTGTAGAATCACATCGTGGGCAAGAAGTCATTATTCACCTAAATGGCATATCATATAGAAAATGGCACTACCTAGGTTTGGGCGAGCTGACCAAGCTTGACGCTTCTGGGAGCTTGGCGCCCCGCCACGCCACGCGATGGCACAGCGGATTATACCGTCAGCGCTATGGCCTTCTCGACTTGGTGCTAGACAGAATCTGTCTAGCACCGAACATTAGTGATTAAAGCAAGAGTTTCCAGGCAGTAAATTGTAGAATCATGTACAAATCAAAAAGATCAATGATTTCTATATTTATTGCGGCAGGCTTAGTTGTGGCGTTATTGTACGGTTTGATTTTTTTTCAGATTGAAAAAGAAGACAAAAATCCATCAAATAACAAAAAAAATTCAGTATCAATAATGTTAAATGCTCAGAATGGCGCGATTAGAATTCACAAAGAGCTTTCACGCGGCGCGTCAAATTCCGATGTTTCTGTATATATAGATAATTATCTTAAAAATGACAATTCTGAAAATTCCATGCTTAATTTATCAGAAATTCTTTACGCTAATAAATATAATAAAGAGGCAATAGTCATTTTGTCGATGGGCATTCAGTCTAAATTGAATGAAGGAAAAGATGTTTCTATCGAAGAGTTACAGCTTATTAGGTCGGCGATGCGTGATAATGGATCTTTATATGAATATGAAAATCTTATATTATCAATTCCAGATGATTATCCATTAAAGCCGCAGATTTTATCAGAAATGTCTGTGTACCTTACTCAGCAAGGAAGTTCATATGATGCTGAAAAAATTTTGCTTGATGGACTTCAGCTATATCCAGATAACTTTTCAGTGTGGGATGTATATGCCTCTTTTTTGAAGTCGGAAGATCGTCTTAGTGAGGCTGAGTTAGCTTATAAGCACTTGTTAGAAGTAGAAGGCAGTGACGAAATAAATATTAAGCTAGCAAAGATTTATTTGGAATCAGGAAATATTAATTCTGCCCGAGAGATATTTGACAAACTCCTCGAGCAATCATCTGAATACAAAGAGGAGATATTATCGATTATAAATAACAATGGTATTTGATTTGCAGAGAGTTTGTGAAAATTGTATTGGAGATCAGCCATGCGTCAGAATAAGAAATTCTTGTATTTGTCACTTCGATTTTTTTATTCCTTTCCTGTGGACGTAGTTGCAGAATGGGGTGGGCAATGCGTCCGTTATGTTAAAAATCAGAAGCCAGGAGGGTATTCCTGGGATGGTTACTT
>CAWFSC010000015.1:0-53919 GCA_963818415.1 uncultured Gammaproteobacteria bacterium | reverse complement strand
TAGCACAGAGGGATTCGAGGGATCCGGGCCAGTCAGGCCGCCCACGAAACCGTGGGGGAGAAGATCAGGGAAGCGTAAAGACGATCTTGACTCCCGCGCCAACCTTGCTCGCCTCGACGTAGCCGATCGCGCCCTTGTTGTTCTGGACGATCTCCAGCACGTCAGCGACGCTCTCCGCCTGGACCGGCGGCGATCCCTGACCCGAGAAGATCAGGCGCGCCCAGTAGGAGTTGATCTCGGCGAGATCCTTGTTGACCAACTTGGCGTAGAAATCCGCCTTGTCGGCTTGCTGACCGCCGAGATCGACGGTCAGGGCGGTCGCGCCGGACGGGAGACGCTTCTGACGCCCCATGAAGAGGTGGATGACCTCGGCCTTGGTCAGCTCGCTGACGCCGCTCTCCGGATTGACGATCACGGCGAGCCCGGCCCCCTGGCTGGCCAGCGCGAGCGACAGCCCCAGGACCAATGTCAGCAGCCGCGGCGCCCCGTGGATGAGCAAGGCTCGAAGCGAGGCGGTGGAATGGGTGTCGAAGGTCTTCATGCCCATTCCCCCTAGAACACGAAGTCCAGCGCGAGGCTGAACAAGGTGGCGCGTCCATCCCAGTCCGGATCTGTGTCGACCCAGAAGATGGAGGGGTTGTCGCGGCTGTGGGTCCAATCCACTTGCATCTTCAGGGCGGCGTTCTTCGCGAAATCGAAGCGCGCGCCGATGGAGAGAGTGTCCTGATCGAATTGGTTGAAGGTCAACGCCTGGTCGATGGCGGTGTTGATGATGGTGTAGGGAAAGCGGTTCGGCAGTCCGGTATCCGCCTGGGGGTGATCCGACTCGGCCCTGGAGTAGGTCAGGTAAGGCGTCCAGCGATTGATTCGGTAGCCCAGCGTGAAGGTGCCGGCGGATGCGCTCGGGGACACCAGATTGTCGGTGTCGCGATGGTTTGCAGCCAATTGGGCGCGCCAGGGGCCATTCGCATAGCGATACCAGCGGCCAGGAACACATAGTCGCCCTGGCTCAGTCGCAGATCGTCGGCGAGCGAGATTGCCTGTGGCAACTGCGTCTTCCGCAGCCACTTCAGCAGGTAGGCGCTGGACTCGTAGTCCTCGTCGAGGGTGCTGATGTCGAAGCCGACGCGGAACAGCCATTGGGGAAGCTGATACTCCAGCAACCCGCCCCACATGCTGCCGTTGAGCTGATAGTCGTAACCCGAGCTGGAGGCGATGGTCTCGTCGGTCTGGCCGCCGAAGAGCTTGCCCTTGAGGACGCCATCGCCGATCGCTTGTCTGACCGTGAGGTCGAGTCCATCGAAATGGGTGTAGTAGATCGGAGCGTAGTACTCGACCGGCGGCCGTACCCAGAGGTAGGAGTAGCCGACATCGCTCGAATCGGCATTGAGATAGATGTCGAAGCCCAGCCGCCCGGCGCGCAACTCCACGTCCGGCGTGAAGGCGTACTTGAGGAAGCCCCAGGTGAGCGTCGGTCGGTAGCTGCCGTCGTAACGGTATTTGCTGACGACCTGGAGCATGGTCTCGAAGTCGTCGCGTGGCTTCCATCTCGCCTGGATGCCCAGCCGGCTGTCGGTCTCCCAGAACAAACCGCCGCGCGCGCCGTTGGGCTGACTCTTGTCGCGGATGAAGCTGGCCTGATCGCTGGAGCTGTAGACGCCGCCGAGGGTGCCGAAGCCGTTGAGGAAAAAGGTCTCGTCCTGGGCGGGTAGGTCCAATGCGGATGCTGGGTTGATCGAGGCGATCAACCACAGCCAGGCCAGAACGATCAGGCGGACTTGCATGAGGACATCCCGTGACAACGCGCTCAACTGCTTTTCGTGTCCAAGGGTACGGGCGGCGTATTCGTTAGTGCCCGCACTTTAGGCCCGCGTCGGCCTTCGCGCAACACTGTCTGATCATGGCATCGGTACGCCAAGGATGGATTCATTTCGAGCATCGCCGATTGTTGTAAAAACGAAACGTCACATCCGGGCGTCTGAACGGGCTGAGTTGGGAGGCGCGGGCGGCTTAAGGCTTCCTGCCGAGGATGGTGAGCCCGGCCGTCGAATCCTGCTCGTCGACATAGCCGATGGCGCCTGCGGTCTTGGATACATAGCGGATGACCTCATCGACGCTGTCCAGCTCGCGGGGTGGCGTGCCCTTGCCGACATAGCGGCGCACCGTCCAGTAGCCGATGTACTTCTCGTCGTCCTGTCCCAGGTACAGCTTCAGGAAACGCAGGCGCAGGGCGTTTCCTGGGGGGAGATTGACGGGACTGACCCGCACGCCGTTCAGCTCGACGACCTTGCCGGTGTAGATGCGCTGCAAGGTGATCGGATCCACTGGCGGCATTCCAGGGTGGCCGATGACGACCGGCTCCGCGAGCAGGGGCGGGGCGCAGATCAGTAGGAGGGTCAGCAGGATTCGCATCTCGACCCTCAGAAGGTAAAGCTGTAGGAGAAGGGAAAAGACGTTGATCTGCTGACCGCCGCTGTCCTCGCCGGACGGGGCGTCGACGAAGCCGGAGACGAGTCCGGTGCGGGTTTGCATCCATTCGGCCTTGAGCTTGCTCGTTGGCGAGAGGCTGTAGGAGGTGCCGATCGCCACGGATTGCTGGTCGTAGGCGTTCAATATATCGGCGCCCAACTGCTGGGAGGCATTGATCTCGGCGGCCCCGGTGATGACATCGGGCACTCGGTTGCTGTTGAGGGCGTCGTAGAGATCCAGCGGCTTCTCTTGGGAGCGGATGCCGGCCCAGTAGATGTAGGGGGTCCATCGCCCGACGCGTTTGAGCAGGGCCAGGTAACCGGAGGTGGTATCCGGACCCAGGGTGGCGTTGGTGATCCGGCGCCGGACAAGTTCGCCAACGAGACGGAAGTCGTCGGGGAGGGCGATCTCGGCGCCCAGGGTGAAGACGTAATTGACGAGCGTGTCCACGGTCGTGATGCCAGGTCCGGGCATCGAATCCGTCACCTGGTAGTAGCCGATTCCTTGCGCGACACTCACGAAAGGATAGGTGGTGGGGATAGGGCCGTAATCGATCCTGGCATCGGCCCGGTGCACACCGACGCGCCAGGTATTCTCGCCATCGCGCAAGGATAGGACCAGTCCGCCCAGGTTGAGATCCGCTCCTTCGTATAGCGTCCCGGCGGGAAAGTCCGGCTCCATCCCTGTCCGCGCATAGAAGCGCCAGTAGGTGTGAGCCGTTCCCAGGTAACCTTCCAGCGTCCATTCCCGCTCACCGTCAAGCCAGGTCTTGCCGAGCGAGAGGCCGGTGACATCCGACGTGGGTGTCAGCGAATAGACCTCGGTGGGCAGACGTGCGAAGTCGAAGGTCGTGCCCACGTCGCTATTGGCGGAGTACAGCATCAACGGCACCCGCAGTTTGCCGGCGCGCAGCAGCAGATCGTTGGTTGGCCGCCAGGACAGGAAGGCCCAGGAGAGGGTTGGCTCCCAGGCGGTATCGCTGTCCAGTGAGGGCGCCGCCTTGGCCTGGAGCGTCAGGCCCCAGGCGTCGGTGAGCCGGACGTCCAACTGGATGCCGGCCAGCGAATCGCGATTCAGGGTGCCGCCGTCGTCGATGTAACGCTGGTAGATGAAGTCTTGGTCCGAGCCGGCGGCGCCCAGGGTTCCGAAGCCGGAGACATCGACCTCGGGCGCGGCGAGCGTCGGGTGCGGGACCGCCAGGGGGATCGCCAGAAGCAGCGTGGCGATCCAATATCGTTGTAAGGTTGTCATGAACAGGTTCATTCCGGTTGGGATCGCCATCGAGCGCATCTCTCAGTCGTCCGCCAAGCGCGAGGCGATGTCCGCGAACTCGCCCTGCAGTGCGACGAAGGCGTCCACCACGTCCGGGTCGAAATGGTCGCCGCGCCCCTCGGCGATCAGCGTCACCGACGCCTCGTGGGTGAAGGGCTGCTTGTAGGGGCGCGATGAACGGACGGCGTCATAGACGTCCGCCACCGCCATGAGACGCGCGGCCAGGGGAATCGCCTCGCCCGCCAGTCCGTCCGGATAGCCGCGGCCGTCCCAGCGTTCGTGATGGTGGCGGGTGATCTCGCAGGCGAAGATCAGCAGCGGATTGTCCCGTCCCATGGATTTGCGCGCCTGCTCCAGGATCTCGTGACCGCGCGTGGAATGGGTCTTCATGATCGCGAACTCTTCCGGTGTCAGACGCGCTGGTTTGAGCAGGATGTGGTCGGGGATGGCGATCTTGCCGACGTCGTGCAGCGGGGCAGCCTGGGCGATCTGGTCGATGCTCTTCGACGTCAGGATCTTGGGATGGAGTCCCTGGCGCATCATCCATCCGCCCAGCCGACGAACGTATTCCTGGGTGCGGCGGATGTGATTGCCGGTCTCCTCGTCGCGGAACTCGGCCAGCGACACCATGACGTGGATGGACGCGGCCTGGAGTTGCAGCACCTGATCCACCTGCCGGGCGACCTCCTGTTGCAGCCAGGCGCTCTGGTCTTCCATGAAATCCTGCCAGCGCTTGATCTGCAGATGGGTCTTGAGGCGCGCCAGGACGATCGGCGGAGTCACGGGCTTGTGGATGTAGTCAACGGCGCCGACCGCGAAGCCGACCTGCTCGTCCTCCAGATCCATCGCGGCGCTGACGAAGATGACCGGCACCCTGGCCGTACTCGGATTGGCCTTGAGCTGGCGGCACACCTCGAAGCCATTCATCCCCGGCATCATGACGTCGCACAGCACCAGGTCGGGGGGTGCGGCCATGGCGAGCGCCAGTGCACGCGGGCCGTTGTTGGCCATCTTGACGCGGTAATCCTGCTTGAGGATCTGGGCGAGCAGGCTCAGGTTTGCCGGCGTGTCGTCCACCACCAGCACGGTCGGACGCTCGTTGTCCAGACTCATCATGGCTCAGCCCTCCGCATGTTCCTCGTCCCGCGTCGTCAGAAGCGAGAGTGCCTCATCGAAGTCGAAACAGTCTAGGGCATGTTTGATCTGCTGGAGGGTGCCGACCGGCAGGAGGAGGGCGAAGCTGTCGGTCTGCTGTCGCCAGAGATCCACCGCCTCGTTGTCGCCCTCCGCCAGCAGCCGGCGCAGGCGCCGCAGGTGGCGGGCGGTCTCCTCGGGGGGCGCGGCGGGCATGCTGGTCGTTTCGCCAGGGGTGTGGATGGCAGGCTGGGCGAGCCCGTGCAAACGCGCCAACATCGGATCAAGGAGCTCGACCAGGGACTTGAGTTGACCAAAGATGCCAAGCTCCCGCGCGCGCGCCGCCTTCTCGAACGCGGCGGCGGCGGCCTGGATGTCATCCATCGCCAGCGTTCCGGCCAGACCCTTGAGGGTATGGGCATAGCGCATGCTTTGATCCCAGTCGCCCTGCTCCAGGGCGGACTGGAGTGTCGCCTGGGTGTCGGCGTACTGGATGTGGAACTGGATCAGCAGCGCGTGATACAGGCCCGGGTCGCCTCCCGAGAGCATGAGCCCGCGCTTGACATCCAGGCCGGGTATCGCGGCGAGCTCGGAGGACGGCTCGGCGGCGGGCGGGATCCGTTCTCCGGGGGCGGCCTCGGCGTGATCGTCGCGGCTGTGATATCGGGCCAGCATCGCATAGAGCTCGCGTGGTTCGAACGGCTTGACCAGATAGCCCTGCATGCCGAGACTCAGGCCGCGCTGGCGTTCCTCGGACATGGCGTGCGCCGTCATGGCGATGATCGGCAGCTCGGCATAACGGGTCTGCGAGCGCAGACGCTCGGTGGCCTCATAGCCGTCGAGCACGGGCATCTGCAGGTCCATGAGGACGGCGGCGTAGTAGTCCGTCGGTCGTTCCGCGAGACGGGCGAGCGCCTCCTCGCCATTGACGGCGACATCGACCAGTACACCCTCTTTACCTAGCAGCTCGACGGCGAGCTGGCGATTTAAGGCATTGTCTTCCGCCAGCAGAACCCGCATGCCCCGCAGCGTCCGCTGGGCCGTCTCGCGAGGCGCCGCGCCAGTGCCTGGGTTGGCGTCGGCGAGCTGCCTGAGTCGTTCATGGACGGCGCGCGGCATGATGGGTTTGGCGATGAAATCGGTCGCGCCGAGCCGCCCCGCCTGCTCGCGGATCGCCCCGAGGTCGTAGGCCGAAACGATGATGGTCTGGCGGGGCGTGGGGACATTCCGCTCGCGCAGCCTTTGGAGCACGGTGCCGCCATCCATTCCCGGCATCACCCAGTCGAGGATCAGCAGGTCATGGGGGGTACCCGCCGCCCAGGCCGAGGCGATCCGCTCGACCGCCTCGGCGCCGCTGGCGCAGTCGTCCAGGTGGGAGATGCCGAGGTGGCGCAGGAGCTCCAGCAGGACCGCGCGCGCCTCCGGGTAATCGTCCACCACCAGCGCGCTGAGACGCGCGACCTGGGGCAATGACTCATCTGATTTGACGCGCCCGGCCGCGCGCGCGAAGCCGACGCGGAACGCGAAGGTGGATCCTTGGTCGGGCTGGCTCGCGACCTCCAGCCTGCCACCCATCATCTCCACCAGGCGCTTGGAGATGACCAGCCCGAGTCCCGTGCCGCCATACCTGCGGGTGGTGGATCCGTCGGCCTGGGAGAACTCCTCGAACAGTCGGGAGAGCTGCTCCCCGGTCATGCCGATGCCGGTGTCCTCGACGGCGAAGCGCAGTTGGACCTGGTGCTCGTCCTCGTCGATCCGCTCGATCACCAGCCGGACGTGCCCAGCATGGGTGAATTTGACAGCGTTCGACAGGAGATTGATGAGGATCTGGCGCAGCCGCAAAGAATCGCCGAGTAGCTCACCCCCTTCGCGCACCATCCAGAGCCCGCGGGCATCGAATAGCAGCTCGATACCCTTCTCCTGGGCGCGCTGCTGGACCATCAACAGAGCCTCGCCGATGATCTGCTCAAGTTGGAAGGGGTTGCATTCCAGCTCCAGGCGGCCGGCTTCCACCTTGGAGAAGTCGAGGATGTCGTTGAGGATGCCGAGCAGCGACTGGGCGGCGAACTGGGCCTTGGTGAGATAGTCCCGCTGCTGCAGGTTGAGCTGGGTGCCTAGCGCCAGATAGATCATCCCGATGACGGCATTCATCGGGGTACGGATCTCATGGCTCATGTTGGCGAGGAAGCGGCTCTTGGCGAGCGTGGCGGCCTCGGCGCGCTGGCGGGCGATCTCGAGCTCGCGCTGGATCGCCTCGCGTTGCTCGATGTCCGCGCTGATCGCTTGCGCCATCCCGTCCAGGATGGTCCCGAGCACATCCAGCTCTTCTACCCCGGCCAGGTGACCGACGCGGGCATCGTAGCGGCCATCGGCGAGCAGGCCAGCAACCAAGCGCAAGGTTTGCACCGGCTGGAGCACATGGCGGGTGAGGACCCGTATCCCTAACCCAACCAGCACGACCATGAGCAGGAAACCCGCCCCGGAAGCCCAGATCCAACTCTCCAGCCGTCCGCGCGCCGCCGTCAGCTCGTCACCGGTACGCCGGTCCACCAGCTCCAGCAGTTCCTCGATGGCCTCGGACAGGTGCAGCCGCAGCCGGTTGTAGTCCCGGCTGTCGATCAGCTCACGGGCATAGACCCGGTTGGGCTGACCATCGGAGATGAACTCCTGCTTGACGGGGTCGTACAGCCCCTGGGTCGCGGCGAAGGCGATCTGTTCGACCTGTTTCAGCGCCTCGTTTGCCGCCAGCACCCGGTCGAGTGCCGCCAGCTCCGCCGCGTTGAACCCGAGCGAGTGCATGCGCTCGCGCAGTGATGCTCGCGGCCCCTGTGCAGGGAGCCGATGCGCGACATCGCCGGCGATGACCTGCTCCCAGTAAATGCTCGGGTTGGGCTGCTCCGGCGCGGGTTTGTTGCCCTCGCGGATCGCCAGAATGTCGTAGTAATAGAGCAGGAATCGCGGCTCGCCCGAGTTGGCGTAGAGGCCAACCAGGCGCGCCAGCAGCTCGGATTCCTGTCGCAGCGCTTGCACCAGAACCAGCGCCCGTTGACGGTGATCCTGAGCTTCGCTCAGGAGCGAGTGAGACTTCCAGACGAGCAGTGTAAAGGCGCCGTTGACCGCCAGCATCGTCAGCAGGGTGATGGCGAAGATGGCGGAGAGGCGACTGAGTTTCACGTCGGGATCGCGCGCTTGGTTGGGTGGAGCCGGGACATGTCAGCCACCCGCCTGGGTCAGCGCCGGTGCGTCCAGGAAGCCCTGCAACGCGGCTAGGAAAGGTCCGGGGGTCTCTTCCTGGGGGAGGTGCCCGGCGTCCGGGATGACGGCCAGCTCGGCGCCCGCGATCGCCTTTGCCAGCCGCAGGCTCTCCTCCGGCTTGACCGCCCGGTCGTGCTCGCCCGTCATGACCAGGGTGGGAATCCGCAGGCTTCCCAGCCGTTGCTCCAGATCGAGCCGGCGGGTCGCGAGAAACAGCTCCATGAACGCCCGGTCCCAGGGGCCGAGCATGAAATCCCGCTTGTAGTCGGCGATCACTGCGTCGGACAGGCGCTCCCGCCGATACCAGAACTTACGGATCGCCTTGTCGTAGAGCCGCGTGATCATGGCCTTCATCAGGCGGGCGAATGCCGGCTTGAAGGTTCTCATGACGGCCAGCATGGGCGCGGGCACCTCGCTCGTCGCGTAGCCGCTGTAGACCATGGCCCCGACCAGCACCAGCGCCCGCACCCGTTGCGGATGACGCAGCGCGGTCAACAGGGCGATGGTGCCTCCGGTCGAGCTGCCGATCAGAATCGCTCGCTCGAATCCCAGCTTGGCGATCAAGGCGGCCACCAGGTCGCTTTGCGCGTCCGCGCTGTAGAGCGCGGCGCCCCCGCTTGGGGGAAGTGGGCGCGAGGTGAGACCGAACACCGGCCGGTCGAAGGCGACCACGGTGGCGCGCTCGGCCAACGCCGCAGTGACCTGGCTCCAGGAGCGCAGGCTCAGAAAGCTGCCGTGCAGCAGGAGGATCAGGCTCGGGCCGGATCCATAACGCTTGTAGTGGACCCGGAAGCCATTGGCGTCGAGAAAGAGACTGTCCGGATCGGCAAGCTGGGTTTGATAGGAGTCGATCGTGTCCATGGATGCCAGAAGTAGCTCCTGTCGGTCGGCTCGCTGTCGGTCGCGGACAACGAGTGATGGTTAGTTTACCCGGATGTTCGCGGCGGCCGAGGCCGAAGGACGGATGGATTCGTGCGCGCCATCACAGATTGCGCGGTTGCAATCCCCGCGCCGCGGGACAGAGGTCCGGCGCCGGTCGTCGGCTGTGTGCGGCGGCGGCATGCCGATCGGTGCATGCGTCCGGCTGGGATAGGGAGGCTGTCGGAGCGCATCGTCGCGATCAGCCCCCGCGGCGGAGGCATCGGTCCGCCAGGGATCGCCGCGGGGATATCTGGCGCGAGGCGTCAGCCTCGGGACGCCTCAATAGCGGCCGCCTCGGTGGGACTCGATGCAGTTGTTGTAGTTGATGTCGTAGGTTTGCTGGGTGTCCTGCAAGGTGCCCTGGCTCATTGCTGCCCCGGTGGCGGCGCCCGTGAGCGCGCCAGCTCCCGCGAGGTCATGGCCCCCGTGTCCACGGCCCGGGCCACCAGGACCGCCGCCCGGTCCGCCCGGTCCGGGTCCGCCGTGGCCTGGGGTGGTGATCTGGTTGCCGATCACGGCGCCCGCGATGGTGCCGATCGCGGTGAAGGCGACCTCTTTGTTCACATTGTCCTGCTTGGCCTTTTCCGCCGCCTGGTAAGCCTGCTGACGACAGACGCTATCCGCCTCGGCGGATACCCCCTGACGCCCGCCGACCTGCGCCGGATAGGTTGGCATCATGGGGGTGGGCTGCATGCTTGAGCAGCCAGCGAGAATCACCGCGCCCATCGACGTCGCGGTGAGGGTGCGCGTATAGCGAGTCATGCGATGCATTCAGAACTCCTGATGTTGGAAATGACCTGTACTTCCGCGGACTCGATACCGCGCCCTGATGGTGACCGCACGCTCTCCATGTCCTGGAGACTGTGAAAGTATTCGCTTCCACCATCCAATGGCGGTCTGTATGGCGGTCTGTCGTAGGCTGGGATGAGCTTGCGAATCCCAGCATCCTTGGCGTTCGGCGCAACCATGCTGGGATTCCGTTGTTCATCCCTGCCTACGAAGAATTCTTGCCCAATCTCCTGGCGCCGGAGCCACGCTTCATTCGCACCGGCCACGGAGTCGCGGCGGCTTCATCAGCGCATCCTAAAGTTATAATGGAATGAATGGCTTAGGTCTTCTCGGCGCCGAGTCCAGGCTATTCTACGCTGGGCCATCAGGGTGTCAACGTGACCGACACGCCCGCCGCCACGAGGTTCGCGAGCCGGTGAATCCCCTGCGGATTCAATGCCAAACCAGCTCCACCAAGGGGTGCTCCCAAACGTCGCAGCGATAGGCGTCACCCGCACGTAACGCTCCATCCGTGCGTCCGCGCTTCAGGAGCGCGATCACGCGGACGTCCTCGATCCGGTCCATGCGCGATCGCCAGCACGCCGAGGTCTTGCTCGAAAGCCTGCCGATCCCATTGCCATCGCGATCGCGGAGCAGAAGATGCGTCGGGGTCGCGTCGAGCCAGAGTCGGTCGCCGTGCCTGAGTGCTCTGAGTGATGCATGGACGGGATCCTCGGGCGACCGCCGGCCGGCAGTCGGCCGAGCGTCAGTGTCTCGCGGGCGCGGGTCATGCCGACATAGAACAGCCGTCGCTCCGGCTCGCCGGGGCTATTGCCGCTCCAGTCGCCATCCGCGATCAGCACATGCGGAAACTCCAGACCCTTGGCGCCGTGCAGGGTCGCGAGGAGCACGCCGATCCCGAGGCCGCGCTCGCGCCGCTGCTCCGCGAGCGTTTCATAGCAGAAATCGGCGACCTGCCAGCAGGGGACGGGCAGCTCGCCCGCCTCCTGCCGCCAATCGTCGATCAGGCCGCACAGCAGCGTGCGCCAGGGGTTCTCGCTGGTCGGAAGCCAAGCCAACAGCGACTCGGCCGTCATCTGTTCGCTCGCGTGCGTCTTGAGCTGGTCGAGGAAGGCGGCGATCTCGCGCACCCGATGCAGCGGCGGCAGTTCCTGCCGCCAGGCGACCGGGATGCCGGCGGCCTCGCAGAGCGCGCGGGTCGACCCGGCGCACCCGCAGCAGAAAGGCGCAGCGGTGGACGATGACGCGGATCTTGCCGGAGCCCGGACCGGCCAGCACCAGCCGGTTGCCGTCCTCGGCCGCGCGTCCCGCGGGCCCGGCCGACGATCGCGAGACCGGCGGGGCGCGCTCCAGCACCTCGCGCTGGTCGGGGAAATAGCGCTGGACGAAGGTCTCCTTGGTCCTGATGGACGGCCCCGATTTTGTGGATCTCGCCGGTCGGCCCGGTCTCCAGATCGAGCAGGAGACAGCGGGAGAGGATGTCCTTGAAAGGTTCAAGCCTCTAACGGAAATCACCTCGGCGAGATTCAAAACCGTGGGGGTTGGGTTGTCTGCTCCCATGCGGTGGCCTGCTCGGGATCGCGTGGCAAGCCTAGCAGTCCGTTGCGATACGCGAGTGCCAATTGCCGGGCCGCTTCGTGGTGCCCCCCCTTCGCGGCCCGCTCAAGCCAGATGACGGATTGCCGGTCGTCCCGCGCGATGCCCCGCCCCTTGGCGTAGGCCTGGGCGACCTGATACTGCGCTGGCGCGAAGCCGCGCTCGGCCAATCGGTGGAACCACGAAAAGGCGTTCGAGGGGGATGCCGGTACGCCATCGCCTCGCAGGTACGCCTCCGCCAGTTCGTACTGCCCGCCTAGGTCGTCCTGCCGAGCGGCTTGATCGAACCAGTACGCAGCCCGTGTCAGGTCGCGCGGCACACCCTTTCCCAGCTTGTACAACAACCCTAGCCGGAATTGCGACGGGGCATGGCCGCTTGTCGCGAGTCCACTCAGCATTCGCGCACCGCTTGCCGAAGTACCTGAAAGCACGAGCTTCATGGCGTAACGGTACTGGTCGTTGCGAGCATCGCAGCCGAGTAGGGGCGCACTGATCGCGAGCAGGAACAGAAGGCGGATGCCCAGTCTACTCATGGAGCAGGGTCGCTGGAGATGGCGTGCGGGGATGGGACGCTCGGCGGGTTCCTGGGTTTCGGGACTCCGGCGTGTCGGAGGGTCCGTAAAAAGGCCTCGTGCAGTCCCAGCCAAACCAGGAGCGGCGCGACCAAGGGTAAGACCAGCACTGAAATCTGTCTTCCCAGACCACTCAGGTAGTAGGCCGTCGGGGTGTCCGGGAGCGCCAGCAGGAAGTCGGCGGGTGGCACGCGGGAAAGCATCGGCAGGTGCGTTCGATACAGGGCAAACTCGAACTGAGTGGTCAGCAGGGCCATGCCCAGGGCGATTGGCAACAAGAGCGCGGTGCCGAGCAGCAAGCGTCGGGGCAGTCCCTTGCCCGGAGTGGCCAGGGTCAGGCCCCAGAACAGCGGGAAGATGACCAGGGCGCGATTCAACTTCAGCGGCAGGACCGTGAACAGACGCGGCGGATCGGTCAGTGTGGGGATCAGACTGACGATCCAGGGCTGGTGCTCCTGCATGCGTACTTCCAGCACGGTGTCCGGCCAGAGAACGGGACTCAGCACCCCGACCGCCTGGGCCAAACCGGCGAGCGCTGGATCCCGGAGAGACCACCACCAGAGGGCCTGGCAGACCGCCACACTCAAGGCCGCGCTCAACAGCCAGCGCCAGACGCTGTCACGCGGCGGACGCATGCGGATCCTCGGTGGGCGGCAAACGGCGCAGCCAGAGCAGAAAGATCAGCAGCACATCCAGCATGATCAGGGCGTCCCAGACGTACCAGTGGACCCAATGGAACCACGCCGGTTTCCACACGCCAAGGTAGGTCAGGCTGATGATGCGCAGCAAGTTGAGCGCCTGGACGCCCGCGAAGCCGATCAGCAGGCCCGCGAGGCGATAGCGCCACGGAGCCGGGTAGGCCAGCAGCACGGCCCACAGCAGTAAGGTCGCTTCCACGCCGTTGCAGAGATCGAGGATGCGGACGCTGAAGCCGGGAATCGTCAGGACATTGCCCTGGACCCAGGCCTGACCGCCGAACGCGGTGATCAGACCGCCGGCAATGATGGTTAAGCCGTCGGTGAAAGGTGCAATGAGATGATTCCGCACGGGGGGAAGGTAGCTCAGGGCGAAAAGAAACAGCCCAACCCCAATGAAGGTTAAGAGAAAACGACGCATGCGGCCTCCTGGCGCGGCGAGCCGCCCGTGCCCTGGAGCGCGAGGGCCAGGGGCGGGAATGACCCGAAACATCGACGTTCGCATGGAGCGGCGATCCCCCGCAAGTCTCGACCCGTTTGGCGAGTGTCTCGGAGCCGCCGCCATTGGGGTGGTCCGCCAGGCTTATCCAGTCGGAGCCCGGAACCTCTTGCTTGACGAGCGTGGTGTAAAGCCAGGGGCCGAGCGAGCCCATCAGAAAACGCGCGGGGGCGCTGCGTGGGGCCGTGTAATCGTATGAGTGAGGATGGGGACGCCTTGGGCAGGGCTACCCGCGGCGTCGCGAAGGGCGGGTAGCCTTGCTGGATATCGCGGATCAGGGTGTCGAGGAAGTCGGCGCCTATTGGCCCCAGCCCCCGTTCCTGGCCTGGTCGCACAGGGTCGTCCAGTCGTCCTCGCCGATGTTCAGGTCCAGCCAGGCTTCCTCCCGGTAGGCGCGCATCTCCGGCATGTCGCAGGTGCCGTGCGAGAGTGCAATGAGATAGTGGGCGAGCTTGGCCATCGCGATCAGGTAACTCACCTTGGGATCCTCAATCTCCAGGTGCCCCGGGGCGTGGTGATGCAGGATCGCCAGGGTCAGATGTTCCGGAAGCTGCCAGTTGCTGGCGAGCAGGAAACCGACCGTGGGGTGTTCGACGCCCAGGGCGGCCTTTTCGTAGCTCAACAGCTCGCTCGGCTCGGCGTTGCTGTGCAAGGTCCACTCGGCGACGTAGTCGACCGAGAGCGTGGCGAAGACCAGGCAGCCGACGTCGTGCATGATCCCGAACAGATAGGCTTCGTCCTCGCCGACCATTGGAAGCGCTTGCGCGACGGCGGCAATGACGCGCGCTTCCTCCATGATGGATTCCCAGATGACGCGAACCGGCCCCTGCTTGGCGCCGAGCGCCTGATCAATGGCTTCGGCGGTCACCAGGTTGGTGAGTCGATTGAGGCCCATCAGACTGGCCGCCTGTTGAACGCTGCTGACCTTGGAGCGCGGATTGAAGGCGGGGGAGTTGATGGTTTTGAGGAGCTGCCCGGTCAAGGCGAGATCCTGCGCGATGAGGTCGGAGGCGACCCGGATGTCGGGCTCCGGACTGCTGATTTCGCGCCGCAGGGCGAGCACGATGTCCGGGATCTGCGGCACCTTGGCCTTGCGCGCGACGCGGAAGGCGGCCTCAAGGGCGGTGCGGGATGGATAGAGCGCTCGATTGCTGAGTCTGGAGTGCTCCGATGCCTTGGCTGTCATGAATGCTTGCCTCGCACATGCGTGCTAAATACATTAGGCGATTTCCGGGAAAGACTTGACCGATTTTCCGTTCGTCCTTCGACTGTTCGACAAGCTCACAGCTCAGGATGAACGGAAAATTCTACGTCATTGAAATTTATTCCGTTCGTGGTGAGCTTGTCGAACCATGAACGGATTAAATTTGGTCTAAATTTCCCCGGAAATCGCCTTAGTTATACCCCCATCGGCCCGCCGACTCTATTCGCTCTGTTCGGTTTTGTGGACCTGTTGGCAAGATCCAATCCGCTCAGTCGTTCGCGCGCGCAGGGGCGCGGTGTCGCTCGACCAGCCTGAGCGCTTCCTCGAATTCGAAGCCGGTCGCCAGCCGCCGCAGCAGGTTGAAGTCGGCGCCCAAGTCATCGCGCAGACAGGCCGCCTCGGTGCGGATCAAGCCGATGGCGCGGGTGTCGTTCTCGCGCAGCAGCGCCGCCAGGGTATCGAGCAGGGATCGCGCCTCGCCCGCATCGAACGCCGACTCGGGTTCGGACGCGGGCGCTTCGTCCGCCACGCTGGCAAGTGGCTCCAGGGCTACCTCAAGTTCCACGAACGCGTGCTCGATCGCCTCGATCAGATCGAGCACGCGGTTGCTGTCGAGCCTGGGTTCCGCATGGATGCGGGCGTCGAGGTGCTCCGCCGCCTCGGCAAGGCGGCGCGCGCCCAGGGTCGCGGATACGCCCTTGAGTTCATGGGCCATGCGGCGGATGGTCGCGTAGTCCCCGGACGCTGCGGCATCGGCCATCTGGGACGGGGCCTGTCGATGGTTGGCGACAAAGCGGCAGAGCAAGGCGAGATATTTGTCCGGGCGTCCGCCGAGCGCCGCCAGCCCTTGGGTGGGATCCATGCCGGGCAGGGCGGTCAGATGTTCGAGCACAACCTCGCTCAGCGGATCGGGAGTCGCGGCGACGATGATGGCGTCTCCGACCGCGACGCGACGCCGGGAGCCGTGAGGGTGTCGCAACGCCCGGGCGCGAGCCATTCGAGCAATGCTCGGCGCAGCACCTCGGGATCCACCGGCTTGGCCACGAAGTCGTTCATTCCGGCTTCCAGGCAGGCTCGCCGGTCCTCGTCATAGGCGTTGGCGGTCATCGCCAGGATCGGCTTGTCGCGCCAGCCGGGCAGGGCGCGGATGGCGCGGGTCGCTTCCAGCCCGTCCATGACCGGCATCTGTACATCCATCAGGATCAGCGCATAGTCCCCGGTCCGCGCCATCTCCACCGCCGCGCGTCCGTTCTCGGCGGTGTCCACGGCCAGCCCCATGCCCTGCAACAGCTCAAGCGCGACCTCGCGGTTGACTGGGTTGTCCTCGGCCAGCAGCAGACGGGTGCCGGCGTGGCGCTCGCGTAAACGTGGCGCGGAACCCTCCCCGATATCCGCGTCCAGCGCGGTGCGCAGGCCGCGGGTGAGTCGGACGTCGAGCCAGAAGGTGCTGCCCTTCCCCGGCGTGCTCTCGGCACCGGCCTCCCCGCCCATGAGCCGCGCCAGTTGGCGGGTAATGGCGAGTCCCAGGCCACTGCCGCCATAGCGTCGCGTGGTGGAGGTGTCGGCCTGCTCGAAGGCGCGGAAGAGTCCGGACAACTGCTCGGGTGGGATGCCGATGCCGGTATCCTGGACCTCGAAACGGATCAGTAAGCCGTCCGCATCCTCGGCGAGCAGCCGCGCGCGGAGGGCGATGCTTCCCTGCTCGGTGAACTTGACCGCGTTGCTGGCGTAGTTGAGCAATGCCTGACGCAGGCGGATGGCATCGCCCCTTAGCCAGCGCGGCACCGCGTCGGTGCTCACGATCAGACTCAGACCCTTGGCCCGCGCCGACTCGGCGATCAGCGAGCGGACCTGATCGAGCAGTGCCTCCAGCGCGAAATCGCCGCTCTCCAGGTGCAACTTGCTGGCCTCGATCTTGGAGAGGTCGAGGATGTCGTTGAGGATGGCGAGCAGGTGCCGGGTGGCGCTGTCGATCTTGTCCAGCCGCTCAGTCTGAATCGCGCCCATCCCATCACGCCGTAGCAGGTGGGTCAGACCCAGGATAGCGTTCATGGGGGTGCGGATCTCGTGGCTCATGTTGGCCAGGAAGGCGCTCTTGGCGCGGGTGGCGCTCTCGGCCAGTTCGGCGCGGCGCGCCAGCTCCGCCTCCATGTCGCGTTGCGGCTTGATGTCGCGCGCGAAGCCAACGGTGCCGAGCACCGTGCCATCGGCGTCGAGGATGGGCGCCTTGAAGGTCTCGTAGAGGCTGTCTGGATTCGCCGCGGCCTGCTCCTCGACCGTCTTCTGGCGAAGCTGGGCTATGACCTCCTCGTCATCGGCGTGGTAACGCTCGGCCGTTTCACGTGGCCAGAGGTCGAAATCGGTCTTGCCCAGAATGCTCTCCTGGGGGCGTCCACTGAGCTCGGCGACCACGCGGTTGACCGCGATGAAGCGCCCCGCGCGGTCCTTCATCCAGGCCATGTGCGGGAGATTGTCGAGCAGCGCCTGGAGCGCGTGGCTCTGTCGGCGCAGCTCTGCGGTGCGCGCCTCCACCAGCTCGGCGAGATGGTTGCGATGCTGCTCCAGCTCCTCGATGAGGCGATGTCTCTCGGTGACGTCCTCGGAGAAGATAACGATGCCGCCGATGGCGTCGCCGCCCGCGTGCCACGGCCGCACCGCCCAGCGCAGCCACTGGGTTTGGCCATCCAGACGCTCGAAGGGATCGTCCTCGGCGTGAACGATCTCCCCCGCCAGACCACGGCGATGGACCGCCTTCAAACGCTCCGGAATCTCGGGAAAGACCTCGTAATGGGATCGGCCCAGGATGGGGCCCTTCGTCAATCCATAATCCTCTAGCCAGCGCTGGCTGACGGCGATGTAGCGCATCTCCCGATCGAACATGGCCAGCGCGACCGGGGCGTGCTCGATCAAGATACGCAGACGCTCCTCGCTCTCGCGCAGGGCGAGTTCGGCCTGCTTGCGCTCGGTGATGTCGCGGTCGATGCCGATCACGCCGACGACCGTGCCATCGGTATCGCGCAATGGAACGCGCGTGCTCAGAAAAATCCGCTCCCCGTCGGGCGTGGCGAGCGCGCTTTCCTCGGTCTGAAAGGCGCCCTCGGCGATCACCCGTCGATCCAGCGCCATGAATCGCTCGGCCTGTTCGGCGGGGTAGATGGCGCGGTCGTCCCGACCGAGCACGGCTGCGGCGGGATGGCCGACCAGTCGTTCGCCGGCCCGGTTGAGGAGCAGGTAACGGCCTTCCAGGTCCTTGGCGAAGATGAGATCCCGGGTGCCATCGACGATCGCGGCGAGCAGTGCGCTGGCGCGCAGTTGCTCGACCTGGGCCTGGCGGATGTGCTCCGCCAAGAGCAGTCGCTGGTGCTGACGCAGCAGATAAAAACCCGCGCCGCTCATGAGGAGCGCGAGCAGACCGGCGAGACCGATCCAGACCGCCTCGCTCGCGGCCGCGCCGATCATTTCCGACTGATCCAGCTTGGCGAACAGATACCAGTCGGTGCCGGGGACGGGCTCGATCACGCCGACGACCCTGGTCCCGCGATCGTCGCGGCCGGTCAGGAGCGCGCCCGGCGCTTGCGTGCCGCGCAGCAGCCACTGCGCCGGGGAGTCCTGGGCTCCGAGCGGGAGCCAACGGCGTGGCGCGCCAGCGCGCAGGCGCGCGAGTCTGGCCAAGGACGAGGAGCTGGTCGCCCGCGCGGCGGAACAGCAATGCCTCGCCTGTGCGGTCCGGCGCCGGCCAGGCGGTCAGACGCTCATGCAGCGACGTCTCCAGATCCACCCTCAGGACGACCAGCGCCGTGGGTCGGCGCTCTGGCGAGCGGCACCACGAAGTCCAGCCGCGCTTGCCCATCCTCGCCGGGATCGGGATCGACACGGTGGATCTGGCCGTCGATCGCCGCCGCTGCGGCTGCCGCCTTGACGCTGGGCGCAAGCTCGGTGGGCGCCTCCGGTGTGCCCCACAGCCGCCGCAGATCGGGATCGAGCAGGATGACGGCGCTGAAGCCTTTGTTGCCGAGGAAGCGCTTGAGGCGGGCCTGCAAATGGTCGCCGCTGGCCGTGTCGCCGTCGTTCTGCCAGCGCTCGTACTCCTCGGCGTAATGGGTGCTGGTTTGCACGAACGCTGCGTCGGCCTGGCGTTCCCGCAGCCAATCGCCGACCTGTTCCGCCTTCTGCACCGCGATGGCCCGCAGCCGTGCCCCTTCCCGGGCCTGGTGCTCGCCGAGGGTATGCACCACGGCGGTCACCGTCAGTGCGACGAGCACAGCGGCGAGTGCGGCGAAAGGCAGCCCCGCGCGATCCAGCAGCGCGCGCGTGCCTGCCGTCGTTGCGCCGGCGCGCCGTCTCGCAACATGCGGTACAGCAGCAGCGAGGTGACGGCGATGAAGGCGATGCCTTTCAGGGCGCCGGCGAGCGCAAGCTGGGCTGGGTCGCCGATCAGCCACCCCAGCGTCATGTCCGAGAAGAGAATCCAGATCCCGGCGAAGACGGCATAGATCAGGACGATACCCAGGGCGTCTCGCGGACCCGTACTGGGGCGGGCGGGGTGATTTTGGCCTTCGGCGTTGGGCATGGCGCTAGGGTGCTGTTGGGATCATTGGCTTGCCGAGGCGTTTCTGGCTCTTGTCTGGCCCTATCATTCTAGAGCCATCCTGTGCTCTGAATTGAGACCGCCTCCTCAGAAGGACGTTCGGGCGATGACGCAGGCGGCCGAGCCGGGATGCGCCGAACCTGATCCACTGCGCAACCCCCACGCAATCAGCCGCTCGGATCGCTTTCCACAGCTTGCGGAACCGGGTGTCCACGCCGTTAAGGTCCGATGGCCGTGAGCGCTCGATCTTGCCGCTTGATGCCGGATTCAGGACGGTGTTGAGCGTTGCCGTAGCGTGTTTTCCGTGGGTGTCGATGCACGGTCTTCGTCCTGGCGGGATGAGCCGATCTTCCATCACTCACGATGCTCCAAGCTGTGACCGAGGCGCCAATCGAATATCAGTGGTTGCTGTATCATAGTCTCTCAATGACGTCGGTGTGGGCTTCCGCCTCGGCGTCGATACCGGCGAAGCCCTGGGATGCCGGTCGCACCCGGAACGTGCCCGACCCCAGACGCGGAGTCTGCCGGCGCACGGCGGACGAGATGAGTCAATCATTCATCGAGAAGGGTGATGAAACAGAGGACCGTGGATCGCTTCGATCCAGACGATAGAGGTAGCCTGAACAACCTCGTTGGTACCCCCGCCGAGGAAATTCGCGAGCGTGCCCTCGCCGCCCTGCATCAGGGGCGCTTCCATATCGCCGATGAGCTTCTTGAGGGTGCCGATGTCGAGCTCACCGCGCTCGTGGAGAGTCTGCGCATCTATCAGGCCGAGCTGCAAATCCAGAACGAGGAGCTGCTGCGCAGCCAGCGGGAGAGTCAGGTCGCCCTGGAGCGCTTCGCCTCGTTCTTCAATGGATTGCCGGTGGCGGAGCTGGTGATCGACCATCGTGGGCTGGTCAAGGAGGCCAATCTCGCCGCCCAGGTGCTGTTCAATCTGCAGCACATGCATTTCCACCAGCACTACTTCAGCCGTCTGATCGACGAGTCGGACCGCGCGGCCGTGACTCAGGCGTGGAACCGGCTTTCCGATGGCAACACCCTGAAGTTCACCGAGATCCGTTTTCGCGGGAGCGAAGCGGAAGGCTTCGTCGGTGATCTGCACATCGCGCCCATCCCGGACCTGACCGGCGAGACCCACCAGTATGTCTGCGCGGTGGTCGACCGCACCGAGGCGGTGCAACAGCGCCGGTCCATCTGCGAGACCAGCGAGCGGCTGCGCCGGCGCGAGGTGGATTTACAGGAGCGGCTGAAGGAGCTTGGGGCGCTCTACGATGTGGTGCGCGAGACCAGCCGGCCCGAGCTGCCGGTGGAGCAGGTCCTCCAGCGGGTGGTGGAACGCCTGCCCGCGGCCTGGCAGTTCCCGGCGCTCGCGGAGGCGCGGATGCGCTTGCCGGACGCCAGCTTCGAGACGGCGGGATTCCTGCCGACGCCCTGGACCCAGTCCGCGCGGATCGCGCTCGAAGGGGGGCGGGAGGGTGAAATCCTGGTGGTCTACCGCGAGCGACCCTGGGACATCGACGGACCGCTCTTTCTCGATGAGGAGCAGGCGCTGCTGGAGGCGATCGCCGCGCACGTCGCGGTCTATTTCGAGCGGCAACAGGACGAACAGCGGCTCCAAGACAGCCGCGAGCGGTATCGCGTCCTCGCCGAATACAGCCCGGATTGGGAATATTGGCTTGGTCCGGCAGGCGAATATCGGTATGTCTCCCCGGCGTGCCTCCAGGTGACCGGCTACCGGGCGGAAGACTTCATGGCCGATCAGACCCTGGTCGCGCGCCTGATTCATCCCGCCGATGTGGAGCTGTGGACCCGGCATCAAGCCGAAGCCGTTTCCACCCATACTCAGGACCATGCCTGCCTGCACTTCCGGATCCGTGCCCGCGATGGCCAGGAGCGTTGGATCGAGCACATCTGCAACCCGGTGATTGCCGAAAGCGGGCGTTATCTCGGCCGACGCGGTGTCTTCCGCGACATCACCGAGCGCAAGCGCGTCGAGTCGGAGCTGCGCAAGCTGTCGCTGGCGGTGGAGCAGAGTCCGGAGAGCATCGTCATCACCGACGTCAGCGGGCGCATCCAGTATGTCAACGCGGCCTTCGTCGCCATCAGTGGCTATACGCGCGAGGAGGCGGTCGGCCAGAACCCGCGCATCCTGAAGTCTGGTCTGACGCCCTGCGCGACCTTCGCCACGCTCTGGGACCATCTCACCCGAGGTGAAGTCCTGGCACGGCGAGCTGATCAACCGGCGCAAGAACGGTGAGATCTACTGCGAGGTCTCGACCATTACCCCCATCCGCCAGCCGGACGGACGCATCACCCATTACCTGGCCGTGAAGGAGGACGTGACCGAGAAGAAGCGCCTGGCCGAGGAACTTGATCAGTATCGCCATCACCTTGAGGAGATGGTGGAGTCGCGTACCCTGGCGTTGCGTCAGCAGAGCCATTCGCTCCAGGCATTGATCGACAATCTGCCGCACATCGCCTGGATGAAGGATTGCGAGGGTCGCTACGTTGCGGTCAATCGGGTCTTCTCCGGGCTCACGGGTCGCGAACCGCCCGAGGTGATCGGGTTGAGCGACCACGATCTCTGGCCGGGCGCGATGGCCGAGCATCTTCGGGCGGATGACGCGGAGGTGATGGCGTCGCGACTTCAGAAGGTTATCGAGGAGCCGATCGCAAGCGATCCGTCCACGCTCTATGAGACCGTCAAGGCGCCGATCCTGGACGAGCAAGGCCAAGTGCTCGGCACCGTGGGCATCGCGCGCGACATCCAGCCGCAACGCGAGATGGAGGCGGAACTGGCGCGTCGCGCGGAACAGGCGGAGAGCGCCGCCCGCGCCAAGAGCTCCTTCCTGGCGAACATGAGCCATGAGATCCGCACGCCCATGAACGCCATTCTGGGCCTGACGCACCTGTTGCGACGCGATCTGGTCAATCCGATCAATATCAATCGGCTGGAGAAGGTCGACAGCGCCGCGCGGCACCTGCTGACCGTCCTCAACGACATCCTGGATCTCTCCAAGATCGAGGCCGGCAAGCTGCAACTGGGGCACGAGGATTTCGCGGCGGGCCTGTTGATGGATCAGGTGTGCTCGCTGATCCTCGACGAGGTGCGGGCCAAGGGATTGACGCTCACCGTGGAGATCGATCCAACCCTGCCTTGGCTGCGTGGCGATGTCACGCGGCTGCGCCAAGCGCTCCTCAATTACGCCAGCAACGCGCTCAAGTTCACCAACAGCGGCGGCATCATCCTGCGCGCCTGTCTGCTGGGCGAGCAGGATGATGGCTTGCGGGTGCGCTTCGAGGTTCAGGATACCGGCATCGGCATCCCGCCCGAGAAGCAGTCCAAGCTCTTCCAGGCGTTCGAGCAGGCGGATGCCTCGACCACCCGCCGTTACGGCGGCACCGGGCTCGGGCTGGCGATCACCGCGCAACTGGCCCGCATGATGGGCGGCGAGGCGGGTGCGCGGAGCGCCCCGGGCGAGGGCAGCATCTTCTGGTTCACGGTGAGTCTGGAGCGCGGCGAGCCGGGTCCGCGCGCAACCCTGGCCAACCGGGTGGCGGCCGAGGCCGAGATGCGCCAGCGCTTTGCCGACGCGCGGCTGCTGCTCGCCGAAGACAATCCGATCAATCGCGAGGTGGCGCTCGATCTCTTGAGCGCCGTCGGGCTCGCCGTGGAGACGGCGGAAAACGGCCAGCGTGGCGCTGGAGATGGCGGCGACGGGCGACTACGACCTGATTCTGATGGATGTGCAGATGCCGGTGATGGATGGGTCTGGCCGCCACCCGCGCGCTCCGCGCCCTGCCGGCATGGCGCGAGAAGCCGATCCTGGCCCTGACCGCCAATGCCTTCGACGAGGATCGGCGGATCTGTCTCGACGCGGGGATGAACGACTTCGTGCCCAAGCCGGTGGAGCCGAGGGATCTGTTCGACGCCTTGATCCGCTGGCTGCCGGTGAAGGACGCGCAAGCGGATCCCAAGCCCGAGGCCGCACTCGGGGGCACGGCACCGGCGGTCCCGTCGGTGACGCCCGAGTCCGCCGAGCCGCTGGCCGCTGTCCTTGAGGGCGACGCCCTCCTGGCGCGTCTGGAGATGCTGCCTGGCTTGGAGCTGGGCCGGGGACTCTCGGTACTGCGGGGCAACAAGGCTAAGTATTTGGAGTTGCTCGGGCGTTTCATCGCCTCTCACGCGGAGGATCCGCGTCACATGGCGGAGGCGCTGGCGGCCGGTAACCGCGAGGCGGTGCGCCAATTGGCCCATGCCCTCAAGGGCGTCTCGGCGACCCTGGGTGTGGTGGGCATCGCCGAGCAGGCGGGGCAATTGAATACGCTCTTGCGCGCTGACGGCATCCCTGACCAGGAACAGATCGGCGACCTGATCGAGTCGATCGACCTCGCGTTTCGTCCGCTCGCGTCGGTCATGGCGCTGGCGAGGCGCGCGCCGGTTGCCCCGATGCCGTCAGGATTCGATTTAGACCGCGCGCGCCAGGTGATGGATGAGCTGACCAGCCTGCTAGAGGAGGACAACGCCCGCGCCCGCGAACTGGCGCGCGAGGAAGCCAGTCTCCTGAACGCCGCCCTGGATGGGCATTTCGAGGATCTGGAAAACCGCATCGCCGAGTTCGAATTCGAGCGCGCGCTGGAACTCGTGGAGCGGGCCAAACGGCGGCTCTTTCCCGCCAAGGGGTCATAGCGGGGCCGGTCAAGTCGTCGGGTTGGGGCATCCCCTTCCACACATCTCATAACCGCTTGTATTGACTGGCGTATTTGAGGCCGACGGCGACATCTTGAACCCGCTGCAAGCCGAGCCACAGGCTCTTGGCGCCGGGTTCCCCGTCGCCCTTACGGGCGAGGAATCCACCATGGCGGGCGATCAGGCGGATGACCTCGTTGAGGCGTGGCGGCTTCTCGGGCGGTGGCTGTTTGGCCAGGATGTAGGCGGCCTGCCATTCCTCGGGTTCGAACAGCAGGTTGGCCGGCAGGTCGGGGACGGTGCGACCCAGGCGCATCAGGCGTGTCACGCGCCAGGCAATGATCAGATACAGCGCCAAGGCGCGCTCCAGGCGCTCACGGCTGGCCAATTGCAGGGCCTCGACACGACAGCCTTCCTTGAGGACCAGAAACAGCAGCTCGATTTCCCAGCGCGCCCGGTACCAGTCGATCAACTCGCGCGCGGCCTCCAGGGTGGTGGCTTCACGGTTGGTCAACAGGCGCCAGGTGACCGGGGTGACGCCGGGCGGCGGGTCGATCTCGCTGGCCATCAGTGCCGTGACCTGAATCTCACCACCGGCGCTGTCGGGGATGCCCAGCCGTTGGATGCGCAGGGCTTGGCGCACCGCGCGCGCGCGTCGTCCTTTGCCGCGGGGGGCGGTGAAACGGATCTCACCCAGCGGGGCGCTCGCACCGAGCGCTTCCCACAGACGCGCACCCTCGGGCAGCACGCGGTTGTGCTGGGCGCGCACCAGCCAGTCGGCCGGGGCGCCCAAGCGCTCGGCACGCACCATCAAGGCCAGGATGTCCGCTTCACGATCGGCGACATAGACCAGACGTGTCTCGGGCAGGTGCGCAGCCAACTCGGCCACGCGCGCATAGCCTTCGAGCCAGCGCTCGCTCTCCTTCGCGCCGGGGCGTGTTCCATCCGTGCCTTTGGGCTCACGCGCCCACATCCACGCAGATCCTCAGCGGCGTGTTGGGGTTCGCCAGCTCACCCCAGCCCAGCACTCTTCGGCCATGCGGTCGTAATGACGGTGGTCGGCGCGGCGAATCGGTGCGACCAAGCCCTTTCAGAGCCCGCGTATCGACTGGCGGATCACCACGGCATCACCGAATTCATCGCCCGAAAGGGCGCGCCCATGGCGTTGGTGTCGCTGGCCATGCCCCCGACCCCCTGCCGCATCAGGAGGGTGTCGTATTGCATCCGACCCATGGTGCCGTTCATGACTGTCATGTCCTGACTCATGGTGGACATGTTGCCAGCCATGCCGCCGATGTTGTCGTCCATCTTGATCATGCTGATCCGCATCTGACGCATGTCTCCGCCCATTGAGACGATGGTCTCCCGCATCTGGGTCATGTCATCGAGCATTGCGCTCATGTCGTGGGCCATTGTGAACATGTAACTCGGACCCCGGTCCTTCAGGTCCAATGCCCGTTTGCGCTCATCGCCGGGGGCATGCCCCATGTTGTACACGTAGTCCTCCATGCGATTCATGTTGCGGGCCATCGTAAAGACCAGATAGAAGAGCACGATGCCGATGATCACGGCGAACAGACCCAGCACCACCGCGTACCATCTGGCGCGGATATTGCGGTTCGACTCGCGCTCGATCTGCTGCCGCAGATTGCAGACTTGGCTGCCCTCTTCCGACCCCTGCGCGCGTGGGCCGGTATCGGCCGTGAGTAACCGATTCACCAGCTCTACCAGCTCGGCTCGCTGCTCGGCGTCTTGTTGGAGAACGCGGATCAGGTCCGCGAGCGCGGCGCTCGGATCGCGGCCATCGCCGTCGACGGTCGTGGCGGTCATGGGGACACCTCGTCCTGATGGTTGGGTCGGTCGACGGGATCATGGAATACGCGGGCTTTGCCCATTCACGAGGCTCAGGCCAGGTAGATCCGCTCCAGCGCGCCGCGCGCGACATTGCCCCGCTGGTCCTCGGCCTCGATGAAATAGCGCACATCCCCCAGGCCCACCGGCAGGTCGGCGACGAAGTAATGCGCCGTGACGCGCGCGCCGGTCTGGCAGGGATAGGGACCAAGGTCGGTCATGGCGATGGCCTGCTCACCGCCGTCCGCGCGCAGGTGTAGCGTCACGCGCGCCAGCCCGGAGAGATCGAAGACGAAGCTGTGGACCCGGCCCTCGCGCGGGGCGTCCATCAAACACCCCTGACCCCACTGCTTGCCGCCCGGATTCTCGGGTGTGACCCAGGGCGGGAAGATGGTGGGGCCGGTGCGGTCCGCCGGGCTGGCGGCGAGGCGCTCGAAATCCGCCCCGGCGATCGACCAGGCGTGGTTGGCGGCGTTGGTCACCTGCTGGTCCCAAACGGTCTGGCCGGTCCAGTACCAGTAGTCGCTGGCCTCGGCGGTGAGTAGCAGACGGGTCAGCTCGCCAAGTTGCGGGTGGTTGGGCTGCGCGTCCTCCAGCGTGTGCACGGCGTTCTGCAGCGCTGTGAGCACGGCCCAGGAATTGAGATCGGGCGAATAGGGCTCGCGGTAGCGGCTGAACCACTTCATGAACTGCGGATCGCCATTGTCCGCGCCGCTCCAGGAGCCGGCCTCCAGATGGACGGCCTGGTCGGGATCCGGCGGGAAGCGTTGCAGATAGTCGGCGATGCCGATCAGCTCGAAGCGCGGATCCTCTTGCAGCCATTCGATCATGCGGGCGGTGTTGTGGCCGTAGTAGCTCTCGGCCCCGCCGCCGTGGTTGTCGCCGTCCGAATGCAGCAGGAGGAAGGGCGGATGTTTGGGGTCGAAGCCGTTGGTGTCGAGCAGGTGCTGGTAGACCTGGCCGAGTACGTCCGGGTACTGAAGCGCCCCGAAGCCGCCGCGCGCGTCCTCGTTGCCGATATAGCGCTCGGCTGGAACCCCAATGATCTTGTGCGTCACGCCGTCCGGGTCGGTGTAGGCCAGATACTCGGGCTTGAGCAGGCTGGGGGCGATCTCGGAGCCGGTCCAGACGTTGTGCAGACGCAGCCAGTCGCTGACCGGCGGGTTGACCTGATCGGCCGGATTCGGCGGCAGCATGCCTTCATTGGGGCCGGCATAGGGATAGTCGCGGCAGGCGCGATAGCGATGGATGGAGTCGTAGATCACCGCCTGGATTCCGGCCTGATTGAGCGCCGGGATGATGCGCGGGTGAAAGGCGGTCTCGGGCGGGAAGAGGATGTTGGAGGCGGGCGCGCCGAAGATCCTGGGGATCAGCTCGCGATGCAGTTGGATCTGGCGCACGATGTCGCGCGCCGGGATCAGCGGCATCAAGGGGTGATGGAAGCCGAAGGCGCTGATGTCCAGGCGCGGGTTTCCGAGCACCGTCGTCAGGGTCGCCACCTCGCGCAACTGGCGGGTCCAGTCAGCGAAGCGTCCGCCGCAGCGGCCCTGCGCGGCGCAGCGATCGAGCTGCTCGATCAGGGAGCCGCTCCAGCTACAGGTCAGCCCGCCGTGGGGCAGTTCGGCCTGAGCGTACTGGCGGATGGCGGCGGCCACGAAGTCGGTATAGGGGCCGCCGCGCGAACCGAAGATCTGGTCCTTCTCGCCGTCCCAATAGTCCGGGTCGACGGTGTTGTAGTACGGCTGATGCATGTGCTTGTGGATGCCGAAGTAGAGCTTCGGCTGCTCGCCCCCGTCCACGCGGGCGACGGCCGTGCGGTGCGGTCGTTCCAGCACGAGACCGCGGAAGGTCTTGACCCAGTCGGCACCGCTAGCCTGGCCGATGTCGCTCAGCCGACAGCCCTCGACCTGGACCTGGACTTCGCCCGCGTTCAGGAGTCCCGCCGGAACCTCGGCGCGATAGCGACATGCGCCATCGGGTTCGGTCGCGACCAGTGCGATCTGGTCGCCATTGATCAGATGCTCATGCCCGTGCTGACGCAGAATGATCTGCGGAAAGGGGATGAGGCCGTCGGCGAGGAGGTCGATGGCGAAGGTTGGGCTCTTGTTCTCCGTCTCGCAGATCAGGCGCGCGGGGATATCGACTTCGAGGAAGAGTGAGAAGACTGCGGTCATGGGCGTGACATGGATCCTTCGGTTGGATGCATGGACATAGGCTAATGCGATCCGGGCGAGACGTCCCGTATTTTGATCTCGTCTTCACCGCAAGCGGCGGGGTTGTCCAGGCGGCGAATCTCAAACGCCGTCCGCCGTCTCCGTCGATGACCTTAGGGCATGGCGATGGAACAGCCACAGGAGCGCCGCCGAGAGGGCGTAGACCACCGCGAACTCCGGCGCGGCATTCAGGCCGAAAGAGTTCTGCACGCCGCTCTCGGTCAGTCGATAGGCGTGGATGACGCCGAAGAAGGAGAGCACCGCCGCGGCGAGGCACCAGCCGGCGGCCTTGTCGAACCGGCGGTCGATCATGAAGGCGAGCATGGCGGCGAGGATGGTCGAGGTGAAGATGAAGCCCTGATTGAGGGCGATGATCCCGTGGATGTAGAGATCGTTGCCGAACTTGTCCGCCACCGCGAACAGCGAGGAGCCGCTGACCCGCAGCGTGGTCTCGATCAGCAGCAAGGCCCAAGCCGCCAGCGCCGGGATCATGCCGAGGCTCACCGCCAGCGCATGCCGGCGGGGCGTCTCCTGGAACGCCTGGGCCGTGATGCTCAACCCGATCCACAGCAGGATGCCGAGCGTCGCCTCCAGCGGCACCCAGGCCATGACGACGGCGTAGGTTCCGGTGAAACAGAGCAGGCCCATGGCGATGGCATTCAGCACCGAGTAGCCCGTCCCCGCCCCCATGGATTTCCAGGCCGGGTGGCCGATGTAGATGGTCGTCGGGAAGGGACTGCCGAAGCCAGCGGCCAAGAGCGTGCCGACACCATTCGCCAGCAGGGATGGCCGGGTCTCATAGCGGTCCCCGGCGGCCTCGGCGCTCTCCAGGTTCTGCAGCGAGCCGATGATGTTGAACAGACCCATCGGCAGGATGACGGCGAAGTACTTCCAGCCCAGGGGCGAGAGCATGAGGGCCAGCATCGACTCCGGGACCGGCTGCGGCAGGTGCAGCCCGAGATCCGCCGCGACGGCGGGCGTCGTGCCCTCCAGCCAGCCGACCGCGTGCAGCAAGCCCGCGATCAGCACGCCGACGCAGACCGCGACGAAGCCGCCAGGCAGCCCCCAGGGCAGGCGCAGCTTCGCGGCATAGACCGCGAGCAGGATCATCATCGGCAGCATCGCCAGCGCCGGGGCCGCGAAGATGTGGAAGACGAAGCCCATGGCGATGAAGGTCACGGCGATGCCGGCGAGCGCCGAGAGCAGGGCGGCGCGGGGGGTGTTGCGGCGCAGCCAGTCGGCCACGAAGGCCCCGACGATCTCCATCGCCCCGTTCAGGAAACAGGCGAACAGCCCCACCTGCCAGGCCAGTTCCGGGTTGCCGGTGTCGCGGTAGACCGGACCGATGACCAGGAACATGAAGGCCATGAGGCTGACGGTATTGATGCCGTAGGGCAGCGCCGTGACGTCGTCACGCCCGGCGCGGCGTGCGAGCTGGCGCGCCTGCCAGGCATAGAAGAGGTTGCCGAAGACCACGGAGAGCGCGACCGCCGGCAGGATCTGCTCGGCGATCTCGCGTGCGAGGTGAAGCCGCAGATCGTCGGCCCGAGCAGCACGATCAGCATGATCTGGAGCAGGTTGTCGACGAAGAGGCCAAAAAAGCCGTCCAGGTCGCCGCGACTGAAGAGGGGTGAGGAGGTCATGGGAGGCTGGCCCTTGCTGCATGGAATAGGGTCTTCGGGTGATTCCCGCAGGGCGCGACACTAAACCGGGAGGCGCGATTCCCAAAGGGATGCGTCTCGCCTGCATTGATGCAGGTCAGACAAACGCCATGCGGACGAGTGTCACGCACGTGGGCGAGCGGCGGCCGAACGGCTGTTGCTGACGTCCACTGGGGCACTACACTGCGCGCAAGGCATCCAAGGTGCGGGACTGATCGGTGGCGATGCCGACATTCCCGCTGCGCGCAAGCGACTCACTCATACCGAACAAGCCCCCGCCATCATCCACACATGACCCGCGATCAACTCAAGCGACTCGAAGACGACCTCTGGTCCGCCGCCGACAACCTGCGCGCCAACTCCGACCTCAAGGCATCCGAATACGGCACGCCCGTCCTGGGCCTCATCTTCCTCAAGTTCGCGGACATCAACTACCGCCGCCACGAAGACGCCATCCAGGCCGAGTTCGAGCGCTCAAGGGCACCCGCCGCGAAAAATCCATTGAGGAGATCGCCGTCGCCAAGTGCGGCTTTTATCTTCCGCACCACGCCCGCTACAGCTACCTCCTTCACCTGTCGGAGGATCAGGATATCGCCAGGGCCATCGAAAGGGCCATGGAGTCCATCGAGCACTACAAGCCCGAGCTGGCGGGCAGCCTGCCCAAGGACGAATACTACCGTCTGACCCGCACGCCGGAGACCAGGGATCTGCCGTTCGACCTCCTGCGTCAGTTCGACAACATCCCGGACGACGCCACCGGCGATGTCTTCGGCCAGATCTACGAATACTTCCTCGGCAAGTTCGCGATGGCCGAAGGTCAGGGCGGGGGTGAGTTCTTCACCCCGCGCTCCGTCGTCCGGCTCATGGTCGAGATCATCGAGCCCCACGGCGGCACCGTCTTCGATCCCGCCTGCGGATCGGGAGGCATGTTCGTCCAGTCCGCCGACTTTATCGCGGCGCACCGCCACGAGTTGGAGGCCCAGGGCAAGGACACCAGCGTCTTCGTCTACGGGCAGGAAAAGCAAGGCGAGACCGTCAAGCTCGCCCGCATGAACCTTGCGGTGAACGGCCTGCGCGGCGAGATCGCCCCGGCCATCACCTACTACACCGACGACTTCGGTTCCTTCGGCCGGTTCGACTACGTGCTGGCCAATCCGCCCTTCAACGTCGACGACGTCGCGCTCTCAGCCGTCGAGAAGGACCGCCGCTTCAACACCTACGGCATCCCGCGCAACAAGACCAAGGCCAAGAAGTCGGAGCAGGGCAAGGAGACCGTCCCCAACGCCAACTATCTCTGGATCAACCTCTTCGCCACCTCGCTCAAGGAAACCGGCCGCGCCGCCCTGGTCATGGCCAACTCCGCCTCCGACGCGCGTCACACCGAGGCCGATATCCGCCGCACCCTGATCGAGAAGAATCTCATCGACGGCATGCTCACCCTGCCGTCGAACATGTTCTACACCGTCACCCTCCCGGCCACCCTCTGGTTCTTCGACAAGGCCAAGACCGACGCGCGCATCCTCTTCATCGACGCCCGCAACATCTTCACCCAGATCGACCGCGCCCACCGCGAGTTCTCCGAGGAGCAGATCCAGAACATCGCCATCATCAGCCGCCTGCGCAAGGGCCGACGCGACCAGTTCATTGCCCTCATCGACCGCTACTTCGAGCAGGGCATGGAACGCCTCGCCGAGAACAAGACCCAGGTCGAGCCAGTGTCCGCGCGCATCCTCGACGTCCTCGACGACCAATCCGGCCAGGACGCTGTCGCCGGCCTGGTGAAAAGCTGGGACAAGCTCGACGCGCTGCAACAGGCTTACGCCGCTTACCTGAAACAGCACGGCGAGCAGACCAGCGTGGAGGAGAAGAACGCCGCTCAACGGCAACTGCGCGCCACCTTCGATCCCTTCTTCACCGCCCTGCACGACTCTCTCAAACAGGTCGACAAGGCCGTCCGCCGCCACGAGAAGAACTACGCTGACCAGGCCAAGGCCGACGGCAAACGCCAAAGCGCCGACCGCCAGACCAAGGCACTCAAGACCGCGCTCGAAGCCCTGCACGCCGAGGTCAGAAACGCCGAAAGCCGCTTCGCCCATCTCCACTGGTTACAGGAACGCTTCCCCGAGGCCGAAATACGAGGATGTCACCGGGCTGTGCAAACTGGCCGATCTGGACGAGATCAAGGAGCAGGACTAGGCAGTGCCACAACTTATATGATGGCGATCAAGCTAAGCTATTGATAAAGATGGTTTTGCGGATTTTTTCATCCTATAGGTTGTGGCACTACCCCTTTTGCTCTTCTCGTTTGGTATCCTCCAGCGTTCCTGGAACGCTTCCTGTTTTTTTCGGCTCAGTCCAACCGAGAGGAGAACATGGCGCACGTGGGCGCGCGTGAACGAGAGTCCGGTGATGTGTTCGATCTCGGCGGCAGCCTCTTTCAAGGTCCGTGGCGGATGCGCTGAGAAATATGACACGAGCTGTGAGCGATAGGGATCGAGTTGGCTACCAGGACAATGAAAACGGCGTTCCAGAATGCCTTGCAAGCCTTTCTCCGCATAGATTCGAATCGTCGCTGTCACGGTATTTGGAGCCGCGTCACTCAGATCGGCGATGTCGCGATGCGGCAGCCCGTGATGCTTATGCCAAAGAATTGTCATCCGCTTGCGAACGATTGGATCAGGATGATGGTCGCGCTGATCTCGAATCTGACGCTGGTCTTCTGTCGAAAATTGGCAATGATACATGGCGGATCAATCCGTATACGCGAATGGTTTGGATGCAGGCGCTTTTAAGCAGGACGAATTGATTAAAATTTTAGGTAGTGCCTTTCTTTATATGATTTCACAGCTGCGCTTAGATCGAGAGAGTACTATTATAATGATGGATAAAATACCAAATTGCACCAATATGGTTCTCAAGTTTTTTCGAGAACGAAAGTGCTTTCCGTACTAGTCTAGAAATACGCTGCCTGAGTGTGCAGTTGTATCGTTCGATATGATTTGTTTGTCCAGATTCCTTGCCGATAGCATAGTGACGGTATTCCGGAAAAACGGCTTGATAAGCTTCCCAAAAATCGCTGTAGAAATTGGCTAATTCTTGATAGTCGCGTGGCAAGGAATTCCATAATCATTGCGCACCATCAATGCCACGAGAGCCGATATAAAGACCGACAACATAGCCGGAATCACGATCCTTTGCTATCCAAACCCATTGTTTTTCATCTTTTTTTAAAACAAATGACCACAGTTCATCACACTCTACAACCAGTCGAAAATTGGATAACTTTGGCACGTTTAATTGGCGCGAGACGCCTTTGTATTTTTGATTGACATAGCTTTGGAGCCAGGATTCAGAGACATCGACAACTCGCGCGATACCAGCAAGCGAAATCCGTTCGTAAAGCAGTCGATCAATCAGCGATTTGGTCTCTTCAGAAATCGCCGAAACCAAAGGATCAAGAACGAATTGACGACCACAGTCCCGACAAAGATGGTTTTGCTTTCCGGTGGCATTTGTTCCATTCTTCACAATCTTGATCGAGTTGCAAGCAGGGCAATGAATCATAATCAAATAAGTTCAGTCAAAATTCAGATCATATAAGTCAGGGCACTACCAAATTTTTCGCAACTATTTTATTAAACGAGTATACATCTGCGAGGAGATCAAGTTCAATCTGTTGTTCAAGGAGCATCGAAATAAACTCCTCCTCGGTCTTCCCGTCCTCTTCAATCACCACGCCCACATAGCGCCCCGGATTGAGCGAGTAGTCCTGGGTAGTGCCACAACCTATAGGATGAAAAAATTCTTCATGCCTTAACTATCAGGATGTTAGCTTGATCGCCATCATATAGGCTGGGGCACTACCAATGCGCTGAGTGTCTGCGATCTGCTTCGAAAATTAGCCGCGAAACATGCCGATGAGGTCGTGACCTTGTTTCTGGATAACGCCCGCTATCAAAAGTGCAACATCGTCACGGAGCTTGCCGCACAACTCAAGGTTGAACTCATCTATAGTCATCGTATTAATCATCCAGACGTTTACTGGAACAAAAAACATGTTGAGGTGTCTATATTGGTATACGACCATTAGATGATGAGGCTTGTCATGAAACCGAACTGGCTCTCCGATGCGCGTTTAATCCCTGACGAGGTGATGAGTTATCTTCGAAAAATCGCGGTTCATGCGGTTGAGGAAAATCATTACAGCCCAGAAGACGTCATTAAGATTTTAGGTTTCAGTCGAAGCGTTATTTATGATTGGCTGAAGCGTTATCAGAAAGATGGCTATGCGGGTCTTGACACCAAGAAAGCGCCGGGTACCTCGCCCGTTGTGACCGAAGAGATGGATGCGTGGATGAAGCAGACCATTCTTGATTCAACCCCTGAGGATTTCGGTTACGACACGGCACTGTGGACCTGCGATCTGTTAGCGGAGTTGCTTTCGGAGCGGTATGGTGTGGATGTGATCGGTGCAACAGTCAATCATCACTTACATCAACTCGGTTTAACCAATCAAAGGCCAAACTACATTGCTCGCGAGCAAGAACCGGCGGATGTCGAGCAATTCGTTAAAGATAAATTCCCTAAAATTCAAGGTTTTGCGAATAAGCTTGGAGCGGATATTGGCTTTGAGGATGAGGCCGCTGTTGATCTACGAGACCATTCGGGAAAAACCTGGGGTGAGCGTGGCGTCAGACCCGATGTTTATGTGACTGGTCAGCGTGGTCGCATCAATATCCTCTCTGTTGTCACTGCCCAAGGGGCGTTTGACTATCACGTCACCGAGCAACGTATTAATTCGAAGGAGTTTATTGATTTTCTCAAGAATCTCATCAAAGATCGAACTCGCCCACTTTTTTTGGTTGTTGATCGTGCCCCTTTTCACTGTTCAAAAAAAGTTCGTGAATTTGTCTGGCATCATCGCCAAAAAATCCGTCTTTTTTATCTTCCGACCTACAGTCCCGAACTCAATCCGGATGAGCATGCTTGGGAGGAAATTAAAGACAAACAGCTTGGTCGAAAGTCGATTAAAAATAAGCGTGATTTGAAAGAGCGCCTACATGGCGTTTTAGAGTCTTTGAAGGATCGTGCAGAGCGTATCATATCGTTTTTTCATCTTCCAGAAACTCAATATGCTGCAGCTCAATAGGATTGTCTGGAGATCGTATTAATTGACTATATCTCCCTGCCTATTCACCGAATCTCAATTTGATTGAGAGGCTATGGCGGCATGTCAAACATGAGGTCTTGTATTCCCGTTATTATGACTCGTTTCCAAAATTCAAAACGGCCATCATGGGCTGCGTTAGCGTCACTCAATCACCTGAAAATAAGTCGCTTAGCAGTCTCTTTTCACTGAAGTTTCAAATTATAGAAAAATCTCAAATATTGAATGAATAGTAGCCGTACAGAGACCCCCTTGATCGCAGCCACCCAACCCGATCAGGATGAGCGCCCATCCATTCGCTGCCCAACGATGCCGCACGTCGGACGATGCACCTGAGCGACCACAGCCTCAACCAGCTTGACGAAGCCTACGTCCAGACCCTCGACGAGGGTGCGTTGCGTGGTTTGTCGTTGCGCCTGCTGGCGGATCTGAAAGATGCGCGCGAGCGGTTGCGGCAGACTCCGCACAACAGTTCCCGACCGCCGAGCAGTCGTGCGCCATGGGATCGTGCATCGGCGAAGGACGCGGCGGCGGACGACGAGGTTGCGGAAGACGACGCGGCGGCGCAGACGCCGCTGGAGCCACCGGCGGATCCGCCCGACACCGCCGAGGCGCCCGCGCCCGATCCGCTCGGCACGAAACCTCAGGTCAAACGCCAAGCCGGCAAGCAACCTGGCGCGCCGGGGGTCGGACGCACCCAGGTGCTGAAGGCGCATGAGACCCGACAGCATCGTCCCACGGTCTGCGCGGCGTGCGGTCAACCGCTGCCGCAGGACGCCTCCAGCGTCGCCTACGCCGGCTTCCAGTCGATCGATCTGGTGTGGGGCGATCCCGCGCCGCCGGGCCTGCGGTTGCAGGTGACCGACCATCGCTATCATGAGACCCCCTGCGCTTGCGGTCACGTCACGCGCGCGCGTCCCGGCGAAGGTGTCGTCGCGGATCCCACACTGGCGCCGGTGGCGTTGAGCGAATGGCGCCTGGTCGGGCCGGGGCTGGCCACCCTGATCGTGGCCTTGCATGTGCGCTTTCGCCTGTCGCGGCGGCGGATGCGGGAGTTTCTGCACGACTGGCTGGGGTTGCGCCTGAGCGTGGGCACCCTGGATCGGACCCTGCGCGAGGCGGCAGGGGCCGCCGCGCCCCTGGAAGCGGAATTGATCGCGGCGGTCGTGGCGAGCGACCTGCTGCATGTCGACGAGACCGCGTGGCCGCAAGGCGCCCAGTTGCGCTGGCTGTGGGTGTTCGCCAGCGCCACGGTCACCCTGTTCGTCGTCGCCAGTCGGGGGCGCGAGCTGCTCGATCGCCTGCTGCCGGGGTTCGGCGGCTGGCTGATGAGCGACGGCTGGCAGGCGTACCGCCATCTGCCCCAGCGGTTGCGCTGTTGGGCGCATCTGACGCGCAAGGCGCAGGGGTTGATCGACAGCTTCGATCGCGAGGCACAAGCCTTCGGGCACCAGGTGCAAACCACCTTTGACACGCTGATCGATGCCATCCAGGCGGCCCGCGAGGGACCACCGCTCGATCTGCCGCGCCTCCACGCCGACTTGCTGGCCGAGTTGCACTCCGCCTGTGTGCGTCTGCTCGGGCACCGGCACGCGAAGACGCGCGCCCTGGCGGTGGAGTTGTGGAACGACTGGGACGCCATCTTCCGGGTCTTGGAGCACCCCGAGTGGCCGCTCACAAACAATGACGCCGAGCGCGCACTGCGCCATTGGGTGATCGCGCGGCGCATCATGATGGGCACCCGCAGCGAGGCCGGGTCGCGCACCTTCACCCTGCTCGCCAGCGTCATCGACACCTGTCGCCAACGCGGCCATGTGCCCTGGACCTATCTCGCTGGCGTCATCGCCGACCGCCGTGCCGGTCGCGCGGCAGCTCCGTTGCCGACGCCGGTAGCGGGTCTCTGAACGGCTACTCTTTGCGGACTAAGCAGCTTTAATCTGAACGATCTCCTTGCACTCAAACCACCCGCCGAAATGCCTCGAATCGTTCAGCCAGATAATCCCGATTCGGCCCATCCCTCTCATGGTGCGGAAGCCGGATCTGTTGACCGTGTAGTCCCTTGATCCCCGCCTCCAACGTCGGCCCGTCGTACTGCCCGAGCACGGACTCGGCGATGACGATCCGCCCGTCTGGATCGATGCCCGACAGGTTTCGGTCATAAGCGGTGTGGTGCAGGATCGAGAGACAGATGCCGTTGGTGATGTCCGGCTGTCCGCGCTCGTCGCGGTCCGGAATGATGTGGGCGGCTTGCAGCAGTTGCGGGACTGGCAAGCCGGAAACCGAACAGCGCCGGTCGTAGGCGGACATGACCAGTTCGCGGAATTCGGCCTGATGCAGTCGTACTTTCGCCTCGATGGGTGGGGTTGACTCGCACGCTGCGGACGGTTGCATCGACTTATATTGGCTGGCGATCTCGCGCACCTCGGAGGGCTGCGCCGTATCCGTTCCTGCACAAGTTTAACGACGGTCGGCACGGTATCGGTGTGCGATGACACAATCCGTTTCGTTTCATTAAAGGTGATGGGCACAGGGCTACCGCGCGAAATCCTGGAATCATATGCTCCGCTGGGAATGGCCAAACCGAAGCGCTTGAACAGGGTTGATCAGGTGGCTAGCCTTTATGCATGGACACGACCGAGGCCCCGTCATGCCTGATTTGAGCCGCATCACGTGGGAGGCAATGGCTCAGGTCTTCGTCGACTGCCCGCGCCATGTCGAACTGGGCCATGCGGGGATCATCGTATTCGAGACCTCTGCCTGAGCCCGCCGCACCCAACGGCCCTCCGGGTCTCAGCGGACGATCAAGCTGTTCGTCACTCCTGATTGCCAGAGAATCCGCATGGTGTCCGCGCGCGACCGCAGCGCATCCGCCATGCGGATTCCAACGCCATCGGCCACCTCCGGCAGCAGGCAGCGGATGGTTTCGATCCCATCGTAGAAACCTGTCTCTCCATCAAGACATTCCTCGGGTTCCAGATCGGATGACTCGGCAGAGGAGTCCTTTTCATCATCCAGGAGAGGATCAAAGAGATCCGACTCGGCCGCGAGTCTGATCAATGAGGGTCGCGAGCGGTCGGGGGTGAGTTAAACGTTCGGGACAGGGTGAATCCCCCGTCCCGCATAAACGTCGTGATCCGTATCGAGATTGCGTTCCGCCGAGTCCCTTCGATGACCGCTTGGTCGACCGGACGTGGCCTCGATTCAGCACCCCGGCCGATAACGCAGATCCAGCGTATAGGGATGCTCGCCCGCCGGCTCCTCGGGTGGCGGGTCGATCTGTCCCGAGGTGTGGCCCATCAGCCGGAAGCGGGCGATGCGCCGGCTCTCGGCCTCGTAGCTGTTGACCGGGAAGCTCGATTCGCTGCGTCCGCCGGGGTGGGCGACATAGTAGGTGCAGCCGCCCAGGCTGCGGCGGTTCCAGAGATCGACGATCTCGAACACCAGCGGATTGTGCGAGGGGATGGTCGGGTGCAGACCGGACGGCGGGCTCCATGCCTTGAAGCGGATGCCGGCGACGAACTCGGCCTTGCGTCCGGTCGGGCGCAGCGGGACGCGCCGGCCGTTGCAGACCAGCACATGCCGGTCGCCGACCATGCCGTTCACCTTGACCTGCATGCGCTCCACCGAGCTGTCGACGAAGCGGGCCGTGCCCTGGGCCGTGACCTCCTCGCCGAGCACATGCCAGGGTTCGATGGCGGCGCGCAGTTCCATGTCGATGCCGTTCTCGGTGACGAGATCGCCGTAGTGCGGGAAACGGAACTCGAAGAAGGGATCGAACCAGGCGGCGTCGATCGGATAACCGGCCCGCTGCATGTCGCAGATGACGTCCTCGAAGTCCTGCCGCGCGAAGTGTGGCAGGAGGAAACGGTCATGCAGCTCGGTGCCCCAGCGGATGGGCTTGCGGGCGTAGGGCGTCTTCCAGAAACGCGCGACCAGGGTGCGCAGCAGCAGCAACTGCGCCAGGCTCATCTGGTGATGCGGCGGCATCTCGAAGCCGCGGAATTCCACCAGTCCCTGTCGGCCGGAGGCCGAGTCGGGCGAGTAGAGCTTGTCGATACAGAACTCGGTGCGGTGGGTGTTGCCGGTGACATCGGTCAGCAGGTTGCGCAGCACCCGGTCGACGATCCAGGGCTGAGGCACCGTGCCCGAGGGCATCTGCTGGAAGGCGATGTCCAGTTCATAGAGCCGGTCGTCGCGCGCCTCATCGACCCGTGGGGCCTGACTGGTGGGGCCGATGAACATGCCGGAGAAGAGATAGGACAGGCTCGGGTGGTGCTGCCAGTAGGCGATGAGGCTCTGCACCAGATCCGGCTTGCGCAGCAGCGGGCTGTCGGCCGGGGTCGTGCCGCCGAGGGTGACATGGTTGCCGCCGCCGGTGCCGGTGTGGCGTCCGTCGAGCATGAACTTCTCGGTGCCGAGCCGGGCGAGCCGCGCCTCCTCGTAGAGGATGCCGGTATCGCGCACCATGTCGTCCCAGCTTTCGGCCGGATGGATGTTGACCTCGATGACGCCGGGGTCGGGCGTGACCGCGAGCTTCTGCAGCCGGAAATCACGGGGCGGTTCATAGCCCTCGATGATGATCGGCATCTTCAGCTCGGCGGCCGTGTCCTCGATGCAGAGGACCAGATCCAGCCAGTGCTCCAGATGGGTCAGCGGCGGCATGAAGCAGTAGAGCCGGCCCTCGCGCGGCTCGATGCAGAGCGCGGTGCGGATCAGGTCCGGGTGCAGGTCGTCGGGCAGCGCGATCTGCTGGCGGACGTCCTGATGCGCGTGATCGGCGGGCGCCAGCCGGCCGTAACGCGCGGCGAGATCGCGCGGTTGCACGCCCTGTTCGCGGATGGTCTGGGGCGGCTGGGCCGGCTCGACCAGTCGGCTGTAGCGGCGGGCCACTTCGTCGAAGGGCGAGCGAAGGGGTGCGACCGGCTCGAAGGGGTTGCGCTCGGGCACCTGATCCAGCTCGCCGTCCGGGATGTAGGGCAGGGCGTCCAGCGGCAGGCGGAAGCCCATCGGCGAGTCGCCGGGAATCAGGAAGAGATTGCCGTCGCGGAAGGTCCAGCGCCCGCTCTTCCAGCCCCCATCGATCCCGAAGCCCCACCAGCGCAGCGGCAGCACATAGCCGGCGATGCGGTCGAGTCCCTGGTTGAACAGCCGGGCGATGCGTTTGCGCTCGTTGGGTTCCTTGATCTTGCTGTCGAGCGGGTCGACGTTGACCGGCAGTCGCGCCTCCTTCCAGAGGTAGTACCAGACATCCTCGTGCGCCTTGTCGGCGTGGTCCGGATCGACGCCCAGATGGCGGGCGAGGGTGCGGATGAAGGTCTCGGCCTCGGCTGGACCGTGGCCATAGCTGGTGTTCTCCAGGCCGAACAGCTCGGGGTCGTGCCAGACCGGCTCGCCGTCCTTGCGCCAGTAGCAGGACAGCGCCCAGCGCGGCAACTGCTCGCCCGGATACCACTTGCCCTGGCCGATGTGCAGCAGTCCGCCGGGTGCGAAGCGGCTCTTGCAGGCGCCGCATCAGATCCTCGGCCAGCGGCTTCTTGGTTGGCCCCAGCGCGGCGGTGTTCCACTCGTCGCCGTCCATGTCGTCGATCGAGACGAAGGTCGGCTCGCCGCCCATGGTCAGGCGCACGTCGTTCGCCTTCAGCTCGGCGTCGACCTGATGGCCGAGCGACTCGATCGCCGTCCCACTGTTCGGCCGTGTAGGGCTTGGTGACGCGCGGATCCTCGTGGATGCGCGCGATCTCGTTATGGAAATAGAACTCGACCTCGCAGTTGTCGGTGGCCCCGAGATGGGTGCGGCGCTGCGCGGGCGCGGGCGAGCAGGCGAGCGGGATATGGCCCTCGCCGGCGAACAGACCCGAGGTGGGGTCGAGCCCGATCCAGCCCGCGCCCGGCACATAGACCTCGGCCCAGGCGTGCAGGTCGGTGAAGTCCGCCTCGGGACCGGACGGGCCATCGAGCGACTTCACGTCCGCCGTCAACTGCACCAGATAGCCGGAGACGAAACGCGCGGCCAGACCAAGATGGCGCAGGATCTGCACCAGCAGCCAGCCGGTGTCGCGGCAGGAGCCCTTGCCGCGTGCCGAGCGTCTGCTCGCAGGTCTGCACGCCCGGCTCCATGCGGATGACGTAGCCGATGTCCGCTTGCAGCCGCTGGTTGAGGTCGACCAGGAAGTAGACGGTCTCGCGCCGGGTCAGATCCACGCCCTTCAGCCACTCCTTGAGCAGCGGGCCGTCCTCGGTGACCTCCAGATAGGGCGCCAGCTCCTTCTTCAGATCGGCGTCGTATTCGAAGGGGTAATAGAAGGCGTACTCTTCGAGGAAGAAATCGAAGGGATTGATCGTCAGCATCTCGGCGATGACGTCGACCTCGACCGAGAGCTTGCGGGTCTTTTCCGGGAAGACGATCCGTGCCAGATAGTTGCCGAAGGCGTCCTGCTGCCAGTTGATGAAGTGTTCCGCCGGTTCGATCTTGAGCGAATAGGAGCGGATCGGCGTGCGGCAATGGGGCGCGGGACGCAGCCGGATGACGTGCGGCGAGAGGTTGACCGAGCGGTCGAATTGGTACTCGGTCTTGTGGTTCAGGGCAACCAGAATGGACATCGGGACGGAATTCCTTGGCTGAGATCTCGGAAGGGCAGCAAAAAATGTTCCGCGGCTGAAGTGGCGGTTTCAGACGCCGCGGGGAGGAAGCAACCATCCCACAAAAGCCGCTGGATGTCTCGTGTGCCGAGCGGCTGGGATTGCACCAACAAGGCGCATCGGTCAATGGATCGACGCCGACGCCATTGCATCGGACGTTGTTGCCAGGCGTCGATCCGCAAACGCCTTCCGGAGGAACGCCACCAGCTCGCCAGCATGCGCCTCGATGGCGTCAATGGAGTCGTGTCCCGTGTCAGGCAGCATCAGCAGCTCGGTCGCCCCATCCGGACGGTTGGCGTAAATGCTGTGCGCATCCTCGGCAGGAACGCGCGCGTCCGTCTCTCCATGCACCAGAAGCACCGGGCAGGTCACGCGCTGGATAGTCTTGCAGGGAGCGATGTCGTCGAAGCGCGCCTGGATGGTCCGCTCGATCCAGCGCAGGATCAGCCAGCGGAGCGGCCGGGGGATGCGGTTGCCGCGCAACTGACGGCGCATGAGTTGTCCGGGATGCGCGAATGCCGCGATGCTGATCGCCGCGGCAAGGTCGTGACGGCGTGCCGCGACCAGCAGGACGGCGCCAGCGCCAACTGAGTGTCCCAGCACAGCCAGGCATGTCGGGTCGATGTCAGGCTGACCGGCGAGCCAGTCGAGCCCATGCTCCAGATCCTCGGCGAAGCGTGGTAGGGATGAGAAGGCGTCGGCGTCGCTGCGGCCATGATTGCGGGCGTCGAGCAGCAGGACCGCATAGCCCTCGCGATGGAGCGGAGCGGCGAACGGCAGCATCTGTTCCGCGTTGCCGCCCCAGCCATGTAGCACGATCACGGCGGGCATCTGTTCGACGGGGACAATGGGCGAGACCAGCCAGGCGAACAGGGTCTTGCCATTGACGGTCGGAATGCGCAGTGTCCGATAGGGCAGGGCGAAATCGGCGGGTGTCCCCCGCTCGTGGATTCGCGGCGCTCGGTACGCCCGCCGGAGCACCGCCGGTGTCAGGACGACAGCGGCGGTCAGGACGAACGCAATCAGGATGGAGACAGACAAGGGTCGTATCCGGCCCGACCGCTCCTTCGTGGTTAGCCGTGTCCGTGCGCCACGCTCTCGGCGCAGGGCGCGGCGGCGGCGAGGGTGCCGCCCAGATATTTCTCCAGCGACTCACGCACCGTGCCGGTCGCGCCGGTGGCGGTCTTGATGCCGGCCTGCTTGAAGAACTCGATGGCGCGTCCGCCCATGCCGCCGCTCAACATGACCTCGGCCTTCTGCTGGGCGATGAAGTCGGGGATCTGACCCGGCTCATGGGCCTCGGCGAAGGGGTTGGCGATGTCCTGGGTCGCGGTGACGGCACCGTCTTCGATGTCGACCAGGATGAAATAGGGGGCATGGCCAAAATGCTGGGCGACCTGGCTGTCGAGTCCCTGGCTGGTTTCGGCGGTAATGGCGATTTTCATGGTTGGTGTCCTGTTTGATTGAGGTGTTGGTTGGGGTTTTCTGGAATCTTGACGCGGATCTGGTCGTCCGTTTGCGCAGGCCGGTCCATCAGCACGGCGAGAACGCGCTCCCACAGGTCGGTTAGGGCGAGGCTGGCGGGGGCGTCGGGGCGATAGGCGGTCACCGCCTCGCCCGCGACCATGGCGCTGGCGATGGTCAAGTCGAAGGGGATCTGGCCGACCGTGGCGATCCCGTTTGCGCTGCAATAGGCTTCGATGTCCCGCGCGCCCGTCGGATAGACATCGGCCTTGTTGATGCAGACCAGCGCGGGCACGCCGAAGTGCTGGACGGTTTGCAGCGCGCGGCGCAGGTCGTGGATGCCGGCGACCGTCGGCTCGGTCACCAGCAGCGCCAGATCCACGCCCGAGACGGCCGAGATGACCGGACAGCCGATGCCGGGCGGTCCGTCGATCAGCACCAGTTGGCGCTGTTCGTCCAGCGCCTGCTGACGGGCGCGCTGCCGCACCTGGGTGACCAGCTTGCCGGAGTTCTCCTGCCCCGGATACAGATGGGCGTGGTGGAGCGGTCCGTAGCGGCTGTCGGAGCGCGCGCACTCGCCGACCACCTGTTCCTGCATGGCGATGCTCTCGGTCGGGCACTGGTAGACACAGGCGGCGCAGCCGTCGCAGGCGATGGGGTCGATCACCAGTCGCCCGTCCAGCTCGACGATGGCGTCGAAGCGGCAGACCGACTCGCAGTCGCCGCACTGGACGCAGGTGTCTTCATCGATGACGGCGACCTGTCCGCCGCGAAACGGCTGGGTGTCCATCAAGCGCGGCTGGAGGACCAGTTCCAGGTTGGCCGCGTCCACGTCGGCGTCGGCCAGCAGCACCTGCTCGGCGAACCGCCCCTGGGACGCCAGATGGGCAAAGGCCGCCGTGACGCTGGTCTTGCCGGTGCCGCCCTTGCCGCTGAGGATGACGAGCTGTTTCATGGGTTCACCCCGGCGACGATGCGCTCCAGAAGCGCCTGGAATTGGGGTCGATACGCGGGCTCCGCCTCCACCAGCGTCTGGCCGCTGGCGATGGCCTCGGCGATGCGCCGCTCCATCGGAATGCGCAGCAGAATCGGCAGGCCGCTGTCGGCGCACCAGGCACCGACCGCGTCGTCGCCGATGCCGTCGCGATTGACCACCACGCCGGCCGGCAGGCCCAGCTCGCGCGCGATGGCGGCGACCTGTTTCAGATCGTGCAGGCCGAAGGGCGTCGGCTCCGTCACCAGCAGCACGAAATCCGCCCCGCGCATGGTCTCCACCACCGGGCAGGAGGCGCCGGGCGGGGCGTCGCGGATGTCGAGGACGCGACGCGGTGCGTCAGCCCGGCCGAACGCGGTCGCCGGGATCCATTGCTTCAGCTCGCGCAGGATGGGCACGCCCATCGCCTGGCCGACGTGCATCACGCCTTGGGCAAAGGCGATGCCCTCGGGCGTGGTGCCGCTGTCGATCACGCCGGTCACGGACAGATGCTCGCTGATCGCCTGCTCCGGACAGTTCCAGGTGCAACTGCCGCAGCCGTGACAGAGATCGTCGAACACCAGCGTCTTCTTGCCGATCACGGCAATGGCGTGGAACTGACAGACCTCGGCGCACCGGCCGCAATAGGTGCAGGCTTCCGCATCCACCCGAGGGACGCGGATGCCCACGTCCCGCTGGCTGTCGAGGACGGGATGCAGGAAGAGCGCGGCGTTGGGCGCTTCCACGTCGCAATCGAGAAAACGCACCGCGTCCCGTTGCGCGGCGACTTGCGCCAGGCTGGTGGCGACCGTGGTCTTGCCCGTGCCGCCCTTGCCGCTGGCCACGACGATGCGCATCGCCGCTAGCCTCCGTGATGGCCGCCGTGGCTGGCGCCATCGGCTTGGATCAGGTGTCCCGCCTTGAACGCAGCCAGAGATGTCGGCGGCGCTGCAGGCTGTCATTGTCCGGCGCAAGGAGGGGCTGGATGTTCGCGGCGGACAGGGTGTCATACGCCTTGGGGCCATAGGCCCCGCTGACAACCGCTTGCGCGCCGAGCCTGGCGATGAACTGCGCGGCCTGCACGCCCGCCCCGCCCGAGGCAGACAGCGCCGGATTGGCATGGGCCGTCCAGTCGCCGGTGTCGGTGTCGACGAGACAGAAGGACTCCGCGCGCCCGAAGCGGGCATCGAAGGGCGAGTCGAGCGATTGGCCGGTGATGGAGATGGCGAGTTTCATGACGCGCTCCCGTCCTCACCGATCAGCAGCGTGGTGTCGTTGAGATAGGCATGCTTCGGGATCACCAGATTGGTCGGCGCCGGGACGTTCTTGAAGACGCGCGCCGCGAGATCGAAGCGCGAGCCGTGACAGGGGCAGTGGAAGCCGCCCTTCCACTCCGCGCCCATGTCCTCGGGGGCGACTTCCGGGCGGTAGGTCGGCGAGCAGCCCAGGTGGGTGCAGATGCCGATCGCCACCAGATACTCCGGCTTGATCGAGCGTGTGGGGTTCTGGCAATACTCGGGCTGCTGGGGCACGCTTGATGTCGGGTCGACCAGCTTGGGATCGTTGCTCGACAGGGACTTGAGCATCTCGGGCGTGCGATGCACCACCCACACCGGCTTGCCGCGCCATTTGACGCGCAGCAGGGCGCCCGGCTCCAGCTTGCCGATATCCGCCTCGACCGGCGCGCCGGCGGCCCGAGCGCGGGCGCTCGGATTCATGGAGGCGACGAAGGGCACCAGCGCATAACCAACGCCAACGGCGCCGACCAGGCTGGTGGCGGTAACGAGCACACGTCGTCTCGTCTGATTGACAGCTTGTACCTTCATGAATCCACGTCTCCTGGCTGATGCGAGCGGTGCAACCCCATCTGCGGGGGGACCTCTCGTCGCTTGGATGAAAATCAATCTCCGACTTTGCTGATCGGCATTCTCGTCCCTTGTCCCAGTGAATTACGCTGATATTTGTCAATGCGAGATGCACATATGTGCGTTTTACTGAGCGCGGTAACCAAAGCGACATACCCTTGGGAGGCATGGTGCCAGGCAGACGACGACGCGCACGCTGTATCGGATTCGATCCGGGTTTCCTCTGTTTCAAACCCTGCGGCAGACCGGGACGGGGGATGGAGACTGTGGCGCTGCGCGCCGATGAGCTGGAAGCCTTGCGTCTGGCGGACCTCGAAGGCTTGTACCAAGAGGATAGTGCCCAGCGGATGGGCATCTCGCGCACCACCTTGTCGCGCACACTGGCGGAGGCGCGCCGCAAGGTCGCGGATGCCCTGCTGAACGGCAAGCGGCTGGTGGTCGAGCCGGTTCGGGCGATCGGGATGGCCGAGCGCGGGAGGGCGGCGTCTGGCTTTCTCCCGGTCGAGCCAGGGGAGGCAACACAGGCGCTGGGCGAAGCGAGCCTTCAATCAGCCGATGACCCGTCCTGAACCTTCCATCGGCGCATCCAGCGACCTGCTTCATGCTTCCATCCTTGGCTTGCTCCCGGTTCCGGTGAGGGAGGATCGGCCCACGAATGCGACCGATGGATGTTTTCGGTCCCGCCCCAACCTGATGCTCAACTTGCGCGAAATGTCCGGCACCTTTCTCGATTGACGCGGAGACCAATGAACAAACGCAAAACCCTCGCGCTGACCTTGACCTTTCTCGGCCTGCTCCTCGCGGTTGTCGCCCCTTTCTTGCCCGGTGGCACACATCTCGTGCCGAACGATCCTCTCGGGGCGGGGCATGTGACGAGTCTCATCGCCACGGCCGACGGAGACGTCCTGGCGGGCCGCGAAACCGGCGAGGTCTGGCGTTTCCGCGACGGGCAGTGGACGCAGGAGCATCTCGCCCTCGGCGGTCATCCGGTGTTGGCCATGCTCGGCGAGCCGGGACGCACGCCCCTGGGAACCGCCGCCGGGCTAGCCTTCGCGCCGCTGGGGGCGCCGCCGCTGGAGGGCCGGATCAGTAGTTTGCTGCAGACCGATCGAGGGCTGCTGGCGGGGACCGCCAACGGTGTCCGCCTGTTCGCCGAAGGTGCCTGGCGTGCGCCGGGACCGGCGGCGAACATCTACAGTCTGACCAGCCAGCGGCGCGGCGATGGGCGTTGGCTGCATGCCGGGACGGTCGGCTCGGGCGTTCTGACCGCACTGGCGGCCGACCCCGGTGCCCCCTGGCAGCCGAACAGTCAGGGGTTGCCGGATGGGGTGAAGGTGTTCAGCTTCGCCACCACCCCGGGCGGCCTGCTGCTGGCGGGGACCGATCGGGGTTTGTTTTGGCAAGCACGACCGGGCCAGCCCTGGCGGTCGCTGCATCCGGCGCTCGACGGCCAACGGGTGCTCTCGCTGTTGCTCGCGCGGGGCGCCTCGAATGAAGGCGATCGCTTGTGGATTGGCGGCGAGGAGGGGCTCTACTCCCTGGGGCTCGTCGAGCAGGGCGGAGAACCTCGTCACCGAGGGTGATCCGCAACCGGCGGACAGCGCGGATCATCGGACGCCGTTCGGGATCAGCGGGATCGTTTCCAGCCAGGGGCGGCTGATGGTGAGCGCCGGGATGGTCTATGAGTACCGCCCGACCTCGCTGTCCGGCTGGTATTGGATCTCGCTGTTTGGCGTGCTGTTGATCCTGATCGCCGGCTGGCTGATCCCGCGGCCAGAGGCCGACACCACGGGCGGGGCGAGCGACTGAGGAAGGGCCGGCGTCCCCGAACCCGTCGTGGACTCTATTCCGGTCACTGGCGATCACGCCCCGCCACCGAGCCGTCCTCCCGCCCGTTTCCGATGCCGGGCGAAGCCAATATTGGCCATTCGACGGACCCGAATGACCATCCGCGCCGGCCACGAGGCGCAACCGGTCCCCCTTGTCACCAATGGCTTCTCGCCAGGAGTTGACCGATGCAGATTCGGTTCGGTTATGACTTGACGTATGCGTGCCCTCAGCGCACGCCCATGATCCTGACCCTGAACGTCCATTACAGCCGGGTCTCCGACCTGCTCGCGCCCGATCACATCGTCACCCAGCCCGCGGTTCCGATCACCGCCTATCGCGACGGTTTCGGCAACTGGTGCAGCCGCCTCGTCGCACCGCCGGGGGACATCCGCATCACCACGGACGCCGTCATCAACGACAGCGGTCTGCCCGACGCCATCGATCCCGATGGCGGTGCAGCACGCCGTCGAGGATCTGCCCAGCGACACCCTGGTGTACCTCCAGGGGAGCCGCTACTGCGAGACCGACCGGCTGTCCGAGATCGCCTGGTCGCTGTTCGAGCGCACGCCACTCGGCTGGCCGCGCGTCCAGGCGATCAGCGACTTCGTTCACCATCACATTACCTTCGGCTACCAATACGCCCGCGCCACCAAAACCGCGCTCGAGGTCTTCCAGGAGCGGACCGGCGTCTGCCGCGACTACACCCACCTCGCCATCGCCTTCTGCCGTTGCATGAACATCCCGGCGCGCTACTGCACCGGCTATCTGGGCGACATCGGTGTTCCGCTGTCGCCTGACCCCATGGATTTCTCGGCCTGGCTCGAGGTCTACCTGGGCGGGCGCTGGCACACCCTGGATCCGCGCAACCGGATCCCCCGCATCGGACGGGTGCTGATCGCCCAGGGCCGCGATGCCGCGGATGTCCCGCTCAGCAACGTCTTCGGTCCGACGACGCTCAAGAGCTTCAGGGTCTGGTGCGATGAGGTGGGTGCAAGCGGCGTATGACAGGCGATACGCACTGGGGCGGGGCGGTGCCAAACGGTCCGGAGGAGACCGCCACTGCGCATCCGCTGCTCGCCCCCGACGAACCGCCGCCGTTCGAGGTGGTCAACCCGCAAGGGACGGCCAACGCCCTGCTGGTCTGTGACCACGCCAGCCAACCGCGTGCCGCGCCGTCTCAGCGACCTGGGGCTCGGCGCCGGGCAGTTGATGGAGCATATCGCCTGGGATCCCGGCGCGGCGGCGGTCGCGCGCGGGCTCTCGGCGCGGCTCGATGCCCCGCTCGATCCTGGGTGGCTACTCGCGCCTGGTGATCGATCTCAATCGCCCCTTGGCGAGTCCCGAGCTCATCCCCGCGCAGAGCGCCGGGGTGTCCATTCCGGGCAACCAGGATCTCCGCGAGCGGGAGCGCGCCGAGCGTGTCACGGCCCTGTTTCAACCCTATCATCGGGCGATCGCGCGCTGGCTCGACGTCCATCCCGAACCCTCGCCGCGCCTGTTGAGCATCCACAGCTTCACGCCTCAACTGGGCGACCAGCGACGTCCCTGGCAGGTGGGTATCGCCCATGGTCGTGATCGGCGGCTCGCCGAACGTCTGCTGGATGCCCTCGCGGGGCATGACGACCTGCTCGTCGGAGACAATCAGCCCTACGGGGTCGAGGACGCGCATGATTTCACCCTGCCCACCCATGGCGAGGGTCGCGGGATTCCACACGTCATGATCGAGATCCGCCAGGACGGCCTGCGGACGCCAGAGCAGATCGCTGCCTGGGTGGAGCGGTTGGCACAGGCGTTGAGTTGATCGCTGACAGGTCACTCATGGCGCATGCGGTCAGGCCCAGAACAAGCGGAAGCCAGCGGCCTTGATCATCGTTCCGGCCAAGGCCAAGTGCGGCACTTGGTGAAAATCCTGCGGGAGAGTGGCAGGCCCCTCGAAATTTCGTACCCTTGGAAGTGCAAACGAACCGAGGGTGAAGGAAGATGTTCGAAGGTCCTGCCAGGATTGACTTTAGCCCAGACATCGAGGTCGGTGCCACGGCGCATGTCACGGCTGTCGACAGTTGGTTGGTCGTGAGGCGCCGCTCGCGTCTGGAGCGGGCGCAACGGCTGGAAACGGCGGCGGCGCGCCTGGCGGTGGGCGAGCCCCAACGGCAGGTGGCCGCCGACCTTGGCGTGGCGCGCAGTACTTTGCAGGATTGGTGCAAACCGGCGCCGCCCCTGCGGTCTTGGCGGCCTTTGTCGAGACCCCGGAGGGCGTGCAGTGGCTGCATGGGCTGGTGCTGGCGGCGCACTTCACGATCACCCTGCAAGGCGGTGCCGGGGTGCGCGTGGTGTGCCAGTTCCTCGAGTTGAGCGGGCTGTCGGCGTTCGTCGGCGCCAGCTATGGCACTCACCAGAGCCTCAATGCCGCCCTGGAAGCGGCGGTGGTCGCCGTGGCGGGTGAGCAGCGCGCGGCGCTGGCCGTGAACATGGTGCTGCGGTCGGTGACGGTGTGTGAGGATGAGACCTTCCATCCGCGGATCTGTTTAGTGGCACTGGAGCCGGTGTCGGGCTTTCTGCTTCTGGAGCAGTCCGCGGCGGATCGCACGGCCGCGACCTGGACGCAGGCGCTGCAAGTGGCCCTGCTCGGGTTGAGCGTCGACGTGATCCAAGGCACCAGTGACGAGGCATCGGCGTTGCGCCGGCATGTCGAGGTGGATCTGGAGGCCCATCATTCGCCGGACCTCTTCCATGGCCAGCATGAAGTGTCGAAGGCCACCAGCTTGCACCTGGCCCGCCAGGTCCGGCAGGCCGCCGCGCGCGTGGCCGCCGCCCAGACGCGCTGGGAGGCTGAGCGGGCGGCGCAGCGGGCGTACGAAGACCAGTCGCCCCGTCTCTGCGGTCGCCCGCCCGCGTTCGCCGCCCGCATTCAGGCCGCCCTGACGGACTTGGTGCAGGCCGAAACCGAGCAGACCCAAGCGCAGGCGCGTCAGGCCGAGGCCCGGGAACTGGTGCGTGAGCTGGGGATCCTGTATCACCCGTACGAGCTGGAGCATGGGCAGGCACAGCCCGTCGAACGGGTTGCCGAGCGCCTCGATGCGGTCTGGACGCGGCTCGGGCGCCTGGCCAAGGCGCAGCGTCTGACCACTCAACTGTTGGCCACCATCACTTTTTCTTCGCCACCCTGCAGGTGCAGATCGAGGCCCTCGCGCGGCCACCCACCCTGGAGCGCGCCCTCCTCAAGCACCTGATTCCGGCCCTGTATCTGGAGCGCGTCGCCACGCGCAGCACCCACGCCGAGTCGCGTCATCGACTGCGCGCACTGAGCGGCCTGTTGCTCGAACCGCTGCGTCAACCTGCCCATCCGCTCCAGGCCCTGCCGGGCGCCGAGCGCGCGCGCCTGGAACAGGTGGCCGGCGAATGCGCCGATCGCTTCCAGCGCAGCAGCTCCGGTGTGGAAGGGCGCAACGGTCAATTGGCTCTGCATCACCATGGCCGCCATCGCCTGAGCGACCGCAAGCTTGCAGCGCTCACCGCCGTGCACAACTTCCACATCCATCGCGCCGACGGCACGACCGCCGCCGAACGCTTCTTCGGTCGTGTCCATGAGTCGCTGTTCGCGCAGGTGCTCCAGCGCATGCCGCTGCCCCCGCGACCGGCGCGCCGACGACCCCGCCTGCCCAAGCAGCCCTATCTGATGCCGGTGGCGGTGTAGCGGGGGTGGCCGGATCGATGATCAAGGCCGAAGCCAGCATTCAGGCTGTCTTTTTTGGTCGCGATCTTCGTCAATCGGCAGTGGTATTCTGCCCCCTTGCGGAACCTTGACGCTTGGCTTGACGGGGCTGGATGCCAGCGCTGTGCGGTGATGGCCAGCGATCTCATGATCGGTACGGTTGAGGGCGCGAGCCTGCGGCAAGCGAAGTTGGTGAGCACGAGAGGCAGGGGCAGGAGCCAGAATGACCAGCACCACGCCGAACCAAACCCCCGAGCAACAAGCGCGCGACGCGATCGACCGGCAACTCATGGCGGCGGGCTGGATCGTTCAAGACAAGCAGGCCATCGATTTCAACGCCGGGCGCGGCATTGCCTGTTAACTGATATTGGCTTTGGCACGACTGAATTTATGTATTGCGCCCCAACCTAAAGCGAATTCGTCCGGCCTTCCTTTCCAGTCTGCTTTCGCTCAAAACATTTAGAGCACTGGGAGCAGACGCGATGACAGGAGCAGCCGGGCAGCAGCGCGTCACATCGAATTTTGTCAAAAATTTCTGCATTTCGTTGCCTCCTCTCGACGAACAAGATCAAATACTGCTGGCTCTTCGGACAGCAACTCGCGAGCAGAGTGTCGCTATCGAAAGGGTAAAACAGGAGATTTCACTTATCCGCGAATACCGCGACCGCCTGATCGCCGATGTCGTCATCGGCCAGATCGATGTCCGTGGCTGGACGCCCGCCCCCGATGATCTGATCGACGAGGTAGACCTTGCCGCGCTATCCGATCCAGATTCGCCAGAGGACGCGCTGGAGGATGAGGAGGTATCCGATGACTGAGCCATCAACAGTTTCCCTGGATACCACCACGGTACAGGCCGCGCGTCAGTTCGTATCATCGGTCGCTAAAGTCTATCCAGTGCGGGCGGCGATGCTATTCGGCAGTCGAGCACGCGGCACCTCCCGCCCGGACAGCGATACCGACATCGCGGTGTTGCTGGACGGGCCGCCTCGCCCGCTGATGCAGACCCGGCTGGAACTGGCGGATCTGGCCTACGATGTCCTGCTCGAAACTGGCGTCTACATTCAGCCCCTGCCACTCTGGACGGACGACTGGGCGCACCCGGAGACCTACTCCAATCCCCGTCTGATCGAGAACATCCAGCGCGAGGGGATCCCCTTGTGAACGCCGCCGAGCTGCTGGACAAGGCCGAACGTGCCCTGACATCGGCCCGCCTCCTGCTCAACCATGGCGATGTGGACGGCGCCTGCAACCGTGCCTATTACGCCATGTTTGACGCGGCGCGCGCGGCATTGCTGGCGACTCAGGCACCGACACCGGCGGAGATCGCCAAAACGCATAGCGGCTTGATGACGGCTTTCAGCCTGCATCTGGTCAAATCTGGACGGGTGTCGGTTGAGCTTGGCCGGGCATTGAACCGAGTCGCCGACATCCGCTTGGTCGCGGATTACACCGGCGATCAGGTTGACACAGAGATGGCCGGCTGGGCAGTCGCCGAAGCTGAGCGCTTTGTTGGACAACTGCGTCCACTCCTGCCACTGGCAACGGAGCGCCCAAGCGATGATCGCCACGACTGACACCAGCGAAAAGGGGCTTGAAACTCTGATCGTGCGTCACCTCACCGGCCAGCCGGTCAGAGCGTGTTTTGAAAGTCCTGGCGCGGGGGATCCGTTAGAATCTCGGCCTTTTCGCGATGGCCATCAAAACACGCCGGGGCAAGAAGCGCTACCCGACTGATCTGAACGACCGACGCGGGGCCATCATCGAGCCGTTGTTGCCCGAGGCCCGACCCGGTGGATGTCCGCGCCGCGTGGCGATGCGCCAAGTGATCCATGCAATCCTCTACATCCCGCGCTCGGGCGGCGCCCGGCGGTGGTTCCCGCACGGCGAGTTTCCGCCCTGGCAAACGGTCGATGGGTATTTTCGCCGCTTCACGCATCGCGCCCTGTGGCAGCGCATTCACGACACGCTGCGCGCGCAGGTGCGGCGCCGGGCCGGGCGGCCAATGTGGACCCCATGTCCAGGACAGTTTTTCCCCGAATTTAAGTTGTGCTGCCGACCTCAATCGCAGCGGTTTGGCGCTGCCCCCGTGTGGTCTCGCCGAAGCGATCCACGATGTTGGCTCCCCCGCCTTCCCCCGAGCGGTCGACCGCCTCCGGCGTCCGGTACCCCAGGGATTGGTGAGGGCGTTCGCCGTTGTAGAAGGCGAAATACTCGGTCAGTCCCAGGAGCAACTCGGGCAAGCTGGTGTAGTAGATATCTTCGTCCTTGACGCTGCGCCACAGTCGCTCGACGAAGATGTTGTCGAGTGCCCGCCCACGTCCATCCATGCTGATGGCGATTCCTTCGCGTAGGAGCACGCCCGTGAACGCCGCGCTGGTGAACGGTGCCCCCTGGTCGGTGTTGAAGATCTCGGGCCTGCCGTGGGCACGCAGCGCCTCTTCCAGACAGTCCACACAGAATCCGGCATCCAGGGTGTTGGACAAACGCCAGGCGAGCACACGGCGCGCGTACCCGTCGACGATGGCCACCCAGTAGGCAAAACCAGGCGCCAGACGGACGTAGGTGATCTCCGTACTCCACACTTGATTCGGGCGCGTGACCTCGACTCCGCGCAGCCGAGACGGGTAAATCGTGTGCTCGGGGTGGGGGGCGCTCGTGGCGGGTCCCGGCGCCATGCCCGCGAGACCCAAGATCCCCATCAGTCGCTGCACGCGCTTGCGGTTCACCGCCTGGCCGTGCGCCTTCAGAAAGACCACCAGGCGCCGGCTGCCATCGAACGGGTGACGGGTATACTCGGCGTCAATCAACGCCAACAGGATCCGGTCCAACTCGCTCACAACCTCCTCCGTGGAGC
>CAWFSC010000014.1:0-115949 GCA_963818415.1 uncultured Gammaproteobacteria bacterium | reverse complement strand
TGATTTTATGGTGCGCCCTGCGCGACTCGAACGCGCGACCACCTGATTAAAAGTCAGATGCTCTACCGACTGAGCTAAGGGCGCGGTGAATTGTGAATTATAGTGGACTGCGCCGAATTTTCAAGCATCCTCGCCGATGTGCAACGGCGAGGATGCGTAAATGTTTTGCCGAACAATGCCTTGGCGCCGTAGTCATCGTTCCAAGCGACCTTGCGGCGCTTCCTGGCAAGGCTGAGGGCCTATGAAAAACCTCGCTGCCTGGTCGCTGCGCCTGGGGAACGATAAAATGGCCCCATCGAAGCAGATGACCTCGGCGAGCAAACGATGGCTGACGATCTCCGGCCCGGCCTGTTCGACAGCGACCCGGACAGGCTGGCACCGGCGGAGCCGCGAGAGGAGCCGGCACCCGGTGTGGCGCGGGCGCGCCTGCCCAAGCGGATGCAACTGGAACTGCGCCCGAGGGATCTGGACGCGCTGTTGCCCGAAGGGCATCGGGCGCGGGTCGTCTGGGCCTGGGTCGAGCGGGCCGATTTGAGTCGGATGTACGCGGACATTCGCTCGGTGGAAGGTGCCAGCGGACACGCCGCGATCATCCCCGAGATCCTGTTCGCCCTGTGGCTGTATGCCACGCTCAATGGCGTGGGCACGGCACGAAGCTTGGCGTTTGCACGGGGCTTTAGGGCGCTGTCCCGCGACCGATGCGTTCCAGACGGCTTTTGGCGAGGCGGGCTTCGGTGCTGTTGGGGTAGGTGCTGATGACGCGCGCCAAGGTTGCCTTGGCTTGGTCGAAGTCGCGCTGGTCGTATTGGATGAAGCCAATCTTGAGCAGGGCTCCTGGTACCTTGGGGCTGCTCGGGTTGAGCTGGACCAGGCGGTCGTATTCGGCCATGGCGGCGGGGTAGTCGCGTAGGACGTAGTAGGTCTCGCCGAGCCAGTAACGGGCGTTGTCGGCGTAATCGCCCTGAGGATAGCGGCGCAGCAGCTCGTTGAAGGCGGCTTTGGATTCCTCGTACTTGCGCTCCTTGAGGAGCGCGAAGGCGCTGCTGTAAAGATCGCGTTCGCTCCCGCCGACGGTTTCGGGCGCGGGCAGGGAGGGAATCCCCACGGCCCCTGGGCTGGATGGCGTCGGAGGTTCCGCTGGGGCGGGGGCTGGCGTGGCCCCGGCGGGCGCTGGCATCTCCTGACCGCTCGCGTCGACCACGCCCGGAGGCAGGGCTGACTTGGCGTCGCCGGCGGCCGTCGCGCCTTCGGGCTTGCCGGTTTGATCGGGCTGCCGCGCGCTATTGAGCCGGGAGTCGAGATCCAGGAATTGATCGCGTTGCTGGCGCTGGAGCTTTTCGATGGCGAACCCTTGCTGCTCGACCATGCCGCGCAGATCCTGCATCTCCGTTTGGAGTCGCTGTACCTGTAACAGCAGCTCCGAGCCACTCTGATTCTCCAGGATGCGCTCCAGTCGACCGAGACGACCCTCGAGCTCCGAATCGGCGAACGCGACTGGCGTGGCGAGCACGGCGATGACCGCAGCGGCCAGGAGCGAACGTGGCAAGGTATGCTTCATGGCTGATCGCCCCCTCGGTATTGGATGATCACGCGGCGATTCAGGCGCCAGGCTTGCTCGCCGTGCCCCGGATCGGCCGGGCGCTCCTCGCCATAGCTCAGATTCGACATCTGATTGGGCAGGACGCCCTCGGCGAGCATGAAGCGTCGCACCGCGTCGGCGCGCTGGTCGGCCAGGGCCAGGTTGTACTCGCGCGTTCCACGCTCATCGGTATGGCCTTCGAGCGTGACATGGGTTGCCGTATGGCTGCCCAGGTAGCGCGCGTGGGTGCGTGCCAGGGCCACATACTGCGGCTTGATCTCCGCGTTGTCGTAGTCGAAGTAGATGGTACGGTCATGGAGCGGGCTCGCTGGATCCTCCCAGGGGCCGGCATAGGTCGGGCGGGGCGACTCGACCGGGGCGGTCGTGGTCGTGGTCTCCCGCTGGACGCTTGGCAGCGGCGCCGGAGTGGTCGCCATCGGCTGCGGACTCTCCTGCTCCGGGGTGGTCGAGCATCCAGACAGCGTCAGCCCGGCGATCAAGAGGACAAGCCACGGGGTGTGGAAAACAGAAAAGGCTCGCATGATGCTGGGCTCCTTACCGCATAAAGGGTGACCAGGCCGGCTCGCGGACCTGGCCTGAATCCTGGGAGAGTCGTTGGCTCCCGCCGCCATCGACGGACGCGGCGGCGAGGACACCACGGCCACCATGAATGGTGGCGTAAATTACCATGCTGCCGTTGGGCGCGAAACTTGGCGACTCGTCCAGCTTGCCGTTACTGAGCAGCCGGGTGATGCCACGCGCCGTATCCAGTACGCCGATCCGAAAGTCCCCATTGATCCGCGTGACCATGGCGATGGAGCGACCGTCCGGCGAGTAGGACGCGCGGCCGTTGTAGTCGCCCTCGACGCTGATCCGCTCGGCCGCGCCGCCAGAGGCCGACATGCGATAGATCTGCGGACTGCCGCCACGGTCGGAGGTGAAGATGAGCGAACGCCCGTCGGGCGACCAGGCGGGCTCGGTGTCGATTGCGTAGTGGTCGGTGAGACGCACGAGCTCCCGACTTACGAGGTTGAGGCTGTAGATATCGGGGTTCCCATCTTTCGACAGGGTCATGGCCAGTCGTGTCCCGTCCGGCGAAAACGCCGGCGAGCCGTTGATTCCGGGATAGCTGGCGAGTAGATCGCGGCGGCCCGAGCTGAGTTCCTGAACATAGATGGAGGGACGCCGGTTCTCGAAGGAGACATAGGCGATGCGACGTCCATCGGGCGACCAGGCCGGCGACATGATCGGCTCGCTGGAGGAGACGATGGTTTGCGGGTTGTAGCCGTCGGCATCCGAGACCTTCAGGGTCACGGTCATGCTGTCGCCGCTGCCGGTGGACGTGATGTAGGCGATGCGGGTCGCGGCCACACCTGGCTGGCCGGTCAGCTTCTCATGGATGAGGTCGGCGATGCGGTGGGCGGTGTTGCGCATTCCATCCTTGGTGCTGATGAGACTGGTGCTGGCCAGCTCATTGCCGCGCAAGACGTCGTAGAGGCTGAAACTGATGCGGAACCCGGTCGTCTCGGCGTCGACCCGTCCGATGACCAGGTTGTTCATGCCGAGCAGACTCCAGTCACGGAAATCCACGTCCGCGCGCGTGCTCGGCATGTCCAGCATGTCGCGGGTCGGCATGGGTTTGAATTTGCCGGTGCGGGCCAGGTCGGCACTCGACCACGGCGGCGACGTCGACCGGCGGGATCAGACCTTCCGAGACGCCGAAGGGGACGATGGCGATCGGCTGCGCCGCCTCGACCCCGCCGGTGATCTCGATGTTGAGGCGGGGCGCGGCCTGCCCGACGCCGATTCCGGAAAGGCTCAGCGCGAGAGCGAGAATGAGGCGCGGCAGGCGCGTGTGTCGGCTCATGATGCGAAGTCCCGGCTATGGCGTGAAGGTGAAGTCGAACTCACGGAAGCGCTCGAAGGGCGGACCCGAGGGAACGGGCAGTGGCGAGGCATTGTACACGGCGGCGATCACGGACTGATCGAAGGATGTGTTACCGCTTCCGCGTACCACTCGCACGCTGTTCGGTTTGACATCGCCACTGGCGATGAGGCTCACCGAGACCACGGTCGTCAGGTCAGCCCCCGCCGTCGGCGGGCGGACCCAGAACTGACGCACTCGGTCCCTGATCACTGGGATATACCGATCCGCCTCGCGGGACACCTGCTCGGAGGCGAGTTGCGATAACAGATCCTCCTCGCGCGCGCTCTGGGCCTCTTCAGCGCTCGGACCCTCATTGGTGTCCTTGGCCTGCTCCCGCGCCTCTTGCTCGCGACGACGCTGATCGACTTCCTCGGCCAAGCGCCGCTCTTCTTCCACCGCGAGACGCTCGGCTTCCTCGGCGATCCGCTGCTTACGTTCGGCCTCCGCGGTTTGACGCTCGCGCTCCGCCCGTAGTCGGGTCTCCTCCTCGGCGGCGCGTTGTTCGGCTTCCTTGCTTAAACGCTCGCGCTCGGACGCCATCTGTCTGGCCGCCTCCTCCGCGCGACGCTGCTCGGCCTCGGCGCGTTCCCGCGCCTCCTCGGCCTGCCGGGCTTCATCCGCCTGACGCTGGGCCAAATCCTCGGCCTGCCGAAGCGCTTCCTGCTCGGCGCGTCGCTGCTCGGCTTGCGCTCGCGCGCGCGCCTCCTCCGCGTCCCGCCGCGCTTCCGCCTGACGGCGTTGGCGCTCCTCGGCCTCGCGCTTGGCCTCGGCCACGGCCTCCCGACGCGCCGCTTCCGCTGCTTGACGCTGGGCTTGCTCGGCCTGCCGTTGGGCTTTCTGCTCCGCGCGCGCGCGGGCCTTTTCGGCCTCCTGTTGCGCCTTCAGTTCGGCCTGACGGAGCGCCTCTTCCCGACGACGCGCCTCGCGCTGGGCGGCCAGTTCGGCGTCTTTCCGCGCCGTCTGCTCGGCCTCGCGCTTGGCCTGTTCTTCCGCCTCGCGCCGGGCGGTCTGCTCTTCCGCGCGGCGTGCCTCATCTTTCGCCGCTTGCCGTGCCCGCTTGTTCTCGGGTTGGGGCTCCTGATCGGCCGGACGTTTTGGTTTCGCGGTGTGGATGTCCGCGACCAGCGATTCCAGGGCGCGATTGGAGACGATGCTGGCCTTCACCACCCGTGCCTTGGCGCCCGCATCGGTCGTGGGCTTGATGAAATCGACGCCGACGAAGAACAGCAGGGCGAAGAAGAGATGTAGCCCTAGCGACCAGTAGAAGGCGCGCGGATTCCCGCGCAGGATCTCCCACATGGCTAGGGCTCGCGGCGCTCCGGAGGCACGGTGATCAGCCCGACCTCCGGCGCGCCCGCCTTCTGGGCGATTGCCATGGCCCGCACGACCCGGCCGTAGTCCACGCTGTTGTCCGCGCGCACCAGGACCGGTGTTTCTGGCTTGTAATCCAGGACGACGCGAATGCGGTCAAAGAGGATCTGATCGCTCGCCGGCTGGTTTTTCTCCTTGCCGACGTCGATGTAATAGTCACCGAACTGATCGACGGTGATGACGATGGATTCGGTGCTTGGACCGGTCATGCCGCCGGTCTTGACCTGCGGCAAACTGACCTTGACGCCGGTGGTCATCAAGGGCGCGGTCACCATAAAGATGACCAGCAACACCAGCATGACGTCGATATAGGGCACGACGTTGATCTCGGCCATGAGCCGGCGACGGTTGCGACTGCGCGTGTGCTTGACCATGGCGTGTGGGTTCCCGAGCCGGCTCAACTACGCGCCTGACGCTGGAGCAGAGTCGCGAATTCCTCCACGAATTCCTCGTAGCGATTATTGAGCCGCTCGACCTGGTTGGCGTAGCGGTTGTAGGCGACAACCGCCGGAATCGCCGCGAACAGGCCGATGGCGGTCGCGACCAGGGCCTCGGAGATGCCGGGCGCGACCAGGGCCAGGGTCGCCTGCTCGACGTTTCCCAGGGCATGGAAGGCCTGCATGATGCCCCAGACGGTGCCGAAGAGTCCGACATAGGGACTGGTCGAGCCGACCGTCGCCAGAAAGGCCAGGTTGGTCTCCAGCCGATCCATCTCCCGGCTCATGGCCACGCGCATGGAGCGCTCGGCGCCCTGCAGCACGGCCATGATGTCGTCGCCCTCGATCTTGCGCAGCCGCACGAACTCCTTGAAGCCGGCGCGAAAGATGGTTGCCAGGCCCTGGGTTCTCTTGCCTTCCTCGCCCAGCTCCTTGTAGAGCGCGCTCAGATCCCCGCCGGACCAGAAGCGCTCCTCGAAGGCATTGGCCAACTTGCGTGCCTTGCCGATGATCCGGCCGCGATCCAGGATCATGGTCCAGGAGATGACGGAGGCCATCAGCAGGATAATCAGCACCAACTGCACGACGAAGCTGGCGTTGAGGATCAGGCTCAACAGCGACAGATCAGAAGTCATTGCACATTTACTCCAAGGGCACGTTTGGGGCGTGCGCGACACCAGACAGAATTGCGGATACCAGCGGGCGCGGCATGCGGCGGGGCCGCATGGTCGCGGCATCCAGGCAGACCACCTTCACGGCTCCCCGGCAGCAGAGGGCTTGATCGGCGACGCGCAGGATGTCCTGCTCGAACTCCAGACTGGCGCCGCCCTGATGACGCAGACTGGAGCGCACCGTCAACAGATCATTGAAGCGTGCCGGAACCAGGTAGGCGAGATCGACCTTGCTGACCGCGAAGACGATATTCTCCCGCTCGCGCAGCACATCCTGCTCGTAGCCGAGCGCGCGCAGCCATTCCGTCCGCCCCCGCTCCATGAAACGCAGGTAGTTGGCGTAGAAGACCACGCCCGCCGCATCCGTGTCCTCGTAGTACACGCGCACGGGCCAGTTGGAAATGGCGGGCGATGGTTGGCTGGATGTCGGCATGAATTGCTGGGAACGGCGAAAGAACCGCCTCAAAAAGCGCGAAGTCTAGCGGAAACCGCTCACTCAGGCATCCTGTCCGTTCGCAAGCCGTGGCGCGCGGGGATCTGGAGAGTGTGATCCGCGAATGCACAAGAAGTGCGAAGCGCCATAATGAGCAGGCGCCGACAGCCGCATTTCCGCCGCGACGGAACCTCATCGCGCTTCGAGCGACCAAGTACCGCCAGTCTCCGGTCCTGTCGCTCGGGCCGGTTTGCCGACCGACCATCCACGCATCGAACTCCAGGAACCAACCATGTCACGGCTCTCCTTTCTCCAGGGCAAGCGCGGCGAATATCTCGTCGTGCTGCAATTCGTCCTCTTCTTTGCCTTCATCTTCACGCCCTCCTGGAATCCACTGGCGACCTCGGGGCTGCTCGATGCCCTGGCGCCGCTGCGCTGGGCTGGTCTCATCGGCTTCGGCACGGTCGCGCTGCTGATGGGCGGATTGGGCTCCGCGCACATCCGCGACTATCTCACCCCCTTGCCTTACCCGGTCGACCACAGCCAACTGGTCCAGCACGGCGTCTATGCCTGGGTGCGCCATCCGCTCTACGCCAGTCAACTCTTCGCCGCGCTGGGCTGGACCCTCTTCACCCTGAGCCTCTCTCATCTCGCGATCCTGGTCATCGGCTTCTTCTTTTTCGACTACAAGGCCAACAAGGAAGAAGGCTGGCTCACCGAGCGCCATCCGCATTACGCGGATTACGCGCTGCGAGTGCGCAAATTTGTCCCCTGGATCTATTGAGGGCGTCTGGCAGCCCGTCAAAGATCCGCCAGCGACTCGACCGGCGGCTCGCAGTGGGTTCCCCGGCAGCGATAGATCCGGGGACGATCGCCCGCGCGCATCGCGGCCAGGGTGCCGGGCAGATCCGTGGCCGAGGCGGGAATGGCGAGGACCAGCCGACGCGGCCGGTAGCCTTGCTGGGCCTGGCGCCGCCAGGTCTCCAGCCGATCGTCGGCGGCGCGGATGATCAGGGTCTCGGGCGGATCCAGGTACTCGTCCAGGGCGAACAGCAGGGTCGCGTGGGCGTATGGCATGCGCCGCATGGATTCGGCCGCGAGCTTGAGCGTGCCGGCGGCGGCGTCGAGATAGCGGGGCTCGCCGATCAGATGCCCGAGACGTTGCAGGGCATGGGCGGCGATGCCGTTGCCGGAGGGCATGGAGTCGTCGCCGAGCGGCTTGGCGCGATGGATCAGGGGCTCGTGCGACGCGGGCGGTGAACCAGAATCCGCCCGTCTCGCAATCCTGGAACTCATGCAGCAGAACCTCGGCCAATTCAATGGCGAAGGCCAGATCAGCGCCCGACCAGCGCGTCTGGAGGAGTTCGAGCAGGGCGTCGAGCAGGTTCGCGTAGTCGTCCAGATAGGCGTTGAGATGGGCCACGCCGTCCTTGTAGGTGGCAAGCAGCCGACCCTCGCGCCACAGGGTCGCGCGGATGAAGCCCAGCGCCTGCTCGGCCGACTCCAGATAGTCGGGCCGCTCCAGAACCCGCGCCGCGCGCGCCATGCCCTTGATCATGAGGGCATTCCAGGCGGTGAGGATCTTCTCGTCCCGCCCCGGATGAACCCGCCGCTCGCGCTGGCTGAAGAGGGTCGCGCGGGCACTGGCGAGCAGCGACTCGACCTCTAGCGGATCCAGCCCATTGGCCTCGGCGACCTCCTCGGGCGTGCGGTAGCCGTGCAGATGCCAGCGCCCCTCGAAGTTGGGCGGCCGATCCAGGCCGTAAACCGCCGCGAAGACCGGGTACTCGGCCGCGCTCAGCAGCGCGCGAATCTCCTCCCGGTCCCAGGCATAGAAGGCGCCCTCGTGACCCTCGCTGTCGGCGTCCAGGGTCGAGTAATAGCCGCCCTCGGGCGACTGCATCTCGCGCAGCACCCAATCCGCCGTCGCCTCGGCGGCGTCGCGGAACAGCCGCTCCCCGGTCGCGGCATGGGCGTCGCAGCAGAGCGCCAGCAAGGGGCCGTTGTCATAGAGCATCTTCTCGAAGTGCGGGATCATCCAGTGGTCATCCACCGAGTAGCGGCAGAAGCCGCCGCCGAGCTGGTCGGTCAGTCCGCCCCGAATCATGCGCTCCAGGGTGAAGGCCGCCATGTCGCAGCGGACGCGGATCCGACTTCCCGGCGCGCGTCAGGGCGAGGTGGCGGCGCATCAGGAGTTCCAGATCGGTCGCATGGGGAAACTTGGGCGCGCCGCCAAAGCCGCCGTGATCGGCATCGAAGCTGCTCGCCAAGCTGGTGAAAGGCCGCATCCAGGAGCGCCGTCTCGGGCAGATCCGCGCCGCCCTTGGGCTCCAGCTCCCGCAGTGCCTCCATCAGCCCCTGGTTCTGCGACCGGACGGCCTCGCCCTGCTCGCGATAGGCGCGCTCCACCCGTTCCAGCAACTGGGCGAAGGACGGCATGCCGTGACGCGGCTCGCGCGGGAAATAGGTGCCGGCGAAGAAGGGCGTGTGATCGTCGGGCGCGAGAAACACCGTCAGCGGCCAACCGCCGGCGCGCTGGGTCAGCAACTGATGCGCGGTCTGGTAGACCTTGTCCAGATCGGGCCGCTCCTCCCGATCCACCTTGATGTTGACGAAGAGACGGTTCATCAGCGCGGCGGTCGCCGGGTCCTCGAAGGACTCATGGGCCATGACGTGGCACCAGTGGCAGGCGGAATAGCCGATCGAGAGCAGGATGGGGCGGTCCTGCTCGCGCGCCAGGGCCAGCGCCTCCGCGCACCAGGGCCACCAGTCGACCGGATTGTGGGCGTGCTGCTGGAGATAGGGGCTGGTGGTCCCCGCCAGGCGGTTGGGCCGCGCGGCTGGGGCGTGCATGGGGGTCGACATGGCTGATTACCTCGGTGGATTGACCGGGCGTGACGACCGCCGGCCCAGAATCGTGCGTCTTCCGATGGTGGGTTCCCCCGGGCGCGGTTTCCATGGCCGGGCCAGCGCGAGCCGCTTCTGCTAGTCTTCGCAGGCTAACGCACGACCGCATTCAACTCGATCGAGAATCCGCCATGAAGACTCACCCACTCCTCCTGCGCAAGGACCAGGAACGCCGCCTGCTCGCCGGCCATTGCTGGATCTACAGCAACGAGGTCGATACCCAGGCGACCCCGCTGAAGGACCTGGAGCCAGGCCAGCCGGTCGAGATCCTGAGTCGTCAGGAACGCTGGATCGGGCACGGCTACGCCAACCCGCATTCGCTCATCTGCGCCCGCATCGTCAGCCGCGACCGCAACCATCCGCTGAGCCCGAGCCTCTGGGTGCGCCGCATCCGCGACGCCCTGAGTCTGCGCGAGCGGCTCTATCCGCAGCCCTTCTATCGTCTCATCTTCGGCGAGAGCGACGGTCTGCCGGGGCTGGTCGTGGACCGCTACGACGACCTGCTGGTGGTCCAGATCACCACCGCCGGCATGGAGCGCGCGCGCGCCGAGATCCTCGCCGCGCTGGAGCAGGTGGTGCGGCCGCGCGCCATCGTGCTGCGCAACGACACGGCCGTGCGCGAACTGGAAGGGCTCGGGCAGGCTGTGGAGTCCGTCCTGGGCGACCCGGCGGATGAGCTGACCCTGACCGAGCACGGGCTCGAATTCGCCGTCTCCCCGCTGACCGGGCAGAAGACCGGCTGGTTCTACGATCAGGCCGAGAACCGCGCGCGGCTCGCCCGCTTCGGGGTCGGCGAGCGGGTGCTGGACGTCTGTAGCTACAGCGGCGCCTGGGGCCTGCGCGCCGCGGCGCTGGGCGCCGCCGAGGTGACCTGCGTGGACAGCTCAGCCGCCGCGCTGGAGCGGGTCGCCGGCCAATGCCGCCCGCAATGGCCTGGAGGCGCGCGTCCATCCCCAGCAAGGGGATGCCTTCGAGGTGCTGCGCGAACTGCGCGATAGTGGCCGGCGCTTCGACACCGTCATCCTCGACCCGCCCGCCTTCATCAAGCGGCGCAAGGACGAGAAGGACGGCACCGTGGCCTATCAACGGCTCAACCGGCTCGGGATCGAGGTTCTGGAGCCAGGCGGACTGCTGGTCACCTCCTCCTGCTCCTTCCACATGGAGCGGGACGCCTTCCTGCGCACCGTGCAGTTCGCGGGACAGCGCGCCGGCCGCAGTCTCCAGTTGCTCGAAGCGGGCCAGCAGGGACCGGACCATCCGGTCCACCCGGCGATCCCCGAGACCGCCTATCTCAAGACCCTCTTTCTGCGCGTGTTGCCGGGATTCTGAGCGAGGAACCGCCTGGGAACTCACGAGTCAAGCCAGTCGGGAGACGGATCCGGTGTCATCGAAGCCGCTTGCAAGACCTTGATCAAGCAAGGCCCATGCGACGCGGACATGCGCTGGAAACATCCGGGCGCCAAGCTCGTCTTGAGCTTGCGGGCGCACATGCGGTCCAGCAGGTGTCGGGCGCGGTTCCGGGAAAAATCGACCGGTTCGGCGCCAGCCTCGTTCACTCACGTCATTAAGAGGCATCACCCCGACAGCCAAGCTCCTAGCAGCAATAAAGGCGCCAACCGAGATGGCTGACGGCGACCGGCGCTCGGGGGCCGAGCGCCGGTCCTTGCCCGATCTTCGCCCGGTGGACTGCGCTCCGACGAGCGCCCGTCCGCCGCGTGAACCGGCGCGGGCATTGATCGGGTCAGGGGTAAAGGGTGGCGATTGGAGTTTAGACCCGCATCGATATGGTGTAGTCTCGGCGCCCAGTTAATCGAACCTTCAGGCAGCCTCCGAGGGAACTCTTTTCATGCACGTTTCCGGTCGTCCCAACGAACATTCGCTCGATAACCACGGGCTCTATAACCTCAACACCATCTACTGGAATCTGCCGACCCCGGCGATCTATGAGCAAGCCCTGCGGGCGCGCGAGGGTGTCCTGTCCCACATGGGTCCCCTGGTCGTCCGCACCGGTCATCACACTGGCCGCTCCGCCAACGACAAGTTCGTCGTCGAGGAGCCGGGCAGCAAGGAACACATCTGGTGGGGCGAGGTGAACCGGCCGATCGATGAGGCCCATTTCGATTTGGTGCATCACCGTCTGGCCTCCTACCTTCAGATGAAGGATGTCTACGTCCAGGATTGTTACGTGGGCGCCGATCCGCATTACCGCATGCCGGTGCGCATCGTCTCCGAATATGCCTGGCATAGTCTCTTCGCGCGCAATCTCTTTATTCAGCCGAGTCCGGAAGAGCTGGACGATCTGGTGCCGGAATTCACGGTCATCGACGTGCCGCGCTTCCATTCCATCCCGTCGCTGGACAACACCCGCAGCGAAACCTTCATCATGCTGAATTTCGCCAAGCGCCTGGTGCTGATCGGCGGGACCAGCTATGCCGGAGAGATCAAAAAGTCTCTCTTCACCGTCATGAATTACATGATGCCGTTCCGTGATGTCCTGCCGATGCATTGCTCGGCGAACATCGGTCCGGATGGCAAGAGCGCGCTCTTTTTCGGCCTCAGCGGCACCGGCAAGACGACCCTTTCGGCGGACGCCTCGCGCACCCTGATCGGCGACGACGAGCACGGCTGGAGCCATGACGGCATCTTCAACTTCGAGGGTGGCTGCTACGCCAAGATGATCCGCCTCTCCGCCTCGGCGGAACCGGAGATCCATGCCACCACCGAGCGCTTCGGCACCGTGCTGGAGAATGTGACGGTCCATTCCGAGGATCGCCGACTGGATCTCGACGATGAGTCGCTGACCGAGAACACCCGCGGCGCCTACCACATCAGCGCCATTCAGAATGCCAGCGAGACCGGGGTCGGCGGTCATCCCAACGCTATCCTCTTCCTCACCTGCGATGCCTTCGGCGTGCTGCCCCCGGTCTCGCGCCTGTCGCCCGAGCAGGCCATGTATCACTTCATCTCCGGCTACACCGCGCGTGTCGCCGGGACCGAGAAGGGCGTTACCGAGCCCTCGCCGGTGTTCAGCGCCTGTTACGGGGCGCCCTTCATGCCGCTGCATCCCCAGCGTTACGCGGAGCTGCTCGGTCGGCGTCTGGCCAAGCATGGTACCCAGGTGTGGATGATCAACACGGGCTGGAGCGGCGGTCCTTACGGCGTCGGTCAGCGTGTCCAGATTCCCCATACGCGCGCCATGGTGAACGCCGTGCTCGATGGCAAGCTGGATGGCGTGCCGACGAGGACCGATCCGATCTTCGGCGTCCAGATCCCGGAGTCCTGTCCGGACATCCCCGCCGAGATCCTCGACCCCAGGGGCACCTGGAAGGATGGCGCGGCCTACGACGTCCAGGCTCGCAAGCTGGCAGGCATGTTCGCGGCCAATTTCGCCAAGTTCGCCGATCAGGTCGATGCTCGGATCGCCGCAGCGGGGCCCCGGACCTCCTGAGGCATGAGCCACGTCGAGGAGATCGAGCTCGCGCGTCCGGACGACTGGCATCTGCATGTGCGTGATGGCGCGGCGATGGCGGATGTCGTGCGCCTGACCGCGCGCCAGTTCGCCCGCGCCGTCATCATGCCGAACCTGAAGCCCCCGGTCGTGACCACGGCCGAGGCGCTTGCCTATCGCGATCGGATTTTGGCCGCGCTCCCGGCGGGGGATGGGTTTCGGCCACTGATGACGCTCTATCTCACCGACCAGACGCCGGTGGAGGAGATCGCGGCGGCTCGCGCCAGTGGGGCGGTTGTCGCCTGCAAGCTTTATCCGGCTGGCGCGACGACCAATTCCGACAGCGGCGTTACGGACATCGCGCGGCTTTCTCCGGTGCTCGACGCCATGCGGCAGGCAGGATTGCCGCTCCTGGTGCATGGCGAAGTCACGGATGCGGATGTCGATATCTTCGATCGCGAACAAGGCTTCATCGAGACGCGATTGCGGCCGCTCCTGGCGGCGTTCCCTGGGCTCAAGGTCGTCTTCGAGCATGTGACGACGGCGGACGCCGTCGACTTCGTGCGCTCCGGCCCCGACACTCTGGCTGCGACCATCACGCCGCATCATCTGCTCTACAACCGCAACGCCATCCTGGCTGGCGGGATCCGTCCTCACTTCTACTGCCTGCCCGTCCTGAAACGTGAGCGACATCGCCTCGCGCTGGTCGAAGCCGCGACCAGCGGCCACCCACGGTTCTTTCTGGGAACGGATAGCGCCCCCCATCCCGTCGGCGACAAAGAAAGCGCCTGTGGCTGCGCTGGCATCTTTAGCGCCCACGCCGCGATCGAGCTCTATGCCGAGGTGTTTGACCAAGCTGGCGCGCTGGACAGGCTGGAAGGCTTCGCCAGCCATCATGGCGCCGATTTCTATGGTCTGCCGCGCAATACGGAAACGATCCGCTTGCGCCGCGCGTCCTGGACCGTGCCGGAGCATCTTCCCTTCGGAGCGACTCGCGTGGTGCCTATGCGCGCGGGGGAGTCCATCGGTTGGCGGCTGGTGAGCTGAAGCGGTTTGCTCATCCCGGGCCTGCGGCGACCCTTGGGTCTTGATGCGCGTGGGCCTGAGTGCGATACGGTGACAACAGGCCGCACGGGAAATACAATCCCATGAATGTTGTAGGCAAACCCCGTCGCTTGCGACCGTTGACGGGCCGCCATCTGAATCTGGCGTTATCACGCCCTGCGCGTCGTCGACCCCATGCGTTCCACCTTTGCGATACCAGTGGACGATGCGTCAAGGCTTCTTCATTGATCCGAATCTTAAAGAGAGGAATTGCGCGTGAAGTTCGCTGCGAAAAGAACCTGGCCTGAAAAGTCCCCATCCTGGGAGCACGAGGGCGATGCGGAAAATGCGGAAGCCTTCGCGTCCGAATTTGCAACGATCGAGCAACTGGCGGTCGATACGGAATTCGTCGTGATGACGAAAGGCGGCGACGGACAGGGAACCCGATTCTTCCGGATTACCGGCAATTCCCCCTACAGTTTCGTGCCCGCGGAACCGAGGGCGTCAACCGCAGCAAGCCAGGCTACTTCGGTTGGACTCGCGGAGCCGGCCAGTGCCGAGGCGGACGAAGAGCAGGTCGGCATGCCGAATCTCCGTCCGGTTATCTCGATGCTGTTCTACATGGGCAAGGTGGCAGCGATCGCGATGGGTTCCATTCTCGTCGTGGCGGTAGCGGGGCACTACCTACGGCTATGGTTTTAATGGCCCAAGCATCTGAATTCGCTCGTAATGACTGGCGCGGTCACGGGCGGCGAGAGGGCGGTCGCCATGCGCGCTCAACGGCGGCGACGAGTATATGTAAAACCTTCTTGACATCTGCCTATGTCAAGCTAAGATGACACCCAGGATCTCTGATGGGTCCTAAAGATTTCAAGTCCCAGTAGTTGGGCATGGCATGCATCCGGCGGTTAGCTGCCCAATGTTCCGCCGCAGGGTGTAAATGACGACATCACACATCCAGAGTATGGAGGCCAACAATGGCTGATATGAAGAGTCTGTCGGGTCTGACCGAGCAGCAGGCGAAAGAGTTCCATGAGCAGTTCAAGGTGACCTACACCGCGTTCGTGGGTCTGGCCGCTCTGGCGCATCTGTTCGTCATCGCGGCGAATCCTTGGTGGAATTGAGAGGGGTATGACAATGCAATTCATGGGTTACAAGCCGCTTGAGCAAGACTACAAATTCTGGCTGGTCGTCAATCCTGCGACCTGGCTGATCCCGACTCTGCTCGCCGTCGCTCTGACCGCGATCCTGGTCCATGTCGTTGCCTTCTCGCTCGACGGGCAGGGCTGGCACGCCAAGGCTGCGCCAGCGGCTGTCGAAGCTGCGGCTCCGGCTGCGAAGTAAATTCGAGACGTCGCGGCGCTTAGTGTCGCGGTGAAAACCCTGCCGCCTGAACGATAGAGGCGACTCCATTCATCCCCTTTGGGAGGTTAATCGATGGCCGAGCAATCCTTGTCGGGTCTGACCGAACAGCAAGCAAAAGAATTCCACGAGCAGTTCAAAGTGTCCTACACCGCTTTCGTCGGTCTGGCCGCTCTGGCTCACCTGTTCGTTATTGCGGCGAAGCCCTGGTTCTAAGCCGAATCTCATCCATTCTCTACAGAGGTCATTACAATGAGCGACGTCGCAAAGCCGAAGAACCCCGAAGACGATTGGAAGATCTGGTTGGTTGTGAACCCGGCTACCTGGCTGATGCCCATCCTGCTGGCCGTGCTGGCTATCGCCATCGCTGTGCATTGGGTTGTTTTCGCGGTCGGTCTCGGCTGGCACGCATAAGTGTCTAGCGGGGATCTTCAGTAACCTCCGGGTTACTGAGATTGCGAGGGCGCGCTTTCGGCGCGCCCTTTGCGTTTTGGCGATTGATCAGTTGGCTTTTTAGGTGCGGTGGCCTCGCGCACCCCGATGTTTGCCGAGTCGCCCCGGGGAGCTAAAGCGCGATTGACCTTAGATGACGGCTCCCGAGCGATCGAGCATCTTCGCAACTTCTAGCGCGACAGGACCACGTCGGGTCGCCGTTACCACCATCCCTGCTTTGCGTCGAACGGCATGTTCGCCTCGCGCTCGCCCAAGAGCGACTTGAATTTCCTTTGCCGTGACGACCCGCTGGATCAGTTGGCACTGGTTCCCGCGCGCCACCCTCCGTCCCCACTCTCATCTTCCCGAGCACCGCGCAGTTCTCTCTTGTGACCCCTCGTCGGTTTACACGGATCGACTTTCATTGGGCGCCTGCTCGTCGCTGTTTGGAGTCGTGATCACCGCACTCCTAGCGACGGTGTTCAGCCTTCCAAGATCCCTTCAGCCGCAGCTCATACACCGGATTCGAGCGTGGCTCGGATCGACGCTATTTTAGGGTGCAATCTGGATCGGCGTGCCGTCCTGGACCACGCGCCAGACCTCGTCCATGTCCTGGTTCTGCAGGGCGATGCAGCCCTGCGTCCAATCGCGGCTGGCATATTGCCGGCGCATGCTCTCGGATTGGATGTAGGTGGGCATGCCGTGGAGCATGACCATGCCGCCTGGGTTGTATCCGAGCTTACGGCTAGTGGCGCGATCCTTTTCGTTCGGATAGGAGATGTGGATGGCCTTGTAGTAGTTGCTGTTCGGGTTGCGCCAGTTCAGCACATAGCTTCCCTCGGGGGTGCGCTGATCGCCTTCGCGAAACTTGTGGCCGACCGGTGAGCCGCCAAGCGCGACGTGGTAGTGCCGAACGACCTTGCCGCCGCTGATCAACTCTAGTTGACGTTGCGATTTTCTTACCACGACCTTGTCGATGTGGCCAACATAGGCTGCGCTGGACGGTGGAGGCGTCGTGCAGCCGGGCACCAGGCCCAGGATTCCCGTCAGTGCCAGGACCAAGCGGACGCGCGTCCCGCGCGCAGGGACGGCTGCGGCGGAACTTGGCTTGGTGCGGTAGATGTCGGGTGCTTTCGTTTGGGCTGCGTCAGCGTGCATGGTTCAGATCCTGGGTTCGGGGTTTCCGCGCGGGAAACAAAGCTCATCAGCGATGCCAGAAAGTTTATGTAAGCGCATGACTAAAATCCATCTTCAATCGGCAAATCTCATTTCGGCACCTTCAACCCGTTCGTGGCTTCCGGGAAAGCGGTTCAACGCTGAACGGGGCAACGCTAGGGCGCCTGCCGGCGTTTGGCGTTCTGTTGCAGCCGACGCAGCTCTAAAGTAGTGTTAGTCCGCGTTCACTCTCCCCTCCTATTCCAAACTCAGAGGACGGTTCCCATGCTGACACTGCCACGCCGGACCACGCTCGCTTGCGCCATGGCCGCGGGTATCCTGGGCTTCACCTGCATCGCGCACGCCGAGACGCAACCGGTCGCGGGTACCGCGGTCTCTCACGAGCTAAAGGGCACGGTTACCTTCGTCAATGTCGACAAACGCATGTTGACCATCAAGACGCCCGAGGGTCGATTCGAGGTCTTGCATGTGCCCAAGGAGGTTAAGCGTCTCGGCGAGATCAAGATCGGCAATGCCCTGACGATCACCGAAACCGAGCTCGTGCTGGTCAGCCTGCAAAAAGGGGCGGATGCGGGTTCCGCGGGAGTGACGCGGGAGTCCACCGTGGTGCGTGATGCCGGGGAGAAGCCGGCGGGCATGATGGTCGAATCCCTGACGGTCACGGGTGTCATCACGGCCGTCGACAAGGCGCATTCCACCGTCACCGTTAAGGGGCCTGAAAAGTCGATGACGTTCAAGGTCGAGGATCCGGCGCTACTCAAGTCCGTTGCCCCAGGCGACAGCGTCAGTGCTTCCTATATGCGCGGGATCAGCGGAAAGGTGAAGTTCCAATAGTCGGCGGCGGGAACCGGCAGTCCTTGCGGGTTCCCGCCGCGACATGGTCGTCGTGATCGCGGCCTTGTCCGGATGGAACCGCGAATGGTCCTTGGCGGGGCCGTTTCGTTGTTTCACCCCACTCCACGAGGAGCCGAAGACTGGAAACGCGAGGACAAGCTGGTCTTCACCGTCCTCGCGGCCTCGCGGGACAAGATCCCCGGGGCGGGTGTGCTGGTTGGGGGAGATAGAACCTGACCCTGTCACCACTGACACTGGAGAAGAGCAAGGGACTTGGCATCGCCGGAGGCTTGAGCGATTTGACGCTCACTCCAACCCCAGCCGATTGAGTCTCCATCTCGCAAACCAGGGGCGCGGACTTTCGGACCGGAGATGGCTATGCCGATGCTTTCTCACCATTGTGTTTCCGCTCTCTGGCCGGTGTGCCGTCCAACCAACGTGCTGGAAGCCGATTCGCCTCTGAGCGGGGGGTGGCTCGGGATCGCTGAGACGATCGGGGATCGATCGGCTGCGGCATTGCCGTTCGAGGCGATGGTGCGTGAATTAGCGACCTTGTGGCGCTGATGGACACGCAGCGCATCCCCCACAAACTCACCGCCGCCCGCTTCGCGCGGGCGGTCCGGCTCTTTGCGACCTCCGAGGTTGGCGGGAAGGCGCGCTGGATGTTCGTGGGTCTGATCGCCTTTCTGTTCGCGATCAACGGCATGAACGTGGTCAACAGCTACGTCGGCCGCGACTTCATGACCGCGATCGCGGACCGCAACCAGGCCGAATTTGTCCGCCAGGCGATTTTTTATCTTGGTGTCTTCGCTGCCTCCACCCTGATCTCGGTCAGCTCGCGCTTTACCGAGGAACGTCTTGCCCTGCTCTGGCGCGACTTCATGACCCGACGCACCGTCGGGCTCTATCTCGCCAACGGCACCTACTATCGCCTTGACGCCTCCCGCGCCCTCGCCAACCCCGATCAGCGGATCACCGAGGACGTCCGCGCCTTCACTACCAGCACGCTCTCCTTCGTCCTCATGCTGCTCAACAGCAGCTTCACCGTGGTCGCCTTCTCGGGGGTGCTGTGGTCGATCAGCCCCTTGCTCTTCATGGTGGCCGTGCTCTATGCCGCGAGCGGTTCGTTGCTGACCATCCTGCTCGGGCGGCCCCTGGTGGGGCTCAACTACGATCAGCTCGATAAGGAGGCCAATTTCCGCGCCGGCCTCATCCATGTCCGGGAGAATGCCGAGGCGATCCGTCTGGCCCAGGGCGAGGGGCGCCTTGAGGAAGGCTTGCAAGGTCGGCGCGCGGCCCTGGTGGAGAACTTCCGGCGTATCACCACGATCAACCGCAACCTGGGCTTTTTCAGCACGGGGTACAACTGGCTGATCCAGATCATCCCGGCCCTTATCATCGCCCCGGCCTTCATCGCGGGACAGGTCGAATTCGGCGTCATCACCCAGTCGGCGATGGCCTTCTCGACCCTGGTGGCCGCCTTTTCGCTGATCGTCACCCAGTTCCAATCGATCTCCAACTTCGCCGCCGTGGTCTCGCGACTCAGCGCGCTGGTCGAGTCCTTCGAGCAGGTCGAGACTCCGCCACCGTCCGCCATCGCGGTCCGCGAGGAAGAGGGGCGACTGGCCTATGAGGGACTCACCCTGCGCTCGTCCGAGGACGACCACATCCTGATCCGGAAGCTGTCGGTCGCGGTCCCCGAGGGGATGCGGACGCTGATCCGTGGCGCGGACAAAGCAGCGACGCTCGCCCTGCTCCGCGCGACCGCTGGGCTCACCGTGACCGGCGCGGGGATCTTGATCCGACCAAGCCCCCGCGACCTGCTGTTCCTCACCGAGCGGCCCTATCTGCCGCCCGGCAGCCTGCGCGCGGCCCTCGTCCCGGTCGGGCGGGAGCCCCTGATCCCTGACGGACGGATTCTGGGATTGCTTGCCGACTGGAATCTCGGCCCCCTCCTGACCCGCGCGGGCGGGCTGGATACCGAGCAGGACTGGTCCAATCTGCTGTCGCTCGGCGACCAGCAGTTCCTAGCCTGTCTGCGCGCCGTCCTGGCCGCGCCGCGCTTCGTCGTCCTCCACCGGCTCGGCACGGCGCTGGGAACCGAGCGGGTCGGCTGGGTTCTGGAGCGGTTCGCCAAGGCATCCATCACCTCGATTCACCTGGGGCGATCCACCGATTCCAGTGAACCCTATGACGCCGTCCTCGATATCCGCGCGGACGGCGACTGGACCTGGACGACCGATCCGACCGGACCAGCGGCCGACCAAGACACCCATCCCAACCAACAGGGAACCCACCCATGAGCGCCGACATTTTGGATGACTTCGAGGATCTGTCTGGCTGGACCGCCATCGCCTCGGGACAGGCGCGGTTGAACCTCACGCCGGAGCCCGGACGCCATGGGACGGCGATGCGCCTGGACTTCGATTTCCAGGGCGGCGGCGGTTTCGTGGTTGCGCGCAAGGCGTTCGATCTCCGCCTGCCGGAAAACTATGCCTTCAGCTTCGGCATCCGTGGCCAGGCACCGGCCAACATCTTCGAATTCAAGCTGGTGGATGCCTCCGCCCAGAACGTCTGGCGCTATCGCGAGGACGTCTTCGCGATGCCCGAGGATTGGAGCGACCTGCGCATCAAGAGCAGCCAGATCGCCTTCGCCTGGGGGCCTGTCGGCGGAGGCACGGCGCGGGACATCGCCGCCATCGAGTTCGTGATCGCCGCCGGACCCGGCGGACAGGGCAGCGTCTGGATCGAGGATCTGCGTCTCACGGACACCAGCTACTACCTAACCCCGCTGATCGAGGCGACCAGCGCCCTGCCGGGTTGCGAGCCGCATCATGTCCACGATCCATCCCCCACGACCGGCTGGCGTAGCGCGCCGCTCGATCAACCCCAACGGCTCCTGATCGATTTCCAGGCCGAGCGCGAGTACGGCGGTCTGGCGATCCGCTGGGATCCCGCGCGGCGCCCGCGACGGCTCGCCATCCAGCTCTCCTCCGATGGTCAGGCGTGGCGAACCTGTCTGGAGACCGACCAAGGGGTCGGCGAGGAGACCTATGTCTACCTGCCGGACGCCGCCTCTCGCTATGTGGCGCTCGATCTCGGGCCGGAGTCGGGCGGGGAGGGGATCGGCATCCAGTGCGTCGAGGTCCAGCCCTACGACTTCTCGCGTTCACTGAATGATTTCCTCGCCGCCATCGCCAAGCGCGCGCGCCCAGGGCTCTATCCGAAATACTTCCTCGGCCGTCAGACCTACTGGACGCCCGTCGGCACGGGCGAGGACATCACCCAGGCGCTCTTCAACGAGGAGGGTCTGGTCGAGGTCGACAAGGGCAGCTTCTCCATCGAGCCCTTCCTCTTCGCCGACGGCCAACTCATCGCCTGGGCCGACGCCGAGGTCACGCAAAGCCTGGAGCGGGGTTATCTGCCGATCCCCTCGTCCGACTGGCGCGTCGGCGACCTGCGGCTGAGCACCACCGCCTTCGCCACCGGGCCGAGCGGGGCGTCCAGCCTCTTCATCCGCTACCGGATCACGAACGACTCGGACGCGGCGCGGCCGGTGTCGCTCTTCGCCGCCATCCGGCCCTTCCAGGTCACGCCGACCTGGCAGCATTGGCAGCGCTTCGGCGGCGTCAGCCAGATAAGCAGAGCTGGCCTATGAGGCCGGGACGGTGCGGGTCAACCAGGGCAAGCGGATCATCCCGCTCACCGCGCCCAGTGGGTTCGGGGCGGCGACCTTCGCCCAGGGCGCGATCACGGATTATCTGAAGTCGGGCGAGCTGCCCGCCCAGGACCGGGTGAGCGACCCCTTCGGTTATGCCTCCGGGGCATTGCGCTTCGATCTGGAGCTGCCGGCGCGCTCGGAACGGGAGGTCTTCCTCGCCGTCCCCTTCGGTGACTGCACGGAGGATCGGGCGGCAGGCTGGCCGACCGATCTGGACGGCGGCGAGCCGTTCGCGCGCGCCCTGTCCGACTGGGAGGCCAAGCTCGACGTGCTGGACATCCAGCTCCCGCCCCAGGCCGCCGGGGTCGTCGAGACCCTCAAGACCGCCGCCGCCCACATCCTCATCAGTCGCGACGGTCCCGCGCTGCAACCCGGCCCGCGCCGCTACTCGCGCGCCTGGATTCGCGATGGCGCGCTCATGGGCGCGGCGCTGGCGCGGGTCGGCCGCCCCGAGGCCGGGCGCGACTTCATCCGCTGGTATGCCGGCTTTCAGACCGAGGACGGCAACCTGCCGGACTGCGCGGATCGCGACGGCCAGGAGTGGCTGCCCGAGTTCGATTGCTGGGGTGAGCTGATCTTCGCGGTCATGGATCACTACCGCTTCAGTGGGGACAGCGACTTTCTGGCCGAACTATGGCCGGCGGTGCTCAAGTCGGTCGACTACCTGGAACGGCTGCGCAACCAGCGCCTCACGCCCGAGTACCAGACCGAGGCCAAGCGCGCCTGTTACGGAATCCTGCCCGAGTCCATGAGTCACGAGGGCTACATGGCCCATCCGGTCCATGCCTATTGGGACGATTTCTGGGCCGTGCGCGGCTTCAAGGACGCCGCCGAGATGGCCGGGATCTCTCGGCGAGCCGATCAGGCGCAACGCATCGCGGCCCTGCGCGACGCCTTCCAGGAGACCCTCTACGCCTCGCTCGATCGCGTCATCGCCGAGCGCGGGATCGACTTCGTCCCCGGCTCGGTCGAGTTCGCCGACTTCGATCCCTCGGCCACGGCCATCGCCATCGCCATCGCCGACGAGCTGCACAATCTGCCCAGCCCGGCGATCGAACAGACCTTCGAGAAATACCTGATCGGCTTCCGCGAGCGCACCGGTCCCGACGCCAACTGGGCCAACTACACCGCCTACGAGATCCGCATCATCGCCGCCCTGGTCCGGCTCGGCTGGCGGCGCGAGGCGCACGAACTGCTGGACTTCTTCCTCGCCGACCGCCGCATCCAGCCCTGGAACCAGTGGCCCGAGATCTCCTGGCGCGACCCGCTCGGCCCCAGCTTCATCGGGGACATGCCGCATAGCTGGATCGGCGCCGAGTACATCCTCGCGGTGCGCGGCTTCTTCGCCTACGAGCGCGAATCCGACCAGAGCCTGGTCATCGCCGCCGGAGTCGCCGAGGACTGGCTGAACGAAGGCGGCGAGGTGTGGGTGCGCGATCTGCCGACCCAGCACGGGCTGATCAGCTACCGCCTGCGTCGGGAGGCACCGGATCGGCTGCGTCTCTCGCTCTCAGGGGATCTGACCGTCCCGCCCGGCGGCTTGATCCTCATGCCGCCGCTGCCGCGACCCTTGGTCCGGGTCGAGATCGACGGCCAGGCCAGCGCGAACTTCGGCCCAGACTGGGCGCTTTGCCACGCCTGCCCGGCCGAGATCCTGTTGCGGTACTGACACAATCGATCGGTAGATACCGTCTTTCCCGTCAAGCCGCCGGGGCATAGTCCGCTTGGTAAGGGTGACGGGTTTTGAACACGCCAAAGCACAGATGGACGAGTTTGCGCATGGCGGCGCCGAGCGCCGCCATTTTGGCTTTGCCGCGCGCGAGCAGGCGCTCGTAGAGGGCTTTGACGTGCGGGTTGTAGCGCGTGGCGACGACGGCGGCCATATAGAGCGTCGCGCGCACCCGTGCCGGCCCGGCCTTGGAGAGTCGGGCGCGGGCGTGCACGGAGGTGCCCGATTGGCGCTCGACGGGCACCAGGCCGAGATAGGCCGCCAGTGGTTCGGCCGACTGGAACGCGCGGGCGTGCAACAGCGCCAGGAGCTGATGGGCGACCTTGGGACCGACGGCGGGAATGCTGGTCAGGAGGGCGACGTCGGCCTTGAGCTGGGGATGCCCATCCAGATGATCGTCGATCTCCTGCTGGAGCTTCGCCAACGCCTGCTCCAGGAAGGCGAGGCTTTCGCGCAAGCGAGGTCGAGCACCGGGCGGCGGCGTGGTCGTCGCCTGCGGCCTTTTCCAGGCGGTTGCGCTCGCGGCGGAGATCCTCGCTGAGCGCCTGTTGACGGGCCAGCAACGCCTGCCAGGTGCGGACCTCGGGCGGTGGAGGTGTCCAGGGCGCCGGTTGCACGAGGGCGCCAAAGCGCGCCAGGGTGTCGGCATCGACGGCATCGGTCTTGGTGCGCACCGCCAGCCCCTGGGCGAACTTCTTGGCTTGCGCGGGATTGACGATGGACACCGTGACACCCGTGCGCGTGCAGCGCCTCCGCCGTCGGTTTCGTGATAGACGCCGGTGGCTTCCAGCACGGCGTGAACCTGCGCCGGCGTCACCCCTTGGCGTGCGAGCCAGTCGATCAGCGCCGTCACGCCCGTCGCGGCTGTTCTCGACCACTTTGGTTTTCTGTTTGCCGTCGGCCTCACGCCGCAGGCAGGTGTGCAATTTGGCTTTCGAGACATCAATGCCGAGATAGACCATGTTTCAACCCGCTGACGATGCAAACCATCACGCCCACTTGCCTTGTGCATGCAGGGTTCGCCCCTTGGATACCGTTCAGTGTCAGTGCTGGCGTGAAAGAAGAGACCAAGGGCTTGATCTACGCGACAAGGTCAATGCCTTCAGGATGGGTTCAAGCTGCCTCGGTCTCGTGTGATGGGAGCTAACCACCACGGAAATTCAAGATACAAGGATGGGTAGAGCGCAGCGAAACCTATCCTCCACGCTCCGAGGACCAAGCCGGATCGGGTCGGGCTGACGGGCGCAATCCGGTAAGCCCGACCCGATCGCGACGGATCCGCTCCTTGGATTCCCCGCATTTCGCCGCATCCATTCATCGCCACCACCAATGCCATGAAGAGGACCGCATGACTCAAGCATCCGCCCCGACCGCCACCCCACTCTCACCCGACCAGCTCGCCAAGATAGACGCCTACTGGCGCGCCTGCTGCTATCTGGCCGTCGGCATGATCTATCTGCGCGACAACCCGCTGCTCAGCGAGCCGTTGCAGGAAGAGCATCTGAAGAGCCGTCTGCTCGGTCATTGGGGCGCGAGTCCTGGTCTGTCCTTCATGTACGTCCATCTCAACCGCATCATCAAGGCGCACGACCAGGAGGCCATCTTCCTCGCCGGTCCCGGCCATGGCGCGCCCGGCGTGCTGGCGCCGGTCTATCTGGAAGGCACCTACTCCGAGATCTACCCCAACAAGAGCGAGGACGAGGAAGGCATGAAAGCCTTCTTCAAGCAGTTCTCCTTCCCCGGCGGCATCGGCTCGCACTGCACGCCCGGAGACCCCCGGCTCCATCCATGAGGGCGGCGAGCTGGGCTATTCCATCTCGCACGCCTTCGGTGCCGCCTTCGACAATCCGAACCTGTTGGTCGCGGTCGCCGTGGGCGACGGCGAGGCCGAGACCGGACCGCTCGCCACCTCCTGGCATTCGAGCAAGTTCCTCAACCCCATCCGCGACGGCGCGGTGCTGCCGATCCTTCATCTCAACGGCTACAAGATCAACAACCCGACCCTGCTCTCGCGCATCCCCAATGAAGAGCTGGCCGATCTCATGCGCGGCTACGGCTGGACGCCGCACTTCGTCGAGGGCGACGACCCCATGGTCATGCACCAGGTGATGGCCGCGACCCTGGACGCCTGCCACGCCGAGATCCGCGCCTTCCAGCAGGCGGCCCGCGCCAGCGGTCAGGCGACCCGCTGCCACTGGCCGATGATCGTGCTGCGCACCCCCAAGGGCTGGACCGGACCCGAGTCGGTCGACGGCCACAAGGTCGAGGGCTTCTGGCGCGCCCATCAGGTGCCGCTCTCCGGGATGCACAACAACCCGGCGCACTCTGAAGCAGCTCGAAGACTGGATGCGCAGCTACAAGCCCGAGGAGCTGTTCGACGCGAGCGGCACGCTGATCCCGGAATTGAAGGCGCTCGCCCCCGAGGGCACGCGGCGCATGAGCGCCAGCCCGCACGCCAACGGCGGACTGATCCGCCGGGCGCTGCGGATGCCGGACTTCCGCGACTATGCGCTTGCGGTCGAGAAGCCCGGCACCACGCGCGCCTTCAACACCAAGCCGACCGGCGCCCTGCTGCGCGACATCATGGCCAAGAACATGGACAACTTCCGTGTCTTCGGCCCGGACGAGAACAGCTCCAACAAGCTCGACGACGTCTACGCCGTCAGCAAGAAGCTCTGGCTGTGCGACTACAAGCCGGAGGACGCCGACGGCGGCGAGCTGTCACCCGACGGCCGCGTGCTGGAGATGCTCTCCGAGCACACGCTCGAAGGCTGGTACGAGGGCTATGTGCTGACCGGCCGCCACGGCTTCTTCGCCACCTATGAAGCCTTCGTCCACGTCATCGACTCCATGTACAACCAGCACGCCAAGTGGCTGGCGATCTGCGAGGAGATCCCCTGGCGGGCGCGCATCTCCTCGCTCAACCTGCTCATCACCTCCACCGTCTGGCGTCAGGACCACAACGGCTTCACCCATCAGGATCCCGGCTTCCTCGACGTCGTCGTCAACAAGAACCCGGAGGTCACGCGCATCTATCTGCCGCCGGACGTCAACACCCTGCTCTCGACCGTCAATCACTGCCTGAACAGCCGCGACGACATCAACGTCATCGTCTGCGACAAGCAGAACCACTTGCAGTATCTGGACATGGACGCCGCCATCAAGCACTGCACCAAGGGCATCGGCATCTGGGAGTGGGCGAGCAACGACCAGGGCGCGGAGCCGGATGCGGTGCTGGCCGGCTGCGGCGACATCCCGACCAAGGAGGCGCTGGCCGCCACCGCCCTGCTGCGCGAGCACTTCCCGGACATCAAGCTGCGCTTCATCAACGTCGTGGATCTCTTCAAGCTCCAGCCCGCCGGCGAGCACCCGCATGGTCTCACCGACGCGGACTTCGACAGCCTCTTCACCAAGGACAAGCCGGTCATCTTCAACTTCCACGGCTACCCCTGGCTGATCCACCGCCTCGCCTACCGCCGCACCAACCACAAGAACCTGCACGTGCGCGGCTACAAGGAGAAGGGCAACATCAACACCCCGCTGGAGCTGGCGATCAGCAACGAGATCGACCGCTTCAGCCTGGCCATCGACGTCATCAACCGGGTGCCGCGCCTGCAGGTCGCGGGCGCGCATGTGAAGGAGAAGCTGCGGGATATGCAGATCGACTGCCGCAACTATGCCTATCGAGCACGGCATCGACAAGCCGGACGTGGATGACTGGACCTGGCCCTTCTAGACGCGGACCGGCACGCTGGATCCCCTCTCACTGATTGTGCTTTGATGCGGTCGGCGCGGGCTTGCCTGCGCCGACCGCCGGCCCGGCACCCGCGCGCCCAATTCAGCGGGGCCGATGCCGCGCCCGAGCGGTCCAACCGCACAGTCACATGAGCAGATGCCCCCATGCGCCCCATCGAACAGCGTTTCTTCACCGACCTCGAAAAGAAGCTCTGGACCGCCGCCGACAAGCTGCGCTCCAACCTGGACGCCGCCGTCTACAAGCATGTGGTGCTGGGCCTGATCTTCCTGAAGTACGTCTCCGACGCCTTTGAAGAGCGGCAGAAGGAGCTGCGCGAGCAGTTCCAGAACCCCGGCCACGATTACTACCTGGACCTCGCCGACTTGGGGGACGATGACGAGCAGGCGCTGAAACACGAGTTGGAGATTCGCGACTACTACACCGAGAAGAATGTCTTCTGGGTGCCGCTGGAAGCCCGCTGGCAAACCCTGCGCGACTGCGCCCGTTGCCGCCTGGCGGCCGGCTGCCGTGGAAGATCCGGCAAGGACGAGCCCGAGGAGATGCGCAGCGTTGGCTGGCTGATCGACAACGCCATGGAGGCCATCGAGCGCGAGAACGAGAAAAAGCTCAAGGGCGTGCTCAACAAGGACTTCGCCCGCACCCAGATCGACTCGCACAAGCTGGCCGACCTGATCGCCACTTCTCCGACACCGACTTCAACCGCAAGGACTACGACGGCCAGCCGCTCAACCTGCAAGAGCAAGGACATCCTCGGCCACGTCTACGAATACTTCCTCGGCCAGTTCGCCCTGGCCGAAGGCAAGAAAGGCGGCCAGTACTACACGCCCAAGAGCATCGTCACGCTGATCGTCGAAATGCTCGCAGCCCTTCAAGGGCCGCGTCTACGACCCGGCCATGGGCTCGGGCGGCTTCTTCGTGCAGAGCGAGCGAGTTCATCGAAGAGCACGGCGGCAAAGCCGCCAACGGCAAGAGCGGCCAGATCAGCGTCTACGGCCAGGAGAGCAACCCCACCACCTGGCGCCTGGCCGCGATGAACATGGCCATCCGCGGCATCGACTTCAACTTCGGCGGCGCACCCGGCCGACACCTTCGCTCAACGACCTGCACCCCGACCTGCGCGCCGACTTCGTCATGGCCAACCCGCCCTTCAACATGAAGGAGTGGTGGAACGAAAAGCTCAGGACAGACGACCCGCGCTGGAATTGCCGGCACGCCGCCGCAGGGCAACGCCAACTTCGCCTGGCTGCAGCACATGCTCTACCACCTGGCGCCGACACGGCAGCATGGCGCTGCTGCTGGCCAACGGCTCCATGAGCAGCAACACCAACAACGAAGGCGAGATCCGCAAGGCGCTGATCGAGAACGCGACTACTGGTGGAATGCATGGTCGCCCTGCCCGGCCAGCTGTTCACCAACACCCAGATCCCCGCCTGCATCTGGTTCCTGACCAACGAGCAAGGCCGCACGTGGCTCTGGCAGCACGGCCTGAAAGACGCGCGAGCAGGCCAGTTGCTGTTCATCGACGCCCGCCAGCTCGGCTACATGAAAGACCGCGTGCTGCGCGACTTCAGGCCCGAAGACGTCGCCAAGGTGGCCGACACCTTCCACGCCTGGCAAGCTGCGGCGAGGCGGTAGAGGACGAGCCCGGGCTTACTGCCATATCGGCCGTGACGCTGGACGACATCCGCACGCACGACCACGTGCTCACGCCTGGCCGCTACGTGGGCGCCGCCGCGCAGGAAGAGGACGGCGAAGCCTTTCGCAGACAAGATGGCGCGCCTGACCGCCACCTTGAGCGACCAGTTCGCCGAAAGCGCCCGCCTGGAAGCGGAGAGGGGTAACGGTAGCGGCAAGACCTTCCTGCTCAAGGCCATCTACAGCAGCCTGCGCACGCTGGAAGATTTCAAGCGTGGCAACGAGCAACGCTCAGCTATCCGAGATTCTGGCGGACAAGCTGTATTGGACGTTTCAGGCCGAGAAGATTGGTGATCTGGTCAGCAAAGGAGCGGATGCCCCCTTGTCGAGCGCGCTCACTGTCGATCAAAAGGATTTCTTTTACAGCTTTGGCAAGGACACCAGTAACAGATTTCCAGCATCGACAACACTGTGCCGCCACGCGCCAGCAATACGATCTTCTTGCCAGCGAAGGAAGTGCTTTCGCTGCATCAGATCATTCTGAAATCGCGGGAGCAGGACAAGGTCTTTGGGTTTGACGACACTTACTTCGACCTCGCCAAAGCCCTGCGTATTTCTCCCAGTAAGGGCAAAAATTACAAAGAGTTCGCCCAATCACGCGAGCAACTGGAAGGCATCTTGGGGGGTGTGGTCGAGTACGATGAGGCGTCGGGCCGCTGGCTGTTCATCAAAGGGCGGCACAAGTACCCCATCGGGGTCACGGACCGACACTGTGGGTCGTCGAAGCCAAGTCCAGTACCCCGAGGCCAGAGACGCAGCCAAACTTCGACTCATTCATCGACGAAGTGCGCGACAAGCTCACCAACGCCTTCCTGCTCACGGTCGCCGCTCGGCTGCAACGCCACCCCTCAGCGGCAGATGAGCTGCCTGATTCCTTCAAGACACTCGATTTGCAGACACTGGGGTTCCGCTTCGTGCTGGTCATCAACGGACACAAGCAGGAATGGCTGGAAGCACTCCAAAATGCCCTTTCGCAGGCCCTGAAGCCCCTCGTGAAGACGTGGGCGCTCCCTGCCATCTCCGTCGCGGTGTTGAACCATGAACTGGCGCAACAGCACGGTTTGATTCTGCCGACAGCAGGAGCCGCGCCATGCTGAACGAACAACAACTCGAAACCCTGTGCATCGGCTGGTTCCGGGAGACCGGCTGGGACTTCCTGCATGGACCCGACATCGGACCCGAGGGCGACATGCCAGAGCGCGCGGATTACCGCCAGGTGATCCTACGCGACCGGCTGCTGGCCGCCCTGGCGCGCATCAATCCGCACATTCCGCCAGACGCGCTCGAACAAGCCGCGCACGCCTTGCAGACGATCAGCGAGCCGCAACTGACGTCCAGGAACCGCCATTTCCACCGGCTGCTGCTCTCCGGCGTTTCTGTCGAGTTCGCGGACGGCGACACCAAGAAAACCGATCTGGTCCACCTGATGGACTTCGCCAACCCTGGCAACAATGATTTTTTGGTGGTCAGCCAGTTCACCGTGACTGGCGCCAAACAGCCGAGGCGGCCGGATCTGGCGATTTTCATCAATGGTCTGCCGCTGGCGGTCATCGAGCTGAAGAACCCGGCCAACGAACAGACGGACATCTGGGACGCCTTCAACCAGTTGCAGACCTACAAGGACGAGATCGCCGACCTCTTCAACAGCAACGAGGCGCTGGTGATCAGCGATGGCTGGACGGCGCGCGTGGGTTCGCTGACGGCCAACACGCGAGCGAATGTTGCCCTGGCGCGCCATTGCCAACGAGGACGACCGACCCCGCGTGCAACTGGAACTGGAAACCTTGGTGCGCGGCTTCTTCGCGCCCGAGCTGTTCCTCGATTACATCCGGCACTTCGTCCTCTTCGAGCAGGATGGCGATGCGGTGATCAAGAAGATCGCCGGCTATCACCAGTTCCACGCCGTGCGCGAGGCCGTGCGCGCCACGGTGATTGCGGCCAGCTCGCCCGACAAGGGCGTGCTGGAAGTGTGGGAAGAACGTGCCACCTATGGGAAGGACGTGAAGCCGGGGTCGCGCAAGGCCGGTGTGGTCTGGCACACCCAGGGCTCGGGCAAGAGCATCACCATGGCCTGCTACGCGGGCAAGCTGCTGCAACAGCCCGAGATGAAGAACCCGACGCTGGTCGTGGTGACCGACCGCAACGATCTGGATGGGCAGTTGTTCGCCACCTTCTGCGCGGCCGCGGATTTGCTCAAGACGACTCCGGTGCAAGCCGGCAGCCGTGACGCGCTGCGCGAGATGCTGGCCTCGCGTCAGGCGGGCGGCATCATCTTCACCACGGTGCAGAAGTTCGCGCTGCTGGACGGGGAAGACGAGCACCCGCCGCTGTCCGACCGCTCAAACATCGTGGTCATCTCCGACGAAGCGCACCGCAGCCAGTACGGCACAAAGGGGCGCTTCGACGAGCAAGACGGGAAAGTACGTGTTCGGCTATGCCAAGCATCTGCGTGATGCACTGAAAAACGCCACCTTCATCGGCTTCACCGGCACACCGATTGCTCTGGAAGACAAAGACACCCGCGCGGTATTTGGCGACTACGTCAGCATCTACGACATTCAGGACGCAGTCGACGACGGTGCCACGGTGCCGATCTACTACGAAAGCCGTTTGGCCAAGCTGGATGTAAAACAGGCCGAGATCGACGCGCTCAACGAGCAGGTCGATGAGGTGGTGGAGGACGAAGAAGACATCGCCAGCCGCGAGAAGACCAAGAGCGAATGGGCCGCTCTGGAAAAGCTGGTGGGCGCCGAGCCACGTCTGGCGCAAGTGGCCAAGGATCTGGTCGAGCACTTTGAAACCCGCAGCGCAACGCTCGACGGCAAGGCCATGATCGTCTGCATGAGCCGCGACATCTGCGCCCAGCTCTATAAGGCCATCGTCACCCTGCGCCCAGACTGGCACGACGACGATCCGGAAAAGGGCGCCATCAAGGTGGTGATGACCGGTTCGGCGGCCGATAAGGAACTGCTGCAACCGCACCTGTACAGCAAGCAGGTGAAGAAGCGCCTGGAGAAGCGCTTCAAGGATGCCAAAGACCCGCTGAAGCTGGTGATCGTGCGCGATATGTGGCTGACCGGGTTCGATGCGCCGTGCTGCCACACCATGTACGTCGACAAGCCCATGAAGGGCCACAACCTGATGCAGGCCATCGCGCGGGTCAACCGCGTATTCAAGAACAAGCCGGGTGGTCTGGTGGTGGACTACATCGGCATCGCCAACGAGCTGAAGGCCGCGCTCAAGACCTACACCGAGGCCAAGGGCAAGGGCGACCCGACCCACAATGCCTCCGAGGCACTGGCCGTGCTGCTCGAGAAGATGGACATCCTGCGCGGCATGATGCATGGCTGCGACTACAGCGGCTTCGAGACCAGGGCCGCCACGCTGCTGGTGCCCTGCGCCAACCATCTCCTCGGCCTGAAAGATGGCAAGCCACGCTTCCTCGACACCATGGCGGCGGTCTCCAGGGCCTACGCGCTGTGCGGCACGCTGGACGAAGCGGCGGACTTGCGTAAGGAGATCGCCTTCTTCTCCGCCATCAAGGCGGCTATCGCCAAGTTCACCAGCGTCGACAGGAAGCGCACCAGCGAGGAGAGGAACAGCGCGCTCAAGCAGATCCTGGACAACGCCATCCTCGCCGATGGCGTGAGCGATATCTTCGCGCTGGCCGGGTTGGACAGGCCGAACATCGGGCTCCTATCCGATGAGTTCCTTGAAGACGTGCGCCAGATGAAGAGCCGCAACCTGGCGGTGGAGCTGCTGGAAAAGCTGTTGCGTGACGTGATCAAGGCGCGTGCTCGCAACAATGTGGTGCAAGAGAAGAAGTACGGCGACCGCCTGCTGGAGACCCTGCGCAAATATCACAACCGCGCCATCGAGACCGCCCAGGTCATCGAGGAGCTGATCCAGATGGCCAAGGAGTTCCAGGCCGCGCTGGAGCGCGAAGCGGCGCTGGGCTTGGGCCAGGATGAGATCGCCTTCTACGACGCTCTGGCCAACAACGAGAGCGCGGTCCGCGAGCTGGGCGACGATGTCCTGAAGAAGATCGCCGTCGAGATCACGGAGAAGCTCCGGGCCAGCACCACGGTGGACTGGCAGGTGCGGGAGAGCGTGCGTGCGCGGCTGCGCATTCTGGTCCGCCGCACGCTCCAGAAATGGAAGTACCCGCCCGATCAGCAACCCGAGGCCGTGGAATTGGTTCTGCAGCAGGCTGAGTCGCTGTCCGACGAGTGGTCGAGGTAGGGGAGCGGTCCGCTGCGTCGGTCGGGAACACGGACAACTTCCGTCTCTCCGGCTCGGACGAGAACAGCTCAAACACGCTCGACGGCGTCGATCCGGTCAACCGGAAACGCTGGCGGTGCGACGGAATCTCCCGCGATCAGGAATACGCGAGACCCGTCGCCAGTGCCTTCGGGCGCTCGATCAAGGCGACGTGATCAGGCGGAGAATGACAGGAGTCCGGAAACGGATGAGTCGCCGCTTTGCTCCGACGCTCCGTAAGCATGGGCCAATTGCATGATCGTCTGCCGCGACCTGGTGTTGAGTTCGCTCGTCGCGGTGGTGCTGCTCGTGCTCTCCGTGCTCGTGGCGGTGGTTGTTGCCGTGGTGCTGCTGTCCGTGGAGTCGGTGGTCGCCGAGGACGAGGTCTGGCTGGATTGGTAGTAGGCGACGAGTTCCGCCAGGCTGACCGTGCCATCGCCATTGGTATCGGCTGCCGCGACGAGGCTCGCATCGCTCTCGCTCTCGCTGTCCGATGATGTTGACGCTGTCCCGCCCATGCCTCCTGGTCCCCCAGGCCCTCCCGGACCCCCAGGTCCGCCGGGGCCTCCTGGTCCGCCCGGCCCTCCGCCACCACCTGGCCCGCCCATGCCTTGGGCGAAGTCGATGCTGTCAGCGAGGTTCTGAAGCGTGTTCGTTAGCTCGGTCGAAGTGACCTCGCCATCCCCATCGCTGTCGATCCCGGAAAACAGCTCTTTGGCGCTGGTGCTGGACGTGCCACTGCCCGTGCCCGACATCTCATCGATCGCGGTCTGGAACTCTGACTCGGCAAGCGAGCCATTGCCGTCGGTATCCAGGTTGGAGACGAGGTTCTCCGCCACCGTGGCGGGATCGGGGCGCTGCACGTTCGCCCTGGAACTCGTTTGATACAGCATCGACGAAAAACCGCTGACACCGCTGATCGTGCTACTCATGGCAACCTCCTCGCGGGCGGGACAGTCAAAACCGCCCGACCTCCGGCCAATCATTCCAAACCCGCTTCCAGTGTAGAGGTTTCCGACCCGCGCCGACGTGATCCGCTGCACAGATTTCGTCTTCTCTCCCCGGCGCGGCGCTACCGTCCGTCGGCAGAAACGCGGCCACAACCTTTGCCTGGCACCTGATTCCATGGACGCTGTCGCGCTCGCTGATCAAGACCGCCGATAAGGATTGCGCACCGTCGGAGGTACGACCAAATGATCCGCCACGGCGTTGGATCTCAGCCGCTCGGGCGTGGCGGCCTTGGAGAGCGAGGCGAGGGCGACGAACCAGGCCTTGGGCATGTCGGTCGGCAGGCCGATGGGGATGCCGGCGATCGTAGGTGTCGCCTGGAAGGCGTGGCCGGGTTCCTCGAATTCGGGGGCGGTGCAGTTGATGCAGGCGTAGCCGCCGCGCGTGCAGGAGCCTTCGCCATTCCAGAGGCGGGTGTTGCAGTCGGCGTGGGCCTGGGTGCCGAGACAGCCGAGGTGTTCCATCAAACACCCCAGATCGGAGGGCTCCAGCGCGCTGGCCTTGTATTCGTAGAACTCATTGCGCGGACAGCCGTGGTGGACCAGGTGGTCGAAGAACATGCGCGGCCGCCGGTAGGGGTCCAGGTCGGGTTCGGCCAGGGCGTCCATGGCCAGCGCGGCAAGCGTCTCCACGACCCAGTTGGGGTGCGTGGGACAGCCGGCGATGTTGATGACGGGCAGGCCGGAGCCGGAGCGGAAGTCGGCCCCCAGAAGTCCGCCGGGGTGGATGCCGTCGTATTGCAGGCCGCAGGCGTCGGCTGGGTTGGATCCGCTGGCGGTGATGCCGCCGAAGGCGGAGCAGGTGCCGACCGCGACGACGTGACGTGCCCGCGCGGCCAGCGCGCGAACCCAGTCGATCATGGGGCGTCCGGTGCCGGCGAGGAGGTGGAAACGCCCGGTTCCGCCGGGTCCGCGCAACAGCGAGCCCTCGACGCAGAGCACCTCGATCGGCGGATCGCCAGCCTCGCAGGCCGTCAAAAGGTCGATGACCTCATCGCCGCTCGCCTCGCTAAGCGAGGGGTGCCAGAGCAGCCGCTGCCCGGTGGCCTCGAACACCTCCGGCAAGGACGGGTGACTCGGCGCCGAGCAGGGAGAGGGTGCAGCCGCCGCAGCCGCCGGATTGCAGCCAGAGAATGCCTGGTCCGGTCGCTCATGGCGGCAGCTCCAGGGTCAGCCGCGCGCCACCCTCGGGACGGTTGTCGGCGCTTAAACGGCCGCCGTGGTCGGTCACGATGCCGTAACTGATGGAGAGTCCGAGCCCGGTCCCCTGCCCAACCGGCTTGGTGGTGAAGAAGGGATCGAACAGCCGGAGCAGATCGGTCTCGGGGATGCCAGGACCATTGTCCTCCACCAGCAGACGCACGCCGAGCGCGCGGCCTTGGTCCGCCTGGGTGTCCGGGCGCTCCTCGGGGCGCGTCAACTGGATGCGGATCTCGGGATCCGCGACACCCTCCAGCGCGTCGAGGGCGTTCTGCACCAGGTTCATCACGACTTGATGGATCTGGCCGGCGTGCCCCTTGATCTCCAGGCTGTCGGGGAGATCAAGCAACACCCGCACCGGCGGACGTCGCCCCTTGGTCACCCAGTGCACCGCTGTTTGAACGACATGCACCAGATCGAAGGGCGCGCGCTCACCCTGCTGACCGGTTGAAAAACGCCGCAGATCCTGCACCACGTCGCGCACCCGTTCAGCGCCTTCCAGGGTGCCCCGGATCAGCGGATCGAGGTCGTCGAGCAGCTTGGTAATGCGCAGTTCCTCCTTGAGCGCCTTGAGCGATTCGGGCGGGTTGGAGGCGTCGACGGCCTCGCAATAGGTCCGCAGCCGCTCGCGATAGCGCCCCATCGCGTGGACATTGCCGTAGACGAAGCTGATGGGGTTGTTCAGCTCGTGGGCGACCCCGGCGACCAGGCGTCCGAGCGAGGCCATCTTCTCGGCGCTGATCAACTGCTTCTGCGCCTGCTTGAGATCCAGATGCGCGCGGTTCAGCGCCTCATAGGCGCGCCGCAGCTCACCGACCGGGCGGCCGATCAGCACCATGCCGACCAGGCGTCCGCGCGAGTCATAGCGGGAGGTGCAGTTGACCGCCAGCGGCAGGGCCTCCGGCTCGGCGCGCAGGCTGAGCTCGCAATCATGCACGGCATCGTTGCGGATCTTCTCCGCGAATCCGCTGGCAAGATCGAGACATTCGGCGGCGAGCAGGGATTGAAAAGGCCGGCCGATGAGCGACTCCTCCGGCAGCCCGGTCAGCGCCTCCAGGGCGGGGTTGACCTCCTCGATCCGGCCCTGGATGTCGCAGACGATGAGCACGTCGGTCATCGAGGCCAGCACGCTGGAGATGAACTGATGGGCCAGCTCCAGCGCGCGGTTCTTCTCTTCCAGCTCCACCTGATAGCGCACCAGATCCGCGTAGGTCTGGTCCATCTTGCGGATGACCTCGATCCAGAGCGCGTCCTGCCGCGCCTGTGCGTCGGCGTCCGGATCAGGAGGGCCGAGCCCGGCTCGGGTGAGCGGGTGGCTGGCGTCTGGCTCGATAGGGCCTTTGTGCATCACCGATGAGGGTTCCTCGCAAGCTCGCCCGGCGATCATCGTAGGACGGGTAGAACGGCCAGGGTATGAGGCTGATCGTTGGCACGGAGGACGATTAGCCGTGAAACCCATCGACTACCGCTCCAACGTTTGACCAAAACGGCCCGGCTAAACCGGCGCGTTATTTGTAGTTCTGATGCGTTGGCGCGGGGTTCGATGGGCTTCGCTTCGCTCAATCCATCCTATGGGAGCGACGAGAGCGGGGTCAGCCCCCACGCCGCCAGGTCGTGCCCTGGGGGCCGTCTTCCAGCAGGATGCCGGCTTCGGTGAGCAGGCCGCGCACCCGATCTGCTTCCGCCCAGTTCTTGGCCGCGCGCGCCGCCTGACGCTGCTGGATGAGGTCGTCGATCTCGGCATCCGACAGGCCGTCGGCCGCGCCGTCGCCACGCAGATAGACCTCGGGATCGTCCCGCAGGATGCCGAGCACGCCGCCCAGATCGCGCAGCATCGCGCCCAGCTCGGCGGCGCGGACCGGCTCCTCGGCCCGCAGCGCGGTTGATCTCGCGCACCAGATCGAAGAGGACGGCGAGCGCCTCCGGGGTGTTGAAATCATCATCCATGGCGGCGCCGAAGCGCTCGCGGAACGCCTCGCCGCCCGCCGGCTCGGTCTCCGGCAGTCCGCGCAGCGCCGGTGTAGAGACGGGTCAAGGCGCCGCGCGCGCGCTGGAGATGCTCGTCGTCGTAGTTCAGCGGGCTGCGGTAGTGGCTGGTGAGGATGAAATAACGCACCTCCTCGGGCCGGTAGGCTTGCAGGATCTCGCGCACGGTGAAGAAGTTGCCCAGCGACTTGGACATCTTCTCCTCGTTCACCCGCACGAAGCCGTTGTGCATCCAGACGTTGACGAAGGGCTCGCCGGTCGCGCCTTCGGATTGGGCGATTTCGTTTTCGTGATGCGGGAACTGGAGATCGGCCCCGCCGCCGTGGATGTCGAAATGGTTGCCCAGGGCGCAGGTGCTCATGGCGGAGCACTCGATGTGCCAGCCGGGCCGTCCCTGGCCCCAGGGCGAGTCCCAGGACGGCTCGCCGGGCTTGGCGGACTTCCAGAGGGCGAAGTCGAGCGGATCGCGCTTGGACTCGTCGATCTCGACCCGCGCGCCGGCGCGCAGATCCTGCTGGATCCTTGCCGGAGAGCTTGCCGTAGCCGGGGAAGCGGCCGACGGCGTAGTAGACGTCCCCGTTGTCGGCGGCGTAGGCGAGTCCCTTGTCGATCAGGGTGCTGCACCATGGCGCAGGATCTCCGCCATGTGCGCGGTCGCGCGCGGCTCGTCGGTCGGCGGCAGCACGCCGAGCGCCTCGGCGTCCTCGCGCATGGCCTGGATGAAGCGCTCGGTCAGCGCCAGGAAGGGCTCGCCGTTCTCGTTGGCGCGGCGGATGATCTTGTCGTCGATGTCGGTGATGTTGCGGATGTAGGTCACCTCGTAGCCCAGCGCGCGCAGATAGCGATAGACCACGTCGAAGACCACCATCACCCGCGCGTGGCCGAGATGGCAGTAGTCGTAGACCGTCATGCCGCAGACATACATGCGAACCTTGCCGGGCTCGATGGGCTGGAAGGGCTCTTTCTGGCGGGTCAGGCTATTGTGAATCTGTAGCATTGGGATGGTTTGCATATGGAATGACCGGCATCAAGCGCACATGGTAGCAAAGGCTCTGACGCGGAATGCTATCCATTGGGCAGTTCGCCAACGATTGGACTAAGATACTGGGCTTGTCCCACGATAGCCGTCCCCGATCATGCCACACCGCACCTTGAGTGATTCCGGTGTCAGCTCGCACCGCCGCCCCATCCTCGATTCGATCGACAGCCCCGCCGACCTGCGCGCCCTGTCCGAGAGTCAGCTTCCCGAGGTCGCGAGCGAGCTGCGGAGCTTCCTGATCGAGTGCGTCTCCAAGACCGGCGGGCACCTGGCGGCCGGACTCGGCGTGGTGGAGCTGACCATCGGGCTGCATTACGTCTTCGACACCCCGCGCGACCGACTGGTCTGGGACGTCGGTCATCAGGCCTATCCGCACAAGATCCTCACCGGCCGGCGCGACCGCATGTGCACCCTGCGCCAGAAGGACGGCGTCTCCGGCTTTCCCCGGCGCGGCGAGAGCGAGTACGACGCCTTCGGCGTCGGCCATTCCAGCACCTCCATCAGCGCCGCGCTCGGCATGGCGCTGGCCGCCCAGCAACGGGGCGAGCGGCGCACCGTCATCGCCATCATCGGCGACGGCGCGCTCGGCGCGGGCATGGCCTTCGAGGCGCTGAACCACGCCGGCTCCATGGACGTCGACCTGGTGGTCATCCTCAACGACAACGAGATGTCCATCTCCCCGCCGGTCGGGGCCATCAGCAACCATCTGGCGCGGCTCCTGTCCGGCAAGCTCTACACCACCGTGCGCGAGGGCAGCAAGAGCGCGCTGGCCAACATGCCCCAGTTGCGTCAACTGGTGGGGCGCTGGGAGGAGCATGTGAAGGGCATGGTGATGCCGAGCACCCTGTTCGAGGAGCTTGGCTTCAACTACATCGGCCCGGTCGATGGGCACGATCTCGATGGCTTGGTGCGGACCCTGCGCAACATCAAGGGTATGCCCGGGCAACGCCTGCTGCATATCGTCACCAAGAAGGGGCGCGGCTTCGAGCCGGCCGAGGGTCAGCCCATGACCTATCACGGCGTGACGCCCTTCAATCGGCACACCGGCGAACTGGTCGCGGGCAAGAGCAAGGGGGCCAGCTATACCCAGATCTTCGGCGGTTGGCTGTGTGACGCCGCCGCCGCAGGACAAGCGGCTCGTCGCCATCACCCCGGCCATGTGCGAGGGGTCTGGCCTCACCGCCTTCTCCAAGCGCTTCCCCGACCGCTTCTTCGACGTCGGCATCGCCGAGCAGCACGCCGTGACCCTTGCCGCTGGCATGGCCTGCGAGGGGCTCAAGCCGGTCGTCGCCATCTATTCCAGCTTCCTGCAACGCGCCTACGATCAGCTCGTCCATGACGTCGCCCTGCAGAACCTGGACGTCACCTTCGCCGTCGATCGCGGCGGCCTGGTCGGACCCGACGGCGCCACCCATGCCGGCAGCTTCGATCTCAGCTTCTGCCGTCCCATCCCCAACCTGCTGATCCTGGCGCCCTCGAACGAGAACGAGTGTCGCCGGATGCTCAAGACCGCCTTTGAGTATGAAGGGCCGGCGCTGGTCCGTTACCCGCGTGGCTGCGGACCGGGCATTGCGATCGATCCGAGCGCGCCCGCGCTGCCGATCGGCAAGGGCGAGGTCGTCCGCCAGGGCCGGCGCATCGCCCTGCTGGCCTTCGGCAGTCTGGTCGCGCCCGCGCTTGAGGCAGCGGCGGTCTTCGACGCCACCGTCGCCGACATGCGTTTCGTCAAGCCGCTCGACGCGGCGCTGATCCTGGACCTTGCGCGCGATCACGAGATCCTCGTCACCCTGGAGGAGAACGCCATCGCCGGCGGCGCCGGGAGCGGCGTGGCCGAGGTGCTGTCCGCCCATGGCCGGGTCGTGCGCTGCCTGCATCTGGGACTGCCGGACACCTACATCGAGCACGCCGAGCACGCCGAGCAACTCGCCGGCATCGGGCTCGACGCGCCCGGCATCATCGCCAGTCTTCGCGCCGAACTCGCCCGCTCCAACCCGACGGAGATCCCCAAGACTCCGGAGCCGAGCCGCCAGCAAGAGGTCGGCGTCTGATACCCGACCCGCCGCCAACGGCGACCCCAACGGCTGGCCTTGAAGGAAGCGAGGCCGGCGATGGAGGAACCCACCCATGCTCCAAGTCCACCCGATTCCCGCCTTCTCCGACAACTACATCTGGCTCCTGACCGAGGGCCATGGCACCGCCGCCGTCGTGGATCCGGGCGATGCGGACCCGGTGCTGGAGACGCTGCGCGAGCGAGGACTGACCCTGACCTCGGTGCTGATCACGCATCATCACTATGACCACGTCGGCGGTCTGGACGAGCTGATTGCCGCCTTTCCAGGGTTGCGGATCCATGGCCCCGCCGACCACCGCATCCGCGCCCTGACCGACCGCCACGGCGACGGCGAGACCTTCCAGCCCACCGGATTGAACACGCGCTTCCGGGTGATGACAGCGCCCGGACACACCGCCAGTCACATCGTCTATCTCGGCGATGGCAAGCTCTTTTGCGGCGATACCCTCTTTGCCGCCGGCTGCGGGCGCGTCTTCGACGGTACCTTCGAGCAGCTCGCCCGATCGCTGGAACGGATCGCCGCGCTCCCCGGCGACACCCTCTGCTACTGCGCCCACGAATACACCCTCGCCAACCTTGGCTTCGCCCAGTGGGTCGAGCCGGACAGCCCCGCCTTGGCCAAGCGCGTTGCGGCGGACCGGCACCTGCGGGCATCCGGCGCGCCAACCGTCCCCTCGCGTCTCGAACTGGAGCTGGCAACCAACCCTTTCCTGCGGACGCAAGCCCCGACGGTGATCGCCGCCGCCGAGCGCCAGGCTGGCCGGGCACTCGCCACCTCGGCCGAGGTGTTCACCGCGCTGCGGCGCTGGAAGGACGAGAAATACGATCCTGGTGAATGACGTTGAGGCGCGGGATCCGCATCGCCAATGCGGCGCGTCTCGGAAATCAGCCGAGCCTACCGATGGCCTTTTTTTGCCACGATCCTTGCCGCAAACCGCCTCAGACTCAACGTGAGCCAGCGCAGCGGGGCGGTGACACGCCAGGAGGTCGAGCGGTGGATCGCCTCGATATCCCGCCGCAGGGCCTCGATCATGGCCGTCAGTCGGTGCCTTTCATCATCATCCGCCGCCAAGGAGGTCGGCCCCCGGAGGGATTCGGCCAATGCCCTGAGTGAGTTGCTCGGCGTGGGGCGCATGGCATTCAGCGGAGCCTCCCGCAACGCCTCCGCCGTCAGCAGCCGATAGGCTTCCGCCGCGCGGATGTCGGCGGGCAGGGTATAGGTCCGAAAGCTGTTCAGGGCCGTGACATGGCGGTCGTAGTGCTGCTGCGCCAACTGGCTCTTGAAGCAGGCCATGGCCGCCTGCTTGCGCTCACGCAGATCGGTGATGTCGAGCAACCGGTTGGCGTGCAGCGGAACCCCGACCTCGTACATGGCAAGCTGGATGTGTCGCGGGCACCGCCGCACTGCCTCGGCCGTCGCGAGCGCCAGGACGAAATGATCCGGGTGGACCTCCCACCAGGATGGCGCGTAGACCAGCGCAGCCTCCCAGGATTGGATCGCGTCCAGGATCCGCCCGATCAGGCTTTCGCCATATTCCAACCCACGGTCCGGCAGTCCCCAGAAAACCGGCTCCTCACAGCTGAGCACCGAGGCCGCGTGCTGCGACTCCCGCTGGCGCTCGTCGGCATGGTCCTTGGCATCGGAGGCCCGGCCATAGGTGCCATCCGTGACGATGACGACCCGGATTGGGTCTCCCGCCTCGACATGGCGCATAATGGCCCCCCCGCAGCCGAACACCTCGTCATCCGGGTGTGGCGCCAGGACTAGGGCGCGTCCGTTCGCCAGCGACCTCTCGGCGTGATAGGGGACGAATTCGTGCTCCAAGATTTCCATCTTTACCGTCACTCGCAAAAATCAGGGTCGCGAGATGAAATATCCCACATCCCCTTCCCGTGGCATTCAATCGACTCAAGGTCCGGATGCGGCGGTGAAACAAGCGCACCAGCTCTTCCAGACGGGGCGGCACGAGGAGGCCGAGCGCGTCTTGCGCAAGGTGCTCCAGGGCTCGCCGACGAACGCCGATGCCCTCCAGTTGATGGGTCTGATGGCCGCGCGGACCGGAAAGCTGGAGGAGGCGGAACAGTTGCTCCGCCGCTGCGTCGCGCTCGCGCCCAAGCATACCGTGGCCCATATCAATCTCGGCAATGTCCTGGTCAGCCGTCAGCAGCTCGCCGAGGCAGCCAAATGGTACGGGCGCGCGGTCGAGTTGGCTCCCGATTTTGCCCCGGCCCATTACAACCAGGCGCGTTGCCTGCGCGCGCTTGGCCGATTGGGTGCCGCGATCGAGGGCTATCGGCGAGCCGCGCGGCTCGATCCGACGTTTTTCGAGGCCCGCGTCAATCTGGCCTCGGCGCTGTGCGAAATGGAAGCCCTCGACGAGGCGGAGGGCATCTACCGCGAGCTGCTGACGAAGCGCCCGGACGCGCCCGACATCAAGCTCTTTCTAGGTGACGTGCTCCGGCTGCGCGGTCGGCCGGAGGAGGCCCGCGCTCACTATGAGGCCCTTCTGCGTGACCACCCGAACCACCCGCGCGGTCGTCTGGTCCTGGGTCTAGCGCTGCTCGACGAGAATGAAGTGGAGCGAGCGGCGGAACTCATCATCCCGGTCGCCAAGGAAGGCCAGCTCCCACGGCACGAAGTCCTGAGCGCGCTGGCAGCGTTGCGGATGCGTCAAGGCGATGGAGAGGGCGCGATCCAGTCGCTTGCCGAGGCGATCGCCTCTGGCGGCAACCAGCCGCAGTATTATCTGACACTCGCGACCTGGCTCGCCGAACTCCGCCAGCGCGACCGGGCGGTTGCGGTGCTGGAGGAGAGCCTTGCCAGATACGGCGACCGCCCGTCTGGCTTGCTCGGTCAGCTCGTCTTCAACCAACGCCATCTGTGCGATTGGCGGCACGGGTCGGAGCGGATGACGGCCTTGCTCGAACGGTTACGCCGCACCGACCGCTCCGCTCATCTCGCCCTTTGCCGCGCAGTCATTGCCGGGACTCACGCCCGCCGATCTGCTCAAGGTCAGTCGCGAATACGCCAAGCGTTTCCATTCCTGGACGCAGCGCGCGCTGGAGCCACGCGCCCACCGGCCAGGGTCCGACGGGCGATTCCGCATTGGCTATCTATCGGCCGATTTCCACGCGCACGCCACGGCCTACCTGACGGCTTCGGTCTTCGAACATCATGATCGGGACCGGTTCGAGGTCTTCGCCTATTCCTGGGGACCGGACGACGGCAGCCCGATGCGCCAACGGCTGTTGAGCGCATTCGAGCACTTCATTGACATCGGTCCCTTGAGCTTCGATGAGGCGGCGCGTCGGATCCGCGACGACGGCATCGATCTCCTGATCGATCTCAAGGGTTACACCCGCGACGCCAGAACCGAGATCCTCGCCCTGCGTCCCAGTCCCATCCAGGTCAACTGGCTGGGTTTTCCGGGCACCATTGGGGCGAGCTTCATCGACTATGTCATCGTCGACCCCGTGGTCGTGCCAGAAGATCAGGCGCCGTACTACGATGAGGCGCTGGCCTATCTTCCCAATGCCTATGCACCGCTGGACGATCGTCGTCGGATGGCCGCCATCCCGTCCCGAAGTGAAGCGGGTCTGCCGGACGCGGGCTTCGTATTCTGCTGCTTCAACAACCCCTACAAGATCACTCCCGAGATCTTCGACCGCTGGTGCAATCTGCTCCAGTCGGTGCCGGGGTCCGTCCTCTGGCTCTTCGCCAGCAACGATACGGCGCCCCAGCATCTGATCGCCGAGGCTCAGGCCCGAGGGATCGCGTCCGAGCGGCTGCTGTTTGCCCCGAAGGTGTCCCAAGAGGAGCACCTCGCGCGCCTGACGCTGGCCGACCTTTGTCTGGACACGCTGCCCTACAACGCGCATACGACCGCATCCGACGCGCTCTGGGTCGGCGTTCCAATGCTGACCTGTCCAGGAGAAGGCTTCCCGTCGCGGGTTGCGGCCAGTCTCCTGACCGCTGCGGGCATGCCGGAACTCATCACCCAGGATCTCGACGACTACGAGCGGCGTGCGCTGCATTTGGCCACGCACCCGGATGAACTCGCCGCCATCCGTCGGAAACTGGTCGACGCCAAGCAGGGCGCGCCCTTCTTCAAGACGGAGCGATTCACACGCGATCTTGAAGCGCTTTATCGGCGCATGTGGGAAGGGTACGAGCAAGGCCAGCCGAGGATTTGTCTGCCCCCAATCCCCGTCTGAGCGAGACTTGGGATGGCGCGTGCCGTTTGCGGCCGCATCCGGTCGGTCAGCGAAACTCAGTGTCTCCCGCCATCAGCCACCATCTATCCCGCAGTTCCTCGACGCTTGGGCCTTCCACCCAGACGTTGGTGGGGACGACGACATCTGGATCGGTGACCGACGCCCCGGGTGCAAGGAAGCGTCCGAGGTGTTGTTGGGTGATCCAGCAGAACAGGGACTCCAGCCCCCAGAGTCCGGCCATGCGGCGGGCTTGATCGATCAACAGGGGAATATTGCGGAGTGGGGCGACCAGATCGAGGAGCGCCGCCGAGTCACCGGTGCGGCGCAGCACCAAGAGCCCCATCGGTTTTCCAGTCAGTCGGGATGTGACCAAGAGCACATCATAGTGATGCTCTGGATGGTCGAGATACCGATAGGTCAGATAGTCCCAATCGCGGACCACGAGGATCGCGTCGCGCAGATCCTTGCGCATCGCCGACCAGAGGCGCTCGACCAGGGCGCGGTCCCTCGCGTCATGCGTGTCGACCGCGCGCAGGCGGGTCCGCAGCCGTGGCCGGCTCGACGACGCTGTCCAGCGGACCTCCATCACCCGACCGACCTCCGCGTAGAGCCCAAGGCGCTCGCCGATCCTGCATGCCCTGGCGTTCGGAAATCCGAATGGCAGGTCGACCGATTGGAGTCCGAGCAGGATCTCTAGGATGGTTGCTGTCGTCAGAAAGAAAGCGCCTTGCTTTGTCATGACGCCACGCTCGCCGGGATCGACCATGACATCGCACATTTGCAGGGCCGTGATCGGACGGTCCAGGAAGAGGGCGCGTCGTCGCGTGCTTCCGTAGTGGGCAACGATTTTGTCGCCACGGCGGGCGATGACGCCGTGCCCCCGGCCCTCGGCATATTTCCAACGCCAAAGCGCTTCGCTGATCTCGGTGTTGAAGGTCTTCTTGAACAGTGCGGAGAAGTCGGCGAAATCCTGCTCGCGCAACAGGTCCAGTCGCCAGCGCGGTGCGCGTGCGTACCTTGCGGAAGTTGAGGACCGATGTTTCTGGACTGCCGAGCACCGCCGGGTCATCCAGGATGAATCCGCAGCGTCGAGCCAGCGCGGCGAGATAGCCAAGATGGCTCTGGCGCTTGAGGGGATCGACCGGCAGCGAGTCTGGCGCCAGTTCAAGCATCAGCGCTGCGTCAGCGGCTAAGCGATCGAAAGCGAGATTCAGGAGGGCCAGGGGCGACGCGGACAGTGGGTAGCCCTGGACGAACAGCGCGTCGTAAGGCGCGCCCTTCGTGCGTGGCGGACCGACGGTAAAAAGGCGATGCCATGGGTGGCCGAGATCAATCAATAGGCGCTCGAACTCGCCGAGAGGCACCTCGGTCACCGGCAGGTCGGCATCGATGAGCGGCTCTAGCTCCGTCGCAACGGAGGTCGCCATCCATAGGAGCGATTCGCCCCGTTCCGCGAGGCTCTCGATCAAAGCAGAGATGCTGGGATTCGCAAGCTCATCCCAGCCTACGATCGAGCGCCGATCGGCGGCCGAAGCGAATTTTTTCACGGTCTCGTTACGCGGCAATGAGCGGCATTCGCCGGATCTTGGTCCGGCGAGAACGCGGATGCCCAGGCGTCAGGAGCCAGGTTTGACTCAGGGGCGAGGTCGTCTTAGGACTGGCGCTTTGGAGATACCATTCGCCGTCGATCAAGATCCACGTGAGGGTGCGCGGCACGGACAGCGGCTGGTCGCAACTGCGGGTACTGATAGGTCGCGTTGAGCTGAACCGTCCCTTTCCCGTCCTTGACAGTGACCTTGGTGATCTCGTAATCGAGTCAAGATCGAGCCAGAGGCATTGATGCGCTGCCGAAAATCGGCGGCCGTGAGGGTCTTGTCCGAGCGCCCCGGACTGCATCGCGTATGCGGTCTGGAGATCCTGGATCTTGAGCGCATCCAGATAGGCGTGGGCGCGTTGCTCGACCTGGGTCGCCACGGATGCCTTGGCCGCAGCTGCCGGTTCCTCGGCAAACAGAGCGGTCGCGGGCATCGCGACGGCGAAAATCAGGGAGAGCACGAGTGTCTTGAATGTCATTGCCGCAATCTCGAAATCGGGTGAAAGGTTGTTGGGGTTACGTCTGCTTGACATAGCCTGATCAGGGCGTCACTCGAGCCTTAGGTGATTTCCGGGAAAGACCTTACCAATTTTCCGTTCGTCCTGAGCTTGTCGAAGGACGGACGGAAAAATTGCGCTCCGAGGCCGGTATTGCATCCGTTCATGGTTCGACAAGCTCACCACGAACGGATGCGATCTGGGTATAAGCTTTTCACGAAATCGTCCTAAATGGACAGCGCTGCAAATGTAGGATGGGCAAAGCTCGCGCTCGGTGTCTGGTCTTAGCCGCCGATGCGCTTCGGGCGTGTCCATCCTCAATGCTCGGAGCAGACAGGATGGGCGCGCTGCGCTTTGCCCATCCTACATCTAGGAGCTGCCATCAATGGCCGTAGCGTCTGGCTTAGGGGAAGACGCCCTTGGGGAATGACCCCTTCATCTCTTCCATGACGATCTCGACCCCAACCCGATCGGCGAGCTGCTTGACATAGGCGTCCCGCGCCTTCTTCTGCTGCGCCAAGCTCCATTGTTTCACCACGGCGTCCTTGGCCTCCTCGAAGGGCGTGATCGACGGCTTCACGCTCATCGGTGACCATCAGGATATCGTAGCCCACGGGTGAGTCGACAATGCCGGTATGCCCGCCGACCTTCACGACCCTGCAGGGCGGGCTCCAACCAACTGCTGCCGTGACGCCAGACGAAGCCCACATCGCCCTTGTTGGCCTTGGCGCGGGGGTTCTCGCTGAAAGCTCGCTGGCGACATCCGCGAAGGACTCGCCGGACTCGATCGCGCTTGAGTGCGTCCTCCGCCCGTTTCCGGGTTGCGGCGCGGACCTCGTCGCTGGCATCCTCGGGGACCTGAATCAGTATCTGGCTCAGTCGCACCGAAGCGGGGATGCCGAAATCCGCTTGGTGCTTCTGATAGTAGGCGCGAAGGGTGGTGTCGTCAGGGGCCGGCGGCGCGGGAAAATGCTTGCTCATGAGCATGGCAAATGCCTTTTGCATGGCGGCATCGGTCGGATTGTCGGCGAGTTGGCCCTCTTCCTTCATGGCCTGCATGAGCAGGTCATTGGCGATTGCTCTCACGCAGGAGTTGGGCCTTGCCGTCGGGCGTCGTTGCCTCCTGCACGCGTGTCGGGTTCTTGCGCGAGGAACTGCATGAAAGTCCTCGACCGTGATCTCCTGGGAGCCGACCCGTGCCATGACGACGTGCGGCATCTCTTTGGGCGCTCGAGCGCGGAGGGACTTGGGCTGCTCCTTCCGCTGTGACGAGTGCGGGCATGGTCAAGAGGCAGAATAAGAAAAATGAACCGCATCGGTACTCCTCGGTTATGATCTTAATGAGTCCGTTGCCGTTGTCTAGTGAGACAGCGCCAAGATACAATGACATCAAAGCGTGGCATTAAGGGCAAACGTGGATGGCGGCACCCCTGATTCACCAATCGAGGGGCGCGCCCTTCGGAAGCGAGAGTGTCGAGGGTCTTGGTCAGTGGGCCGAGGATGACGACGCCGCAATTTGGTTGCCCGCGCGCGACATCACCAAGTCAAGCCAGCCATCGCCATCGATGTCCGCAGCACGGCGCCCGTGATTGCCTGAATGCCCTTGAAAGCCATCTTGTGTGTCTCCGGCGACCGCGCCTGACCATCCGGCCGGCACCCGCATCAGCGTCAGCGACTCGTAGCCGGCCGCGACCAAGTAGCCATAGCCGTCGCGCTCGACTTGGAAGGCGGTCGCGTTGATTCCGGGCATGCCCCCGGCTGATCTTGGGAGCGGCGAGAAGGGGATCGATTGAGCTGTGAAGCGTCCGCTCCCGTCATTGACCAGGACATTGATATCGGTACGGTCCAGTTCGCGCTTGTCCGTGGCGTCCGGTACCAGTAGGTCGATGTCGCCATCCTGATCGATATCGGCGGGAATGACCTCGTGCGCTCGACCGCCGGGTTGAAACGCCAAAGTGCCTCGACGATGGGCATGGCGCCGGACTCGCGGCTGCGCGGATGACGTACACGGCGTTGGAGATGGTGTTGGCAAAGAGGATCTCATCCGCTCCGTCGGCATCCAGGTCGGCGGCGGCGAGGGCGCGAGCGGAGACGGCGGCGGGCGTGTAAGGCAGTCTGGCGACGCCGGTCACCTTGCCGGTCAAGGGGTCGAAGTTCTTGACGAGATCGATTTCAGCCGCGTGCCGTAGGGCGCGACGGCGATACCGAGATCCCAGTCTGGCCAGTGGAAGACCGAGCCGTGTCGTGGCGAGTCAAACGCCACCTCGGTAACCTGAGTCAATCCGCCATGCGCTCGTCAGGCTCGAAGACCCGCAGGAGGCCGATCCCCTCGGAATTCATCAAATAGAGCCGCCGATCCTCGTCAGGGAGCACGAATCAGCTGCCCGGGTGAAAGCCAACCGCCTCGACACGGGGACCGGCCGTAAAGTGCGCGGTGTCGGACCCTGCAGGAATACCTGCCTGAAGCCTCCGCCATGTGAGGTCAAGGCGATATCGGGACGGCCGTCGCCGTCGAAGTCATCAACCAGAAGGTCGTTCGCGGGAGCGCCAAAGGGCACGCGGATGATCTGGCGCCGACGCAGCGCTGCCCGTGTGGTTGATCGGTCGTCGAGGCTGTCTGGGATCGAGCAGGGCAGGGGACCGCTATCATGGCGGCGGAGATGGCGAAGGCAAGAGCGACCGCAGGCAGCGGCTCCACGCCGGTTCTAGAGAGCATAGTCAACCTCGATGGGAAGCTTGGCGTGAAAAGCGTCTAAAGCCCACTGGGTTTTTGATCTTGAGCGAGACGCTGCTGGAAGTCGCATCCTGGGACAGTGATGGTTCCTGGGATTGGCGTTACCACGGCAGTCTGGTATTACACAGGGAGAGCGATTTCCTTTCGAGGGGGTTCTTGCCGGAATGGACAAGGGCGGGACTACTCTACGAAAAAAAGCGATGCGCATTGCTACGCATCGCCTTCAAGAACAGCTCGATTTTCCGTTTACTGGCGGAACATGCCGCGCTCATGGCCCAGGAGAATGGCTTGCTCAAACGAAGAGTAAGCGTAAGGAGGTACTGGGTTTAAGACGAGGGCGTCTGCTGTGTCGTCAGCCGCGCTGTACGCGTCGAACCCATTGACGTTCCAGACCAGACTGAACGCCAAGCCAGCCGACTCAGGCTTGTCCAGGTTGTGATCGGTGTACTCCGGCAGGTAGTAGGTGACGAAGCTGGCTGGATCGAGTGCCGCAGAAGGGTATTGATGGAACGCAGAAGATTCGCCGTGCTCTGAGTGAAGAACGTGAGTTGGGCTTGACAGGAACGCCGGGTTCCCAGGGTTAGTTGGCAGCAATCCAGAGCGACGTTCAGCTCATGCGGCAGGTCGACCGACGAAGAGCAGGGATCTCCGAGCTTCATAACGTCAACGGGACACGTTGATCTGAGCCGTAACTGGAGTGCCCAGGTTCTGGTCGAGCCACACCACCTGGATCGATGGTTCCAGACGATTGTAGAGCGTCAGGTCGAACGCGGTCAATCCGAAACGCCGTCCGACCGCCCGGTACGCATGCCGGGATGAGCGGGGACACGGCATTCGGGAAGACACCCTTATAGTGGAATCGCCAGACTCAGATTGGCTGTCGTTCAGACAGCAGGCCGGCCGCAAGGCCTCGCAACTGAGTCGGCGCCATCCGACATCGGCAGCACCGGGATGGCTGGCGAGCGACGTTGTCTTCATTATCCGCCAGTGACGTCCATCGCCAGCCAAGCATCGCCGTACATGTTGAAATCGGCCGCTAGCCCCGTCGGGCGATCTCGGTGCCAATAACCATGTAGCCAGGCACGCCGTCCCACGTATCGCCAGTATCCTGCGTCGCGCACCAGTTGATCGTCACTATGCCATTCGCGGTGACCGGAAGCCGGCCTGTCCAACTGGTGAACGCTGCGAAAATCGAACCAGTACCAGTGAATCCGCGTGGCCACGTCAGGGTCGGGACGGATGATGTGGGTTGAACGGCCAGTGGCCTCCGGGTTGGTCGGCGTGCTGTTGGGATCGATGAAGATGTTCGGTACGTCATCAAAGCCAATCGACGCCAGGGATGCTCACATGGATGATCGTGTTCGCGATAATAGCCACTCAGGCTCGGCGTGGCATACACGACCAACGGAACCAGCAGTGCCTCGCCCGCGGCGCCCATGATCTTGGCCTGGGTAGGCGCGCTGATGCCCGCCATGGCGGCGGTAACGCCGGCTGCGATAGCCAGTTTCTTGAAATTGGAGCTCATTAAAATCACCTCTTTTTTGCGCGTGAACACATGTGTCGACTTGCCAAATCCCACCGACTCTCCTTGCACTTGAGGTGCGGGGGCCGGTCGAGGGAACCGATTGCATAAGGCGTTGCGCGACAAGCCTCGAACGGTTGCGATCCAATTATGCCGCATGTCGCGAGAAAGTCAACCGCCATACGCGAATTTTGTTGCTGTGCCGCATCTGTTGCATTTTCGCACAACAACCCCTTTCGCCGCGTTCGCGCGGATTTTCCCAGCGGCGAGCGCGACTCGAATTGAACTGAAGATACAGGCCTTTCGTCCCTTCAGCGCCTGTCGGTCGTCGGTCGGGTAACTCTGGCGCCCAGTGCCGCTAGGTCGGGTTCCCGTTGCTAAAGGGCGACAGCCAGGTCGGTTTGGGCGGGGGCTGGCTTGGTGGGCAGCGGCCCGATTCCTTGCGGGATAGCGCGGCACCTGTGAAACGTCACCATCAAGCGACCGCATTCCGATTCCAGGATCGCGCGCGAGTTTGAATCTCTCATTATATGACCTGGGGCGCTGGTTTTCATCGCCTGCGCGGACGTTTCGGAGGGGGGCGTTTCGCTCAGGCCGTTCCACGCGGCGGTCGACGGCGACGGCGGCAACAGGCCCCATTGTGCGCGCGCCCTACAACCGATCGCGGCTGGCAGCCGCAGCATCAGGTGACCGCCCGGCTGGAGAATCCTCAAGCATTCGTCAAGCCAGCCGGCGAAGCCTGCGTCGGTGTCGTCCATGGCCAGACAGTGGTCTGGGTCGATGGCCAGGATCTCGCGAAACTGTGCGTCCGCCCAAGGCCAGGGGTGCTCGTTGAGTGATTTTGCACCATCAGGCTTACCCGCGCGTTCAGTGGTGGCATGATGGGTGAAACCGGCGCGCGGACAGGATGCTGCGCACAACTGGAGCCGTTCCCTCGCGAAGGTGGTCGGAATGGCGGGAAAGGCGTCTGGCGCGCGCGCGCGCCAATAGTCGACGCAGGCCCGGCCCTGTTCCAGCCACCCCGGCGTGGTGTGTAGGCCGATCTCCTGGCCATGCAACACCCAGCGATCGGTCGCTGGCGTCGCGCCATACCATCTGACCATTCGGCCGACGCCGCGACTGGCCAGGTAGCCGCTCAGGAGGATGTCGTCATGCAGCCGGAAGGCCGGCAGCGCGGCGAGGTGGTCGAGGATGTCGAACTCGAAAAACCCCCGGCGGTAGATGACCCCGCGATAGCCTTCCAGGACATGCACGGGCTGGAACATGGCCGCGTCGGCCACCTCCTCGTTCATGTGACGGACGTCCACACCGGAGTCGTCTGGGCTCAGGATCCAGCCGGTGAAGCCGATCGCCTGATCAGGATGGAGCCAGGCCGCGCGCACCAGTCGCTCGATCAACTCCGGCGGGTACTCGACATCGTCATCGACCGGGATGATGAAGGTCTCCGGGTCGGTTTCGATCGGGAGCAGCGGCAGGATCTTCATCGCCGGACCCAGATCCGGACCGGATCTCGTCTGGACGTCTGGAAATTGATGCCCGGCGTACCCGGCGCCAAAACGCTCCTCGGGCAGCCACAGATAGATGGCGTCCGGTCGGTAGGTCTGATGGCGCAGGGATTCGATCGTCCGTTCGAGCAGGTGCGCGCGCTCGGGGAGCGTGGTCAGCGAGACGACGACGCGCATCAGCGTGACGCCATCCCGTCCATGAGGGCGCTCTGCGCATAGATGTCGTCGGTGCCGACCCGCGCCGATCGCTGGTAGCCATGCGCCGCCATGAGATCGCCGATGTCGTAGTTGTCGAAATTGTTCTCGATGCAGAACACGCCGACGCTGAGTCGATCCCAGGGGAAGTCGCGCATGATCTTCTCTTCCGTTCCCTCGGTGTCGATGCTCATGAGGTCGATCTGGGTCAGCCCATGCCTCTCGGCCAACCAGGCGAGGTCGTGGACCCGCACGTCGATCGTTTGGACGTCCTCGGGTGCGATCCGCTGCTCGATCCGCTCGCGATGTTGCGGCTCAATGTCCTGGCTCAGGCCCGACCAGCCATAAAGACCGCCACTGATCCGGGTGAAGGGCATGATGCCATTCGTGTTCGAGATGGCGACGTTTTCGAGTTGGCAGCGCGGTCGGTTGCGTTGGAGGAGGGCGAAGGCATCCGGATTCGGCTCGATCAGGATTCCGGTCCAGCCCAAGTGTTGCTCGAAGAAGAGGGTGTTGCTGTCCAGGAGACCATCCAACGCGCCGAACTCGACGAAAGTGCCCGAGGTACGATCCCGGAAGAAGGTCTCGTGGATGTAACGATCCTGTCCGTACTGTGAGAAATAGGTCATCCAGTGAACCTCGGATCGGCCCAGATGAATGGGCGCGCCTGTGCCGATCGGCTGTCGTGCGTCGTCCGGGTCGGTTTCGAGCGGTACATCGTTGGTGGTGTCTCGCGATCCATGTGAGGGTGAGATTTTCGTTGAAATTTGTCTCCGATCACTGTACCCGGAGATTTGCGATCGATAGCGTGTTCGCGCTCACAGATCGGCGCGAATCCGATTGGCTCGCCGCGATCGGCCCGTCTTGCGATGTCGCGGCGCGGTCTCCGGCCAGGGTCGCTTTCATCGATGGTCGGCGAACGTTATTCTAGGAGCTTAGTCGTCAAGCGCTCCGGCGCGGAATTCGCAGTTTATTTCAATCGACGGATCTTGAACAAGCTGATGTCGCTGACGCACCTTGAGTCTTCTGGCGTTCGACCCCCACACAGGAGGCGACTCCGCGCGCGGCTGCGTCTGGCGGGCAGCCTGGCGCTCGCGGCCGTGGGCGCGACGGTCCTGATGCTGCTCGCGCTGTGGCTGATTCACCGGCCGAGCGATTCCGCGGTCGCGCCCGCCGTGGTGATGCGCGGCGCCGATCTGCGTCTTGTCAGCGGCGAGGGGGATCTAAGCCCCGATAGCCTCGAAGTACGCCGGCCGGGACCAAGCGGGGTCGCGGTGGTGCAGGGGGTGATGTCATCCCTCGACGCGGGACGCTATCGTTCCTTCGTCTGGCGGGTGGATGGGCTGAAGCCGGATCAGGAACTGCAACTGGCCTGGTCGAGCGCCGAGAATCCTCGACATCCCCACTATCGGACGCTGTCCCTACACGCCAAGCGGCGAGGGGCTGTTGGATCTGCGCGGCGAGCCGAATTGGCGCGGACAGATCGTTGCCATCGCGCTTCTGATCAAGGGCGCGATGCATGATCCGCTGCGCGTCCAGGGTCTGGAGCTGCGGCCCGAGCCGCTCAACGCTTGCGAGCCAATTCGCGGCGATCCTGTCCGAATGGACGCGGGCCGATGGCTGGACGGGGCGGTCGATCAATTTCAACCAAGGCGCGGCGCGCGACGGGCGGGTTCCGCCGGTGCCGGTCATGGCGCTGTGGATCGGGCTCGGCAGTCTGCTCTTTGCGCTCATGAATCCGCCTTGGCGTGGCTTTCGCTCGCTGCTGCCTTACGGTCTGCTCGTGATCGCCGGCTGGTTACCGCTGGATCTGATGTGGCAACAGGATCTGATCGCGCGTCTGCGGCAGACCGCCTCGATCTATGCTGGACTGGACGAGACGGAGCGGCAGTTGGCCGGACCGGATCGGGCGCTCTATGCCTTTCTGCGCGAGGTGCGCGGGCACTTGCCTGACTCATCCGCAAGGGTCTTCATCCTCGGTGCGGATCCGACCGGATCGACGATCGGTCGCGCCCGTTATCACCTGCTGCCCCATAACGTCTCGCTCGGCCTGGCGGATCCGCCGAGTGTCGACCAGGCGCATCCGGGCGATTTCCTGCTGGTGCTGTCGCCGATGCGTCAGGTGCGTTTCGACCGCGAGCGCGGCCTTCTCATTGCCGGGAATGCGCAACTGCCGGTGGAGCCGGTCTACACGGACAATGCCGCGGGCGAGCTCTTTCGCGTGCGAGGGGGGCAGTGAGCATGGGCTGGTGGGGTGTCGGATTGGCATTGCTGGTGCCCTGGATGGCGGGCGCCGTTTGGCTGCGTCTCCTCTGGCGCGAACGGGCGGGCGGCGTCTGGCCGCTGGCACTGGGTTATGGGTTCCTGCTGGGCATATTTGGCGTCACGCTCGTGCTCCGTGGACTGACGGCGATCGGTCTGGCTCCGGGTGTTGTCGTGCCGCTCCTGATGCTCGCCGCACTGGCCATCGCCGGAGGTCGCCGGCTCTGGCGACAGTCCCGCGAAAGCGCGCGCGGCGCTGCACTCCCGCGCCTGGCGGTCTGGCAATGGGCTCTGATCCTGTTGTTGCTGCTCTGGATCGGCGGACGTCTGGCCGGGCTCGCGCTTGAGCTCTGGTGGCATCCGCTCCTTGCCTGGGATGCCTGGACGACTTGGGCCTTTCGCGCGCGGGCATGGGCGGAGCTGCATCAATTGGTGCCGTTCGTGTCGCCCCAAGCCTGGCTGGCGGATACGTCGGGCGGCGTCCGTACCATTGCCGCCTGGGATTATCCGGATATGGTCTCGCTTCTTGCGCTGTGGCCAGTGCTGGCCTTCGGTGCCTGGAACGAGACGGCGGCGAATCTGCCCTGGCTCGGCTGCGCCGTCGCGCTGGGTCTGGGGTTTTACGGCCAAGCGCGCCTCTGGGGGATTCCGCCGCTGACCGTCCTGCTTTTTCTCGGCATGCTCTGCTCCTTGCCCCTGCTAGACACCCATATCGCGCTTGCCGGCTATGCGGATCTCTGGCTCGCGACGGGCCTGGGCTTGGCGTCGATGGCGTTCTTTCAGTGGGCGCGGAATGGCGACAGACGACAGCTCGGGCTGGCGCTGCTGCTCGCGCTGGGGTGCCTGATGATCAAACGCGAAGGTTCCGTCTGGATCATGTTTCTCATCCCAGCCGCCCTCGCGGCAAGGCTTCCCGGACGCTGGATGCTGGCGGTTCTGGCTGCCACGGCGACGGCGGTTACGGCGGGCTGGATGGCGGGAGGGACTAGCTGGAGCCTTCCGGGCCTGGGTATCGTTGAGGTGACGCCGTCGCTGATCCAGGCGCCCTGGATCGGCCGCTTCGCCTTGGCCTATCACGACAGTTGGGGCGCGGTCTGGCGTCATTTTTTCGTTTACGACAACTGGCACCTGTTCGGATATCTGCTGGTGTTGGCCGTCGCTTGGGGGGCGGCGGCCGCATCGCGACCGGGATCGGAAGGCTGGCTGCGGGCGCAAATGGCTTTCGTGCTAAGCAGTCTCGCCGCGCTCTTCCTGCTGTTCTTTATGACCGACGCTCATCTATGGGCGGAAAAGGCTACGAGCATCAACCGTTTGCTGCTCCATTTCGTGCCCACATACGTTTTCTGGATGATGACGCTATGGGACAGAGAATGTCGGCGGCTTGCGATCGAGGCAAGTGATCCGCCTCGGGGATCCGAGCCGAGCGCCAATCCGGCGTGATGGCCAAGGTTGTCTGCGGTCAGGCGAGCACCTCGGAATAAATCTTCGCGATCGCCTCGGCAACCTTGGCAATGCCGAACTGTTCCCGGAGGGCTGCCTTGCCCGCATCGCCAAGTCGTTCTCTTTGCTTCGGATCTTTCTGGAGCATCGCCAAGGCGACCGCGAGCGGCGCGGATTCATTCGGCGGCGTCAAGAGTCCATGGCCGGCCGCGTGGACGACCCAGCCCGTTCCCGAGCCGGGAATATCGCTCACGACCACAGGTTTGCCGAAACGCATCGCCTCCAGCAGGACCAGACCGAATGCCTCGGTCCGTTCGATCGACGGTAGACAGAGGAGATCGCAGCTCGCCAGCAGCGCGTTGAGCATCGGCTCGCTCTGATATCCGGGGAGTTCAACGCGATTCCCAAGGCCCAGGGTCTGTACGAGCGAGACCAACGGCTCCCGTCGCTCCCCCGCGCCGACAATGATGACGCGCGCCTCGGGCAGCTCCGCCGCCGCGCGGATCAGCACTTCATGACCCTTGTAGTAGGTCAGTCGCCCGATCGCGAGGATGCGCAGGGCACTCTTCCCCCACATGGCTTCCGCCCGCGCGAGCGTGGCATGGTCCGGCTCGGGAATCCGGGTGGGATCGAGCCCCAGGGGCACGACCGCGCAACGGTCGAGCCAGGGTGCGAGCGCGGTGCTTGAGCGGAGATAGGTCGGTGAGGTCGCGATGATGCGACGGCTCCCGGCAAGCAACCGCTGCTCGAAAGGGCGATACAGTTGGTAAGCAAGGCGCAAGCGGGGATCAATGGTCGACGCGACGACATCGGAATGCCAGTGGATGACCCACGGAAGGCGCCGCGCCGCCGGCAGGGCCAGCGCGGCGAAGGCCGAGGTGTTCGGCAGGTGCAGATGAAGTAGATCGGGACGTTGCTCCCGGATGACCCGGTTCAGCCAGAGCGGGAATGACGGACTCACCGGCGCGTAAAGGAGGCGCCCGAAAGTCGGCGCGCGGTAAACCGGTAGCGCCGCGTCGTCGGCGGGACGCGATCCGCGCCAACTCCGTCCCTCGGCATGCGCCAGGGCCGTGCAAGAAATCCCTTGCGACCCGAGGGCGGCAAGCAGATCGGCCAGAAAATATTCCATGCCGCCAGCATAGGGCGGGAAATATTTACCGATGTGCAGGACGCGCACGGGTTGGCGCCGCCTACTCGGTCGGGCCGGCTTGCTGGCTGTCTGGCCGGTCGGACCCGCGTGGGGTCGGCGCCCGCGCCTCCAGCATGGCAAGCTGTTGCGCCAGCCGACGAATCTTGCGTTCTTGACGCGAGCGCTCGACGTCCATGGTGAGCATTTTGATCAGGAGTAGCGCAAAACCAAGCACCAGTGCCAGCATCGGCGGGTAGCTGACGCCGAAGTACGCGGCAAGGTGGTCGAAAACTTTTGGGAAGAATCCGAGGGCCGTGACCGTTGTCGCCGCCCCGATCCACCAAAGGGCATAGGGGCCATGCAGGTGATCGCGACGCACGAGCCACAGAATCGTGGCGGCGAGGGTGAGGCCGATCATCATCGAAGTTGTTTGGTAAGTCATAAGGGTCTTGTTAGCGCTCTCGGGTGGGCCTGGCCGGGTGCCCGTGGCCGACCCGTGCGATACAGAGCAGGCTGGTCTGGAGCATATAGGTTCCCACTGTCCACCAGGATCTGAACACCCTGGAAACGCCCTGAAGGCGTGGCTGCATCGGCACGGGAACCTCAAGGGTGCGTAAGCCGTGGCGATGGAGAATCAAGAGGACGCCCACGTCCTGATAGTCGAGGAGCGTCGCTTCCCGCGATGCGAGCAGCTTCAAGGCGGCGTGATTATAGGCGCGAAAACCAGAGGTGATATCGGTCAGGTCCAGACCGGTCAACCAACGGAAGTAGCGCCAAGCGAAGCGTCGCGCCCGGCTCGCGCGCGCCGGAAATGCGCCGATCACGATATCGGCCCGGCCCTCGATCAAAGGCGCGAGGAGTCCCCCCAGGTAAGCCGGCTCATGCTGGCCGTCGGCATCGAGCGTGACGACCATGCTGTAGCCGCGTCCTAGCGCGAACCGGATGCCGGTTTGAATCGCCCCCCAGGCCCCGAGTTGCATGGGCAAGGGCAGAAGGATCGCGCCGGCCGCGCGCGCGACCTCGGCCGTGGCATCCGTGCTGCAGTCGTCGATCACGACGACCGGATAACCCCAGGCGCGATGGACCTCGCTGACGATCGCGCCGACCGTTGCGGCCTCGTTGTGAGCGGGTATCAGTACGGCGATCGTGGGAGTGTCTTGAGACTTCATCGGTGGGCGGTATGGGAAAGCGGGCGAAAGCGAGAGAGCTGGCGACAGGGCCGGTCGCGCGGTGAGCGAGATTCGGGCGGAGTCGGTCGCAAAAACCGAAACTTAGACGCGCATCACCAAAACGGCCTGGCTCGCGAATGATCGCTTGATCGAAAGATGCGTTCGGCTAAACTTGGACACTGCCACAGTTGACGCCCAGAAGCGACAGTGTTGTGTCATGAGCGCGGCTCGTTCATCAGAACTCTGAACAAGGATCGAAACATGAAGCCCCTGCTTTATCCCCTGCTTGGACTTTTCCTGCTGGTGTCACACGGCGCGCACGCGATCTCCGCTGGCAGTTACCCGGCGACCGAGACCTGCGCGGCCGAGAAGGACGCGGCCTACACCGAGGGTTGGGTCGCCGGAGATGCCAACGGTAACACGCGGGGCTACGTGATCGGATACGGCGACGGCTCGGCCGCGCAGATCGCCAAGTGTGTCGCGGATCCGCAAGGCTGTGGCATCACGCTGGCGTCGTGCATCCCGGATGCCACCTATGGCGAGACCGAGCCAAATGACAGTTTCATCACGGCTGATCCCCTTACCCAAGGCGTGAATTTCTGGGGGCAACTCTACGGTGCGGCGGACCAGGACTGGTACTACACCGCGTCGGCCAAGGCCAACCAGAATCTTATCGTCAATTTTTCCGTGCCGGATTGGATCTCGGGCGCGAATTTGGCGGGCGGTTTGCCAGCGGTCTGGAACGTCTCCGTCCGGGATGCGGCGGGGAACATTTTTGCGAACTTCAACACCGACGTGGTGGGCGGTATCCAGTCGACCGCAACCTCGGTGACCTATAGCGCAACCCTGGGCCTAGTCGGTACTTATTACATCGCCGTGCAGCCAGCCGACAAGACCAAGAGTAACGCCTACCCCTATGCGATTGCGGCCTTTGTGCAGGATACGAACCTCGACAACACCCAGCCGGTTGTTGGCTTCTACGATTCTGAGGTCGAGCCGAACAACATACCCAGCCGCGCCAACCCACTGGCCACGGGCGTCACCATGTATGGGTTGATCAACCTGATGTTCCAGACGCCCGTGCCTAGCGATGATGGTACTTACGTTTGGGGTCAGGGCGAAGATGATTGGTACGTCTACCAGGCGAAAGGAAATGAGATCATTACGCTGACCTTCTGCGCGAAGGAGGCTTGTGGCCCCGGCAACTGGTTCGTGGATGTCTACGACTTCGCGTCGGCCAAACTCCTAGAGTCAGGGACACCCACTAAAGATATAACGCCCCTGCTGTCGGTCAACACGGACACCACGAATGATCCCTCGGCGACATTCCGGCTAGGGCTCCGGGACTCTGGCTATTATTACATGCGGGTAAATCATAAACGGCTCTTCACGGCGCCCTGTTACGTACACCAATTTCTCTCCAGCACTGCGGCGTCGGGCTACACTGGATCCTGCGAATGCGAAACTGGTGACTCCTGCTATCTGCCCGCCGATTGTACCGATGAGAATGGGTTGGTCTGTAAGAATGTGCCCGTCGATTGCGTCGTTGGTATCGAAGCGGGATGCGACTATATCGAAAATGTTCCAGCAGGCTGCGGGGTTGCTGATAAAGACGGTAAAGTGACGGCTTGCGATACCTACCAAACCCAGGCTCGCTGCAGTTGCAGTCAGTATGGTGGAGTCGTCGAGATTCCCGAGAACGAATATAGCAGCCCCTATAACTTCACTTGGCACACAACGCAACTGCCGACAAATACCACCGACACGAAGGCTTATGAAGATTACTGGAACCTCACCAATCCCTACCAGTAAGTCGCGAGTCGTTTGAGTCCCACTACGCCGGCCTATTCAGGGCCGGCGTTTTTGTTGTCCTGGTTCAAGCTCGGGTTGCTGACCGTCCAAGGAGCGGCGTATTGCCTGACCTTCAATCATCTCGAAGTCAGATGAAATCAGGCTCCACGCGGATCCGTTCTGCACTCCTCCGCGAGCGTGCAAGGTAAGGGCTTGTTCGGCGAATGGAGATTGGGCAAGAATTTTTCGTAGGCTGGGTTGAGGAACGAAACCCAGCATTGGCCGCTGCGTCAGCGGCTGAAATGCTGGGATTCGCAAGCTCATCCCAGCCTACGAAAGACCGCCATTGGATGTCGGAAGCGAAGACTTTCACAGTCTCAATGGCTCAGGAATGGATCAGCATCGTTTGCTGCATCCTGACCCTATCATCCATGAGAGTGCTGGTTCTCTCCGGGTGGGTTTAATAGGCGTTCGCTTGCCGAAAACCCTTGAGAATGGTCAATACGATAATCTGCAGATCCAACCACAGTGACCAGTTGCGGATGTATTCCAGATCGCTCTCGATCCGTTTCGCCATCTTGTCGAGTGTGTCCGTCTCGCCGCGCAGCCCCCGCACCTGCGCCAATCCCGTGATCCCCGGTTTGACCTTGTGGCGCAGCATGTAGCCGTCAATGAGCGTGCGATATTGTTCGTTGTGGATGACGGCATGGGGCCGCGGACCCACGATGGACATGGTTCCGAGCAAGACGTTGATGAACTGCGGCAGTTCATCGAGTGAGGTCCGGCGCAGGAAGGCGCCGAACGGCGTGACGCGCGGATCCTCTTTGCGGGCCTGAACCACGGTGTCACCATCCTCGCACAGGGTCATGGAGCGAAACTTCCAGACAATGATTTCATCCCCGGAAAGCCCATAACGGCGCTGCTTGAACAAGATCGGGCCAGGGCTGGAGAGCTTGACGCCAACGGCAATCGCCAGCATTGGCAAGGCGATCACCAGCATGATCAGACCGGCGGCCAGGAGATCCTCAAGCCGCTTCAGCCAACCACTGGCGCCTTGAAAAGGCGATTCATAGACGCTCAAGGCCGGGATCCCGCCAATCTCGATCCAGCAGCGGTGCAGCACTTCGGAGTTCTTGAGAATCGGGTCGACTGGTAGTGGCGACAGGTTGTCGGTGCCGGACGGATCGGTGCGGCTGCGACGATCGCGGGTGACATAGACCGAAACCGTCGTGTCGCTTAAGCGTCGCAACAGATCGTTGACCCAGTGCACCGGCTCGGTCGCGGACACGCCGATAAAGACGGTGTCCAAGCCGCCTCCGCGCGCGATCTCGACAAGGTCGTCCAGGGTTCGGGTGGAACCCTGGTTCGGATTGCCCGCAGTCTCTGGCGGCCTCGGATCGAAACGACCGACCTGCCGATACCCTGTCCAGGGACTCGCGTCGATCACGCTGGACAGGTGCAGGGCAACGCCCCCATTTCCGACCACGGCGAGCTTGCGGGTGTTGAGTCCGCGTCGGCGGAAAAAATGCAGAAAACTTCGGCCCAGCACGCGCGAGGATCCGAGAAAGAGCGGGGTGAGTAGAAGCCATCCAAGCGTCACATTTTGCGGCCAGGCGATCTCGGGCCACAGATGCCCGGTCACGAAGGTCATGGCGAAAACGAGCAGCCAGGCCTCGATCGCCGCTTGGATCTCAGCCGAGATGAAACCCCCGCGCCAAGACCGATAGAGCTGCTTGAGGTTCGCAAAGACCAGGAACATTCCCAGCGCATAGAGGAGCAAAACGGAGTAACGATTGTCCCAGGCGACCTGATTCAGCCGCAGCGCAAGGAATAAACCGAGCGTGATCGCAACGAGGTCATTGGCGACTTGTAGCGAAAAGGTCAGCAAGGTCGTTCGTTTTCGCCATTGGGGGCTTCTCTTCAGTCCATTCGGTAGTAATCTAAACAACTAAGATCTCCGCATTCATGCGACGCGCCAAGGCGCGCGGCGCCAGCGGTCGCAAAACGTCGCCGCCCGGAGCACATAGACGAGAGTTTCCGCGCGTCCCGCGCTCCACGGCAGGCAATCTGTTTTTGAGCACGCCGGCCCAAGCGTTTCGTACCGACGACGTGCATCGCGGGCGCCAATCGGTCAGAATTCCTAAATCAGCCATTATGCCAGCGAGCAGGCGCCCCTGTCCGCCAGCGACCCCTGGGGCCATGCCATCAATGAATCCTCCTTTCTGGGAAACGACACCTCTGCGCGATCTGACATCGGATCAGTGGGACGCTCTTTGCGACGGCTGCGGCAAGTGTTGTCTGGAGAAGTTCGAGGACGAGGAGACGGAGCGCATCGTGTACTCGCGCGTCGCCTGCCAGTTGCTCGACCTCGATACCTGCCGCTGCCGCGATTACGCCCAGCGCGCGCGACTTATGCCCGACTGCGTCACCCTCGTCCCCGAGGTGCTGAGGCAACCCCATTGGCTACCCGAGACCTGCGCCTATCGTCTGCTTGCCGAGGGCAAATCGCTGCCGCGCTGGCATCCGCTCGTCACCGGAGACCCTGAGTCGGTCGTCGCGGCCGGTCAGAGTGTACGCGGGCGGGTCATCGGCCCGGAGACTGGCGAGAATCCGCTCATGAATCTCATCGACTGGATCCGGTAGTTCACCGTGCGTCTAGAGGGCGCGCGTGAGCAGCCCCAGCGGATCCGCCTCGGCGGGGACGCGGATGCGCACGCGCCAGCCAGCGCCGGGCGCGATCGCCAGCGGCTCGCCCTCAAGCGTTTCCATCCGCTCCACGCGGAACTCCAGGTTTCCCCTGGGTGACATCAACTCCAAGTCATCCCCCACCGCGAAGCGATTCTTGACGTCGACCTCGGCCCAACCTGCCTCGCCGCCGATCACATCGCCAACGAAGATGCGTCGCTGGTTGCGGGACGCGCCATCGGCATAGTTCTGCGGCTCCGCGGGGGCGTGGCGGCGATAAAAGCCCTCGGTGTAGCCGCGATTGGCCAGTCCCTCCAGATCCCGAAGCCACTCCGGGCGAAAGGTCTCTCCCGCCACGGCGGCATCGATCGCGGCGCGATAGACCTGGGCCGTGCGCGCGGCATAGTAGTGCGACTTGGTGCGACCTTCGATCTTGAGACAATCGATCCCCATGGCGGCGAGCCGACCGACGTGCGCGACCGCCTGGAGATCGCGCGAGTTCATGATGTAGGTGCCGTTCTCGTCCTCGAAGATCGGCATGTATTCGCCTGGTCGTTTGGCTTCCTCAAGTAGATAGACCTCATCCGCGGCCGGATGCCGCGCGCGCGGGTCTTGGTCGACCCCGGGCTCGGCCGCACCCAGTCGGTACTCCCAGCGGCACGCATTGGTGCAGGAGCCTTGGTTGGCGTCGCGATGGTTGAAGTAACCGGAGAGCAGGCAGCGCCCCGAATAGGCGACGCAGAGCGCGCCATGGACGAAGACCTCCAGTTCGATATCCGGACAGGCGGCGCGGATTTCGGCGATCTCATCCAGGGACAGTTCGCGCGACAGAATGATCCGCGTCAGCCCCTGGCGCTGCCAGAACCGGACCGCTGCGGCGTTGACGGTGTTTGCCTGTACCGACAGATGGATGGGCAACGCGGGCCAGTGCTCGCGCGCCAGCAGAATCAGCCCCGGATCGGCCATGATCAGCGCGTCCGGACCGAGCGCGACGATCGGCGTCAGGTCGGCGACGAAGGTGCGCAGCTTGGCCCCATGGGGCATGAGGTTGGTCGCGAGATAGAAGCGCTTGCCTTGCCGATGCGCCTCGTCGATGCCAATCGCGAGGCTCGCGAGATCGAAGTCGTTGTTGCGCACCCGCAGACTGTAGCGGGGCAGCCCGGCATAGACCGCATCCGCGCCATAGGCGAAGGCATACCGCATGTTGCGCAGCGTGCCGGCGGGTGACAAAAGCTCCGGTGCTTTGGGGAGAGGGCGGGTCAACGCGGTTGCACCGTCAAGGTCAACCAGTCGTCCGTGCCGAAGATGTGCGTGGGCGCGAGGACTGTCGTGGCTCGATTGGTTGTGGTCATCCAGGGTTCCCGGCGAGGCAAGGTCTGGAGACAGGCTACGACAAAAGGACTCCTTTCTTCCCGAAATTTGCCTCGCTCCAGAGACGCGGAGCGGGGTGGCGTCGCGAGCGGATGTCGTTCGTGGATCTCCTGAGTCACAGGGTTGGTGCCGCGAATGGCGTGCCTTGTGTGTTCGGAGAGGCGCGGGCATCATCTTGGCTGAGACGAACGGGCGCCCGGCCGGTCGGTCCGGTGGGGCTGGATTCCGCATGCAGCGCAGACTGGGGAGTATCGAATGGACATCATGAATGGTTGGGGCACGCGCCTGGCGTTGGCTCTCGGGTTGACGGGTGGTCTCTATGGCGGTCTCGCGTCGGCCCAACCGCCGGGACCTGACGACCGTCCGCCGCCCTTACTTCCGCTGCCACTGGCGCCGCCACTGCAACCGCCACCACCGGCGCCGCCACCACCGCCGGTGCGACCCAGGTATGACGAACGTGATCCGCCCCCGCGTCATTTCCGCGAGTCGCGTGGGATGGAGGAGCCGCGCGAGCAAGAGTCCTGGTCTTCGCCCGCGCCGGAATACGACGATGCTCCGGACGAGGCGTCATACGAGGATCGGCGGGTCGAGCCAGCGGATGACCCGCGGCAATATGACGACGATGAGGAGGGGCCGCCCGAGCGCGACGATGGCGAATAAACGCGCGGCCAAGGCTCATCTGCGGTGCGACTGACCTCGCGCCCTGGGTTCGGGGCGCCACGCCCCGTTGTGTCGCCTTGTGCAGGGCTATGGACATGAGGCAACGAAGGTGCAGCCTGCGTCCGCGCACGCCCCATCGGTGAAGGTCGTCCACCTCGCCTCGCAGCATGCGCTGGAGCAGTCCGCGTCGCTGCTGCGCGGATCGACTGTCGCCTGACCCTCGGAGCCGCCGCGCACGCACAGACAGGTGGCTGTCTTGTGCGGCGGGGACTCTTGCGGAATCTCGGTTTGCGCGACTGACTCGTCCACGGCCGGTTCGTCTGCGTTCGCCGGGGTCTGTTCCGCGAGCCGTGCCTGGGTCAGATGGGTGGCGTCCGCGGCATAGGGTGTGCTGGACGTGATGAGCGAGGTCATTCCAGTTGACCGGTTGGCACCGTCGGGGGAGCGCCAGTCGGTCACCACCGCGACCTCCTTGAGTTCGGAATCGGGGTGCGTCGTGACCGTCCAGCGGCGGTTGAAGGTCGTGTCCTCCCGGGCCGATAGGGTGGGCGTGTCCTGTCCATCGCGGATGCCCGCGAAATCAGTCGCGGCCTGCGTGCGGAGCGCTTCCAGCTTTTCGCTGGACAAGTTGATCGCAATGGTCCGCGCGCGGGTCGCGTGGCTGTTCTCATAGGCTTGCCCCTGGAACTGCGCCAGGGTGAGTAGCCCGGAGGTCACCACCGTCAGTGAGATCATGGCCTCATTGAGGCTGAATCCGCGCTGGGTCCGGATGGGAGGAGTGGACTTCATGGCTGCATACCCGTTGGCCTTGGTCTTCAATCCCAGTCCCGCCAGGTGCCTGGCAGGCGACTGGCTCCGGTGACGACCTGGAAGGCGCTGTTCAGCTCGCTTCCCGCGCCGTAGTCCGTTGCGATGAATTGAGTGCCCGCGCCGGGCGCTCCCGTGCTGCCCTCCCAGATCACCGCGCCCTGGATCTTTGCTCCACCCCAGCCTTGCGCGGCACAGGCCGAGTCGGATTCGAAATAGACGATGCCGTGGATGGCGATATCCCGCTCGAACGACGGGCAGCCGCTGTCGGTCGGCACGATCAGGAGAACCGGTTTGCTTGGGGTGCCGATCGTGTGGGAACCGACGCCATCCTCGCCGAAGCAGCTTCCCGTGATGTCCAGCGAACCGATCGAGCCCTGGCGCTTGATCAGATAGATTCCCGGGGCTGCCGTGGCGCCGCACGGGATGCCGGCGCTGAAGACATGACCTGCCTGCTCGGCGCGGTGTTTCGCCTCGGCCAGCGGCATGGCAAAAATTCTGTCCCATGCGCAATGGGCGCCAGGGCAGCCGGTAAAATAACCCCTTCGGTAGGTCGTGCTGGCGCCTTTTTCGTCTGGCGTCAGGACGCGATTGAGGTCTCTGTCCCGCCAGGTGGCGACCCGCAGACTCCCTTGGGGGAGACAGGCGGTATTCGCGACCTCGCCGCTCGCGACGGCGCGCGCGGTTTCGGACGCCACGAAGAGTTCGGCGGCCTCGGTCGGCGTGGCCATGCAACCCGCGAGCACCAACGGGGGCGGCATGGTCGTCTCCGTGGCGGTATCGAAGAGTCCCGTCTGGATGAAACACTCACGGGCGACCGCCGTGATATTTGGATCGATGCTTGAGCGGGCTTGGGAGCGCACGCAGATGGCGTTGGCTTGGCGCGCGAAGGTCAGCCGCGTGGTGAACTCCTGACCGTTCGCGGCAACCGACGGGGGCGGTGTCGGTGCCTCTGTGCCGGGTGTCCAGAGGTTTTTCGCAAGCCAGGCCAAGGCGAATTCGAGGCCCGCCGATGCCGCCTGTTGGGCCTCGATGGCATCCTGCTCGTTGGTGGCGATGCGTTGCTCGACCACGCCGGTGCGCGCGGCGCTGAAGGTCAGGATCCCCGCGCCGACGAGCAGGAGCAGACCGAAGAGCAGGGTCATGGAGCCGGCTTGGTGTCGAGGGAGGCGAGGTTTACGGGGATACATGGGGCGTCCGCCTGGTTTCATTGCGTTCGCGCGTAACGGTCGTTGCGAATGGCGACGAGCGTTGAGAGACCCCCGGTCATCTCGTGGTCGGCGACGACTCGGCCGGCGATGTCGATCGCGACCGAGCGGACCTGCTGGCAGAGGTCGCCGGTCAGCGCAGGGATCCGTCCGCGCCTTGTCCGGGTTGGCATTGCGCGGCGCCGTGGTGAGGGTGAATTGCAGGCGGGTGATTTCGATGTCCGGGCTGGTGATGCGCTCCCAACGGCCGCTGGTACAGCCGAAGCTGATGTCCCCATCGCCGGTACGGCCGACGCGCATCTCGATGGCGCTGTTGCGATAACGAAATCCGAACATCTCCATCTCGATGGATTTCGCGGGCCTCTTCGCGTTCGGCGGATACCAGGAGCGCCAGGCATAGGGCTCGTCGCGCCTGGCGTCGAAGGGCGCGCCGCTCGGCGCGGCGGCGGGGCGCGGACAGTCCTTTTCGGTTTCGCCCTTGTCGCAGGCGCGGATTCCGACGCGGCCATCGGCGTCCAGGTCGTAGCTGTAGGTCAGACAGCTTCCTTGCTGAACGGAGGACAGGCAGTCTCCGGATGCCTGACTGGCGGAGCAAACGGGAGCGACACAGTCGCCGGTCGCGGCATTCGTCCCGATGCAGAGATCGTTGTTGATCTTGCCGTAGCGGCGCTGGAAGGGGTTGTTGATCGGTGTCAGATCCAGGGCGTCGGTATCACCATCGCCGTCGGTGTCGAATGTCCCCGATCCATCCGCCTTGGTTCCGAGATCGCTCCATTCCAGCGTGCCGCTGCCATCGGCATCGCTGTCCCGACCGAGGTCGGCGAAATCCCAATAGCCGGCGCGGCGAATGTCCGCCTGCATCACATCCAGGGCCGCGCGCAGTTCCTGGTCGAGCCGGGCGCGCATCAGGGTGTCGCGCGCGCCTTCCGAGATCATCAGATAGATGCGCAGCGCGGCGGCAAGCACCAGGGTGCCGACGGCCAAGCCCACCAATACGGCGGCGAGCGTCATGCCGCGCTGGCGGTTGCGCCCCGCCATGCCGTCAGTCGTCACAGGGTTCATAGCCGGGGATGTCCCGCGTAGGCGTGCAGAGACGGACCCGCCCGAGCCGCGAGAGGACGATCGCGATGACGGATCCGTGCGGAGAGGTGACCGTGATGGTGCCGTTGATGGCCGTCGCCCGGCGTGGCTCGAAGCTGGTCGCCGCGAAGCTCGCGTCCAGCGCGATCCCAGGAAAGTCTACGCCGGAGACCCGTTTGATCGCGCAGGCTCCGGCCGCTCCCGTCGCGAGCCGGCAATCGCAGGCGGTCGTACCCGCCTCTTCGACGCCGTAACACCAAGAACCGGGATTCAGTCTGAACAGCAGGGTGCGATTGCGTTTGATGGCCTCAGAGCGACTCCACTGCAGATCCTCGGCGATCGCCTGGGCCGCGCCCTTGAGTCGATTGCGGGCGATCAGGGCCTGCATGGAGGGGACCGCAACCGTGAGGAGCAGCGCGAGGATGGCGATGACGACCAGCAGCTCAAGGAGGGTGAGTCCGTCGCTCGCCTTTTTCCGCGCATGGACGTGCCCGTCCGCCGCATTGGCGGCTCGGGCCGAGGTGCTCGTCCTTACCAGCATTCCCGAGGCTCCCGGTGACCGTCCTGGTCGATGGTCAGGGGGCGGCAGGCGACGCCTTGCGCCTGGTCCTTGGCCTGATCGCCGAGCGGTTCGGCGCTTGCGCTGAATCCGGTCGCGGTGACTTGCGAAAGCCCAAGTCGGTAATGCCCGTCCGGGCTGAGTGCGTTCAGCCCGAGGCTGTGAAGCGAGGCGGCCGCGCCATCGCAGTTGCGCGTGCCCTCGATCCGGTTGGCATAGCAGGCGCAGTTGGCGCGGAACTTCTCCTGCTCGATCGCCAGCTTCAGCAAGGCCGTCTGACCATCGGCGCGTCGGGCTTGGCGGATCTGCTGCTGGAAGGATGGCACGGCCAAGGTCGCCAGAATGGCAACGATGGCCAATGCGACCAGGAGTTCGAGTAGGGTGAATCCATTGCTCGGAGCGGATGCCGTCTGCTCGGTCTTGCTCCTGGTGCGCGGCGCGACGATGACTCCGCGACGAGGCGGCATGCACGAAACGCTGTGTAAAGGTGCGCTCAATGGGCATTTTGAGGGTGTCTTGGCCATGGCGCGCTGCTTTTCCGAGGTGCCTCGAAGTATCCTGGCTCGGCTTCCAAGCCTTTCGCCGTGTGCCAAAGGTAGCGTCTATGCGTCGGACGAGCTTGCGGATGTCGCGCGAGCCGTCGTTGTCGCGGTGCTCGCCCGCCGTGGATGATGTGTGTTCGGTCGAATTCTGATCCGCTTTGGGGTGCTCTGTCCAGCGCGACACCTGTTTGGTGATTTTTGTGTTCCTGAGCTGATCGCCCCGCGCGAGCGGTCTCCATAAAGACCCGACCCACTGCGGTGAGTGAGCCGCTTCGGGTATCATGGGCGCCTGGGATCTCCCTCGCTGTCGGTCGGGAGTCATGGCTTGTTCACTCGTCTAAGGAGGGCCTTCCTTGCTTGACCTGATTTATGCCGGCGGTTGGATGATGGTGCCCATCATCGCCTGTTCCATCATCGCCACGGCCATCGTGATCGAACGCGCCTGGACGCTGCGTCGCCGCCGTATCATGCCGGAGAACCTGGTCGGGCGGATCTGGCAACTGCACCGGGAAGACGCGCTCACGGATGCCGTGGTCCTGGAAATTCGCGACACTTCACCGCTCGGCCGGATGCTGGCCGCGGGTTTGCTCAATCGCCATCACTCGCACGAGGTGATGAAGGAGTCGATCACCGACACCGGCCGTCACGTTGTTGCCGAGCTTGAGCGTTTCCTCAACACCCTGGGGACCATCGCCTCGATCTCGCCGCTGCTGGGACTGCTCGGCACCGTGTTCGGGATGATCAATATCTTCGGCGTTATCATGGAAGGAGGCATCGGCAACGCCGGAGCCTTGGCCGGCGGCATCTCCACGGCGCTGATCACGACTGCGGCGGGGCTGTCGGTGGCGATCCCGGCGCTCGATGTTCCATCGCTTCTACGATAACAAGGTCAGCCGCCTGGCCCTCGACATGGAAGAGCAGGCATTGCGTCTGGTGGAGGTGCTGAAGGGCGAGCGCGAAGCGTCCGGAGACATCGCCTGATGAACCTGCGTCCGCACCGTCGGGAGCCCGCCGACATCAACCTGACGCCCCTGATCGATGTCGTCTTCCTGTTGCTGATCTTCTTCATGGTCTCGACGACCTTCAAGGACGATGCGCGTCTGCGCGTGCAATTGCCGCAGGCTCAGGGTGAGGACGTCCCAGCCGAAGAGCCCGCCATGATCCGCGTCGTCATCGATCGCTCCGGACGCTACTTCGTCAATGACCAAGCGCTGGTCGACGCCAAGACCGCCACCCTGGTCAAGGTGCTGATCGAGCAGCGAGGCAAGGACACCAGCCTGCCCGTCCTGATCCAGGCGGACGCCAACACACCGCATCAAGCCGTGATGACGGCCATGGACGCGGCGAGTCAGGCGGGGCTGCATCGCATTGCCTTCGCGGCGACCCGGCCGGACAGCGAAACCCCATGACCGGCGATACGGTCATCCCATCCGCGGATGCCCGCGAGGTCTATCGGCGGCTGTTGGGCAATGTCCGGCCCTATCGACGGATGTTCATCGGCTCGATCGTCGGCATGCTGGTCTTTGCGGCGACCGAGCCCCTGTTCGCGGCGATGATGAAGCCCCTGATCGACGGAAGTTTCGTCGACCGGGACATCAAGATGGTCCGCGCCATGCCCTGGCTCTTGGTGGGCCTCTTTCTGGTGCGTGGCATCGCCGGATTCGTCAATACCTATTTCCTGAGCTGGGTCGGGCGGCGCGTGGTGGCCGATCTGCGCCAGCGGATGTTCGAGCATCTGCTGCGGGCGCCCACGCGCTTCTATGACACCCATGGCTCCGGGCACATCCTCTCCAAGCTCACCTACAACGTCGAGAACGTTGCCAATGCCGCGACCTCGGCGGTGACGACGGTGGTGCGCGATGGCTTCACCGTGATCGGCCTGATGGCCTACATGCTCTATCTGAATGCCGGGCTCTCGGTGATCTTTCTGGTGATCGGCCCGGTGATGGCCGCCGCCGTCAAGTACGCTACCAAGCGCTTCCGTCGCCACAGCCGCCGCATTCAGGATCGGGTTGGCGATCTGACCCACGTTGCCCAGGAGGTCATCGACGGCCACCGGCTGGTCAAGGCGTTCGGCGGTCAGGCTCGTGAGGCGCAACGCTTCAACTGGATCAACGAGAAGACGCGCTCGCTCCAGATGAAGATGATCGCGACCGAGGCGGCGAGCGTACCTCTGGTTCAGTTGATCTCGGCGGCGGCGATCGGGGTCGTGGTCTATCTGTCGACCATGCAGGGGCTGAAGGAGAACATCTCCGTCGGAACCTTCATGTCGTTCGTGGTGGCGATGGGTCTGCTGCTGCCGCCCGTCAAGCGTCTGACCTCGGTCAATGCCCAGTTGCAGCGAGGCATCATCGCGGCCGAGAGCCTGTTCGAGCTGATCGACGCCGAGGAGGAGGCGGACGCCGGCACCCAAACCCTGGCGCGCGCCGAGGGCCGGGTCGAATACCGTCAGGTGAGCCATTGGTACTCCGCAGACAAGGCACCCGCCGTGCTGGATCTGAGCCTGGTCGTGGAGCCGGGCGAGAAGGTCGCCCTGGTCGGGCGCTCCGGAAGCGGCAAGAGCACCGTCGCCAACCTGTTGCCGCGCTTCTACGACCCGACGGCCGGCGAGATCCTGATCGACGGCATCCCGATCCGCGAGCTGACCCTGGCCAGTCTGCGCTCCCAGATCTCGCTCGTGAGTCAGGAGGTCGTGCTGTTCAACGACAGCATCGCCAACAACATCGCCTATGGCCGCGCCGAGCCGCCGACCCAGGACGAGCTGGAGCGGGTGGCCGCCAGCGCCCATGCGCTGGAGTTCATCCATGCGCTGCCCCGGGGCTTCGAGACACTGATCGGCGATCGCGGGGTACTGCTCTCCGGCGGGCAGCGCCAACGCCTGGCGATCGCCCGCGCCATGCTCAAGGACGCCCCGATCCTCATCCTGGACGAGGCGACCTCCGCCCTGGATACCGAGGCCGAGCGCTACATCCAGGCCGCCCTGCTGGAGCTGATGGCGCGCCGGACGACTCTGGTCATCGCGCACCGGCTCTCGACGATCGAGAATGCCGACCGCATCCTCGTCCTGCAGGACGGGCGGATCGTCGAGCAGGGTCGCCATCAGGAGCTGCTGGAACTCGGCGGCTATTACGCCCGCCTGCACCGGCTACAGTTTCATGACGCGGTCGATCCGCGCGCGACCCTGGTCTGACCCGCGTGGGACGGACCTCGACGCTGACCACGGCGGGACGCCCTCGGATGGCGGTTGAGCCGATCCCTCAATGATCATGGACCCCACGCCGATCTGGTACGGTCATCATCCGCTTTCCCGGCTGCTGCTGCCGTTGTCCTGGATCTATTGCGCGATCATGCGGGCGCGGCGGCTCGGCTACCGCGGCGGATGGCTCCGGAGCCATCGCCTCGCCGTTCCTGTCATCATCGTCGGCAACCTCAGCGTGGGCGGGACCGGCAAGACGCCCCTGGTGCTGCATCTGGTCGCGCTGCTCAAGTCGCTTGGCTGGACGCCGGGGATCCTGACCCGAGGCTACGGGGGGCGGGCGGAAGCCTGGCCGCAGCGGGTACGGCCCGACAGCGATCCGGATCTGGTCGGCGACGAGCCCGTGCTGCTGGCGCGTCGCGGCGGCTGCCTGGTGGTCGCCGGTCCGGATCGGGTCGCGGCGGGCGAGATGGCGATCGAGCAGGGCGGCTGCGACATCCTGGTGAGTGATGACGGTCTTCAGCACTATCGGCTTGCGCGTGACCTGGAGATCGTCCTCATCGACGGGGCGCGCGGATTTGGCAATGGTCATTGTCTCCCCGCTGGTCCCTTGCGCGAGCCGCCCACGCGCTTAAAGGGTGTTGAGCTGATTCTCTACAAGGACGGCAATGGGCAAGGTCCATCAATGCGTCTGCAGTCCGGTGCGGTGGTGAGTCTCGCGCGCCCCGAGTCGCGACGCGAGTTGGCCGACTTTCGCGCCCGTCCTGTTCGAGCGGTCGCCGGCATCGGCCATCCGGAGGGGTTTTTCGCCCTCCTGGAGCGGGCCGGTCTGGAGATCGAACGGCTCCCGTTTCCGGACCACCATCGCTATACCGAGGCCGATCTGGCGCGCTGGCGGGGTCGGCCGGTGATCATGACCGAGAAGGACGCCGTCAAGTGCGCCACCTTTGGCGGCGAGGATCTCTGGTACCTCCCGGTCGAGGCGGTTCTGGACCGGGACTTCGAGGCGCGTCTCTTCTCCAAACTCAGGGGATTCGCACATGGCTAAAGGTTTCAAGGTCGTCATACCCGCCCGCTACGGATCGACCCGCCTGCCGGGCAAGCCGCTGCTCGATCTCGGCGGTAAGCCGATGATCCAGCGCGTTGTGGAGCGGGCCCTGGCGAGCGCGGCCGAAGAGGTCGTGGTTGCCACCGATGACCGACGGATACGCGAGGTCTGTCAGGCGATGGGCGTCGAGGCGGTGGTGACCGATGCCGGCCACCGGACCGGGACGGATCGGATCGCCGAGGTGATCGCGCAACGTGGCTGGGACGATGCAACGGTTATCGTCAATCTCCAGGGCGACGAGCCCTGCATGCCCAGCGCGCTCATCGACCAGGTCGCCGCCGATCTGGCCGATCTGGCCGCTGTGGGCATGGCCACGCTGGCAACCCCGATCCAGGACAGTGCCACGCTGTTCGATCCCCATGTGGTCAAGGTCGTCATCAACGCCGCTGGATTCGCCCTCTATTTTTCGAGGGCGCCGATCCCCTGGCATCGCGACGAGTTCCTCGGCAAGCACCCGACGCTGCCAACATCCGTGGATTTCCTCCGCCACATCGGGCTCTACGCCTACCGTGCCGCCTTCCTGAAACGCTATATCGAGCTCGAGCCCTCGCCCCTGGAGATTGCCGAGTCGCTTGAGCAACTCCGCGTGCTCTGGCACGGCGAGCGCATTCACGTTGGGCTGGCCGCGCAAGAGCCAGGGCCAGGCGTGGACACCGCAGACGATCTGGCGCGGGCGGCGCGATATTTGGCCGAGGAGTGACGGCTCCTGGTGGGCGCGGCCGGGCTCGGCCTGTCCGCATCAAGCCTCTTTGCGATCCTTGGACCCGTTACCAAGGCGAGACCAAACCAACCAAGCGAGCCGAGCAAACCAATGCGGATGCCCGATCAGCCGAACCAATCCTGCGCCGAGCTGTCCGGAGTCTCGCTCGCCGTCGCCCTGCGCCTCGCCACCGCCAAGGCTCACGAGGCGGTCGAGCAGTTGCCGATCATGCTCCGCCTAACTTCGGACGCCGTGACCGTCGACGACTATCGACGCTATCTCCAAATCCTTGCTGGCATCTATGCCGCAGTGGAAGCCGCTCTCTACTCTGGCTTGGACGCTGACCTGCGCCAACGGTTGGGGGTGCGCCCCAAGCTGCCGGCATTGCTCCGGGACCTGGAAGAGCAGGGGATGGGCGCTGCATCGGCAAGGGTCGAGGGGCAGGTGTCGCCGGATGGACCAGACGGCTTCGCTCCGCGCGGCACCAGCGCGATCATCGGCGGTCTCTACGTACTGGAAGGGGCGACGCTCGGTGGACGGACGATCGCCAGACATCTGCGTCGTTGCCTTGGCGCCGAACTCGGTGCGGCAAGCCTTCTCGACTTCCACGGCGAGCGGACTTCGGCGGTGTGGAAGCGGTTTTCCGGCGCATTGGATGAGCTCCGCGCCGAGGGCGTCCTGGTGCCGGAAGAGGTGATCGCTGGCGCGCTGGCAACCTTCGACGATATCCACCATCGACTGGAGCAGGCCGGCGCGTCTCGCTGAGTTGGCCACCCAAGAATCGCCGAGGAGGTCCGTCGGCATAAAAAAACCCCGCTGACGCGGGGCGAAATCACCACTGAGGAGGTCAGAGAACGGAACAGCAACGATAGTAGACAAGATGTCTGCTAATCTAAAGCATAAATCGCGCCAGATGCGCCTCAAAAGCTGTAAGAGCTTATATTTAAAAGTTTATGTTCTGATGCCGAGAGTGAGCGTTGGATTCTGGAAAGCCGCGCGCGCACCGTTCAGATCCCAGTGGGATTTGTTTGCACTGGGTTGGTGCGTTCGGCGTTGCGAACCCTCCATGCCTGTTGTGTAAAGGCGATTTTACGAGGACTTTCCGCCCCCGGTCGGATGACGGGCCACGGCTTCCAAGACTCCGCGAATGGACGCCGGTTTAGCTCGCCACGATTCTCTTGGTACCATCCGCGAATCTCATCAGCGTCGACCGCAACCCGCCATGACCACATCCGCCAAAGTCAAGATCCTCTTCGTTTGCATGGGAAATATCTGTCGATCACCCACGGCGCATGGGGTGTTCCGTAAGCTGGTCATGGATGAGGGCTTGATGCATGCCGTCCAGATCGATTCGGCGGGAACCCATGCCTACCATGTGGGCGAGCCTCCGGATCGGCGCGCGCGCGAGATTGCGCGGGAGCGGGGGGTCGAGATCGGGGATCTGCGCGCCCGACGCGCCAAGGCGGAGGACTTCCTGCTGTTCGATTACGTCATCGCCATGGATCAGGATAACCGCGAATGCCTCGCCGAGATCTGCCCGGCCGGGATGGAGGGCAAGCTCAGACTCTTCATGGAGTTTGCTCCGGAACTGCAAAGCTCCGAGGTGCCGGATCCCTACTACGGTGGATCGCGTGGGTTCGAGCGTGTGTTCGATATGGTGGAAGCGGCGGCGCGTGGGCTCCTGGTCGACATCAGGGAGCGCTATCTTTGATCTATGGGGAGCCGCCAGCCCGCGTCCGCCTCATAGCCGACCATGGGGATAGGATGGAGCCTTCCGGTCTGACCCGACAGGATCCCGGACAAGAGCTCGTATTGCAGGAAGGGCAGTCCAGCCAGTGCGTTGTGCTTGATCTCGCCCATCGCCTCGATCCACGGCAAGGTTTCGGGCATGACGTCATGCACCGAGACCAGCGTGCGAATCTGGTCAGCGTCGAACATCGACCCCTTGGTCGCGGTCGCCGCCGAGGATGGCGAGCCAGTGTTGGAGATTGCGTCGGTTGAGCTCGATCGCGATCGCGGTCGGGGTCGGGGTCGGGGTCGGGGTCGGGCATGTTGCGGTCGAACGCGCTCATGCGCCAGAGCAGATTCGAGTGCGGGAATGGCAAGACGAGGATAAAGCAGGCAAGCGCCGGCATGAGCGCGAAATAGTCCTCTTCCGGGTCGGCGAGACGCATGCCGTGAACGGCGTCAAGCGTGCTGAAGGCGCGGCCTTCGAACTAACCGAGCAGCCTGCCGAGGGGGCGTCCGACGCGGGCGTGGGCAAGTCCGCGCCAGAAGCGGCGCGCGGTGATGGAAAGCGCGAACAGGCACTCCCAGGTCGAGAAGGTGGTGAATTGCCCATCCCGCGCGAGGACGTGGTGAAGATGGGTGGGGCGGCACAGGGACCAGCCGCTCCGCTGGCGTCAATGCCAGGTGGAGCGGCTCGTCCTGGCGGTCAGGAATCCTCGGTGCCCGGACCCGATCCCGTCTGAGCGTTGGTGCTCGGCGCGGAATGGGCGTCCCCGGCGGCCGCTTCACCGTTCGACGGCGACGAGGCTGGGGCGGGCTCGCTTGGGCGCGTCGTCAGCCAGTCCCGAATTGGCTCCGGCGGGGGAAGCAGGGGCTGGGGCTCGGCTGCGATCTCGGCTGCCGGTCGCGATGTGCCGGAACGGACGTGTCCGTCATCGGAGGGATCGGCGGATTCCGGTCTCTCGCGTTCCGACCGATTCGGGTCGTGCGCCGCGCGCATGCTCGGCTGCTCGTCACGCTCCCCAGCCGCCTCCTGGCTGGAGTCGCGCGGTCCCCCAAGATCCTCATGCTCGCCCTCGGCGGCCGCAACGCCAGTCGCCGTTTCCGTATTCGCCGAGGGACGGCGACGGTTGCGTCCGCCGCGCCGGCGTCGCGAGGAGCGCGGGCGCTCGGGTATGGCCTGGCCATCTGCGCCGTGAGTGGGCTCAGCCTGGGTCTCCGCGTCCTCGGCCGGATCCGCGACGCCCTCGCGCGCGCCGGGTCTTCCGGCCGCGCGGGCCTCGCGTCGCTGGTTCCCGTTACCGGAGGTCGCGTCCGACTCCGGGAGATCCTCCGACCAGTCGTCGCCAGCTTCCAGGGGCGAGGTCCAGGTGTCGTCCTGGTTCGATTCCCAGCCGGCTCGCGGGTCTTGCCCCGAGGTTTCGTCGCCGACGGTCAGTTCGAGTCCATCGTCGCTGCGTTGGGTCGGTCCTGCGGATCCCGCACCGCGTCGGCCACGTCCGCGCGAGCCGCCGCGACGCGAGCGGGGTTCGTTCGACCGGGCCGGGCGCGGCTGCTCATCGCTCGTCGGTGCGTCGCTCGATTCCTCGCTCCGCGTTCTGCCCGGTTGCGCCCTGGGCGTGGACGGCCGTTCCGTTCTCGGTCCATTGGACGGCCTTCTCTCCTCGCGCGGATGAGGCTGTCGAGCGACGGTGGTACGCCCGTCGGTGCCGGACGCCTGCGGCCGCGCGCTCTGGGTGGGCTGGCTCTGTGGCTCTGCCGTCCGCTCGGGGCCATCCGCCGAGGCCGAGGATGACTCTTGCGGAAGGGGTTCGGATTCGCCGATGCGCGATACGAAGAGCCCGGTCCAGATGCGCTTGAGCAGGCTTTCCGGCTCGCTACGCTCGGGCTCCCGGCGGATCGCCGTGGGAATCGGCAGGCGTGGCCGCTCCCGCTCCCGCTGCGGCGCGGGCGCGCTGGGCGTGACCTGCTTGACGGCGGGTTCCTCGACGTGGATCGGCTGTCCGAGCTTGGCGTAATGCGGCGGCGCATTCGGCTCCGGCGGGGTGGTCATCTCATAGCTCGGGAGATCCTCCGCTGCCTTGGAGACATCCTGGGCGCGGATGCGCTCGATCCGGTACTCAGGGGTCTGGATATGTTCGTTCGGCACCAGCAGGATCTCGACCTCCTGGCGTTGCTCGATGTCGAGGATGGCGCGGCGTTTCTCGTTGAGCAGGAAGGTCGCGACGCTGACCGGGAGCTGCGCGAGGATGCGGTGCGTGCTGTCCTTCATCGCCTCTTCCTCGACGATGCGCAGGATCGAGAGCGCCAGCGACTCGACGCCGCGGATCATGCCCTGGCCCTTGCAGCGCGGGCAGGCGTGCTGGCTGGACTCCCCGAGCGATGGGCGCAGCCGCTGACGCGACATCTCCAGCAGGCCGAAACGCGAGATGCGGGCCACCTGGACCCGCGCGCGATCCTGCTTGAGCGCCTCGCGCAGCCGGTTTTCCACCTCGCGCTGGTTCTTGGGCGGGGTCATGTCGATGAAGTCGATCACGAACAGACCGCCCAGGTCGCGCAACCGCAACTGGCGGGCGAGTCTCGTCGGCCGCCTCCAGATTGGTGTTGAGCGCGGTTTCCTCGATATCCGCGCCCTTGGTGGCGCGCGCCGAGTTGATGTCGATCGAGGTCAGCGCCTCGGTGTGGTCGATGACGATGGAGCCGCCCGAGGGCAGCCGCACCTCGCGCTGGAAGGCGGATTCGATCTGGGTCTCGATCTGGTAGCGCGTGAACAGCGGTACTTCATCCTGGTAAAGCCGCAGTTTCTTGAGGTTCTGCGGCATCACCTGGCGGATGAAGTTCTCGGCCCGCTCGTAGACCGCGCGGTCGTCGATCACGATCTCGCCGATGTCCACGCGCAGATAGTCGCGGATCGAGCGGATGATGACATCGCTTTCCTGGTAGATGAGGAAGGGCGCCTTGCGGTCTTCGCCCGAGCTGACGATGGCCTTCCAGAGCTGGAGCAGGTAGTCGAGATCCCACTGCAGCTCCTCGACGTTCTTGCCGACCCCGGCCGTGCGCACGATCAGCCCCATGTCCTCGGGGATCTCGAGCTGGCTCATGGCGTCGCGCAGCTCGCTGCGGTCCTGGCCCTCGATGCGGCGCGACACACCGCCGGCGCGGGGGTTGTTGGGCATCAGCACGAGATAGCGGCCAGCCAGCGAGATAAAGGTGGTGAGCGCCGCGCCCTTGCTGCCGCGCTCTTCCTTGTCGATCTGGACGACGACCTCGCGTCCCTCCCGCACCGATTCCTTGATGCTGACGCGGCTGCCTGGCTTCGTGGTGTCGGGCTCGAAATAGGCGCGGGCGATTTCCTTGAGCGGCAGGAAGCCGTGGCGGTCGGCGCCGTAATCGACGAACGCGGCTTCCAGGCTGGGCTCGACTCGGGTGATGATGCCTTTGTAAATATTGGCTTTTTTCTGTTCTCGTCCGGGCGATTCGATGTCCAGGTTATAGAGCACCTGGCCGTCGACGGTGGCGACGCGCAACTCTTCCGGCTGAGTTGCGTTGATCAGCATTCTTTTCATGTTGTTCCTTCTTATCACCACGGCGCGTGACCCGTGGTTGGGCGCCTCGCCACGGATCCCGGTCGGAGATCCCGCGGGCAGCTCGGCGCGTCGCCGGTCGGTTCGCGTCAAGCGAACCCGAGGGCGTCGGCACTGTCCGTTCAGCCGGTGTGGTGGAGTGGCTGGGCGGGCACGCGCGCATGAACAATCGTTTACGGATCCCAATCGGGATCCGCGTTTGTCGGACTCCTTCCCTCGGGAGAGAGCCCGTCTTGGAGCGGCTGAGATGGCGCCGGTTGCGCTGGTTTGCGTCGATGCGCGCCGCGGGGGAAATCGCTGGGTGTAGAATCCGCTTCGCTCGACCTTGCGAGCCCGCTGCACGCACCTTGCGACCTCTCGGGCGGCGTGGCCTGGTGTCGGATGCCGGTATCAGACCCAAGGCTCAGAGCGGCGCCGATGCGATGGACGTTGGCTGCGAGCCTGGGGATGCACTTGCCGCTCCGGGAAAATCTCGATTCCACTGGCCAGCGCAAGTGCTTAATGGTATCAGCGAAGTTTACTAGCAGCAATCGAGCCACTAGGACAGGTCCAGACCCAAATTGAAATCTCCATCAAGAGGCCCGCATCGCGACGCGGGCACCATTCCCAAGACGGCGCCGACTCATCATTCACCGCCCTCCGAAAGTGGGGATCAAGTGGCATCCCCACAATATGTCTGTGTCAATGAAGCGGGCGATGGTCAGCGGATCGACAACTTTCTGCTCCGGGCCATCAAGGGCGTTCCCCGCAGCCATGTCTACCGCATCCTGCGCCGGGGCGAGGTGCGGGTCAACAAGGGTCGGGTGCAGGCCAGTCATCGCTTGCGGGAGGGCGATCTGGTGCGTATCCCGCCGCTGCGCATGGACCCACCGGCAACTCCGGGGCGCGCGCCGGACGCGCAACTGGCGCGGCTGCAGCGGGCCATCATCCATGAGGACGAGCGTCTGCTGGTGCTCGACAAGCCAGCCGGGCTCGCGGTGCATGGCGGTAGCGGGCTCAGTTACGGCCTGATCGAGTCGCTGCGCCAGTTGCGGCCGGGACGCGAGCTGGAACTGGTCCACCGGCTCGATCGCGATACCTCGGGCTGCCTGGTGATCAGCAAGCGCCGCAGTGCGCTGCGCGAGCTGCACCAACTGATTCGCGACGGCGGGATGAACAAGCGCTATCTGGCGCTGCTGGTCGGCGAGCTGCCGCGCCAGGAGCTGCTGGTCGACGCACCACTGCGTAAGAACGTCTTGAGTAGCGGCGAGCGCCTGGTCAAGGTCGACCCGGTCGAGGGTAAGGAGGCGCGCACCCGCTTCCGGCGACTGCGGCGGCTGCGCGCGGGGAAGCAACCCCTGACCCTGGTGGAAGCGGAACTCATCACCGGTCGTACCCATCAAATCCGCGTTCACGCCACGCATTTGGGCACGCCACTGGCGGGAGATCCCAAATACGGGGACGAGGCGGCCAATCGCGCGTTGAAAGGATTTGGCCTGACGCGCTTGTTTTTGCACGCCTCGGTCCTGAGCTTCCAGCTCGCGGGCATGACCGGGCCATTGCGGCTGGAAGCGAGCCTGCCGGATGAATTGGAACAGATGTTGAGCGGACTGGAGAGCGCTGAGTGAGCTTTGAGCTGATCGTCTTCGACTGGGATGGCACCCTCATGGACTCAGAGGCGCGCATCGTCGCCTGCATCCAGGCCGCGTTCGCGGATCTCGGCCTTGCCGAGCCGACGCGGGACGCCGCGCGCGACATCATCGGGCTCGGCCTGGAGGAGGCGATGGAGCGCCTGCTCCCGACGGCGAGCAGCGGTCTGCGCGCGCGACTGGTCACGGGTTATCGGCACCATTTCCTGGTGACCGACCAGACCGCGTCGGTGCTCTTTCCCGGCGCGCGGGAGACCCTGGAGTGGCTGGCGATGCGCGGGCTCAGACTCGCGGTGGCGACGGGCAAGAGTCGGGTGGGGCTGAACAAGTCCCTGGCCGAGACGGGGATGGAGGGGGTGTTTCATGCCACCCGCTGCGCCGACGAGACCTTCTCCAAGCCCAATCCCCAGATGCTGTTCGAGCTGATGGACGAGCTTGGCGCGCGCCCGGAGGAGACCCTGATGATCGGCGACACCGAATACGACCTGGAGATGGCCCGCAATGCTGGCGTCCGCTCCCTGGCGGTCAGCTACGGTGTCCATTCGCCGGGGCGTCTGCTGCTCCACGGGCCGCTCGCCTGTCTCGACTCGCTCGCGGCCATTCCCGACTGGTTGACGGACCGCGCCGGTTGAATCGTTCCTGGGGCCGTCGAACTGGTCCGGATCAACCGGCGCCATCCTCTCTTCATTGAAATCGCTACCGGGGCCTCGCTGGCCCCACAAGGAGCCCCGCATGCGTTGGAGATTCTGGAAAGCTCGCGAGGAAGCCATGCCTTCACCCGGTCAGCCGGATTGGGAGCGGGCGGTCCTCAATCGGATGGCCTCCGAGTATCTGAACGATCAGCGCAGTCGGCGTCGTTGGTCGGTCACGTTCAAGTTCCTGATCCTGCTTTACCTGATCGGGCTGCTCGTGGCGGCGAACCTCCACAACCTCACCGCTCTGGCGACAACCGGCGGCGGACATGTGGCGCTCATCGATGTGAAGGGGGTGATCGCGTCCGACGCGGAGGCCAGCGCGGATCGCATCATCACCTCCTTGCGCGCCGCCTTCGAGGCCGATCAGGTCAAGGGCGTCATCCTGCGGATCAATAGCCCCGGTGGAAGTCCGGTCCAGGCAGGTTACGTCAACGACGAGATCCGGCGGCTCAAGGCCAAGTACAAGAAGGAGAAAAACAAAGAGATGCCGGTCTACGCCGTCGCCGTCGATCTCTGCGCCTCGGGGGGCTACTACATCGCGGTCGGAGCGGATGCCATCTATGTCGACAAGGCCAGCTTGATCGGCTCCATCGGCGTGCGCATCGACAGCTTCGGTTTCCAGAAGGCCATGGAAGAGTGGGGGGTCGAGCGGCGTCTGCTGACGGCGGGCGCCAACAAGGGGATTCTCGACCCCTTCTCGCCCCTGGACGAAGCGCAGCGCGCCTTCGTACAGGGCGTGCTCGACACCCTTCACCGGCAATTCATCGCGGAGGTCAAGAAAGGTCGTGGCGACAAGCTCAAGGGTGGGGACGAACTCTTCAGCGGTCTCTTCTGGAGCGGCCAGGAAGCCGTCGCGCTGGGGCTCGCCGATGGTCTGGGTAGCTCAAGCTCTGTCGCGCGCGAGGTCATCGGCAGCGAAAAGATCGTGGATTACACCCAGAAGCGCGAACTGCTGGACTCCATCGCCAAACGCATCGGCGTGAGTTTTGGCCTTGGGATCATGGAGAGCGCGGGGATCGGCGGCGGGGTCGGCCTCCCGCACTGATCCGGGTCGGCGTGATCTTGGGCTCGAAGGGATGTCGAGCCCAGTGGGTTACTTGCTTAAGGCGGCTTGGATCGCGTTCAGATCCAGCTTCTCAAGATAGCCCTCGATCGGCTTGATATCCGCGATCTTGCTGCCCTTTCCCTGGATCAGGAGTCGGTTCCCAACCATCAGCGTGAGCTCGTAGTGGTCGCTGCCGGCCGCATGTTCCAGCATGCCGCGCTGGCCCTTGAAGGCATAGGTTTTCATGTCCTGGTTGCTCTGCATGACAAAGGGCATCGACATGGCCATGGTCAGCATCGGAATCATCGGCGAGTCGGCCATGAGGCTGAGGGTCACCTCGGCGCCATCCTCGCGGATATAGCGCCGGGTCAGGGTGGTGCCGGTAATCATCGCCGCCATGCCGCCGGATTGCGCCTGGGGCGCGTCGGCTTGCCAGCCGTCGAGTGGATCGGGCAGGAGCTTCAGCAGATTGGCCGTCATCCGCTCCTGGATCTTGGCGACAGCGAAATTCAGCGAGTCAACCGCCGCGCGGAGTTCGCCCGAGCTGTAAGCCTGCTTCGCCGTCTCCAGTTGGTCGGTGACCTCGTCGGCATTGATGGTGCCGGAAAGCCAGAAGGCGCTTGCCAGGGCGATGAGGAGGGGCCTTTTGATCGTCATGATGTTGCTCCTGGTTGCTTTGACTTGGGACCGGTGCGCGGATGGATCGCACCCGCTGGTACCAAGCGGAATGGATCGCGGTGTCAGAGCCCAAATTCCTGTCGCAGTCGGGCCTGGAGCTTGCGGGCCTGCTTGAACGATTCCTTGAGCATCAACCGGTGCAGCTCGTTGAGGTCCTCCGGATCGACGCGATTGACCGCGCCCGGATCCTGGGTCTGGAGTTGCTGGTTGATCCGGAAGCGCTGGATCAGATGGAATGCCTCGATCTCGGCGGAGATGTCCTCGGGCCGGCGCCGCCGAATCCGCCCGATGGCGCGCAGACGCTCGGCCGTGTTGGTCGCCCAGACGCCCTCCTTCAAGGCCCAGAGGCGGGCGGCGTCCATGAAGAATCGTGCCCCCTGGAGTTTTAGGTCGATGGTGTGGGGGAAATCGCGATTGCGGTCGAAGGTGAACTGGCCGGCCCAGCCGAGCGGCGGAGTCGCGCTCATCGTCTGCTCCGCGAGTGCGTGGAAGAAACGGTCCTGGTCGGGTGCCTCGCCGATCAGCCAGCGGCGGAGCTGGTCGACCGGTTCGCTGCTGCCGTAGAGCGGGCGGAAGTCGAAAAAGATGGTGCCGTGCAGCACCGCCTTGGGATCCGGGACGTGCAGCCAATCCGCGAAGCGCTGCCGCCACTCGGCCGCGCTCAGACACCAGTCGGGGTTGCTGGCCATGATGTTGCCACGGCAGCGCTCGAAGCCGCAGTGGTGCAAGGCCTGATTGACGGCTTGGGCGAAGGGCAGAAACGCCTCGCGCAGCGCGGGTGTGCTCGCCGGGTCGGGCGGCACGAACAACAACCCGTTGTCCTGATCGGTGACGAAGGTCTGTTCGAGCCGGCCCTCGGAGCCGAAGACGATCCAGCACCAGGGGACGGCCGGCAGGTCGAACTCATCCTCGATCAGCTCGATCACCCGCATCCCGATCAGGTCGTTGAGCCCGGACATCCACTGACAGAGCGGCTCGACGCCCATCCCTCCCTGGAATAGCTCGGCGCCGCGCCGACGCACCCGATCCGCGGCGATTGTCATGGCCGCCATGTCACGCGCGGCGCCGATGCTCGCGATCAGCGACTCCGCGCCGCCGACGCGCAGCCCTAGCAGGTCGGCCTGGGTGACCAGGCCGGACAGCCGCCCGTCCGGCTCGGTCAGCACCAGATGACTGGCGCCCTTCTTGGCCATCAGAACCTTGGCGCGGTGGGCGGGGGCGTCGGCGGCCAGACTCAAGGGCGCGCCGATCATGTGATTGGCCACCGGATCCTCCAGGCTGCCGCCCTCGAAGCTGATGACGTGGAGTATGTCGCGCAGCGTGACGAGCCCCAGCGGCAGCCCGCTCTCGGCGTCGGCGACGACCGCCGCGTCCTCCTCGTCCTGGCTGAAGCGATAGAGGGCTTCGCGCAGTTCGGTCGCCGGGGTGACCACCAGGGGCTCGCGGCGGGCGAGCCCGCGCAGCGGGGCGAGGTCTGGTCCATTCTCCGTCGACGGCGTCGCGATCTCGCTCATGTCGGTCCTCTTGTCCTCTCGCGGTTCGGTGTCCGAGCGAATCAATCGGTTGCGGCGAGGAGTTCCTTCACCCGCTCGACCAGGTCGCGGGTCGAAAAAGGTTTCGCCATGTAGGCGTTCGCACCCAGGGCGAGCCCCTTTTCGTGCTCGGCCCCCCGGCTCTTGGCGGTCAACATGAGGACGCGGGTATGGGCGAGGCTCGGGTCGGCGCGGACCGCCTCCAGCACGGCGAAACCGTCGAGCTTGGGCATCATGACGTCGAGCACGAGCAGATGCGGTCGATGGGTTCTGCGCCGCCGCCAGGCCGGCCTCGCCATCGCGGGCGACATGGACCTCATGCCCCTCGCGCATCATCAGGAATTCCAGCGAGATGACGATGTTGGGCTCGTCGTCGACGATCAGGATCCGCTTGCTCATGGTCAGGCCTTCAGTCCGGGGTGTCCGCGTGATGGGCGGGGAGCTCGAAGCAGAGGTTAGCACCTTTTTGGGGCGGATTTTCCGCCCAGATCCGACCGCCCAGGTTGTTGATGATCTGGCGGCTGATCGGCAGTCCGAGCCCGGTCCCAGCGGGCTTGACCCCGCCGATCGAGGTCTGGCGGAATTTCTCGAACACCAGCTCCAGCTCGGCCTCCGGGATGCCCGGTCCATTGTCGGAGACGCAGACCCGCCAGCACGCGATCGCGACCGATCGAGCCGGATCCCGAGTGCGGCCATGTCTTGCGGCGGGGCGAACTTGGCCGCGTTCGAGAGGAGGTTCACGAGCACCTGGACCAGCCGGTCGCGATCGCCCCAGACCAGCGCGGGTCGCGGATCCAGCGCGAGGGTGACCTGGATGCCCCGGTCCTCGATCAGTTGTCCGGTCGCCGCGACCGCCTGTTCGATGACGGTTTGCAGCGGGATCGCCTCGTTGCGCCAATCCGCATGACCCGATTCGATCTTGGCCAGATCCAGCACCTGATTGACCAGGCGTGATAGCCGCTCGGTCTCGCTGACCAGGATGCCGAGAAAACGCTTGCGTTGTTCGAGCGGAATCTCGGGGTCGTCGTAGAGGATCTCGGAGAAGGCGCGGATCGAGGCGAGCGGCGTGCGCAGCTCATGGGTGACGGAGGACATGAAGTCGTCCTTCAGCCGATCCAGCTCCTGTAAGTCGCAGATTGGCCGCGCGCAGCTCCGCCGTGGCCGCCTCCAGCGCCTGTGATTTCTGCTCCAGTTCGTGGCTGTAGGCGCGGATCTGCGATGCCTCGTCGAGGATATCAAGCACCTCGTCGAGTCCCAGCGTCTCCTCCTCGGTGACCGAGGCCACCATCAGTCGCGCCGAGGCACCGCCGATGGCGCCGGAGAGCAGGGTCTCGGCGAAGCTCGACCGTCTCGCCGTCGGCGGGCAGCACGGCGAGCGAGTCGAGCCCGCGCGAGCGCGGCATAGCGCGAGAAGGCGGCGCGGGTGCGGGCGCGGCCGAGGAATCGCTCGGCCAGTGCGATCAGCTCGCGCGATGTCCGCGCTGCCGCGCCACAGCGGCCGGCTGGTGGGGTGACGCTGGCGCAGGGCGTCGACAAAGATCCGCGCCTGGGCGGCCTCGATCGCATTCGGCTCGCGCAGCGAGGAGACCAGCAGAAAGGCGCCGATGTTGGCAATCAGGCTCCAGAACAGGCCATGGGTGATCTCGTTCCAGCCGGCCAGCCCGAAGAGCGCGAGCGGCGCGAGGAAATCCATGCCGCCGGGGCCGGATTCCATGAAGGCGGTGGGCAGCCAACCAGACCGGGCGAATGAGGGCAGCAGCAGCGTATAGATCCACACCAGAAAGCCGGCGAGCAGTCCCGCCAGCGCGCCCTCGCGGGTGCCGCCCCGCCAGTAGAGTCCGCCGATGACAGCGGGCGCGAACTGGGCGACGGCGACGAAGCTGATCAGCCCGATGCTGACCAGGGCATAGGCCTCGCCGGCAAACCGATAGTAGAGATAGCCGAGCATGCAGGATGAGGACGATGGCGCCCCGGCGGATATTGAGCAGCAGCCGGCCGAGATCGGCGGGCGGCGGACGGCGGCGCCAGCGTCGCAGCAACGCCGGCAGCGACCAGGTCGTTGCTGACCATGGTCGAGAGCGCGATGGTCTCGACGATCACCATCCCGGTCGCGGCGGACAGCCCGCCGATGAACACCAGCAGCGCCAGCCAGGGCTGCTGGAAGGCGATCGGGAGGGTGAGCATGAAGGTGTCGGCGTCGACCGTCGCCGTCCGGGAAGGTCGCGAGACCGGCGATCGCGATCGGGATCACGAAGAGATTGATCAGCAGCAGATAGAGCGGAAACAGCCAGATGGCGCGTTGGATATGGCGCTCGTCGCTGTTCTCCACCACCGCGACCTGGAACTGACGCGGCAAGAGCATGACCGCGAGCGCCGCCAGGAAGCTGATGGCGAGCCAGTCCTGGAAAGGCGCGAGGCTGGGCTCCAGCAGCGGCTTCAACAGGTCGGCGACATGGGCGTCATTCAGGACGAGCGGCGGCGCGGTTCCGCCCAGCCCCAGAATGCGGGCCGCGACGACGAGTCCAACGGACATAAAGGCGATCAGCTTGACGATGGATTCGAGGGCGACCGCCGCGACGACCCCCTCGTGCCGTTCGCTCGCGTCCAATTGACGGGTGCCGAAGAGGACGGCAAAAGCCGCGAGCAGCATGGCGATGATGAACGCCGAGTCATGCCAAAGCGGCAAGTCCATCGGCCTCGGCATCCGGACCTCGGGATACTGCTTCAGAATGTTGAAGCTCCAGGCGACGGCCTTGAGTTGGAGCGCGATGTAGGGCACGACCCCGACCACGGCGATGATGGTCGCCAGTCCCCCCAGCGCCTGACTCTTGCCGTAGCGCGAGGCGATGAAATCGGCGATCGAGGTGATGCGTTCCGACTTGCTCACGCGCACCATCTTGAGCAGAACGGATCCCCAGAGGAGTGCGATCAGGGTCGGCCCCAGGTAGATGGGCAGAAAACCCACGCCATTGTCCGTCGCGCGGCCGACGCTCCCGTAAAAGGTCCAGGCGGTGCAATAGACCGCGAGCGAGAGGGCGTAGATGGTCGGGTGCGCGATGACGGAGCGTCCCTGATCGGCGCGGCGGTCGGCCCAATGGGCAAGCGCGAAGAGCAGCCCGAGGTAGAGAAAGGAGGCGCCGATGATGAGCGGTCCCGTGATCATCTCGGCGCGCTCAGTCCGGGCCGCGCGCGATGATCCAGGCACCGATGCCAATGATCAGGCTCCAGGCGCAATAGAGGTAGACGAGTAGGGCGGGGATTCCCAGCCATCGTCCGACGTTCGCGAACTGCAACACCAGCGGCGAGAACAGCAGCAGCATCGCCACAAGGAAGAGCGTCAACAGGCGTTGTCGGAGCAGGGTGGCGCGGGGCATGGCGCGAACGCGATTTAGTCAGCGGCGATGATTGTCCAGTATAGCGGCCGCGCCAGGGTGCGCGACCGCGATGTTGGATGCCCGACTGGTCTTGTGCTGGATCTCCGGGAGTCGGATCCCAGGTGTGGCGGTGGAGGGCGTCGCGGCTGGCGCGGCAAGCGGCGCGCGCGAATTCAGGCGACCTTGGCGTGGATCTCTCTGAGGAAGTCGCCGGGGTCCATGACCGGCAGCTCGGACTGCGAGAAATCCGAGGGGTTGAGCGTGACCAGGTGTTCAAGCCCATTGACCCGGGCGCATTCATGGGTCAGCGCATCGTCGAAATACTGCCAGCCAAGCGCCATGGCGGCATCGATGACTGCCGCGTCGACCGGCGCGACCGCGAGCATGGCGCGCAGTTCGGTGAGTTTGGCGCGCGCGCTTGGCAAACCGTGCGCGCGGGTGAGGATGTCATTCAGGTGTTCGATCGCCGCGGCACAGACATAGCCCTCTATCTCGCCCTGGGCCGCCAGCGTTAGCGCCGCGAATGATTCAGGGGTCGGCTCGCCCTCATTCGTCAGGGCGTCGACCAGCACGCTCACATCGAAAAGTGCCTTCGTTTGTGGACTCATCAGTGGCTCCTTTTTTATCCCAAAAATGATCCGTTGAGATACCAGCGTCCGTCACGTCGCCGAAGCGCGCGATCGGGTTGAACAGAAATGCATCAAGTGCCCTAGGCATCGGGTCGAGCCCGCGCCAGCGGCGGGGAGAGAGGGGGGAGTGACGGAGCGAGCGCGCGAGTCGTCACGCTCCTTGACTCTATATCCGAGATCAAGCGGGGCGTCTTTGCGCGCGGAATGTCCTGGATGCGGCTGAGCATGTCCTTGATCTTCCGTGCTCGTCAGCATGGCGGGATTTCGTCGACCGATTCTGCCCCGATTCATGGCCAAGCGCGAGATTATTTTTGCGCTCGGAATGGCGCTTCCGGCGGCGCGCTCGCGGCTAGGGATCGATCGCCAGCGGCATGGGCTCGACTCGCCAGATGTGCTCGGCATACTCACGAATGGCGCGGTCGGAGGAGAAGCGACCGATGCGCGCGACGTTCAGAATCGACATCCGCGTCCACTGCGTCGGGTCGCGGTACGCCTCGCTGGCCCGTTCCTGGCAGTCGAGGTAATCGCGGTAGTCGGCCAGCACCATGAAGGGGTCATGGTTGATCAGATTGTCGGTCAGCGGGCGGAAGAGCTTGGTGTCGCCGTGTGAGAAGAGTCCTGAATTGATCAGGTCGATGTCCGCCCTCAGCTCCGCGTCGCCGTTGTAATAGTCCCAGGGGCGGTAACCCGCGAGCTGTTTCTGCAGGACGTCCTCGGCGGCCATGCCGAAGAGAAAGAAGTTCTCCTCTCCGACCTCGTCGCGGATCTCGACATTGGCGCCGTCCAGGGTGCCGATGGTCAAGGCCCCGTTCATCGAGAATTTCATGTTGCCGGTTCCCGACGCCTCCTTGCCGGCGAGCGAGATCTGCTCGGAGAGGTCGGCGGCGGGATAGAGCCGCTGCCCATTCTTGACGTTGAAATCGGGCATGAAGACCACGCGGATGAAGCCGTTGACCTGGGGGTCGCTATTGACGACCTCGGCGACCGCGTTGATCAGTTTGATGATCAGCTTGGCCATGTAATAGGCCGGTGCCGCCTTGCCGCCGAAGATGAAGGCGCGCGGCACCGGCTTCAGGTTCGGGTTCTGCTTGAGACGCTGATAGCAGCGGATGATGTGCAGCACATTGAGGTGCTGACGTTTGTACTCATGAATCCGCTTGGCCTGGACGTCGAACATGGCGTTCGGGTCCAGCAGGACGCCGGTTGCATGCTTCAGCCATGCGGCCAGATCGCGCTTGGCGGCGGTCTTGACTTCGCGCCAGCGATGCTGCAGGTCGGCATCGTCGGCGTGAGACTCCAACCCGCGCAACCGATCGAGATCGCGAATCCAGTCGTCGTTGCCGCAGGTCTCCGTGATCAGCCGCGCCAGGCGCGGGTTGGCGACGACCATGAAGCGGCGCGGCGTGACCCCATTGGTGACATTGTGGAAGCGTTCCGGCCACAGCTCGTTGAAGTCTTTGAAGAGGGTTGCCTTGACCAGCTCGGAATGCAGCTCCGCCACCCCGTTGACGGCGCGGCTGCCCACCACCGCCAGGTGCGCCATGCGGATGCGGCGCGTGTCGCCCTCGGCGATCAGCGACATCCGCCAGACGCGCGCCTCGTCGCCGAGAAAGTGCATCCGCACCTCGTCGAGGAAGCGCCGGTTGATCTCGTAGATGATTTCCAGGTGCCGCGGCAGCAGCCGCTCGAAGAGGCTGACGGACCAGGTTTCGAGCGCCTCGGGAAGCAGCGTATGGTTGGTGTAGCAAAAGGTCCGGTGGGTGATGTCCCAGGCTTGCTCCCAGGACATGAGATGCTCGTCCATGAGCAGCCGCATCAGCTCCGCCACCGACAGCGCCGGGTGGGTGTCGTTGAGTTGGGCGACGAATTTGTCCGCGAAGGTGTCGAGCGGGCCGACCGTGTTCAGGTGCAGGCGGATCATGTCCTGCAACGAGCAGGAGACGAAAAAATACTGCTGCTTGAGCCGCAGCTCCTTGCCCGCCTCAGGCTCGTCGTTCGGGTAGAGCACCTTGGAGATGGTCTCGGCCTCGATCTTGGCGTGGACGGCGCCGTAATAGTCGCCGACGTTGAACGCCTGGAAGTCGAAGGACTGGGATGCCTCCGCCTTCCATAGCCGCAGCAGGTTCACGTTGTCGGTTCCGTAACCCAGAATGGGGGTGTCGTAGGCCATTCCATTGATTTCCAGCGCGGGCTGCCAGCGCGTGCGCGTTAGGCCCTTTTCATCCCGATATTGCTCGGTGTGGCCTCCATACAGCACGGGGAAGCAGATCTTGGGGCGCGGAATCTCCCAGGGGTTGCCGTTGCGCAGCCAGGTATCGCTCTTTTCCACCTGCCAGCCATCCTCGATCGCCTGATCGAAGATGCCGAATTCATAACGGATGCCATAGCCGATGGCCGGGAATTGGCAGGTCGAGAGCGAGTCCATGAAACAGGCCGCCAGCCGCCCGAGACCACCGTTGCCGAGGCCAGGCTCCTCCTCCTCCTCCAGGATCGCGGTGAAATCCAGATCCAGCTCTTCGCCGGCCGCGCGGGCGGTCTCGGTGATGCCGAGATTGACCAGGTTATTGGCCAGGTGCGGTCCCAATAGGAACTCGGCGGAGAGATAGCAGACGGTGCGCGCGTGGCTCGTCTTGAAGACCTGTGCCGACGCGACCCAGCGCTTCAACAGCCGGTCGCGGGTCGTGAAGGCGGCCGCCATGTAGAGATCATGCGGGGTCGCCACCTCCCGGAAGCGTCCCTGGATGTAGAAGAGGTTGTCGAGAAAATCCTGCTTCAGGGACTCCTTGGACATCCCTGTGCGGGTGTGCTCGCGTTTCGGATCCAGGGGCTCGGGGGGTTGCGCCGTGCTCATGGTGACACCTCTATCAGCCGATCAGGGATGGGTCGATCGCCGCGTCTTGGCGGAGGCCGCGGCGATCCCTTGTCTCGGTCTCCGCGGATCGACGGTGATGGCCGCGAACAGATCCAGGCGGACGCGGAAACGGGCGCTTGGCTCGACCGGCGCGGTGACCGCGAAAACCGCTCGGATCCTACGCGAACCCAAGGAAGCCGCAAAGCCGAATCCGCGATCCGCAAACAGCATTTGGCCGAGCCGGTCGATCCGCCAGGATCGACCATCGCCCGCCAAGGCGGGCCTTTTCAGTCCAGTCCCCTGTCGCGGTCGCTAGTATCGGCAAGATCGCGAGACATGAACCCCCCAAGCGGCAGTCGAACCGCAAAGGATGCAAAGTTCGCGAAGGATTTCATGGTGAAATACCGGACTCGTTCTGACCGGTAGGGCGAATGCTCGTGAGTCAAAGGCACCTTGCTGTTTTTCGCGCCCTGTGCGCCTTTGCGATCCGCATCGCGGGATCTTGGTGAATCGGTGAATCAAGGAGTCGGTCATGTCCTGGCAACTCTTCGCGCTTGCATCCGCGTTCTTCGCGGGTCTGACCGCCATCTTCGGCAAGCTCGGCGTGGCGGAGCTGAACTCCAACCTGGCGACGCTGATTCGCACCCTGGTGATTCTGGCGATGACTGCGGGCATCGTCAGCCTTCGTGACGAGTGGCGGCTTCCGGCCGCCTTGGGGTTTCGCTCCATCGCCTTTCTGGTCCTCTCCGGTCTGGCCACCGGCTTCTCCTGGTTGTTCTACTACCGCGCGCTCCAAATGGCGCCCGCCTCGCTGGTGGCACCCATCGACAAACTGAGCGTCGCCTTCGCCATCCTGCTCGCGGTCGTCTTTCTCGGCGAGGCGCTGACGCTCAAGCTGGCGATCGGCGGGCTGCTGATTCTGGCCGGGGTGATGGTCCTCGCCTGGCCTTGAGGCTGGCGCGGTCAAGTCATGCTTGCTGGCTCCCGAGTTCGGGCAGGGCGCCGCGCATCGGACGCCAGCGAGTCGTTGTGACCATGCCGTGCCGGGAGCATCATGCGCATCCATTCCCTCGACCTAACTCCCCCACCTAAAGTCTGTCACTCGACGCCACCATGACCCATCCTCATAAGACCCCGCCGAGCGTAGTCGAGGTCGCGAGACCCGGCGCGCGCAACGATCCCAACCGCAGCGCCATCTCGCTGCTCGGCTGGTTGCGACGGGCCTTCCCGCCGCTACTGGCGGTGGTCGCTCTGGTGGCCGCCTGGTTCGAGCTGCGGGGTTTCGATGTCCATGCCTTGCACGAGAGCGTGCGTCGACTTCCCCTGGGGACGCTCCTGGGGCTCCAGACCCTGGCCCTGGTCGCTGTCCTTTCCATGGTCCTCTACGACGGGTGGGTCGGTCGCTGGCTCAAGATCGGCCTGCCATTGACCCGGCTGATTCGCTATAGCTGGATCGCCAACACCATGAACAATCTCATCGGGCTGTCGGGGCTGGCAGGCTCGGGGATCCGGATCCTGCTCCTCGCGCGCGATGGGGTGCCAACCCGCGTTGCCTCGCTCTACTCCGGGGTCATCATGCTCTCGGTCCCGGTGGGGCTGTCGGTGCTGGTGCCCTTCGCCCTGGCGCAAGGTCACGCCGACCTGCTGCCCACCGTGATCCCCCACTGGCTGGTTCGCGTCGTCCTGATCGCCTATGCCGCCTACCTGCCGGTTTTCCTCGCCCTCTCGTCCAGCCGGGCGATCCTGCACCGCGTTCTGAGCGGCGAGACGCGCATCGGCCTGGCCGGTGGCTTGGCGCTGGTCGGGATTTCGGTGCTCGACTGGCTGCTGGCGGTGATCGTGGCCTGGAGCTGTCTCGCCGCCTCCGGTGCCTGGATCGATCCCGGCCTCTTCCTGAGCGCCTTTACCCTGGCCGCCGCCCTGGGGATCGCGAGCCTGATCCCCGGCGGGATCGGCGTCTTCGATGCCTCGCTGCTGGTGATGCTGACCCGCGCCGGGGCGAGCGCGGAAACTGTCGTGGCCGGGTTGCTGATCTTCCGTCTGGTTTACTACCTGGTGCCCTGGCTGATCGGACTCTATCTGGGGAGTGGCATGCTGACCCGCGCCGAGTCCCCCATGCTCACCCGGTTCGCGCGCAAATGGCAGGACAACCCGCTCCTTGGCCTGTTGCGTCTGCCCCTGCACTTCCTCGCCAACCTGGGGGTGCGGCTGCTGGGTCTCCTCATCTTCGCGACCGGATTGGTGCTCCTGGTCTCGGCGGCGCTGCCCGCGCTGGAAGAACGCATCGAGCGGTTGTTGCTGGTGGTGCCGCTGGGCGCGATCGAGCTCTCCCATTTCCTCTCGGTGGGGGTGGGGGTGCTGCTGATCGCGCTGTCGCGGGGCATCGGCTTGCAAGCGCGCAGTGCCTATCAGGTCGCCATGCCACTGCTCTTGGCCGGGGCGTTCCTCAGCCTGCTCAAGGGGGCGTCGGCGGGGCAGGTGCTCTTTCTGTTGACCGTGGCCGGTCTCCTCTGGGTGCGCCGGGACGCCTTCTACCGGCTCTCCTATCCGCTGTTCAGCCAGCGCGGACTCGTCTGGATGCTCGCCTTGGTCGCCAGCGTCGCCGCCTACATCCTGCTCGGTTCCTGGCTGCACACGGAAGAGTTGGGGCAGGAGGGGCTGTGGCTCCAGTCCGAACCCTACCTCCACGCGGCTCGCTATCTGCGCTCCCTGCCCCTGGCCATGCTGGCGCTGGCGGGCTGGCTCGCCTGGGGGCTGTTCCGGATGCCCAAGCCCAACTTCCCGCCGACCGACGCCGCCGCCCTGACCCAGGCGCGCGACTGGCTGGAGGGCAACGGCGGCGGCACCTTCGCCCATCTGCTCTTCATGGGCGACAAGCACCTGCTCTATGCGGCCGAGGGGCGCTGTCTGATCCAGTACAAACGGATTCGTAGCCGCCTGGTGGCGCTGGGTGACCCCGTGGGTGCCGTGAAGGACTTCGGACGCGCCCTGCTGGAGTTCCGTGACCTGGCGGACCGCCACGACCTCGATCCGGTGTGCTACGAGGTCGCCAACGAGCACCTGCACTTCTATCACGACTGCGGCTTTGCCCTCTTCAAGGCTGGAGAGATGGGGCAGGTGCCCGTGGCCAATTTCACCCTGGTCGGCTCGCGCAACCAATCCCTGCGCGCGGCGGTGAACCGCGCCGTTCGCGAGGGACTGACCCTGGAGCTGTTGCAACCGCCGCTGGACGAGGACACCTGGAGCGCCCTGGAGGCGGTCTCCAACGCCTGGTTGCGCGAGCGGGGCGGCGGGGAAAAGAGCTTTTCGCTGGGCGCCTTCGACCGTGACTATCTGACCTGGGCGCCGCTGTTCGTCGCGCGCCAGGGGGCGCGCATCATTGCCTTCGCGAATCTGACTCCGTCCTATCTGGGGCGAGAGGAGTTGAGCGTGGACCTGATGCGATACGTCCCTGACGCGCCCTACGGAACCATGGATTTTCTCTTCACCCGCATCATCGAATGGGCGCGCGACGAGGGCTATACCTGGTTCAATCTGGGGATGGCGCCCTTGAGCGGGGTCGGCAACGTCCGCTATGCCCGCCCGGACGAGCGCCTGGCCGGCCTGGCCTACGACTACGGCAGCCGTCTCTATAACTACAAGGGCCTGCGCGGGTTCAAGGAGAAATTCCATCCCGTGTGGCAGAGCCGCTACATCGCCTATCCGCTGTATCGGCCGCTGCCCACCCTGCTGGTGGATCTGGCCGCCCTGATCGCCGGCGGCTATCGGCAGATCCTGTTCAAGCCCTGAGGTCGACGGTCCAGGGGCTGTCCGCAGTCGACGACCCAGATCTATTCCCGACGCAATTCGAGAGGTCCGCATGCATGGCGTCCACCACTGACCGATTCGCCGCAATCAGGGCTCGCCCACTGGCGGTCTTGCCGCTGTGTTTGTGGTTGCTCGCCGGACCCGTTGTCGCCGACGTCACCGAGGAGACGCTGACCAGCGACCTTGGCACCTTGCACCTGGTCCATCCCGAGGACGCACCCAAGGGGCTGGTCCTCTTCCTGCCCGGGGCCAAGGGTTGGGACACCGCCGCCGTGGCGACGGCCCGCGAGGTCGCGGGTCAGGGACACCTGGTCGCCGGCGTCGACTGGCCCGCCCTGGCCAGGCAGGCGCTCACGCCGCCCTGGTGGGATCTGGGCGCGGCCTTCTCCCGCCTGCTCCACTGGATCCAGTCCTGGTGGTCCGGTCAGGATGCCACGCCAGCGTCCCCGGCCTGCTGGGATCTGAGCGACGATTTATCCAGCGTGGTTGACTGGGTGGGGGAGCACGAGACCCTACCCAAGGACACCCTGCCGATCCTGCTGGGTCAGGCGGAAGGCGGCGCGCTGGTCTACACGACGCTGCTGCAAGCCCCGCCGGACCGTTTTCATGCGGCGGTGAGTCTTGGGTTCTGCCCCCGTTGGCCGGCCGCCGCGCCGGCCTGCCATGGGGAAGGGTTGACCGCTGGGCTGATCCAGGGTGACCGGCTGCTACCCGCCTCTCAGGTGCCGGCGACCTGGTTCCTGTTCGACGCGGGCGACGGCCATCCGGCCTGTCCTTCCGGTTCGCCGGCGGACTTCATCAAGCAAATCGCCAATGCCCGGATGGCCGCTGCCGGCCCGTCACCAAGCCCAACTCCGCCGCCGGACGACGGCGAGGCGTTGAGCCCGCTGGCCTCGCTCTTCCAATGGCTTGATCCTGGCATCCCGGACCAGGTTGGCGTGGTGTCCGCGCAGGGCGAGACCGCCGGCCTGCCGCTGGTAGAGGTGCGCGCGCCCCAGGAAGACCCCACGACCTTCGCCATCATGCTGTCGGGCGACGGCGGCTGGGCGGCGCTTGATCGGGCGGTGAGCGCGCGGCTGGCCGAGCGCGGGATCAGCACCGTCGGCTGGGATTCGCTCGGCTACTTCTGGAAGGCGCGTTCGCCCGCGGAAGCCAGCCGCGATCTGACCCGGGTCATGCGTCACTATCTGAGCGCCTGGCACAAGGAGCGGGTGATCCTGGTCGGCTTTTCATTCGGCGCCGAGGTACTGCCCTTCATGGCCAACGGGCTGCCGAACGACCTGCGCCCTCGGGTGGAACTCGCCGCCCTGCTCAGCGTCGGTCGGACGGCGATGTTCCAGTTCCACTTGGGTGATTGGCTCGACACCGGGCGCGGGGCGGACGCCCTGCCCGAGCTACCCCAGGTGCGCGCGCTCGACTGGACGCGGCGTCTCTGCGTCTACGGCGAGGAGGACGACGAGAGCCTCTGTCCCGATTTGACCGGAACCGGGGTCGAGGTCCGCAAGGTTCCCGGCGATCATCACTTCGATGAGGATTATGCCGGCGTGGCGGAGATCATCCTCGGACAGCGGCCGGCCACAGGTACGGCCGAAGGATCAGCGACGTCGAGCCCGACGCGCCTTCCCACCCCCTGACAGCGGGCGCGGCGTCAACCGTCGGTGGGAACAGCGGTCGAGGGCGGGCGATCCAGCGCCGGGGCGAGATCGGTCAAGCGTTCCTCGATGGTCCGCAGGCGCGTGTCCAATTGGCGGATTGCCAGCTCCACGCGCACATTGACCTCGTGGTCCACCTCCGCGTCGATGCGATCGCGCGCCGCCTGGCGATTCTGCGACATCATGATGATCGGAGCCTGGATGGCGGCGAGCATCGAGAGGATCAGGTTGAGAAAGACGTAGGGGTAGGGATCGAAGGCCTCGTGGCGCGGGCCAAGAACATCGGTGTTGAGGACGGCCCAGAAAATCAGCCAGGCGAAGAACAGGAGAATGAAGGTCCAGGAGCCGCCGAACGCCGCAATGGTATCGGAGGCGTGCTCGCCCAGGGTGCGGCGGTCCGCGATCTCCTGATTGGCGTCACGCGGCGCGCGCATGCGCTGGAAAACGGCTTCGATGACCTCGCGCTCGTGGGCGCTCAGGTGCTCCCATTCGGCGCGGAAGATGTGCTTGGCGGTCTTGGTCTGTGACTGGTGTCATATCGGGGCCATGGCTTTTTGAGGTTAGGGTTTCCGCGCGCACTTTAGATCAGGAGCCTCCCGTTCGCGCGAGCGGGGCGGCATGAAAGCGATTTAATCCCCTCGCCAGCTCACGTTAAGGTGCGGTGGTGAATACTCTCCCCGTCGAACGCAAGACTGCTCGGAGAAAAACCGCTCCGAGAAACAGTGTTCCGAGCTTGTCTCAGGACGATTCATTCAGTCATGACCAGGAGATTCGCGCCATGAAACGCACCTATCAAATCACGGCCTTGACCGCCCTCGCATTGGCCTTTGTCGCCATCGGCCGGCACCACGCGGGGGCACCCGACCATTCGTCCCTTGCACCGGCGACCATGACCGAGACAGTGACCGGTGGCCCGTCCCCGACGCAGGCGATGGATCTCTCCGAGCGCGGCCTGGCGGCGGTCACTCACCTCCAGATGGCGCGGCTCGCGATCAACGATGGTGATGTCGACCAGGCGCAGGACACTGCTCGGATCGGCCCGCGAGCTGCTCAGTCAGGTCAAGGCGGAAGATCGGCCGGTTACCGTGACCACCGATCTCAAGGTCGGCGGCAAAGCGGTCCAGCACGGGAGGCAACGCGAGACGCTGAATTTGATTCCGATCCTCTCGCAGCTCCAGGTCGTCGAGGGCTTCACGGTCGCGCCGCCCGCGACGGCGGATGCCAGCGCCGCGAACGCGCAAGACCAGGCGGCGGCCGGGGTGCAACCGGCGACGCCGGATCAGCAGAATGGCGCCGTGCAAGCGCAGGCCGAGCGCGCCACGGCGAAGGATACGGCCATCGTGAAAGCCCAGGAACACCTGCGTCAAGGCGACCGCAAAGCGGCGGCCGACGACCTCAAGCTGGCGGATCTGATGTTGATCTCAAAGGTCATCAGCATGCCGCTGACCGAGACCACCGCCCATGTCGATCAGGCACTCCAGCTCCTCAACCAGGGTCGGCTGCATGAGGCGAATCTGGAACTGAAGACGATCCAGGATGGGTTGGTGTTGCGCGCCACGGTCGTCAACGAGCCGGTGGCGGCCGTGCCATCGCCAGAGGCCCCGTCGAGCGCTGGCTAAAGGGTTGGGGCGGGCATTCATCCCCGCAGGTCCATGCCCGGCGGGACGGCGAGCCGCCGTCCCGGTGACTGGCTGACTGACCCCTCCCAGGATGTCCCCCATGCAGCAAGATCCCGCCGCCGCGTCGCCCAGTCCAGTATCCCGCTTCAAGCCCGCGCCCGTCCTGCCGCTGCTGGCGGTCACCGCCGCGCTCTTTGGCGTCTTCTCCGATCACTGGTTGGGGGATCTGTCGGACCCCGTCCGCGTCTCGGTGCTGTTCGCCTGGCTGTTCGTTGCCATCGTCTGGGGGGCGATCTCGGCGGTGCGCCACGCCGAGCGTCTGGCGCGCTATCTGGGTGAACCCTACGGCACTCTGGTCCTCACCCTGTCGGTCCAGAGCATCGAGGTCATGACGCTGGCGATGGTGATGCTCTCCGGCCTGAGCAACCCGACCCTGGCGCGGGACACCATCTTTTCGGTGGTGATGATCGTGCTCAACGGGCTGTTGGGTCTGTCGCTCTTGTTGGGCGGCTGGCGTTTCCACGAGCAGGAGTACAACCTGCGCGGGGTCAACGCTTACCTGAGCCTGATCCTCGCGCTCGCGGTGTTCGCCCTGTTGCTGCCAAACTTCACCAGCTCCGGCGCTGGCCCCAGTTTCACGCGGGTTCAGGAGGGGTTCGTGATCCTCATGTGCTTGGGACTCTATGGGGTCTTTCTACTCGTCCAGACCAGCCGCCATCGGGGCTATTTCGTTCTCCCGCAGGCGACTCCGGAGACCTCCGGCGGGACGCCGGGACCGCTTGGCAGCGCCGCCACCGAGGCGCTCGCGCTCCTGACCTATCTCGGTCTGGTGATTTTTCTGGTCAGAAAGCTCGCCCTGATCCTGAACCACGGGCTGGAGATTTTGCACGCCCCCACCGCCCTGGGGGCACTGGTCGTCGCGGTGCTGGTGCTGGCACCGGAGGGACTGAGCGCGCTGCGCGCGGCACTGCGCAATGAGCTGCAACGATCCGTGAATATCCTGTTCGGATCGGTGCTCGCGACCCTGGCTCTGACGACCGCCTCCGTCCTGATCATCGGTCTGGTCCGCCACACCCCGGTGATGCTCGGCCTGGACGGGGCGCAGCAGCCGATGCTGGTGCTGACCCTATTACTCACCATCATTACCTTTGCGAACGGCGTCACCAATGTCCTGCAGGGCGCGATTCATCTGATGCTATTCAGCGGCTTCATGATGCTCATCGTCTGGCCCTGACCGCGTTTCGCCGAGCTGAACACAACAAGACAGGAAGCGGCTCGCATGCCAGTCGATCCCTCATCCGTCAGTCCAGCGGCCGCGCCGGGTCGATTGGGCGCGCTGTCCCTGGGTGCCCTCGGCATCGTCTATGGGGACATCGGCACCAGTCCGCTCTATGCCCTCCAGGCGGTGTTCGGCAACGATCTACATCCGGTCGCGGTCGAGCCGGGAAACATCCTCGGCGTCCTGTCCCTGGTGTTCTGGTCACTGCTCATCGTGGTCACCTTCAAGTACGTGATCCTCATCCTGCGCGCGGACAATCGGGGCGAAGGCGGCATCATGGCCCTCATCGCGTTGGTACAGCGGCGTGTGGGCCACCGGCCGCTGGGCCGACGCTTGATTCTGCTCGGATTGTTTGGCGCGGCCCTGTTTTATGGCGATGGGATCATCACACCCGCCATTTCGGTCCTGTCGGCCGTGGAAGGCTTGAAGGTCATCGCGCCCGGCCTGGATGACTGGATCCTCCCGGCGACCCTGGCGATCCTGATCGGACTCTTCGCCATGCAACGCCTAGGCACCGCGCGGGTGGGCAGTTGGTTTGGACCCATCATGGTGATCTGGTTCCTGACCCTGGGCGCCCTCGGGCTGCGCGGTATCCTCGGCGCGCCCGGCGTACTCGCCGCCCTATCGCCGCTGTATGGCCTGGGTTTTTTCGAAATCCATCCAACGCTCGCGTTTTTCTCCCTCGGCGCGGTGGTGCTGACGGTGACGGGGGTGGAGGCACTCTACGCGGACATGGGGCATTTCGGGCGCGCACCAGTGCGCCTGGCTTGGGTCGGGCTCGTGCTGCCGGCCTTGACCCTGAACTATTTTGGTCAGGGGGCGATCCTGCTGACCCAGCCAGGGGTCGCCAGCAACCCCTTTTATCATCTCGCTCCGGACTGGGCGCTGGTGCCGCTGGTGGCGTTGGCCACCAGCGCGACCGTCATCGCCTCCCAGGCGGTGATCTCCGGCGCCTTTTCGCTCACCCACCAGGCGATCCAGCTCGGCTATCTCCCGCGCCTGCGCGTCCAACACACCTCCAGCACGGCGCGGGGGCAGATCTATGTGCCGGGGATCAACTGGATGCTCTTCATCGCGGTGGCGGCACTGGTGCTGGGTTTTGGGAGCGCCGAGGCATTGGCGAGCGCCTACGGGATCGCCGTGACGGGGACCATGAGTATCACGACCGTCCTGGTGTTCGTCGTCGCCCGTCAACGCTGGCGTTGGGGACGCCTGCGGACCGCGCTGGTACTGGGTTTGCTGCTCACCGTCGATCTGGCTTTTTTCATGGCGAATCTGCCCAAATTCCTCGCGGGCGGCTGGTTCCCGCTGACGGTTGCCCTGCTCCTCTTCATCCTCATGAGCACCTGGAAGCGCGGGCGCGTACTGCTCCTTGAGCGGCTGAACGAAGACAGTCTGTCGTTAGCCGACTTCGTAGCGCGAGTCGAAGCGGAAGGGCTCCCCACGCTCCCTGGCACGGCCGTCTATCTGTCGGCCCATCCAGGCCAGGTTCCCCGCGCCCTGCTGCACAGTCTCAAGCATTTCCCCTGTCTCCACGCACGGGTCGTCATCCTGCATGTGGCCATGTTGAACGAGCCCAGTGTCCCGCTGGAAGAGCGCACGCGGATCGCGTCCATCAGTCCGCGTTTCCATCAGGCGCGGATCGACTTTGGGTTCATGGACACCCCCAATGTCACGGATGCCATGGCCCTCTGTCAGGACCAGGGCATCCCCTGCGATCCAGCGCACACGACCTTTTTCCTCGGACGCGAGAGCCTGCTGCCGACGCCAGGCACGGCCATGGCCTTGTGGCGACAGCGTCTGTACATCTGGCTTTTGCGCAATGCGCGAAGCCGCGCGGACTATTTCGGCTTGCCGCCCAACCGGGTGGTCGAGCTTGGGGTGCAGATACAACTCTAGTCTGGACTGACATTGGCTCAGTCTCGATGGATTCATCACGCAGGAGTTAAAGATCCATGAGCCCAGGTCGCCTCGCCATCGCCATCCCGCTCCTCATCGCCATCGTCACCGGCGGCTGGTGGTACGTCCAGAACGCGGCCATCCATCCCGCGACCTCCGACGCCTATCTTGGCCGCCATGTGGTGCGGATCGCCCCCCAGGTCAGCGGGCCGGTCGCGCAGGTGGCGATCGACAGCAACCAGGCCGTCAAGGCCGGCGATCTGCTCTTGACCCTCGATCCGACCTCCTTCGCGCTGGCGGTGCGGCAGGCGGAGGCGCGGCTCCAGCAGGCGCGGGACAGTCTCGCCGCTGCCGATGCCCAGGTGGAGGTCGCCAAGGCGCAAGTGGCCACGGCCGAGGCCAATGACCTGGAGGCGCAGCGTCATGCCGAGCGCATCGGCGGCTGGTGGCCAAGGGCTCGGCCTCGAAGGACGCTGGCGACAGCGCCGAGCAGGCCCGGCTCGACGCACAAGGCCGCGCTGGCCAGCGCGCGCGCCACGCTGGCGGTCGCGGTGGCCACGCGCGGGGCGGTCGGCGACGAGAACGCTGGCATCAAGGCTGCCCGGGCGGCGCTGGATCAGGCGCGCAAGGATCTCGGGGAGACCCGCATCAGCGCCCCGGCCGACGGCGTCCTTGGCGACGTCGATCTGCGTCCGGGCAGCTACGTCAACGCGGGCGATCCGCTCTTTGCCCTGGTCGAGAACGACCCGGTGTGGGTCGACGCCAACTTCAAGGAGACCGACCTGCCGCGCATCCGGCCGGGTCAGCCGGCGACGGTGACGGTGGATCTGCTGCCGGGCAAAACCTTTCGGGGCGAGGTCGAGGGGCTGAGCCCAGCCTCCGGCGCCGCCTTCGCGCTGCTGCCGCCGGAGAACGCCACCGGCAACTGGGTCAAGGTCACGCAGCGCTTCGCGGTGCGCATCCGCATTCTCGACCCGGTGCCCGAGCTGCGCGTCGGGGCGAGCGCCGAGGTCGCGGTCGATACCGCCGCGCCATGATCGCCAGGCGTCCGCCGCCACTCCGGAGGATCCCGAGCCATGCCATCGTCCCTGAGCGATTCCCGCGATCAAGGGCGTGTCCTGCCGACCATCGCCGTGATGCTGACCACGGTGATGGCGGTCATGGACATGACCATCGTCAACGTCACCCTGCCGCACATGATGGGCGCGCTCGGCGCCACCGCCGACCAGATCACCTGGGTGCTGACCGCCTATATCGTCGCCGAGGCGGTGACCATCCCGCTCACCGGCTGGCTCGCCGCGCGCTTCGGCCGGCGGCGCGTCATGCTGTTCGGCATCGCCGGCTTCGTCATCGCCTCGGCGCTGCTGCGGACTCAGCGACTCGCTCTCGCAGATGGTGGTCTTTCGCCTGCTGCAGGGGCTCGCCGGGGCGCCGCTGATCCCGCTCTCCCAGGGCGTGCTGGTGAATCTCTTCCCGCCCGCGCAGCGCGGCAAGGCGATGGCGATCTGGGGCATCGGCGTCATGCTCGGACCCATCCTCGGACCGACCGTCGGCGGCCTGGTCACCGAGCACCTGGACTGGCGCTGGGTGTTCTACATCAACCTGCCGGTGGGCCTGCTGAACCTGGCCCTGGTCGCCCGGAGCATCCGCGAGACGCCCCGGCGCGAGGCCGGTGCCGACTGGCTCGGCGCGCTCCTGATGATCCTCGGCATCGGCAGCCTGCAAACCGTGCTGGACCGCGGCAATCAGGAGGGCTGGCTGGATTCCGGGTTCATCCTCGCGCTGAGTCTGATCGCCGTGGCCGGCATCGGCGCTCTTCATCTGGCGCGAGCTGCACGTCAAGGAGCCCATCGTCAACCTGCGGCTGTTCGCCGACCGCAACCTGGTCGTCGCCGCGACCCTGATGCTGGTCTTTGGCCTGGCGCTGTTCGGCACCATCGCCATCCAGCCGCTGCTGATGGAGCAACTGCTCGGCTATCCGGTCGCGACCGCCGGCCTGGTGATGGCCCCGCGCGGCTTCGGCGCCGCCCTGGGGATGCTCATCGTGGCGCGCCTCGCCCAGCGCGTCGATCCACGCTGGGTCATCCTCGCCGGCATGACCCTGGCGGGCAGCGCGACCTGGATCATGTCCTGGTACAACCTGGACATCAGCCCCGGCTGGCTCATCTGGCCGAGCGCGCTCGCGGGCGTCGGCATGGGCGCGGTCTTCGTCACCCTGTCGTCCCTGGCCTATGCCACCCTGGCCCCCGAGCACACCGACGCCGGTGCCGGGCTCTACAATCTGGCGCGCAGCATCGGCAGCTCCATCGGCATCTCCATCGCCGCCACCTGGTACAGCCGTTTCGGTCAGGCGGACTGGAACCAGCTCGGTGGGCACCTCAATCCCTTCAACCCGGCCCTGCGGCAGTGGCTTCAGGACAGCGGCACTGCACCTGAGCGATCCCTCGACGGTGGCGGTGCTGACCAGCGAGCTGAGCCGCCAGTCCGCGATGCTCGCCTTCACCCAGGTGTTCTTCCTGATCGCGCTCACCTTCGCGCTGATGCTGCCGTTGCTGCTTCTGCTCAAGCCAGCGCGCCGCAGTCGACAGGGGGCATCGGACAGCGAGGACGAACCGCAGAGATGAACGCGCCGTCATTCGCCGGCCAGCGTCCCGTAAGGCGGCTTGGCCAATACTGTCATCGTCGGCGGTGCGCAACCGCCGCGACATCGCGTTACATCATTTGTTCAAGGAGACAGGGTGATGAAAGCCTAAACATGAAATCGCCGCGTTGACGGTCGTTGCCTTGGCCTTGGTCGGAGGCGCTCCGCTCGCGGCCATGGCGGAGGCCAATCGGCCACCGCCGGAAACCAACATCAGCGAGATCGTGACCGGCGGCCCGACGCCAACACAGGCGGCCAAGCTCTCCGAACAGGGTCTGGCCGCCGTCAACGACGCCCATCTGGCACGCCTGGCGATCAATGACGGTTACCTCGACAGCGCCAAGAAACTGCTCGCGGAAACCCGAAGCCTGCTCGATCGGGTCAAGAAGGAGGATCGGCCGGTCACCGTCACCACGGACGTGAAGGAAGGCAACAAGCCGATCGCGCATGCGCGCGAGCGCGAGCGACTCGATCTGATCCCGATCCTCTCGGAACTCCAGGTCGTCGAGGACTTCGCGGTACCGGGAAAAACGCCTGCGGCGGACAAGGCAGTGCCATCAAGCGACACGCAGAAGACCCCCGCGCCCACGCAGGAAAGCACGGAGGCGAACGCCGCGCGGACCAAGATGCGTGACACGGCGATCACCCAGGCCAAGGAGCGTCTGACTCAGGGCGACCGCCAAGCCGCCGCCAAGGCGCTCAAGCTGGCCGATCTCACCTTGGTCACGCGCGAGATCAGCATGCCGCTCGCGGCGACCATGACCCATGTCGCCCAGGCGACCAAACTGGTCGACGAGGGCAAGCCGCACGAGGCCAACCTGGAACTGAAGAAGCTCCAGGATGGATTGGTCATCGACACGACGATCATCGGCGAATCGGCACCGGACGCGGGAATGGCCAAGGCGGACTAGACTCGCCAGCGGCCGGGATCGTTCGGATCGGGCCGGGTACAGATGGCGTCCGGTCCGATCGATGACGCAGGGTTCGACAGCCGCTAGGTGCGTGCCTTGCGCGAGCGCGCGGCTGTCTGGCCGCCACCCTGTCCAGCCGGGGACCGCCCGGCTGGACGAATCCCGCGAGGAGATGTGCATGGACAGGATCGATCACCGCGCGACACCGGCGGATGCACTGGTGGTCTTCGGCGCGACCGGAGACCTGGCGCACAAGATGATCTTTCCGGCGCTCCACGCCATGGTCAGGCGCGGGGCGCTCACCACGCCGGTGGTGGGTGTCGCCGCCGCCCACTGGAGTCTCGAACAACTGCGCGAACGGGCGACGGATGCCATCGCCACCGCCGGTCAGATCGATGACCCGAACGCCCTGATCCAACTGCTGTCCCTGCTGCGCTATGTGGACGGCGACTACAACGACCCGGCCACCTTCCTGGCGCTCAAACAGGCGCTGGGCGAGGCGCGGCATCCGGCGCATTACCTCGCCATCCCGCCCGCGCTCTTCGCCAGGGTGATCCAGGGACTGGGCGCCACGGGCCTGGCCGATGGGGCGCGGGTCATCGTCGAGAAGCCGTTCGGGCGCGACCTGGCCTCGGCGCGTGCGCTCAACCGCGTCGCAGGGTCGGTGTTCGCGGAAGACGCGATCTTCCGCATCGACCACTATCTCGGAAAAGAGGCGATCATGAACATCCTCTATTTCCGCTTCGCCAACGCCTTTCTGGAGCCGATCTGGAATCGCGACCACATCGCCAGCGTGCAGGTCACGCTGTCCGAGGATTTCGGCGTCACGGGGCGCGGCCCCTTCTACGAGAGCGCCGGCTGTCTGCGCGACGTCATTCAGAACCATCTGTTCCAGATCGTCGCGCTGCTGGCCATGGAGCCCCCGGCCTATCAGGGCTATGGCGCCGTCCACAGCGAAAAGGCCAAGGTCTTTCAGGCGATGCGCGCCCTGCATCCGGACGATCTGGTGCGCGGCCAGTACGCGGGCTACCGCGACGAGCCGGGCGTGGCAAGTGACTCGGACGTCGAGACCTTCTGCGCCCTGCGGCTGTTCATCGACTCCTGGCGCTGGGCCGGCGTGCCCTGGTATCTGCGCGCCGGCAAGTGTCTGGCGACCACCGCCGCCGAGGTGCTGGTGGAGCTGAAACCACCGCCACAACGGCTCTTCGACGATTCGGCACCGACCGACGGGCGCGCCAACTATCTGCGCTTCCGGCTCTCGCCCAACGCCGCCGTCGCCCTGGCGGCGCGCGTCAAGCGCGCGGGCAAGGAGTTCGTCGGCGACCAGCGCGAACTCTATCTCTCCGAGGAGCAGCCCTGCGCCGAAAGCCCCTACGAGCGCCTGCTCGGCGACGCCATGGCCGGCAATGGCGCGCTCTTCACCCGCGAGGACGCGGTCGAGGCCGCCTGGGCGGTGGTCGATCCGATTCTGAACACACATCCCAAGGCTCAAGACTATGCGCCTGGAAGCTGGGGGCCGGCACAGGCGGACGGACTCATTGCGGCGCATGGGCGCTGGCACAATCCGACACCGTCCTGATGTTGGCCGAGGTGTCTCGGCGGGCATCGTCGCTGAACCGCCATGTCCATCCGCGCGATTTTGTCCGTTTTGTGAGCAGACCCCTCAATCGAGAATGCTGGCGGCGATGTTGACGGTCAACGCAAGCAGCGTCGTATTGAAGAAGAATGAAATCATGGCGTGGATGGTGACCAGCCGACGCATGCGGGTGCTCGTGATGACGACGTCGGATGTTTGCGACGTCATCGCCACTACCATCGCGAAGTAGAAAAAATCCATGTAGACCGGAAGCCGATGGCGCGGGAACTCCAATGCCCCAGTGCCGTTCGGACTGGTCGATTCGTAGAAGGCCCCGGCGTAGTGCAGCGCGAAGGCGGTATGCACGAGCAGCCAGGAGATGACCAGGGTGAAGGCCACCAGGACGACATGCAGATCCTGTTTCGCTGGCGACAGACTCTTCATTCCAGACAGCTCGACGAGAATGGCGGCCAAACTCGCCACGGCCGCAGTCACAGTGAGAAAGAGTACCACCGCCGCGCCGTCGTGCTGGATCCGCGCGCCCCAGCGTGTGCGCGACACCGATGCGTTCGCGATGAGGAACCAGGCCATTCCCAGATAAAGGCTGGCGCTCAGATCCCAGGCGAAGAGCGCCCGGGTCGAGGCCGAGAACTCTCGCGGCAAGCTGACGAACAAGGCCATGCCCACCGTCATGGGCGCGATCAGGCGCAGACGGGCGCGGAACGCTTGCGCGATCCTGCCGAGCGTGGATTGAGGCGGTTCCGTCAGGCGCATGGAGGGATCATCGACCATGAAAGCCAAGGGATGTCGGACAGTCCCCTCGCCGGCACAACGGGTTGTCCGCCCCCCGCCCCTCTTGGACGCTGGCGCGCCCAGACTGGAGCTGCGCGAAGGTTACATTGATTTCATCCATTCGACAGCGATCCTTCATCCTCGGTGGCCAATACTCTGATCCTCTGGAAGAAGACTCGATACTCAACGAGGATGACGACATGACACAGCAAAGTCGTCGCGATCTCCGTCTCGGTCCTGGTGTTGGCGGGAGCCGCGCTGGTGATCCGCGACGGCGACGTCCGCTTTCCCTACGAGGTGCCTCGCGGAGGCAGCCCGCGCGAGCGGATCGAATAGCCGCTGGTGGGCGGTGGAAGGATGGCAAAAAGGCAAACCGAAACCAGTGAAGCGGTACAGGGTTCAAGACGGGGTTCGCGTTGGCGCGAACCCCGTGCGAGAAGACTCAGCCTTGACCTGCCTCCGGGACGTGCATCCCGCCGTGTTGGTGTTTGACCAAGATTAGCGTACTCACGGCCAGGGCGAACATGCCAAAGGTGCTCAGGGCGATCAGCAGGGCGTTGTCGTCGAGGAAGGCAATGATGACGCCGCTGACGATGAGGAAAAAGCCGAACACCGCCATTTTCCAATCCAGATAGATGCCGGCCAGCAGGCTCGTCAATCCGACTAGATAGATGATGACGAAGCCATCCGTCTCGGCCTGCAGCAAGTGCTGGACATCCGCCATGAACAACAGGTGAATCACCAGTAAGAGCGCGCCCCAATGCAGAACCTGCTGGATGATGAACTGGGTCTGCGTGCGTCTCGTATCGCCCGCGTGTTGGCTCCATCCGCTGAACGCGGAGACCAGACCAATGAGGGGAATGAACAGATCCCAACTCGGCTTGGCGGAGGTTGGGTCATGGTCAGTCAGCGAGATCAACAGGATGGCGATCACGTACAGAACGATATAGGACAGACTGATCAGCGTGAACATCCTGAAATGCCTCGTTCGCGCTCCAGGGAAGGACGCGGCGTCGGGGTTGGTGATGACCTTTGACATGATGATTGACTCCCGTTCATGAAGGCTTGAATTTGGCGCGATGGCTTAGCCATGGCGTCCTCGGAACCTGATGGTCAGTCAAGACCGCAATCGTTCGATTCCAGGGGCGAGCGATCTTGGTAACGAGGGTTCAGCAACTTGCTTGCCATGTCGGACCCGCTGAGCGGAATCCCTGTCGTCGCGCCGATCCATGCCGCTGATCACTTGCCTGGCCGGCTCGCGGCTGGTGGATAGCGCACGGGGGCTGGTTGTTATCAACCACGCGGCTGTTCGCAACCAGGTGGCCGAGCGAGGTGGCGCGGTCGGGGATTGCCTGACAGACCGCGTGACCGGACCTGGCAAGGGCTCAGCCAAGCCGGATGGCGCGGTTCTTGATGGGAGGGGGTTGTCAATCAACCGGAGGATCCGACCATGCAAGGCCATGACCGTCTCGACCAGACCGAAACAACGCCTAACCCCAGCCCGCCCCTGAACGATCAAGCCGACCTGCTTCAGTCCATCGGCTTCGGACGCCAAACCCTTTGGATGGGTGTTGCGCTGCTGATCCTGGGTGCCGTGGGCATTGCGCTGCCGCCGCTGCTGGCGATCACGACTGCGGATGTCGTCGGCCTGATTCTCCTCGTGGGCGGCGGCGTCTGGGGCTGGCACAGCATGCAGCACGGCGGCGGCTTGATGAACTGGCTGAAACCCGCCCTGCTCGTCGCCACCGGTGTCCTTATCGCGATCAGTCCCTTCGACGGTGTCGCCGCGCTGGCGTTGCTGCTGGCGGTCTACTTGCTGATGGATGCCTTCGGCAGCTTCGCCCTGGCCCACGCGCTGCGTCCCGAGCGTGGCTGGGTCTGGATGGTCATCAACGGCGTGATGGACCTCCTGCTGGCGCTGCTCTTCATCCTCACCTGGCCGGGGGCGTCGATGTGGTTGGTCGGCCTCTTCGTCGGCATTAGTCTGGTGTTCGACGGCACCGCGCTGATCGCGATTGGCTGGGCGCTGCGCAAGGCCGCAAAGCAGGCGCCGGCCTCGACCGATCCGAAATCCTGATCGCCACCAGGGGCACTGGCGGTCGCATGCGGATGGGCAAGGTCGTTTGCCCATCCTGTCCGTGCCAGGTTTGGATGATGGGTCCGCAGCGCTTTGTCCATCCCGCAAGCGCAGCCGACAACTGAGGTTTGCGGCCATGCAAAAAACGGCGGTGCGACTGTTCGTCTGGGTCTTTATCGGCGGCATGCTGGGTGCGATCGCGCGCGAGCTTCTGTTGCCTCTGCTGGCATCCTGCTGCCCGCCCTGGGTTGGCACCCTGCTCGTGAACGTCACGGCAACCTTCCTCTTGGGTTGGCTGTACGGGGCCAGCGATCGGCTGCACCATCATCTGGTGCAGTTCGCCGCGGTGGGGTTTTGCGGTGGCTTCTCGACCTTTTCCCATTTCACCAGTCAGGTGTATGGGCAACTGACGACCGGCAACTGGGCGCAGGCGTGCGCGAACGTCCTCGGCGCGGTGGTGTTGGGGGTGGCCGCCGCCTCTATCGGCGATCGGCTGGGCCAAGCGTTCGTGAGGCAGACATGAGCGCGCTCCTGCTGCATGCCATCTTTGGACTTGGCGGCGGGCTGGGCGCGGTCGCCCGCTTCTTCCTGACCTTGCGCATCACGCACCGCTTTCCGCTGTCGACGCTGATCGTCAACGTCAGCGGTTGCTTCCTGCTCGGCGTCGGGCTTGGCTGGCTGCCGACGCCTGCCGGTTGGGAGCGCGCGGAGGTCGAACGGCTGATCCATGGGTTTTGCGGCGGCTTCACCACCTTCTCCAGCTTTGCCTATCAAAGCCTGGATCTGCACCGTCGTTTCTCGGTGCTGCATGCCGCAGGCAATATCCTGTTGAGTCTGGTCTTGTGTCTGGCGGGGTTGTGGGCTGGTCTCGTGCTGGGGCGTCTTCTGCCCCCGTGGTCATGATCGCCAGGGACGGAGGTCGACGACGCGTCAGACCGCAGTCTCGCGCGGCAGGAGCGATTCGGCGTACAGCGGCTTGACCTCGGTGTAGCGGCGGGCGGTGAAGTGGGCGGTGATGACCGCCAGCATCAGCGGCAGCACGATCTGATAGTCCATGGTCATCTCGAACACCATCAGGATCGACATCAAGGGGGCGTGCGTGGTGCCGGCGAGCATCGCCCCCATGCCGACCACGGCATAGGCATTCGGCGGCGCGGTGCCGCTGGGCAGGACCGTCTGGACCAGGGTGCCGAAGAGCGCGCCGAAGAGGGCGCCGACGAACAGCGTCGGCGTGAAGGCGCCGCCGACCGCGCCCGAGCCGTGGGTCGCCGCCGTGGCGAGCATCTTCAGCACCAGCACCGTCAGCAGCGCCTGCCAGACCCAGGGCGCGAGCAGAACGGCGTTGACCACGCTGTAGCCATTGCCCCACACCTGCGGCTCGTAGAGCGAGATCGCGCCGACGATCAGCCCGCCGAGGGTCATGCGCCCGGCCAGCGGCCAGGGCAGTCGGCCAAACCACTGATGGGCGCGCTCCAGCAGGCGCAGAAAGACCGGCGCGGTGTGTCCAGTGACCCAGCCGAGCACCAGGTAGAGCCCCAGCTCCCAGTCGCTGACGAGCTGAAAATCCGGAATCTGGTAAGCCGGCGCGTAGCCGAAGAGGTCGTGGACGGTGACGCTGGCGATGACCGCGGCGATGACAAGCGGGCCGATGTGCTCGATGGCGATGGAGCCGAGCACGATCTCGGCGACGAAGAGGGTGGCGGCGAGCGGGGCGTTGTAGGCCGCCGCGAGCCCCGCCGCCGCGCCCGCCGCGACCAGCAGGCGTCGCGCATCGGACGACAGGCCGCTGATCCGGCCCAGGGTCGAGCCAACCATGGCGGCGAGCTGCACCATCGCCCCCTCGCGGCCGATCGAGCCCCCGGAGGCGACCGTCACCAACGAGGAGACCCCCTTGACCAGACTGTGCCGGACACTGATCCAGCCGTCGCCGTGCGCGATCGCCTCCATGTAGTCGGTGGTGCGGCGTCCCTGTAGCCGGTTGCCGATCTCCTGCAGGATCAACCCGGCGAGCAGACCGCCCAGGGTCGGCAGCAGCAGTCGCTGCCAGGGTGGCAGCGACAGGGATATTTCCACCAGACTGCCGCTGCGACCGCTGATCAGCCATTCCAGCGCATGCATCCCCTCGTGGAACAGGACCGTGGCCAGGGCGCCGAGGAATCCGGCCAGCGCGGCCAGGAGCAGCAGCAGGCGCGATTCGCGCCGGGCGGGCGACAGCAGGAGCAGGGCGCGCTGAGGCAACCGGGCGGTCGTCGCCAGCGCGGCGGTGGGCGAGAGCCAGGCGGCGAAGATCTCGCGCCGTCGTTCCCACTGAAGCATGGCCGCCGCGATCAGACCCAGCAGGAGCGGGACCAGCAGCCAAGCCGGCGCGCGCGGACCGGGCGCGAGCCGTGCGGTCGTGGGTGCCCTGTCCGTGCTGGGCGATGGCGGCGGAGCGGGCGGGCAGATGGTTTCCGGGCAGGCGATGTCCGGACAGACGCTGGGCGCGGGACAGGGCGCGGCGGGTCGCTCCGGGTGGGTGGCCAGGGTCGGCGCTGGGCTGGATCTCTGGCCCTTTCGCGCCGCCGCCCGCCTCCGCTTCAGGCTCCTCGGCAAAGCGCCGGCGTCACCGCCGGGCACTCCAGCGGACGGCGATGCTGGCGATGCGCCGTCCAGTCCAGCGCCTGTTGCGCGACCCTGCGTCGCGCCGTCTCTGCGTCCAGTGCCGCGACCCGCGCGGATGGCGGCAGTCGCAGCCGCGCCCCGACCCGCAAGGCGCCGTTGACGTTGCAGGCCGGGGTGAAGGCGCCGGGATTGGCCCACAGCAGGGCGAGCATGATCTGCTCGCGGGCGAGTCCCTCTCCTGGATAGACCCGGCCGGCGATCTGCCACAGGCTCTCGCCGGCGCGCACCGGGCCGTAGTCCGCCGCGGCCATCGCCAGCGCGGGCACAGCGGTCAGACCGCAGGCTAGCCAGACCGCGGCCAGCCAGCGCCCGCGCGGGACGGGGTGTCCGTCGTGGCGGGCGAACGGACGCCGCGTCCGTCATCAATCGGTTTGCCTGGTCATGGGCCGCTCAGATCTGGTCGATATCGACATCGATGGCGGTGTGCCGCCGAGTCAAACGTTCCCGGACGATCTCCACCAAATCAGAATCCGCCGGTTCATCCACCGGAACCTGGGCGGGGTTGTTCTTGAACTCCGACAGGCTGACGGAATCGTCGACATCGAGGGTGTCCATGGCGTTCTCCAAAATAGGCGACAAGTTTGTCGCCGATTTTAGAGCCGAACGACCTCGACCGCACATTCAATCGGATTGATGCGCCGCCGGCCGCCGAAACAGCAGGAAGAGGACGACGGCCAGACCCGCGAGCGACCCACCGGCCACCCAGGGGTTGATGTGCAGGATCAGGCGGTGCACCCAGGCAGGATGACGACCGAATTCATAGAATCCCACGACCCAGATCCAGACCCAGAGCCCGGAGCCGAGGACATCGGCGATGAAGAAGCGCGGCCAGGGCATGTGCACGCTGCCGGCGACCAACCCGTTCAATTGCCGGGTGCCGTCGAAGAAGCGCCCGAAAAGGATGGGCCACACCCCGAAGCGGCTGAAGAAGTCGTCGAACCAATGGAGTCGGTGACGGTTGACGCCCGCCCGCAGCAGCAGACGCCGCCCGCCCCAGCGGCCGATCCCGTAGCCCAGGTTGTCGCCGGCCACCGCTGCCGGCCAGGCGATGAGCATGATCGTCGCCAGGTGCATCTCGCCCTTGCCCGCCAGCACCGCCGCCGCCGCCATGAGGATGGCGCCCGGGGCCGGGATGCCGAAGCCCTCGATGGCGATCGCCACGGCGAGCAGCGGGTAGCCGTATGCGTGCAGCCAGGGTCCGGCCGTCACCAAGCCTGTCTCGAATCCGCTCATGCCTTGGTCCTCGGGTAATGTTTCCAATGTCGCGCCCGCATCCTCCCCCGGTCGGGGAGGATGACTGCCGCAGCTCAGCGCTGGTGGATCAGATCCGCCAAGGGTGTCTCTGCGCTTTGAAAGGCGGCGGCATCGCTCTTGGCGCTATCCCCCTGATCCAGCGCCTTTTCCAAGTTTGCCACCAGCATGGAGATCGCCTCCACCTTGGCCTTGGCATCGCCCTTCATCTGTCCCGACGCCGAGTTCAGATAACCCTTGGCCTCCGCCAGGTCGGCCTTGGCGGCGGCGTCGTCCTGGGAGTTGAGGTGATCGATCCGGGCATAGGCCAATTGCAGCTTGGCCTCGATCAGATCCTGATTGCCCACGCCCTCGGCGTGCAGGCGTTGCCAGCCGGAGCCGAGGTAGTCGGCGGAACGCTCGGACAGGGCGGTGACGCGATGCCAGGTCCGTTCGAGCCGGGCCGTCAGGGTCTTATCGCCCGACTCCAGCAACCCATGCAGCTCGCGGACTTCCCCGACCAGGCCCGCCGCCGCCTCGCGTGTCACCGTGTCGGTGCTTTGCGCGGCGCGCTCGATCGCGCTCCCAGCCTCGTCCAGGTCCGCCTTGGCGCGTGCCTCCGCGCCGCGCAGATGATTCTGCCAGGCGTGCCAGAGCGAGGTCTTGGCCTGCGCCAGGGGGGAGTCGATGGCGATCGAGATGAAGACCACATTGTCCTCGGCCGCCTTCAGGGCCTGGTCGGCGGCCTTGGCATCGCCCTTGGCCAGCGCGGCCCTGGCCTGGTCGATGCGTTGACGGGTGCCATGCAGCGGCAGATCCGCCTCGGCATAGAGCAGGGCCTCGTCGACGGCTTGCAGATGCTCGGCGGCGGCCGTCTTGTCGCCCTTCTCCAGGGACTGCTTGGCCTGATCCAGATGGGTCCGGGCCTGGTCGGTGGGACCAAAATCCACCAGTTCGTCGAGCGAGCCATAGATGGGCACCAGGTCCGGCAGCACTTCGCTGCTGTCCTCGTACTCCAGATGTTTCTTGGCGACCCAGAGGCGATCCTTGACCAGCGTGGTCGGCAGCGACGCCTGGATCATCTCCAGCAGCCGGTCGGATTGATCCAACTGCGCGCGGGCCTTGGCGGTATCAGGCGTGTCGCCCTGGAGGTCGCCGCGCGCCTCGGCGATATGCCGCAGCACCTTGACCGCGGCCGAGGAGATCGTTGCCGCTTCCTGGGTGGTGATCTGGCGTCCCGGCGCAACATCGACCTCTTCCTGCATGGGGCTGTCGGCGAACACCGGGGCGCTCGCGCCGAGGATCAGCAAGAGCGCGGCGGCCACCGGGGTGAGCGTGAATCGAGTCTGCATGGCGTTGAGTCTCCTTGTGATGTGACGATCAGGCGTTGAATGCGACCTGTGCCACCGCTTGAGCATTGACCATGCCAGGCGTTTTCAGGCGTATTTTCATGCGGTTATCGGCCGCTTGAGCGGCTCTGCGGTCGGCTTGGTTGATCTGCACCAAGGCGCGCGGTGACTATGAACCACGTGGGCAACCCGTTGCGGTGTCCGTCACCCGCGAAGCGTTCGCTTGAGGAGTCTCCGTCATGTCCGATCATCAGGATTCCGCCGCCGCGCGGTGGTCGATGCGCCGCCTCTTCTGGCTGCCGCTGGTGATGTCCGCGCTCCTGGTCATGGCGGTGGCGGGCGGCATGGTCGCCTTCTCCTGGCGGACGCTGAACCATCTCCAGCCGATCTCGGATCATCTCGCGCACATCGCCCGTCTCCAGGAGGTCGGGCTTGAGTCTGGAGCAGATCTTGCTGGAGGGTTTACGCGGGACGCGGATCGACCCGACGGAGCTGCACGCAGTTGCGCGCGATGGTCCGCCAGATCGCCAGCCTCGAAGGCGCGCTGCATCCGCAGACGCGCGAGCGTCTGGAGCGGATCGCCGAGCGGCTCGAACAGGGAGACCTCAACCAGGTGGACGTCCTGATCCAGACGCTGGCGCAATGGCGCACGGTCCT
>CAWFSC010000013.1:0-137236 GCA_963818415.1 uncultured Gammaproteobacteria bacterium | reverse complement strand
GGACCATGAGATCGCCCCTTTCAAGCCGCTGATGACGCGCGTCGAACCGGCCCAAATCGCCGCCATGCTGGAGGCGTCGAAAGAGGATCTGACCGCGACAGGGACCACAGCCGCCGCGTCGGCCGAGCCCAACCCGCACCTGACTCGCGACCCCATCACCGCACCGGTCGACTACGACACCTTCGCCAAGACCGACCTGCGCGTGGCGCTCATCCGCGAGGCCAAGCTGGTCGAGGGCGCGGACAAGCTGCTTGCAGCTCACCCTGGATCTGGGCGGCGAAACCCGCAACGTCTTCGCCGGCATCCGCTCCGCCTATGACCCCAAGGATCTGGAAGGCCGGCTGACCGTCATGGTCGCCAACCTCGCACCGCGCAAGATGCGCTTCGGCGTCTCCGAGGGCATGGTGCTGGCGGCTGGACCAGGCGGGAAGGATCTCTTCATTCTGAGCCCGGATTCGGGCGCGGAGCCGGGGATGAAGGTGAAGTAGCGGTTGCTGGCTTTGCCAAGCCCCCGAAAGCGTGAGCTGCATGCCCGCGCGCTCGCATCCGCGAGGCGGATCATGGCGACGGCTATACTCGTGCGAGCAGATCAGGAGATAAAACCGATGTCGATTCAGCCGAAACCCTATTACAGCTTCGAGGACTATCTCGCCGCCGAGCGCGAGTGCATCGACGAAAAACACGAATACGTCGCCGGTCAGGTCTTTGCGATGACTGGTGCGACCTATCATCACAACCTGATCACAACGAACCTCGTGCGGGAACTGTCGACACAGCTCAAACCACGGCCATGCGTTGCCCTGGCCAACGACATGCGCCTACGTATCCAGATCGCCGATGCCTGCACCTACCCGGATGTCGTCGTGCTCTGCGACGAGCCGGCCTTCCACGATCGGCGCAAGGATGTCTTGACCAACCCCACCCTGGTGGCCGAGGTTCTGTCGCCCTCGACGGAGGGCTATGACCGGGGCGGCAAGTTTGCCCTCTATCGCGACCTGCCGAGCCTTCGCCAATATGTGCTGATCGCCCAGGACCGATACGCCGTCGATTGCTTCACCCGCCAATCGGATGGCCGCTGGCTGCTGGACGCCTATGTGGCTCCAGACGTCGTCATCCCCTTTGAGTCCATCGGCTGCGCGGTCCGGCTCGGCGAGGTCTACGATAAGGTTCTGTTCGACGCCGACGCTGCGGATACCTAGGGAAACGCCGGGCAGTGCCCCGACCTATATGATGGCGCTTAATCCAAGCTCTTGATGATAAAGGCTTGAAGAATTTTTCTATCCTAAGGGCCAGGAACCCTACTGCGTCGAGGCCAAAATGAGAATCGCTGCCGATGACCTCGATGCAACGCACGGGCGGGGCTAAATTTTGTTGCCGACGTTCTTACCCCAGTCGCCGGACTTGTTCCAGTCAAAGGGCTTGTCAGGCTTGAGGATGCCGCCAGCATCGAAATAGAGCTTTTTGAGATCGCCCCCGAGGTGGAGCGTATGTCCGCCAATGAAGGGAACCCATCCGGGGAATCCACGACCGATGTTGTTGAATCCGAACACCTCGCCACCAGCTCTGCGGCAGAAGATCTGTCCGACCAGGGTCAGGAATTGGGTTCCAGCGCTGCCTGCGGCGACATTGCATCCGTCGAAGTAGATTCGAGTGTAGTTTGGAAAAACCGCTTCGTATCCCATGCCGAGGAAGGTGCTGCCGAGGACGGTCGCATTCAGCGGATCTCCGCCAAAATAGATGTTCCCGGGGCTTCCGTGCGTTTGCACCAGCAGGCGGTCAAACCGCTGATTGTTGCCGACGAGTTGATCGAAGACGATCTTCAGCATCTTCACGCTGACAACGCCGATGGTCATGACATCGTCGGAATCGTCGAAACGTCCATCGGCCTGTTTACGGTCGATTTCGCTCGTCTTGTCATAGAGATAGAGCTTGGTAGCCATCGCCAAAACGCCTCCGGTCGAGTGCCAGACGAAAGGAATGCGGACGATACGGCCCGTGCGGCATTCCCGCCGACCGCGCCCAGGTATCGTCCTGACGCGCCTCAACGCCAACGACGAACCTGACGGTTCACGCTGTACAAGTTGGCATTCGCGCGAGCTGCTGGGCGACACGGCTGTCTGGCCAGCGTGACGATCAGGGTGATTAGCCTCACACACTTGAACTTTCAGACTGGGTTTTCAACCATCTGAAAATAGAGGCTAAGATTCCCATTGCGCTGGCTCGCCGGGGTGCCAGGAAGCGGGGAAACCTTCGGGCTCTCCTCCGCGCTTCCGGCATGGCCCGCATCGTCTAGGATGCGGCGCGATCGCTCGCGCGACTGCTACCTCGGTGGCTGACTTCTTTCGTCCGGTACATGGCCGCGTCGGCGCGATCCATCAGCTCCTCCACCGTTTCGCCGTGATCCGGATAGAGCGCCATGCCGATGCTCACCGTGATGCTTAGACTGAAGCCCGCGAAGGCATAGGGGCGGGCGATTTCGGCCGCCAAGGTCCTGGCGAGGACTTCCAGGTGACTGCAATCGGGCAGTTCGGGCACGAGAATCACGAATTCGTCCCCACCCTGGCGGCAGACCGTATCCGAGGACCTCACCGACCACTCCAGGCGCCGGGCGACTTCCTTGAGCAGCAAATCACCGACCTGATGACCGTGGCGGTCATTGACTGGCTTGAAGCCGTCGAGATCCAGGTAGAGGAGGCCCAGACAGCGCCGGTAGCGTCGCGCAAGGGCCAATGCCTGACGCAGGCGCTCGATGAGGAGCGCCCGGTTGGGCAATCCGGTCAGGTAGTCGTGATGCGCGAGGAAATGGATCTTGTCCTCGGCCTCCTTGCGCTGCGTGATGTCCGCAATCACGCCGACCAAGCCCAGCGGCCGGCCATCAGCGTCCTGGACCAGCCGTCCACCCAGGTGACCCCAGAATTCGCTGCCATCGTCGCGCCGATAGCGGCGCTCCAGCTTGACCTCCCGAGATCGATTCGAGAGTAGATCGCACATCGCGCGCTGTCCGGCCTCGCGCTCGGCCGGGTGAACGCGGTTGACATATTCGCTCCCGATCAGAAGGCCCAGGGGACAGCGAAACATCTCGGCCATGCGCTCGTTGGCCTGGGTGATGCGCCCCTCGGTGTCCGTGAGAAAGATGGCGACGTCGGAGGTGTCGAAGATCAACTGCAGACGCTGCTGGCTCTCCGACAACTCGCGGTGAGCACGCGCGATCTGGCGGAGCGCCTCGGCCACCCGCAGATGGGTTCTGATCAGCGTCAAGGCGAGCAATGCGAGCGAAAGGCTCAGGGCGCCGCCAGTGCCCAGAATGATCAGCCCCTTAGGATCCAGGAAGGCTGGGCGCGCGCCGAAGGCCGGCAGCGCCCGTGCAGTCAACAGCCAGGCATGTCCGCCGAACTCGATCCGCGCGGTCTCCACGAAACCGTCCGCCAGCGGCTCGTCGGCGGGTGCCGAGTCGAACATCAACCCGTCTGCCGTCGCCTCAGCCCCATCGTGGATCCGCAGCCTAATACGGCCCGCCAGTTCCGGATAGCTCTGCTCCAGCAGACTCGTCATCAGGTCTTTCATCCGCAACGGCGAATAGGCCCAGCCCAGCAGGTTTGCCTCGCGCTCCGCCGGGGTGGCGTGCGGCTGGCCGTTCCTGTAGATCGGCAGATAGATGAGAAACCCGGCCTGAACATCCTGTTGGGTTTCCTGGACCAGGGTGACCCGGCCCGACATGGCCGCGAGTCCCTGCGTCCAAGCTCTGCGCATCGCCTCGCGCCGCATCGGCTCGGCATACATGTCATAGCCGAAGGCGCGTTGGTTGCGCCAGTCGAATGGCTCCAGGTAGATGATCGCGCTCAGGATCTCGCGTTGACCCGGCGGGTAAGGGGTGTAGTCGGGGAAGCCGTCAGCGCGGATGGCCTGGATGTGCGCCGGCACTTCCTCCGGCGCGAGCCGCAGCGCAAAGCCAACGCCCCGGATACCTGGGTAGTGCTCGCTCAAATGGAGCGATTCCACATAGTCATGGAACTGGACCCGGCTCACCCGATCGGCGACCGCGAAAAGACCCGCCACACCACGTAGAATCTGCTCGTTGGCCTTGACGCGGACGTCGATGCTGGTCCGGATCCTGGACACCTGAATCCGGAAGTCCTCGTGCAGCATGTCGACCCGCTGCCGATGCCAGTCGAGCCACACCAGAATGGTCAGGGTCAGGCCGAGCAGCAGGATCAACCAGGGCAGTTTACGCACCCGCCGCGCGAACCCGTGTTGTCGGCCGCGCGGGTGGAATGTCGGAGGGCTGGCGTCGCGCATTGGGGGCAGACTCTTTGCCATGGCTCGTTGCGATATCTTCCGCACCGGACATCCGAGTGACGTCCCGAGGCTTCGAGGTGTCTGTCGACACCGGCACGAGGCATATCCAGGGCCATCGGACAGTTGGAAACCTGGGGTCCGCTGACCCGAGCCCTGCCGTTCGCCAAGACAACACCGGGCCATGTCCTTACCATTGCCGGACAAGGGCTCGCCTTGCTCCGCTTCCATGCATCCGCTGGATCGACCCGCGATGCCCGTGACGCGCGAGGCCGCGCTCGGTTCCACCAGACCATCGAACAACCGGATGCCGTATGACCTGGGATGCTTGGTTCGCGCTTATCGTGGTCGCGCTCGCGATCGGCTCGCTGGTGCTGACGAAAGTCGCCGCGGACGTCGTGCTCGTCGGCGGCGTCACCCTGCTGCTGCTCGCGGGCGTGCTGACCCCCGCCGAGGCGCTGGTCGGGCTCTCGAACGAGGGCATGGTCACGGTGGGCGTTCTCTACATTGTAGCCGCCGGATTGCGCGAGACGGGCGCCATTTCCTGGCTGGTGCAAGGTGTCCTGGGTCGGCCGCGCAGCCTCGCGCGGGCGCAACTGCGGTTGATGGCGCCAGTCGTGGCGATGAGCGCCTTCCTCAACAACACGCCCGTGGTGGCGATGTTCCTGCCGGCGGTCAACGAGTGGGCGCGCCGCAACCGGTTGCCGATCTCCAAGCTGCTGATCCCGCTCAGCTATGCCGCCATCCTCGGCGGCACCTTCACGCTGATCGGCACCAGCACCAATCTCGTCGTGAACGGCTTGATGATCAAACACGGCGGCCTGCCGACGATCGGGATGTTCGAGATCGCCTGGGTCGGACTGCCCTGCGCGCTCGTCGGGAATGCTGTATCATCCTGCTCCTCGGCCGCTGGCTGCTGCCCGATCGCCGACCGGTGATGAGCGACCTGGACGACCCTCGCGAATACACGGTCGAGATGCTGGTGGAGCCGGCCAGCCCGCTGGTCGGCAAGACCATCGAAGAGGCCGGCCTGCGCCATCTGCCGGGCATGTATCTGCTGGAGATCGATCGCGACGGCGAGATCCTGCCCGGCCATCGCCTCCCATCACCGCCTGCAAGCCAAGGACCAGCTCGTCTTCGTCGGGGTCGTCGATTCGATCGTCGACCTGCAGCGGATTCGCGGGCTGGTGCCGGCCAGCGATCAGGTCTTCAAGCTCGATGTGCCGCGACCCGAGCGCGGTCTGATGGAGGCCGTGGTCTCCGACAGTTGCCCGCTGGTCGGCAAGAGCATCCGCGACGGCCGTTTCCGCGGCCGCTACAACGCCGTCGTGATCGCGGTGGCCCGCAACGGCGAGCGCATCGAACGCAAGATCGGCGACATCGTGCTGCGCCCCGGCGACACGCTGCTGATCGAGGCGGACCCTCAGTTTCGCCGAGCGCCAGCACAACTCGCGCGATTTTTTCCTGGTCAGCCGAGATTCCGGACTCACGCCCGCTTGCGCCAGGATCGGGCGCTGATCGCCATCGTCATCCTGGTCGGCATGGTCGCTGGCCGTCACCCTGGACTGGCTGCCGATGCTCGCAGGCGGCGCTGGTCGCCGCCGGGCTGATGCTGGTCACCCGCTGCATCGGCAGCGGGGCCGCGCGGCGGCCGTCGACTGGAAGGTGCTGATCGCGATCGCCGCCTCCTTCGCCTCGGCCTGGCCCTGGAGAAGACCGGGGCGGCGCGCTTCATCGCCGGCAATCTGGTCGGGCTCGCACAGGGCGATCCCTGGGTCACGCTGGCTGTCGTCTACTGCGTCACCATGGTCTTCACCGAGCTGATCACCAACAACGCGGCGGCCGTGCTCATGTTCCCGATCGCCTTGTCCACCGCCAGGCGCTCGGCGTCAATTTCACGCCTTTCGCGATCGCGATCATGATGGCCGCCTCCGCCAGCTTCTCGACCCCGATCGGCTACCAGACCAACCTCATGGTCTATGGCCCTGGCGGTTACCGCTTCAGCGACTTCTTCCGGGTCGGCATTCCACTCAACCTGCTGATGGCCGCCATCACCATCCTGCTCGCCCCGCTGGTCTGGGGCTTCTGATTTGCCGTATCCTTAGCGTTTTGCTAGGTGCTGTCCGGGCACGGGACATGGGTCGGATCAGGGTCCGACCCGATTTCCCCACGTTGGGGCGCGGATTTCAGGGTTGAATTAGTCACTGCTTATACCAAGGTTGCAGCGACCTCTCGATGCCCTGGATCCGCCCAGGCCCATCCAGCGAACCACGAACAATCAGGCGATCCGGCCGTGCCGGGCGCTGCCACAGTCAACGGAGTACCCCATGTCCCAGCCGACCAAAGAAGCCATCGAAACCGCCATCAAGGATTACAAGGAGCCCCATCTCGGGCGCGATCTGGTCGCGGCGCACGCCATCAAGGACATCGCGATCGAGGGCGACCAGGTCCATGTCAAAGTCGTGCTGGGCTTTCCCGCCAAGGGCGTCCAGCAAGCCATCGCCGAGGCGGTCAAGGCGAAGGTCATGGGTGTTGCCGGGGTCGGCGCGGCCGAGGTCGAGGTGACCTGGGAGATCAAGGCCCACTCGGTGCAGAAATCCCTGAAGCCGATCGACAGCGTCAAGAACATCATCGCCGTGGCCTCCGGCAAGGGCGGCGTCGGCAAGTCCACCACCGCCGTCAATCTCGCGCTGGCGCTCTCCGCCGAGGGCGCGCGGGTCGGCATCCTGGATGCCGACATCTATGGCCCGTCCCAGCCGCGCATGCTCGGCATCACCGGCAAGCCGGAGTCCAGCGACGGCAACAGCCTGGAGCCGATGAACAGCTACCATCTCCAGGCGATGTCGATCGGCTTCCTGATCGACGAGGAGACCCCCATGATCTGGCGCGGCCCCATGGTCACCCAGGCGCTGGAGCAGTTGCTGAACGACACCAACTGGTCCGATCTGGATTATCTGGTCATCGACCTGCCGCCGGGCACCGGCGACACCCAGTTGACCCTGGCGCAGAAGGTGCCGGTCTCGGGGGCCATCATCGTCACCACACCGCAGGACATCGCGCTCCTGGACGCGCGCAAGGGACTCAAGATGTTCCAGAAGGTCGAGGTGCCGGTGCTCGGTATCGTCGAGAACATGAGCATCCACATCTGCTCCAAGTGCGGACACGAGGAGCACATCTTCGGCTCCGGCGGCGGTCAGAGCATGTCCGATCAGTACGGGGTGGATCTGCTGGGATCCCTGCCGCTCGAACTCCATATCCGCGAGGAGACCGACAACGGCAAGCCCACGGTCGTCGCCCAGCCCGAGTCGCGCGCCACCGAGATCTATCGCGAGATCGCGCGCAAGACCGCCGCCAAGCTCTCGCTCCAGGCCAAGGACTATGCGTCCAAATTCCCCCGCATCGTGATCCAGAACAACTGATCCGGCACCGGGAGCGTCGGCATTTCTCGACACCGCCGCGCCCAGGCGTCGCGCCGATCACCAGCTTCCTGATGACACGAAAGACAGGCCGAGGCGCAAAAGCCCTCGGCCTTTTTTCGTTCCCGCGCCACTCTCCGCCCACTGCTCAGTTGCGGCGATTCCACCATCGTCCGCCAGCGCAACAGCCTTTGTCGGAGTTCCCGCAATCGCCCTGATTGTCGGGAAACCTACAAACGAATACGTCCGGCTTTTCCAAGAAAAACAAATATTAGAAAAATGGCATGGAGTCTGCTTTGCCTGTTCCAAAGCGAACGCCTTGGGAGTTTCCATGAAGCAAAAAGACATCACCGCCCTGCTCGACGAGCCGGCCTGCGCGCACAACACCAAGGCCAAGTCCGGCTGCGCCAAGCCCAAGCCGGGGGCGACGGCGGGCGGTTGCGCCTTCGATGGGGCGCAGATCGCGCTGCTGCCGATCGCCGATGTCGCCCACATCGTGCATGGCTCCATCGCCTGCGCCGGCAACTCCTGGGACAACCGGGGCGCGCGCTCGACCGGCCCGGCGCTCTACAAGATCGGCATGACGACCGACCTCACCGAGCAGGACGTCATCATGGGGCGCGGCGAGAAGCGGCTGTTCCATTCCATCAAGCAGGCGATCGACAGCTACCAGCCGGCGGCGGTCTTCGTCTACAACACCTGCGTGCCGGCCCTGACCGGCGACGACATCGAGCGCGGTCTGCAAGGAGGCGCAAGCGCGCTGGGGGACGCCCGTGGTGCCGGTCGACGCGGCCGGTTTCTATGGCACCAAGAACCTCGGCAACCGCATCGCCGGCGAGACCGATGGTCCGTCATGTCTGCGGCGGTCGCGAGCCGGATCCGCTCCCCGAGGGCATCGAAAGGGACGGCTTCAAGGTTCACGACATCTGTCTGGTCGGCGAGTACAACATCGCCGGTGAGCTGTGGCGCGTGATGCCGCTGTTCGACGAGCTGGGTCTGCGGGTGCTCTGCAGCCTCTCCGGCGACGCCCGCTTCCGCGAGGTGCAGACCATGCACCGCTCGGAGGTCAACATGATGGTCTGCTCCAAGGCCATGATCAACGTGGCCCGCAAGCTCAAGGACGCCTTCGGCACGCCCTGGTTCGAGGGCAGTTTCTATGGGGTCGCGGACGTCTCCCAGGCGCTGCGCGACTTCGCCCGCCTCATCGACGACCCGGATCTGACCGCCCGCACCGAGACGCTGATCGCCCGCGAGGAGGCGCGCATCCACGAGGCCCTGGAGCCCTGGCGTGCAGCGCCTCAAGGGTCGCAAGGTGCTGCTCTACACCGGCGGGGTCAAATCCTGGTCGGTGATCTCGGCGCTCCAGGATCTCGGCATGACCGTGGTCGCGACCGGCACCCGCAAATCGACCGAGGAAGACAAGGCGCGCATCCGCGAGCTGATGGGCGAGGACGCGGTGATGCTCGACGAGGGCAACCCGCGCGTGCTGATCGACATGGTGCGCAATCAAGGGGTCGATGTGCTGATCGCCGGCGGGCGCAATCTCTACACCGCGCTCAAGGCGCGCATCCCCTTTCTCGACATCAATCAGGAACGCGAATTCGGCTATGCCGGCTACGAGGGCATGCTGGAGCTGGCGCGTCAGCTCTGTCTGACCATCGAAAGCCCGATCTGGGAGGCGGTGCGCCGTCCGGCGCCCTGGGCGCGTGTCGTCGCCGCGAGCGACCAGACGGACGCGCCAGCGCTGACAGACCCCATTGAAGCCCCATCCTCGGCCCTGGAGGCGCGTCATGCCTGAGATCATCAAGCGCAAGAAGGCCCTTTCGGTCAGCCCGCTCAAGGCCAGCTCGACCGTCGGCGCGGCGCTCGCCTTCCTCGGCTTCAACCGCGCCATCCCCATGCTGCACGGTTCGCAGGGATGTTCGCGCCTTCGGCAAGATCCTCTTCGTGCGCCATTTCCGCGAGCCCATCCCGCTCCAGACCACCGCCATCGATCAGGTCAGCGCCGTCATGGGCAGCCAGGACATGGTGATCGAGGGTCTGCAAGACCCTCTGCGAGAAGAACAAGCCCGATCTGATCGGACTGCCGACCACCGGCCTGGTCGAGACGCAGGGCGCGGACATCAAGATGGCCGTGCGCGTCTTCCGCCAGACCCATCCGGAGTATGACGTCGATCCCCATCGTCCCGGTCTCCACCCCGGATTTCGTCGGCTCCATGGAGTCGGGCTACGCCGAGGCGACCCTGGCGATCATCGAGACCCTGGTCCCGAGCGCCGAGGAGGCCGGCACCCAGCCCGGCCGCCGTCGCCGGCAGGTCAACGTGCTGGCCGGCTCGCACCTGACGCCCGGCGACCTGGAGCATCTCAAGGATCTGATCGAGCTGTTCGGACTGCGCCCGGTGGTGCTGCCGGATCTCTCCGATTCGCTCGACGGTCACCTGCCCGAGTCCGACTACAGCGCGCTCACCATCGGCGGCGCGCTGGTCAGCGAGCTGGCGACCCTGGGCGATGCCCTGGCGACCCTGGTGATCGGCGGCTCCATGAACCTGGCGGCGGACGCGCTCAAGGCCCGCACCGGCGTCCCCGACCATCGCTTCGCCCATCTCATGGGCCTGGAGGCGGTCGACGCCCTGGTCGCGACCCTGGCCGAGATCGCCGCCGTGCCCGGTGCCGGCGACGCATCGAGCGCCAGCGCGCCCAGCTCCAGGACGCCATGCTCGACAGCCACTTCATGCTCGGCATGGCGCGCCTCGCCATCGCCGCGGATCCGGATCTGCTGGTCGGTCTGACCCAGATGCTCGCGGGCGTCGGCGCGGAGACGGTCGTCGCCGTGGCCCCGATCAACGCGCCCGGGCTGGCCGACGCGGTCTGCGATCAGGTCAAGATCGGCGACCTGGAGGATCTGGAGATCGGCGCGCGCGCCAACCGGGCCGAGCTGCTCATCACCAACTCGCACGGCGTCCACACCGCCCAGCGGCTCGGCATCCCGCTGCTGCGCGCCGGCTTCCCCCAATACGACCTGGTCGGCGGCTACAGCCGCACCTGGATCGGCTACCTGGGCACCCGCGCGACCCTGTTCGACCTGGCCAACCTGCTGCTGAGCCTGGAGAAGGGCGAGATCCACCCCTATCGCTCGCCGCTCAAGCAATGGCCCGCCAACGAGCGCACCAAGGACGTCAAACACGCCGCGTAGGATGGGAAGAGCGCAGCGAATCCCATCGACACCCGTCAGGAACGGAGATCCCATGACCGTGGAACGACGCCTGAGAATCCTTCGTTGTCGTAGCGAGGCACAAGAGATGAGCACCGAGGTTCGAGTGGCCTTCGCCACCTCCGACATGAAGCACGTCGACCAGCACTTCGGCGCGGCCGAGGCGTTCGCCATCTATGCGATCGGGCAGGACGCGGCGAGCCTGGTCGAGGTCATCCAGTTCGGCCAGCTCGGCATGGACGGCAACGAGGACAAGCTGGCGGCCAAGATCGAGGCGCTCCAGGGCTGCATCGCCGTCTACTGCCAGGCGATCGGCGCCTCGGCGGTCAATCAGCTCCGACCGCATGGCATTCAGCCGGTCAAGGTCGAGTCGGGCATGCCACTCAAGCAGGCGATCTGCTCACTGCAAACCGAGATCCGCGAAGGCCCGAGCGCCTGGCTGGCGCGCGCCATCGAGAACCAGAACCCCGGCCGCGCCGGCCGCTTCGATGCCATGGAGGCCGAGGGATGGAGCGAATGATCGGAGCGACGGCCACGGTTCTCACTGCGACACAGGTTTGACGACGACACGTTTCCCCGCGACAGCCGCGGACTCATTCACTTCCAAGGAACAAACCATGACCGAAACACTGACGGACAAGCGTCGAGAACGAAGGACTCCTGCAATCCTCCTTCGTGATCGAAATGGTGCGCCAGATGCGAGCCATCGATTCCTATGGCCAATACGACACCTGTCGCCGGCCGAGATCCTGGAACCCTTCATCCTGACCAAGGAGAAGAAGCGCGAAATCCCCATCGTCGGCGACCCCGACGAGATCGTGATCGCGCGGGTCAAGGTCTTCTATCAACGCCATCTCGGCCATGATCGAGGCCGAGTGCGGACTGATGGCGGTGCCCCTGGTCAACCTCACCCACGAGGGTTTCGGCCGCGCCATCATCACCGTCGGCAAGCTGGTCGTGATGGACCGCACCCTGCGCGACGTGCATCGTTTCGGCTTCCCGAGTCTTTCCAAGATGAAAGACGAGGCCGACAAGATCCTGTCCGTCGCACTGGAGCTGATCGGCAACCACTCGAAGGTGGCCGGACTCTGATCCGCGCGCCCCATCCACCTCCTTCAGAAAGCCAGCCATGAACCCAGAAGACATCAAGGCACTCGAAAAGGCCGTGGCGAAGGCCAAACGCATCGCCTCCGAAAGGGCCAGCGAACTGCACGATCTGGTCGAGGACCGCTTGCCGGCCGCCTACGAGGAGATCCCCGGCATTGCCCAGGCGACCTACGATGCCTGTAAGGCGTGGGCCGAGGCCAATGCCCGGCTCAAGGCCGCGAACGGCTAGGGCAGTGGGCAGAACCTTGAACCAAGTCATAGCACACAGCTTTCCCGTCGCTTCACGCCACGCCGCCAGCGCGGGCACGATCAACGAAGAACATCATTTTTCAACCAAGCGCCCCAAGGCGCGGGATTCGGAGACCTGACATGTCGGTCATCACGGGAGTTACCAGGGGCGGCGTCGAATGGACGCCTGCGTTTATCGTCACGCTCAATCAGCAAAAATGCATCGGCTGCGGACGCTGCTACAAGGTCTGTCCGCGCAGCGTCTTCGAGCTGATCGATCGTGACGATCTCGATCTGGACGAGGACCTCGACAGCGATGACGAGTTCGACGACGAGGCGCCGGGGATGGTCATGAACCTGAAGGATCGCGCTCGACTGCATCGGCTGCGAGGCCTGCTCGCGCGTTTGTCCCAAGGGTTGTCTGTCGCACGAGCCGCAGGCGATCGCGGCCTGATCGTGCACGGAAGGCTGGCGACCGGCAACCATAGGGATGCCGGTCGCCGTTTCTTCATTTGACCCCAGGGGTCGCGACTGCTAGAAACGGCGCGGTCTCTGTCTAGCCCCTGGCGGTCCCCATGTCCTCTCGCTTCAGCTCACGTATCCACCCCGCCCTGCCCACGCTCCTCGCGCTCGGTTGCGGCGCGCTGACCGTGCTGGGCTTCGCGCCCTTCTCCCTGTTCCCGCTGCCTGTCCTCTCGCTTGCCGGCCTCTATCAATCCCTCGCGGGCGCCAGTCCACGCACCGCCTTCTGGCGCGGCTGGGTCTTCGGCGTGGGTTTGCTGGGATTCGGGGTCTTCTGGATCCGCATCAGCCTGAACGAATTCGGCAACATGGATGCCTGGGTGGCGCATCTGCTCACCGCGCTCTTCATCAGCGCCATGGCGCTCTATTACGGCATCGCCGGCTGGCTGATCCGCCGCCTGGATCGAGGATCCATCTGGATCGGCCCCCTCCTCCTGCTTCCGGGATCCTACGTGCTGCTCGAATGGCTGCGCGGCTGGCTCTTCACCGGCTTCCCCTGGCTGAATCTTGGCTACACCCAGATCGAAGGACCGCTGGCGGGATACGCGCCAGTGGCGGGCGTCTATGGCGTCAGCCTCCTGGTCGCGCTTTGCGGCGGTCTGCTCTGGGGCCTGATCCGCTGGCGCGGTACCGCGCGCATCGCCACCGCGCTCGCATTGGCGGCGATCTGGCTCGGCGGCGTCGGGCTGCAGCAGGTCGACTGGACCCAGCCGTCCGGCCCCGCGCTCAAGGCCAGCGTGCTCCAGGCCAACATTCCACAGTCGATCAAGTGGACGCCCGACGCGGGCATGATGATCGTGGAAGCCTACTTGACGCTCACCAAGGAACACCTGGATTCGGACCTCATCGTCTGGCCCGAGACCGCCCTGCCGGATTTCCTCCACCAGGTCCGCGAGCCACTGATCGACCCTTTGGCCGAAGCGCGCCCGCGAGGAAGGCGCCGAGATCGTGCTCGGCATCCCCGTGATGGATCTGGAATCGGGCCGCTATTTCAACGGACTGCTCGCCATCGGCAGTCACGAGGATCTCTATGAAAAACGCCATCTGGTGCCATTCGGCGAGTTCATGCCGTTCAAGGCGTGGCTGGGGCCGCTGGTCCAGTTGTTCGAGATCCCGATGTCGGACTTCACCGCTGGAGAGAGCAAACGCCCGCTTCTGACCGTGGGCAAACACCAGGCCGGCGTCTCCATCTGCTACGAGGACGCCTTTCCCTCCGAAGTCGTCGAGGCGCTACCCGATGCGGCCTATCTGATCAATGTCAGCAACGACGCCTGGTTCGGCGACTCGCTCGCCCCGCCACAACACCTGGAGATCGCCCGCATGCGCGCACTGGAGAACGGACGCTTTCTGATCCGCGCCACCAACACCGGCATCTCCGCCATCATCGATCACCGAGGCCGCACCGTCGCCACCGTACCCTCCTTCGTCGCCGGCAGCGCCACCGCCGAGGTCCAACCCCGTCAAGGCGCCACGCCCTTCACCCGCGTCGGAAACTGGCTCGCGGTTAGCCTGGCATTCGTGCTGATCGCGGCCGCTCGCGCGAGTTGGGGGAAGCGACGCGGGATCCGGGATGAGCGCTGGGTCGGATAGCCCTTAATCGCAGGTCGTCGAAACCGGGCGACTGGGGGCAGTCGCCTTCGGGGATTCCAAGGACCTCGGCGGGTCGTCTCGCGCCATCGTCGGATGGTCCCCTCCCAACTCGCGCCCGCGAGAACCGCCAGTGTCCAAAATCCACAGGCTCCAGCCAGCCCCCGAATGCACAAGAAGCATCCGTATAGCATCCACGGCCTGCCCGAATAGCAAACCCTTCAAGCCCGTTGCGCACCCAAGCGCGGCCAGATTGAGGTCAACATGTTCCGGAGCTTGATCCACCAACCTCCGGTTCGGATGAGCCGCCATATACAGCTCCGCCCGCCTCACCTTTCAACGGTCGAAAGGCGGCTGATCGACTGATTCATTGAACTTTTCTACCTGGCGATCCCATAAGGGCCGGACTTTACCCACATAGGTTGACGGGTTGTTGATCATCGCCTAGGCTCAGTTCGGACGACAGGGACACCAAAGCGAAGGGCAGAAACAGCTTGGCGATACCGCCGGGCTTATACACGAGCGTGCTAGGGACTAGACGGAATCTGTCTAGTATGCCTAATGTGAAATCTGTCTAGCACAGCAAGCGTAGATTCTGTCTAACACACTGTTAGCCAGGAGGGTAGCCAATGAAAGATGCAGCACTTTCTGGTGTGTATTTCTTCCCTTGGGAAGGCAAGAAGTTCAGGCAGCAAGATCGCCGCCTCTTGTTGCTGGGTGAATCACATCACAGTACCGAGGCATTAGAGCCTCAAACCATGACTATCGATTGTACTCAAGCGTATGTTGATGAGGAATGGACCCACAAGTACTGGACCGAAATAATGAAGGTCGTTGATGGCAGAAACCATTGGGAAATTGACCGAAGAGAGTTCTGGTCGAAAGTAGCCTTCTATAATTACATACAAGAAATAGTTGGCGACGGTCCAGGAATTGCTCCTAGCCCAGAGATGCAAGCGTCATCGGAACAGGGTTTGATCTCAGTACTGTCTCACCTTAGGCCAACCCACGTTCTGGTTCTTGCGAAACGGCTTTGGGATAGCCTGCCAGCGAACACATTTCGGCCGCACATAGATATTTCTCTAAACCAAAGTCCCAGATCCGCGAAATTGTTCTTATGCGGGGAAGCGGATGTCGCGCTAGGTACGTGGCTGCCGCACCCGAGCTACCCATTTCATTTCAATGCTAAACGGTTACATCCATGCGTGAGCGAATTTTTAGCGATGGTACCGGCAAGAAATGCAATGAGCGAAGCTAGTTAGTTGCCAGCGAGTTCCGTCGGGAAATCGAGAAACAAAAATGGGCTAACACGCACCTCAAGCCGACCCATACTGCGCGCGTAGCTCAGAGGCTTCATTCAACATTATCGCGGCGCAGTATGGGTCGGCTTAGGTTTGACGTTAGGCATCAAACAAACCCAAGGACATCGCACCATGTCAAAATGCAAATTTTGCGGATCAACATCTTTCGGCCCATGTTCAAAGAGCCCTCACAAGAATCATGAGCACAACGGGCTGGACGAGAAAAAATGCGTCTATTGTGGTTCAACATCATATGGACCCTGTACAAAGAGCCCAAGTAAAACCCATAAGCATGGTAGCGGCGCAAACAAATGCGTGTATTGTGGCTCTACATCAACGGGGCCGTGTAGCAGAAGCCCAAACAAAGTCCATGAAAAATAGACCAATATCATCTGCGCAGCAGTCTTTAAGGCAAAATCCACATGGCCACCCTGCTCGAGTTCCGGGGACATTTTACTTAATTCCCCGCAACCGTCTAACAAGCAGAAAAAAACAAAACGCCTAACCACGCCCTCAAAAGCGACCCCGGCCAGCGCGTTCGAGTTCGGCGCGTTTGGCAAGCATCGGCGGGCGCGCTGTCCGGGTCGCTTTAGGGTTTCCGTTAGGCGAAATACAAAACCGAGGGAACATGAATGGCAGATTATTGGATTGTTGGGGCAATGGTTTCAGGTCAAGATATGACTTCTTGGTTTGTGAAACACGGATTTTGGTTTGGAGACAAGGATACGGCTCAAGAAGATATTGCCAAGATAAAAATAGGTGATCGAATTGCAATAAAGAAAATGCGCGGCCAAGGAGCTACAACCGTCAGCATCCTTGCAATTGGAATTGTCAAAGATATTGGGAAATTTAACGCGATGCAATTTCCTATGATATTTGTTGATTGGATTTCGTTGGTAGACGACAAAAAGGAGGCACCGTTTCATGGTTTAGGAGGTACAATCCATGGGCCATATAGTGCTACGGATAAGATAATTGACTCAGTTTTCAGCATTTGATTTAGGGCCGTAGGCTGGGATGAACAACGTGAATCCCAGCAATTCACGCCGCGTCGTCGCTGGGTTTCGCTCCCGCTCAACCCAGCCTACGGCCCTAGCAAGACAGAATCGATCGAAGAACGAAAGGCCGCGACCCCTAACATGGCGCTCAACCGGAGCGTCGTCGCCAGCGTTATGCCGGGGTTCGCTCCTCACCCCAGCCCGTCCGGGAACGTTACGAGGGCGCCTTTCCCTCAGACGTCGTCGCGGCGCCGCCAGACGCGGCTGACCTGATCAACGTCAGCAGCGATGCCTGATTAGGCGAGTCGCGCGCTCCACCACAATCTCTTGAGATCGCCCGGACAAGGTCCATCGGAATCCGGGGCTGCGCCCACACCACGGGATCCCGTCATCGACTACAATCGCCGAGGCGACGCTCGATCGCACGACCCACCCAACGACCTGTCCTCGGCGGAGCACTACGTCAAGCTGCCGCGCTGGTTCACGGCATCGCCGGAAGCGTCTCGACGGCAGGTCGGTCGACGGCTGTAGGGTCGAGGGTCTATGCAGCGGGATGGCGTCCCGCGCATGCCAAGCGCCACCTCATTTACCCAAGACTCCGCTCGCCTTGAGGACGTTCGATCTATGGATCGAGAGCAGTTTGTGTTCCGCGACCCGCGCGGCAGCCGCTGGAAGACAGTGAGCCGCGTCCTTGGTGCCACCGCGGCGATTGTCGCGCTGGCTCTGGCGATCTTTCTCTACTCGCTCGTCGTCGAGCCGCGACTGGAGCCCTTTCCGGCAAACGCCGCGCACACTCCGGCGATGGGGACCGCGCGTGCGCCGATGGCGGTGACGCGGCCCAAATCGCCCGCCACCTGGGTCTCCGAGATGACCGCCGGGCTGCGCGTGCCGGCGCAATCGCACTCCAAGCCGGTCCGCCTCGCCTTCCTGGACGACGATGAGGAGCGCGGGCTCGCCTCCTTGCGGGAACACGCCGACCAACTCACTCACGTCGCCCCCGCATGGCTGCGGCTGACGGGAATGCCGCCGCGCCTCGAAGCGACGCCCAACCCGGATGTCGCGGCCGTCGCCGCCGAGAAGAATCTGGGGCTGGTGCCGATCCTCGCGAACATGGTGGGTGAGGAGTTCGACCCCGAGGCGGTGGAGCACTATCTGCGGGCCGATGTCGCGGAACAGCGGGCGTTCGCCAGGGATCTCGAAGGGCACCTGCTGGCCCTTCACGCGCGCGGCGTCGCCATCGTCTGGGAGCAGATCGATCCGACCTATCGGGAGGAGATGGTCCGTCTGATCGGACTGCTACGCTCGGAGCTGCAAACGGCCGGTCTGGAACTCTGGCTCTGCGTCCCGGTCGGGGACGACCTCAAGGTCTTCGACCTCGACGCCCTCGCGCCGCATGTCGACCGCTTCGTTGCCATGCTCTATTACGAGACGGGCGAGTACGAGGAGGCCGGTCCCCTCGCCTCTTTGCCCTGGTTCAGCGAATGGCTGGAGGCGCTCACGCGCCACGGCGACCCGAGCCAGTGGGTCATCGGCATCGGGACCTTCGGCTACGACTGGCCAGCGAACGGCAAACCGGAACTGGCCTCCTTTCAGGACATCATGGCGCGTGCCGCGTCAGCTCGGACAGGCCAGATCGCGAATCCGGCACCCTATGAAGGGCCACGGTTCTCCTATGCGCGGGAAGGGGTCGACCACGACGTTTGGTTTCTCGACGCCACCACCTTCACGAACCAGCAGCGGCTCGTCCTGCAAAAACAGCTCGGCGGGATCGGCATCGATCGCCTTGGCACGGAGGATCCGCTGATCTGGGATGGCCTCCGCTGCGGACTCTCGTGCGCCGCCAGCCGCTTCGAGCACATCGCCGCCAGCGACAGGATCGGCGCGATCGGACAGGGGGACTTCATCGAGGCGAGCCATGTGCCGCATCCCGGACAGCGTCGCATCCAGGTCGATGCGGCCGGTCTCTGGGGCGTGAGCTACAGCGACTACCCGCAATCGGCGGTCGTGCGGCAACGCGGGGACAGTTCGCCGGAGCATGTCGCCCTCACCTTCGACGACGGCCCCGACCCCGACTGGACGCCTCGGATCCTCGACATTCTGCGCGACGCGGGCGTGAAGGCGGCCTTCTTCGTGACCGGCGCCCATGCGAGCCAGTACCCCGAGCTGGTGCGGCGTATCGCGGATGAAGGACACGAGATCGGCAACCACACCTTCACCCACGTCGATCTCGCCGAGCGTCGGCCCCCTGCGGGTGAAGCTGGAGCTGAACGCGACCCAGCGCGCGATCGAGGACATCACGGGACGCTCGACCCTGCTGTTCCGTCCGCCCTATGACGCCGACCGAACGCCCCACCGCCCGAGCGAGATCGAGCCGCTCATCATCGCTCAGCAATCGGGCTACATCCCGACCATGGCGAGCATCGACCCGCTGGACTGGCAGGCGCCGCCCGCGGAGCAGATCCTGGAGCGGATCCGCGCCGCCCGCCCCTCCGGCAGCGTCATCCTGCTGCATGACGCGGGCGGCGACCGCTCCGCGACGGTGGAGGCGCTGCCCGGCGTCATCGCCTATCTCAAGGCCCGTGGCGATGAGATCGTGCCCCTGCACCGGCTCCTCGGCGTGCCCAAGGAGGCGGTGATGCCGTCGATCCCGGTGGCGGACCCCATGCCGGAGCGACTCGTCGCCGGCACCGGGCTGAATCTGTTGCAGCACTGGAGAACGGACTCCGGACCTTTCTCATGGTGGCGACGGGCTTGCTGTTCCTGCGGACGCTGTTCGTCGTCTGGCTGGCCGTCCGGCAAGCGCGCGAGGATGAGGACGACAGCGCGGCCGACTTCGCCCCGCCGGTCTCGGTGATCCTCGCGGCCTACAACGAGGAGACGGTGATCGCCCAGACGCTGCGCGCCCTGCTGGCGAGCCGCTATCCGGCGCCCTTCGAGGTGATCCTGGTCGATGACGGCTCGACCGACCGGACGGCCGCGATCGTCGCCGAGCTGGCCAGCACGGAGCCGCGCCTGCGGCTGGTCCGTCAGCCCAACCGGGGGAAGGCCGCCGCCCTGAGAAACGCACTGGCGCTCACGCGGCACGCCTTCGTCGTCACGCTCGACGCCGACACCCAGTTCGAGCCGGAGACCATCGCCGAGCTGGTGAGACCGCTTCAGAACCCCAAGGTCGGCGCGGTCTCCGGGCAACTCCATGTCGGCAACGCGGCCACTCTGATCGGTCACTTCCAGCGTCTGGAGTACCTCGCGGCCTTCAACCTGGACCGCCGCGCCTTCGATCGGCTGAACGCCATTACCGTCGTGCCAGGGGCGGCGAGCGCCTATCGGGCGGACGCGATCCGCGCGGCCGGCGGCATCCAGTCCGACACCCTGGCCGAGGATACCGACCTCACCCTTTCGCTCCATCGCGCCGGCTATCGCATCCGCCACACCACGAGGGCCAGGGCCTTCACCGAGGCGCCGCGCACGGTCGGCGGGCTCTTCCGCCAGCGCAAGCGCTGGTCCTTCGGCACCCTGCAATGTCTCTGGAAGCATCGTCGGCTCTTCTGCAATCCCGCCTTCGGCTGGCTTGGCTGGTTCGCCATCCCCGGCATCTGGTTCTTCCAGATCGTCCTTGTCGCGCTCGCGCCGGTCGTGGATCTGTGGCTGATCGCCACCCTGGCAAGGGGGGCATCCGGTCCGGCGCTCGTCTATGCGGCAGTCTTCCTCGCGGTGGACCTGATCCTGGCGCTGATCGCCTGCCGGCTCGAACCCGAGCCATCGCGCACGGCGCTGCTGGTGCTGCCGATGCGTCTCATCTACCGGCCCTTGTTGAGCCTCGCGATCCTGGCGTCCATCCTGCGCGCCGTGCGGGGCAGTTGGATGGCCTGGGGCCTGCAGGAACGCCGGGGATTGGCGCGACGCCTGGGCGAGGGAGCGACGGCATGAGAGGACGGTATTGGCTCATCGTCGGCGCCGCCGCGCTCCTGTCGCTCGGCGTCGTGGCGCTCGGCCCCTCGGCGGCCTTCGACGCGCCGGACGCGCGCGCGGCGTACCCGCTCGCGCTAGCGGATCAGCAGACGTCCAGTCCGGGATCTGGAGCGCGGCTCGCAGTGCCCGAAACCGGGGCCTACACGGGCGCCTACATCGACTTCGGCGAGCAGGAGGACGGGGTCACGCTGGAGAAGATCGACGCCTTCGCGGCGCTCGTCGGCAGACATCAGGCGATCGTCGCCTTCTCCAATTTCTGGGGAAACGGACACTTTCCCACCCAGCAGGCGCGGGTCATCGCCAATTCGGGGGGCATCCCGCTCGTCTTCTGGAACCCCTGGGATAAGCGAGAACATTCCCGCACCAAGTTCGAACTGGCGGAGATCGCGAGCGGACGGTGGGACGACTACATCGACCGCTGGGCCAGCGAGGCCCGCGCCTTCGGCAAGCCGCTCCTGGTCGCCTGGGGACTGGAGATGAACGGCAACTGGTTCCCCTGGTCCGGAGCCTTCAACGGCGGCGCGGAGCCGATTCCAGGCTCGAACCCACCTCGCTATCGCGGGCCGGAGAACTTCAAGCGCGCCTATCGGCACGTGGTCGATCGGGTGCGGGCCGCCGGCGCCTCCAACGTGTCCTGGCTCTTCCACACCAATAACGGCTCCATCCCGGACGCACCCTGGAATCGCATGGCCGCCTACTATCCCGGCGGCGACTATGTCGATTGGCTGGCGATGAGCGCCTACGGCAAACAGTTTCCAGAGCAATCCTGGAGCGGCGTGGATGAAGCGCTGCTGGCTCCCTATCGGGAACTGGCCGCGGTCGATCCTCAAAAGCCCGTCCTCATGGCCGAATGGGGCATTGGCGAGTTCCCCAAACAAGGCAGCAAGGGGGACTGGATCAGCGATGCCTTCGAGGCGATGGAACAACGCATGCCACGGCTCCGAGGGGCCGTGTTCTGGCACGAGCGCTGGCAGAACAAGGATCTGTCCTACAGCAACCTGCGCGCGAATTCCTCCCTGCAAGCGCTCACCGCCTATCGCGAGGGCGTCTCGCGCGCCTTCTGGCTGGCCGAGCCGCGTTACGCGAAGACCCCATCCGTGGCGGGCGAACCTCCGGTCGAATGAAACGACACCCGCGAGCAGGCGCCGCGACGACGCCTTACGACCGCTCGGTTGCGCGTACCCGCTGACCTTCGGCCCGCTCGCTGAGGCGATACACCTTGTAGTAGACGCAGTCGGGACGTCCGCCCGGTGCCTCGGCAGCCCCCTCCATGACGGTTTCCACATGGACGAGTTCGATCTCGAAACGCTCCTCGTAAAGGGTTTCGACCTCGCGCGCGAGGCCACACGCCTGCTCCTGGGATTGACCATCCTCCGCGTCCTCGGCCGTCAGCAGCAGGCGCTTACCGGCCGTCGGGGTGATCAATCCCAGGTGAGCGACATAGCTTCGGCGGACCTCCTCCGGCAGTGCCGTGAACGCCGTATGGTCATAGACAGCATCGACCGGCCCCAGATCGTCCGCCGTCATCGCGAAGATGTCTCCACGGAGAATGCTGAGATTGCCATGCCCCCAACGCGAGAATGCCCCCTGCTGGCGACGTGTGGGCTCCATCTGGTTTTCGTGGAAGAAGGCGCGCACCGCGAGCGGGCTCAATTCGATGCCGAGGACTTTGTACCCCTGGCCGATCAGCCACAGCATGTCCAGACTTTTGCCGCAGAGCGGCACCAGCACGCGACTCCCCGGCGCGAGCGCGAGATCGGGCCAGAAACGGACCAGAAACGGATTGACGGCCTTCTGATGAAAATCGGTTCGCCGGTCGCGCCAGTACTGTTCCCATAGAGCATTGTCACGGCTGGTCATGCGGATTCCATTGCGAGCGAGAGTGAGAAAGGGAGGACGCGATCCTTGAATGAATCGCCGCGTTCCACGCGCATCGAACCCGAGGGCGAATGCGGCGTTCTGGTTGAAGCAGTCTGAGCGGACTTGCTCCCATTGCGCGTTCCATGCGATCGTCCAAGGGGATTTCCCAAACTCACTGAAGAGGAAAGGAGCATGGCCGAAAACACCACTGCCGCGTCCGATTCGTCCAAGGAGGTCGTCTTTCCGCAAGGCATCCCCGGCTTCGAGGACCAGACCCGTTTCCGTCTGCACTACTCGGACACGGAGTCAGGCCGGGTCTACTGGATGGAGTCCTGCGTCTGTCCCGAGATCACCTTCACGCTGGTGGACCCGGAGCTCTACGCGCTGAACTACGTGCTGGAGCTGACGGATGAGGAAGAGACCCTGCTGCAGGTCGACAGCCCCGAGCAGGTATTGGTATTCCTGATGGTGTGGAAGCCCGAAGGCCCAGGCCAGGAGGGTCAATCCGGGCTGCATGCGAATATCGCGGGTCCGATCCTGATCAACGTCGACAAGCGCCTGGGCATGCAGAAAATCATCCCACGGCCAAGAATGGCGCTGAATATCTCGACTTAAGACGCGGTCCCGAACGCCCGCGCGCGGGCGACACCCGGATGGGCAAGCTACGCCTTGCCCGTCCAAATAGCCATTGTTTTAGGCGATTCGCGGAAAATCTCGTCCCGACGGATCGGATCCATGTCGAGGAGGGGATGCCCGTAGACAATGGATTGGCGGGGGTTGCGCGCAAGCCCCCTGTCGCTTCGGCCATCTAAACCGCGTCCAGGACGGGTTGCGTTGTTTTAATGTAGGTGCGGTTTCAACCGCACTGGCAAACCGGTTCATGTCGTGCTGCTAGAGTGCTGGGCCTCACCCTCGACATCGGAGCTATTAGGGCCTGCTAGAATGCAGGTCGTCACAGCCCATCGTCACGCCGATGGGTATGTTTGCCAATGCACAGAGTGAGCGCGCCTTTCGGTCTATCGAAAGCGCTGGCCCTGATCAGCTCCGTAACTTGGCTCCATTAGCCGTACGTTGCACATCAACGGACGGATTCCGTCACCACGGACAGGGAGATACTAACCGTGCAATTCCCGGCTGATTGCTTGGCATATAGAACCGCATACCGTACCCATCACTTTTCCGTTAGATCTTACCTACTTCTTTTGTACATCCTCCTACCTTTATTTAATCGACCTGCCTCCGCGGATTGGGGAACCGTGATCACGGCGGTCGGTGCGTTCAACGATGTAGGTTACACGGTGGCCAGGCAAACGGACGGAAAGCTGCTGGTCGGTGGATATAGCTATAATGGCACTGACAACGATTTCTCCTTGGTTCGCTACAATGTAGGCGGCACTCTCGATGCGAGTTTTGGCAATGCTGGAAAGGTCGTTACACCGGTTGGGCATCATGCGACCACAGGGGTCTCTACTAACGATGAGGGGCATGCCATCGTTGTTGATGGCAATGGCAAGATCCTCCTGGCTGGAATGGCTTCCAACGGCACCAATTGGGATTTCGCTCTGGTCCGCTATACGTCAGACGGTCAGTTAGACACGAGCTTCGGTGTGGGTACCGGGATTGTCACAACGAGTTTTCTCACCTTTGCCGACAAAGCGTATTCCGTCATCGCGCAGGCAGACGGAAAAATCGTGCTAGCAGGATGGCGTTACGGCAGTGTCAGATACACTTTCGCGCTGGCACGCTACAACAGCAATGGCACGCTGGACAACTCCTTTGGTATTGGAGGCAAAGTCGCTACCCCGATCGGCGCGACTGACAATAGTGCTGCCTATGCCGTCGCTCAACAGTCGAGCGGCAAGTACGTAGCTGGAGGAACCAGAATCAATAGTACGAGCGATGATTTCGCGCTTGTACGCTACAACACCAATGGTACTCTGGATACCTCCTTTGGCGACTTTGGCAGCAATGGAATCGTGATCACGGATGTGAGCGGACGTGGTGACTATGCCTATGATCTTGCCATCCAGACCGACAACAAGATTCTCCTGGCCGGTGAGAGCTATAACGGCACAAACTACGAATATACCGTCGTAAGATATCTAGCGGATGGCGCGCTGGACACCACCTTCGGCAGCGGCGGAAAAGTCATCACGCCACTCGCAAGCCCGGCGAATGCGAATGCGGTCACGGTTCTGGCGGATGGTAAGATCCTGGTCGCGGGAGTGACCGGCGACGGTACGCTCAATGATTTCGCCCTTGTTCGCTATACACCAACAGGCGCCCTGGATGCCACCTTTGGCGGTGGCGATGGAATCGTGACTAGGCCGATTGGCGCCACGACGGACAACGCCTATGACATGACCGTCGAGTCAGATGGAAAGATCGTGTTGGTGGGCGAGACATTTAATGGCACCAACTACGATTTTGCGCTTGCGCATTACAACGCTGACGGTTCGTTGATTACCAACCCGCAAGCCATCGTCTTCGGTAATGCCCCAACGCTCGCCGTTGGTGGCTCTGGCACGGTGAGCGCCACTGGCGGGAGCTCCGGCAATCCGGTGGTCTTCACCAGCCAGAGCACGAGCGTCTGCACCGTCAGCGGCGCTACCGTCTCCGGAGTGGCGGCCGGCACCTGCACCCTCGCGGCCAATCAAGCCGGTACTACCAACTACGCGGCGGCCCCCGAGGTGACGCAAACATTCACGGTTGGTCTGGGTAGCCAAACCATCGTCTTCGGCAGTGCGCCGACGCTCGCTGTTGGTGGCTCTGGCACGGTGAGCGCCAGTGGCGGGAACTCCGGCAATCCGGTGGTCTTCACCAGCCAGAGCATGGGCGTCTGCACCGTCAGCGGCACCACCGTCTCGGGAGTGGCGACCGGCACCTGCACCCTCGCGGCTAATCAAGCCGGTACTACCAACTACGCGGCGGCCCCCGAGGTGACGCAAACATTCACGGTTGGTCTGGGTAGCCAAACCATCGTCTTCGGCAGCGCTCCGACGCTGTCCGTCGGCGGCTCCGGTTCGGTGAACGCGAGCGGCGGAAACTCCGGCAATCCGGTGGTCTTCACCAGCCAGAGCATGGGCGTCTGCACCGTCAGCGGCACGACCGTCTCGGGAGTGGCGACCGGCACCTGCACCCTCGCGGCTAATCAAGCGGGCGATACCAACTACGCGGCGGCTCCCGAGGTGACGCAGACATTCGCGGTTGGTCTGGGCAGCCAAACCATCGTCTTCGGCAGCGCTCCGACGCTGTCCGTCGGCGGCTCCGGTTCGGTGAACGCGAGCGGCGGGAACTCCGGCAATCCGGTGGTCTTCACCAGCCAGAGCATGGGCGTCTGCACCGTCAGCGGCACGACCGTCTCGGGAGTGGCGACCGGCACCTGCACCCTCGCGGCTAATCAAGCGGGCGATACCAACTACGCGGCGGCTCCCGAGGTGACGCAGACATTCGCGGTTGGTCTGGGCAGCCAAACCATCGTCTTTGGCAGCCCTCCGACGCTGGCTGTCGGTGGCTCCGGATCGGTCAGTGCCAACGGTGGGAATTCTGGCAATCCGGTGGTCTTCGCCAGCCAGACCACGGGCACCTGTACCGTCAGTGGAACGACAGTCACTGGGGTGGCCGTCGGCAACTGCACCATCGCGGCCAATCAGGCCGGCAATACCAACTATGCAGCGGCGCCGGAGGTGACGCAGAACATAAACGTGACCGCATCGACCATCGTGACCGGAGAGACCCCCGACCATTCCGGCGAAATCCTCGCCGAGATTATGGGTGGCGGTTGTGTCTTTACCCAAGGGCGTTATATCGCTTCCCCCGTTGCTTCTCCGCTCAATGTGACCCTGCCTTATGGGTTATTCGAGTTTACGGCAAATGGTTGTGAAGGGAATTCAGTAACCATTCGGTTGACATACCCCGCAGCCATGCCTTCCGGAACAGAGTATTGGAAATACCAGGCTGAATCTGGGTGGTATAGGATACCGGCGAACTTTTCTAGCAATACAGTGATGTTCACGATTACCGATAACGGTGAGGGAGACGACGACCCATCGCTCGGCGTCATCGCTGACCCTGGCGGTCCAGGTTTTCGGGCGGCGGTCGCCGCTATTCCGACCCTAAGCCACTGGGGAATCCTGATATTATTTGGGTTACTGTCGTGTTTTGGAGTCGAGTTTCTGCGACGACAGCATCCAAGATGGGGTCACCACAGAATTCGGAAAATTCTGTCTCTTCCGGAGCTAAACCGCATCCTGTCCTAGACGCGGTTTAACCGTTCTGGCAGACCTCGTGGGCGAACTGCTCCAGCTTGCGGGTGTCGGCGGCGAAGAGACGAATGCCCTCGGCCAGCTTCTCGGTCGCCATCGCCTCTTCGTTGACCTCCCAGCGGAAAGCCGGCTCGTCATAGGTGACCTTGGGGATCTCCATGGCCCTCGCCTTGTCCGGGTCGAGCTTTCTCGGGACGTCGCCTTCGGTCGAGGCCAGTTCACCCAGCAAGGCGGGGGAGATGGTGAGGTAGTCGCAGCCGGCCAGTTCCAGGATCTCGTCGAGATTGCGGAAGCTCGCGCCCATGACGACCGTCCGATAGCCGTGACGCTTGTAGTAGTTGAAGATGCGGGTCACCGATCGGACGCCGGGATCCGCGTCGGCCGGATAGCCGGTCAGGTTCTCGGCATGCCTGTACCAATCGAGGATGCGCCCGACGAAGGGTGAGATCAGGGTCACGCCCGCGTCGGCACAGGCGACGGCCTGAGCGAAGCCGAACAGCAGGGTCAGATTGCAATGGATGCCCTGGCGCTCCAGCGCCTCGGCGGCGCGGATCCCTTCCCAGGTGGAGGCGATCTTGAAGAGAACCCGCGCACGCGGGTCGATGCCGGCCTTCTGGTAGAGCTCGACCAGACCCTCGGCGCGGCGCAGGGTCGCGTCGGTATCGAAGGACAGGCGGGCGTCGATCTCGGTGGAGACCCGGCCAGGGACGATCTTGAGGATCTCGGTGCCGAAATTGACGGCCAGCTTGTCCATGGTCCAGCGCGCCTGGGTGGCACTGTCGCCATGCCCCTTGTCCGTGCCGAACAGGATGGCGTCCTCGACCAGCTCGCGGTAGTGGGGCATTTGGGCCGCCTTGAAGATGAGCGACGGATTGGTCGTGGCATCTTGTGGCTGATACTCGGCGATCGACTCGAAATCACCCGTGTCGGCGACCACGGTCGTCATGTTCTTGAGTTGGACCAGCTTGCTCATCATGGGACGCTCCGGGTTAGGCTAGACGCACTGGATCGGGTGCAACCTTAGCCCACTCACATGACGGCTTCGCGCGGCTGACAAAAGAGGCTCCGCGTCATTTTCATACGACGGCGCGTCAAGGCGCGCCGCACACCGAATCACGGAGCAGCGATGAATCAAACGGAGTTCATACAGGTGATGGATGCCCTCGGCTTCGCCGCGCACAAGCATCGGGATCAACGGCGCAAGGATCGCGACGCATCGCCCTACATCAACCATCCCATCGCGCTGATGCGGGTACTCTCGGTCGAGGCCGGAATCGAAGATGCGCGCGTGCTCGCCGCAGCCTTGCTGCACGACACCGTGGAAGACACCGAAACGAATCCCGAGGAGCTGGCGGAACGATTCGGTCCGGAGATCCGCGATCTGGTGATGGAGGTTACGGACGATAAATCGCTCCCGAAGGACGAGCGCAAACGCCTACAAATCCTGCACGCCCAGGGCGCCAGTCAAGGCGCGCGACTGGTCAAGCTCGCCGACAAGATCTGCAATCTGCGCGATATCCTGGAAAATCCCCCCAGCGGTTGGGATCTCCAGCGCCAACGGGCCTATTTCGACTGGGCCGCCGAGGTCATCGACCAACTGCGAGGAACCCACGCGGGATTGGAGGAGCTTTTCGATCAGGTCCGCGCGAGGCGACCTTAGCACCGGCCCTTGCCCACCATCTGGGGGATGCATTTGACGGTCTTCACGCCATTATCCGTGGTCTGGATGATCTCCATCGGATGACCTCCGAGCTTGAGGCTGGTGCCTGGCTCGGGAATGGTCTCCAGATACTCCAGGATCAAGCCGTTCAGGGTCTTGGGACCGGTGGTCGAAAGCTCCCAGCGCAAGGCTCGGTTGAGGTCGCGCACGCTGATGCAGCAATCGATCAGCAAACTACCGTCCTCGCCGCGATGGATCTCCTTGAGGTAGTCGGAGGGATCGGTGGTGAACTCGCCGACGATCTCTTCCAGCAGGTCCGTCAGGGTAATGAGTCCCAGAAAATCGCCATATTCGTCGACCACCAGCCCGACCTGTTGCTTGCCGCGCTGGAAGTTGAGCAGTTGCGGATACAGGGGGGTTCCCTCGGGAACGAAGTAGGGCTTGCAGGCGATCTCCCCCAGGTGATCCTTCGTCAGACGCTTCTCCAACAGGGCATGAAGGGCATTTCTGGCATGGATGACACCGATGACATTGTCGGCGCCGCCGTCGAACAGGGGGAGACGGGTATAGCCCGCGTTGCGGATGGCCTTGATGATCTCGTCCTCGTCGTCCTGGATATCGATCCCTTCCACCTCGTTGCGCGGGATCATGATGTCCCGCACGGTCGCGTGCTCCAGATCCAGGATCGCCAGCAGCATGGAACGGCTGCGCTCGGGGATCATGGCGCCCGCCTCGCTGACCACGGTGCGCAGCTCCTCGCGGCTCAGGGCAGTGTTCGGGCCGCCCTCGGGAGCGATTCCCATCAGGCGCAGCAGTCCGTTGGTGACGATATTGACCGACCAGACGATGGGGTAGAAGACCTTGAGCAGCAGGGCGTAGACATAGGCCGCCGGGAAGGCGAGGCGTTCCGGGTGGAGCGTGCCGTAGGTCTTGGGGGTGACCTCGCCGAAGACGAGGATCACCAGGGTCAGGATGCCGGCGGCGATGCCGATCGCCGCCTCGCCACCCAGTGCGCAAGGCGATGATGGTCGCCAGGGCCGAGGCCATGGTGTTGACGAAATTGTTGCCGAGCAGGATGAGTCCAATCAGCCGGTCCGGCCGGTCGAGCAGCCGGCGGGCAATACGCGCTCCCCGATGCCCCTGATCGGCCAGGTGCCGCAGCTTGTACCGGTTCATGGTCAGGAGCGCGGTCTCCGAGCCGGAAAAGAAGGCCGAGAGGCCGATGAGAATGACTAAAGCGAGAAAGAGACCTGGCAGGGGAAAATCGCTCACGAAATACCCATGAATGAGTAAGTTCCCTCCATTCTAGCCAAACCGCGAGCCCCCAGCGAATGGCTGGAGATCGATCGCCCAGTCATGTCGCGCCGCGAAGCCATGCCTCGGTCCCTGGGTTGCGGTACATTTCGCCGTCACGGCGTCACGCGCATCCAGGGGTTGGATGCGGGGATGCGGGGTGAGAATGGGGATGTTCGGTTGCTGGGGAGGGGTGAGCCCACTCCATCGGTAAGCCGGGAGTGGGAGTCTGAAGACCATACCGGTCTAACTGGTCGCCCGAAGCGCCCGGCTACGGCCCTGATGCTGAGATTTCTTGGTCTGGCCTCCGATCACCGGGCGACGGTTCGTGCTCGCGCGGACAGGCTGCAAGTATCCTGATGCAAAACGGGGAATATACTGTCCACAGGGCGGGGCGGTCGGTACGTCCACGACATAGCCAGAGAGGAGGCGGTATGTTCCCGAATCACGACGAGGTGCTGCAATCCACTCCCGTGGACACTGGCCTGGATCAGGATCAGGATCTGTCTCAATCGCCGCTGACGCCGGATGATCCGCTCGCGGTGATAGCGCAGGACGATCCGACCCGTTTGCCGCGTTCGCCGATCAGCCGGCGCCCTGGTTGCCAGACCCAGGCGTCGACCCCCTTGCCACGGACCCAGGCACTGTCTTCGACGCCGACGCCACGGCTGACACGGGTCTCGACCCAGGCGGCGACCTGCATCATTGCCAGCTCCACTCCCACCCCGCTGGCGACATCGGCTTCGGGGCGGCCGGGGCCTGTTCCTGGTGCTCGGAGAGCGGCGTTCAGTATTGGCCCAGCGGCGAACCAATCAAATGTTGGCACTGCGGCGGAACGGCCATCGGGCCGGTGCGAGCGGCGGCCATGGGTGAACCAACGATTGCGCTGATTGCGTTGACGCAGTTGGCCGCCGCCTTCATGACCAGAGCCAATCAGAAGGCTACGCAGAAATCGCAGCAGGCATTCAGCCGCAAGCAATTCGCCGAGCAGAAGGCCCTGCAACTGCAACTCCATCGGGAGCAGATGGCACTGCGTCGCCAGGAGGCGGAGGAACGCCGCAACCAAGAGGTCAGGATGCTGCGCGAGGGCAAGCGCTGGGAGAACTGGCCGCTGCGGATCACGGAGGAGGAGGTCTTGAGTCTGGGACGAGGCGACGGCGCCCTCCCCCTGCTGGTGTTTCTGTCCATCCCCAGCGCCGGCCCCGAGGGTCTGGAAGACGCGATCAGCCACCGGCTGCTGGAGTTCGTCGGGCGCCACTACCAGGACGCGGCGCGCCCGGTGAAGCTGCTCGACGGCGCCTGGAAGGACGCCAGCCACCAGGGGCAGTCCAGCATCGTCACGGTGCGCGCCCGCCTGGGTTTCGCCCCGGTCGCGGTGCTGGAGACCGTCGCCCTCGCCAACGCCGGGGATCTCTCCTTCCGGGTCGGCTGCTGGGCGCCCGAGCAGGAGGACTACACCTACGCGCCCCTGGTGGAGATGCGCTGGCGGGCCATGGCCGAGGCCAACGCCAGGGCGCGCGCCGAGAAGTGGCGGGCGGACCGGCAGAGCATGGTGACGGACGGACTGGCGACCACGCCGGAGGAGGCGGACGCAACTCTATGGCGGCCGCGACCTGACCAACCTCAAGCGCCTGGAGCAGGAGGAACTGCTGCGCGCCAGCGGGCGCGACCCGGCCGCTTACAGCCTTATGCCCTTCACCCTGGAACGGGAGGACTACGCGAGCTTCCATCGTCACCTGGCGACCTGGCATTGTCTCTGTCTGGCCTGGATGGCGGACATCTTCCACGCGCTGTATCACGACACCCCATCCGGCGCTGCCCACGGTCCTGGCCGACCTTTTGGAGCGAGACAAGGACTTCCCCCGCGACCTGCTCGGCCAGTTCCTTGATCACTACCGCGCCGCCTACCGGGGCCTGGTGCGGGACAGCCTGCCGCTCTGGACTCCGGACTGGTCGCTGCGTCTGGCCCGGCCCCTGGCGGCCCTGCCGGATCCTGGGCTGGGCCGCGCCGAGGCGCAGTCCTCACTGGCCGAATGGCTCGCGCTGCGGGGTCTCACGGCGCCGACGCAGCCGACGCCGCTGGCCGGCTTCGTCGACGCCCTGCGGCCTGGGACACCCCTGGCCACCCAGGCGAGCGAGGATCCGGACTACCTGGAGGCGCTCGCGGGCTGCTGCGAGGCGTTGGGGGAAAGGGATCTGGCTCGAGCGGCTGCGCGCCTTCCTCGTCACCGCCCGGGCGGCGGCGGAAAGGGCGGCAGCGGAGACGGCCGAGCGACAGCGTCTGCTGACCGTGCCGCAGGAGATCCACGGCTGGTCGACCGCACGGGTGCAGGGGCTCCAGTTGATGACGGCGCAGGCGCTGGGCCTAACGGCGGCCGCCTTCGCGCACCGGCTCAGGGACGGGGGCCAGGGTCCGGAGATGCTGGTCATCCCGGCCGGGCGGTTCTTGATGGGCTCGCCCGCCAGCGAGACGGAGCGGTTCGACGAGGAAGGCCCCCAGCATTCGATCACCTTCGCTCACCCCTTCGCCATCGGCCGTTATGCGGTGACCTTCGTCGAGTACGATGCCTTCTGCACCAAGACTGGCCGCAGCAAACCGGGCGATGAGGGCTGGGGCCGCGATCAGCGCCCGGCGATCAATGTCTCCTGGGACGATGCCCTGGCCTACTGCGCCTGGTTGAGCGCCCAAACCGGACGGACTTACCGGCTGCCCAGCGAGGCCGAATGGGAATACGCCGCCCGCGCCGGGACCGCCAGCGTCTTCTGGTGGGGCAGCCGAATCGATCCCAGTCAGGCCAACTACGATGGAAATTATGTCTACGGCGACGGTCCCAAGGGCGAGTACCGCCAGTCGCACGCTGCCGGTGGAGAGCTTCCGGCCCAACCCCTTCGGTCTCCATCAGGTCCATGGCAACGTCTGGGAGTGGTGCCAGGACCGCTGGCACGGAAGCTACGCGGGCGCGCCGACGGACGGTTCGGCCTGGGAGTCCGGAGGGGAGCCGTCCCGCGTGCTGCGCGGCGGCTCTTGGAACCTCGACCCGGGGGGTTGCCGCGCGGCCTCCCGCCTCCACAGCCCCGCCGGTCACCGCTACGGGAGCATCGGTTTTCGGGTCTGTTGTGGCGCCCCCATCGATTAGCTGGGCGCCGGGGTGCTGAACGCTGAAGCGCCGAAATCCTGGACACTGACGCGCCGCGCAGGATGTCAAGCGGCTTTCGGTATCTGCGGGATTCCCGTATCATCAACCCATGCAAACCGTGATCGAAACCCCGACCTTTCAGAAACAATCCGACGCGATCTGGACGGAAGACGAACGGTTGGAGTTCGTGACCTGGATCGCGCAGCACCCGTTGGCGGGTGACGTGATTCCCGGAGCCGAGGGCGCGCGGAAAGTACGCTGGTCGGTTCAGTCGCGAGGTAAGCGCGGCGGGGTACGGGTGATTTACTTTAACCTCACGGACGAGGGCGTGATTTATCTGGTCGCGATCTATCGGAAGTCGGAACAGGCCAATATCCAACCCAACGACATCAAGAGGGCGAGCCGGTGAACATCGAACAGGTGGCGAAGGCCATTGCACTGGACGCGGGCGAAGCGCTTCCAGGATTGCGCGAGAGTCTGGCCGAGATGCGCGAGGGGATCGCGGGACGCACGACGACCCCGGAACAAATCCTGGTCAGGGCCGCGCGGCAATCGCTCGGCCTCTCGCAGCCGCAATTCGCCGAGCTGATTCAGACCCCCGTGGCGACGCTGCGCGATTGGGAGCAAGGGCGATTCACGCCGCCGGGCGCGGTGGTGTGCTTGCTGAAGATCGCCCTGAAGCATCCCGAGGCGCTCGCCGAGCTTGCCGCATGAACGCCATGACCGAGCCAGCGCGGTAGGCTGGGGTGAACGCGAGTGAACCCCAGCATCGCAATCAGCAATTGACTAACAAGGGTTGAAAGAGCGGCACCCGCAGACAGCATCGACGTTCGGCGTCAAGCTGGGGCTCGTTCCTCACCCCAGCCTTGGCCCTGCGAGGTCTCCACGCGCGAATCCGCTCGGTGCCCCTTGCGGTTCTCCGTCAGTCGGTCATACTCCGGCCCTTTTTGCGAGGGGCTCACCATGTTCAAGAACGCACGCTTCTTCCGGTTGGATACACCGTTTGGCCTCGCGGCCGCCGAGCTGGAGGAACGCCTTGCCACGCGCCGCTTCCGTCCCTGTGGTCCGATCGAGACCGCGACCATGGGCTGGGCCTCCCCGCTGGGCGAGGACACCTCGGCCCTGGTTCAGGCGGTCAGCGGCTGCTATCTGATGTGCGCCCGCAAGCAGGAGCGGCTCCTGCCCTCGGCCGCCGTGGCAGAGGCGCTCGACGAGCGGATCGGCGAGCTGGAATCCGGCGAGGCGCGCGATGTTGGCCGCGCCGAGCGTCGCCGCATGCGCGAGCAGATCGTCAACGAGATGCTCCCGCGCGCCTTCACCCGCTCGCGCCGCACCCTGCTCTACGTGGACACCGAGACCGGCTGGTTGGTGGTGGATGCCGCCAGCGAGAAGCAGGCGGAGGATGTCGTCTCGCTGCTGCGCGAGACGCTGGAATCGCTGCCGGCAAAGCTGCCCGATCCGAGCAAGACCCCGTCCACGATCCTGACGAGCTGGCTGCTGGAAGGGACCGCGCCGGATGACTTCGTGCCAGGCGACGCCTGCGAAATGCGCGACGCCGACGACAATGCCGGCGTGGTGCGGTGCAGTGGACAGGATCTCGCCAGCGAAGAGATCCTGAATCACCTGCGCGCCGGCAAACGCGCGACCAAGCTGGCCCTGGAGTGGGACGAGCGCCTGAGCTTCACCCTGGCCGAGGATCTGTCGCTCAAGCGTCTGCGGGTGGGCGACGCGCTGCTCGAAGAAATGGATGACACCGACCTGGAGCCGGCGGCCCGGCTCGATGCCGAATTCGCCATCCTCGCCTTGCAGTTGCGGCAACTGATCGCGCGGCTTGATGAGGTGTTTGGATTATTGGCCGAGGCGTGACCTAATGGGCATTCCAGCGGAATCCTCGCCGACGATGGCCACGGCCCAAGCCAAGAATACGACCATGAAGAATCGAATCATCTCAGCGCTGATTGCCTCGGTTTCGTGTCTCCCCCTCTCCGCGATCGGCGGCGACAACAAGAATCCAGATGATCGAATCGTTCTGGATTTTACCACCGTTGAAAAAGCTGAGTTTCTGGGTGAGATGAGGCAAATGCTTGCCAGCATTCAGGGCATTGTTTCAGGTATCGGCGCGGAGGACCGGGCGCTGATTGCCAAATCCGCCATCTATTCCGGCAATCGGATGGCCCGCGCCACCCCCGCATCCGTGAAAAATAAGCTGCCAAAATCCTTCAAGGAGATTGGCGGACCCACGCACATGATGTTCGAGGAGCTCGCGGTCAGAGCTGAAACGGATGACATGGGCACGCTTGCCGCCTATTCAGGGGAACTGATGAAGCAGTGCTTGACGTGCCATAAGATGTTCAGAATCGACACTGCGGAATGAAAGAGATCGACCGAGTCACCATTCCCCGCGAGGCATGGAAATGGTGACTCGAGAGCGATACGCCCGCCAAATGGCAGGGAGCGCGGGCATCGGATAGGGATCTGGAGCGAAAATCCATCTCCGGATCCATCAGACCCGATAGAACTCCCGATACCAGTCGACGAACCGGGCAACCCCCGCCGACACCGGGGTGGCCGGGTGATAGCCGGTGTCCCGAACCAGGTCGGTGACGTCGGCGAAGGTATCGGGCACATCGCCCGGCTGCAGCGGCAGCATCTCCATCTCCGCCTTTTTCCCCAAGGACTGCTCCAGAAGGCTGATGTATTCCATCAGCTCCACCGGCGAGTTGTTGCCGATGTTGTAGAGCCGATAGGGCGCCAGGCTGGTTGCGGCATCGGGACGGGCGCCCGACCAGTCGGCATTGCCCGTCGGGCACCCGGTCCAGCACGCGGATGACGCCCTCGACGATGTCGTCGATGTAGGTGAAATCGCGCCTGTGCTTGCCGTAATTGAACACGGGGATCGGCTCGCCGGCCAGGATCGCGCGGGTGAACTTGAAGAGCGCCATGTCCGGGCGTCCCCAGGGTCCGTAGACCGTGAAGAAGCGCAGCCCAGTGGTCGGGAGCTGGTACAGATGGCTGTAGGTATGGGCCATCAGCTCGTTGGCCTTCTTGCTCGCGGCATAAAGACTCAGCGGATGGTCGACATTGTGATGGACCGAGAAGGGCATCTCGGTGTTGGCGCCGTAGACTGAACTGCTGGAGGCGTAGACCAGATGCTCGACGCCATTGTGGCGACAGGCTTCCAGGATGTTGGCGAAGCCCACCAGGTTGGTGTTGACGTAGGCCATCGGGTTCTCGATGGAATAGCGCACACCGGCCTGGGCCGCCAGATTGACCACGCGCTCGGGACGATGGGTGACGAATGCCTCGTGCAGACGCGCGCCGTCCTCGATATCGACCCGCAGGTCGGTATAGCACGGATGATCCTGGGTGCGGGCGAGCCGCGCCTTCTTGAGATTGACGTCGTAATAGTCGTTGAGGTTGTCGACCCCAATCACTTCGTCGCCCCGTTCCAGGAGACGCAGTGACAGGGCCGAACCGATAAAACCGGCGCTGCCGGTGACCAAGACTTTCATGGGGACTCCAGAGGTTTGAACGCGGGGAGACGCGATCGGGTTCAGAGACGGCCATCCACCGCGTCACGCGGAAACAACTGTTTGACGTCGTAGAGGATCGCGTCTGGCTTGCCGAGGGCGCGGATGCGCTCGACCCCCATGGCGGCGAACTGGCGATGCGCCACGGCCAGGATGACAGCGTCGTAGGCGCCCTCGTCCGGCTGCTCGACCAGGCAGACGCCATATTCGTGCTCGGCCTCGACGGCGCTCGCCCAGGGGTCATGGACGTCGCAGCGGATCCCGTAATCCTTTAGCTCGGCGATGATGTCGACCACCCGGGTGTTGCGCAGATCCGGGCAGTTCTCCTTGAAGGTCAGGCCCAGGATGAGGATGCGGCTGTCCTTTCGATTCAGGCATCCGCGATGGATCATGAGCTTGATCACCTGACCGCGCGACATAGGCCCCCATGCTGTCGTTGAGACGCCGCCCGGCGAGGATGATCTCCGGGTGATAGCCGATCTCCTGCGCCTTATGCGTCAGATAATAGGGATCGACGCCGATGCAGTGTCCGCCGACCAGACCGGGGCGAAAGGGCAGGAAATTCCACTTGGTCCCGGCCGCCTCCAGCACCTCCTGGGTATCCAGGCCGAGACGGTTGAAGATGAGCGCCAATTCGTTGATCAGGGCGATATTCAGATCGCGCTGGGTATTTTCGATGACCTTCGCGGCCTCGGCGACCCGGATGCTGCTCGCCAGATGGGTGCCGGCGGTGATGATGGAGCCGTAGAGCGCGTCGACGAAACGGGCGACCTCCGGCGTGGAGCCAGAGGTGACCTTCTTGATCGTCGTCAGGCGGTGTCCCTTATCGCCCGGATTGATGCGTTCCGGGCTGTAGCCGGCGTAGAAATCCCGGTTGTACTTGAGACCGGAGATGGCTTCGATGATCGGGATGCAGACTTCCTCGGTCGCGCCGGGGTAGACGGTCGATTCGAAGACGACGATGCAGCCCGGCTTGATGACGCCGCCCAGCGCGCGGCTGGCCGACTCCAAAGGGCTCAGATCGGGCTGCTTGTGCGCGTTGATCGGCGTCGGGACGGTCACGATATAGACATCGCAATCCGCCAGCTCGGCGACGCTCTCGGCGTAGCTGAGCTGGGCCACGCCGCGCAGTTCGTCCGGCTCGACCTCAAGCGAGGAGTCGTGGCCGGCTCTCAGCTCGGCGATGCGCGCCTGGTTGATGTCGAAACCGACGGTCGCGTAGCGCTTGCCGAATTCGACGGCGAGCGGCAGCCCGACATAGCCGAGTCCCACGACCCCAATGCGCGTACTCGACAGGTCGAAATGAAAGGGTGCTTCCACGCTGATCTTTCCTGAATGGCCGATGATCCGACGATTCTAGGGGCGTCGCGAGTCCATGACCAGTTTGGCGGACACGGATCCCGGCCAGCGGGATTATCGCTCCGACTCGGCGATCACCCGTGCGACCCCGCGCAGATTCTCGAAATAGTTTGGCGCGAGGTTGTCGATCACCTCCACCCGTCCGCCGATCGCGCGCGCCACCTGATCGGCCGACTTCCGGCTGAACTGCGGCTGGACGAAGATGACTTTGACGTCTGCCTTGCGCGCCTGATCGATCAGCGCCTTCAGGCTGCGCGGGCCTGGGTCTTTCCCTTCGCGCTCGATGGGGATCTGGGCCAGACCATAGGTGTCGGCGAAGTACCCCCAAGCCGGGTGGAAGACCATGAAACGCCGATGTTTGAGCCCCGCGAGTTGGGCGCGAATGTCCCGGTCCAAGGCATCCAGATCGGCCTGGAACGCGGCCAGGTTGCTGGCGTAATCGCCAGCGTGCGCCGGATCCAGCGCGCTCAGCGCGGCGGCGATCTTGTCCCCCATCGCCTTCACCAGGACGGGGCTGGTCCAGATGTGCGGGTCGAGCTCGGACTCCGCCTGCTCGTGGCGATGGGGATCGCGCGCATCCTCGGCGAGCGCATGTCCATCCGCCTCGTCGGCGTCGTCGTGGGCCTCGATGCGACGAAGCGCGATCCCCTGACTGAGGTCGAGGACGCGAATGTCTGGATTCGTCGCGCGGATCCGCTCGATCCACGCCCTCTCGAAGGGGAGACCGATACCCACATAGACGCTGGCCTCAGCCAGTCTCGCGATCTGGTTTGGCGTCGGCTCATAGGTGTGCGGGCTGAATCCCGGCTTGACCAGCGACTCGACCTTGACATGCCTTCCCCCGACCCGCTCGACGAAGGTCTGTTCCGGCAGGACGCTGACGAACACCCGCGTCACCTCGGCGGCCTGGGCCAAGGGCGCGACGAGGGTGAGAAAAACCAATGCGGTCAGAAATCCGGGCTTTTGCATCTTCGATCGATCTCCGTGGCGCGGGTGATGAACCTCAGTGGTTTCCAGGAAAGCACTCTCCTGTCTCGACGCAGGCCGCCTCGGGAGCGCCGCGCCTTCGATCGGATGGGGGCGAAAGCCTATCACGCAATCTCCGCCCGACAGCCGAGCGGATTCATCTCGCCACCCCTTCCAGGGCGGTATCCGCTCGCGCGCCCTCGATCAATCGGCGCACCGTCGCCGCCAGCTCCCGATCCAGCCCGGCGAAAACGTCCCAGTCACCTTCCGGGATCTCCTCGCCCATGCGGGTAAGGCGTCGGAAAATGGGCTCCTCGGCGATCGCCTCGGGCGGGATGCCAGCGTCGAGCAGGCGCTCGGTACCTTCGATGAAGGCGCCGATGAGCCGCATCATCACGGCCTGGCGCTCAGGAGTCGCGTAACGGTCGTTCTCCGAGAACGCGGATTGGCGCAGAAAGCCCTCATTGATCAGTTGGGCGCAGAGCAGAACCAAGCGTTGGCGAGGCGGCATGGCGTCGCGGCCGATGATGCGGGCCATGCGCTCCAGGTGGGCCTCTTCCTCCAGCAGGGTCAGGAAGCGGCGCCGCAGTTCCTCCCAGCGGGTGCAGCCGGTGGTGTGCCACCAGCGGGCGAGACTGCTCGCGACCAGGCTATGGGACTGCAAGGGATGGATGGCGGGGTAGAAACGGGCCTGGGCGCGCTTGGCGTCGAGCCCCCAGAGACAACCGACATAACGCTTGGTGTGCGTGGTCACCGGCTCGGAGAAATCGCCGGAGGGCGGGCTGACCGCGCCGAGTACGGTGACGGAGCCGATGTCCCCGCCGAGGGTGCGCACCCGCGCCGCCCGCTCGTAGAAATCGGCCAGACGGCTGCTGAGATAGGCGGGATAGCCCGCCTCCCCCGGCAGCTCGCCCAGACGGCCCGAGACCTCGCGCAGCGCCTCGGCCCAACGGCTGGTGGAGTCCGCCATCAAGGTGACGTTGAGACCCTGATCGCGGAAATACTCGGCGACCGTGATGCCGGTGTAAATGCTCGCCTCACGCGCCGAGACCGGCATGTTGGAGGTATTGGCGATGACCAGGGTGCGCTCCATCAGCGGTCGGCCGGTGCGCGGGTCTTCCAGCTCGGTGAATTCGGCCAACAGTCCCGCCATCTCGTTGCCGCGCTCGCCGCAACCGACGTAGACGATGACATCGGCGTTGCACCATTTGGCGACAGTCTCCAGCAGCATCGTCTTGCCGGTACCGAAGCCGCCCGGGATGGCGCCGGTGCCGCCGCGCGCGACCGGGAAGAGACAATCGATCAGCCGCTGCCCCGTGAGCATGGGCTCGTCGGAGGCCAAGCGCTTGGTCACGGGACGGGGCATCCGCACTGGCCACTCGTGGGTCATGGCGATTTCACAAAAGCCGCCGTCGGCGCGACGGATCCGGCAGAGCGGCTCGTTGTCCAGATACTCGCCCACGCCCCGGATCTCCACCACGTCACCGGATGGGACGTTCGGCGGGACCAGACACCGCTGCGCCAGCGCCGTTCCGTTCGCGATGGCGCCGATCGGGGCACCTGGATTCAGCCGGTCACCGACCTGGACGCTCGGGGTGAAGTGGAAGCGTCGCGGCGGCTCGTCCCACAGACCAGGCTTGACGTAAGGATCTTGCGGGTCGCCGATCGGACGCAGGAGTCCATCGAAAATGCCCGCGATGATGCCGGGACCGAGGCGCACCGAGAGCAGCCTTCCGGTCCCGCTGACTTGCACGCCGGGACGCAATCCGCTGGTGTCCTCGTAGAGCTGGACCGTGATCTCGTCGAGGGCGATCCGAATCACCTCGCCAAGCAGACGCTGCTCGCCCACCGTGACCGACTCGCGCAACTGGAAGGAACCCTCGGGACGCGCCCGCAACACCGGACCGCTGATCCAGATGATCGTTGCCCGACTCATCCGTCCATCTCCTGTCGCGCGCGCGCGGGCGACGTCATCAATGCCAGCAGCCTGGCCTCCAGGCGGCGGCGGTCATGCACCAGACCGTCCAGGCTGATATCCAGCATGGCGTCCTGGCTCTTGATCGCCAGCCCGGCCCGGAGCCTGCCATCGGACAGAAACGCGGGCGCCTGGCCGAGATCCTGGGACAGCCGCGCGGACACCTCGGCGCGTTCGGTCGCGTCCCAATCCGGTGGGTGCCGAATCGTCCAACGTCCCTGGGGCAGCGATGCCCTGGCCTGCTCCAGCGCGGCCCCGATCCACGCCCGACGCATCCGCGGGTCCAGCCAGCGCGCCTGGAGGGCAACCAAGAGGCGTGGCCAGGCGAGCGCCAGGAGTTTCGCGTTGGCGCGCTCGCAGCTTGCCCTGGCGCGGGTATCGCGCTCGGCGCGCACCGCCTGGATCCGTGCCCTGGCGTTGGCCCGCTCAGCGACCACGCGGGCATGCAACCGCGCCCGCTCGCGCCGGTAGGCGTCGGCCGTCAGACGCCCCGCCTCGGCGCGCGCCGTCTCCAGGATGGCGCGGCATTCGTCCGCCTGATAGTCGCGCACCAGCGCGATCAGGGCCTGCTCGCGGTCCGTCAGGTTCATTCGGCCAACCCCAATTGACGCCGCAAGACGGCGACCAGATCCTGCGCCGGGACGCGGCCGCGGATGTCCGGGATCACCAGCAGCAACGGCCAGCCCTTCAGTTGGACCTGACGCAAGCGCTCCGCCGGCAGGTCGGCGGCGACCTCGGCCGTCATCAGGATGAGTCGCGCCTCCCGACAGAGACGCGCAAACAGCTCCGGCAGTTCGCGCGGTCGCGGCTGAAACACCGTCAGACCGGCGAGGCGAAAGCCGGCCGCCGTCACTTCGTCGCCGATGAAGAAGAGGGATTCCGTCATGTCATGCGGCCCGCGTCACAGCCGGTTCAGGATCAGCACCGACATGATGAGGCCGTAGATCGCGATCCCCTCGGCGAGCCCGACCAGGATGATGACCCGGCCGAAGAGCTCGGGCTTCTCGGCGAGCGCGCCGACCGCCGCCGCGCCGACGTTTGCGACGGCGTAGGCCGCGCCAAGCGAGGCCAGTCCGGTGGCCAGCGCGGCCGAGAAATAGCCCCAGCGCAGCACGCCGGGATCCTTCGCGAGTGCGCCGACGCTGGGAGTTTCGGCGGCCAGGACACCGGGCTGCCAGATCAGCAGGCTGGAGAGTCCGGCCAGTACCGCGACACCCAGGACCGTGAGGACGACCATCAGGATCTGTCGATTCATCGTTTCTACTCCGTCGTTGTGAACCGGGAAGGCAGCCTAGACGACCCCTCGCACGACCGTCGGGGGCGCCGTCAGCGGCCGAAACACCCGTCCGTCGCCGCGCAGGAAGCGGTTAAAGAACTCGAACAGGATCAGGCGCGTGGTCTGGATCGAGACGACCAGCCCCTCAAGCCCGATCACCAGAAGATTGCCGAGGAGCATGATCGGCCACCAGGCCCACGGCGGGGCTGCGTCCGCCATGGAGCCGATCGCCGCCGACAGGCTGGCGTGAGCCAGGGCGAAGGCTCCGACCCGCGCGAAGGAGATGGTGTTGACCAGGAGCTGGAGACCCGACTCGACCAGATACCCGATCGCTTCCAGGCTCCCGATCCACTGGCGATGGACGAGAAAGGAGCCAACCAGATACCAGGCAAGCCCCAGCAGCGGCAGCCAGGCCATCCCGGACACGACGAGCTGAAGGATCAGACCCAGGTAGAGGACCAGAAACCCCAGATCGCGCAGCAGCCAGGCCGTGAGATCCCCCCGCCAGCGAGCGCCGAGCCCCGCCAGAACTTGCCCCAGGCTCAACAACCCAATCGCCATGACCAGCGGGACGAGCAGCACCAGGATCGGGTCCTCCAGCGGTCTTAACCAGAGCGCCGGCAAAAGATCCTCACGGGCGAAGAGACTCCCATACAGCAGCCCAAAGACCATCGACGCCACGCCCCCCGGCACCAGCAGCCGCGCGAGCGGCAAACGCCGCCGCAACCATAGCCCGAGTCCCAGCAGGACGGCGCCCTGCCCCAGATCGCCGAACATGTAGCCGAACAGCAGCGGCGCCAGCACGGCCAGCAGGGGCGTCGGGTCGACCTCATCCGACCCCGGAACCCCAAGGGCGCGGGCGAAGACCTCGAAGGGCTTGATCCAGGGCGGATTGACGAGGATCTGCGGGATTCGTTTCCCGACGGGTGGAGGCACCAGGCGGAGGATGGCGCGCGCGCGGGCACGGTCCAGCGCGGCGACCAGGGCTCGCCCAGACAGGTCATGGGTCCAGCCGGTGATCCAGACCAGATGCCGGCTGGCCGGCTCCAGTCCGCCAACGTGCTGGGCAAACCAGCTCAGACTGGACGCCTCGCCGAGCGCATCGCCCAGATCGTATTCCTCGAACAGGGTATCCAGCTCGGCATACAGGTGGACAACCCGCGAGGACAGGAAAGCGCGACGCGCGCGGATCCGTGCCAGCGACTCACCCGCGTCGCCGGTGAGCCAGGCCGGACGCTCGATCAGACGGCCCTTGACCGCCTGGACCAGCCGTTTGGCCTCGTCGAGCCGAGCGCTCGGTCCAAGGATCATCACGCACCGTTCGCCGTCCCAGGGGATCTGGCGCTGCAATGTCCACTCCGGCGGATGGAAATCAGCGTCCGCCGGCAGCACGGCGCAAAAGGTGCCGAGCACGGGACCGCTGCGCGCGACGGCCGCGAAATCCAGGGAGCCGTCAAGCAGAGTGCCGATCACCTGGGCCAGCCACTTGAGCCTGAGCAGTTCCTCCTCGCAAGACTGGAGCACATCAATCAGCGGATCGGCCTCGATCCGCCACACCTGGATCCGCGCCAGCAGCCGCTCCAGCACCGCCTCCGGCGCCTCGACCAGGATCGCGCGACGCCAGGTTCCCCGCTCCCAGTAGCGGCCGTAACGGGGATAGAGAGAGGCATAGGTCGCCAGGGGCGCGGCCAGATGCCCGAGCGGAAAATCGGCGTCGACGCGATCGCGCAGCTCGATTTCAATCGCTCCGGTCCGCGCCAGCTCGCTCAGGGTGCGCACGCTCTCGCGACGCGGACAGAGCACCTCGAACCAGCGGGTGGAGACGGGGCGGAACATCAGGCGGTCTGCTCCGGGGCGAAGAGGACACGCCCCACCAGTTCGCCACGCAGACGCTCCAGATCCAGGAACACCAGGCCCAGGTAGGCGAAGACCATGGCCGGCTGCAGGGGATTGCGATGGAGATCGAGCCGCAGCGCGGACCTCAGGATCTGACGCAGATCCCAGGCGGCGTCGGGCGGAGCGTGGCGAAACGCCTCCAGGTGACGCGCGACCAGGACCGCGAGCCGATCCAGACGCCGTCGGGATTCGGCCGAGGTCGCCGGCCAGCGCTCGCGCCAGCCGCGATGCCAAAACGCGCCCAGCCGCTGGTCAGCCCCTTGGGCAAGGAGCGGCCCAATGCCGAGTCGATCCGCCGCCGTGCGATCCAGACGGCCGCTGGCGTCGAGAAACCCGTGCATGAGTGGATGCTGGAACGCCGAGACCGGAAGCGTCTCGCCGCGCGCGAGGCATTCGAGGAGCGGGAGCAGCGGCAGCCATCCGATCCAGGCGACGGCCTCCCGCCAGACGCGAGGAACCCAATCGCCAACCCGATCCACGGACTCCCTGGAGAGGACGGCCAGACCCTGCTCCAGGTCATGCGCCTGACCGTGAGCGGAGAACCCCTTGAGCCAGTCATTGAGCACGCCCGCGCGGGCCTCCTCCAGAAAACCCGCGAGGGTTCGGCTGGCGGCGAGCCGCTCCCAATCGGACGCTTGCGGGAGGCGCGCGAGATGGGCCTGGATACGCGCCTGGGCGTACCCGAAACCGCTGGCGGACATCATTCCACCGCCTCGGCGTCATCCGTCGTGAGCGTCTCGGGAGCGTGGCCGATGATTTCATCGGCGAGGCTGAAGATTGCCAGATCGAGCTGGGCGCGGGCAGCGCCGTCGGGCTCTTCGTCGCCTCCCGAGGGTTCCCTCGCGCGCAATGCTCCCAGTTCCCGCGCAACGCCGGCGTCCGCCAGGCGGTGCGCCAGGAGGATACGCGCCTCCGTGCGCTGGACCAGGCGACGCACGCGCTCCTCGGCTGCAGTGACCATCGCCGCCGCCTCGCGCCGACACTCCTCGACCCGCGCGCGCGCCTCGGCCTCCGCCGCCAGAACGCGGTTGAAGGCCGCGTCGACCTGCCGCGCGTCGCCGCTGGACGGTTTCCCGGTCATGGTTTCAGCCCTGCCCGATAGACTCCGGTCATCTTAGAGGGCGATCGCCTCGCGGCAACTGATTTGGCGCAAGACCGCTCTGAATCCGCCGCGCAATTCGTCCGGACTTCCCGTAATGTATCAACGAGTCTAGCCGGTAACTGGAGGCCCATTCGATGGATGACACCCTCAAGCGACTGCTCGATGCCGAGATGCGGGCGGAACGGCTTGCCACGCAGGCCGAGGAAGAGCAGGACCGGATCATTCAGAAGGCGGTCGACGACGCCAAGGCCGATAACGAGCGTTTCAGCGCGCGCATCCCCGATCTGCACCGAGCCTTCATCGCCAAGGCCGAGGAGCGCGCCGATCAAAACATCGCCGAGCTGCGCCGACGCTACGACGAACGCCATGTCCAACTGCGCGATCAGGCCGAGCAGCGCGAGGACGAAGCCTTGGAGGCGGCCTTCCAAATCCTGATCGGTCCCGAGCGATGAGCGGTCGCCACGACCCCGCAGAGCGGTCATGAGTAACGCCGCCGAGCAGGCCTATCTCAATACCCGCGTGTCGATCATGTCGACACGGCTCTTCACGCCAGAACTGATCGGGCGGCTCGCGCCGATGTCGCTCCAGGCGCTCGCGGAGCACTTCGACCTGACCGCGCTCCTCGACGAGCAGCACGCCGACCTCCGTGCGCGGCCGTGCCATCGAACAGAGTCTGGTCCAGGTTCTGCTGGCCGAGCTGCAATTGCTGGCGCGGCCCATGAATGCCCCCCAGCGCGCCCTGCTCCTGAGCCTGGGGCCGTAAGTTCGCGCTCTTCAACCTCAAATCTCTGATCCGCGGCAAGCTCCACGAGCTGCGATCCGAAAGAGATCCGCGACAATCTGTACGATCTGCCCGAGAGCATCCGGCTGACCCATCAAGACCTCTTCCGCGCCGAGAACGTGCTGGAGCTGCTGCGTCAACTGGAAACCGGCCCCTATCGGCAGATCGCCCGCCAGGCGCGCGAGGTCTACGAGCAGCAGCGCGAGCCCTTCGCCCTGGAGGCCGCGATCGATCAGCGCTATTACGCCGAGATCGCGCGCCAGATCATGGGCTTCGACGTCCATCACCAGGATTCGCTGCGCCGCCTCGATGGGCGCGGAGCTCGACCGCGTCGCGCTCCTCTGGCTGCTGCGTTTCCGCTTCTCCTATCATCTGTCGCCATCCGAGACCTATCTACCAGCTGGTGCCCTCGATGCGTCTGCTCACCCGCGAGCGGCTCCTCGGCCTGGTCAACCTGGACAGCCTGCGAGCAGGTCATCGACGCCCTGCCCGACGCCATTGAAAGCACTCTGGCCGAGAGCCGGACCATCGCCGAGGTGCAGCAGCGGATGGCCCGCATACCCAGTGCGAGACCGCCGGGTGCTGCGCCAGCAGTCAGTCGGCCGTGGCGCGCGCCCTGGCCTACCTGATGCTCCGCGAGTCGGACCTGCTGCTCCTGTTCGCCGTCGTGCAGGGGCGCCTGCTGCAGTTCCCGGACCAGATCATCGAGGTCGCCCTGGAGCTGATCGAGCCATCCTGCTCGCGACCGGGCGCGGGGACGACCTGAGCGAATCGAACGCGGCGGCAACCATCAACCAAGCCAAGCGAGTGACCCAGCGATGTTGAGGCCCATGCCCATGAAGCACGTCCGCCTGCTGGTTCTGACCGAGAACCTGCCGCAGGCATCGCTGGCGCTGGCCGAGACCGAGAGCTTCCATCCGGACACCCGCCCGCCCGACGGAAACCCGGCTCGACGCCCTGCCGGGGCGCGAGTATCGCGAGATCTTCTGCCAGGCCCAGTCCCGCCTCGACAAGATCGCCCGACTCGTCCCGAGCGAGGCGACGCCGGAGATCGACGCCGTGCGCGTGGTCGACTTCGCCGAGCTCGACGCCCTGAACCACTGGCTCGGCACGGCTCTGGGACGACGCCTCCAGCTACGAGGAAGATTTTCGGCGCCTGGACGACGGCGAACGTCTGGTGAAGGAGCAACAAGCCGCGCTGGAGAACTTCGCGCATCTGAACATCGACCTCGGCATGCTGCGCAGCCAAGACGCGCTTCCTCGACTTCTATGTCGGGATGGTTCCGCGCGAGAATCTGCGCCAACTGGAAGGCGCGGTCGGCCTGGCCGAGCACATCCTGCATGTCTACATGCAGCAAGGCGAAAACGCCCATGTGGTCATCGTCGGACCTACCGACACCACCGGAACCCGGCTCACGGCGGTGCTCGCGGCGGCGGGTTTCCAGAACCTGCCGATCCCCCGCGAAGCTCGACCGCGAGCCCGCCGCGCTGCAGCGCGACCTCGCCGCGCAACGCGAGACCATTCTGGAGCAAGCGCCAGGCGCTGCGGGAGACCCTGGAGCGCTGGGCGCAACCCTTCCGCGAGCGGCTGCTCGACGCCCGCCGCACCCTGATGCTGGCCGAGCCGCTGGTCGCGCTCGACCCCTCGCTGCACAGCGCCGGGCACCTCGCCCATCTGGTCGGTTGGGTACCGGCGCGCGCCGTGGCCGCGCTGGAGCAGCGGCTGCGCGCGTCGCTGGATCATCCCTTCGACCTCAGCGTCCGCGACCCGCTGCCCGACGAGCGCCTGCTGGTGCCGACGGTGCCGGTCACGCAGCCGCTGGCTGCGCCCTTCGCCATGCTGGTCAACCAGTACGGCATCCCGGCCTATGGCGAAGTCGATCCGACGCCACTGTTCGCCGTGACCTTTCTGCTGATGTTCGGCAGCATGTTCGGCGACGTCGGCCAGGGCGCCGTGATCGCCGGAGCGGCCTGGTGTCTGCGGCGACAAGCTCGGGCGCTTCTGGCCGTTCGGGCTGATGGCCGGTCTTGTCCTCCATGGTCTTCGGCGTCCTCTACGGCAGCGTCTTCGGCTACGAGCACGTCCTGCCGGCGCTCTGGATGAGCCCGCTCAGCGATCCGCTGCTGATGCTCTCGATCGCGCTCGGCTGGGGCATCGTCTTTCTGACCGTCGCCTGCCTGCTGGCCATCTACAATCGGATCGCCATCCGCAACTGGTCCGGCGCCCTCTTCGGGCATCACGGCATCGTCAACCTCGTCTTCTACCTCGCCCTGATCGCCGGCAGCCTCCAGGTGGCGCGCGGCGGCGGCTTCGGCGCCGTGTCCGCGGGGCTGGTCGTCACCGCGCTGCTGGCACTCGCCTGGCATAGCTGGCGGCACCAGGAAGCCTCGGTCGGCGAGAAGATCCTCGTCGTCTTCATCGAGACCCTGGAGACCGTGATCGGCTACGTCTCCAACACGCTTTCCTTTCTGCGGGTCGCGGCCTTCAGCCTGAACCATGTCGCGCTGTCGATCGCCGTCTTCACCCTGGCCGGAATGATGGGGGCCTTCGGTCATCTGGTCACGGTCATCCTCGGCAATGTCTTCGTGCTGGTGCTGGAGGGCGGCATCGTCATGATCCAGGTGATGCGTCTACAGTATTACGAGGGCTTCTCGCGCTATTTCGCCGGCGATGGGCACGCCTTCACGCCGCTGCGATTCCGCCGCAGCCTGTCTTAACCCGCAGCTCGTCTTAACCCATGAGGTCACCCCGACCGCCGTCCACCGACCATCACCCTGGAGTTGCACCATGTACTGGCTCGTCGCACTCATGTCCATCGCCATCATCGGCCTGATCGTCACCGGCTTCCTGCTCGAACTGCGCCCGCGTATCGCGACGCCCATCCGGCACTGGTTCAAGCCCGCTGCTCGGTTCGCAATTGGCGATCTTCGTCGTCGCGCAGTTCGCGCTGCTGCTGCTCGGCATCAACGAGACATTCGCCGCGACCGAGGGCACGACCGAGGTCGCGGGCGCGCTCAAGCGAGATGTCGATCGGCATGGGACTGGCCATCATCGGCGTCGGCATCCCGACCGGTCTCTCGACCATCGGTGCCGGCATCGCGGTCGGTCCGATCGGCGCCGCCTCCCTGGCCGCGATCTCTGAGAAGCCGGAGAATCTCGGCCGCACCCTCATCTATCTGGGTCTCGCCGAGGGTATCGCCATCTATGGTCTGGTCATCTCGATCCTACTGCTGAACAAGCTATGAGCGCGGGATGAGCTGACCGACATGGAGACGCCAAGCGAGCCAGGCCGACCGACCCGAATGCTGTTTCTCGGCGAGGAGAGCCTCGCCGACGGCTTTTGTCTGATCGGCTTCGAGACCTACCCGGATCCGGCGCCCGAGGAGGTCGACCGAATCCTGCGCGACCTGCGACGCAATCAGGAGCGGGCCTTCGTGATCGTGGACGACGCGGTAATGCGCGCGGAGATTCCCAACCTCAAGCAGGTGCGGCGCGAGGGCGGCCGCATCGTGGTGATCGCGGTACCCGCAGTTCGAGCGCCACGCCGGTGCTCGCGAGCGAGGTCGCGAATCGCCTGGCCGCGCTGTTCGGGGCCGCTACCCTCAAATCCGACAAGTCCGGGGAGCGACAGCCAACGTGAATCAGGTAGACGAACTGGAGCGTGCCATCCTGGCCCGGGCGGAGCGCCTGGCGGGCGAGTACCGCGAGCGCGCCGGTCGCAGCCGCGACAGCATCCTGCGCGAGGCGTCCGAGCGGCTGCGGCTGCGCGAGGCGCGCGAGGAAAGCATCGCCAAGACGCTCGGCGAGCGCACCTTCCGCCAGCGCGTGCAGGCCAGCGAACTCAAGATGCAGACCCATCTCGATCGGGTGCGCTGGAATCTGGTGCAGGACGTGGAGCGCCGGCTCGCCGACCGGATGCGCGCCTTCATGAAGGACGAGGCGGCCTATGACGCCTGGATCGACCGCCTGATCGTCGTGGCGGCCGACCTGATCGAGGCGCCGCACCTGCGTCGTCTCCGCCAACGCCCAGGATCAGCGCCGACTCCACGCGCGCTGGGAATCGCTCGTCGAGGAGCTGCCGTCAGGCAAGACGGCAACCCTGGCGCCCACCAGCGACGCCATCGACACCCTCGGCGGCGTGCTGATCACCAGCAACGACCGACGGATCCGCATCGACCAGACCTTCGATGGGCGGCTGGCGCGGCTGCAACCACGGATCCAGCAGACCATCCTGGAGCGGCTGCTCCCGGGCGGCTTCGAGACCGGCAACCTCTTCACCGGATGAGACCATGAGCGAAGCAAAGAGAATCGGCGTCATCCGCGACATCAATGGCCCGATCGTCACCATCGAACTGTCGGGCGTGCGCAGCGGCGAGCAGGTCAAGATCGGCGAACTGGGTCTGTTCGGCGAGGTCATCTCGCTGCGGGGCAATCAGGCCGTGGTCCAGACCTACGAATCCACCGACGGGGTGCGACCCGGCGAACCGGCGGTCGGACTCGGCTGGCCGCTGTCGGTCGAGCTCGGCCCCGGGCTGATGGGCGGCATCTTCGACGGTGTGCAGCGGCCCCTGGCAAAGATCGCGCTGGAGTCCGGCGACTATATCCGCCGCGGCATCAGCGTCCCGGCGCTCGACCGCAGCCAGGCAGTGGGAGTTCGAGCCCAACAAGGCGCTGGAGGCCGGCGCCACGCATCGGGCCGGGGACCGTGCTCGGTACCGTCCAGGAGACGCAGACCATCCTGCATCGCATCCTGGTGCCACCGGGCGTCGAGGGCGAGCTCGAGCGAGATCGCGCCCGCCGGCAACTACGACATCGAATCGACGATCGCGCGCGTGCGCGACCCAAGGGCAAGGTGCATCGCCTCAGCCTCTATCACCGCTGGCCGGTGCGCAAGCCCCGCCCCTACCTGAGGCGCGACGACGGCATCTCCCCGCTCATCACCGGACAGCGGGTGATCGACAGCTTCTTTCCCCAGCTCAAGGGCGGCAAGGGCGCCGTGCCCGGCCCCTTCGGCGCGGGCAAGACGGTCGTCCAGCAACAGATCGCGCGCTGGTCGAACGCCGACATCGTCATCTATGTCGGCTGCGGCGAGCGCGGCAACGAGCTGGTCGACGTGCTGGAGACCTTCCCCCAGCTGGACGACCCCTACTCCGGCCGCAAGCTGATGGAGCGCACCCTGCTGGTCGCCAACACCTCCAACATGCCCGTGGTCGCGCGCGAGGCGTCGATCTACGTCGGCATGACCATGGCCGAGTACTACCGCGACATGGGCTACGACGTGGTCATGCTCGCCGACTCCACCAGCCGCTGGGCCGAGGCGCTGCGCGAGGTCTCCGGCCGGCTCGGCCAGATGCCGGTGGAGGAAGGCTACCCCGCCTATCTCGCCTCGCGCCTGGCCGCCGTCTACGAGCGCGCCGGACGGGTCGAGACCTTTGCCGCCGGCTCGGGCTCGGTGACCCTGATCGGCGCCGTCTCGCCGCCCGGCGGCGACTTCTCCGAGCCGGTCACCAGCCACACCAAGGACATCATCGAGACCTTCTGGGCCTTGTCCAAGGAGCTGGCCGACGCCCGCCATTATCCCTCGATCGACTGGGTGACCAGCTTCTCCGGACACGTCCAGACCGCCGCCCAATGGTGGCACAAGGAGATCGATCCATACTGGGAAAGGCGCCGCGCCGCCGCCCTCGCCCTGCTCGCCCGCGACGCCGAGCTCCTCCGCATCGTCAACCTGGTCGGACCAGAGGCGCTCTCCGACGCCCAACGCTGGGAACTGGAAGGCGCCTCGCTCATCAAGGAAGGCGTGCTGCAGCAGAGCGCCTTGGACGAAATCGATACCTTCTGCTCTCCCGCCAAGCAATTCGCCCTGCTCGATCTGGTCATCACCATCTACCGACAGGGCGAGGCCCTGATCAAACTCGGCGTCCCGGTCTCCGAGCTGCAGAACCTGCCGCTGATGGCCAAGATGCGACGCATCAAGTCCATGTATTCGAGCGAACAGCTCGACCAGATCCAGAGCTTCCGCAAGGAAGTCGATCAGACGATGGAGGGCGATTCGGATCGAGTATGCCAAGCAGGGGGAGCCGGCGCGGGAGTAGGAAAATAAGGTGAACCGCGAAGGCGCGAAGGACACCAAGGGGTCTCTACTGACCTGGTTTCGTTTCGAGCGGTATTCCAAGATATTTTGCACAGGCAATCGGCTTCAGGCCAGAAGCGGGTTTCAATCCAGACACATAGGCGAGCGGCTGCAGAGCTTGCCGCACAAAACAGCGCCACAGCCGGGCGTTCTGACTCCGCCAAACGCGGTCGCTTGGGATGAGTTTGCGAACCCAACCAACGCTCCACCGCAATGTCGGGGTTAGCTCTCGCTCACCCCAACCTGCACGGACTCATGACTGACCACTGAAGACCCCCTTATGAGCATCAAAGAATATCGCACAGCCGTCGAGGCCCGTGGAGGGCTATTGGTGGTCAAAAACACCCCTGGCGTCGCCTTCGGCGACCGGGTGCGGATCGAGGATCATGCGGGCCAGATCCGCAACGGCCAAGTCATTCGCGCGGCGGACAACGAGGTGTTGATCCTGGTCTTCGAGGGCACCGACGACCTGGACCTGGAGAACACCTGGGTCCGGTTTCTCGACGAACCGGTCGAGATCGCCCTCTCGCCCGAAATCCTCGGACGCGAGTTCAATGGGCTCGGCGTACCGCGCGACGGGCGTCCGCCGGTGCTCTCGGGGCTGCGGCGTCCGGTTGGCGGATCGGCCATCAACCCGGCCGCGCGCACCTATCCGCGCGAGTTCATCCAGACCGGCATCTCGACCATCGATGGGCTCAACAGCCTGGTGCGCGGACAGAAGCTGCCGATCTTCTCGGGCTCCGGCCTGCCCCACAACCGGCTGGCCGCCCAGATCGTGCGTCAGGCCAAGCTGGTCGATCAGGAGTCAAGCTTCTCGATCGTCTTCGCCGCCATGGGCGTCTCTTACGCGGATGCCAAGTTCTTCCGCGATGAATTCGCCAACTCGGGCGTGCTGCGCAACGTGGTGATGTTCATCAACCTGGCCGACGATCCGCCGGTGGAGCGGCTCACCCTGCCCCGCACCGCCCTAACCGCTGCCGAGTACCTGGCCTATGACCTGGATCGCCACGTCCTCGTGGTGCTGACCGACATGACCAATTACGCCGAGGCGCTGCGCGAGGTCGCGACCGCCAAGGGCGACGTGCCGGCCCGCAAGGGCTATCCGGGCTATCTCTATTCGGATCTGGCCGAGATCTACGAGCGCTGCGGACGCATCCACCAGCGCCACGGCTCCATCACCATGATGCCGGTGGTCTCCATGCCGTCGGACGACATCACCCATCCGATTCCCGGACCTCACCGGCTATATCACCGAGGGCCAGATCGTGCTCTCGCGCGAGTTGCACAACCAGGGCATCTATCCGCCGGTGCACATCTCGCCGAGCCTGTCGCGGCTGATGAAGGACGGCATCGGCAAGGACGACACCCGCGAGGACCATCCGCGCGTCGCCGCCCAGCTCTATGCCCTCTACGCCCGCGCCCAGGAGACGCGCAACCTCGCCTCCATCATCGGCGCCGACGAGCTCTCAGAGCGCGACCGCCGCTATCTGAGCTTCGCCGACGCCTTCGACCAGCGATTCGTCGGTCAGGGCGAGGCCGAGGACCGCTCCATCGAGGCCACGCTGAACCTGGCCTGGGAGCTCATGGGCGCCTTTCCGCGCGACATGCTGACCCGCATGAAGGAGACGGATCTGGCCAAGTACCATCATGAAAGCGATTGACCGATGACGACGGAGGAAAGCATGGCGTCCGACCCCAAGGTCACCTGCGCGACCTGCGCGGCGGCCTGCTGTCGTCTGGAGGTACTCTGCCTGACGGAGACGGGCGTGCCCGGACGCTTCACCACGCGGGACGCCTGGGGCGGCATCACCATGGCCCGGCTGGATGACGGCTGGTGCGCGGCGCTCGACCGCGACACCCTGCTCTGCCGCATCTACGCGCAGCGTCCGCTGGTCTGCCGCGAATTCGAGATGGGGAGCCCCGACTGTCTCATCGAACGGAGCAACGCATGGCACAACGACTGATCAAGGTTCCGCCGACCAAGAACACCCTGCTCAAACTGAAGAAGCAGGTGAAGTTCCTGGAGGAAGGCCACGACCTGCTGGAGCGCAAGCGCGAGTTGCTCACGCGCCTGGTCTATGAGCGGATCGGCGACTATCGCCGCTTGCGTGAAGAGGCCGAGCGGTCGCTCGGCCTCGGCCTATCGCTGCCTGAGCATCACCCATCTGCGCATGGGCAACCGGGGCATCCACCAGGCGGCGCTGGGCGCGGAGCCAGCGCTGCAAGGTGGAGATCCTGCCACGTCGCGCCCTGGGCGTGGAATACCCGGCGGTGACCAGCGAGCGCATCCCCCTCAAACCGGTCGGACTCCTGGGAACAGACGTCAGTTTCGACACCACTCGCGACAATCTCGCCAATGCCGCCGTCCTACTCGCGCGTCTATGCCGAGGTCGAGATTGCCCTGCACCGCCTGCTCGAAGAACAGCGCAAGGCGCAGAAGCGGGTCAATGCGCTCAAGTACAACATCATCCCGCTCTACCGACGCACCATCCATTTCATCCAGTCCTCGCTGGAGGAAGAGGAACGCAATACGCTCTTCCAGGTGAAGCTGCTTCGGCAAGCGGCCGATGCCAAGGCCAAGGCGGCGGGATAGGCAGTCTCGGGTTATTCGCCTATCAAGCGATCGAGCATCCCGAACAACGCCCCATTGATGCGCGCATAGTCCGCGTCGGCCGCGGCCAGGATGTGCTGCCCTGTCTGGACATAGCGCGCGGGCAGGAGCTCGTCGGCGCAGTTGGCGACGATGTCCGCGACGCTCGCGGGCGTGGACTCAAGATGACATTGCAGGCCGAGAACGCGGTCTTGGTAGAGAAAAACCTGATGCTCGCATGCGGCGCTCCGCGCCAAATGGCGGGCTCCCGGAGGAAGCTCGAAGGTATCGCCGTGCCAGTGGAAGACATCGAGAGCGAACGGTAGAAAGCCCGTGATTGGAGACGTCTGTCCCGCCTCGGTGAGCTCGATCGGGAACCAGCCGATCTCTTTATCCGGGTTGCGATAGACCCGCGCGCCCAGGCAATCGGCGATGAGCTGGGCGCCGAGACAGACGCCGATGACCGTCTTGCCAGCCGCGATGCTCGCCGCGATGAAGGCCTTTTCAGAAGCGAGCCATGCGTATTCGGCCTCGTCGTGAACCCCCATGGGTCCACCCATGACGACCAGCCAATCGAATTCCGCTTGTCCCGGCGGCAACAGCCCGTCGAACAAGGGCGTCACGCGAATGGCATGGCCCCTCTGCTTGGCCCAGTCGGCGATTCCGGCTGGACCCTCAAAAGGGACATGCTGGAGACATTGGATCCGCATCAATAGGTTCCTTTCGTTGGCACCGCCAGGGACGGTGCGACGCTCCTGGTCAACAGCCCGGATCCTCCGACAAGAGGTCGACTCGACTCTTGAGCAGCGCGCCGGTGCGATAAAGGCCGATCAGGGTCTTGCTGTCGGTAATGGTACCGTCGTTGCACCAGTCGAGCGCCTGCTCCAGGGGCATCCAGTGGATTTCGATCACCTCGCCGTGCTCGTGCGCATGCGGGAGACTGCCGAGACCGCGCGCCAGCCACAGATAGATGACCTCGTCGAAGATGCCGGGGGAGCTGTGCAGACGTCCGAGGTCGGTCCAGTCTTCCGCCTCCAGCCCCGCCTCCTCCGCCAGCTCACGCTTGGCCGTCGCGAAGTGGCTCTCGCCCGGATCGATCCGGCCCGCCGGCAACTCCCATAGCCAGCCCGCGCTGGCATGACGGAACTGCCGCAGCAGACAAACACGATCCTGCTCATCAAGCGCCACGGCGGCGGCACCACCGGGATGATGCACGATCTCCAGCTCGACCTGGCCGCCGCCCGGCAACTCCACCGTTTCGACGGCGACATTGATGACTTTTCCCTGGTAAATCGGCTCGTGTTTCAGGATGCTGCCTTCACTCATCGCAATCTCCTCATCAGAGTCCCTGCCGCCGGCGGGACGGGTCGACAGACTGAACATCGCCGCTGCGGATGGCCAAGCCAGTCAGAGTCTTGCCGCGCCCGTCCTCGGCCGGGTTGGAAGCCGTATTGGCATCACCCTAAACTAGACCTATCGGTCCGATTCGACAAGCCGGACCTGCGCGACCAAGCTGGGCCGAGCTGTCTGGCCTCCCGGCGCCTGTCATCCGACCGTAACCTCCCGTCAATAAACTATCGAGGAAACAGGCCACGGTCCACGCCCCTCCTCTGCGACGGCACGGATCAAGCTGCCGAACTCTTCGAGCGATCGATCGCGTCCCGCGGTCCCATCAGGAACCTGGCCATGACAACCATCCTTGTCGTCGACGATGAACCGGATATCCGCGAAGTGATGCGCTTCGCGCTGGAAAATTCCGAATTCAGGGTCATGGAGGCCGGCCACGCGGACGACGCCCGCAAGCTGTTGGGCGGCGAATGTCCGGATCTGATTCTGCTCGACTGGATGCTGCCCGGCCGCTCGGGGTTGGAACTTGCCCAGCAGCTCAAGCAGAATCCCAAGACCCGAGCGATCCCCATCATCATGGTCAGCGCGCGCGGAGAGGAGGAGGACCGCGTCAAGGGGCTCGACACCGGCGCCGACGACTACATCGCCAAGCCCTTCTCGCCCCGCGAGATGGTGGCGCGGGTCAAGGCGGTGCTGCGTCGCACCAAGCCCGAAGAGGCTAGCGATGAGATCGAGATCGGCGGACTGCGGATCGACCATGTCAGCCACCGGATCACCGCCGAGGGACGGGCGCATTGACATCGCCCCCACCGAATACCGCCTGCTCCATTTTTTCATGACCCACGCCGATCGCGCCTTCAGCCGGTCGCAACTGCTCGACCAGGTGTGGGGCGACCAGGTCTATGTGGAAGAGCGTACCGTGGACGTCCATGTCCGCCGCCTGCGCAGGGCGCTGGAGACCTCCGGCCACGATCGCCTGCTCCAGACGGTGCGCGGCGTCGGCTACCGATTCTCCGACAAGACCTGACCGGCTTGAGCGAGCACGGCCAACCGCCGGTGAACTCGACGCGCGGCCCGCTGCCGTTCGAGCTCGGCGTGCTCCTCGCAGCCTCGACGAGCGGCATCCTGCTCGCGCTCCTCGGCACACCGATGGCCTGGATCTGGCCCCTGATCCTTCTGCCCTATCTGCTGCGCAACCTCTATTGGCTGGTCAGACTGACGCTAATGATTCGCCGCCAGCACCGACTCGCGCCGCCCTTCCCGCGCGGGTTGTTGGGCGACATCTATCGCGGCATCGCCCGTTATCAGCAGCGCGGACGCAAGAGCCGCAAGCGCCAGATCCGTTTCACGCGACGCTTCCGCGAGGCGGCCAACGCCGTGCCCGACGCGCTGGTCATCCTCGACAAACAACATCGCATCGACTGGGCCAATCCCGCCGCCGCCAGGCTGATGGACATCCACTGGCCGGCCGACGACGGACGCCCCTTCACCGACATCCTCGCCACCACGGACCTCAATGCCTTCATCGACGCCGGGGAGTACATGCGTCCGCTGGATATCGCCCCGGAGCACAATCGCGCCCTCATGCTTTCGCTGCGCATCACGCCCTTTGGCGAGCGCAAGCGGCAGCGCCTGGTCGTCGGACGCGACATCACCAAGGTCTATCACCTCAACATGATCCGGCGCGATTTCGTCGCCAACGCCTCGCACGAGCTGCGCACGCCGCTGACCGTCATCGCCGGATTCGTCGAGTCCTTGCTGGATGCGCCCAACACCCCGGTCAACCATCGGCGGCCACTGACGCTGATGCGCAATCAGACCGACCGCATGTGTTCGATCATCGAGGATCTCTCACCCTCTCGCGGCTCGAGATGAACGACGCCCCGCAAGAGCAGGAAGCGGTCGACGTTCCGGACGAGATCCACCTGATCCTGCAAGAGGCACAGGCACTGAGCAATGGACAACATCGCTTCGAGACCCGTGTCGATGAGGATCTGCTGGTCCTGGGCAATCCAACCGAGCTGCGCAGCGCCTTTTCGAATCTGATCTTCAATGCGGTCAAGCACACGCCATCCGGGACCAGCATCCAGGTCGGCTGGCACCACGACGCAGAGGGGCTGAGATTCCTGGTCGAGGACGATGGCCCTGGCATCGCCACGGAACACCTGCCGCGTCTGACCGAGCGCTTCTACCGGGTCGACCTGGCGAGGTCGCGGGAATCCGGCGGAACCGGGCTTGGCCTGGCGATCGTCAAACATGTGCTGAACCGACACGACGCCAGTCTCACCATCACGAGCGAGATCGGGCGAGGCTCCACCTTCGCGTGCCGGTTTCCGCCCCGCCGGTCGCTCCTCCGGCAGGAGGCCGACAGCTCGGCCGCAGGGTGATGACGTAGCTTGCATGAAGCGGCACGGCGAACGGCCAGCCAGGAAAAGTTTGGCCAAGGCACGGAATGGGCGCTTGGGCTGGATTGAGGAAACAGATGTTTGGCGGGAGCAGGGGAACTGGCGCCAGGGTGACGGCGCCAGCCAAAAACAGCTTTGCGATCAGCGGGCGGCCACGCGGGGGACGCGCCGAGCCTCTTCCTCGTCGTCCACCTCGGCTAGCGGCGCGTTGCCCTGGAAGGCTTCGTTGACACGATCCCGGAGTTCCTTGCCGGGTTTGAAATGTGGCACATACTTGCCAGCCAAGGCCACCGAATCGCCTGTCTTGGGATTGCGTCCGATGCGCGGAGGGCGGTAATGCAGCGAAAAGCTGCCGAATCCGCGGATCTCGATTCGCTCACCAGACGCGAGCGCGGTGCTCATGCGCTCGAGCATCTTGCGGACGGCCTCCTCGACATCTTTGTAGGGAAGATGGTCTTGCTCGGCGGCCAGAATGTCGATCAGCTCCGATTTTGTCATGTCGTCGACTCCTGGGAAAAAACCCAGGGTCCGGTCAGACGACCGGACCCCACATCCAGTTGCCCTCGGCGGGGATCAGTTCCCGCGTTGAGCCTCTTCCATCTGCTCCTTCAGGATATCGCCGAGGGTTGCGGTGCCACTCGCGGAGTCGCGCGAGTAGCCCTTCATGACCGACTGCTCTTCTTCCATGTCCTTAGCCTTCATGGAGAGCGACAGGGTGCGGTTCTTCCGATCGACGCCCATGAACTTGGCCTCGATTTCCTCGCCGACTCTGAGCAGCACGCGGGCGTCTTCCACGCGGTCGCGGGAGATCTCGGAGGCGCGCAGATAGCCTTCGACGCCATCACCCAGGGTGATGGTCGCGCCCTTGGCGTCCACCTCGGCCACCACGCCGATCACCACGCTGCCCTTGTCATGCAGGGCCACGAAGCTGGAGAAGGGATCCTTGTCGAGCTGCTTGACGCCGAGCGAGATGCGCTCGCGCTCGGGATCGACCGATAGCACCACGGTTTCCAGCTCATCGCCCTTCTTGTAGCGACGCAGGGCCTGCTCGCCGGCCTCGTCCCAGGAGATGTCGGAGAGGTGAACCAGACCGTCGATGCCGCCGTCCAGACCGATGAAGATACCGAAATCGGTGATCGACTTGATCTTGCCGGAGACGTGGTCGCCCTTCTTGTGGGTGACGGCGAACTCGTCCCAGGGGTTCATGGCGCACTGCTTGATGCCCAACGAGATGCGGCGACGCTCCTCGTCGATGTCCAGCACCATGACCTCGACATCGTCGCCGAGCGCAACGACCTTGCTCGGGTGGATGTTCTTATTGGTCCAATCCATCTCGGAGACGTGCACCAGACCCTCGACGCCTTCCTCGATCTCGACGAAGCAGCCGTAGTCGGCGATGTTGGTGACCTTGCCGAAGACGCGGGTGCTCTCCGGATAACGGCGCGAGATGTTGACCCAGGGATCCTCGCCCATCTGCTTGAGGCCGAGCGAGACGCGCTGACGCTCGCGGTCGAACTTGAGCACCTTGACGTCGATCTCGTCACCGATCTCGACCACCTCGGACGGATGCTTGACGCGACGCCAGGCCATGTCGGTGATGTGCAGCAGGCCGTCGATGCCGCCCAGATCCAGGAAGGCGCCGTAGTCGGTCAGGTTCTTGACCACACCCTTGACCTGCATGCCCTCTTCCAGGTTCTTCAGCAGGGTATCGCGCTCGGCGCTGTACTCTTCTTCCACCACCGCGCGGCGGGAGACGACCACGTTGTTGCGCTTGCGGTCGAGCTTGATGACCTTGAATTCCTGCTCCTTGCCTTCGAGGTAGGTGGTGTCGCGCACCGGGCGCACATCCACCAACGAACCGGGCAGGAAGGCGCGCACGGTTCCCAGGTCGACGGTGAAGCCACCCTTGACCTTGCCGTTGATGAGACCCTTGACGGTCTCGGCCTTCTCGAACGCCTTCTCCAGATAATCCCAGGCGGCGAAGCGCTTTGCCTTCTCGCGCGACAGGCGGGTCACGCCGAAGCCGTCCTCGACGGCATCCAGGGCGACTTCCACTTCGTCACCGACGGCCACTTCCAGCACGCCCTCGGGGCTCAGGAATTGGACGCGGGGAATCACGCCCTCGGACTTGAGCCCGGCGTTGATCACGACGTTGTCGGCGGTGATCTCGATCACGGTCCCGATAACGATGGCTCCTGGCTGGAGCTGGGTGGTATTCAGACTTTGTTCAAAGAGTTCGGCAAAGCTTTCGGTCATGAGATCCAGTTATCCTGAGAACGGCGCGCTAACCCGCCCCATCCGGAGCGAGGGGTTTTGAATAAATGAAAAGGTCGGCGCTTACCGCACCGACCCTGCCGGTTAGGAACGTCCAGTCAACTGCCCGGCGGGCAGCGGCGGTAGACGGCTCCTAGGGTTCCTGAACGACCATTCCCGGGAAGACGCGCCTTACCTCTTCCAGGACCCGGTCTAGCACTTCAGCGATGGACATGGCGGTGGAATCCACCAGGACGGCATCCTCGGCGGCCCGCAGAGGAGCTACCGAGCGGGATCGGTCGCGCGCGTCCCGCTCGCGAATGTCCGCTGTAAGTTGCGGCAGGTTAGCATCCAACCCCTTTCCTTTCAACTGTTTATATCTCCGCTCGGCGCGGACTTCGGCACTCGCGTCGAGAAAGATCTTCAACGGGGCATGCGGGAATACCACGGTCCCCATGTCGCGGCCGTCCGCGACCAGACCGGGTGGCTCGGCCATCCGCCGCTGCCAATCCAGCAGGGCGTCACGCACCGAGGGGTGCGCCGCGACCTCTGAAGCCGCCATCCCCGCCTCCTCGGTTCGAATCGCCTCGCTGACGTCCTCGCCCTCCAGCAGCACCCGGCCGGACGCGAAGCTCAGCGGCAGGGTCTCGGCCAACGCCGTCAACGGCGCGGAGTCGGCGAGCGCCAAGCCGCGCCGGCCAGCCGCGAGCCCCAGCACCCGATAAAGCGCGCCGCTGTCCAGCGCATGCCAGCCGAGCCGTTGCGCAACCAAGTCAGCGATGGTCCCCTTGCCCGTACCGGAGGGGCCATCAATGGTAATGACGGGGATCACGTCGCGAACTCCTGGATCCCAAGACCGGCGCGGGCCGCAAGACCGGCGAAGCCTGGGAAGGAGGTCTCCACATTGGCGCAATCATGGATCTCGATCGGCCCGCGGGCGCGCAAGCCGGCGGTCGCGAACGCCATGGCGATGCGATGATCGCCGTGGGCATGGATCGCGCCCTCGCCCGCCGCGTCGGCCTCGGCCGATCCCAGCGCGCCCCCGACGATACGGATCCCATCCGGACCCGGCTCGGCCTCGATGCCGAGTTGGGTCAGCCCATCGGCCATGACCTGGATCCGGTCGCTTTCCTTGACCCGCAACTCGGCGGCCCCGGTCAGGATGGTCTCGCCCTCGGCACAGGCGGCGGCGATGAAAATCGCCGGGAACTCGTCGATCGCGAGCGGCACCTGATCGACCGGAATCCGGATCCCATGCAGCCGCGCCGACTTGACGCGAATGTCCGCGACCGGCTCGCCGCCCGAGATACGACGATCGATCAGCTCGATGTCGCCGCCCATGGCACGCAGAATATTGACGATACCGACCCGGGTGGGGTTGATCCCGACCTCCTCCAGCAGCAGGTCCGAGCCGGGGGCGATACTGGCGCCAACCAAAAAGAAGGCGGCCGAGGAGATATCCGCCGGAATCTTCAGCCGACAGCCGGTCAGACGGCCGCCACCGACCAGACAGACCCGCGTACCCACACGGCGTACCGGATAACCGAAGGCGGTAAGCATGCGCTCGGTATGGTCGCGCGTCGTCTCGGTTTCGATCACGCAGGTCTCGTCCTCGGCGTAGAGGCCGGCGAGCATGAGGCAGGATTTGACCTGGGCGCTGGCCATCGGCAGCCGGTATTCGATGCCGTTCAGATTCGGCACCGGCTCAATGCGAAGCGGCGCGGTGCCCTCGGGGCTCGTAAGAATACGCGCGCCCATCGCCGCAAGGGGCTCCGTCACCCGGCGCATCGGGCGCCGCGTGAGCGAGGCATCGCCAATGAGCGTCGCGCCGAACCGCTGCCCCGCCAGCAGACCAGATAACAGCCGCATGGCCGTACCCGAGTTGCCCATGTCGAGCGGCCCATCCGGCGCGACGAGTCCGCGCAACCCAACGCCGCCGACCCGGAGCTGGCCCTCGGCGGGACCCTCGATCGTGACGCCCATCCGCCGGAAGGCCGCCAGCGTCGCAAGCGCGTCAGCGCCTTCCAGAAAGCCGCTGATCCGGCTCTCCCCATTGGCGATCGCCGCCAGCATGATGGCGCGATGGGAGATCGACTTGTCGCCTGGTACCCGCAAGCGCCCTCGCAGGGAGCCACCGGGGGCGATGAGATAACGAAGGTCGGTTACTGAGGACAAGGGATCTCCCGGGCTCGCGAGGTCGGATCGACAAAAATGGGGCATTCTAGTCTCGTGCCGACCCGAGGGTAAACCGCGCGGCAGCGATGCCCGGCCCGAGCGGGCTGGCGAACGGCCAAGTCGTCCAACGATTTCCGGCGGAGAACAAGCCCGTTCGCAACGGGACCGAGACAGGAAAGGCAGCGATCCTGGGGCCGCCCGAATCGCCGACAAGCGCTTGGCTACCCCGGGGATGGCGGGATATCGGCGCCCCCGTGGCGGCGCATGTCGTAGCGGATACTTTCTTCCCTTGGCATCGGCTAAATGTCGGCGGTCGCCCGAGCCGCTGGCTCGCCATGCACCATCTCCCGCAACCGCTGGAAGACGACATAGAGCATCGGAATCAGGAAGATGCCGATCAGCGAGGCGGCCAGCATGCCGCCGAAGACGGCGGTGCCCACCCCGCGCTGACTCGCCTCGCCTGCCCCGCTGGCGATGACGAGCGGCACCAGCCCGAGGATGAAGGCGAAGCTGGTCATGAGCACGGCCCGGATACGCAGCCGCGCGGCGTTGGCGGCGGCCTCCAGGATGGACTCGCCTGCCGCGCGCTCCTCCATGGCGAACTCGACGATGAGGATGGCGTTCTTGCTCGCCAGACCGATCAGCACCACGATGCCGACCTGGGCATAGAGGTCGTTGGGCAGCCCGCGCGATCCAGAGCGCGGACATGGCGCCGAGCACGCCGACGGTGACCGACAGCAGCACCGCCGCCGGCATCGACCAGCTCTCATAGAGTCCGACCAGGAACAGGTAGGCGAAGAGCACCGCCAGTCCCGAGCACGATGGGCGTCTTGCCGCCGGCCTCCTTCTCCTGGAAGGCCGTGCCGGTCCACTCGAAGCCGTAGCCGGCTGGGCAGGGTCGTGGCGGAGATGCCGTTCCATGGCCGCGAGGGCGTCGCCGGAACTGCGTCCGGGCGCCGGTCCGCCCTGGATGGTGACGCTGCGGTAGTTGTTGTAGCGCTGGAAGCAGCTGCGGCCCGAGGATCAGCTCCGGCGCCATGAAGCGCACGGATCGGGACCATCTCGCCCTTGGCTGTTGCGGACATGGATGCGGTAGACGTCGTCGAACTGCTGGCGGTCCGTCTCCTCGCCCTGGACCTGGACCTGCCAGACGCGGCCGAACTTGTTGAAGTCGTTGACGTAATAGCCGCCGAGCGTGGCCTGCAGCGCGGTGAAGATGTCGCTGATCTGCACCCCCAGGGTCTGGGCCTTCTCGCGGTCGATGTCGAGGAAGACCTGGGGGTTGTCGGTCGCCCAGGTGGAGAAGACCCGTTGAGAGCGCCGGATCCTGATTGGCGGCCAGCACCAGCCCGCGCATGACCGCGGCCAGTTCCTCGCGGCGGACGGCCCTGGAGGTCTTCCAGCTGATACTCGAAGCCGCCGCCGGTGCCGAGTCCGATGATGGGCGGCAGGTTGAAGGGCATGACCCGGGCGCTCGGGATGCCGATGGTCTGGGCGACGAAGCGGTCGATCACCGCATCGACCTTGAGATCCGGCGTCGTGCGCTCCTCGAAGGGCTTGAGCCGGCCCACCAAGAAGGCGCTGTTGGACTGCACCGCGCCGTCGAGGATGCTGTAGCCGGGCACCGTCAGCACATGCGCGATGGCCGGATCCGCGCCGATGATGCGTCTCGACCTGCTTGACGACCTCCAGGGTGCGGTTGACCGAGGCGCCCTCGGGCAACTGGACCTGCGCCATGAAGGCGCCCTGATCCTCCTCCGGCAGGAAGCCGGTCGGGGTGACCTTGAACAGCCAGCCGGTGGCCAGACGCCGACGCCCAGCGACCAGGACCAGCACCAGGAGCGAGACCCGCACCAGCCGCGCGACCATGGCGGCATAGCCGTCGCGCACCCGATCGATCCCGCCCATCACGATAGCGCATGAGGCCGCGTCTGTGTGGCGTCGGCTTGAGCAGGATGGCGCACAGGGCCGGCGACAGGGTCAGCGCATTGATCGCCGAGATCAGCATGGAGAAGGCGACCACGGCGGCGAACTGCTGGAAGAGCTGGCCGGTGATGCCGGGGATGAAGGCCACCGGCAGGAAGACCGACAGCAGCACCAGGGTGATGGCGATGATGGGGCCGGTGATCTGGCCCATCGCCTTCTTGGCCGCCTCGCGCGGCGGCGAGACCCTCCTCTTCCATGATGCGCTCGACGTTCTCGACCACCACGATGGCGTCGTCCACCACGATGCCGATGGCCAGCACCACCGCCAGCAGCGAGATGGTGTTGGCCGAGAAGCCGATCATGAGCAGGAAGGCGAAGGTGCCGATCAGGGCCACCGGCACCGCGATCAAGGGGATCAGGGTCGCGCGCCAACTGCCGAGGAAGAGAAACACCACGAGGATGACCAGGACGAAGGCCTCGAACAGGGTGTGGATGACCTTCTCGAGACTGGCCTTGACGAAGTCCGTGGTGTCATAGATGACGGCGTAGTCGAGGTCGTCCGGGAAGCGCTCGGCGAGCCGCTCCATGGCCGCCTGGATGCCGTTCGCCACCGCCACCGCATTGGCGCCGGGGGCCAGATAGATCGGCCATGGCGGCGGTGTCGCTGCCGTCCAGCCGGCTGAAGGAGTCGCGACTGCTTGCGAGCCCAGTTCCACCCGGCCGACGTCCCTGACCCGCACGGTGGAGCCGTCCGGATTGGCGCGCACCACGATCTGCTCGAACTCGCCCGACGTCGGTCAGCCGGCCCTTGGTCTGGAGGGTGATCTGGAACTGCTGATCCGGCGGTCATGGGCTGGGCGCCGATGCGCCCGACCGCCGCCTGGACGTTCTGGCTCTGGATGGCGGAGATCACATCGGACGGGCGTGAGCCCCAGCGCGGTCAGACGGTCCGAATCCAGCCAGATCCGCATGCTGTAGTCGAGCGGGCCGAACAGGAAGACCTCGCCGACGCCGGGCACCCGCGCCAGGGTATCGATGACATTGATGGTCGCGTAGTTGCTCAGGAAGAGGCGCGTCGTAGGCTGCCTTGGGCGAGTAGAGCGCCACCACCTGCAGCATGGCGGTGGACTTCTTCTTGACCGTCAGACCCTGGCGCTTGACCTCATCCGGGAGCTGGGCCATGCGCCAGGTTGGCCCGGTTCTGGACGTTGACGGTATTGATGTCCGGGTCGGTGCCGAGCGCGAAGGTCACGTTGAGCGTATAGCTGCCGTCATTGCCGCTGCTCGACTTCATGTAGAGCATCTTGTCGACGCCGTTGACCTTGGACTCGATCGGCTGGGCGACCGTCGACTCGACCACGGCGGCGCTGGCGCCGGGATAGGACGGCGGTCACCGAGACCTGCGGCGGCACGATGTCCGGGAACTGGGCGACCGGGATCTGGGTGATGGCGATCAGCCCGGCGAGCGTGATGACGACCGAGATGACGATCGACAGCCGCGGCCGGTCGATGAAGATGTCGGAGATCATGGCGCGGCACCTCCCTCGGCCGCCCCCTGGGCGAGCGGCGGCGGCGGGCGCGGCCTTGACCGCCTGTCCGGGCCGCACCTTCTGGATGCCCTCGGTGATGACCAGCTCGCCCTCCTTGAGCCCCGTCTTGCACGGCGATGTCGGCGCCCTTGGTCGGGCCCGGTCTCGATACGGCGGATCTGCGCCTTGCTCTCGGCATCGACGATCAGCACAAAGACGCCCTGCTGATCGACCTGCAGCGCCGACTGCGGAATGAGGATCGCCGACTCGGGCTCGCCGCTCTGGACGCACCACACCGACATACTGGCCGTCGACCAGGATGCCGTCCGGGTTGGGCAGCTCGGCGCGCAGGGTCACCGAGTCGGTGCCCTGATCGGTGGTCACGTCGACGAAATCCAGGTGTCCGGGATGATCGTAGAGGCTGCCATCGGGCAGCCGGACGTTGACCATGACGTTCTTGCGGATCGCCGCCCTTGGCCTTGACATCGCGCCGGGCCGTCGAGCAGCTCGCGCTGGGTCAGCGGGAAACTGGACATAGATGGGATCGCGGCTGACGATGGTCGCCAGCACCCCGGACGAGGGGCCGACCAGATTGCCGACCGTGTAGCTGCGCCAGCCCGATCCGCCCCGCGACCGGGGCGATGATCTGGGTGTAGCTCAGATCGAGCTTGCGCCGCCGTCAGGGCCGCCTCGGCCTGGGCGATGCTCGCCTTCGCCACCGAGGCGGCGGCCTGGAGCTCGTCCACCTTGGCCTTGGCGATGTTCTTCTGCGTCAGCAGTTCCAGGCCGCGCTTGAGCTGGGCGTCGGCGTTCTGCGCATCGGCCTTGGCCTTGGCCACATCCGCCTGTCGCTGCTCGACGACGGCCTGATATTGGTCTGGCTCGATGAGGAAGAGCACGTCGCCCGACCGCCACCGCCTGCCCTTCGGTGAAGCGCCGCTCCTTGAGAAAACCCTCGACCCGCGCCCGCAGTTCGACCCGATTCACCGCGACCACGCGACCGACGAACTGAGACGGTCCTCCTCGATCATCTCGGGACTTGGCGGCCAACGCGATCACGGCCGGCGGCGGCATCTGGGGGGCGGCGGCTTGCTTGGCCTGGTCGCAGCCCGCCAGCACCAGCACCAGTCCGGCGACCAATAGGGGTGCTTTGGCATGGAGCGAAAGTCCGGCGCGCGGGGTGCACGATGGGCCGGAGAGCGACGCTTGACGTGACATCGGAGATCCTCATCGAGTGGAGCGACAGAGGCATGCTAGCTCAAAAGCCCCTTGGGATGGGCAAAGCCCGTCCACGCAGGCGGAGTTGAGCATCAGCGCATGTCGGGCGAGCCGCCCTTGCTCTACGTGAAGATCTCGCCGAGTTCGCCGCGAACGCGCGCGAGGAGCTGTTCGACCTCTTCGGCTTGGTAGTCGCGTCGCTCTTGATGGCCCCAGACGGGCGTGGGCCAGTAGACATCTTGCCGGTAGCGGCAGATGAGGTGGATATGGAGCTGCGGCACCAGATTGCCGATGGTCGCGACATTGAGCTTGTCCGGCCGCAGCTCGCGTTCCAGGAAATCGCACACCAGGTCCGTTTCATCGCGGATCCGCCGCCGTCGATCCGACTCCAGATGGTGCAGCTCCAGCACTCGCGTCTTGGGCACCAGGATGAGCCAAGGCACCAGGGCGTTATTCATCAGCAGCAAGAGGCTGTCCGGGGACTCCCCGAGCGGCCAGGTATCGGCCCGCAGCCTGGGGTGCAGCTCGAAGCCGTCGGGATCCCGCGATGTCGTTGCAGTCATGCGCATGTCCTCAATTCCACGGCGGGCGAAGAGCCGGCCAGGACGCCAGGAACCTTCTCGCCCCGCAGCAGATAGGTCATGAGCTGATGGGGCGAGAGCGGGCGGGCGAACAGATAGCCCTGAACGGAATGGCAACCCTCGCGCGCCAGGAAGCGGAGCTGCTCCTCGGTCTCCACGCCCTCCGCGACGATATTCAGCCCCAGCCCCTTGCCCAGGGAGAGGATGGTCCGCACCAGCGGATCGCTGGGGTGCTTACCGCCAATCTCGCGGATGAAACTGCGGTCGATCTTCAGCGTGTCGATCGGAAGATTCTGCAGATAGGCGAGCGACGAATAGCCGGTACCAAAGTCGTCGATGGCGATCCGCACGCCCTCCGCGCGCAACCGCGTCAGCGTGTCGATCAGGCGGGCGTCCTGGTCCAGCAGCAGGCTCTCGGTGATCTCGACCTCGAGTGTGCCACCGCGCAGATCCTGAGCGACCTCGAGCAGCCGTTCGAGCAGCCCCTGTTGATTGAACTGGCGGGCCGAGAGGTTGATCGAGACTCCCAGGGAGAGTCCCTGGCGCCCCCAGGCATTGAGCTGGCGTCCCACTTCGTCGATCACCCAGGCCCCCAACGGCAGAATCAGACCGGACTCCTCGGCAATCGGAATGAAGGAATTCGGACCGATCAGCCCACGCTCGGGATCCTGCCAGCGCAGCAGCGCCTCCAGCGCCACGGTCTCGCCGGTGGCGATATGGACCACTGGCTGGTAGTAGAGCGCGAATTCGCCCCGCTCCAGCCCCACCCGCATCCGGGCCTCGATTTCGAGCTTGCGCGAGGCCGCCTCGCCCATCGAGGGGAGGAAGAACTGGTAGTTGTTGCGACCCTTGAGCTTGGCGGCATACATGGCGGTGTCGGCATGCTTGAGCAGGGCTTCCGAGGTCTCCCCGTCTTCCGGGCAGAGCGCGATTCCGACTGATACAGTGCAGACGATGCTATGACCGGCAATGTCGAAGGGCTCGCGAAAGCGGTGGACGATACGCTCGGCGACCATGCGCGCGGCCTGGTCGGCCCCGCTTCCGCCCAGGATCACCGTCAGCTCGTCCCCGCCGAGGCGCGCGACGGTTTTGGAGAGTGTCTGGCCTCCGCCATCCGCGGATTGGGCGATCTGCTCAACCGCGGACTCCAGACGCTGCGCCGCGCTCATCAGCAGCTCATCGCCAATACCATGCCCGAGCGAGTCATTGATGCGCTTGAACTGATCCAGGTCGAGGAAGAGCACGGCCACATGATCGTCGTGCCGACGCGCGTTGGCGAGCGCTTCGGCCAGATCCTGGCTGAATTGCTGGCGATTGGCCAGACCGGTCAGACCATCGCGATAGGCCAGCCGGTGGATCACCCGCTGACGATTCCTGCGCTGGGTGATGTCACGCAGCAGGAGGATGACCTGCTCGGCGTCGATGGCGATGAAACGGGCATCGAAGACCAGCGTTTCGTGGTCGCCGCCCGGCACCTCCAGCTCCATCTCCCGCACCGAGCGATCCTGGAGCGAGGCGCTGATCTCGCGCTTAACCGCCGCGCAGACGGCCTCCGGCAACAGCTCCGAGAGGTCCGCCGCGAGCGTCTCGGCCCGCTCCGCGAACCCATGCAGCACCCGCCCCGGCTTGAATTGCAGGATCTGGCCATGGCGATCGACCCTCAGCAGGGCATCGGGGATGGCGGCGATCAGAGCACTGTTGCGCGCCTCGCTCTGGTGCAGCGCGGAGAGCGTGGCATGACCGCGCAGCAGATAGCGAACGCGGTGGGCCATCAGGGTCCAGTTCACCGGCTTGGCGAGAAAATCGGTCGCCCCGGACTCGTAGGCGCGCTCGATCGACTCGATGTCGTCGAGCCCGGTCACCATCAGGATCGGCACCAGCGCGAGTTCCGGCTCGGCGCGGAGCAGACGACAGGTGGCGAAGCCATCGAGCTCCGGCATCATGACGTCCAGGAGCACCAGATCCGGCGGCTCCTCGCGCGCCGCCGCGAGCGCCTGCCGCCCGCTGGTGGCACCGACATAGGCGAATCCGAACCGGTTGAGATTCCAGCGCGCCAGCATCTGCATCGGCGGGTCGTCGTCGACGACGAGAACCCGCGGCCGTGGGATCACCACGGCGGAAGCGCCCTGCTGCGCTATCGCGGTGTTCTCGCTCGACGGGACGCTCGCCACCGCCGGAGTCTCCGCCGCGACGGGCGCGACCTCCGCCGCTGGCTGGCGTGCCCGCGCCTCGGCCAAATAGCGGTCCAGCGCGGCGTTGGTCTCGGCCTCGCAACGCTCCAGCATCGGCAGAATCTCGGCCGCCGAGAGCGGCGCGCCATCCGTCTCCTCCCGCGCCTTGGCCATCTGCTCCAGCCGCCCGCAGAGCTCCGCCAGGCGGCGCGCGCCAAGCGCGGCCGCGCTGGAGCGCAGCGAATGCGCGGCCGCGCGGACCAGATCGGCGCGACCGCAGTCCAGGCCCAATCGCATCCTCGCGATCAGGTCCGGCTCCGCGCCCAGGAAGCTCCCGATCAGCCGCTCGCGCAGCTCGGCCCCGGACTCCGGGCTGAAAAGCACGATCTCCTCCAGCTCCGCGGTGTCCAGAATCGGCAGGCAGGTCAGATCACTAAAATCGATCGTATCCGTCGCCGGGTTGGCGATCTCCAGTAGGCGCTCAGCCACCGCCGGCTTGACCGAGAGTGGTTTGACGGGCACCGCGCGGGATTCGCCGGGCGCCGACCAGCGCAGCAACGCCTGGCGCAGCACCGGCAATGAAATCGGCTTGGTCAGATAGTCGTCCATGCCAGAGGCCAGACAGCGCTCCTGATCGCCGGTCATGGCATGGGCCGTCAAGGCGACGACCGGCACCCGCGCGCTGGGGGTTCCCGACTCGCGCGCGCGAATCCCGCGCGTCGCCTCGTAACCGTCGACGCGGGGCATCTGACAGTCCATGAGAATGACGTCGAAGGGCTCGGACGCGCTGGCCTCGATCGCCGCCTGACCGTCGAACACCAGCCGGGCCGTGCAACCCAACTGCTGGAGCATGGCGACCACCAGCTCCTGGTTGACCACGTTGTCCTCGGCCACCAGGACCCGGAGCCCAAGCGCCTCCGGGCGTGCCGTTTCGAAGATGCGCGCCTGCTCCGGATCGGTGACGCCAGCGGTGTCATCCACGCCCGCCAGACACGCCAACAGCGGGCCGCGCCTGACCGGCGTGGGCAGATAGGCGCCGAGCCGCAGCCCGTGCGTCCGCGCGGGCTGCCATTCCAGACTCATGGGAATCAGCAGGATGCGCTCGATTTCCTGCAAGGCCGGATCCTGCTCGATGGCCGCCTCGCCGGCCAGCGTGTCGAGATCCGCGAGACTGGAATCGAGCATGAGGATGTCGAAGGGCGTGCCCGCCGCGTGCGCCTCGCGCAACGCCAGCAGCGCCGCGTCCGACCGGGCACGCGCGACGACGGTGAGCCCGGCTTCCCGTGCGTAGGCCGCGATCGAGTCGCGGGTGCCGTGATGCGGCTCGACCACCAGCAGCCGTCGACCGGCCAAGCGCGCCAGGTACTCCGGCCGATGCCGCCACCATTGGACCACGGTCAAGGGCAGCGAGACCTGGAAACGCGCCCCGCGACCGACCTCGCTCTCGATCCCGATGGTGCCGCCCATGAGGGTCGCCAGCTCCTTGGCGATGGCAAGTCCCAACCCGGTGCCGCCGAAGGCGCGCGTGGTCGAGCCGTCGGCCTGCGAGAATGCCTCGAAGACCCCAAGGTGCTGATCGGCGGGAATGCCGATGCCGGTGTCCGCGACCTCGATGGCGATCCATGCCCGATCATCCTCGCGCGACTCCAGCCGGACGCTGACCCGCACCTCCCCGTCCTGGGTAAACTTGATCGCGTTACTGAGCAGATTGCCGAGGATCTGGTTGATCCGGACCGGGTCGCCCATCACCCGCTCGGGCAGCTCCGGCGCCAGATCGCAGACCAGCGCCAGCCCCTTGGCATGGGTGCGCTCGGCGAAGAGGTCCACCACCTCCTCGATACGCTCGGCGAGGGCGAACTCGGCGCGGTCGAGCACCATGCGTCCGGCCTCGATCTTGGCGACGTCAAGGATGTCGTTGATGATCAGGAGCAGCGACCGCCCGGAGCGCGCCAGTGCCCCGGCAAAGCGCCGCTGCGCGGGCGTCAGCTCGGTGGCGAGCAGCAGCTCGCTCATGCCGATGACCCCATTCATCGGGGTACGGATCTCGTGGCTCATGTTGGCGAGGAACTGGGTCTTGGCACGACTCGCCTGCTCGGCGGCCTCGCGCGCCTGTTCCGCGCTTGCCCGGGCCTGCTCGGCGTCCGCGACCGCCTGGACCAGCTCGGCATTGGCGCGCGAGAGGTCGGCGGTGCGGTCCGCGACTTCCCGCTCCAGGGTTTGCCGATGCTGGGCGAGCCGCTGGTCGCGCTCGCCCAACTGGCCCAGCATGTCGTTGAAGCCCTCGATCAGACGGCCGATCTCGTCGTCCTCGCCCGGCTCCGCGCGCAGGCCGTGATCCTGCTCGCTGGAAACCCGCTCCATGACGGACGAGAGCTTGAGGATGGGGGTACTGATGCGGCGCTGCAAACGCCCGGAGATCACCCGCGCCAACGCCGAGGCCAGAATCAGAACCCCCAGCAGCAACAGCAGACTCCAGCGCAGATTGGCGTAGAGCCCGGCAAGTCCGGCATCGATCGCCACCCAGCCGATGCGTTCGCCATCGAAGAGGATGGGCGCGGCGTAGTGGAGCATCTGGGCGGTGAAGAGAGATGTCTCGTGGCCGGACGGCAGGGCCGCCGGGAGCCACTCGGGCAGCTCGGCGGGGGCGTCCGCTCCCGCCGTGGTGGCGGCGTCCGCGGTGGCGGGATAGGTGGCGAGCAGCGCCCCATTGGCATCCAGCAACCAGCCCTGGCGGACCTCGGGCTCCGCCCTGAGCGCATTGAGGAGACGCGCCGCGGTCTTGCCGTCGCCGAACTCCAGTGCCGCGGTCGTGGTCGTGCCGATCGCCTGGGTCAGCACCGAGACGTGCCGCAGCAGGGCATGGCGATACGCCATCGCCTGCAAACCGAGCACGGCCAGCATCGCCACCACCAGCGACACCAGTGTGGTGGCCATGATGATGCGTCGCAGCTTGCGGCTGATCGAGTTGCGTGGCTGTCCTTTCATCGCGCACACCCAGCCCGCCCGGCCAGCGGCAGGGCCAGCGCCACCTGAGGGACGGCGGCACGACCGCGAGGCGGTTGCGCGAGGGGCTGTTTGGTTGAAATCGGGGTGGTCATGGCTCCGGCGATCGGTTTCTTGTCGGACATCCGGGCTTGCTCCGGCTCCCTGTCGCGAGGGAGCCCTCGGCCCCAAGAGCGCGGTCGAGCCAAGACTCGTGGCGCCTCCAGCGAAAGGCCCGACCATCGCGTCGGCTTCACTGATCATCCTAGGCGCGATGACGCTGGCCTTCAATGTGGAGAGTCCTGACTTGTGATGCCCTTCGCGCGCTGGCACCGACCGTTCATCCGACCGCGCCCATTGACCCGCAAAGACGCGAGGATCGCGCGTTTCTCAATGATTTGAATAGGCCATGACTGGCATTCGGAATACGCCGCGCGCGGCAAGCACGGAGGGTTCCGTGCGCGCCCTGTCCGCTCTTGGCTCGGGTCCGAGGTTCAGGCTTGCGATTTCGCGCTCATGGCGGGGATTGTTCCGCGCCTTCCGACACCAGGGTTGACAGACGCAGCAGCTTGGAGCTGACCCGGATGCCAACGCTGGCGAGCGCCTCGCGATTGATGAAGGTCCGCAAACGCCCGCCACTGCGCACGAGACCGATCATCCCGCCGCGCTGGGCGAATGCCTCGGAGTCGCCGACGGTCAGCACTGGCTTCCCGCGCGTGGCGTTCAAGACCGCTCCGGTCCGGGCCTGAAACCCAAGGTCGACATAGAGCAGATGACAGTCCGGCCAGGTCTCCGGGGCATCCGCCGCCACCAGCTCAAGGGCGCGTCCGGCGACTTTCTCGCCCGCGAGCGCCTGTTCCAGACTGTCGTAGAGCCCTCGGCTGGCCAGCACGCAATAGCGGATCGGGCTAGTGGGCGACGCGAACGCGGTGGACGGCCAATCGACGAAGGCCGCGAAGTTGTAGAGATAGACCGCGCGCACCTCAAGATCCGAGAAGCTCCCGGCGCGCGCCTGACCTGCCGCGGCGAGGGTGAGGCCGATGGCGAGACAGACGCGCGCGACCCAGGCCCCCGGACCCGCGGTTGGCGCGGACTGAGATCCCCGTCTGTGTAATCGCCTTGTGAAACTGCGCACCTGTTGCTCCATCAATCGGCCGAACGCTTCCCGCTCAGTATTTCGCCTCGACCTTTAGCATGACCTCGCGCGCAATTTCGTTCGGCGTGCTACCCAGGGTTTCGCTCCCATACTCCAGGTGCGAGGGGTTGAGGAGATTGCGTCCGACCAGGGCCAGCGTCAGGTGTGGGCTGACCCGCCAGGCGAGCCGCGCGTCCAGCTCCGTATAGGCGTCCACCTCGAAGTCGGGCAACTGGTCGACGTAGCGGGCGTAGAGATCCAGCTCGAGGTCCGGCCGCAAGTCCATGCTCAGGCGCAGACCGGCCTGCTGCTGGGGGTAGCGCCCGGCCAGTGCCAGGGCATCGGGGTCGGTGGTCAAGGCGTCGGCCTCCAGATCCATCTGCATCACGGAGTACCAGGCTTGCAGGCGCCAGTCCTCGCCGGGGCGCCAATCCGCGACCAGGTCGAAGCCATGGGTCTCGCCCTGCAGCCGGTTCTCCGCGGTCGCATCCAGCACCCAGCGCGGGTAGGGATCAAGCTCCAGGTGCAGGTCAGAGTATTCAATGGTGCGCAGCTCGTCGTAGTCGTTGTAGAAGAGGGCGAGATCGATGCCGAAGACCTTTGCGGGACGCCAGCGATAGCCCAGCTCGTAGGCGATGAGCTCCTCGCTGCGCATGCTCCCGGTCCCGGTTGCGCGCGCCGCGACCGGCAGACCCAGCACGCTGGCCTGCTCGCCGTCCGAGAGGACCTGGCTCTCCCCGATCAGATCGAGCTCCCCGCGCGAGGGTGTGCGCACGGCCCGCGAGACCGCGCCCCAGAGGGTGGAGGCGAGGTCTGGATTCCAGCGGGTGCGGATGCTGGGCTGGACTTCCAGACCCGTGAAATCGTTGTGCTCTAACTTGGTGCCGAGCGTCAGGTACCAGCGTTCCTCGACCAGGGCGATCTCATCCTGGACGAAGGTACTCAGCAGGGTGAAGTCGCGCTGCGCGGGATCGGCGTGGATCGATTCGCCGCCAGCAATGAGGCTGCGGTACCAGCGATAGCCGAGACCCAGATTGAGATCGTGCCGGCCCAGGGGGGCGAGATGGTGGCGGTACTCCGAGTCGATGGTGTCCAGATCCTCGCTCACCTGGTCCAGGCCGGAGCTGGTGCTGGTCTGCAGCTCGTTGCGGTCATACGACAGCCGCAGGGTATCCGCCGCGCCGGAGTCGCGCGCATGCTCCCATTGCAGGCTGGCGCTGCCACGGTTCATTTCCGGGTCCTCGGCGTCGGTCGACTCCAGATCGCTCTGCACGCTCAGATTGTCTCTTGGCCCCAAATCCCAGTCGCCGCGCAGGCCGGCGCTGCGACCGGTGAAATCGTCCTCGTCATGCGTGCCGGGCCGGTCCGGCTCGTCCAGGCGATCGTCGTACTTGGCGTAGAGCCTGAGATAGCCGTTCCCGCTCACGGCCCCACCCTGGCGCACGACGACGCCGCGCTCCTGATTGCCCGCGTAGCCGGAGACCAGGGTGCCCTGGGTCTCCCCGGCGTTCTTGGTGATGACGTTGACCACGCCGTTCACCGCATTGGCACCCCAAGAGGAGGCACCAGGACCGCGAATCACCTCGATGCGCTCGATGTCCTCCAGCGGGGTGTCGAAGGACTCCCAGAAGACCCCGGAGAACAATGGAGTGTAGACACTGCGCCCGTCGATCATGACCAGCAGCTTGTTGGCGAAGAGCCCGTTGAAGCCGCGGGACGTGATCGCCCATTCCGAGGTGTCGATGCGCGCGACATTGAATCCAGGCACCAGGCGGAGGAGCTCCGGAATGCTGGTGTAGCCGCTGCGACGGATGTCGTCGGCCGTGATCACGTAGACGGCCGCCGCGCTGTCCGCCAGACGCTCTGGGCGCTTGGAGACGATGGAGACCTGAAGGTCGGCCAGTTCCTCCAGGCTCATGCCCTTGAGTGTCGCCAGATCCTGCGCGGCGACCCGCGCCGGCAGACCCAACCCCAGACCGATGAGGAGCGCGGCCGTGCCAAGGCACGCGCGCTGGATCGGGAACGCATCAACATGAGTCAGGCAGCTCCGTCATGGCTTATCACTCGCTGTCGTGTTTGGAAGGCCCGCCGCATTTCCGGAAGTGAACGCGGTGCGCGGGGCTTGCGCTGGGCGGTCATGCGGCGCGCTCCAGCGATAGGAGCGTGGCAAGGCGTGCATAGTCGGCTTCCAGCCGCTGGATCCGGGCCTCCGCGTCGGCGATGCCGCCGTCGGTCGCGCGCCGTTCCAGCTCGCCGCACAGATGGGCGAAGCGCTTGCCACCCAGATTCGCCGCGCCCGATTTGATGCGATGCGCCGCGTCGCAAACACACTGGAGGTCACCCTCGGCCAGCGCCTCGCGCATCTGCCGCAACAGCGGGGGCGTATCGTTCAAGAAAAGGTCGATGATCCGGGTCAAGAGATCCGCGGCCCCCGCCGGCTGTAACGAGCGGATATGGTCGAGGGCGGCCGGATCCAGCACCTCGGCCTCGTCCTCGCGACGGGCCTCCGGCTCGGCGGGGGACGCGACATCCCTCGCCTCGCGCGGCAGGAAGCCGGCCAGCATCGCCGCGAGCTGTCGTCGCGTGAAGGGCTTGCTCAGATAGGCATCCATGCCGGCGGCGATGCACTTGTCCTGGGTTTCGCCCTGGACATCGGCGGTCAGGGCAATGATCGGCAAGCGTCCCCGGCCGTTCTCCCATTCGCGGATCAGACGCGCCGCCGCGAACCCATCCAGACCCGGCATGTGACAGTCCATCAGGATCAGGTCGAAGCGCTCGGCGCTGACGCGCTCACAGGCGGCGCGACCGTCGTCGACGAGCGTCACCTCGCAGCCCAGACGCTCCAGCATGCCTTGCGCCAACTGCTGATTCACGGGATTGTCCTCGGCCACCAGGACGCGCCCGGACAGGCGCACTCCCTCGCTGATCGCGGCGGCGGGTCGCTCCCGCGCCGGCGCCGGGGCGGAACTCACCGCCAGGCGGGCGGTGAAGATGAAGGTCGAGCCGATGCCAAGCTGGCTAGTCACCTGAATGTCGCCGCCCATCATCCGCGCCAGCTTGCGCGAGATCGCAAGCCCGAGCCCGGATCCGCCAAAGCGCCGCGAGGTTGAGCTGTCGGCCTGACTGAACTGATCGAAGATGGCCGCGCAGGCGTCCTGCGAGATGCCGATCCCAGTATCCTCGACCGTGCCGCGCAGCAGGATCCATCCATCCGCGATGCCCTCCGCGGCGAGGCGGATCTCGACCCGTCCCCGCTCGGTGAATTTCACCGCGTTGCCCGCCAGATTGAGCAAGACCTGACGCAGCCGCGTGGGATCGCCGATGAGGTGCGGCGGAACGGACGCATCGAGGTGGCTGGCGAGCGCGATCGACTTGCGCCGCGCCGCCCCGCGCAGGACCTCCAGGGCATCCTCCAGCACCTCGCGCGGATCGAATGGGATGCGCTCCAGCTCCAGTCGGCCCGCCTCGATGCGCGAGAAATCGAGGATGTCGTTGATCAGCGCCAGCAGGTTGAGCACCGAGCGATGGGCCGAGCGCGCGAGCCGACGCTGTTGCTCGGAGAGGTCGGTGTCGAGCAGCAGCTCGGTCATGCCCAGTACCCCGCTGATCGGGGTGCGGATCTCGTGGCTCATGGTCGCGAGAAACACCGACTTGGCGGAATTCGCCGATTCCGCCGCCTCCTTGGCGGATTTGAGCTCGACCATCGCCTCGGCCAGAGCGTCGTCACGCTTGCGGATCTGCTCCAGCATCCCGTTGAAGCCCTGGGTCAGGGTGCCCAGCTCGTCCTCGGCGAAGATTGGCGCGCGCATGGCGTAGTTCCCTTCGCGCGATACCTGTTCCATGGTTCGCATCAACGACAACAGCGGCCGCGAAAGCAGGCGCTGGAGTCCCGAGGCGAGCAGATAGGCCAAGAGTGCCGCCGGAGGCAGCACCAGCGCGGCAATCGTGAGCTGGCGCAGGGCGCTGGCGCGTAGCGGCGCGAGATCGAAACGCAGATCGATGAACCCGACCGGACGATTCTCGACGCGGATCTCCTGGATGACCGCCAGGTGCCGGTCGTGGAAACGGGCCTCCGCGACGGCTCCCCGCTCGAAGGCGGTCGCGGCGATCTCGCTCAGGTGCGCGGGCTCCACATGCGCCCTGGTGTAGTCCGCCAGCCGCTTGCCATCCGGCTTGATGATCCAACCCGCCAGCACCTCCGGCTGCTCGCTGAGGGCGCCGAGGATCTCGCTGGCGGTCTCCGGGTCGTCGAAAACCAGCGCCGCCGAGGCGTTCAGGCCGATGACCCGGGTCAGCGCGGTCGCCGATCCCATGAGATTGGCGCGCTGGGCCCGATGCTCGGCGAACATGTAAGTCAGGGTCGCCAGCACCAGGACCAAACTGGCGATGGCGACCACCATCGCGATGATTTTGGCCTTGATGGGCAGGCGGCGGATGAGCCGAATCATTCAGTGCCCCACGATCTCGGCCAGATCCAGCAACTGCGCGCGGACCGCGAGACCCGCGCTGGCCGCCGCCTTGGGATCGATCTCGAAGCCGATACGGTTGCCGCTGCGCACCAGCGAGATCATGCCCCCGACCCGCGCGAAGTCGGGGATGTCGCTGATCGTCATCACCGGCTTGCCCGCCAGGGCGCGCAGCACCGTGGCGGATCTTCCAGCGGCCGAGCGCGGCAGGAAGAGGATATGGCATTCTCCCGGCCGCGGCGTGCTCGTCGCGGGAATGATCTTGAAGGCAACCGCCCGGCCCTGCACGGTGCGGCCGGCGATGCTCGACAGGGCGTCGGCGAAGTCATCCTCGCCCAGGAGACAGACCTCCAAGGGGGCATCGGCGCTGGCGAAGGCATCCGTCGGCCAGTCGATGAACTTGCCGACCTTGTAGACGATCGCCGCCTTGATGCGATCCTCGCGCGATGGCTCCGGCGCGCTGGCGGCGGCAGCGCTCATCGCCCAGAGGAGCGACAGGACGTATCCAGCCGAGCGACCGGAGGCGGCGCGCGGTCGGCGCAGAATCCTGGCGCCTGGGCTGTCCGCCGACTTGAGCTGGAGAGGGACATCGAGAGACCTGATCCGGCGAATCGGCGTGCGGCTCAGAAACTCAGGCTCATCTTGAAATAGACCGACCGTTCCAGGCTGGTCAGGGGGATATCCCCGAGCTCCGAGTAGCCCTCGACATGCGCATCGTTGAGGAGGTTCTGACCCACCAGGGCCAGCTCCAGCTTGGGCGTCGGACGCCAGGCCAGTCGCGCGTCCAGCTCCCAATAGGGATCGATGGTGACCGTGCCCAACAGACTCTCCACTTGAGACTCGTCGGTGTAGCGTAGCCAGAGATCCAGATCCACGTCCGCGCGCGGATTGAACCAGGAGCGCAGCGACAACTGATTGGCCGGGCTGCTCCGGGGATCGTCGACCGAGCGGTTCACTGAGGTCTCCGCGATCTCGGCATCCAGGTAACTGTAGGCCCCCTGCAGGCGCCAGTTGGGCCGGGGATGCCAGTCGGCCGCCAGCTCCGCCCCCGTCGAGTGACCGCTGGACTCGTTACCCAGTTCGCCCTGCTTGACGAGACTGATGAGGGACGACGAGGACGAGAAGAGACAATAGGGATAGGTGCCGGTCGGGTTGCATGACAGATCGCCCAGCGTGGCGGAGCGCAGACTCTGGTAGTCGTTGTAGAACACCGAAAGATCCAGACTCAACGAGCGGTCGACCTGCCACTTGTAGCCGGTTTCGTAAGCGATGAGGCTCTCGGATTCCAGATAGCTGTTCCCATAGACGACCACTTCCACCGGAACCGAGCTGGGATTCAGTTCCGTGCCAGCCGCCAGCACCCCCCGCCGCACGACGGCGTCGAGTTCGCCCCGGCCCGGGGTGCGTACCGCCCGCGCCACCGAGGCCCAGATCGACTGCGTCTTGGTTGGCGTCCACAGCAGCCGCGCATTCGGCTGGACCTCGAATCCGGTGATGTCGTTGTGTTCCAGCTTGCTGCCCAGGGTCAGGGTCAGGCGCTCCGGCACCAGACGAATGTCGTCCTGAACGAAGGCGCTGAAGAGGTTGAGGGTATCGGCGTCCGGCAAGAGCGCGACCAGCTCGGTGTTGGCCAGCCGGTCGCTGGTGTAGCGGTACCCGATCCCGGCGATCAGATCCTGACGCGCGAACTGCTGGGTGCGGTATTCCAGCTCCGAGTCGAAGGTATCCCGGTCCTCGCCGATGCGCGCCCAATCCCGCTCGGTGTGGTCGTAATAGCTCTTGAAGGTGAAGTCGTCGGTGTCGGACAGGTGGCGAGTCCACTGCCCCAGCAGGTCGACATTGGTGACCTCGGTCGTCTTGTCGACGATCGTCGAGGGGGCGCTCAGATTGCTCAGGTCGTAGACCGATTCGCCATTCCGACCGCGATAGAGGTTGCCCGTCAGGGCGACCTCGTCCCGCCCGGTCGGCGTCAGATCGGCGCGGAAGCCGGACTTGACGCCGTTCCAGTCATCGGCGTTATCGCTGTGCGCGGCAGCGTCCAGGGTTCCGTCGCGGTCGTAGCCCAGGCCATAGACGCGATAGTGACCGATCTCGCCGACCGTGCCGCCCCAACGCAGCGCGCCCGCCGCGCGCTCCTCGGTGCCGGCGGAGGCGGTCAGCAGACCGCCCTGGGTGTCAGCCGAGGACTTGGTGATGATGTTGATGACGCCATTGACCGCATTTGCGCCCCAAAGGGTCGCGCCCGGACCGCGAATGACCTCGATCCGCTCGATGTCCTCAAGCATGGGCGACTGGGAATCCCAGTAGACGCCAGAAAACAGCGGGGTGTAGACGCTGCGTCCGTCGATCATGACCAGCAGCTTGTTGGCGAAGCGGCCGTTGAAGCCGCGCGCGGAGATCGCCCACTTGTTGGCGTCGATCCGCGCCACCTGCACGCCGGGCGCCATGCGCAGCGCCTCCGGCACCGTCGTCACGCCGGAGCGACGGAGATCCTCCTGGGTAATCACGAAGACCGCCGCCGCCGTCTGCGACAATGGTTCCGCCTTCTTGGAGGCGGTCGTGACCTGCAAGGTGAGCAACTCGCTCAAACTCATGTCGAAGAGCGCGTCGTCGCTCGGTTGCGCGGTCGCGGAAATGGCCGCGCCGGAGGAGAGACAGAGGAGAAGCACGAGCCCCGTGCACGATCGGCCTGGTCACGTCAAGCCGCCGCCGGAAGGAGAGAGCGCAGCGGGATACTCATGAGCGACTACCGTTCAAGTGTCTGAAAGCGGACCTCGCGCGATGCTACGCGCGGCCCAGGCGCGCTTCAAGGCGCCTTCCGGATCCTGTGACCGGAGTCCCGAAAACCATGCCGCCCCATCCACGCCGTATCACTCCAAGGGGGTCGATCGGGATGGCGGCTCGCGAAATTCGATCGACTCGGAAACGAGCGCCTGGCGCAGGGCATCCATGGCCTGCCCAAGGTCTCCCCGCCCCCGGAAGCCCAGCAGGATGCGCGGATCCTCGCCCATGTGCGGCAGACTGAAGAGCTTGAGCGTCGGATAGGCATCGCCCAGGTCGCGCATCAGCGGAATCAGACGGCTTTCGGGGACGCCCCTGACCTCGACCGCAGCCTCGCCCAAGACCGTGCAGTGGCCGAAGCGTCCGTCCAGCACCCACTCCGCCATCGGCCAGGCCATCTGGGGGAAACCGGGCAGGAACCAGTGACGGCGCAGCGCGAAGCCTGGAATCTGATTGACCGGATTGGGGACCAACTCGCAGCCCGCCGGAAGATCCGCCATGAGGATGCGGTTCGGATAGGCGTCGACGCCGAACTTAGCCTCCAGCAAGGCCGCCGCCTCGGGGTGGCGAATGAGCGCGACACCCGCCGCCGCCGCCGCGCAGGCGCGGGTGTAATCGTCCGGGGTCGCGCCGATGCCACCGCACACGAAGACCGGATCCGGCCGCCCCATGGAGAAGGCCAGGTGCGCGGTCAGCGTCTCGGGATCGTCCGGCAGCAGCCAGTGCCAGGCCAATTCGTGACCGCGCGCCTGGATCCGGGTCTTGAAGGCCGCGCGATGGCTGTCCGCCCGCGCGCCGTTCAGCACCTCGTCGCCGATGACGATCAGACCAAAACGCACCGGGGCGTCCGGGGCCATGTCCGCCATGATCAGGTGCCCGCCGGAAGATGATCCGCGAGCGCGTCGCGCTTGCGGTAGACCGTCCCCTGGAAGAGCGCGACCAGGGCATCCTCCTCATCGGTCACCCGGATCAGATAGGTCGCCAGTTTCGGATTGATCGAGACCTCCTCGGCCTCCGCGATCAGGGTGCCGGGACGCGCGGATCTGAGGAAGGAAATCGAGACGTTGACCCCCAGCGCGACCGAGCCATGCGAGTTGGAGGCGACCGCGAACACCAGGTCGGCCAGGCTGAAGATCGCCGCCCCGTGGGCAAGCCCGACGGCATTGAGGTGACGCTCGTCGATCACCAGACGGGCACGCGCCCGACCGGGCGACACCTCAAGCAGTTCGATGCCGACATGTGCGGCGAAGCGGTCGTTGCGGAAGAAATCTTGGATTTGCGTGGCATTCATCGTTGGTCACGGGTGCGGTTGGTTTGGGCGCGACGAGGAGCGGCGCTGACGCGCATCTCCCCGCATGTCTTATCGGGCAAAGCCGCGAGTTTAACAGGGCATCCCGAATCTTCGCCGGAGCCGCAAAGGCGAAGCGCGCGCGGAAGAATCAGTGCTCCAGCCGGCGCCCGGCAAGTCCGGTCATGCGCGCGTGCTCCGAGCGACCAAGCCCGCTTCAGGGAGCAAAGATCAGCATCAGATAGGCACAGAACAGGGTCAGATGCACGACCCCTTGCAGGACGTTCGTGCGCCGGGCACTGAAGGTGACCATCGCGACCATGAGAGTAACCGCCAGCATGAGGATGTCGGCGCCCTGAAGTCCCAGCGCGACGGTCTTACCGGTGACGAGGCTGATCGCCAGGACCGCGGGAACCGTGAGGCCGATGGTGGCCATGACGGAACCGAGGAAGATGTTGACGGCGCGCTGGAGCCGATTGGCAACGGCGGCCCGCACCGCCCCCACGGCCTCTGGCATCAGCACCAGGGCGGCGACGACGAAGCCGCCGAGCGCCGCCGGCAGCGCCAGCACCTCGATACCATGGTCGATCGGCACCGCCAGCTTCTTCGCCAGCAACACCACCGGCACCAGATAGGCGAGCAGCAGCGCGCCGTGGAAGGGCACCGAGCGGAGTCCGAGGGCGCCGTGATCGCTGCCGTCGCCGTCGTCACTGTCCTCGGTGAAGTAGCCGCGGTGGCGCACGGTCTGAATCGCGAGGAAGGTGCCATAGAGCGCGACGCAGATGAAGATGAGAAAGACCGATTGGAAAGCGGTCAGGGTCGGCGTCGACGTGGAGACGGTCAGATTCGGCAGGAGCAGGGTGAGCAGGGCGAGCGGGATGATGACCGAGAGATAGGCATTGGCGCCCTGGAGGTTGTAGGACTGCTCGTGGTGACGCAGCGCGCCCAGCAGCAGGGTGAGGCCGACCATGCCATTGAGCACGATCATGATCACCGCGAACATGGTGTCGCGCGCCAGCGTTGGGTTGTCGTTGCCGCCCAGCATGAGCGCCGCGATCATCAGCACCTCGATGGAGATCACCGACAGGGTCAGAATCAGGGTGCCGTAGGGCTCGCCGAGCTGCGCGGCCAGACAGTCCGCGTGATGCACCACCTTGAGCGCGGCCCAGAGGATGGTCGCGAACAGCCAGCCGAACATCAGCGCCAGCCAGAGCGGGTTGCTCAGGTCGGCCAGCCAGGGCTTGCCGAAGGCCATGAAGACGGCTGTGGTGCCGAGAACGAAGACGAGCGGGGCCTCCGCGCGCAGGGTCTTGAACATCTGATCGGCCATGGTGCTACCCGGCGGTGTTGAGGATGGAGCGGCGGTCAGTCGCGCGGCGGCACCCCGTCAAGGCGCGAGCAGGTTCTTGTAGACCTTGCCGTCCTTCATGATGACCAGGAAGCGCTTGTCCGGATCGGCGACCAGCGCGATCTCGGCGATCGGATCGCCGTCCACCAGCAGCAGGTCCGCGAGGGCTCCCTCGGCGACCACGCCGAGCTGGCCGGCATAGGGACTGCGCGGCCCGGAGAGGGCAAGCAGCGCGGCGTTGTCCGCCGTCGCCATCTTCAGCACCCTTGGCGGGCGTCGTACCAGCGCACCATCTCGGCGAGCTTCTCGCCCTGCCGCGCCGCCGCCTCGGCACTGAAGAGGACGTCGGTGCCCCAGGCGGTCTTGATCCCGAACTGCTTGGCCAGCGTATAGGCGTGGTCGGTCCCGCTGAACATCTCCAACTGCTTCAGGCGATTCGGCGAACCTTCCGGATAGGACGATGGCTGGTCGTCGGTGAAGGGCTGGAGACTCCACCAGATGCCCTGCTCGGCCATCAGCCGGGCGGTCGGCTCGTCCAGCAACTGGCCGTGATCGATACATTTCACGCCCGCCTCGATCGCCTGGCGCACCGCGCGCGGGGTGTAGGCGTGGACCGTCACGTAGGTGCCCCAGTTCTCCGCCGCCTCGACCGCCGCGCGCAGCTCGGCGACCGTGTACTGGGTGACGTCCAGCGGATCGTAGTTCGAGGCCACGCCGCCGCCGGCCATGAGCTTGATCTGCGAGGCACCGAGCGCGAGCTGCTCGCGGGCGCGCAGCCGCACCGCGTCGGGGCTGTCGGCGATGGCCGCCGCGCCGACCCGCTCGCTGAAGGAGAAGCTGCCCGGCGCGGCCGGCAGCTCGTTCGGCAGCCGGAAGTCGCCATGCCCGCCGGTCTGGGAGATGAAGGCCCCCGCCGGCCAGATACGCGGCCCCGGTACCAGCCCCAGATCGATCCCGCGCTTGAGTCCGAACACCGGACCGCCCAGGTCGCGGATGCTGGTGAAGCCGCGCATCAGCGTGTCCGAGGCGGCCTTGGTGGCGGCGACGCTGAGAAAGCCGGCGTCGCTGGTGAGGATGGTCACCTGTGAAAGGGTCGCGAACATGATGTGGGTGTGGGCGTCGATCAGCCCGGGCATCAGTGTGCGTCCGCTGCCGTCGATCCGCGTCACCGGCGCGTCCGGCGCAACAACGATGGGAGCAGTGGAAATCCTCTCGATGATCTTGCCCCGCACCAGGACGTTCGACGGCGCGGAGAGCTGTTCGGAGGTTCCATCGAAGATCCGGACATTCTCGAAGAGGACGCCGGTGGACGGCGGACCCTCGGCCGTGGCGGCCCGGGCGAGGCCGCCCGTCAGGAGGGTGAGCGTCAGGAGCGCGCTCAGCAGAGGTGTGACGTCGCGTGGCATGGCTTTCTCTCGCGTTTGCGAATTTGGTGGCTGGCGGAACGCTTGGTGCTTTCACACCCCGATCAAGGGGGCACGCCGCAAATAGAGCGGCGAAACTCCAGGTCGTCATGGATCCTGACCGCCGCCATCCGCCGCTGCCGCGGATGGGCGCTCACCTGACTGGTGAGGGCACGCCCCCGTCAAAAGCCTGGTTCAACCGCGCTTTGTCGGTTCAGGGCTCCGACCTATTCCAGCCGGCTCGCTCCTGGCCGCGATCAGCAGCTCGCGCCAGTTCGGGTGGGCGGCGATCAATCCGAGCGCCTGGGCCAAGAGCGTCCGGCCCGGCTCCATCTTGAACCAGGTGGAGGCACCCGAGGAGTGCGGGAGCGGGATGATGTCGGCCTCCCAGCCGGCAGGCGAACGATGGCGCCATTGCTGGCCGACCACGTCATTCAGGCGTCCGCAGTCCATGAGCTGGGCGATGGCGAGCTTGCCCACGGGCAGGATCAGGCGCGGGCGCAGCAGATCCATCTCGCCCCGCCACCATTCGGCGCAGCGCCCGACCTCCTGGTGATCCGGCACGCGGTCGCCACCCTTGGGGTTCTTGCCGGGAAAGCAACGGCAGACGGCACTGATGAGTACCAGGCGACGCATCGCCGTCTCGTCGAGACCGATGGACTCGAACCACCTGAACAGGGTCTTGCCGGCGGTCCAGCAAAAGGGCCGCTTCTGCTCGATCTCGCGGGTGCCTGGCGCCTGGCCGATCAGCATCACCGATGAAAGGACGGGCAGGCTGTGCACCGGCGGTCCCTGCATCCCAGGGCAGCGGCGACATGCCTCAAGCTGACCATGCAGGCGGATGAGCGCGTCATGGCGCTCGCGCCCGTCACCGTCCCGATCTTGGGGCGCGGACATGGCGTCAGCCTAAGCAGCGGATGATTCGCATCGCCGCTGATCGGTCACTGCTGAACCTTGCCCCAGGTATCGCGCAGCCCGACGGTGAGATTGAAGACGGGGCGCCCAGGGGTCGAATCCGGATCCGCGACGAAATAGCCCTCGCGCTCGAACTGAAAGCGCTCGCCGGGCTGCGACATCGCGCAGCGCCGGCTCGACGCAGACAACCGGTCAGTACCCGCAGCGAGTCGGGATTGATCTCGGTGCGATAATCGGCCCCGCCCGCGCCCGGCGTCGGGCACGCTGAACAGGCGATCGTAGAGCCGGACCTCCGCCGGAACGGCCATGCTGCGCGCCGAAACCCAGTGGATGACGCCCTTGACCTTGCGGCCCTCGGGGTTGCGGCCCAGGGTGTCGAGATCGACCCTCGCGCGCAGCTCCACGATCGCGCCCGATGCATCCTTGATGACCTCATCGCAGCGGATCACATAGGCGTTGCGCAGACGGACCTCGCCGCCCGGAACCAGGCGCTTGAAGCCCTTGGGCGGGACTCTCCTCGAAGTCGCTGCGGTCGATATAGATCTCGCGTCCGAAGGGGATGGACGCGCGCGCCCAGGGTCTCGTCCTTGGGATGATTGCGCGACCTCGATGCGACTCGGTCCGGTCTTCCGGATAATTGGTGAGCACCACCTTGAGCGGACGCAGCACGGCCATGCGGCGCGGCGCCGTGGCATCCAGATCGTCGCGGATGGCGCTTTCCAGCATCGCCATCTCGACCAGGTTGTCGGACTTGGTGATGCCGATGCGCTCGCAGAAATCGCGAATCGCGGCCGGGGTATAGCCGCGTCGGCGCAGCCCGGCGACGGTCGGCATGCGCGGATCGTCCCAGCCGCTGACATGCGCCTCGCCGACCAGATCGGTCAGGCGGCGCTTGCTCATCACCGTGTATTCGAGATTCAGCCGGCTGAACTCGATCTGGCGCGGTTTGCAGGGCACGGAGACGTTGTCGATGCACCAGTCGTAGAGCGGCCGATGGTCCTCGAACTCCAGGGTGCAGAGCGAGTGGGTGATGCCTTCCAGTGCGTCGGAGATGGGGTGGGTGTAGTCGTAGGTCGGATAGAGACACCAGGCGGTGCCCGGTCTGGTGGTGCACCACGCCGTGCTTGATGCGATAGAGCACCGGATCGCGCAGATTGATGTTGGGCGAGGCCATGTCGATGCGCGCGCGCAGGGTGCGCGCGCCGTCCGGGAACTCGCCGGCGCGCATCCGTGTGAAGAGATCCAGATTCTCCGCCACCGAGCGATCGCGGTAGGGGCTGTCCCGGCCCGGCTCGGTCAGGGTGCCGCGGTATTCGCGCATCTCCTCGGCGCTGCAGATCGCAGACGTAGGCCAAGCCCCTTCTCGATCAGCTCGACCGCGAAGCCGTAGAGCTGCTCGAAATAATCGGAGGCGAAATAGAGCCGATCGCCCCAGTCGAACCCGAGCCAGCGCACGTCCGCCTGGATGGACTCGACGAACTCGACATTCTCCTTGAGCGGATTGGTGTCGTCGAAGCGCAGATTGCAGGTACCGCCGAACGACTCGGCCAGACCGAAGTTGAGCACGATCGACTTGGCGTGTCCGATATGCAGATAGCCGTTCGGCTCGGGTGGAAAGCGCGTGGCGATCCGGTCATGCTTGCCGGAGGCCAGATCCGCCTCGACGATCTGGCGGATGAAGTGGGTGCGTGGCGGCTCGACGGCGTCGGTCATGGTTTCTCGGGCGGATGAGGAATCGATAAACGCCGCATTCTAGCGTCAACCACGGCAATTGTAAGACGTGTTTCGCCTGATCTGGCGCTCCACAAGCGCCGAGCGTCCCGCTACCCTAACGGCTAACCCGCGACCGGCGCGAGAACCGCGACGGTCGTGGTCAATTCGACCACTGAGAGCAAGAGGCTGACATGCTCGTGACATTCCAAACCAAGGCGTATGCGCCCATCACCATGTTCGGCGACGTGGCCGTGACCCTCATCAAGCTCATGGGCCACAGCGGGACCGTGCCCGGCGCCATCCTGGCCGAGGACATTCCGGCCGCCCTCGCGCGGCTCCGGGCGGCGGTCGCCGAGCATGCTGGAGACTCTCTGGATCCGGCCAACGGCTCCCCGCAAGCGTGACGAGACACCGCATGTGAGCCTTGCGCATCGCGCCCTGCCGCTGGTCGAGCTGCTCGCCGCAGCCGCCACGCGGGGCGAGAATGTGATGTGGGAGAACTGAGCGGATGGCGATGGGCGCGAGATCCCTGAGACACCCTCGCACGGTCGCGGATCGAACAGGATCGACTTGAGGGTTCGGCATGGCTAATTTCCAGACCCATCTCAATGTCGGCATCGTGGTGAGCGCCGCGACCACGCTCTCGCTGCACATGGCTGGACTGGTGCCAGTGGATCAGACGATGACCCTGTTCTCCCTCGGCGTCGTCGGCAGTCTGCTGCCGGATATCGATTGCGACACCTCCAAGCCGGTCAACGCGCTCTTCAGCGTGCTCGGCGCCGGATTGGCCTTCGCCATGACGCTGCCCCTGTCGAACCGCTTCCTGCCCATGGATCTGGCGCTCATCTGGGTCGGCGTGTTTCTCTGCGTCCGCTACGGATTCTTCGAGATCTTCGCCCGCTTCACCGTCCATCGCGGCATCTGGCACTCCTGGCTCGGCATCTGGGTGGCCATGCTCGGCGCCGCGGATCTCGCCTACTGGATGTGGCATCAGTCGCCGGGGTCGGCCTGGGTCGCGGGCCTGGTGGTCGGCATCGGCTATCTGACCCACCTCTGTCTGGACGAATTCTCGAGCGTCGATCTCTTCAATACCAAGGTCAAACGCTCCTTTGGCACCGCGCTCAAGCCGTTCTGCCTCGCCTCGCCCTGGAGCAGTCTCGGCATGGTCGCGATCGCCCTAGCCCTCGTCTGGCTGGCCCCGCCGGCCGATGAGATGCTCCGCCGGATGCGCCTCCCACGGACGCTGGAGCTGACCAGTCTCCAGGGAGAGATCCAGCATGGCGTCCGCTGGGCCGTGACGCGGGCAAGCGGCTGGTGGTCACAACTGGCGCGACTGCTGGAGTTCGGATAACGGGGTCTGCTCGGCTCGCGTGCTGTACTCACGGCCGTGGGTGCGCTAGATTTGCGCGTCCTTCTCTTACGGCCGACACCGCCGGGGCCATCGGCGCGAATCGGGCTCCGCGCGGGCCTGAAGTGCTTCAACCCGTCGCGCTCACCGCCTCCTCACCGATAGATGAATTTGCGGTTATGGACCTGAATTTTCTCGACTTTGAACAACCCATCGCGGAGCTTGAGGCGAAGATCGAAGAGCTGCGCCTGGTCGGGCACGATAACGAACTCAACATCCAGGAAGAGATCGAGCGCCTTCACACCAAGTGCGTGGCGCTGACCGAGTCGATCTTCTCCTCGCTCACGCCCTGGCAGATCTCGCAGTTGTCGCGCCACCCGCTGCGCCCCTATCTGCTCGACTATGTGCGGCGCATCTTCGACGAGTTCCACGAACTGCATGGCGATCGCGCCTTCGCCGACGATCGCGCCATCGTCGGCGGTGTCGCGCGCATCGAGGGCCGACCGGTGATGGTCATCGGCCATCAGAAAGGGCGCGACACCAAGGAAAAGATCCTGCGCAACTTCGGCATGCCGCGCCCCGAGGGCTACCGCAAGGCGCTGCGCCTGATGGAGATGGCCGAGCGGTTCGGTCTGCCGATCCTGACCTTCATCGACACGCCGGGCGCCTATCCCGGCGTCGGCGCGGAAGAGCGCGGCCAGAGCGAGGCGATCGCGCGCAACCTGCGCGAGATGTCGCGACTGCGCACGCCGATCCTCTGCACCGTGGTCGGGGAGGGCGGCTCCGGCGGCGCGCTGGCGATCGGCGTCGGCGACTGGCTGGGGATGCTCCAGTTCAGCACCTACTCGGTGATCTCGCCCGAGGGCTGCGCCTCCATCCTCTGGAAGAGCGCCGACAAGGCCCAGCTCGCGGCCGAGGCGATGGCCATCACCTCCGACAAGCTGCTGGAGCAGGGGCTGGTCGATCAGGTCATCAAGGAGCCGTCGGGCGGCGCCCACCGCGATCCGGACGCCATGGCCAGGACGCTTGAAGGCGGTGCTGCTGGAGCGTCTGGACGTCCTGGACGGGTATCGACCTGGATAACCTGATCGCGGCGCGTTACACGCGGCTGATGGGCTACGGTCGATTCAAGGAGTAGGCACGGACCCAGGGGTATCGACCAGGCGCATGTCCGATTTCGATCCCGAGATCCTGGTGGCGCGACTCGCGCCCTTCGCAACGGCTCGACGCTGTTGGGTCGCCTTCAGCGGCGGTCTGGATTCCAGCGTGCTCCTCTGGGCCGCCGCCGCGGTTCGCGACCGGTTGCCCGGGGAGCTGCTGGGCCGTCCATGTCGATCACGGCCTGCAACGCGATTCTCAGCAGTGGGACGCCCGCTGCCAGGCGCAATGCAGGGCGATGGCGGTTCCCTGCTCACACCCGATGTCTGCATCTGACACCCACGCCCGGCGAGAGCGTCGAGGCGCTTGCACGCGACGCGCGCTATCGGGCACTTCGCCGACCTGCTGGACGCTGATCGATCTCCTGCTCACCGCCCATCATCTGGACGACCAAGCCGAGACGCTCCTGCTCGCCCTGCTGCGCGGCAGCGGCGTGCACGGGCTGGCCGCCATGCCCTTCGAGGCGCCGCTTGGCGCCGCTCGCCTGGTACGACCGCTCCTCGACGTGACCCGCGCGGCACTTGCGGCCTACGCACGAAAGCAGGGTCTCATCTGGATCGAGGATCCCAGCAACTCAGTCACGGCGCTCGATCGCAACTATCTGCGTCACGAGGTGCTGCCGCTTCTACATGCTCGCTGGCCAGCATGCGCGACGACGCTCGCGCGCAGCGCGGGTCATTGCGCCGAGGCCGCTGAACTGACCGACCGGCTGGCCGACGACACACTGCCCCATCTCAATGGCGACTATCCGGGAACGCTCGCGATCCCCGGCCTGACTCGGCTCGACCGGCCACTTCAGAAGGCCGTCCTGCGGCGCTGGCTGCGGCGGCGCGGATTCATCGCACCCGACACACGCCAGCTCGCTCGGATTCTGGACGAAGTCCTCCCGGCACGGGTAGACGCGAATCCATTGGTCGCCTGGCCAGGCTGCGAGGTCCGGCGCTATCGTCGGGATCTCTTTGCTCTCTCTCCGCTGCCGGATCCGCCCTCCACGCGCCTGAGCCTATCCTGGCGGATCGGCCCGACCAGCAGGCCGCTCTTGCTTCCGAATGGGTTAGGCGAACTGGAGTGGCAGCCCGCCGACGCCAACCGCAATGCATCGGCGACCGAACGGGCTGGAGCAGAGGCGCTTATCGTGCGGTTTGGACAGCGCGGGCTGACCTGCCGGCCGAGCGCCGCCGGACAGACCAGATCGCTGAAGAAGCTGTTTCAGGAAGCAGGGATCCCAGCCTGGCTGCGCCCCTACGTCCCCTTGGTATTCGTGGGTAACACACTGCTTGCCATCGCCGGGGTCTGTCGCTGCCACGGAGCGGAATCGCTCGCCTTGCCGAGTGGCGAGCCATGCTGGCTGGGACATGGCTGGGAAGCGCTCGGCTTGGCCTCGGACCTTTCGTCCGTGAGCAATGCCGGCCCCAACGCCTGATTTCGGCCTACCCCGCCCTAGAGGACACGGGCATCACAGCAGCACCAGGTTGTCGCGATGGATCAATTCCTCGTCGTCGAGATAGCCGAGGATCGACTCGAAACTGGCCGAGGACTTGCCCTTGATCCGAGCGGCGTCATCGGCATCGTAGTTGACCAGCCCGCGCGCGACCTCCCTGCCCGACTCGTCGACGCAGGCCACGACCTCACCGCGATTGAAGCCGCCCTGCACGTCCTTGACGCCCGACCGCCAGCAGACTGGTGCCCTTTTCGCGCAGTGCCCTGACCGCGCCAGCATCGAGGATCAGCCGTCCCCGCACCTGCAAGATGACCGGCGAGCCACTGCTTGCGCGCCGCCTGTGGCCCCTGAAAGGGAATCAGCAGGGTTCCGACCGGCTCGCCACGCCCGATCCGGGTCAACACCGCGTCGCCCCGACCGGGGGCAATGATGGTCGGCGTGCCGGAGCGCGCGGCCAGCCGGGCGGCCCGGACCTTGGTCACCATGCCGCCCGTGCCGAGCCCGGTGACGCTGCCGCCGGCGACCAGGTCCAGCTGCGGATCGTCGACCCAGGTCTCCGCGATCAGGCGGGCGTCCGGGATTCGTCCGCGGATCCTGATCGAACAGCCCGTCCTGATCGGTGAGCAGGATCAGCAGATCCGCCTCGATCAGATTGGCGACCAGCGCCGCGAGCGTATCGTTGTCGCCGAAACGCAGCTCGTCGGTCGCGACCGTGTCGTTCTCGTTGATGACCGGAATCACGCCGAGCCTGAGCAGGGTGCGCAGGGTGCTGCGGGCATTGAGATAACGCGCGCGATTGGCGAGATCGTCGCGGGTCAGCAGGACCTGAGCGGTATGCAGACCACGCGCCTGGAAGCAGTCCTCATAGGCCCGCACCAGCCCCATCTGACCGATGGCGGCCGCCGCCTGGAGTTCATGCAGCGTCTTGGGGCGACTGCCGCCAGCCCATGCGGGCCATGCCCTCCGCCACCGCGCCCGAAGAGACCAGCACGACCTCGTGGCCAGCCGCGCGATGCCCGGCCATCTGCTCGACCCAGGGCGTCAGCATGCCGCGCTCCAGACCCTGCCCATCGCGGGTCAGCAGCGCGCTGCCGATCTTGACCACCCAGCGGCGGGTGGCGGGAATCGTATCGCGAGAGATCATGCTCAGCCGCCAACACCATCAACCGAGCGGATGCCAGTCGCCCTCATCGGGCACGGCTGGGACATCCCATTCGGAGAGTGTCGCATCCGTCGGCAACGCCGCCAGGGCACCGCCGGCGACTTGAGGTGTTCGAGACGCCGCATCAGATCGCCGAACCAGCTCCTCGGTGCCCTCCCCATTCAAGGCCGAGATCGCGTAGACCGGCGCGTGCCAGTCAAGTCGCTCCAGCAAGCTGCGCGCGGCGCTCCCGATACTCCTCGGGATCAGCAGATCGATCTTGTTCAGGACCAGCCAGCGCTCCTTGTCCATGCAGATCGCCGCCGAAGGCGGCCATCTCCGCCTCGATCTTGCGCACCTGCTCGAGCGGATCCTCCTGTTCGTCCAGCGGCGCGAGATCGACCAGATGCAGCAGCAAACGGGTGCGCGAGAGATGCTTGAGGAAATGGATCCCCAGACCGGCGCCATCCGCCGCGCCCTCGATGACGCCCGGAATGTCGGCGATCACGAAGCTGCGATTCTGCCCGACCCGCACCACGCCCAGATTGGGATAGAGGGTCGTGAAGGGATAATCGGCGACCTTGGGCCGCGCGCTCGACACCTGGCGGATCAGGGACGACTTACCGGCGTTCGGAAAGCCGAGCAACCCGACATCCGCCAACAGGATGAGTTCCAGATGGAGATCGCGGCGCTCACCCGGCGTTCCGGGCGTGAATTGGCGCGGGGCGCGATTGGTGCTGGATTTGAAACGGGCGTTGCCGATGCCGTGAAAGCCGCCCTGCGGCGACCAGCAGACGCTGGCCCGGCTCCAGCAGCTCGCCGATCAGCTCACCGGTCTCCTTGTTCGAACACGCGCGTGCCGACCGGGACCAGGACGGTCAGATCCTCGCCGCTGCGTCCGCGCATCTCGCTTGCCCATGCCGTTCTGGCCGCGCTCGGCGCGATGCATGCGCTGATAGCGAAAATCGACCAGGGTATTGATGTTGTTGTCGGCGAGCAGATAGACGCTGCCGCCATCGCCGCCATCACCGCCATCCGGGCCGCCTTTCGGGATGTATTTCTCGCGCCGAAAGCTCACGCAGCCGCTGCCGCCATCGCCGGCCTCGACCCGAATGACTGCCTCGTCGACGAACTTCATGGAGTGATACGACCCGGTAGCAAGCACGATCGCCCAAATGAAAGAGCCCCGCCCAAGGGACGAGGCTCCACGCCCAGCGCGAACGCCCGACGATCTCCGCAGAGCGGAGATCAGACGCTCTCGACAGTGACGAATCTGCGGTTCTTGGGGCCCTTGACCACGAACTTCACGACACCATCGGCGAGCGCGAAGAGTGTGTGATCCTTGCCGCAACCGACATTCACGCCGTTGTGGAAGGGCGTGCCGCGCTGGCGGACGATGATGCTGCCAGCAGTCACCTTCTGACCGCCGAAGACCTTGACGCCAAGGCGTTTGGATTCGGAATCGCGACCGTTGCGGGAACTGCCGCCTGCCTTTTTGTGTGCCATGGCTGATTCTCCTCCTCAACCGGCGCTGATGCTGGTGATCTTGAGCGCCGTGAACCACTGACGGTGGCCCTGGTGCTTCATGTAGTGCTTACGCCGACGGAACTTGACGATCTTAACCTTCTTGCGCGCGGCCGTGGGACTCGACCGTCGCGGTCACCTTGCCACCGACGAGGTAGGGTTTGCCGACCTTGACATCATCGCCATCGGCAACCATCAGGACTTGGTCGAAGATCGATGCTCGCGCCTTCTTCGGCCGCCAGCTTCTCAACTTTGACGTGTCACCTTCGGATACCCGGTATTGTTTGCCACCGGTTTGAATGACCGCGTACATGTGCTGAAGATCCCCAGGAGTGTTCGAAGTAGCCGACGCTCCGCGCCGGAACAAAGAAGCGGAATTTAATCAGGAAAACAACGAGAGGTCAATGCCGCGTGCCATTTCGATGCCGCCCGCGGCCCTGCGGGGAGGCCCGGATGACCGACCGTCCGCGCAAGTTCCGGCAGCGCGTCTTGCCGCTCGCCCACACTTCTGTCGCCTCGGAGTCGACCGGGGCCACCGAATTGCGTAATCTTAGTCGGCAACATCGACCCGGACCGGCGGCTTGACAGTCTTCCGCCTCCGAACCTAGCATCCGCCGCCACTACCGATAGACGCCACACACGCATGGACCTTTCCAGGATTCGACACCCCGTCGCCGAGGACTCGAAGGCCGTGGACGCCTTGATCCTGCGCCGGCTCCAGTCCGACGTCGTGCTGATCAACCAGATCGGCCACTACATCGTCAACAGCGGTGGCAAGCGGCTGCGCCCCTTGTCCGTCCTGCTGTCCGCGCGCGCCTGCGGTTATACCGGGGAGCGCCATATCGATCTCGCCGCCGTGGTCGAGTTCATCCACACGGCCACGCTACTGCATGATGACGTAGTCGACGCCTCCGAGCTGCGCCGCAATCGCGAAACCGCGAATGTCGTCTGGGGCAACGACGCCAGCGTCCTCGTCGGCGATTTCCTCTACTCGCGCGCCTTCGAGATGATGGTCGACGTGGGCAGCATGCGGGTCATGGACATTCTCTCCCACGCGACCAACCGCATCGCCGAGGGCGAGGTGCTGCAACTGCTGAACACGCGCGACCCCGACACCGACGAGGGGCGCTACATGGAGGTCATCACCCGCAAGACGGCGACCCTGTTCGAGGCCGGCATTCGCCTTGGCGCCGTGCTCGCCGAGTCCCCTCTGGAAATCGAGGACGCCGCCAAGGAATACGGCCTCTGCCTCGGGATCGCCTTCCAGCTTATCGACGACGCGCTCGACTACAGCGTCGACAACGCCGAACTCGACAAGAACGTCGGCGATGACCTGGACGAAGGCAAGCCCACCCTACCCGTCATCCGCGCCATGGCCGTCGGCAGCGCCGCGCAGCGCGACCTGCTGCGCCAGGCGATCGAGCATGGCGGTCGCGAACAGATCGACGCCGTCACGGAGGCAATTGCGTCAACGGATGCAATCACCTATACTATTGAGCTCGCGGAGTCGTATGCGGCACGGGCGAAGAAGGCAATCAAGCGCTTGCCAGAGTCCGATGCCACTGAATCGCTAGCCATTCTGGCGGATTTCGCGGTCCGACGCACGCATTGACAGTTCGCGCAGTTTCGGGGTGTAGCTCAGCTTGGTAGAGCGCTGTCTTCGGGAGGCAGAAGTCGCAGGTTCGAATCCTGTCACCCCGACCAAATTTCTCGACCTAGAATCAACCGCTTAATTGCGGTTTTTTCTTGTCTGCCGTCACCTCGCTGGTGCCAGTGTGCAAATCCGTGTGCAAGTGCGTACCTGATCCACACCGCTCCGGCCTGTCGAGAATCGCCACGGCATCCGCCAAATCCCCTGGCCGCAGATGGGCGTAAACGCGGGCTGTGATCGCGACATCTCCATGTCGAAGGAGCTCCGAGACCCGCTCGATCCCGATTCCACCCTGAACCAACCAACTCCCGAATGTGCGCCTCAAGTCGTGCGGATGAAGATCATCCAGATCGGCAGCCCTCGCGCAGCCCAGAAAGCCCTTCATGATGCGGGCAATTCGGCTCCCGTCTTGTCGGCAGAACACCCAGGGCGATTCCGGGCAATGTGTCGCCCGGAATCGCGCCCGTGCTAGGAGCGCTTCCCGAGCCTCCCGGTTCAGCGGGACGCGCCACATGTCGATGCCCTCGTGATGCGGGAGAGTGTCCTCTTGCGTGAGGTGGCGCGTTCCTCGTGGACCGCGCGCTGGACTGAAAGCCGAGGCAATCGCCGCAGGCTGTCCGCGCCCATCAGTCACGCGCCTGGCCAGGCGCTTGACATCGGTCAAGAGGCCAGCCGCGACCATAAGTGAAGCCCTCTTTACGCGCAATGTCAAGAGCGCTCCATGCGACATGCCCCTTCACCGCACGCGCACGACCCTAGCGCGCGGCGAGGCTCTTGGTGGGGATCAGGCTGTCAGCGAGTGACCACGACGCGGCAAGCGCCGAGCGATTCCGCGCCCATGGGGCGCGTGTCTCGTCGCGGGTCTCGGTCGTCCGGAGAGATGGAAACTGCCGGCGCGGGCTAACGGGTCGAGGTGTCGTCGTCCGATCCCAGCAACAGCTCGATCGCCTGCGCGATCCGCGCCCCGGCCTGGGGGTTTTCCATGTAGCGCAGCACCAGCCGGGTCACCTCCTCGCGCACGGACGGATCGGCCAACGCCAGGCGTCGGGATAGCTCATCGAGCAGCTCCGCCAAGGGGCGCTGCTCGATGCGGTGGGAAGGGATGCGGTCAAGGGCGTGGCTGGGGTCGCCTGCCGCCTCGCTCAGGAGCATCGGCGCGGTCCCCTTCAGCAGCCACTGCGGATTCACCTGGCGGGTGCGCTGCAAGGCGTTCAACGCCTCCCATTGCGGCTCCGTGATCCCGCGCTCCCATTGCGAGACCGCCTGCTTGGAGATGCCTCCCGCATACTGGCCCAGCGCCTCCTGCGTGAGCTGCAAGTGTTGGCGGAGGTGCTTTACACGTTCGGCGACGGTATTCATGACGACAAGCTTGCTTGACATCAAAATGAAGCGCTATTGACATTTGTTGTAAATCGTACTTCACTTCGGCCATGATCACGAAATCCGATCTCCTGGCCGCGCTGGGAACCCTCGCGGCGGTGGCCCCCAGTGGCCCGAGCGGATCCCCTTGCGCAGCGCGGTGTGCAGTGCGCGCAAGGGCCGCTGGACGGTGCATCAGCTGCGCCCGGACCGCTTCGGTCCGCCGCCCACGCCGCCCGTGATGGACCGGATCGACCCCGGCGTGCTGAGCGGCGGCTGACCGGCGATGGCGATCCGACTCGAAGACCAAGAACTCACAGCCCTCAGCGGGCAGCTCCCCGAGCTTTGGCCGCTCTACCTTGTGCTGAGGCAATTCATGGACTATCGCACCGGACTGGTCGGACTCAGCTGTGGGATCTCCTGGCGATCGCCGCAAGAGGCACTCTATGTCGAGCCCGGACCGGGGCTGGTCGGGACGGGAACCTCGACCAAGGCGAAGCTGCGCCGCCTCGCGGAACGGATGGCCCGCGCCGGGCTGGCGACCAACCGTCACACTCAGAATCAGAAGCAGCTTGTTTTTTTCCTTCCCCTGGCGCCCAGGGATGCGTTTGCGCCAAATAAACCCGGCACCAAGAAAGTGTCCATCAACTATTTCCCGATGTCTTTTGCACTAATATCTTTCTGGGATGATGCGGATTTGCTGAGGGTTAGGTGTTGTCAGTGATGGCGAACGCGATGTCGGAGCCGGTGGAAGCCCATCTCAAATTGGTCTGTGAGAGCGTGTTTTGAAAGTCCTGGCGCGGGGGGAATCGTTAGAATCTCGGCCTTTTCGCGATGGCCATCAAAACACGCCGGGGCAAGAAGCGCTACCCGACTGATCTGAACGACCGACGCGGGGCCATCATCGAGCTGTTGTTGCCCGAGGCCCGACCCGGTGGATGTCCGCGCCGCGTGGCGATGTGCCAAGTGATCCATGCAACCCTCTACATCCCGCGCTCGGGTGCCGCCTGGCGGTGGTGGCCGCACGGCGAGTTTCCGCCCTGGCAAACGGTCGATGGGTATTTTCGCCGCTTCACGCATCGCGCCCTGTGGCAGCGCATTCACGACACGCTGCGCGCGCAGGTGCGGCGCCGGGCCGGGCGGCACACGCACCCGACGGCGGGCGGTCTGGATCGCCAGCGCGTGAAGACCACCGCCTTGGCCGGGACGAAGGGTTTCGACGCGGGTAAGACGATCCAAGGGCGCAAGCGTCACCTCCGCGTCGAGACCCTGGGGTTGCTGCTGGTGATCGTGGTGACCTCGGCGGCCGTTCAAGACCGCGACGGCGCCAAGCGTGGGTTCCGGTCGCTCACCGGCAGTTGCAAAAAACTGCGTCGGGTCTGGGTCGATGGCGGCTATCGGGGTCAATTGCGACAGTGGGTCGCGCAACGCTTTCGGTTCGTGCTGGAGGTCGTCCTGCGCTCTGACCAGGCCCAAGGCTTTGCGCTGCTCCCGCGCCGCTGGGTCGTCGAGCGCACCTTCGCCTGGCTCTATCGTGACCGTCGCTTGAGTCAGGACGATGAGGTCCTGACCCCGTCCAGCGAGGCCTTCATCCACATCGCCATGATCAACTTGATGCTCGGGCGACTCGCCAAGTAGGACTTTTGAAACACGCTCTCAGCAATTGGTAAGCCCAATCCGCCCCCACAGTTATCAGGCTCCTCACCCTGCGCGCCGACCGCCGCCTCTAGCTGGCCAAAACCTTTGTCTCCTCAGTGAGACCTAACGCCGGTGTGGGATATCGCAAACGGACATAGACGCAAACCGCAAACAGCAGGATATTGATCACGCCGACCAAGACGAAGGGCGCCCGTGGATCGATACCATCGAAGATGCGCCCGCCGATCGCGGTGACCAGGAGAATTCCGATCGCTCCAGCAATGTTGAAGGCACCCATTACCGAGCCGCGCTTAGCCACCGGCGCCTCCTGTCCGATCAGCGACTGCGCGCCGAGATAGACGCTGATCTGCCCGATCCCGAGCAGAATGAAGAACACCAGCCCGGACCCCGGCATCGGATCGACCAGCCAGATCATCGAGAGATTGCCGATGGCCGCCAGTACCATCGACAGGGCCAGCGCGCTGACGCGATCCATCCGGTCCATGAGGGGTCCCATGATGGGCGCCCAGACCAGCGCGGCCACCTGCGCGAGAACGAAGATGATGGTCCCGTTCTTGACCGCCTCCGCCGTCCCCATGCCGGCCGCGACGCCCGCCGTCGTCCCCCACAGGATCAGGAAGGTGGCATTGATGGACTGATCGCCACGGGCGATGAACGCAGCCGCATACGCGAGTAGAACACGCGGATTACGCGCCTGTTTGAAGCCGCTCAGGAACAGATCCCGCACCGTTGGACGCTCTTCGTGGCTCACCGGTATTCCCTTCTGCAGCCCGAAGAGCACGAGGAAGGCGACCAGAATCGCAACCGCGGCAACGGCATAGTGGGTATAGAAACCGGCCTGGATACCGTCCATTCCGTGACGAGTCAGGATATGCGGCAGGTCGCCGAAGAACTGATTTGTGAAGACGATGCCGAGCCCGCTGAGCAAACCCACGATCGCCACCAGCTTGCCTCTTGATCGCTCGGCCGGGTAGTCGATCAGAACCGTCGACAAGGCTCCGGCGACGGTCACGACGCCCAGTCCATACACCACACGGTAAAGATAGAGGTCTTCCACCACCGTCGCCCTGGGATAGAGGATATAGGTCGCGGCCAACAACAGAAATCCGATGGCGAAGATCCAACGGCGACCGACCCGGTCGATCAGGATTCCGACGGGCATGAAGAAGGCGAGCGTGATGATCTCGGTCCAGAAGACCAGATCGCCACTGATGGTCCCCTGCTCGGACGTCGGAATCCGGAGATGCTCATTGAGGATGTAAGTCTGGCCGATGGCGATGAAGGTCATCAGCCCGATGGAGAAAAAGGCGCCGAGCAGCAAGGTCCAGCCCTGCAATCGCGTGACGGTTGGCGCCAGATGGATCGGGCCGATCCGATAAGCTCGGTCAAGATCAGGCATGGAATCAGGTCTCTGGGCCAGTGGCCGCTGAAGGATGAGGTCGAAGGGAAGCTCGGGATTATTCCATCACCTGACCCTCTCGCCTACGTCCAAGGCGAGATTGACGTGACGGACGAGCGGTTCAGAGTACGCCAACCTAGCCACCCGAACCACCCGAGCCAGATATCAGGTCGCAGCGAGTGCCGGATCGGCCGAGTTCGGAAGGAGCCGTGGCCAATCATTCGATCGCCCGCGCAAGGAAATCGCGAGACAGAAAAAAAGCCGCCCCAATGGAGGTGGGCGGCTTTCAAAAGGAGGAGTGGATGATTTCGTCCGAGAGCTTAACAAGCGATTGCTGATATTGATTTGCGAATTCTCAATCCCGTCGCAATAAATGCCAAATATTCTGCGATCTTGGTCTTGTTTTGCCCATTTCCGCAGCGACAGTGGCACGCGCCCCCGGCTCCCATCATCCGCCCATCGGCAATTCCAACTCCTTCCACAGCCGCAGGACCGGCCCCGACTGGTTCATGGTGTAAAAATGCAGACCGGGCGCCCCGCCCTCGATCAGCCGACGACAGAGGGACAGGACGACCTCATGGCCGAAGGACCGGATACTCTCGACATCGTCGCCATAGCCTTCGAGCCGACGACGGACCCAGCGTGGGATCTCGGCCCCGCAGCCATCGGAGAAACGCGCGAGCTGGGTGTAGTTGGTGATTGGCATGATCCCGGGGACGATGGGGATGCCGATCCCATCCTTCGCGCAGTTCTCCACGAAGCCGAAATAGGCGTCGGCATTGTAGAAATACTGGGTAATGGCGCTAGCGGCCCCCGCCTCGACCTTGCGCTTAAAGTTTTCGAGATCGCGCGCCGGGCTGCCCGACTGAGGGTGATATTCGGGATAGGCCGCGACCTCGATCAGAAAGGTCTCGCCGAATTCGGCGCGGACGAAGCTCACCAGTTCATTGGCATAGCGGAAATCGCCGCTGTTGCCCGCGCCCATGCCGGACGGCATGTCGCCACGCAGCGCCACCAGACGCCGAATGCCCTGCTCGCAGATAGTGGCCGAGGATCTCGCGCACCTCGCTCGCGCGTGGAGCCGATGCAGGCGAGGTGCGGGGCGGTTTCGATCCCCTGCCCGCGCAGCCAGGTCACGGTCTCGAAGGTGCCCTCGCGGGTCGAGCCTCCGGCACCGTAAGTCACCGAGAAATAATCGGGAGCCACGCTGTTGAGCGTGGCGATTTCGCGCTTGAGCTTATCCATCCCCTCAGGGGTCTTGGGCGGGAAAAGCTCAACGCTGAAGATTGGCGTTGGGTGGATTGGGGGTGGCATGTGGGTCAGCCTCCGGCCGCCAGCCAGCAGCCGCCAGCTCGGCGATCGATCGCGTCGCTGTTGGCCGAGGACAAGCAGCCCTCGATGTTGGACGATCCACCGCTCGCTGAGATCAGGAGCGCGTGGTTCAGGCCGAATGTCCAGCCTCCCGCCCCCATCCAAAGACGGCTGGGGGTGGGAAGCTGGAGGCTAGGAGGGCTTAGTACCGATAGTGCTCGGCCTTATAGGGTCCATCGACCGCCACGCCGATGTAATCCGCCTGCGCCTTCGAGAGCTGTGGTCAGCTTGACGCCGATCTTCTCCAGATGCAGCCGCGCCACGTCCTCGTCCAGATGCTTGGGCAGCACATAGACGCCGATCGGGTATTGCTCCGGCTTGGTGAAGATCTCGATCTGCGCCAGCACCTGATTGGTGAAGCTGTTGGACATCACGAAGCTCGGATGACCGGTGGCGCAACCCAGATTGACCAGACGCCCCTCGGCCAGCAGGGTGATGCGGTGACCGTCCGGGAAGACGATCTGATCCACCTGCGGCTTGATGTTCACCCACTCGTACTGCTTCAGGCTGTAGACCTGAATCTCGTTGTCGAAGTGACCGATGTTGCAGACGATCGCCTGATCCTTCATCGCCGCCATGTGGTCATGGGTGATGATGTCGGTGTTGCCGGTCGCGGTGACGAAGATGTCCATCATGGACACCACGTCGTCCAGGCGCACCACCCGATAGCCTTCCATCGCCGCCTGCAGGGCGCAGATCGGATCGACCTCGGTCACCCAGACGGTCGCGCCCAGCCCGCGCAGCGAGGCGGCCGAACCCTTGCCCACGTCGCCGAAGCCGCAGACCAGCGGCGAGCTTGCCCGCGATCATGACATCGGTGGCGCGCTTGATGGCGTCCACCAGCGACTCGCGGCAGCCGTAGAGGTTGTCGAACTTGGACTTGGTGACCGAGTCGTTGACGTTCATCGCCGGGAACAGCAGGGTGCCGGCCTTGGCCATCTCATAGAGACGATGCACGCCCGTGGTCGTCTCCTCGGTCACGCCCTTGATGTCCTTGGCGATGGCGTGCCAGTGCTGCGGATTGCGCGCGAAGGTGCGGTTCAGTAGGCCCAGGATGGAGCTCCACTCCTCGCTGTCGTCGCGGCTCGGGGCCGGGATGGCACCGGCCTTCTCGTACTCCACGCCCTTGTGGACGATCAGGGTGGCATCGCCGCCGTCGTCCAGGATCATGTTCGGGCCCGCCGCCATCCGGCCAGTTCAGCACCTGCTCGGTGCACCACCAGTATTCCTCCAGCGTCTCGCCCTTCCAGGCAAAGACCGGAATGCCGGCGGCGGCGATGGCGGCGGCGGCATGGTCCTGGGTCGAGAAGATGTTGCAGGAGCACCAGCGCACCTGCGCGCCCAGTTCCACCAGCGTCTCGATCAGCACGGCGGTCTGGATGGTCATGTGCAGACTGCCGGTGATGCGCGCGCCGGCCAGCGGCTTGGAGGCGCCGAACTGCTTGCGCAGCGCCATCAGACCCGGCATCTCGGTCTCGGCGATGACCATTTCCTTGCGACCGAAATCGGCCAGGGACAGGTCGGCAACCTTGTAATCGGTGAACTCACTCATGGTTAATCAAGTCTCGATGAATCGTGAGTGAGCGCCGTTGGAAAAGTCGACCCCACCGCCGAGCCTGGCCCGAATTCGTTTGATTCGGGTCGCAACGCTCCTCGGTGGCGAGGTTTTGGTCAAGCGAGGCCGGTTATAAGAAGCTTTTGAATTCCTCGGCGCTGAATCCCGCGTCACGAATCATGTTACCTATCGTGATCGAGGGAATCGGATGATGGCACGGCAAGGTCAAGATCCGGGAAAGCCAAACTGTAGGCTGGGATGAACAACGTGAATCCCAGCGAAACCTGCTCCGCTGTTGCTGGGATTCGCTCTCGCTCAACCCAGCCTACGGCCCTTGGGGCGCTGCTACGGTCCTGGTTTGGCTAACATAGAGTTACACGAATTGCACGACTTATTTTAGGGTCTTCGCTATTAAAATATCTTATGGCGGCCTGTATACCATTTCCGGTAGTGCCACAGCCTATATGATGGGGATCAAGCTAAGCTCTTGATAAAGAAAGCTTGACGGATTTTTATATCCTATAGGTTGTGGCACTACCCCCCAGCATTTCGTCCAGCCGTGACGCCGATTGCTGGATGATTCCTACGCCGCCACCTCGACCGTTTCCACAAAACTATGCAATTTGGGGATGTCTTCCCCTCTCTCCCGAAGATCCTCGATGTGAAGCTCTATCGCCTCCGCGATCAATTGCAGTGCCTCCTCCCGTGTTTCTCCCGCGGCGATACAACTGGGTAGGTCGGGAACGTAGGCTCCGTAACTGGTTTCTCCCTGCTCAAGAATGACGGTGTATCTCATGTCGTTACCTCAGCGCTTGAGGAGCGTAGGCCGAGATGAACAACGTGAAGCAAGCAAACCCCATGCCGCTGTTGTCGGGTTACGCTCAACCAAGCCTTGCGCAAACGGGTTAGACATAAGAATCGCTACGACAGGCTCATGGGAAATAACGATAAATTTCACGGCGGTGCAAACAGCGCACGAACTCCACTTCGTCGCCTTCGACGACCAGCCCGATCCGATAGTCCGATATCCGAATTCTATAGCAACCTTCGACACCGCTAATCTTTTTGACCTTGACGATCGATCGCAGGTCCACCGCTAACTCAATTTCCTCTATGACTTTCCGGACTTGCTGAAGAACCGCGCGGTCTTCGATCTTCTTGAGATCGCGGGCGAAACTGGATCGGAACGCGGTCTTCAACGATGCCCCGCGAGGATCTCGAATACCTCGTCACGAGCAATCCGCTCGCTTTGCCGTCCTTCTTGGATAGCCGAGAGGAGACAGCTATCTTCCAGAACCTCGGTGAATACCTCCCTCAACAAATCGCGCTGTTCGTTCAGCGTCTCGGCCAGTGACTCCTTGAAGATTCGCTTGAGTTCAGCGCTTTCTAGAGTGGGTTGGGTCATGTTTGTCGTCCGAAACGGAAAATGACGCTGGATTATGAATCTAGGATGGGTAGAACGGCCACGCCATGACACTGATGATTCATTCAAAACGCTCAATGGCCGTGAACCCCACCGACTACCGCTCAAACGCTGGATTGAACGCCCTCGCAAAACCGAGGGTGCTTTATGCGAACCTGAAACGTCGGCGCAGCATTTGATGGGTTTCGCTGCGCTCTACCCATCCTACGAATTCAATCAGATCCCAGCCGCCTTCCGCAGTTCCTCGGCCTTGTCGGTACGCTCCCAGGTGAAGCCCGGCTCGGGGCGCCCGAAGTGACCGTAAGCCGCCGTATCCTGATACTTGATCAGGTCGCGGTTGGTGAGATCCAGCATCCGCATGATGCCGTAGGGACGCAGGTCGAAGTGGGCGCGGATCAGCTCGATGATGCGGTGCTCGCTGATGCGCGGCGGTGCCGAAGGTGTCGATGGAGACGGAGGTCGGCTCGGCGACGCCGATGGCGTAGGAGACCTGGATCTCGCATTTGTCGGCCAGGCCGGCGGCGACGATGTTCTTGGCGACATAACGGCCGGCATAGGCCGCCGAGCGGTCGACCTTGGACGGATCCTTGCCGGAGAAGGCGCCGCCGCCGTGACGGGCCATGCCGCCGTAGGTGTCGACGATGATCTTGCGTCCGGTCAGACCGCAGTCGCCGACCGGGCCGCCGATGACGAACTTGCCGGTCGGGTTGATGTGGTACTTGGTGCCGGCGTTGAGCCAGCCGGTGCTCGGCGAGCACGGGCTTGATGATCTCTTCCATCACCGCCTCGTGCAGCACGCTCTCGCTGACGTCGTCGCTGTGCTGGGTGGAGAGCACCACGGCGTCGACGGCAGACCGGCTTGCCATCGGCGTAGCGGATGGTGATCTGGGACTTGGCGTCCGGACGCAGCCAGGGCAGGGTGCCGTTCTTGCGCACCTCGGCCTGACGCTTGACCAGCCGGTGGGCGTAGTCGATCGGGGCCGGCATCAGCATGTCGGTCTCGTTGGTGGCGTAGCCGAACATCAGACCCTGGTCGCCGGCGCCCTGCGCCTCCTCGGTCTCGCGGTCGACGCCCTGGTTGATGTCCTTGGACTGCTCGCCGAGCGCGATCAGCACGCCGCAGTTGTTGCCGTCGAAGCCGACATCGGAGTTGTCGTAACCGATCTCCTTGACGACGCGGCGGACCACCTTCTCGTAATCGATCTTGAGGTCGGCGTCGGTCACCGTGATCTCGCCGGCCAGCATCACGAAGCCGGTCTTGACCAGGGTCTCGCAGGCGACGCGCGCCTTGGCGTGGTTGGGATCGCGACGATAGATCTCGTCGAGCACGGCGTCGGAAATCTGGTCCGCCATCTTGTCCGGATGGCCTTCGGAAACGGATTCGGAGGTAAAGATGTAGTCCTTGCTCATAGGTTCGGTGGCGAGCCTGATCGGGGCGCCACGAGGCGCGTTGATGAAGCCGCGCATGATACCGTTTCGGCCGGAGGTCGTAAAACCGGCATAAGCGGGTGGGGAATCGCATTCCGCGCGGTGACTTGCGCGGCGAGGATTTGGAATCGGGCGATCTTCCGGTACCATGCGCTCGACAGCCTAAACCGACCAACGTCGCTCGGAGGTCCATCGATGGCTTCGACTTGAAACCCCCGTCTGCGACTTCGGCCGTCCCGCTCCGGATTTCGCGCTTCCCGGCGTCGACGGCCGCGATCTGGACCCGCGACGACTGCAAGGGCGAGCGCGGGCTGCTGGTCATGTTCATCTGCAACCACTGCCCCTACGTGCAGGCGGTGCGCGATCGCATCGTGCGCGACGCGCGCGAACTGGCCGCGCTCGGCATCGGCTGCGTGGCGATCATGTCCAACGACGCCAGCGACTACCCGGAAGACTCCTTCGAGAACATGAAGCGGGTCGCCGACGAGCTCGACTTTCCCTTCCCCTATCTCTACGACGAGAGCCAAGCGGTCGCGCGCGCCTATGGCGCGGTCTGCACCCCGGATTTCTTCGGCTACGACGCCGAGCTCGGGCTCCAGTACCGTGGACGTCTGGATGCCAGCCGCAAGGAGGCCGCGCCCGCCGATGTGCGTCGCGACCTTTTCGAGGCGATGAAGACAGGTCGCCGAGACCGGCGCCGGACCCGCCGAGCAGATTCCCGAGCATCGGTTGCTCCATCAAGTGGCGGGCGCGACTGAGCGGCCCGCATTGAAGAGGCGACGACGGAAAAAGCTGGTCATTTCCTTCGCCAATTCTTAATATTAGGAAGTCTGATAAATTGGCTTCTGACGGTATAAGTTTGTTTTGATTCCGGGGTTTGACGGTCTTTGGTTCAGAATGGCGCCCCTTCGAGAGGGCGCCGCGACCCGGCATCATCGTTTCCGCGAAGGCGCCCGCTTCTAGCGTGAAGCGGCCCACGCTCGACGCGGCCGCGAGCCCTGCGAACCGCTTTCCGACGCCGTGCCGTCATCCGGCCAACGATCGCTGTCTTGACACTGCCATTGGCTGCCGACGGACGCGGCCGGCGGAATTTTTTGGTCATCGCTTAGCTAACTCAGGAGGGGCTCATGTCCTCACGCAGAGAACTCGCTAACGCCATCCGGGCGCTTGCCATGGACGCGGTGCAAAAGGCCAATTCAGGCCATCCGGGCGCGCCGATGGGCATGGCGGATATCGCCGAGGTGTTGTGGAACGATTTCATGACCCACAACCCGGCCAACCCGCACTGGGCCGACCGCGACCGCTTCGTGCTGTCCAACGGTCACGGCTCCATGCTGATCTATGCCCTGCTGCACCTGACCGGCTACGACGCTGAGCATCGAGGACCTGAAGCAGTTCCGCCAGCTCCACTCCAAGACCCCCGGCCATCCCGGAGTACGGCTACGCCCCCGGCGTCGAGACCACCACCGGTCCGCTCGGTCAGGGCATCACCAACGCGGTCGGCATGGCGCTGGCCGAGAAGGCGCTGGCCGCGCAGTTCAACAAGCCCGGCCACGAGATCGTCGACCACCACACCTATGTCTTCCTCGGCGACGGCTGTCTGATGGAAGGCATCTCGCACGAGGCCTGCTCGCTGGCCGGCGCGCTGGGTCTCGGCAAGCTGATCGCGGTCTACGACGACAACAACATCTCCATCGATGGCGAGGTGCGCGGCCACGGCGACACCCCCGGCTGGTTCCTCGACAACACCCCGAAGCGCTTCGAGGCCTACGGCTGGCATGTGATCCCCAAGGTCGACGGCCATGACCCGGAGGCGATCAAGGCCGCCATCGAGCAGGCGCGCGCGGTCACCGACAAGCCCGAGCCTCATCTGCTGCCAGACCATCATCGGTTTCGGCTCGCCGAACAAGCAGGGCAAGGAGGAATGTCACGGCGCGGCGCTGGGCGAGGACGAGATCGCGCTGACCCGCGAGAATCTGGGCTGGACATCCCCGCCCTTCGTCATCCCGGACAGCATCTATCAGGGCTGGGACGCCAAGGAGAGCGGCGCCGCCGCCGAGTCCGCCTGGAACGACCGGTTCGCGGCCTACGCCAAGGCTTATCCGACCGAGGCCGCCGAGTTCAAGCGCCGCATGGCGGGCGATCTGCCGGCCGACTGGTCCGAGCAGGCCGATGCCTTCGTCGCCTCCGTGATCGAGAAGGGCGAGACCATCGCCTCGCGCAAGGCATCGCAGAACGCGCTCAACGGCTTCGGCCCGCTGCTGCCCGAACTGCTCGGCGGCTCGGCCGACCTGGCCGGCTCCAACCTGACCCTCTGGAAGGGCTGCAAGGGCATCGGCAAGGGCAGACGCAGCCCGGCAACTACGTCTACTACGGCGTGCGCGAGTTCGGCATGTCGGCCATCATGAACGGCATCGCGCTGCACGGCGGCTTCATCCCCTACGGCGCGACCTTCCTGATGTTCTCCGAGTACGCCCGCAACGCGCTGCGCATGGCCGCGCTGATGAAGATCCCCACGATCTTCGTCTACACCCATGACTCCATCGGTCTGGGCGAGGACGGCCCGACCCATCAGCCGGTCGAGCAGATCCCGACGCTGCGCATGATTCCCGAACATGAGCGTCTGGCGTCCCTGCGACGCGGTCGAGTCGGCGGTCTCCTGGAAGCTCGCCATCGAGCGCAAGACCGGGCCGAGCTGTCTCATCTTCTCGCGTCAGAATCTGGCGCACATGGCGCGCACGGACGCGCAGCTCGCCGACATCGCGCGCGGCGGTTACGTGCTGCGCGACTGCGCCGGCACCCCGGATGCCATCATCATCGCCACCGGCTCCGAGGTCGAGCTGGCGGTCAAGGCGGCCGAGGCCATGACCGACAAGGCGATCCGCGTCGTCTCCATGCCCTCCACCGACGCCTTCGACGCGCAGGATGCGGCCTACAGGGAATCCGTGCTGCCCAAGGCCGTCACCGCCCGCGTCGCCGTCGAGGCGGCGGTCACGGATGGCTGGTGGAAGTATGTCGGCAGCCAGGGCGCGGTGCTCGGCGTCGACCGCTTCGGCGAGTCCGCCCCGGCCGGCGCGCTCTTCAAGGAGTTCGGCTTCACCGTCGAGAATCTGGTCGCCAAGGTCAAGGGCGTTCTCTGAATCGACCGCAAAGGCGACAACGAGATCGTCGACGCACGTGTCACGCATTGGCGATTTACGCCTACGCGGTTCAACCTTCGGTCAACAATATGTCATTCATCACTTACGGAGCTTTCACGCATGACACTCAAAGTTGGCATCAATGGTTTTGGTCGTATCGGTCGCATGGTCTTCCGCGCCATCGCCAAGGATTTTCCCGGTATCGAAGTCGTCGGCATCAACGACCTGCTCGATCCCGAATACCTGGCCTACATGCTGAAGTACGATTCGGTCCACGGTAACTTCAAGGGCGACATCGCCGTCGACGGCCACACCATGATCGTCAACGGCAAGCCCATCCGTCTGACCGCCGAGAAGGATCCGGCCAACCTCAAGTGGGACGAGATCGGCGCCGAGCTGGTCATCGAATGCACCGGCTTCTTCCTCGACGAAGCCTCCTGCCAGAAGCACATCCAGGCCGGCGCCAAGAAGGTCGTGCAGAGCGCGCCCTCCAAGGACGCCACCCCGATGTTCGTCTACGGCGTCAACCACAAGACCTACGCCGGTCAGGCGATCATCTCCGCCGCCTCCTGCACCACCAACTGCCTGGCGCCGGTCGCCAAGGTGCTGCACGACAACTGGGGCATCAAGCGCGGTCTCATGACCACCGTCCACGCCGCCACCGCCACCCAGAAGACGGTCGACGGCCCCTCCATGAAGGACTGGCGCGGCGGTCGCGGCATCCTGGAGAACATCATCCCCTCCTCCACCGGCGCCGCCAAGGCTGCCGGCAAGGTGATGCCCGAGCTGAACGGCAAGCTGACCGGCATGGCCTTCCGCGTGCCGACCTCCGACGTCTCCGTGGTCGACCTGACCGTCGAGCTGAACAAGGACGCCAAGTACGACGACATCTGCGCCGCCATGAAGGCCGCCTCCGAGTCCGGCGATCTGGCCGGCGTGCTGGGCTACACGGATGAGAAGGTCGTCTCCACCGACTTCCGTGGCTGTCCCACCCCGTCGGTCTTCGACGCCGAGGCCGGTATCGCGCTCGACCCGACCTTCGTCAAGGTCGTCGCCTGGTACGACAACGAATACGGCTACACCTGCAACATGCTGCGTATGGTCGAGCACGTCGCGAAGTAAGCTGACGGCCGGGATCGGCCATCCTCCGGCAGGCGAATGCCCGCTGCGAGGCTGGCCGCTCCTCAGACGACAACGGACCTCGGCACGATACAGCGCATTTCGAGAGCACCATGCACTTCCACATCGAGTACGAGCAAGAAGAGGATGGCCGCTGGATCGCCGAAGTCCCCGAGATCCCTGGCGTGCTGACCTATGGTGACAGCGCTGACGAAGCGATGGCGAGCGCAGAGGTGCTGGCCCTGCGCGTACTCGCCGAGCGGATCGAGACCGGAGAGCATCGCGCCATTCCGATCAGCATCGATCTCGTCGCGGCATGAGCCAATGGCCTTCGGTCAAAGGTAAACGCTTGCTCGCGGCACTCTTGCGGATCGGCTGGGCAATCAAGAGACAGACGGGCTCGCACCGCACGCTCGCTCGTTCCGGGTGGTCGGATTACGTCTTCGCGTTCCACGATGGCGATACGATTGGGCCACGAATGCTTGCCCGCGTCGCAAAGCACACTGGCCTGACGGCCGATGATCTTTGAGCTAAATCACGCGTTTCGGGACTCAGCGATCACACCGGCGATCGCGCACGCCATTCAGCCATGAGTCCTCGCTGAGACTCACGCAGGCCGGTCAGAGCCATCCGCCAAGCCCCAAGGCTTCGCCGATCGCTTTGGGAAAGACCACGACACTTCATTCACGAGGAACCCCACCATGTCCTTCATCAAGCTCACCGACCTCGATCTCGCCGGCAAGCGGGTGCTGATCCGCTCCGACCTCAATGTGCCGGTCAAGAACGGCAAGGTCACCTCCGACGCGCGCATCACCGCCTCCATGCCGACCTTCGAGCACTGCATCAAGGCCGGCGCCAAGGTGATGGTGATGTCGCACCTGGGCCGTCCCGAGGAAGGCGTCTTTTCCGAAGCCGACTCGCTCGAGCCGGTCGCCGCGACCCTGGGCGCGAAGCTGGGCCGCGAGGTCCGGCGTGGTGCGCGATTATCTCGAGCAGGCCGCCCGAGGTCGCCGACGGCGAACTGGTCCTGCTGGAAAACGTCCGCTTCAACAAGGGCGAGGGCAAGGACAACGAGACGCTGTCCAAGCAATACGCCGCGCTCTGCGATGTCTTCGTCATGGACGCCTTCGGCACCGCGCACCGCGCCCAGGCCTCGACCCACGGCGCCGGCAAGTTCGCCCCGGTCGCCTGCGCCGGTCTGCTGCTGGCCGAGGAACTGGACGCGCTGCAGAAGGCGCTCGCCAATCCGGCGCGCCCCATGGTCGCCATCGTCGGCGGCTCCAAGGTCTCGACCAAGCTGACCGTGCTGGAGGCCCTGTCCGAGAAGGTCGATCAGCTCGTGGTCGGCGGCGGCATCGCCAACACCTTCCTGGCCGCTGCCGGCTTCCCGGTCGGCAAGTCGCTGTGCGAGCATGACCTGATCCCGACCGCCAAGGCGCTGATGGAGAAGATGACGGCGCGCGGCGCCACCATCCCGATCGCGGTCGACGTGGTCTGCGGCAAGAAGTTCGACGAGAACGAGCCGGCGGTCACCAAGCTCGCCGCCGAGGTGACCGAGGACGACATGATCTTCGACATCGGCCCCAAGTCGGCGCAGGAGCTGGCCGACATCATCGCCAAGGCCGGCACCATCGTCTGGAACGGCCCGGTCGGCGTCTTCGAGTTCGATCAGTTCGGCGGCGGCACCAAGACCGTCTCCATGGCCATCGCCAACGCGCCCGGCTTCAGCCTGGCCGGCGGCGGCGACACCATCGCGGCCATCCAGAAGTACGACATCTACGACAAGGTCTCCTACATCTCGACCGCCGGCGGCGCCTTCCTCGAATACCTGGAAGGCAAGACCCTGCCGGCGGTTGCCATGCTCGAAGCGCGGGCGAAGGACTGATCAGCCTCCGGCTGTCAGCCATGCCTGGCCTCCGGCGATCGCTCGGAGCCGAGGCTGGAGGCTGGAAGCTAGAGGCGGACAACATGCCAAGACGCACCAAGATCGTCGCCACCCTGGGTCCGGCGACCGACCCGATCTCCGTGATGGACGACATCATCGCCGCTGGCGTCGATGTCGTCCGGCTCAACCTGTCCCACGACACCCACGACCGGCACCGCGAGCGCGCCAACCGTATCCGCGAGCGGGCGCAGGCGGCCGGCCGCGAGGTCGCGGTACTGATGGACCTGCAAGGTCCCAAGATCCGCATCGGCAAGTTCGCGCGAAGGCAAGATCGAGCTCGCCCCTGGCGATGCCTTCGCCATCGACGCCGCCTGCGGCATCGACGAGGGCGACCAGACGCAGGTCGGCACCACCTACGCTCGAGCTCGCCGACGATGTGCGGCGCGGCGACACCCTGCTGCTCGACGACGGCGCCATCGAGCTGCTGGGTCGACTCCGTGGTCGGTGGCCGCATCGACTGCCAGGTCGTCGTCGGCGGAGCGCTCTCCAACAACAAGGGCATCAACAAGAAGGGCGGCGGACTCTCGGCGCCCGCCCTGACCGACAAGGACAAGGACGACATCCGCTTCGCCGCCGAGATCGACGCCGACTATCTGGCGGTCTCCTTCGTGCGCAACGGCGACGATGTCCGGCTCGCCCGCGAGCTCTTCCACGAGGCTGGCGGACACGGCGGGATCGTCGCCAAGATCGAGCGCGCCGAGGCGCTCAATGGCATCGACGACATCATCAACGCCGCCGACGCCATCATGGTCGCGCGTGGCGACCTGGGCGTGGAGATCGGCGACGCGGAGCTGCCGGCGGCGCAGAAGCGCCTCATCAGCCGCGCCCGCGACGCTCAACAGCGTGGTCATCACCGCCACCCAGATGATGCAGTCCATGATCGAGAACCCGATCCCGACCCGGGCCGAGGTCTTCGACGTCGCCAATGCGGTGCTCGACGGCACCGACGCGGTCATGCTCTCGGCGGAGAGCTCGATCGGCAAGTACCCGGCCAAGGTGGTCGAGGCGCTGCACCGCATCTGCCTGGAAGCCGAAAAGAACGTCACCCGCTCGGGCCACCGGATCGATTCGGTGTTCGGCCGCGTCGACGAGGCCATCGCCATGGCCGCCATGTACACCGCCAATCATCTGGGGGTGAAGGCGATCGCCGCGCTGACCGAGACCGGCTCGACGGTCAAGTGGATGTCGCGCATCCGCTCCGGGATCCCGATCTACGCCATCACCCGGTTCTGCGCCGACCCGCCGCAAGGTGAAGCTCTTTCGCGGGGTCTATCCGGTCAGCTTCGATGTCGCCAGCACCGACATCCACGAGGTCAACCGCGAGGTGATCGAGGAGCTGCTGCGGCGCGGCACGGTGCGCGACGGCGATCTGGTCATCATCACCAAGGGCGACCGCTCGGGGGTCGAAGGCCAGACCAATATCATGAAGATCATGCGGGTCGGCGAGCACCGGCTCCTGAACGAAGATTGAGGCAGCGATCACTTGCAGCAACCCACCCGTTTTTAGCTGTCAGTCCGATACGAGGAGAACTCACATGGCCCTGATTTCAATGCGTCAAATGCTGGACCACGCCGCCGAGCACGGCTACGGCGTGCCCGCCTTCAACGTCAACAACCTGGAGCAGATGCGCGCCATCATGGAAGCCGCCGACGAGACCGATTCCCCGGTCATCGTCCAGGCCTCCGCCGGTGCCCGCAAGTACGCCGGCGCGCCCTTCCTGCGTCACCTCATCCTCTCCGCCATCGAGGAATGGCCGCACATCCCGGTCTGCATGCACCAGGACCACGGCACCTCGCCGGCCATCTGCCAGCGCTCCATCCAGCTCGGCTTCTCGTCGGTCATGATGGACGGCTCACTCGGCGCCGACGGCAAGACCCCGACCTCCTACGAGTACAACGTCGAGGTCACCCGCCGCGTCGTCGAGCTGTCGCATGACTGCGGCGTCTCGGTCGAGGGCGAGCTGGGCTGTCTGGGCTCGCTGGAGACCGGACAGGCCGGCGAGGAAGACGGCGTCGGCGCCGAGGGCACGCTGGATCACAGCCAGCTCCTGACCGATCCGGAAGAGGCCGCGGACTTCGTCAAGAAGACCGGCGTCGACGCGCTCGCCATCGCCATCGGCACCTCGCACGGCGCCTACAAGTTCACCCGTCCGCCCACCGGCGACATCCTGGCCATCGAGCGCATCAAGGAAATCAACCGCCGCATCCCCAACACCCATCTGGTGATGCACGGCTCCTCCTCGGTGCCGCAGGAGTGGCTGGCCATCATCAACCAGTTCGGCGGCGACATGGGCGAGACCTACGGCGTGCCGGTCGAGGAGATCGTCGAGGGCATCAAGCACGGCGTGCGCAAGGTCAACATCGACACCGACCTGCGCATGTCCTCCACCGGCGCCATCCGCAAGTTCATGGCCGAGAATCCCAAGGAATTCGACCCGCGCAAGTACCTCGCCGCCGCCACCAAGGCGATGAAGGGCATCTGTCTGGCGCGCTACGAAGCCTTCGGCACCGCCGGCAACGCCAGCAAGATCAAGGTGATCTCGCTGGAGGCCATGACCAACCGCTACGCCAAGGGCGAGCTGGATCCCAAGATCAACTGATCTCGGGCCGACCGGCTGACCGGGTAACGAAAGGGCGCCGTGAGGCGCCCTTTTTACGTTGGGACCTTTCAAATCTGTATCGTCCGGCGAAATACATCCTAAGCGCCTAGCCAACGATGTCTTTTTTCGCCAGTGTCGGAGCTGGACGATATTTCCCAAACATAACAGCGAAGCGATTCCGTGTATTTCACCAATCGGAGGCGAGAATGAAGATCGACCGCTACGACCGACGCATTCTGGCCGAGTTGCAGGAGGATGGTCGCGTCAGCAATCAGGATCTGGCCGAGCGCATCGGCCTGTCGCCCTCGCCCTGTCTGCGGCGGGTGCGCGCGCTGGAGGATGCCGGCTTCATCAGCGGCTATCGCGCCACGCTCGACGCCAAGAAGCTGGGGCTGAATCTCATGGTGATCCTGAGCATCTCGATGGACCGTCACACGCCCGAACGCTTCGAGCGCTTCGACGCGGCCGTCAAGGAGATGCCGGAGGTGCTGGAATGTCTGCTGATCACCGGCCGGGAGGCCGACTATCAGCTCAAGGTGGTGGTCCCGGACATGGAGTCCTACCAGGATTTTTTGTTGAACAGGATCACACGTCTGGAGGGCGTCGCCGGAGTCCATTCCAGTTTTGTCCTGCGCCGGGTACTGGAACGGAACAGCTTGCCGATAACCTGAATATGTCCGCTTGGAAGCCGAACGACCCAGCGCGATGCATGGGAACCGCCGCGACCAGGCCGCAACCCGTCAGATGGCACGCGTCATGCTGCGAATTGGACAAGAACAGCATTCGCCAACCGCGCTAGGGAGCGATGACCATGTACAGCAACGAGCAAGTCCAGACACAGCAAATCGGCCAGGAAACGCCGGACCAGAAACGCAATCGCCGGTTGCATGGCGTCCTGACGGACATGGCGCTGCGCCGCGAGAACGCCCTCTATGCCAATACGCGCGGCGTCAGCCAGAACAATGGATCGCTTGGCTTCCGTCCCGGCTATTTCAATCGCCATAGCGGCGAATGGGTGCTGTCACGCTTCAGTGACGGGAGCTTGGCGCCGGTTCATGTTCTTGACGGTCTCCCGGAGTCCTGGGTGAGCACGCGCGACGCGCAAGGCCATGTCGCCGAGGTCAGTCCCGAAGTCGTCTCCGGCTTCGTGCGCGACGGGCTTTTCTACACCCGGGAAGAGGCGATCCGGGCATCCGCTCACTGAGCCGCGCATGGATCCCAGCCCTTGCCCCAGTTCCTGGCGCGCGCCCGATGGAAGGCTTGGGCCGCGATGGCGTTCCGCATGAGATCGAACACCTCCAGCCGCCGCGCCACCCGCGCAGACCATCAGCCATCCACGGAGTCAGCGTCCCGCGAGGACGTTGCAACCAGCACCAAGGCGCAGCCCGCCAGCAGGATGGCGGCGACGGCGACCAAGCCCGCGCTGTAACCGGCGGTCGCCTGTTTGAGCCACCCCATCAGGTACGGCCCGACAAAGCCCCCGACATTGCCCAGCGAGTTGATCAAGGCGATCCCGCCCGCTGCCGCCGTGCCACTCAGAAAAGAGGTGGCCAGCGCCCAAAACGGACCCATGACGCCCCACACGCCCACCGCCGCCAATGAAAAGGCCAGCAGGGCCAACGGGAGCGATTGAGTTCCGGCCGCCAACAGCGTTCCGGTCGCCGCCAGCGCGAGCGAGCCGCCGACATGCCAGCGCCGCTCCCCCTGTCGATCGGAGTGCCAGCCGATCAGCACCATCCCAAGCGCCGCCGCCAGGAACGGCAGGGCGTTGAGCAGGCCGAGTCCGAGATCGCCGACCTTGGTCATTCCGCGCAATATCTGCGGAAGCCACATCCCAATGCCGTACATGCCAATCACCATGCAGCAATAGACCAGACCCAGCCGCCACACCGCAAGACTCCCCAGCGCCTCGCCCAAGGTTTGGCGGTTCCGCGCCGGGTCCGCGTCATGCTCGCGTCGCAGGGTCTCGGTCAACCAGGCGCGCTCCGCCAAGGGCAGCCAGCGCGCCTGGTCGGGGCGATCGGGCAGCTTGAACAGCACCACCAACCCCAACAGCACCGCCGGCAGCCCCTCCAGCACGAACAGCCAGTGCCAGCCGCGCCAGCCCCACCAACCATCCAGTTCCAGGAGACCACCCGACAGCGGGCTGCCGATCACCCCGGCCAAGGCGGTCGCCGTGGCGAACAGGGCCATCGCCCGCGCCCGCTCCCGCGCCGGAAACCAGAACGTCAGATAGAAGATGATGCCGGGAAAGAACCCGGCCTCCGCCACCCCGAGCAGAAAGCGCAGCACATAGAAGCTCGCCTCTCCCTGGGTCAGCGCCATCGCCATCGAGATCAGCCCCCAACTCACCATGATCCGGGCGATCCAGATCCGCGGACCGATGCGTTGCAGGATCAGGTTGCTGGGGATCTCGAACAGCACGTAGCCGAGGAAGAACAGCCCGGCGCCGGTGCCATAGGCCACCGCGCTCAACCCCAGATCCTGATTCATCTGCAGGGCCGCGAAGCTGATGTTGATCCGGTCGAGGTAGGCGACGATGTACAGCAGACAGAGGAACGGAATCAGACGCCAGGTGAGGCGGCGGATAGTTTGACGCGCCAGGGGATTCGTTTCTGTCAAGGCTTCCTTCACGGGAGACTCCAGGCCGACTCAGGGTCAATGTCGAGCACGCGCCCAGCCGGGCACCTCAGCCGGGCGTTTCCAGGAACAGCCGGAACAGCGTCCGCAACACCGGGATGTCGAACGCCACCCCGAGCACGAACAGGGCGCCCAGGATCAGCCAGATCCAGCCCAGGCGCACCGCCGAGGCGCCTTCGCGGTGCCCCTCGGCGTCGACCTCGCGGCGTCGGATCGCCCGCGCGCCGCTGAAGATCAGCATGGACCCGAGCAAAAGAGCCGCGCCGTCGAGGAACTGGGTCTCGGTCATCAAGCCGCCGAACATCTCAGTGTCGCCTCGGCCATGAAGAGCAGGCGCATGACCCGCGGTGATATTCTGCGGACAGTGTAGCGCAACGGCCTCGCACCCCATGACCCCCGAGCACTTCATCGCCAAGTGGAAAGACGCCACGCTCAAGGAGCGTTCGGCGGCCCAGGAGCATTTCATCGACCTCTGCCGGCTGCTCGACGAGCCCACACCGGCCGAGGCCGATCCGACCGGCGCGCGCTACTGCTTCGAGAAGGGCGCCAGGAAGGCGGGCGGCGGCGACGGCTGGGCGGATGTCTGGAAACGCGGCTGCTTCGGTTGGGAGTACAAAGGCAAGGGCAAGGATCTGCGCGAAGCCTTCAAGCAACTCCAGCTCTACACCCCGGCGCTGGAGTACCCGCCGCTGCTGATCGTCTGCGACCTCGAACGCATCCTCATCCACACCGCTTTCACCGGCACCATCCCCGAGGTCCACCAGATCAATCTCGAGGATCTGCGCGACCCGGCCAAACGGCGTCTTCTCAAGTGGGCCTTCACCGATCCCGAGCGGCTGCGCCCCGGCCGCACACGGGCGCATCTGACCGAGGACGCGGCGGGCCGCTTCGGCGAGCTGGCCCAGCGGCTGCGCGCCCGTGGCCACGACGCAACCCGCGTCGCCCATTTCAGCCAGCAACTCCTCTTCTGCCTCTTCGCCGAGGACATCGAGCTGCTGCCCAACAAGCTCTTCAGCAAACTGCTGGACGCCGGGCGGAAGCGGCCCGACGACCTGCCCGCCATGCTGCAAGACCTGTTCGGTACGATGGCCACGGGCGGACGGATCGGCTTCGAGCCCGTCGACTGGTTCAACGGCGGCCTCTTCGACTCCCCCGCCGCCCTGCCGCTGGAGCCCGAGGACATCGAACGCCTGCTGAGCCTGGCGGATCTCGACTGGTCGGCCATCGAACCCTCGATCTTCGGCACCCTCTTCGAGCGTGGTCTCGATCCCGAGAAGCGCGCCCAGCTCGGCGCCCACTACACCGATCCTGCCTCGATCATGCGGCTGGTCGACCCCGTCGCTCTCGATCCGCTGCGCGACGAATGGGCGGCCACACATGGCGAGATCACCGCCCTGATGGCGAAGGCCGGCGCCGCCAAGTCCAATTCGGCCCGGACCAAAATGGTCAAGGCGGCCCACGGCGTCCTGCAAGGCTTTCTCGATCGGCTCGCCCGCTTCCGCGTGCTCGATCCCGCCTGCGGCTCCGGGAACTTCCTGCTGCTCGCCTTGCAGGGACTCAAGGATCTGGAACACCAGGTCATCCTGGAGGCCGAGGCGCTGGGCCTGCCGCGCGCCTTCCCCCAAGTCGGACCCGAGAACGTGCTCGGGATCGAACTCAACCCCTACGCCGCCGAACTCGCGCGGGTCACGGTCTGGATCGGCGAGATCCAATGGATGCTCGGCCACGGCTTCTCGCTCTCCAAGAACCCCATTCTCAAACCGCTGAACACCATCGCGCAGCGCGACGCCATCGTGAACGAAGATGGCACCGAACCGGAGTGGCCCGAGGCCGATGTCATCGTCGGGAATCCGCCCTTCCTGGGCGGCAGAAGAAACGCGGCGCCCTGGGCGATGACTACGTCGAGGCGCTGGAGCGAGCTCTATGCCAGGGCGCGTCCCCGGCGGGGCGGATCTGGTGACCTACTGGTTCGAGAAGGCGCGCGCGCAGATCGTCGTCGGGAAAGGCGCGCGCGGCCGGGCTGGTCGCCACCAATTCGATCCGCGGTGGTGCCAATCGTCGTGTGCTGGAGCGTATCCTGTCGACGAACGTGTCAGAGTTCAATCCAGGAGACTCCGATGACTACGATCACCTTCGACACCTACAAATTCATTCAACGTCTGGAGACGGCGGGATTCAGCCGCGATCAGGCGGAAGCCGTCGCGGACGCCTTCAAGGGCGCGCAGGAGGAGCAGAAACCAGTGACTCAGGAGTATCTGGATTACCGCTTGAAAACCGATCTGGCGGAAATGAAGATCGACTTGATCAAGTGGATAACGGGGGCGCTGATCGCACAAGTGGCGGTCATCGCCGCATTGGTGAAGCTCTTGTAAGTCGGCGCATCTTCAACGCCTGGTCGGATGAGCCCTGGATCAACGAAGGCGCGGCGGTACGGGTGTCGCTGGTGTGTTTCTGGCCACTCGGACAGCAGCGCCAACGTGCTCGATGGACAGCAGGTCGGGCGATTCATGCGGACTTGACCGGACGGTCGTTCAGCGATGACAGGCGAGGCGGTGGATCTGACCCGGCGCAGCGCTTGACCGAGAACGCTGAATGCGTCATTCATCGGCGCTCAAAAGAACGGGCCGTTCGACATCTCCGGGCGATAGTCGCCATGGATTGGCTTAGCCAGCCCAATCCGCACGGTCACGGAAACGCCGAAGTCGTTGCGCCCCTGGGTCGAACGGGCATCGATATTACCCGTCGGCCATCGGATATCTGGATCGTCGACTTCGGCGGTGAGATCATGTCCGAAACCGATGCGAGCCTTGTTCGAGGGCCATTTGCCTACGTCCTGGAGCACGTCAAGCCGGACCGGGTCAACGAACAGCCGCGATCCCTTCGAGCGAAGTACTGGTGGCGCCATGGTGGCTCATGCCCGCCGATTGCGTGCCGCGCTGTCACGGACTCCGCCGTTTCATGGCCACGCCGCGCGTCGCCAAGCATCGGCTCTTTGTGTGGCTTGAACCGGCCAGTCGTCTGCCCGATGGACAGCTGGTCGTCATCGCCCGCGCCGACGACACCACCTTCGGCATCCTGCATTCCCGTTTCCATGAACTTTGGTCGCTTGCGGATGTGCACCTGGCTCGGGAAAGGCAACGATCCCCGCTACACCCCCACCACCACCTTCGAGACCTTCCCCTTCCCCGAGGGCCTGACCCCCGCCGACACCAAAGGCCCGACCGAGACCCTGGACAGCGGCGCGGTGCTCCCAACGGTCGCCCCCGAGCGCCGCGCAGTCGCCCAAGCCATCGCCGAGGCCGCCCACCGCCTCAACACCCTGCGCGAGAACTGGCTGAACCCGCCCGAGTGGATCGAGCGCCTCCCCGAAGTCGTCCCCGGCTACCCGGAGCGGATCATCCCCAAGCCCGAGCACGCCGCCGAGCTGAAGAAGCGCACCCTCACCAACCTCTACAACGCCCGTCCCGCCTGGCTCGACCACGCCCACCAGGCCCTCGATACCGCCGTCGCGGCGGCCTATGGCTGGACGGATTTCACGCCTGACATGCCCGAGGCCGAGATCCTGCGCCGCCTGCTGGCGTTGAATCTGGCACGATCCGGCGGATCCGTTACGCCGCGATAGCGTGAATCCCAGCAATTCGCGCCGTCGTCCCTGGATTGCGGTCTCGTCCAACCCACCCCGCTGGCCCCGACCTGTTCTAACGGCGAACGCCGGCGCGGTTCACGCCGCCATTCCGGTTGCCGGGCCTTGGAGCAACCGCCGCTCGGGCGGCTGGGGCGACAGGCACGACCACGGGCGCCGCGCGGCGCACCACGCAACCCTTCGGAATACCCACGGTCTTGCAGTACACCACGGCGTGAGCGGGCGCGGCGGTGAACGCCAGGGCGAAGGCAAGGGCGGGAAAGAGAATGAAGCGGTTCATCATCGACTCCTGTGAGCAAGAGGTTGTCACCCTAAGCGTTACGGTCGGGCAATCCCGACCATCGCGATTGGATACCTTCCGCATCCAAGATGCAATCCATCCCGATCGCGGTTCGACACGCACGGCATGAAGCCGCTCACCGTATCGGCGCTGGTCGATACAGATACGATCCATGCGTGCATTCCCGAGCGCATCGAGACGGTGAAAGTCTTCCCTTCCACCACCCAATGTCGGTCTGTCGTCGGCTGGGATGAGCTTGCGAATCCCAGCATTTCAGCCGCTGACGCAGCAGCCAATGCTGGCGGACGGGCATTCGGCCGCCATGCCGCTCAGGGTCGCACAACGGCCGAGGCTGTCCGAGCCCGTAGGCTGGGATGAACGAGAGTGAATCCCAGCAGCGACGTTCGGCGTCATGCTGGGGTTCGTTCCTCACCCCAGCCCTGATAGGCAAGCGGGCAAAAATGTCCGATACTGTTGCGCATGAAGGGAGCGGAATTCATCCAGCGGGTTCAGCGTTACGCCAAGGCTCAGGGGCTCGCCTGTCACGTCGACCAGAAGCGCGGCAAGGGGAGCCATGTGACGCTGTATCTCGGGGACCGGCTGACCATCGTGCGCAACCCCAAGGACGAGCTGAAGACCGGCACCCTGCATGCGATGCTCAAGCAACTCGACTTGAGCGTAAGCGATCTTTGAGTGGAGCACCCGATGCAATTTATTTATCCAGCGAGCCTGACGCCGGACCCGTCCGGTGGCTTCGTGGTGACCTTCCGCGATTGGCCAGAGGCCATCACCCAGGGCGAGACGCTTGAGGAGGCGCTGCGGGAAGCCGCCGATTGTCTGGAGGAGGCCGTCGCGGCACGCATCGACGATCGGGGCGTGATTCCGCCCCCCTCGGTCACTCTGCCCGAGGAGCATCCGACGGCCGTCCCCATCCAGACCGCCCTCAAGGCGGCGCTGTTCCTGGCGGTGCGGGAGACGGGTATCGGCGCAAGCGAGCTCGCGCGGCGTCTCGGGGCACATGAGAAGGAGGCACGACGCCTGCTTGATCCTCGACATGCCAGCAAGGCGGCCACGCTGGAACGGGCCTTGTTGGCCGTGGGACGGCGCTTGGCGATCGAGGTCGAGAGGGCAGCTTGAGGCCAATGGCTCAGGGCCATAGATCCTGTTGGAACATGCGCCGGTGAGCGTTGTGGATGCGCAGCCGCCAACTGACGCTAGGACGCCAGGCTGGGAACTCCCTACTATCCCCCATTTATCCCCCACCAACCTTGCGGAAGGGGTGACGGCCGGGAGATTCAGCGTGTCGACCTGGCGGTTATGAAGATAGCAAGGCCCCTTGCGGGGCCTGGACGGAAGCCATCGACGGGCCGTAGGGGATGAACAGCATGCATCCCATTCCGAGGCGGCGGCTGCATCACGTCAGCCGTCTCCTTCAAGTGCTGACTCAGCCCGGCGACCGCTCCTTCCCTGGATTGCTCCGCGCGAACCTCAATAGGCCGGCGCGGCTGCGTCGTAACGCAACCCCTTCTCGGCCGCCTGCTCGCGCACCGCGCTGTAGATCTTGTGATCCAGCGAGCCCTCGGCGCCGCCCTTGGCCTCGACCTGGGCCTTGAGATAGTCGGCGCGTTGGCTGGACAGATCCTTGATCTTGCCGCGTAGCTCCTCCCGCTTGGCCGACTTCTCCGCGATCAGATTGCGTTGTGCCTCTTGATTCAACCCAACCAGGGGCGCGGGCAGCTCGGTCGCGGGCAGCTTGGCGAGATCGACCCGGCCCTTGGACACCTCGTCGACCAACTCCTTGTCGCCGAGGAGACTGGCCCCGCCGCTCTCGGACGTGACGAAGCCGGCGCGGCGCGCGAGCACGGCGGGGGCGGCGGCGGCCTTGGCGGCCTTCTCGGTGGCGAGTTTCTCCTCCTTTCTGGCCCGCTCATCGGCCTTGCCATAGTAGATCCGCGTCTCGTCCAGCTCGGTCGAGAGACGGGCGAGACTGTCATCGAACGGGGTCGCGATGGCCACGGCGCTGCCGCCCTGCTCGACCTGGAAATAGCCGCCGTCGCCGAGCTGGGCGATGCGCTGCCATTCCTGGGTGGTGTCGGTCTGGGCGCCGCACTGGATGGCGTTCACCCGGATCCCGCGCCGCTTGGCCTCCGCCATGGTCTGGGTGTAGGGGACGTCGTTCGGATAGTCCATGTGCGCCGGGGCGTCGCCGACCAGGAAGATGACCCGGTAGACGCTCGGGTCCTGGCTCCAGGCGATGCGATGCAGGGCGTCGCCCAGCGCCTGGTTGACGCTTTCGGGACCGTCCCCGCCACCCTGGGCCTGGAGCTGCATCAACTGGCCCTGGATGGCGTCCAGATCCTTGGAGAGATCCACGACCTGGGTCACATAGTCGTCGCCGCGATCACGATAGGCGACCAGCCCCATGCGGATCTCCGGCGCGGGCTGCCCGGCCGCCATGGTCGAGGCGATCGACCAGATCTTGTCCTTCGCGGCCTGGATGAGTCCGCCCATGCTGCCGGTGGTATCCAGGACGAACACCGCCTCGATGACCGGATGCTGCCCGGCGCTCGGGAGCGCGATCGGATCCTGGACGATCGGCAGGGGGCGCGGCTCGGGCTCGGCCGAGCGCAGCGTCGGGTAATAGAGGACAGCGGCGCCGGTGAGTCCGAACAGGCCGAGCGCGATCAGTTTGGTTTTCATCGGGTTGTTCATGATGGTCTCCTGGGTTTGGAATGGGTGTTCAGTCGTGACGGGCAAGCCGACGCAGCGCCCGCTCGGCGGCGCGTTCGGCCGTCTCGAAGGGGTCCGTTCCCGCCGACGCTCCGCGAGCCGGGCCGATGAGCGACGGGATCTGGACGAACAGGGCCTGGATCAGAAAGAGGGTCCAGACCATCAGGAAGAGACTGCCGGTCCGCTCCAGCGCCCAGACCGCCGTCGCGAGTCCGAGCAGCAGCAGCCCCAGGTCCAGCAGGGCCGCCAGCGGGTCGGCGTGGTAATAGAAGGCGCGCGCCAGCCAGACCAGGCCGAGCTGGGTCAGAATCTGCGGCCAGATCCCGGCGAAGAGCGCCGCGACGACCAGGCTGACCGCCAGCCAGACGAGACCAACCAGCACCCGCCCCGCCCGCTCCCGACTGCGTCCGAGCAGATAAAGCCCATAGCCGAAGCCCAACCCGATGCAGAGCAACTGAGCGGCATCGCCGCGCGGCAGAATCAGGCTGAAGACAAGGTGGAAGACCGAGGCAAACAGCGCGGCAGCCAGTGCAACGAGCACGCCTTCTCCGAAGCTGGGCCGACTCATGACGACGCCTCCCGCTGGCGCTTGGCCCGCAGCAGGGCGACCTCGACATCGGCCTCGCGCACGCTTGGCGAGACGGCGGCCCAGGCTGGATCGAAACTGTCCGTCTCCGTCGCTGACTCCTTCTCGTCGAGCGCGGCACGCGTCTTGAGGTCGAGGAGCCGGGATTCCTGTTCCGCGATACGCCGCTGGCGCGCCGCGCCGTCGGATTCACGGACATGCAGCCCTTGCTTGAGCCCCGCCGCCTGGCGCTCGGTCTCCAGCCGACGACGAATCACCGGGCGGGCCAGATCCTCCCGGCCGGCCGCGAGACAGTCGTCGAGCGCCTGGCAGGTCTGGTCGAGGACGCGGTTCAGCTCCGCCTCCTGGTCGCGCAGCCGCTGGATCTCCCGCTCGGTTCGGATCAGTCCCCGCCGCTCCGCGTCCAGCGCCTCTTCCATCTCGCGCACCGCCTGGGCGAGCACCAGATCCGGCGCCTCCAGCCGATCCAGCAGGGCGTGAAGATCGGCCCGCATGAGTCGCGAGAGCCGTGTGATGAATGCCATGTCGATAACCTCCAGGGTGATGTCTCTGTCCGTGATCCCAGCTTAGGGAACGGGCCTGGAGGCGCCTAGGCAGGGCTTGGTAAAAGCCGTGGCGGATGTTTTACAAGGAATTTACCAACCGACGGGGGCGGTCGGCGGTAAGCTTGGTGTCTGTGATGAGTGAGCGCGATCCTGGAGTTGTACGCGCTCTGGACCGACCGATCCGGAACCCACCCATGCCCCAGAAATCCCGCCTGCTGATCATCGAGGACGAGGAGCCGATCCGGGTCGGGCTGGAGGATCTCTTCGTCTTCCATGGCTTCGCGGTGGAGTCCGCCGCCGATGGTCCGGGCGGACTGGCCAAGGCGCTGTCCGGACGCTTCGACCTCATCCTGCTGGACATCATGCTTCCCGGTCTGGACGGCTTCGCCATCTGCGATCGGATCCGCGCGGTCGATCGCGCCCAGCCCATCATCATGCTCACCGCCCGCACGGCGGACGCCGACATCATCCAGGGGCTGCGGCTCGGCGCGGACGACTATGTCGCCAAGCCCTTCTCGGTCACGGAGCTGGTGCTGCGGGTGCGGGCCGTGCTGCGGCGCGGTGCCCATGCGGACACGGACGCCACCCGGCTCCAGTTGGGCGGACCTGGAGCTGGACATCCAGAACCTGCGTGGCCGGCGCGGCGCGGAGGAGATCCCCTTCACCCAGCGCGAGGTCGCGATCCTCAAATACCTGGCGGCCCACGCGGAGCGGCCGGTCTCGCGCGACGAGCTGCTGAATAAGGTGTGGGGCTACGCGCGCGATTGCGGTCTGGAGACCCGGACGGTGGATATCCACATCGCCAAGCTCCGGCGCAAGATCGAGTCAGACCCCGCCGATCCGCGTCTGCTGGTGACGGTGCGCGGCATCGGCTATCGGCTCGCGGGCTGATCGCCAGTCATGAGACGTGGCTCCGACCACGACCGCGCGCGGACGCGGCTGCGACTCGGCATCGGGCTTTTCGTCCTGGCGCTCGCCGCTCCGAGCCTGTTGCTGGTCCATAAAGCCTACGACCAGATCCAATGGGAGGCCTTCCGGCAACAGCAATTGGCGGCGGAGGAACTGGCGGACCGGATCGACAAGGCGCTGGCCGCGCTGGTCGCGGCCGAGGACGCTCGACCCAGCTCGGATTATGACTTTCTGATCGGCTCTGGCGATCCGGCCAACCCTTATCGGCGGCGCTCGCCCTTGTCGGACTGGCCGGTCAGCGCGGCGATTCCAGGTCTGATCGGCTGGTTTCAGGTCGCCGCCGATGGCCGCTTCAGCTCGCCCCTGGTCCCGGAATCCGGCCTCACACCCGCCGATCATGGGGTCACTCCAGCCGATCTAGCCCTGCGTCAGGCGCAGGCCCGGCGGATCCAGGGCATCCTGGTCGGCAATCGGCTGGTCGAGCGCGGCGCCCGCGAGCCCGAGCGGGACGCGCCGGCCGCGTCTCCGACCCTCGCGGAGTCTGGCGGCGGTCTTGGTCGGACGGCGGTTGACGCTGTCAGCGCGGCACCGAAGGCCGAAGTCCCCGCGTCAGCCACAGCCGAACTGAAGGCTCGCAAGTCCAGCGCCTCAAGCGACCGGGAGGAGAGCCCAAGCCGTTTGTCGCAGGCCGCCTTCGAGCGACTGGCGAGCGACCGCGCCACCCCCAAGGCGGGGATGGACAAGAGCAAGGGACTGGGGCGTGTCGACGATCTGAAGCTGGATGTCGAGCTGGCGGAGCGCGTTCAAGGCAGGAAGAAGGACGAGACGGTTCAGGCCACCGCGAATGAGTCGAGCGCCCTGAATGCATCCCCACCCGCCCTGGCACCGGCAGCAGTCCCGGCGCTCGACCCCCAGGGCCGCACGCTGGCCGACTCAAGCGCAGTCCGTGCCGCGACCCGCCTCGGTGCGCCTGTTCGAGACCGCCGTCGAGCCCTTCGAGGTCGGACTGCTGGATAGCGGACATCTGCTGCTGTTCCGCACCGTCTGGCGCGGGGGCGAGCGGCTCATCCAGGGCGCGCTGATCGAGCAGGCGCCCTTTCTGGAGCGACTGATCGGCGCGCCGCTGGCGGCGACCGTCGCTGGCGCGTACCACGCACCTGATCGTCGCCTACCGTGGCGCGGTGCTCGCCAGCTTCCGCGCCGCGCCCATTGAGGACTACCAGAGCCGCGCCGCGACCCTGACCAGCAGCCCGCCGCCGCTGACCGGCGCCCTGCTCTACCGGACCCGGATGCCGGAGCCCTTCGGCGGCCTGGAGCTGATCTTCTCGGTCAGCCGTCTCCCCGCCCCGCCCGGCGCGGCCGTGATCGGCTGGATGGCCGCAGCGCTGGCGCTGGTGCTGCTCGCGGGCGGCTGGCTCATGTACCGGCTCGGGCTGAGTCAACTCGCCCTGATCCGCCAGCAGCAGGATTTCGTCTCGGCCGTGAGCCATGAGCTGAAGACGCCGCTGACCTCGATCCGCATGTACGCCGAGATGCTGCGCGCCGGCTTCGCCAGCGAGGAACGCAAGTCCACCTACTATCGCTATATCCACGAGGAGAGCGAGCGGCTGTCGCGCCTCATCGCCAACGTGCTGCAACTGGCGCGGATCGGGCGCGACGCCCTGGTGCTGGAGCCGAGACCTTTCGCAGTCCAGGAGCTGATGGGGCTGGTCAGGGAGCGGGTCGCGAGCCAGATCGAGCGCGCCGGGTTCGCGCTGGAGATGCGCTGCGACAGCGATGCCGCCGTCCTGGTCGACCCGGACGCCTGCGTGCAGATTCTGATCAACCTCGTCGACAACGCGATCAAGTTCACCGCTAGCGCCGAGGTGCGGCGGATCCGGATCGGCTGCGAGGAATTGTCGGGGGAGCGGCTGCGACTCAGCGTGCGCGATTTCGGTCCGGGAATCCCGCGCGACCAGCGCAAGCGGATCTTCCAGCTCTTCTATCGCGGGGCAGAGGCCAGGACACAGGCCATTTCAGGCACGGGGATCGGGCTGGCGCTGGTCCAGCGCTTGACCCAGGCCATGGGGGGACGTGTGGAGGTCACGGGCGCCGAACCGGGCGCTGAATTTCGGGTGGAACTGCCAATGGCGAGGGCCGCCAAACGCGCGACCCTCGCCCGGACCGACTGACCGACGAACATCCCTGACCGACCAAGACCGACTCTTTGGAAATGGCGTCCCTGCGCACGGCTCCAGCGATGAATCCAATGGCCACTCACCGCGCCCGACACTCATGCCATGCCTGTTGTCGACCCTCCCTCACCGATCGAACTTCATCCTCGGGCGTCACGGCCTCTCAACGCGCCTGACGTTTTTGCCTCAACTCCTGCTCCGCGGCCGTGACACCCACCCGCGCGTATCCTGATTGGCGGATCGCCTGCGATGTCATTCCCAGCATGCAGCCGTACACGAACGCCCAACCCGTTACCGCTCCGAACCACACATAGCCGTATGTCATGTCCCTACTCCGGTTGGTCGATGCGCATGCCGGGATGGTCCATCGCCTCGTTGGACTTGCGCTGTTCCGGTGCCGGACTCTCACCTCGATCTCGCCGACCATCCGCTGGATCCGCCGCCTCCACCGAGGCATTGATCCCTATCGGTTGCGAGTCCGTCCCCGTCGTTCCTCATCCCTACGACTTCAGCTTAGGTCAGGCGGTCCACCCCAGGCGAGATGCGCGTCACACTTCCGAACAGGGGTCGGCGCCGTGTCGATGCTCGACCGACACGGGCCGGATGCGGGGATCCTCAGGTCACGACGTCGGGCTCGCTCGCGCCCGGTGCGGGCCTCGATCTGCGCCAGCTCACGGGCGATCAGGATCAGCGGCTGCATGGCCTCCTGGGTCTCCTGCTGGTGGCGGGCCGGGTCGGGCTCGAAGTATTCGAGATAGACCCGCAGGGTCGCGCCCTCGGTGCCGGTGCCGGAGAGACGGAAGACGATGCGCGCGCCGCTCTCGAAGCCGATGCGGATGCCCTGACGCTCCGAGCGCTGCCGTCGATGGGGTCGGTGTAGGCGAAGTCGTCCGCGTAGCTCACCGTCTGATCGCCGAGCGTGCGGCCGGGCAGGCTCGGGCAGCAGGATGCGCAGATGGTCCATCAGACCCTCGGCGCCAGCCAGGTCGACCGCCTCGTAGTCGTGACGGGTGTAGAAGTTGCGGCCGAAACGGCGCCAGTGCTCGGTCACGATCTCGGCGACCGATTGCTGACGCACCGCCAGCAGGTTGAGCCAGAAGAGCACGGCCCAGAGCCCGTCCTTTTCGCGCACATGATCCGAGCCGGTGCCGAAGCTCTCCTCGCCGCAGAGCGTGATGCGGCCGGCGTCGAGCAGGTTGCCGAAGAATTTCCAGCCGGTCGGGGTCTCGAAGCACTCGACGCCCAGCTGCTCGGCGACCCGGTCGGCGGCCTGACTGGTCGGCATGGAGCGGGCGATGCCGCGGATGCCGCGATGGTAGCCCGGCGTCAGGTGCGCATTGGCGGCCAGGATCGCGAGGCTGTCGCTCGGGGTGACGAAGACAGTCCTTGCCGAGGATCATGTTGCGGTCGCCGTCGCCGTCGGAGGCGGCGCCGAAGTCCAGCCCGTCCGGTCCTGTGGTCAGCGCGACCAGCTCCTGGGCATGGGCCAGATTCGGATCCGGATGACCGCCGCCGAAGTCTTCCTTGGCCGATCGCATTCATGACGGTGCCCGGCGCGGCGCCGAGGCGGTTCTCCAGGATCTCGACCGCGTAGGGACCGGTGACGGCGTGCATGGCGTCGAAGCGCATGCGGAAGTGACCGGAGTTGAACAGCTGGTGGATGGCGTTGAAGTCGAACAGCGACTCCATCAGCGTCGGCGTAATCGCTGCACCGGGTCCATGACCTCGACCTCCATGTCGCCGAGCTGGAAGGTGCCGAGCTTGTCCAGATCGATCGCCGGGCGTGTCGAGCGTCAGATAGCGGTCGATGGTCTGGGTGCGCTCATAGATGGCGTCGGTGACCGACTCGGGCGCCGGTCCGCCGTTGGCGGCGTTGAACTTGATGCCGAAGTCCTCGTCCGGGCCGCCCGGATTGTGGCTCGCGGAGAGCACGATGCCGCCCTGGGTCTTGTACTTGCGGATGACGCAGGAGGCCGCCGGGGTGGAGAAGATGCCGCCGCGTCCGACCAGCGACCCGGCGCACGCCGTTGGCGGCGGCCATGCGCAGGATGATCTGGATCGCCTCGCGGTTGTAAGTAACGGCCATCGCCGCCGACGACCAGGGTGCCGCCCGTGAGCTCGGTCTGGGTGTCGAAGATGGCCTGGACGAAGTTCTCCAGATAGTCCGGCTGCTGGAAGACCTTGACCTTCTTGCGCAGGCCGGAGGTTCCGGGGCGTTGGCCCTCGAATGGCGTGGTGGCGATAACTTGCGGTTCCATCTTCAAACCCTTGACTTATGGTCGAATAGCCTTCACTGAGCGGCCAGCGTGAGGCTTCGGGAGTTGGCAACGCGCGCGCCTCGGAGGTTGGTCTCGGCGCTGCCAGGCGATCGGTCGGTTGCGGGCCGTGGCCAAGTGGCGTCGTGCCCGAGCGAATTGTATCCCCCGTAGGCCCATGCGACAATAGCCGATCACTTGGCCTCGCGAGGCGGCGGTCCGGGCCGGCCTGTCCTCCACAACCCTTCAATCAGATATCGAAGGTAACGATCAGCAAGATGACAGTCGAAGCGCATAAGGAAACACTGGAATTCAAGGCCGAGGTCAGTCAGGTGCTGGATCTCGTGATCCGCTCGCTCTACTCGAACAAGGAGATCTTTCTGCGCGAGCTGGTCTCCAACGCCTCGGACGCGGCCGAGAAGCTCCGCTTCGAGGCGCTGAGCGACGACGGGCTCTACGAGGGCGACAGCGAGCTGCGGATTCGGGTCACGATGGACCGCGAGGCCGGCACCCTGACGATCTCGGACAACGGCATCGGGCTGGGCCGCCAGGAGGTGATGGAGACCATCGGCAGCATCGCCAGCTCCGGCACCCGCCGCTTCATCGAGAGCATGTCCGGCGATCAGGCCAAGGACAGCAAGCTGATCGGCCAGTTCGGCGTCGGCTTCTATTCCGCCTACATCGTCGCCGACAAGGTCACCCTGATCTCGCGTCGCGCCGGTCTGGGCGCCGAGCATGGCGTGCGCTGGGAGTCCGACGGTCGCGGCAGCTACACCCTGGAGACGGTCGAGAAGGCCGGACGCGGCACCGATGTCATCCTGCATCTGAAGGAGGACGAGAAGGAGTTCCTGGATAGCTGGCGGCTGCGCTCCATCATCGGCAAGTTCTCCGACCACATCGCCCTGCCGGTCGAGATGGTCAAGGAGCTCTACGGCGAGGAGGCCGAGCAGAAGAAGGACGAGCCGCCCGAGTTCGAGCAGGTCAATCGCGGCACCGCGCTCTGGATGCGCAACAAGTCGGAGATCACGGACGAGGAATACCACGACTTCTACAAGCACGTCTCGCACGACTTCGAGCCGCCGCTGGCCTATGCCCACAACCGGGTCGAGGGCACCAACGAATACACCACGCTGCTCTTCGTGCCCAAGCAAGGCCCCCTGGGATCTCTTCGACCGCGAGCAGAAACACGGCGTCAAGCTCTATGTGAAGCGCGTCTTCATCATGGACGAGGCCGACAAGCTGATGCCGCACTACCTGCGCTTCGTCAAGGGCGTGGTGGACTCCGACGACCTGCCGCTGAACGTCTCGCGCGAGATCCTGCAGCACAACCGCAAGATCGACACCATCCGCCAGGCCAACACCAAGCGCATCCTGGGTCTGCTGGAGACCCTGGCGACGGACGAGCCGGAGAAATACGGCGCGTTCTGGGACGAATTCGGCAAGGTGCTCAAGGAAGGTCCGGCGGAAGACTTCGCCAACAAGGAACGCATCGCCGGCCTGCTGCGCTTCGCCACGCACCCACAGCGAGGGCAATGCCCAGCGCGAGTCGCTCGACGGCTATCATCGAGCGCATGAAGGAAGGTCAGGACAAGATCTACTACATCACCGCCGACAGCCCGGCCGCGGCCCGCTCACAGCCCGCATCTGGAGGTCTTCCGCAAGAAGGGCGTCGAGGTGCTGCTGCTGTCCGATCGCGTCGACGAGTGGCTGGTCAGCCATCTGACCGAGTACAAGGGCAAGCACGCTGCACTCGGTCGCCAAGGGCGATCTGGATCTCGGCGAGCTGGCCGACAAGGAGGAGAAGGAGGCCAAGGAGAAGGCCGCCGCCGAGCACGGCACCCTGCTGGAGCGGCTCAAGACCGCCCTCGGCGAGCGGGTCGAGGCGGTCCGTCCCAGCACCCGTCTGGTCGACTCACCCGCCTGTCTGGTGGTCGGCGAGTACGACATGAGCGCCAATCTGGCGCGCGTGCTCAAGGCCGTCGGTCAGAGCGCGCCCGAGAGCAAGCCGACCCTGGAGGTCAATCTGGATCATCCGCTGGTCAAGCGTCTGGAGTCCGAGATCCGACGACGGGCGCTTCGGCGATCTCGGCACTGATCCTGTTCGATCAGGCGCAACTGGCCGAAGGCGGTCAGCTCGACGATCCGGCCGGCCTTCGTCGGACGGCTGAACAAGCTGATGCTCAATATGATGATCGCCGGCGGGTGAGGTAAGGGGCTTGTGCGCGTATTGCGCGTGCAAGGCTGAATGAGCGGCGCGCGACAGCCTCTTGACGGGGCTGTCGCGTTACAGGCTGACGGCGATGTTGTTGGTTTAGGAGACTGCCGTAGGGAGAGCCGGCCGATTCTGTCTAGTACGGAACATGGAGAATCAGTCTAGTACCATAATTACGGAATCCGTCTAACACACTGTTATGTTGCAGAATACAATGAACAACATCACCACAGCAGAACACGGGTTCCTTGCCGCTCGGAGGATCATCCAGAAGTTAGGAGGGATGGATATTCACTCACGAAAAGAAGGAAACCGGCGATATATTGCTTTCACTTCTCCCAATGGAAATACATACACCGTTACAACGAGAACGAAGAAATCCGGAACCTGGCAAACGTCGATAACATATGGCGAACCGCGCAAGGAAAATCCACATGAAACGGAGTATTGGGTTTTTGTTGATATAGCATTCGATCCCCCAAAATTCTATCCCGTACCCCTATGGTGGATTCAAAACAATATCCACGAAGCTCACCAGGATTATCTGAAAAGTAACCAAGGCCATAGACCTCGGAATGATAATTCCAACCATCATGGAATCAGGCTAAACCGAATAAAGAAATGGGAAAATGCTTGGAGCGGTTTGGGCTTTAATGACTAAAAACATAACAATTGGCTCAGCCGAATCAAAATTACCGCCGTCACTTATCTCATTACGAAATCTTCTTGGTGTTGAGGTCGTTGAGTGTGTCACGCCGCAAAATGGTTAACATACGCCTTAAAAGCGAGCGCGCACCACAGGCGTTGTGCTAAAACTCGCACGGTCATCAAAGGCGCACGCCGATTTAGGCTGCACGTCATGCGTAAGGAGAAATGCATCGAATGATGGAAACAATGTTCAAAAACTGGCTCTTGAAGCGCGGCAACAAGGGCGCGGCTACCAGCTATCCAAAAGCTATTAATCAAATTTCAGAACATTACTCCAAGCATGCTGGCGAGCAAATAAATATCTATAAAATAAAAGATCAAAGCAAAGTTAGTGAAATTGCTCGTGATTACAGTCAATCCGGGAAATTTTCAGAATTTGGCTATGAGCAGCATGGCCGCTACCGAGCTGCAATTGGTAGGTATTCAGATTTTTTTGTCGAGTCTCGTGGTGAAGAACACGACCTTGAAGAGGTTCCTATTCAAGAGCGCGAGTTCGAGAGCAACGGTAGAGATGCATCTACAAATTTTGCTTATGAAAAAGACTTGCAAACAGCGCTCTGTTCTCATGTCTCAGAATTGTTTCCCGATTACCACATTTATGGCGGGCTGAGCATCGGGATTGAATACTCGATTGCTGGTAAAAGAATTGATGTGCTACTGGAGCATGAGCAAAGCAAGGATTTACTTGTAGTTGAACTCAAATCAGGGGAGGCGGACTTCAAAGTATTTGGTCAAATATCAATGTACATTGGTCTTCTCAGTCGCCAGTTTCCTGATCGCAATATTGTTGGTGTAATTGTCGCTGGCAGTATTGACGATAGCCTTGTTCTGGCATGTGAAATTACGAACAAGGTTTCTTTAAAAACATATCGTATGAGCATTGAACTTGAAGACGCATAACAAGGCGCTCCGCTCGCATGCAAACTTCGCTTCGCTTTGCACCGCACAGCCGGGGTATGCATCGCGTACCTTTCCTCTAGGTCAAAGCCCGGTAGGCTGGGGTGAACGCGAGTGAACCCCAGCATAACAAACATCAATCGCCTAGCAGGCGGCTAAAGAGCGGCGGCGGAGATTTTTCTGCAATGCCGTTCCAGTGGGGCCGAATAACCTATTTGTTTACCTAAAAATAGCAAGGTCCAAAATCAAGCACATCGCGCATGAAGATCGAACTAAAACCTCAGGCGATAAAGGATCTACGCGGTCTTCAGAAACAAGACGCTGCCCGTGTTTTTGAGAAACTCAGTCAACTGGAGCATGGATTGACTGGAGACATTAAGCGCCTCACAAACTTTACTCCCGAGTATCGTCTTCGCGTTGGAAGCTACCGTGTTCTTTTTGAGGCCGAAGAATCTGTAATCGTCGTGTATCGCTTAATGCATCAAAAACATGTTTACGAGAAGAGGTAACCGATGAACCTGCATCAGCAGTTCATAGGACAAAACGGGTCCGAAGAGTACGCAATCCTTCCAATTGAAGAATTTCGTGCGCTCACGGAAATTCTTGAAGACTATCAAGATTTACAGGATCTGCGTAGCGCCAAGCGAGCTGAGGCTACACTAACATCAACACCTTTGGCCGATGTCATCAATGAATTTAGCCTGGACCACGGCTAACAAGTCGCTCCAGGGCCGTAGGCTGGGATGATCAATGTGAATCCCAGCAATTCACGTCGCGTCGTCGCTGGGTTTCCCGGCCGCTCAACCCAGCCGGTCCTGCTTGCTAGCTCAGTGCTTTCATTCGGCGCCGTAGCAGCGCAGTATGGGCCGGCTTAGGTGCGACGTTAGGTGAACGCCTTTGGCGCTAAGATAGCAAGGATATGAAATCAAGAATGGAAAATAATACTCACAAAGCAAAAGTGTATCTAAGAATCGCAAATGAATCAGAGCTTGAAAAGTTTAAAAAAGATTTGCAAGAAGCCTTCAAAATATCGGCCGAAAAAGAATTCGGGTGCAAATTAGATGAACCAATTCCTTCTGATTCAGATATAGAAGCGGCATTTAAATCTGCCGGTGCCGTAGTATATCAAATTGTTGTAAATGAAAAAATCGCAGGAGGTGCCGTTGTATCAATTGACGAAATAACTCAGCATAATAAGTTATTGCTCTTTTTTGTAAAAACAAGTTGCCATAATCAAGGCATTGGGCGTGAAGCATGGAAATCAATTGAAGAAAAACATCCTAAAACAAGATTCTGGGAAACCATTACGCCATATTTTGAAAAAAGAAATATTCATTTTTATGTTAATAAATGCGGTTTTGTAATAGTGGAATACTATAATAAATACCATCCTGATCCAAATCAAAAACAAAGTGACGATTCGGGCAAATGCGAAGATATGTTTAAATTTGAAAAACGGATGAAGTGATGTGTTTAACGTGGCAATAAGAAAACAATAGAATAAGAAAACCGCAGCAGACCAAGCGCGTAGCGCGTAGCGCGTAGGGTACGCATCGCGTACCTTTTCTGCTTCTAGCAATCTCGTATAATTGCCAGTTATGGCGATTGCAAATTATTATTTGCAGCCGATCGGATGTGGTAATACAGCCATTATAACCAACAGGTGGCCTGTTATGAATTTTACGGTAACAGTTGATCGGGATGAAGACGGCGTATGGATTACAGAGTGTCCTTCGATCCCGGGTTGCGTTAGTCAAGGTATGACAAAAGACGAAGCGTTAGAAAATATCAAAGAAGCCATTGAATTATGCTTGGAAGTGCGAGCAGAAAAAGGATTTCCATTAACCATTGAAACAAGGCAGATCGAGGTTGCTGCCTAAGGAAAGCGGCCCTGATTAAATCGACCTACGCCGATCTAACGCATGCAAAATCAGCATGTTAGGCTTGCAGAGCCGAATAAATCAGCGTTTCCCTAATGCCTCCTTTGCCTAAAATGAGTGGAAAAGAAGTGGTGCGAGTATTTGAGCGTTTTGGGTGGAAGGCTTCACGTCAAAAAGGAAGTCACATCATTTTAGTAAAGGAGAATAGTATAGTTACGTTATCGATTCCGGATCATAAAGAGGTAGCTAAAGGAACTCTTCGCAGCTTAATAAGAGCTTCCGGCCTCACGGTTTCGGAATTTAATGAAATAGTGTAGCCGGGTTGTGCCTTATTCTTGTCGTCCAGCCCGTTTCCGTGATTGGCGCTGTTGCCAAGCTGGCATCCTGAAACGATTAGCGATTCCTTGGAGGCATCCGATTGACC
>CAWFSC010000012.1:0-250010 GCA_963818415.1 uncultured Gammaproteobacteria bacterium | reverse complement strand
GGCCGCTCTGGATGCGGTCGCCGGCCATTTCGCCGGACGGCACCTCCATCGCCTTCACCTACCGTGGGCGCGTCTACACGGTCGATCGCGCCGGCGGCGAGGCCAAGCCGCTGACTGACCCGGAATTCCGGGCGACCGATCCGGTCTGGTCGCCGGACGGCAAGGCGATCGCCTTCTCGGCGGCCGTCTTCAACGTCGGCGACGTCTACCTCGCCCCGCTCGACGGCGGGGAGATCCGGCGGCTCACCTACAATGAGCTGATGGACGTTCCGCTCGCCTTCACGCCGGACGGACGCGACCTGGTCTACTTCTCGGCCGGAATCGGCGCGATGGAGGCGAACTTCCTGGATGCGCTGACGGTCTTTCCGCAAGGCAAGACGCTGTCCGTTCCCGCGGCCGGCGGGCGCGAGCGCGCGTTCATGCCCATCCCGGCGCAGAAGGCGTCGATCTCCCCCGACGGCAACCTGGTGGCCTACGCCTTCTCCCGGTCGGAGGAAGTCCCGCAGCGCAAGCGCCAGATCTCGGACGGCACCTCGGACATCTGGATCTTCGACCGCACGACGGGCAAGCACCGCCAGCTCACCCATCACCGGTCGAACGAGAAGAGCCCCGTCTTCTCCGCCGACGGCGCCTTCGTCTACTTCACCGCCGAGATGCCGGCCGACGGCGAGACCAACGTCGACGCCAAGCCGGTCAGCACGAACGTCTGGCGGATGGCGACGGACGGCAAGAGCCCGCCCGAGCAGATCACCTTCCACGACACCCTGCCCGTGCGCGGCCTGTCGGTCAGCCGCGACGGCGTCGTGAGCTACGGCTACGACGGCGAGATCTGGACGGTGGTCCCCGGGAACGCGCCGAAGAAGGTCGCCATCCGGATCGCCGCAGGGCACGCTGGCCGCGGGCGCGACGCCGCTGAAGGTCAACGATCAGGTCACCGAGCTCGCGGTGTCGCCGGACGGTGCGGAGATCGCGCTGGTCGCGCGCGGCGACGTCTATGTGGTCGACGCCAAGTCCGGAAAGACCCGCCGCATCACCGCCACGGCGCAGGCGGAACGCTCCGTCGGCTTCTCGCCCGACGGCCGGAAGCTCCTCTACGCCTCGGACCGCCAGGTCGACTGGGACCTGTTCGAAAGCCGCATCGTGCGCGCGGGCGACAGCGGTTTCGTCGAGGCGGCCGACATCGAGGAGACCGTCCTGCTCGACACGGACACCGATCTCCTGCAGCCGCTCTATTCGCCGCAGGGCGACAAGGTGGCCTATCGCGACGGTCGCAACGCCCTCAAGGTGCTGGACATCGCAAGCGGCGCCATCGTCGAGGCGCTGCCGGACAGTGCGACCTATTCCTACTCAGAGGGCGACCAGTCCCATGCCTGGTCGCCGGACGGCGCCTACCTGACCACGACGCACGGGCTTCGCGCTCGGGAACCCGGAGGTCGTGGTCATCGACGCCGCCACGGGCGCGCGCCACAACCTCTCGGTGAACGGCTTCGCCGACACGGCGCCGCAGTTCAGCCGCGACGGTACGCTGCTCTACTGGCAGTCCGACCGCTTCTCGATGCGCCAGTTGGACAGCCAGACGGCGACCATCGATGTCGTCGGCGCCTTCCTGTCGCGCGAGGGCGACGAGGCCTTCGCGCAAGGGCGGCCGGTGGCGGCCGGTCCCGTCGATTTCGACGGGGCGCCGGACCGCAACAGGCGCCTGACGCGGACGACCCAACCCCTCGCCTTCATGGACCTGAGCGCCGACGGCCGCACGCTGAACGTCGTGGCGGGCCTGCCGGGGCAAGGCTACGCGGGCTACGCGATCGACGCGCACACGGGAACGGCGCGCCTCCTGTTCGAGCGCGCGGCGGCCGGCGATGAGGCGTTCGCGGTCGCCCCGGATGGCAAGACGCTCTACGTCAGCGGGTCCGGGCAGCTCGACGCCTACGACCTCGGGACCGGCGCCATGCGCGCCATTGCGTTCGACACCACCGCGCCGCACGACTACCGCGCCGAGATGGCCTATCTGTTCGACCATCAGTGGCGCTTCGTCCAATCGAAGTTCTATGACGCCAAGATGCACGGCGTCGACTGGCCGAAGATGCGCGACCTCTACGCCAAGCATCTGCCCCATCTCTCGCACTGGGAGGATTTCGCCGAGCTGATGGCGGAATTGCAGGGCGAGCTGAACGCCTCGCACATGTTCTCGAGACTTCACCCCCGGCGAGCCCTACTGGGACGAGATCGGCTCGCTCGGGCTCTACTACGACCCGTCGCACGTCGGTCCGGGCGTCAAGATCGCCGGCGTCCTCGCGGGCGGTCCGGCCGATGTGGCGGACAGCCTGCTCGTTCCCGGCGCCGTGATCATGACGGTGGACGGCGTGACCATCGGGCCGGATGCCGGCATCGCGCCGCTGCTCAATCACAGGGCGGGCAAGACCGTGCTCCTCGGGGTGGCCGCGCCGGGATCGGGGGCCATCGCCGAGCAGACCGTCACGCCGGTGACGAATGAAGAGGAAGTCGCACTCGCCTACCGCCGCTGGATCGCGCAGCGCCGCGCCATCGTGGAAGAGCGCTCGGGCGGTCGACTGGGTTATGTGCACGTCGCCGCCATGAACGACGACGAGATGCACAAGGTCTACGCCGAGCTGATGGGCCGCTACGGCGACGCGGAGGGCGCCGTCGTCGACGTGCGCTTCAACACGGGCGGCCTGCTGCACGACCAGCTCGTCGCCTTCCTGACCGGCACCCGCCATTCCGGGCTGGTGACGCGCAACGGCGTGGAGCTGGGACTCTCGCCCTACGATCGCTGGGCGCGCCCCACCGCGCTGGTGCAGAACGCCTTCAGCTATTCCGACGGGTCGATCTTCCCGGCCTACTACAAGCGCGAGGCGCTCGGCCCCATGCGTCGGCGACCGCGTGCCGGGAACGGGAACGGCCGTGTACAACACGCCGCAGCTCGAGCCCCGACTGGAGTTCGGCGTGGCCCAGATCGGCTTCCGCACGAAGGAGGGCCAGTTCTTCGAGAACACCGAGATCCTGCCCGACATCCTGGCCCCGACGGAGCCGAACTTCATTGCAGAAGGGCGCGACCCGCAACTGGAAGCGGCCGTCAAAGCGCTGCTGGACGTGATCGACAGGAAGTGAAAGGCGGGCGCACCGACAGAGCGGTCGCGCTGCGCCGTTCGAGTTGGGAGGGTCCGACCGAGGAATCAGGATAGGAATTCCGACCGTGCCTGGGAGTCGAGAGGCCCGGAGACAGAGACAGGAGGGGAGTGACGGGGCTTGGACAGCGCTTGAAGAGCGATCCATGCCCCGCCACAGGACTGTCATTCCGAGTGTCGGCTGTTTGAGGTTCTTGCCACACATCCCCGCGTCAAGCGACAGCATGGGGATGTTTCTGGACGGGCAGGATAGGGAACGAACCGGTCGCCGACCCTACAGAGTGGACTGACTCTGGTATCCCAGTTCCGGTCACCGGGCCTGGCAGATAGAGCGTCTCCTTGAATCGTCTTTCCAGACACTGAAACCTGGGCTCCGACAGGTTGGGTTGCCGCAAATCGGAGGCCTGCGGCGAGGTCGGTGCTGCAGCCGACGCCAATCCCCGAGAGTTCGAGGACTGGCCGGGCGAAGCATAGCCCCGATTACTTGCTGTTCCTGACCTGCAGCCGGGGAATCCCCAGGATCACCAAGGCCGCTTCAATCGTTTGGCAGCAGTCGAAGTTGATACAGGTCTATGAGTTCGTAGAACCAGGCTTGATCGCGGAGAATTCTCTGCCCGCACTGACGTTGAGAACGCATCGATCGCCCGGTCGAAGACTGCGACGCAAAGTTGCTCGTCGTCGTGGCGCGAAGCGTAAAGAATCCCATCGACCCGGTCAGGATGAGCATGCAGTGCCCTTGACCACTCCTGGGGTGTCTCGTAAGAGGGTGAGGAGCACAGCGTTGCGGTTGCGCCAATCGGAGCAAGACCATACCCACGGAATCTCACCGCGCGAAACGGGCGATGCAGATTCAGAACGGCGCAAGCCTTCGAGTCCACGAAAGACTCGGGAATGGCGGTGCTCCCCACATTCCTCAGGAAGGTCTCGGCATGTTAATCACCATGGAAAACTTCCCAGGGATCCGGGGCAATCAACCTTGAATTTTTTCCACCCCGGAGTGGTGCAACCTGCCGGCTTTTTGGCCGGAGCAACCTGGGGTGATCGAGATGGAATTCATTGCCGAACATTCGAGAAATTCTTCTTCTGCCCAGCCCATGCGATCTCCAATGAACGTGAAGGCTCAAAACCGATGTTACCCGCGCACAGGGGAGTTGTGTGTAATGGGATGCCCTCAATGCGGTCCCTGGACGCGACTGTCGCTAAAACTGAATGCCTGAAGTTCACCGTTGGTGCAGGGTTGGAGGAGTAGCGGGCGGGCGGCATCAATGGCAACCTGGCCGATGCTGCCCGACGCGCGCGGCGGCAAGGACTTGACGGACGCGCACAGGCGGCTGGCGTCATTGACCAGATTGAACTGCTGATTGTTGCTGGCCCGTCGCGACCATTGCTGTGATGCGGCGCCAGTGCAGGGCCAGAGCACGAGATCCGCGTTCGCCGAGGCGGCGTTGTTGCGAACATCGAGACAGAGATGACTACCCATATGCTGGATCGTGTGCGTGTCGCCATAAAAGGTCCAGTGCGCCTCGCTGGTTTCGGGGCCAAGCACGCACCCGGTCAATAGCGGGCAATGCGCGATCATCGGAGCGACCCCAGGCGCGGTGGCGCGCGGTGCCTTCATGGGCCGGTCGAGCGGCACGGAGAAGATCGCCGCGCTGACCTGATTGGGAAACCGTCCCGCCAAGGGTGTGCGCAAGGTTCCGGTTTGACCGAGGCGGTCGAGCGCGTCAGCGAACGCGACCATCACCGTTTCGCCATAGGCGGCGCGGAGTTCGCTTTCTCCGGGCAGGTCGCGGTTGACATCGGGATTCCACGTGCATAGCGTCCCGACCGCCGGTGGTTGCATGACCAGCGTCTGGCGCCCCGTCTCTGTGCGCGTGCCGCCCATCTCGTCGATACAGACGCTGGCAACGGGACATTCGCCATTGTGGTCGGCGAAGGTCGCGACGGCCTCCAGCCGACAATATTCATTGGTGTAGAGATGTTCGCGGAGCGTCTCGACACCGGACGGCGCACCGGCTGACGGATTGGTCCGCAGTTCATGCCAGCCGTCGCGTACCCGCAGGAAGGCCGCGTGCTCGGCCAACGCGGCGTGCGATTCAACGACCACGCGCTGCGGCGCGTTGCCGTTCTTCATCTCAATGGCGGCGAACCAGGTGTTGAGCGCGACGCCATAGAGTTCGAAAGCCATCGGTAAATAGGTGCGGGTGCGGACCGTTTGGGTGGAGGGATCCAGGTCGGTCCATTTCCAGATGTCGAAATCGACATTGTTTTTCAGCAAATCCGCCTGCTGATGAGCGCGGAACTCCAGGATCGCCAGCGCTGACGGATCGGCGGGGTAGTGAGCATCTCGGCGGTGATTTCCGCAATCTCGGCGCGGATGCGCTGCAATTCGCGCAGCCGATTGATATTGGCCTGCTTGACCACGACATCCTGCAGTTGGCCGAGGCGGTCCTCGACGCGACGCATCCGGTTCTCAAGATCCTGAACGGTCTGTTCCAGTTGCCGCAAACGGCTGTCCAGCGCGCCGGGCGATTGCGCGGATTCCTCGCCGGACCGGATGATGCCAAGCATCGTGGACGCAAACGGGACGCCGGTCACCTTGTCGAAAGCGCCGGCCAAGAGGTCTTCCGCCGCCGCGTATGCGGGTGTGGCGGCGCCAGCAGCCAGCATCAACGTGAAGGCGCCGAACAGGCCGGTTAACCGGCCCGCCGCGCGCTTCGTTCCGATGGTGCTTCAAGAGAAAACACAGAACGCTGCGGAGTAACACGCATGAGAGGCTCCAGTGGCGGCGAAGGATTCGCCGGCGGGTTTCGGGACCAACCTTTTTGATGGATCGCAATCGCGACTCCCGGAGACGGGCGAAGCGAACGGCGTTGCTGAAAAGCCCGTTTCAACAACCTGCCGTTGACGACACGCGTGTTTTCCAGAATGCCGCCCATGCGACTCAACGATCAGGTCAGCGGGAGTCAAACGGCGAGGAATTGTCCGATAACGATGCGTTAGGCTCGAAAACCCTCGCACACACTTGTGAGAATAGCCTATATCCGACGAAATCGCAGAGGAAATGTCAGACGCGCCCAACATTCAACTGATAAAGGCCAAATGACCCTGGATTAGGTCTGGCGAGGGATGTTGAGGTGAAGTTCGTAATCAGGCTTCGCCAATGTTTATTTCATGGCGCGTGGGAGGTGCTCGCATTGGATGCCAGCAGCAGGCACAGGCCGAAGGTGGCGATCCCAATCCCCATGAAGACCCAACCCAGTCCAGCGGCCGACAGTTGCGTGAACATGACCCCGAACAAGACGAGAGCCAGCGAAAGCATCAAGACCGGTCCGCCACAGCAACGGCCTGAAAAGAACGTCATCCATTGCATCATCGTCTCATCCTCCACCTCGAACGCAACCCGTTCGTCTCATGTGAGCGATTCGGGAAATCCAATAACTCAGTCACTTGGGCGAATTCCTGGGAAATCAAGTCTGCGCGAACCCGTGCACGAGGAGGTTTGCGATGGCTCTGGTTTGCTGTTGGCGTCGCCTCGTCGGCAGGTCTGCGGGGGATACGGTCTGGCCGGGCCACATCGCGGAGACCGGTGATCATGGCCCATGATACGCGGCACATGATCGCGCTGGTCCTGGCCGCGAGTCCCTTGCTTCGATCGTCTTGCTTTCCCGACATGCGGCGATGCAATCAAGAAACCATGTCAACATAAAGTCGTTAGGGAAAAGGGGCCAGGCTCGCATCCTCGTCGTCAGATCGTCATCAGACCCGCGAGCGCCGAAGGATCGCTCGGAACGGCGTTCAAACCCCGTCCCGCATTGGGTCAGCGCTCAGTTCTGTCTTTTGGTCAGAAGCCGCTCAATGGCATGCACGTAGGCCGCCATCTCCTCTCGCTTGCCGACCGAGAGTACCAGCACGACCAGCACATCATCCTCAACGGCGTAGACGAGTCGGTAACCGATCTTGCGCAGTTTGATCTTGTAGCAGTTGCGTAGCTCTGCGTGAAGTTCAGAGCCCGGGACATGTGGTTGCTCTAGCCGTTTTTTGATGGCCTTGCGCAGCAAGGTCTTGACGCTTCCATCCAGCGCCTGCCATTCCTCGAGCGCCTCGGGTAAGAACTGAAGTCGGTACGTCACAACGGCGTCAGATCTGGTCGAGATCGACATCGATGGCCGTGTGCCTGCGCGTCAGACGCTCCCGGGCAATCTCCACCAAGTCGTAGTCGGCCAGTTCTTCAACGAGCAACTGGAACAACTTGGGCGTCACCATGTAGAAGGCGGGGCGGTTGTGGCTGAGCACCGCCACCGGCTTATCGCCAGCCGTGCGCAGCACTTGCGCCGGGTTCTTCTTGAACTCGGACATGCTGATCGTTTGGTCAGCGTAGATCGTATCCATCGTCGTCAGTCGAATAAGCTACAAAATAAGCGCTCATTCTAGATCCGACGGGTTTGCGAATCCACCATCGTCGGGCTTTCCTCCCATGCCTGCCCCAACTTAACCGCGACATCGAACCTTCCATGGAGAGACCACTTCCATGCACGTTATTTTCAAAGCATTCATCTCACTTCTGGCGTTGGGCGCAGGGCTTCACGGCCCCGCCGCACGCGCGGAGTCGCTCGATCCAGCGCGGCCGCTCTGGATGCGGTCGCCAGCCATTTCGCCGGACGGGGCCTCCATCCCATCCCGGCGCAGAAGGCGTCGCTCTCCCCCGAGGGGAACCTCGTGGCCTACGCTTTCTCCCGGACGGATGAAGTCCCGCAGCGCAAGCGCCAGATCTCAGACGGCACCTCGGACATCTGGATCTTCGACCGCACGACCGGCAAGCACCGGCAAGCACCGGCAGCTCACCCATCACCGGTCGAACGAGAAGAACCCCGCCTTCTCCTAGGCGCGCCCGCCACCGCGCTCGTGCAGAACGCCTTCAGCTATTCCGACGGGTCCATCTTCCCGGCCTACTACAAGCGCGAGGCGCTCGGCCCCATCGTCGGCGACCGCGTGCCGGGAACGGGAATGGCCGTGTACAAAACGCCGCAGCTCGACCCCCGACTGTCCTTCGCCGTGGCCCAGCTCGGCTTCCGCACGAAGGAGGGCCAGTTGTTCGAGAGCACCGAGATCGCGCCCGACATCCTGACCCCGACGGAGCCGAACTTCATTGCAGAAGGGCGAGACCCGCAACTGGAAGCGGCCGTCAAAGCGCTGCTGGACGTGATCGACGGGAAGTGAAAGCAGGGCGCACCGACAGAGCGGTCGCGCTGTCAAAGGACTGATGGACCTCGCGAGACCGGCGCACACCTGCGGCGGGGTTCCGGGTGAAGGTATGCTTAACTCTGGATATCCGCTGGAGACTTCAAACAAAGGAAGACGAGATTTTGAGTGTCGGCTGTTTGAGGTTCTTGCGACACAAGATTCCAGCTAGGGCGTGTCATCAATTCTGATCGTGTGGGATTAGCACTGAGATCAAGGAGATGTCCATCACGTGAGCAGGATGCTCGCCGCTGCTAAATGAACCCCCGCCAGGAAATTGCGGGCCAACGTGTCATAGCGCGTCGCAATCGCTCGGTATTGCTTGAGTTTTTGAAAAAAAAATCTCGATCAGATGGCGTGCTTTGTACAATTCCTTGTCATCGTCACGCTGAACGAGGCGGTTGCGCTTCGGGGGGATCACCGCGACGGTTCCCATCGCGTCCAACACCGCGAGCACCCGCTCATCGGCATCAAAGGCTTTGTCGGCGAGCAACGCCTCGGCCTCCAGGCCGGGAAGCAAGTGATCGGCACCCACCAGTCAGACTCCTGCCCGCTCAGATAAAACCCGGTGGGGTTACCCAAAGCGTCCGTGCGTGCATGGATCTTGGTGCTCAAGCCGCCTTTGCTGCGCCCGATCGCTTGGTCACCACCGGCTTTTTTTGGGCGCCCGCGCTCTGTTGATGCGCTCGCACGATGGTACTGTCGAGCATGGCGTACTCATTGTCGGCGTCCGCTGCCAAGGTCTCGAAGATCCGCAACCACACCCAGGTGCGCGCCGAACGCGAGAACCGCGTATGAATCACCCGAAAATCGCCAAAGCGCTCCGGCAGATCGCGCCAGGGAATCCCAGCCCGGTAGCGATACAACACCGCTTCGACAAATAATCGGTTATCCCGTGCAGTGACCCCAACGTAACCGGGGCGGCCCGGCAGGAGATCCTTGATGCGATCCCATTGGTCATCACGCAAGGCGTAGCGGCGCGGTGTCATCTCAAGGGGCTCCATGATCGTTCGTCAGCGGAAGTGGCAGGCCCGATAATCCCACACGATCAGAATTGATGACACGCCCTAGTCTGACCGCTATCCGTGTCCAACGGTCGCGTGGGTCAGCGGTGTGAGTGACGGCGCATGGGCGATTGCGGGGCCTCAAGGCGAACGGGAATCGTGGAGTCGCACGGGGGATTGACGGCGGTGGGATAGCCTGGCGTGGCTGCGGCGCGCGGGGGAGGGGACCTCGGTCCGCCGGAATACCGAGTGGGCTTTGACCGCCTTCGCGTGATCGGGGGTCAATCGCCGGCCGCTCGTTGCGCGCCTTTCTCGTCCGGCTCGCCGCAGAGCCACTCGACGGATCCCTCTCCATCGACGGCGGCGCTGTCCACCCGACAGCCCACGACGTTGGTGAGCGAGGGCAGGTCGAACATGGGACGTTGGAGCAGCGCCTCCAGCACGCTGCGCAGTCCGCGCGCGCCGGTGCCGCGCGCGATGGCCTTGCGCGCGATGGCGGTCAACGCCTCTGGGGTAAATTCGAGACGAGCCCCTTCGAAGTCGAAAAGCTGTTGATACTGGCGGACCAAGGCGTTCTTGGGTTCGGTGAGGATCCTGACCAGGGCGGCCTCATCGAGGTCGTGCAGACCGACCAGGACCGGGAAGCGTCCGATGAATTCCGGGATGAGTCCGAATTGACGCAGATCGTCGGGGTGGGTTTCCCGGTAGAGATCCGGGGCGCGCGCGTCCGTGGCGTTGGGTTGGCCGAGCAGTGCCTGGAATCCGATTCCCGAGGTGCCCTCGCGCAGCCGTCGCTTGAGCAGTTTCTCCAGGCCCGCGAAGGCGCCACCGACGACGAAGAGGATGTTGCGAGTGTCGATCAGGACGCTCTCGGCCCCATCCTTGCGGCCCTTGGGATTGAGCTTGACCTGGGTGCCCTCGACCAGTTTGAGCAACGCCTGCTGGACCCCCTCGCCCGAGACATCGCGGGTGCCGTGGGCGGTCTCGCCCTGACGGGCGAGCTTGTCGACCTCGTCGATGTAGACCATGCCCCATTCGGCGACTTCGCGGTTGCCGTTGGAGGCGTCCAAGAGCCGACTGAGGATGCTCTCGACATCCTCCCCGACATAGCCGGCCTGGGTGAGTGTGGTGGCGTCCGCGATCACGAAGGGGACGCCGACGATACGCGCCAGGGTGCTGGCCAGCAGGGTCTTGCCAGTTCCGGACGGCCCCAGTAGCAGGATATTGGACTTGTCGATTTCGACCCGATCATCGTCCTCGAGCGACTGGCGTGGGTGGCTTGCCTCGACGGCGAGCCGCTTGTAGTGGTTGTGGACGGCGACCGCGAGCGTCTCCTTGGCGGCCTCCTGCCCGATCACGTAGCGGTCCAGATGCTCCTTGATCTGTGCCGGCTTCGGGGGCGTCTTGAGTGGCCCGACGAGCGCGCGCGCGCGTCCCCAACTGCTGACGACTTGATGGGCGAGCGCCACGCAGGCCTCGCAGATGTGGCCTTCTATCCCGGCGATGAGCGGCGTTTCCGGGGTTTGGGGTGCGCCGCAGAAGGAACAGGTGTGGACCTTGTCGTTCATGCCGGCGTTTTCTCCAGGCGAGACGCGGCCTCTTGGCGTAGCTCGGCGATCCAGGTCTTTTGGCGATCGCGCTGCCGCCGGGCCGCGAGGATCGCTTGGATCCGGGGTCTGGCCTGCTCGAAGGTCACCGCGCGCGCCAGCTCGATGCGCTCGCACAGCAGCAGATGAAAGCCCATCTCGGACTCGAGCACGCCGCTGATCTCGCCCTCCGTCCAGCGCGAAGAGCGCGGCATCCAGCTCGGGGAAGAGCTGTCCGCGCGGCAGGGTGCCGAGGCTTCCCTCCTGCATGGCCGTCGGGCACTCGGAATGCGCGCGGGCGAACTCGCCGAAGTCGCTCGGCGCTGGCCATTCAAGTCGGCGGCGACTCCGCTCGATCGCGCCGGCGCGCAGTCGCGCGGCGGTTCTCGGCGATAGTCGTCGTTGATGGTGATGAGGATATGGCGCGCGATGCGCCGTTCCGGGGTCATGAAGCGCTCGCGATGCAGTTCCATAGAAGAGTTGTTCATCGATCTCGGTGACCGGCGCGGCGGCGCGCCGATCAGGCTGCATCACGGCATCGAAGATGAGTTCGCGTTGCAGCGCCTGGCGCAGGAGTCGATCTCGTCAAGCCGCTTTGCGCCGAAGATCCGCGCGGAAGGTCTCCTCGTCCGGGTAACGTTGGCGGATCTCCGCCACGGCCTCGTCGAGGCGCGCGCTCGGGGATCAGGGTGTCGCGCGCCTCGGGCGAGGCCAGCACCAGGGTCTCCAGCGCGAAGGTCTGGCCGGCCTGACGCTCGACCTGGGCCGCGCTGTTCCGCAGGTCCAGCGCGCCGGAAGCGGTCTGGAACCGCTCGCTGGCGGCGCGCAGCAGATGGTAGCGGTACTCCGCGCGCGCGCTCCGGGTGGAGGTGTTGGGGCGTGATGGCGGGGGGCGGTTCATGGCGCGGTGCTGGCTCCTGGTCGACCGGTCGCATCCAGCTCGGGGTCCGAGTCTGCCCACCGGCGTCGGGCTCGACCTCGGTCAAGGCGGTCTCGGGAACCAGCAGGGTGTTGCGGTCGGGGAAATGGACATGATAGGCGACCCCGCCCGGATGATCGCGCAGCACCCGGATCACCTCGCCGATCTCGCCCGCCTGGACCAGGACCCGGCCCTGGATCGCCAAGCGGCAGACGGCGTCGCGACCAGGTCGCGGAACTCGAAGCGGCTCGGAATCCAGGGCGCGTCGACCGGTTGCAGCTCTTCCTCGCGGCAGCCGACGATGCGGTCGCTGTCCAGAAAATGCACCGAATAGATGATCTGGTCCTGCAGAAAGGTGCCGACATCGCGCACGAAGCCGGTGCTGCCGCGGCGGATCAAGAGGGCGCCGGTGGGCTCGCCCGGGAAGGTGCCGTCGTTGCGCACATTGCGCAGCACCCGCACCTCGTCGCCGTATTCATAGGCGGGGCGCATGGGATACCTGCTCCATCAGATCGCTGAGTGGGACCGCGACGGTGCTTGGGTTCGTTCATCCGGAAGACCCGGAAGACCTTTTCGGTCGCGGCATCCGAGGTCAGGAAGTCCTGATAGGCCGTCTTCAGCAGGTCGGCATGCAGGCCCAGTGCGCCTGGGTCGAATCCGGCATCTCCTCGACCTGCTCCAGATAGTCATGGAAGCGTTGCAGGATGTGCAGGCGATTGACGTGCACCACGGAGGGCTCGAAGCTGCGATCCCGAAATAGTCGAGAAAATCCTCGGCGCTGGACAGTTCGCTCAGGTCGAGTTCGAAATCGTCGTCGGTCATGGTCGTTCCTCCGATGCAGTGGTCAGTGTTGGGCGCGGCACATGGTCGCGCCAGCGCTCGATGGAATAGGGGTGATTCGGATGCCGTTGCGTCAGCCATCGAACCGATTCATCGGCCGATAAACGCGAACATTGTCGCCAGCCTGCTCGCGGCCGTCGCCTCCGCGACGGCGGCGCGGGCCATGGTCAGCAACTCCTTGATGCCGAGCCGGTCGCTGGTGTCGACCTCGGCGATCTTCTCGAACCGCTCCAGTGCCATCGGCCGATTCGCCAAGGCGCATCAGCAGGTAACCGGATCCCTTGAGCGCCAGCAGCAGAAAGCGGGTCAGCGTCATGGAGACCAGCGCCGAGCGGCCCAGGTCGGCCTCGGACAGATCCTGCCAGCGCGCCGGCAGATCCAGCCGCGCGGCGGTGATGGCGATCGCGCGCTCGGCGGTGATCAGCGCCTCGCGATAGCGGTGGCGGTAATAGAAATAGCGGTAGAGCGCGACCAGCACCGTCAGATGATTGGGCTCGAGGAAATAGGCCTGGAGCAGGCTCAGCTCGGCGGCATCCTCGCCGTAGCGTCGCGCCGCGTCCATCAGCAGACCCTCGACGTCCGGGCTCACCGGCTCGTCGAAATACATGTCCTCGCCGCTGAAATCCAGGAGATCCATCGGATCAGTCCCCGCTAAGACCGAAGGCATGCGCGGGCGGCTCGCAGACTTGCACGGCCTCGCAGCTCCCGCACTCGTCATCCGAGTCCGTCCCGCCCAGGTAGGCAGCCATGGATGCCGATCTCCTGCTCCAGACGGCGGATACGCTCCAGCAAACAGGCGATGGCTCCGGCCACCGGGTCCGGAATCAGATGATGGTCCAGGTCGATGCCATGGGGGTTGGGGTGACGGGATTGCCGCGACCTGCACGACCTTGGCCGGGATGCCGACGACCGTGCTCGCGGTCGGCACATGGCCGATGACGACCGAGTTGGCGCCCACCTTCACATAGTCGCCCAGCACGACGGGTCCAAGGATCTTGGCGCCCGCGCCGACCACGCAACCCTTCCCGAGGGTCGGATGACGCTTGCCCTTGCGCCAGGAGGTTCCACCGAATGTAACTCCATGGTAAAGCGTGACATCGTCGCCGATCTCTGCCGTCTCGCCGATGACGACGCCGGCCCCATGGTCGATAAAAAAGCGCCGGCCGATACAGGCGCCGGGGTGGATGTCGATGCTGGTCCAGATGCGCGCGATATAGGCGACGAAGCGTGGCAGCCAGCGCCAGCCTCGGGTCCAGAGCGGATGGGCCAGGCGATGGAGAATGACCGCATGCACGCCCGGATAGGTGGTGTAGACCTCGAAGCGGGTGCGCGCAGCCGGATCGCGGTCGAAAATGCAGTCCACATCCTCGCCGATGGCGGCCCAGACGCCGGGTCCGCGCGGTTGCTCCAGAACGGCCTCGTTCATTGCGTGTGACTCCTGTTCGCCTATTGGAGCAGCGTCGCCTGCGGATGACCGATCTCGGCCAGAAAGCGCCTCAGGTCTCCGGGTCTCCGGGCGGCGCTTGGTCTGGGTGACGAAGCGCCGCACCAGCGGCAGCACACGCTCGGCCTGATCGGTATCCAGCTCGAAGCACAGCAGATCGGCATAGACCTGCTGAACGGCGTGTTTACCCGAATGCTTGCCTAGCACCATGCGAGTGCATGCGGCCCATGCTCGGCGGGATCGATGCCCTGATAGTTCGAGCGGATCCTTGAGCAGGCCGTCGACATGGATTCCCGCCTCATGGGTGAAGGCGCCGGCGCCGACCAGGCTCTTGTGCCAGGCGACCGGTTTGCCGGATGCCTTGGCGACCAGACGCGAAAGCCCGGCGAAGCGCTGGAGATCGACCCCGCAGTCGATGCCGTGGATATGCCGCAAGCCCATCACGACCTCTTCCAGCGCGGCATTGCCGGCCCGCTCGCCGAGACCGTGGACCGTGGTGTTGACATGGGTCGCACCGCCGCGCACCGCAGCCAGGGTGTTGGCGGTCGCCAGTCCCAGATCGTCGTGCGCGTGCATCTCGATCTCCAGATCCACGATGGCCCGCAGATCGCGGATGCGCTCGTAAACGCCGAAGGGGTCCATGCAGCCCGACCGTGTCGGCGAAGCGGAAGCGCCGCGCCCCGGCCTCCTGAGCGGCCTCGGCGGCCAGCCAGAGGAATTCCGGATCGGCGCGCGAGGCGTCCTCGCCGCCGACGCAGACCTCTAGCCCCATATCCAGAGCGGCAGCGACCTGACGACGGATCTGATCGAGCACCCAGCGCGGTCGCGCCCCAGTTTGCGGGCGATCTGCTGATCGGAGACCGGGATCGAGAGATCCACCAGATCGACGCCCGAGGTCGCGACACTGAGCGATGTCATCGGGGAGCATCCGGGTCCAGACCATGAGTCGTGCCGAGAGCCCCAGCGCCGCGACCGCGCGGATCGACTCGCGCTCCTCCTCGCCCATGGCCGGGATGCCGATCTCCAGCTCCGGCACGCCCGAGCGCATCCAGCCCGCGGGCGATGGCCAGCTTTTCATCCAACGAGAAGGCGACGCCGGCGGACTGCTCGCCGTCGCGCAGTGTGGTGTCGTTGATCGTGATCCGTTTGGGTGCCTGTGACATGGCTGGCTCTCGAAGTGCGTTTAGAATTGATCTAAGCAAATCACGCGCCAGCCATTGAAAGATAATGGAAACAGCATGATAGGGCCAATGCGTCAGGGCATTGGAGGTTTTGCAACACAATGGCCGGCGACTGCCTTGTCGGGGAAATCACTGCGGAGAAGCCGCGAAACCGAGCATTTCGCCATTCGGAGCCGCGGAATATGGCTCATATCTCTGATGGTGTTCGGCGGCGTGTTACGGTCGATACCGGGTCGGGTGAACCCGATCGCCCCGACGGATTTCCGCTCAAGGTTTCGGCGGGCATGCCGTTAGGGATAGAGGGTAAATGTGGGATGGGCGTGGCCGTGGGCGGGTCGCCCTGGACGCTGAGGAGCGGCAATCATGGCGAACAACATCATCAGTTCACTCGGCGCGGGCTCGGGAATCGACATCACCAGCCTGGTCACCCAACTGACCGAGGTGGAGCGCGCTTCGCCGCAGGAGCGGATCGATACCACGAAGAAGACGCTGCAGGCGCAGATCTCCGGGTATGGCAAGTTGACGAGTGCGCTGGACGCCATCAAGACCTCTGTTAGCACGCTGGCGACAAACGATCTCTTCAAAGCACGCTCGGTGGCCGTGCCGACCTCGGATGCCATCACCGCCGATAAGGTTTCGCCGGGCGCCCAGGCCGGGATCTATCAGATCAAGGTGAACGATGTCGCGAGTGCTCAGTCCTTGGCGATGGCGTCTAGCTCCGATCGCGGCGCTGCGCTTGGCAAGGCTGGCGACATGACCATTCGCTTTGGGTCGTGGGCCTACACCGATGCAGCCAATCCCGACGATCCTGACGTGCCGACTACCTTCACCGCCAATGATGCGCGCGCCTCTCTGAAGATCAGTGTGGACGCGTCGGATTCGCTCGACACCCTCGCCGCGAAGATCAACGGCCAGAAATCTGGCGTGCAGGCATCGGTGTTGAAGGTGAACGGCAATTATCAGCTCATGCTGACTTCGCCCTCGGGCAAGTCCAATGCGCTGGAGGTCAATGTCACCAATTCGACTCCAGACGATCCCGCTTCGCTCTTGGACGACTTTTCCTTCAATGCGACCAGTACAGGCACGGTGAATGAGACTCAGCAGGCGAAGAATGCCGAGTTGACTGTCAATGGTCTGAAGGTCTTTCGCGAGAGCAATTCGATCGATGATGTGATCGAGGGTTTTGCGTTCACGCTCAATAAGGCGGCCCCTACCGAAACCCTGACCTTTTCGGTCACCGAGGACAAGAGCACGGCCGAGCAGGCGGTGCGCGATTTCGTCACCGCCTATAACACGTTTCAGAAAAGCGCCCAGGAATTGGTGGGCTACAGCCGCGATGCGGATAACAAGCTGGTGCGTGGCGATCTGGCTGGCGATAGCACGGCCCGCACCATGATCAGCCGGATGCGCGAACTCATCGGCGGCGCGGTGCCGGGCGTTCAGAGTGGATTTACGGCGCTGACCAATGTGGGCATTCGTACCGAATTGGATGGCACGCTCAAGATCAGCGAGACCGAGTTCTCGGATGCCATCAGTAGCAACTTCGATTTGTTCGAGAACTTGTTTGCGAGCAAGTCCTCGGCAACCAATAGCGCGGTCTCGGTCAACATGGGGAGCTATGCGTCGAAGGCGGTCGCGGGAAGCTATAAAGCTCAGATTACGCAGGATCCGACGAAGGGCCAGAGTGTGGGCGGTGCCGTAACGCACGATTTCGCCTCGCCGCTGGATACCTCGGGCGGTGATTACAGTTTCAAGGTCGGTGTCGATGGGGCCAAGTCCGAGACGATCAAGCTCAATGGCAACTATACGTCGGTCGAGGCATTGCGCACGGATCTGCAATCGCTGATCAATGGCGATGTCAATCTGAAGAAGGCGAATGTCGCGCTGGATGTCAGTTTTGACACCGACACAAACAGCTTTACGTTCGTTTCGCGTGAATACGGGTCGGCATCCAAGGTGAGTTTCAGTGATTTCGGCGACAGCGACAAGGCGGCTGAATTGGGACTGAGTGCCTCAATGACCAATAGCACGGGTGTCGACGTTGCCGGCACGATCGATGGCGTGGCGGGTTTTGGAGCTGGCAATGTGCTCCTACCCAGCCTGGGTTCAAAGGTCTACGGTCTGAATTTGACCGTTGGTTCCGGGGCGAGCGCGAACGGAGAGTTTGAGATCAATTTCTCGCGCGGCTTCGCGGGCGAGTTGTCCAAGCTGATCACGGATTTTGAAGGCACCTCGGGCGCGATCAAGATGCGTCAGGACAGCATTCAATCGCAACTCGACGGTCTCGATGAGACTCAGACCGCGCTCAATACCCGAATGGATAAATTCAGTGCGCGCCTGCTCGCGCAATTCACTGCCATGGAAAGCATTGTCGATAGCCTCCAGAGCACGGGCGACCAGTTGACGGGCCTCTCGGACAGGCTGCCCTTTACCTCGTCGAATAATTGATACCACGGAAGTTCCGCTGATCCCGACGATGGCGCGGTTTTGGCCGCGCCTGTCCGTTTTCCTCCGTATGTTCTTGGTCGCCGCGCTGGCATGGCTCGCCCAACTGGCGGCCGAGACTCCGCCTGCACAGGCATTCCAGCTACCGCTTGGCGAAATCGCTCATGAAGTGCGCCAATGCCACGACGGCTCGCGGCGTCATGGCGTTGTAGATGGAGGCGCGGATGCCGCCGAGCGAGCGGTGCCCCTTAAGTCCGCTGAATCCCTCAGCCGTGGCCCGGGCGAGGAAATCCGCTTCCAGTTGGGCCGATGGCAGTTTGAACACCACGTTCATCCGCGAGCGATCCTCGCGGGCGGCCCAGCCGTCATAGACGTCCGGGTAGCGATCGATGATCTCGTAGAGGGCGTCGGCCTTGCGTTGGTTGATTGCGGCCATCTCCCCAAGTCCGCCGATCTCGTCGAGCAGCCAGCGGGTGACCAGCAGCACGACATAAATGGCGAAGACCGGCGGGGTGTTGTAGATCGAATGGGCGTCGAGTTGCGCGCGGTAGTCGAGCATGGCCGGGAGCCCGCGCGGAATCCTGTCCAGGAGCGAACGGCGAATGATGACCACGGTGACGCCGGCCGGCCCCAGGTTCTTCTGGGCGTGGGCATAGATGAGATCGAACCGCTCGGTGTCGAACGGGCGCGAGAGAAAATCCGAGGACATGTCGCAGACGCGCAGGACGTCGTCGCGTCCGGGGATATCCTGGAATTGAACGCCCTCGACCGTTTCGTTGGAGACATAGTGGAAATACGCTGCGTCCGCCGAGCAGGACAGCTCGGCGGGCGCGGGCAGGTGCGCGGAATCCATGCGCTTCGCCGTCCCAGATGACGCGCACCTCGCCTTCGAGAGAGGCGGGTTGGATCGATTTAGCGCTCCAGTAGCCGGTTCGCAGATACTCGGCGGTCTTGCCCGAGTCGCGCAGCAGCAGCATCGGGATCATGGAAAATTGCAGCGTCGCTCCGCCCTGTAGGAAGAGCACGGCATGACTATCGGGGAGGTCGAGCAGACGGCGGATGTTGCGCTCGGTCTCATCCACGACGGCGGCGAACCAGTCCGAACGGTGGCTGATGCCGAGGATCGAGAGTCCGACCTCCGGGACGGCGATGATCGCCTCTTGGGTGGTGGCCAGAACGGACGCGGGCAAGACGCCGGGGCCGCCGGAGAAATTGAGGTCGTTGGGATCATTCATGGGCGGTCTGGGGCAAGCCAGGCTGGCGGCGCTCGGCGGCGGTGATGAGCATGGCGCGAAAGGCGTCGAAGACCTTGCGCATGGCCGGCTGTTTGTAGGGATAGGTGTCAACCGGATCCATGGCATGCACGACCATGGCGGGATCGACCTCGAAGATCAGCAAACGCCCGTCCGGGGTCTCGGCGCAGTCGATGCCGAGATAGTCCAGGCTGATGGCGCGATGAATGGCGTCGAGCGCGGCGCCATGACGAATGGCGAACCCCTGCTCGAAGGTCGCCATGAAATCCGCCTCCTCCGCGCGCTTGTCCGGGCTGTCCGCCATTCCAGCATTGAGATAATGAATCATCCAATGGCTGGAAATCCCCATGTGGCAGGCGAACGGCCGTCCCTCGATTAACACGACGCGGTATTTGCGAAACAGGCCGTCGGCACTGCGGTAGTCGATGAAGGGCGAGACGAAGAAGGCGTCCACGGGCACCGTGGCGAGGAATTCCCGCAGTTCGCCGGGGGTGTCGACCTTGTTCAAATCGTGGCCGGCATGGGAGTCGAGCGGCCGCACGATCAGCGGAAAGGCGAGATCGTTCGGATCCAGGTCAGTGGTCGCGAGTGCTTCGAGCTGGGTTCGATCGACCCGCAGCGTCGCGGGCATGGCCACGCCCGGCAGGTCGCTCAGGAGTCGGGCGGCGGTGTCTCTGGCCACCCTCGCGATTCCCCTCGGGTCGTTCAGGACCGGTCTGGGCCAGTCGATCAAGCGGTGGAGCCAGGCCGCCAGCAGTGGGCGATTCGCCTCCGATTCGCCGATCGCGACAAAGAGGACATCATGCTCGGGAAGCTCCAAGGGATCTGGTTCGTCCGTCGAGGTATAATACTGATTCAGCTCGATATCCGAGTCTTCCAGCAGACACTCGATGGGGACGTTGGCCATGATGGCGCCGGGTGCGAGGAGCGCGAGCAGGCGCAGCCTGGTCGGGCGTGTCGAGGGGAGCTGGTAGCACCGACGCACCTTCAGTGCTTCCCGCTGGAGCGTCGACGCCATGTCCGGATTGCCGAGGATCTGAAAGATGATCGCGGCATCCAAGAGCGCGCAGCTTTCGGTCGGGTCGTCGGTCGCGCGTTGCAGCATGGACTGGCACAGCGGGGTCATGTCCGCGCCAGACAGGGTGAGACGCATCAGCTTGGCGAGACCAAAATAGGTTGTCATGAGTGCTCGACCCTGCCGCGGATTGAGGCGATGCGCCGATCGGCGTCGGGGCACACTGCCGAATGTCCTGGGGATTGTCGGCTCCCCCGTCCGTGGGTGCAAGGCACCCGCCCGTTGTTCGGGTGCCCCCTCCTTGTGCGTCAAGCGTGTCTGGGAGAGAGACATCTGGGCGATTGCACCTTTGCGGTGCGGTTCCTGGCGCGGATTCGCGGGCAGCGGATTCTGCTCAGCCCGCTTGATGGCCGTGACTGGCGCAATGGCGCACAAATCGGGCTAATGGTGTATTTTTTGCTTGGTTTACGTCACATCGGCCAGTTCGTGGGAGCCTCCGTGCCATGTTGAAACAGTTCCAATCGGGGGGCAACGGGACCTTGCAGGATCGCTCCGAGGGTCCGGTCATGGCCTATCACGAGTTCTACCGCGACGACTTCCGCCCCCGCGATCATTACATCCCGATGTGGGAGCACATCCAGCGCGCCGGTCAGCAGAGCCTGGCGATGAAGGCGCGCGATGCCCACCTCGCGCTGCACAACGAGGGGGTGACCTTCACGGTCTACGCGAACGAGGAGGAAGGGATCGAGCGTGTTTGGCCCTTCGACATCCTGCCGCGCATCATCACCTCGGGCGAGTGGAATCAGATCGAGGCCGGGCTCAAGCAGCGCATCCGCGCTCTCAATCTATTCCTGAAGGACATCTACCACGGTCAGCGGATCCTCAAGGATGGCGTGGTACCGCCCGAGCTGATCTATCGGGGCAAGGACTTCTGTCGCGAGATCATGGATATCGATCCGCCGCACGACATCTACACCCATATCAGCGGGGTCGACCTGATCCGCGACGAGGAAGGTCGCTATCTGGTGCTGGAGGACAATCTGCGGACCCCCTCCGGGGTGTCCTATATGATCGAGAACCGCATCATCGAGCGCCGGATCCTGCCGGAATTCTTCGCGCGCCATCGGGTCCGGCGGGTCGAACACTATCCGGAACTGCTGTTGCAGGCGCTGCGCCATCTCTCGCCGCGCGGCGCGGAAGACGCCGTCGTGGTCGTCCTGACCCCGGGCATCTTCAACTCCGCCTATTTCGAGCACACCTTCCTCGCCAGGGAGATGGGCGTGGAGCTTGCCGAGGGCCGCGATCTGGTCTGCAAGAACGACAAGGTCTATCTCAAGACCACGCAGGGCTTGCGCCAGGTGGATGTCGTCTATCGGCGGATCGATGACGATTTTCTCGACCCACTGGTGTTCCGCGCCGATTCCGGCCTTGGCGTCGCGGGTCTCATCAATGCCTGGCGGGCCGGAAACGTTGCGCTGGCCAACGCGCCTGGGGCCGGGATTGCCGACGACAAGGCGGTCTATGCCTATGTGCCGGAGATCATCCGCTACTACCTCGGCGAGACGCCCATTCTGGCGAGCGTGCCGACCTATCAGATGACCGACCATCAGGATCGCACCTATGTGCTCGACAACCTGCAACGCATGGTGGTCAAGGCCGTGGCTGAGTCGGGCGGGTACGGCATGTTGATGGGGCCGACCTCGACGGCTGGCCAGCGCGACGACTTCACGCGCCGCATCAACGCGGATCCGCGCAACTACATCGCCCAGCCGGTGATCCAGATCTCGCGTCACGTCTGTTATCTCGACGGCGAACTCGCGTCGCGTCACCTGGATCTGCGGCCTTTCGTCGTCTACGGCAGCGAGATCGAGGTCGTCCCCGGCGGTCTGACCAGGGTCGCCATGACCAAGGGCTCGCTGGTGGTGAATTCCTCCCAGGGCGGTGGCAGCAAGGACACCTGGGTGTTGGCCGAGTGATGTTGAGCCGGATCGCCGAATCGCTTTACTGGATGGCCCGACACCTGGAGCGGGCGGACAACACCGCGCGCGTGCTGGATATCAACGTCGTCCACATGCTGGAGGCGGACGAAGGGCTCACGGAGGAGATGCAATGGAAGCCATTGCTGACCATCGTCGGCGCGGACGAAGGCTACGAGGATATCTATCCCGACGGGCGGGTCACGGTGCAGCGGGTGATCCACCTGCTCACTCAGGATCCCAAGAATCCGGGGTGTATCCATAACAGCCTCAGGCTGGCGCGGGAGAACGCGCGGGTGGTGCGCGATCGCATCTCCAATGCCATGTGGGAGACCCTCAACGAGTTCTGGCTGGCCACGGACAAGCACCTCAAGGCCAAACTCCCGCCTTGGCGGGCCGCCGAGTTCTATACCTTCGTCCATCGACAGGTCGCGACCTTTCTCGGCCTGAGTCAGAGCACCATGATGCGCGGCGAGGCCCACGGCTTCGCCGTCCTGGGCAGCCTTCAGGAGCGCGCGGATATGACCGCGCGCATCCTCGACGTGCGCTATCACCTGCTGCTGCCCGATCCGCTGCTGGTCGGCTCGCCGCTGGACTACTACCAGTGGGGGGCGTTGCTCAAGTCGCTCTCCGGCTTCGATGCCTATCGGCGGCGCTACCAGAATGGTATCCGCCCGATCGATGTGGTTGAGTTCGTGATCCTCAACCCAGATTTTCCGCGCTCGCTCATCTATTGTGTCAACGGATTGGAGCGCGCGCTTGAGCGCATCGGGTATCGACCCCAGGGCCAGGCGCATGGGTGCATGGAAGCCTTGCGGGACCATCTGAGCGCTAGCGACCCAGGCGGAATCATCGCGCGGGGGTTGCATGAATACCTGGACGATTTTCTCGCCCGTCTGGCCGACCTGAGCGCCGCGTTGCAAGCGGATTATTTCGATTCCTACGTGGGGGATGCGCCGTGAAATATCACATCGAGCGGGCGTGCCGCATGCGCTTCGCTCACCCGGCGCGCGAGCACCATCTCCAGATCCGGCTGGCGCCCTGGGACGACGAAAGCCAGTCGCTGATCCGCGTCGCGATTAAGGTCGACCCGAGTGTCGAGCCGGTCGCCGGCTACGATGCCTTCGGCAATCTCGCGCACCATTTCGCGGTCCTCGGCGCCCACGAGGAGCTGACTGTCTCGATGGTCGCGGAGGTGGAAACGCGGCTGGAGAACCCCTTCGACTTTGTGCCGATTCCGCCGTCGCGCGAGTTGGAATGGATCGCCGACAGTCTGCGCCAGGCACCCCGGTTGTGGGATTTCGTCCTGCATCGCGGCATGCTGACCCCCGTGTTGCCCGAGGAGATCGCGGGCCACGCGGTTCCTGGATTTCAGGACGGGGTGCCCTTGCTACAGCAGGTACGTGATGCCTTCGGTTGGATCCGCCGCGTCGCTGAATTCGATCCGACACAGGAACGCTCGGTGACCGCCCTGCCGGCCCTGTTCGAGGCCGGGCGCGGCACGGCGGCTGATTTGTCCCATCTGCTGATCGCGCTCATGCGCCAGTGGCGCATTCCAGCCCGGTTCGTCTCCGGATATCTGGACGCGGCCTATTTTGGCCTGGACGGCGTGGCTCCATCGGCGGCCGCGCCACGCCCGCAAGCGCCGCATCATTGGGCCGAGGTCTTGATTCCGGGCGGCGGTTGGCGAGGTTTTGATCCGGCGCTCGGTCTGTTGGCCGACGCGACCTACATCCGGGTCGCGATCGGGCGGGACGCGAACGATATCGCGCCAATTCGCCAGAGTTGCCGGGGGGAAGGCGATCTGCCCGAGTTGGATCAGGCGCTGGTGGTTTCCAGAATCCCCGAGCAAGCCGCGAAAACGGCCTGATCGTCAGTTCTCGATGTGCGCGGCCCGCGTTAGCTCCGCGAAGCGCACACCGCGCAGACCGCCGATCTCCTGGCTGAGTCGCTCGATCTCGGCCGGCATGCCCCGGATGATGATGGTCTCCAGACAATTGTGGTGATCCATGTGGACATGGGTCGCGGCCACGATGTGGACGTACTGGCGATGCTGGATGTCGAGAATGTGCTGCGTCAGCTCGCGCTGATGATGGTCGTAGACGATCGTGAGCACGCCCGCGACCTCCGTGTCGCCGCGCTCCCAGGTCTCCTCGACGATGCGCTCCCGAATCATGTCCCGGACCAGCTCGGAACGCGAGGCATAGCCCTTGTTGACCACGCGGTGATCCAACTCGTCCAGGAGTGGCTTGGGCAGCGAGACGCTGAAGCGGATGGTTTCGTCGGTGTTTGACATGAGGCGATCTTCACGAGATGGGATAGGAGCGGCAGGGCGATCCTTCTACCCCATGAGAGTCGTCAGCGGCTACTCGCCAACAGTGTTCTTGCGAATTCCATCACAGTTTCCACGGTCACCGGCAGGGACGTGGAGCCGACCGAAACGAAGCGGCCGGTTCGCGACCCAGCGGCTCAAAAATCGGCGGTCCTGCTTGGCCTCCATCGGGGAATGCCTCCACGCCAGCGGCGTCGAGGCATTCGATCATGCACACTCACCGTCTTCAGCGCATGAAATGGTCGGTGGTCTTGCTCGTATCCTGTTGAACCGCTTGAACTTCCACAACTGGCTCTTTCGTCGCTTCCGCTGCCAGACGATCATTCTCGGACATGACCATGGTTGTCTGCACGCCACCGACGAGGACGGCCACCGCTGCAAGGATTCCAAGTGCTCCCATGTTACTTCTCCGTTCAGGTGTTGGGTTAATGGTTAGTTATTATATAAGCATTTTCTAATTTATCAAGCGGCAATCCGCGACGCATGTCTCAATTCTCGGCGCCCGTGCTTGCCGACCGGGGCCGTGACGAGACCCGGTCCGGAGCGGACGAGGTTCGGGCGGCAAGTCGCCGCGAATCAACGCGTCTGTGATCTCGGTCCAGCCATCGACGCGGTCTTTCGCGGATAATGACCGACGGCAGCATCGTTCAGCTACATGGAGTCCCGTTCTCAATGTCCACGCCAGAGTCCAGCCTGATCGGCCGCATCATCGACATCCAGGGGGGGCGTCTGATCGCGACCCTCTTGCCCACGGAAGAGGGCTTTCCATCCAGCAAGACCCTCAACGAAGAGTCGCTGCCGATCGGTCAATTGGGGAGTCTGGTCGAAGTCAGGGATCGCGCCGGACACATCCTCGCGGAGGTTGCACGATGCGTGGAGGAAGCGGTCGATCGGCGGTTTCTCGCGGATGACGCCGCGTCCGCAAATCGGCAGGGTCCCGCGCGGGAGCGACGCTTGGAGCTGACCGCGCTGGGTGAGATCAACGCCGATGGGCGGCTTGAGCCCGGCGTCAGCCGCTATCCGGTGATCGGCGCGGCCGTGCATCTGATTCCCACGCCCCGCCTGTCGGCGCTGCTCTCGCGCAAGACCGAGGGCGCGCTGGAGCTGGGGCGCCTGTCGGTGCGCCCGACGATCAAGGCGACGCTGGACCCATCGGCCCTGTTCGGGCGTCATCTGGCGATCCTCGGACAGACTGGCGCTGGCAAATCCTGGACGCTGTCCAGCCTCATGCAGCGGGTCGTCACCACCATGCCGCGCTCGCACATCATCCTGCTCGACCTGCACGGGGAGTATGGCTGGAAGCAGGCCAACGGCACGATCGACGGGATCTTCCCGCCCAATACGGCACGCTACCTCGATGCCCGCGAGCTGGAGATCCCTTACTGGCTGCTGACCTATTCGGAGCTGGTCGATCTCTTTATCGATCGCACCGATGCCAACGCCACCGTTCAGATTGCCTTCCTGCGCGAGGCCCTCTACAGCCTGCGCAAGCAGTCGAACCAGCACGCGGGAATCGATCGGCTCTCGGTCGATTCGCCGGTCTATTTCCCCATCGAGGAGCTGTATCTGAAGTTCAAGAAGGCCAACGAGGAGAAGCTGGAATTCGGCAAGGTCAAGGGTCCCATGTTCGGCGCCTTCGACGACTTCCTGGTCCGCTTCCAATCCCTCTACAACGATGGCCGCTATGACTTCTTCATGCGTCCGCGCAAGCACAACAGCTCGGCGACCCTGGAAGGTCTGCTGCGCGATTTCGTCGGACTGGGGAATCCCAAGCGCCAGGTGACGGTGATCGACCTGAGCCCGGTGCCGGTCGACTTGCGGCCGATCGTCTCGGCGCAAATCGGCCGCCTCGCCTACGAGTTCAACTACTGGAATCCGCGCCGCCACGAGTTCCCCCTGCTGCTGGTGTGCGAGGAGGCGCATCAGTACATCCCGCGCGAGTCGGATACCAGGTTCGTCGGCACCCGCCGCTCCATGGAGCGCATCGCCAAGGAGGGCCGCAAGTATGGCGTCACGCTCTGCATCGTCAGCCAGCGTCCGACCGAGCTGTCGGAGACTGTGCTCTCCCAGTGCGGCAACTATCTCTGTCTGCGCATCTCCAACGCCGACGACCAGGAGTATGTGCGGCGACTGCTTCCGGAGGGGGCCAAGAACCTGGCGGACATGCTGGCATCGCTCCGGCGCGGCGAGGTGCTGGCGGTGGGAGACGCCTCCATGCTGCCGGCGCGGATCCAGGTCTATCCGCCAAACCCGGCACCGGCGAGCAACGATGCTCCCTTGTCGCAGAGCTGGCGCGATGGTCCCGAGGATCTGGATGTCGCCGACATCATCAATCGCTGGTGGCGGCAGGTGCGTTGAGCGGACGACCACGACGGGCGGCACGCGGCCCTGCCGCGCTGCTGTCGTTCACGAGGATCCGGCTGACCAAGAGGCGGCGATAACCGATGGGGCAAGCGACGGAAGGCGATCGGGGCTCTTCAGCCTACCTCTGGCTCATTCTGGTTGTGCTGGCGATCGGGCTGGTCGCGATCCTGGTCGATAAGCTCTGGCCGCTCCTGCATCCACCTTTGTCTCAGCTCGCGGCGCTGGATGCCGGCTGCGACCTGCGGTCGGCACCCTGCGAGGCGACTTTCGCCGGCGGCGGCCGGATCCGTTTCGGCATCGAGCCCAGGCCGATCCTCATCGCCGCTCCTCTCCAGCTTAGGGTCGAAACCGCCGGGCTTGAGGTCGCTGCCGTCGAGGTCGATTTCGCCGGGGCTGACATGTACATGGGGTTCAATCGCGTGGAGCTGCCGAGGATCCAAGAAGGCCGCTATCTTGGCCAGGGCATGCTCCCCGTTTGCGTCCGCACCCGCATGACCTGGGAGGCAAGGGTGCTGATCCATACGCCAGGCGGCATCCTGGCCGCGCCGTTCCGGTTCGACACCAGTCGCTAGTCGGCTTCCAGGAGCGCGGACTCAAGGCGATAGGCACGTCGCGGCGGACCGGCACTGTCCTTCCACAGGATCCCCGCGACGCCAAGCGACGGCATCATCCCCAGCCCTCTTCGGCCTCCGCCTCGACCTGTCGACGCAAGCGGTCGATCTCCTCGCCCAGGTTTTTCAGGATCTTGATCTGCTCCTGGAGGTATTGAACTTCCGCCTTCATGCGCATGGCGCCTTGGGCCTTTTCGCGTCGGTCGCGCAGTTCCGCCAGCGCCTGCTTCAGCTCCACGGAACCCTGGTCGTGGCTGACGAACGGCAGCGGGATGGCTGCCGGGCCTCGGTCGCGCGCGGCGTCGGATGATGATCCATAGACGCGATTGAGGATGGCGTCCAGATCGCTATCGAAGTACAGCGTTGTCTCTTGAAACGGCTTGGCCATGGCGATACGACTTCGTGACAGTTCCAGTAAGACGCAGAATTTGGGTGTCCGATTCGACGGGTTTTTCTTTTTCGGCTCCATTATAGCGGTCACCGCTCGCGCCGAACGCGAGCTTGTCCACATCATTCGGTATCAGAGAGGAGTCGCCTGCCATGTCTCGTCAACCCATTGCCGTCGTCACTGGCGCCTATCGTGGCCTGGGACTGGAAACCTGCCGCCAGTTGGCCAGTCGCGGCTTCCAGGTCGTCCTCACGGCGCGTCGCCTTGCCGATGGTCAGCGAGCGGCGGACGCGCTCGCGCGCGAAGGAATGAACGTCGTCTTCCATCCGCTGGATGTGACCGAGGAAGCGTCGGTCCAGGCGTTCGCGGACTATCTCCGCGACCAGTTCGGAAGCATCCAGGTCTTGGTCAACAATGCCGGGATCTTCCCCGATCCCGCCCCCGGATCCGGACACGACAGCGTCTTCGCGGCCGATCTCGCGACCATTCGGCGTGGCTTCGAGACCAATACCCTCAGCGCGCTCAGGCTCTGCCAGTTGTTGATCCCATTGATGCAGGGGCAGGGGCGAGTGGTGAATGTCTCCTCGGGGATGGGGCAGTTGAACGATATGAATGGCGGATGCCCCGCCTATCGCCTATCCAAGACGGCGCTGAATGCGGTGACGCGGATTTTCGCCGACGAGTTGCGGGGCACCGGCGTGAAGGTCAACTCGGTTTGCCCCGGCTGGGTGCGGACCGACATGGGGGGTGATGCGGCTCCGCTTGAGGTGACGGAGGGCGTGCAGGGAATCGTGTGGGCGGCAACCCTGCCGGAGGACGGACCCAGCGGCGGTTTCTTCAGACATGGCGAGCCAATTCCCTGGTAGGGATGCTTGCCTGGCGGGGCTCAGGTCCCCGTCTTGCGGACCTTGACGACCTGCTTGCTTGGTTCGAGCTTGCGCACCCAGATATCCAGGCTGGCGAGATCCGGGGGCAGGGAGGCGACCGCTGCCTCGGCGGCCTTCTGGCTGTCGTGCAGGCTGTGGATCAGGACGAACCAGGGTCGCCCCTGATAGGTCTCCTGCCGATAGAAATACTCCCCGGGCAGCCCGTGGTGGTCCACGAACTCCCGCAGCGAGTCCAGCGTATAGAAGCCCATCACCTGCACGACGAACATGTTTTTGCCGACCTCGATCGGCGTGGCGGTCAGCGATGGCGCTGTTGTTCCCGAAGCCTCGCTCGCATCCGCGGGCGGACCAGGCTGGTCGGGAGCGGGCTCGGTCTGGCCGGACGTCGTGGTTTCGCTTGGCTCTGGGCTGGCGGCTGGCGGGGGGGCAACATTGGTCGACGGGTTGGCATCGGCGTTTGGTTGGACGGGGGCGTCGGCCGGTTTGTCGGTCGTGCCCGCAGGCTCGGAAGCCTCGCCTGGGGCGGCTGTCTCTTTCCCGCTCGACGGCTGTTCCTTGGCTGCTTCCTCGGCGGGTTCGGTCTCGGTCTCGTCGCCGATCCGCTCCAGCGAGCTGGAGATCTCCTCGACCGCTTGCGACAGTTGATGCAGCTTCTCGCGGGTCTGTGGATCCAGCGCCTCGGTCGCCGGGATTTCGATTTGAGCCAGGGCGTCACGAACGTGGGTCATCTGGCTGGTCACCGACTTGCGCGCTGCATTGAGCTCGACATGGAAATAGACCAGGGCGCCGAGGACTGGCAGCGCGACCAGCAAGAGTGTCAGCACGACCCAGAAGGTCTGCCGCTTGAAGCGCTGGTCCAACTCGTCACGTTGGGCTTGCAGGGTGCGCTGGAGTCGGGTCGCCGCGTGACGTCGGTCATCGTCGACGTCGGCGATGCGCGTCACCAGGGAGACCTCGATGGTCTGAAAGTGCTCGCGCTGCTGCCGCAGTTCCGCCGCGAGTCGGGCGAGTTCGGCGGTCTGTTCCGCGAGGCGCCGACCGACGTCGTCATCCCCGCGCTCCGGCTCGTCCTTCGGCGTGGCCGGGCTCGGCGAATGCGGCTTGGCGTCTGGCGCGCCGGTTGCGGGGTCCGGCCGGGTCGATTGATCCTGGGGATCCTTCTCTTTCATGGTATCCATGGGGCGTGCTTCCCAAGGCTGACTGAAGATGGCAAATGTCCGGACGGTGGCACCGCCGAATCGGGCGCGAGAGCCTACCCTTGTCGTGCTGGAGGTCGATTCGCCCGTTGTTCGGTTCGGGTCAAGAGCGGACGAGCAGCAAGTATCCGCATCCAGTGCGGGAACGGCAACTGGAACCGGGCCGTAATGGCCGTTGTAAGGTCGGTTTATCGTCAGCGTGTTCATCGCCGTGGAAAACATTCCAGGGATTCGGGGGAATCCACGTCGAGTTTTTTCCGCCCCGGAGTGGCACCACGGAAGGGCCTGGCGCCCGCGAGCCAGTTCCGACCGCCGCACGCGGGGCGATCGGTTTCTGACCACTCGTCGCGTCTTGCCTTGCAAACAGTCGGTTACCGCCGCGTCACACAGCTTATCCACAGGGGCATCCACGCCGATTGGGGACAACCGCCCGACCTTCACGCCAGCGCCGCATTCAACGTCGCCTGGCCCCCTGAGTTCACCCTTCAGACGTCGCCGCTGGCGACCTGATCTCAGCGTCTCACCCGACAACCGGATGGACCGACATGCCAAAGACCGCCCATGACGTCCGCTCAGTGGAGCAGCTCATCACCGCCCCCTCTGTTCACGACGTCAATCCCTACCTGTCCACGCTGACGCTCGACGGCACCCTGGTCCTGGTCGGGTACCTGGGCGGCCTGGACCCCATCCTGAGCACGGTTCCCCTGATCCTGGGTCGTAAGTCCGTGGCTGGATCGGTGATCGGCGGCATCGCCGAGACCCAGGAACTGCTCGATTTCTGCGGCGAACACGGGATTACCTCGGACGTCGAGGTGATCAAGATCCAGGACATCAACATGGCCTATGCGCGGATGCTGAAGAGCGACGTCAAGTACCGCTTCGTCATCGATCTGGCCTCACTGAAAAGCTGACCCAAGAGACGACCATGAAGATCCAACGCAGTGGCTCACGGCCCTCGATCCCAGGACCGGCCGATGACTTCACCGGCACCGTCCGTGTCGATCCCCTGGTTCAAGCGCCCACGCCGGCCCGTATCGTCGGCGCCGCCGTTACCTCGAACGGCTCGATGGTCACAGTGCTGACTGGATGGAGCAAGTGAGAGACACCCAGTTCGCGGCAGCGAGCGACGGCGCCAACTGATTGGCGGCGCCGCCCGGAAGAGGAGCTGCTCCCGACGCTTGAGGAACTCGGGGTCGGCTTCGTACCCTTCAGTCCCCTGGGCAAGGGCTACCTGACTGGCAAAATTGATGAGACGACGACCTTCGACAAGAACGACTTCCGCAACATCGTGCCGCGTTTCACGCCAGAGGCACGCAAGGCCAATCAAGTTTTGATCGACTTGCTCACCCGAGTCGCCGCGCAAATGAGCGTGACGCCAGCACAGGTCGCACTCGCCTGGCTGCTGGCCCAAAAGCCGTGGATCGTGCCCATTCCAGGCACCACCAAGCGACACCGATTGGATGAGCATCTCGGCGCTGCGAACCTTGAGTTGACGGGCGAGGATCTGTGTCAGATCGACGCGGCCTGCGTCACAGATCGCCATTCAGGGAGCGCGGTATCCCGAGGCGCTGGAGAAGCGCACCGGTCTCTGAGAAACCGGCCAAGACGCTGGACAGAACGTCCACCGTGCATCGACATGGTGGCCAGCGTGTCATCGACGAGCGACCGAAGCTGAAGGCTCAGCGGCCGCTCGACGCTCGGGTCCGGGTCGTCTTCAGTCTGTCGATCCCCGGCCGGTGACCGTCAGTAAAGAGGCTGAACCGGACGGTCCCGGCAAAGGGCCGCGAGACCGGAATTGGGACTTATGGAGGGCTTGCGGTCAGTCCCATGACTTGGCACCTGATTCCGAAGATCGAACCGGAGGGAGTCGGCCGCTACCCTTGGCTGGCCGCCGATCGGCAACAACCGTTGATGCTGGGAGCAGACGCAGGATACCGCCGTAGTGCTCGTCGTCGGTTCCCACAAACACCTGCTTCCCACCCTCCTTGGATTCGCGCACGGCGATACTCTCGACCTTCAATCCGTCCAGGGTCGCCAGTCGCTCACCCCGACTCAGTCGAACCTGTGGACGGCCGTGAGCATCGGCCATCACTCTCCCGATGCGCCAGACCACGCTGCGGAACGGACCATCGTCGCTTCCGGAATCATAGGCTGACACGCTGTAGATCAACCCATCGCTGTCGACCGTCAGCGCCACCATGGGCCGCGCGCCCGTTCCAACCGGGTCGACGCCCGCATAGGTCACCTCCTTGAACGGCCCAAAGGCGACCGGATCCAGCGACAAGGTCGCCCATCTGAGTCTGGTCTCCGGTCGACCCTCCGCGCGCTCGGCGTAGAGGAACACCAGTTGCCCGGCGACCTCGCAGACCTCCATCGCCTCGACGTTCTCGATGGGCACGGGCCAGTCGATGGCGCGCCTGATGTTCAGTGCCCCATTCTTGTCGTCAGCAAAGAAGATTCGCCGAGCGCCCTGGCCCTCTTGGCCGCTCTCGGCGAAGATGAAACCCCGGCCGCCGGGAAGGCGGCTGGCGCTCTCCAGATCGCTGCTAGGACCGTCCGGGCCTGGAAACTGGACCTTCAAGGACGTCCAGGTGACCCCTTCGAGCTCCGACCTGGGCAGTTTCACCAGACTGATACGCGGCCAGGCGGATTTCTCGGCGTTGCGTTTGGCGTCGTGGACACCGATGAAGAGATCGCCCTCGACCCAGGCCAGTCCGCTGAGATCGGGCAAGGTGGCTGCCTGGACGACGTCCCGAGGACGCTCAGTCAATGTCATGCAGCTCGCGCATAGAAGCGTGCCCAGCGCGCATGCCATGGCAGCGACCTTCCCGCGGCGGCGGCTTCTCTTGTCGTTCTTCATGGTTCGAAGGCTCGGAGTCAGGGATGAGGTATCCGGATCATAGAGCCTTCCGTGGCTTGAGCGCGGCGAAGGGGCAGGGTTGGATCCCGCGCTCCCAAGCGTCGAGCGGTCGCGACGGTCAATGGTATATTCGATCTCGATCATGCTTGATCTCTCTCCGCGGCAGCCAGTTGGCCGCGTCCGGAGCGCTGATGATCGCCGCCTGGCGCGTTTGGCTCGACCAACGACCGGTCGGCCGAATGGGATTCGCGTGGTTGCGGTAAGGCAAATAAAGGTGAGTTGAGTCATGCCATCCCTTGAGGGCGTCGCCAGACGTCATGTGTATCTTGTATCCGCCTTGGCCTGGCTGCTGGTCGCGGGCCTGTTCATCTTCCACGCGAGCCTGCTCTTTGAAGTCGCCTGGCAGATTCGGACATTCGTCCCCTGGCTCATCCTGCATCTCGGCCCCCGTGGCGCTGGCAAGGCGATTATCCTCGGCTGCTTTGTCGTGCTCTTCTTCGCCCACCTCGCGGAGGCCATGGCCTGGGGGCTCCTGATCTGGCGCGCGGGGCTGGCCCAAAGCTTCTCCGAGGGGGTCTATTTCTCAGCCACGTCGATGACCTCGCTCGGCTATGGCGATGTCGTGCTGCCTCCGCCCTGGCGTCTCCTCGGCCCAATGGCGGCGATCAGCGGCCTGCTGATGTTCGGTTGTTCGACCGCCTTTCTGTTCGTCGTCATCCAAGCGGTCTGGGAGAGTCAGGGTTGATCTGGACGCTCGCGGCTAACGCAGGATGAACCAGCCCAAGGCGCCGCAGGTCAGGATGAGGATGGCCGGATTGATGCGTTTCCAGAACAGCAGCAGGACGATGGCGAGACCGAATCCCAGGGTCACGCCGTTGAACCAGAGCGGCCGATCGAGGTTGAAGCTGGCCGTCTTGCCCACGGCGTAGACGCCCGCGAGCATTAGCCCGATGGTGATCGGCGCGAGCCCCCGCTGAACCGCCTCGCGCCAGGGGTTCTCCCGGTAGTGGTCCCAGATGGAGCTGACCACGTAGGTCAAGAGGCTGGCGGGGAAATAGAAGGCGAACAGCACCAGAAAGAACCCGGCGATGGACGCCGCGTGATAGCCGATGATCCCCACCATGGTCATGTTCGGCCCCGGCGCGAGCTGCCCCAGACTGTAGATGGCGGCGAACTGGGTGTCGGTCACCCAGTGATGGACGGTGACGGTCTCGTGCTGCATCTCCGGGATGACGGCCGTTCCGCCGCCCACGGCCATCAGCGAGAGCAGGGTAAAGACGTTCAGGAGCGAGACCAGATCTTTCATGGGATCACGTCCTCGCTCCGGAGGAGGGTGGAGGCGTCTTCTTCAGGGCGGCGGGTCGATTCATCCAGATGGCCGGCGGCGCCAGCAGCAAGAGGGTGGTGACGAGTGAGACATGGAAGACGCCGACCATCAGAAAGGTCGGGATGATGAACATCAGGTCTTTGGGCCGGAGGAACTGGCGTCCACCGATCTTCAGCGTCACCTGCAGCAGCAGGCCGACCGCCGCCGCCGCGACCCCGGCCAGGGCGGCCGTGACATCCGGGTTGTCGTGGAGCCGCGCATAGAGCACGCCCGAGCACGCTCAGGATGGCCGCGCCCGGCAGGATGAGCCCAAGCACCGCCGCCAGAGACCCGCCCGGCCCGCGTAATTTGCGTCCGACGATCACCGCCACATTGGTCGAGTTCAGGCCGGGCAGGGTCTGACCGATCTCCAGCGCGCCGAGAAACTCATCGTCGGTCAGCCACTGCTCGCGATCGACCACCACATCCCGCAGATAGGCGACGAGACCGCCGCCAAAGCTGGAGATCCCGATCAGGGCGAACGCCTTGAAGATCCTGCCGAGGGATGGCGGGCGCGGGGCCGCGCTCGCGTCATTCATGGTTGGTCGCGGCATGCTGACCGAGTCCGTAGACGATGGCCGTCTTGGTCGCCCCCAGGGTCACCCATTCGTAGGCGTCCAACTGGAGCGTCTTGTAGAAATCGGCGGCGCGTTTCAGGCTCTCGTGGTGAAGATCCTCGCGTCGGTCGAACTTGCACTGGAAGGCGAATTCGCCGCAGATCGGGCGTTCATGCTGGCGATCGCGCCACACGGCAATGGTGGCCTTGGCCTTGATGCCGTGTCCGAAATGCAGCTCCCCGACGTTCACCTGCACCTCCTCGACGGCGAAATCGTTGACCAGCGCGAGACGCTCGTCCGACTTGGCCTTGGCCTGGAGCAGGGCCGGAAAGGAGCGGGTGAGATCGGCCACGGCCATGTCGATCTGCTCGCGCGGCGTCGCCAGCACGCAATTGTGCGAAAAGATCGATCGCATCCCGCCCAGACCCTCGCGCAGGGGCAGCAGCTCCTCCTTGAATTTGATCCGGATCCGCGCACCCGGGGTGGCCGGGCGCACATCGACCGCCGCCGCCGTCTCGAAATCCGGGTGTCTGAACTTGACGGTCAATTCTGGCAGACCGTCCGGCCAGCCGCTCTTGTAGAAGGTCCGCAGCCGCACGATGAAATGATGGTTGTAGAGATCGAAGCTCGGCGTATCGAAGAAGAGAACCTCGCGCACCTGGTTGTCGAATCCGTCGTCGGCATCCTTGACCGTCACGTCGAATTTCTTGGCCGAGTGCCGAACGATCTTCCAAAAGTCCCGGAATGCCTGAGACGTCACGAAGTGATGCGGCTGCAGGATCACCTTGCACTCGTAGTAGTGCACCGAGGAATAGGGCGTATTGACGACTTCGATGGCGGTTTCGTTCATCGCAACCTCGGGGCTGACATGGATTGACTATGCACGACGCCGTGCTGACCGATCTGACCATGTGGCACTCCGGGCGGTCAATGATCCGCGCCCCAATTGAGTGCCGCTTGATTGTTCGTCGGCCGGGGGCGTCCGGACTATTCTTCGCTGAATGGCTTTCCAGCGGCAAAAGCATCAAGTCCCGGGAGGTTCCGCCAGGGTCGGCTTTCCGCGTCTTTCGAGACTGTGAAAGTATTCGCTTCTACCACCCAAAGGCGGTCTGTCGTAGGCTGGGATGAGCTTGCGAATCCGCGCTTTTCAGCCGCTTACACAGCGACCAATGTTGGGTTTCGTTCCTCAACCCAGCCACGACGAAGTCTTGCCCAATCTCTTTCGATTGGGCGTAGTCCTTCGACACCGACGGCGTATGGTCGTCTCGGGTCAACCCATACCTTCTCCGATCAAGGGCAGCACAGTGGCGACTCACCCACCTGAAGAAGCATCGTCCGGCCCCTGGCCCAAGCGACGTCCTGTCTCCGGATCCGGCTGGCCATCGAAGTACTTCTCCAGTAACCGATGAAAGGCCGAGCCCGGCGCCGAGACGCTGGCAAAGAGCGTGGCGCAGGATCTCAGCTTGCTGTCGTCCGGCGAGCCGAGGATCTCCCGCGCGGAGCGACCCTCGACCGCCAGGAGCGCTTCGGCGCATTCGCGCAGCCGAGGCCCGAGCAGTGGATGCCGCAGGTAGGCTTCGGCCTCCGCGAGGCCCTTGATCGCATAGCGCCGCGACATCGCGCTGAGGCCCAAGCCCGCGACCTGGGGGAAGACGTACCACATCCAGTGGGAGCGTTTCCGACCGGCCCGGAGCTCGGCGAGCACCTGGGCGTAGTCGTCACGCTGCGCCGCGACGAAGCGGTTCAGGTCATGGGGGTCGGCGCTGGCGGTCATGGCGCGCTCCCCGAGACGAGGCATCAGCCCTCCACCTGGCGGGCGCCGATCAGCTCGATCGGGTAGCCGTCGGGATCCTCGACGAAGGCGATGATCGTCGTCCCCGCATTCATCGGACCGGCCTCACGCAGGATCTTGCCGTCCAGCGCCCGGATGCGATCAGTGGCCCGGTAGACGTCATCGACCTCGATGGCGATGTGGCCGTAGGCGCTGCCCAGCTCATAGCGGTCCACGCCCCAGTTGTAGGTCAGCTCGATCACGGTCTGGTCCGATTCCTCGCCATAGCCCAGAAAGGCCAGGGTGAACTTCCCGTCCGGATAGTCCTTCTGGCGTAACAGCCGCATGCCCAGCACCTGGGTGTAGAAGTCGATGGCGCGTTGCAGGTCGCCGGTACGCAACATGGTGTGGAGGATGCGCATGGTCGTACTCCCCTTATCAGGATCGTCTAAACGCGCGCGGCTGGCGCGGGAGGCTTCCTCTCAGGCCGGTCTCGATCCGCCGATGCCGTGCTCGCGGGCGAATGCCAGCATGCGCTGAATTGGCACCACCGCGCGCTCGCGGATCGCCGGCTCGACGAGAACTTCCTGATCTCCGCGCTCCAGCACCCGTTCCAGACTCTGAAGCGCGTTCATGGCCATCCAGGGACAGTGAGCGCAACTCTCGCAGGTCGCTCCCTCGCCAGCCGTCGGCGCGGGGATCAGGGTCTTGTGCGGCGCGATCTGACGCATCTTCCAGAAGATCCCGGCATCGGTGGCGACGATGAACTCCTGGTTGGGCATCTCGGCCACGGCCTTGATCAACTGCGTGGTCGAGCCGACCAGGTCGGCCTGATCGACCACCTCGTCCGGCGACTCGGGATGAACCAGGACGGCCGCGCCCGGATGGAGCTTGCGGACGCGCTCCAGGGCGAAGGACTTGAACTCCTCATGCACGACGCAGGCGCCGTTCCAGAGCAGCATCTCCGCCCCGGTCATGCGCTCGATATAGTGTCCCAGATGTTTATCCGGCGCCCAGAGGATCTTCTCGCCTTGAGCGGCGAGATGCCGGACGATCGGCAGGGCGATGCTGGAGGTGACGACCCAGTCCGACCGAGCCTTCACGGCCGCGCTGGTGTTGGCATAGACCACGACCTTGTGATCCGGATGGGCGTCGCAGAAGGCGGTGAATTCCTCGGCCGGGCAGCCCTCGTCGAGCGAACAGGTGGCCGCGAGATCCGGCATCAGGACCCGCTTCTCGGGATTCAGGATCTTGGCGGTTTCGCCCATGAAGCGCACGCCGCACACGACGAGCGTCGTTGCATTGGTTTCAGTGCCAAAACGTGCCATTTCCAGGGAGTCAGCCACATAGCCACCGGTCTCCTCGGCCAACGCCTGGAGATCCTCGTCGGTGTAGTAGTGGGCGACGAGCACGGCGTTGCGCGCCTTGAGCAGGTCGCGAATGCGGGCCTTGAGCGCCGTCTTTTCCGCGTCGCTCAGGACTGGCCAGCGGGGGTGAGGTGGGACCGCCACGGGACGGACAGGGAGACCCATGGCGCTCGGGTTGGTCATGCTGGTTATCCTAGGCGATGTTCGACGGATGCCTGATCGGCGTCAGTGGCGCGGCGGCGGCCAAGGGCGGGCGTCGCCGATGATCCCTGGGCGACGCGAACGCTCGGCGCTCGCGTCGCAATCTTCAGCGGTTCGCTCAGGCCGTCTCGGCGGCGGCCATTGCGGGATCCAGCGCGTTGGCCGGTTCCGCGGCACGGCCCGCAGTTGATTCCCGCAGACCGGTCGGGTTGGTAAAGCGTTCGTTCAGGGTCTGAATATAGGTCTCGCAGCCCTGCAGAACCTCGTCGATCTCGGCGCGCGCCTGCGCGCCCCAGCCGAAGGGTCTGCCCAGGATGACGGGCCGCCAGAATCTGGAATTCTGCTGGAAGGCCGCAATGACGTTGCCGGGCGGATTCGCCTGGGCGACCTGCTTGCGCAGCCACGGCATGACACTGAGCGCCGCCAGGTGGCGCACGCCGAAATGCACGAGTACCACGAGGGCCGCCACGCTCCCCTCCAAGCCGTCCAAGCCCCAAGGGATGCTCATGACGAGATCCAGCCAGCCGGCGTGGTAGTCGAGACCGTGCCACTGGCCTGCCCCCAGACTCCAGGTCATGAAACCACCGACGGCGGCGAACAGGAGGAGGGCGTCGCCGAGCAGGGTCCGGCGGCGCCAGCGCCGCAGGGCGCCTTGCAGCAGCGGCACGGATTCGCGACTGAAATCGCTCGCGCTCTTGCGTAACGCCGCGATGATGCGATAAGCGCGCTGGATCTCGACCTGCTCCATCCGCTGATAGATATCGCCGAGGTCTTCGTCGCGTTTCTTTTCAAAGCGTTTTCTGCGGTGCTCGTCCGGGATCTGCGTGGGCGCGTCCGGGTTGTAGATGGTGTAGAAGCGCCCGGCGGTCAGTCCCGCCTCGCCGATGGCCCTGAGCCAAGCCGCCACGACATCCTCCGGGTTGTCCTCGGTCGCGGCGGAGTCGAGCTGATTGAGGATGTAGAGGAACTTGCCCGAGTCCGAGCGCTTGATGGTGTTGACGACCAGATGTCTCAGGGTGTCGCGCATCGCGCCGGGCTCGGGATGCCGCGCATCGAAGAACACCAGTACCAGATCGGAGAGGTCGACCATGTGGTCGGTAATGCGCAGCACCGCCGTGCGTTGGGCGTCGGCGTCAAATCCGGGCGAGTCGATCAGGATCTTGCCGCGCAGGCGTTCGCTGGGGCAGGTTTTCAATTGCAGATAGGCGTCGATGCGACTGCCTTCCCCGCCGGCCACCTCCTCGATCGAGTGCGACATGCGGAAGAAGGGAAAGCGCGGGTCGGAATCGAGCGAGACGCCGGGCAGGGTGTGACTGACTTTCTCCGGGCTATAGACGATGACGGTGAACTTGTCGTCGACCGCCTGATTGCCGGTCCGCTGCAGCTTGTGACCGAGATAATAGTTGATGAAGGTCGACTTGCCGGCGGAGAAGGTGCCGAGGATAGAGATCAACGGCCACCAGGGGATCTGGGTCGCGAACGACTGATTGGAATCCAGCAGTCCCATGCCGTAGGCCACCCGGTCGATCGCCCGAAAGCTCCGCACGGCGCTCAGGAGCACGGGATTCTCTTGCTCCAGATGGGATTCAAGCTCTTGCAGGCGCTGCTGAAGGGCGTCGGCCGTAGACGTCATTGGGGAGGCACCTCGGTTGCTTTGTGATCGGATGGTAGCGCGGACCCCGCGCCGAGCCGCCAAGCGCGAATCGGGCGGATCGAGTCGCCGCTTGCGTTCCCGTAGCGGCGCGGAGGCTCGGTTTACGTTGGCCGGCGATGTTACACCCAACCCAGTCGCGAACGGTAGTCACTTGTCCGGCTGACCAATTTTCCGCAATCGCGCGGCGCCGGCGTCGCCAGCGCGGCGTGCGACTCGGCTTGAATGTGGTGCTGCGCTGAATGCATACTGCGCAACTGCGTGACATGGCTAGCGTTCGCGGAGGCAGCCGAGCAGTCGAGCCGCGCCGGGATTCCGGAATCGGATCGGCCGCTGTCACCGAAGAACGATAACAAACGGGCTTAAGCTCCCGCATGCTCTAGCAAACAATTTCCAGAGCCCACAGCAGTTGGTCCGACCGCATCATCGCCTGTCGGGCGGCCGTCTCAATACTCAGCGAGTGGTGTGCGATCCGATGGGAACCCTGACTAAAAATGCCCCTGCCGTGTGCCTGCTCGTCTTGGCCGCGGTGATCGCTCCGGGTCTGGTGCTCGGCGATACGGGAGAGACCTTCGTCGTTCAGCAGGCCGAGGGGGCACCCACGGTCTCCCTGGGCGGAACCGTCGTCCCCTACAAGGAAGTCACCCTGGCCGCGCAGTTGCCGGGTCGCGTGACCTTCATCGGGGGGCGTGAAGGCGATGCCTTCGACGAGGGCAAGCTCCTGGTCGCCATCGGAGACGAAGAATTGGTCGCCAACCGGCGTGCCCTGCTCGCTCAGATGGCGAGCGCGGACGCGCAACTGCGTAATGCTGGCGTGCAGTTCGACCGCGAGGTCTATTCGCCGAAGTCGCGCTCCGCCCCCGGCGGGATGGGGCTGCCTAATCTGTTCGATCAAATGTTCACGCGCCCGGTGGAGTCCTTTGTCGGGGATCGCGACCGTGGCACCGAGCGGTCGGCCGATATCTATTCTTCCGGAATCCAGGTCCAAGAGGCGCAGAGCGCCATGATGCGGCTGCAGGCCGAGTTGCAGGCGCTGGATTCCAAGATCCGGGACGCGCGCGGCATCTCGCCGTTCAAGGGCGTGATCGTCAAGAAATACGTCGAGGTTGGCGACACGGTACAGCCCGGTCAGCCCCTGCTGAATTACGCCGACGTTGAATACCTCCAGGTCGAGGTCGATGTCCCCGCGCGGATGCGCGCGGGTTTGCGGGAAGGCCAGATGGTGCAGGCCGAGATCGATCCCGGCAACCGTCGCGTGCCGGTTCGGGTCGCCCAGATCTATCCCATGGCCGATCCGCAGCGACACACCGTCAAGATCAAGTTCGATTTACCGCAGGGCGTCTCCGAGCCCGGTATGTATGCCAAGGTGCTGGCCCCGGATCTCAATGCCCCGGCGCGGGCCAGTCCAGTCATTCCGAGCAGTGCCGTGCGCTACAACGGGAGTCTGCCTGGCGTCTACGTCCTGAACGACCAGGGGGAGCCCCAACTGCGCTTGATTCGGGTCGGGGAGGAGCTCAGCGGCGGCTTCGTCAGCGTTCTCAGCGGTCTGCGGGCCGGGGAGCGGGTACTCGCGAATCCCGATGCCCGCGTGACCTCGGGTTGGGCCAAGGGCGGTACCCCTGATCGCTAAATGATGGCGCGGTTCCGCAGGTGCGGCGTGCATGATTGAGGCGGATGGAAACGATGTTGGCGGCCGACCGTGGCGCCTTGGTGTAGGCCCGGAGAAACTGGATTGGATATGAGTCACGACCCCTCCCAGACCGACAACGACTCGCCGACGGTCTTCAACGAGGACCATCTGGGCATCGCCGGGCGCACCGCGAAATTCTTCATCCGCTCGCCGCTCTCCCCGCTGTTCTATTTCGCCATGCTCATGATGGGTCTGCTCGGCCTGGTCCTGACGCCACGGCAGGAAGACCCGCAGATCTCGGTGCCCATGATCGACATCATGGTGCAGTATCCGGGAGCCTCGGCGCAGCAGGTCGCCAACCTCGCGATCCAGCCGCTCGAACGGATCATGAGCGAGATCCCCGGCATCAAGCATGTCTACTCCGCCTCGCAGCGCGGGCAGGGCATCGTCACCATCGAGTTCGACGTTGGCGAGAAGATGGGGCCCTCGCTGGTCAAGGTGAACGATAAGCTCGCCTCGAACATGGACAAGATCCCGCCGGGGGTCATGCCCCCGCTGGTGAAGAGCAAGGGCATCGACGATGTGCCGATCGTGACCCTCACGCTCTGGTCCCGCGACCTCGATAAAGACGGATCCTCGGATGTCGATGACGCCCAGTTGCGACTGCTCGCCCAGGATGTTCTGCAATCGCTCAAACAGGTCAAGGGTACGGGCAACGCCTTTATCGTGGGTGGGCGCGGCGAGCAGGTCACCATTGATGTGTCGCCCGAACGGCTCTCCGGCTATCGGATCAGCCTCGATCAGGTCGCTCAGACCCTGAAGAGCGCCAACGCCGAGACCACCGCGGGGGGGGTCGAGGTGAGCGGCTCGCGCTTCTCGGTCACGACCGGCGCCTTCCTCACCGGGGTCGAGGATATCAGCCGTTTGATTGTGGGCACCCACAACGAGATCCCCATCTACATGCACGATGTCGCCGACATCAAGCTGGGGCCGGAGGAGGATACCTCGAAGCTGGTCAGCTACTACACCGGCCCGTCCGCGGAGATCAAGGAGCGGGCGGATGGCCGGCCGGCGGTGACGATCGCGATCGCCAAAAAGGAGCTGACCAATGGCGTGACGGTCGCGAACGACATCATCGCCAAGGTCGAGGAACTCAAGGGTTCGCGCATCCCCAACAATGTCGAGGTCAGCGTCACCCGCAACTACGGCAAAACCGCCAACGAGAAGGTCAACGAGCTGATCTTCAAGCTGATCGTCGCGACCTCCTTCGTGTTCCTGCTGGTGTTGGCCGCGTTCCGCGCCTTGCGCCCGGCCATCGTCGTCATGCTGGTCATTCCGGTCGTGCTCTTCATGACCGTCTTCACCGCCTGGATTTGGGGGATGACGATCGATCGCGTCAGTCTGTTCGCGCTCATCTTCTCGATCGGTATCCTGGTCGACGACGCCATCGTGGTGATCGAGAACATCTACCGGCGCTGGTTGGAAGAGGGTCGGACGGATGACGCAACGGCCGTCGACGCCGTGCGGGAGGTCGGCAATCCGACCATCCTCGCGACCTTTACCGTCATCGCCGCCTTGCTGCCGATGGGCTTCGTCAGCGGCATGATGGGGCCCTACATGGCGCCGATCCCCAAGCTGGGATCGGTTGCCATGTTCATCTCGCTGTTCGCCGCCTTTGTCTTCACGCCCTATCTGGCGATTTCCAAGTGGCTGCGTCCCTCGATGCGCTATCTATCGGCGGCGGAGAAACGCGAGCACAAGGGCGCCGAGCGCTTGGAGCGTTTCTTTCGGCGTGTCCTGACGCCGCTTATGGAGAGTCCCCGCAAACGCACAATTTTCCGTCTGACCCTGTGGGGAAGCTTTCTTTTCGCCTGCTCCTTCTTCTACTTCCACTGGGTGGCGGTCAAGATGCTGCCGCTGGACAACAAGCCCGAATTCTCCGTCGTCGTCGACATGCCAGAGGGCACGGCACTGCCGGTAACGGTCAATCTCGCGCACCGGATGGCCGAGCGGCTCAAGACGATCGACGAGGTCACGGCGATCCAGCTCTATGCGGGAACCGCGCGCCCGTTCGATTTCAACGGCATGGTGCGCCACTACTATCTGCGTTCCGAGCCCTGGCAGGCCGAGTTGCAGGTTCAGCTCAAGGACAAGGACGAGCGCGCGCGCAACAGCCATCAGATCGCGGTCCAGGCGCGCGAGATGCTGGCGACGATCACCCAGGGAACCGGGGCGCGTATCGCCGTGGTCGAGATGCCTCCGGGTCCGCCGGTGTTGCAGTCCGTGGTCGCCGAGATCTACGGTCCCACGGCGGAGTTGCGACGCCAGTTCGCGCGCGATGTCACCACCCTCTTCGAGCAGGCCGAGAGTACCCGCGACGTCGACAACTATCTGCGCGATCCCTTCGACTATTGGCGTTTCAACGTCGATACCGAAAAGGCGGTCCGTCGCGGCATTTCGGTCGATACCATCAATCGCAACCTCTCGATGGCGCTGGGCGGGACGCCCATGGGCGACATCAAACAGCAGTCCGGCCGCCAGAGCGGACATGAGCCGATTCAGATCATGCTCCAGGTGCCGCTCGCGGAGCGTTCGCAGATCCAGCGGCTCGGCGATCTGCCCATTCAATCGACCCAAGGCTTCACGGTGCCTCTGAGCGAGCTGGGCGAGTTCCAGCGCACCCCGGAGGAAGACATCATCTTCCACAAGGATCTGCGACCGATCGAGTATGTGGTGTCGGATGTTGGCGGGCGGCTCGCCGCGCCGGTCTACGCCATGTTCCAGGTCCAGGATCTGATGGCGGAGAAAGGCTATATGGCCCCGGATGGGAGCAAGCCGGCCGAGGGCGGTGGGTTTGGAGATGCCTTTCAATGGCTCGGCCCACCGCCGGACAACGAGCGTCTGTCCTGGGAATGGGGCGGCGAGTGGACCGTCACCTACGAGACCTTCCGCGACATGGGGGCGGCCTTCGTCGTTGCGCTGCTGCTGATCTACATCCTGGTCGTCTGGGAATTCGGGAATTTTCGGATCCCCCTGGTCATCATGGCGCCCATCCCCCTGACCTTGCTCGGCATCATCCCGGCCCATTCCCTGATGTTCGCCATGGGCATGGGCGGCGAGTTCACGGCCACCTCAATGATCGGCTGGATCGCGCTGGCGGGCATCATCGTGCGCAACTCGATCCTGCTTGTGGATTTCGCGATTCACGAGATCCAGAAGGGCGTGCCGGTCGCGGAGGCCATGATCCGCTCCTGCAAGATCCGCACGCGCCCGATCCTGATCACGGCCCTGGCGCTGGTGGCCGGCTCAAGCGTCATCATTACCGACCCGATCTTCCAGGGCATGGCGATCTCGCTGCTTTCCGGCGTGCTGGTTTCGACCCTGCTGACCTTGATCGTGATTCCGCTCGGCTGTGTCGCCGCGAAGGAGGATATGTGCAGGGTTGCGGTTGCCGGCATGCCAGCGGGGGAGGATCTTCCCTGTCGGCTGGATGTTGGAACGGTCGCGAGCGCGCCCATCAAGGCAACGGGATCGGCCCCCGTCGGTCTGGGTTACCGGGTCTGGGGCATGGTGGTCGAAGCCTTCGTGTTGCTGTTCTATGTGGTGCGCGGGGTCTTTCTTCTCTTGGCTGAGGCGGTTAAGGGTCGCAGGAAAGCCAAGCCGGCAGCCAAGCCAATGCCGCGCCCGACGGTGCCAGCGCGATCGGCGACGACCGAGGGCGTGGCCCCGCCGGCTCCGAGGGGGAATCAGCCCGAGCCGAACGATGCAGACGCCGCGTCGGCGGTGACACAGGTCGCCCCACAACCCAGGAAGGCCGCTGGGAAGACGAGCGCCAAGAAGATCGCCGCGCGAGCGACCTCGGCGCCGATGGAGTCCGCAGCGGCGGAGACGCGTCAACAGTCGCAGCCGGCACAGAAGAAAACGGTGAGGAGGGGGATTCGCTTAAAGGTCGACAACACGTCGGACTCTGATCAGGACTAGTTGGCACGACGCGAGCGAGATTCCGGAGCCGTTTTGTTGCGATCCGGACAGCGCCCGATGGTTGACCTGCCCTAAACTGAATTGCACGGATTCTCGGAAATTGCCATGAAGCGGCTCATGCTGGTCGCGGGACTCGTGCTCGCTTGGGGGGCTTTGGCACAGTCGTATCAGGACGGTGCGGGGAACCTCTATCCTGATCAGGGTGACAGCGAGCCCGGGCGACCGGCCGCTCAAGATCCCTGGTCGCGCCGGGACGACCGCTGGTCAGGCGATCAGGATCGCTCCCGGACAGGCCCATCGCGCGACTTGGGCGGAATGGCGCCCTGGGTCTATTCGGGAGACGAGACGCCGTCGTTCGGATCGTCCGGCTATCGCGATCAGGATGAGTCCCGGCGAGCTTATCCTGATGCAGGCCAGAACGGTTGGATGAAGGAGGATTCGGGGTATCGGCCCGCGTCTCCCGGCCAGAGTGAGGGGCCGCGTCGGTCAGGTGCCTTGCATGCCCCGCGCGACGGTCAGCCACTGGATCCCGGCATGGCAAAGGGCGCGACCGATGCCTTCTATCAGGGCTACCGCTTTCGTGGCGATCCCGCGTTTCCGCCGGGCGGCGATCAAGGGTCCGACGCGGATCGGGAGTTCAGATTTCGACCGTTGACGGATCAAGAACGGGAGCGCGGGGGGGCGAGCTCTCAGTGGCGCCCCCTTGATGACGCAGGTCGAAGCGGGTCTGGATCGAATCTGTTCGAGTCCATGACCCCAAGCGATTCGTCGGGCGATTGGAACCAAGGGCAATGGTCGCGACCCCAGCGATCCACAGCCCCTTGATGCAAGCCTCGACACGCAAGTCGTATGGAAGAACCATGGATTGAACAAATCGATCAGCGCGATCACCGACCATAAGAGGGGAATTGGTATCATGAAAATCCAGAAACGGTTGCAATGGGTTGCAGTCCTTGGCGCACTTTTCGCGCCATTCGCCAGCGCCGATATCGCGGGCGTGCAGTTTTCGGCCGACATGGTGAGTCGGGGGCCGAATGATCAGGTGACGACGGGCAAGATGTACGTCGGGACCAGCCGGATTCGTATCGAGATGGCGCAACAGGGCCGCAATGTCGTTCGTATCAACGATCAAGACAGCCAGACCGAATGGGTTTTGCTCCCGGAGCAGAAGACCTACCTGGAAAGAACCATGCCGCGGGGCGGCGATGCTCATGCCGCGATCAAACCGCCCTCGGCGGAGACCAATCCCTGCGAGGGCCTTGAGGGTTTGACGTGCCGCAGAGTTGGCGCGGAAGACGTGGCGGGGCGTTCCGCGATCAAATGGGAGATGACGGTGATGCGCGATGGCAAGACCCTGACGGGCGCGCAGTGGATCGACGTCGAGCGCGGCCTGCCACTGCGGTATCAGATGCCGAATGGCCAATCGATGGAGCTCAAGATGTTGGGCGCCGAGTCTATCGGGGGGCGGTCCGTGGAGAAATGGCAGATGACCACCGTCGCGCCCAATCAGCAGCCCGTGGAGACCTTCCAATGGTACGACCCGGAGCTCAAATTGTCGGTGCGCGAGGAGTTCCCGGGCGGGTTCGTCAGGGAATTGGACAATATCCAGATCGGTCAGCAGCCAGACGAGCTGTTTCGCGTTCCCGAGGGGTATTCCAAGGTGGATGCGCCTCCTCCAGCGCGAAGCAGTGACGCGCGGCGATTGATGATGGGATGAAGGCACCCTTTCTCGGACACGCACCATGATTACGATCGTCGGAAGTCTGAAAGGCGGCTCGGGCAAGAGCACCTTGACGTTCAATCTTGCGGTCTGGCTAGTCATGGCGGAAGTCAAGGTCTTGCTTGTGGATGCCGATCCCCAGGCGACCTTGAGCGACGTGACCGATGTGCGAAACGAGGAAGGGTTCAAGCCGCGACTGACGGTGCAGGACAAGCGTGCCTTGACCGAGAGCCGCCTACGGGAGGCGGACGAGACCCTGATCGATGTCGGTACTTCGGACATGGAAAGTCTGCGGCTGGCATTGAGCCTGTGTGACCGGGTCGTCGTTCCGGTTCCGCCTTCGCAGGCGGATATCTGGTCGACCCAGCGCTTCATTCAGATGATCGCGAGCGTCGAGCGCGAGACCCCGCCAGAGATCATTGGCTTCATCAATCGTGGTGATACTCACCATGCCGTTCAGGAGACGAATGAGACAGCCGCCGCCTTGGTGACTCTGCCTGGCTTGCGCTTTATCAAGCCGAGGCTCTCGCAGCGCACGGTCTTCCGCCGCTCGTTCAGCGAGGGATTGGCGGTGTTCGAACTGGAGACGCGCGGCAAGGCTGCTCGCGAGTTTCTGTCACTGGTGGCGGCGCTCTATCCGAAGCTTATCAGCTAGATCTCCGTGGCCATCTGGGTTGCGGTGGTCGTCTCTGCTTGCTCGGTCCTGGCATTCTGTTAAGCTCGCCGCCACCAGCGCCTGCTTGGTCGTACCGATCAACGCGGTTCACCCCTAAAACAACGGTTGGAAGCCTCTCCGATCATGCCGGACAACGAGACCCCACGGGGCGAGCAGTCAGCGAAGGGTCTCGCGGATGCGGATGCTTCGAATGCCCCGATTAACGCTTATGCGATCGACCGCCTCTCCCAAGCCTTTGAAACGAGTGCCAAGCGTTGGGAACTGATTGTTTATCCAACGCTCTTCGCATTCATCATCCTGGCCGCATACGGCTTTTATCTGGTCTTCAGCTTGGCCAAGGACGTGCATTATCTCGCTATCAGCGTCGATACGAATATGACGGTGCTTGCGAGTAACATGCAGTCCATCTCGGACAATGTGGCGCAAATGAGTTCGAGCGTTCGATCAATGGCCGTTGGCATGGATTCCATTGCGCGCGATGTGAACACGCTCGAACCGATGCTGGGCAGCATACAGGACATGGATCGGGCCATGCAGAGTATGACCCTCTCGACCTCCTCCATGCGCCAGGATATGGCCGTCATGAATCAAAGCATCAGCCGTCCCATGCAATTCATGAACTGGTTTATGCCCTGGTAGTCGTCAGGTATGTCTCGCGATTTCACCGACCTTAATGGATTAGGCGCCGTCCAGAAACATGTCCGAGGATGCAACCGGCTCCGCTCCATCCGTGCGACTGATCGTCGCGATCTCTTCTCGGGCGCTGTTTGACCTCAGCGAGTCCCATCACATCTTCGAGACCCAGGGCGTCGAGGCATATCACGCCTACCAGGTTGCCCACGAGTCCGATATTTTGCTGCCAGGCGTTGCCTTTCCGCTTGTCAGAAAATTGATGAACCTTAACGAAACACTCGGCGAGCGCGGACGCGTCGAGGTGATCTTGCTGTCGCGGAATAGCTCGGATACCGGCCTGCGGGTGCTGTCGTCCACGCATCACTATGGGCTGGACATCACGCGGGCGGCCTTCACCGGCGGCAGCAGTCCGTACCGCTATGTCGCGGCTTTCGGCGCGCATCTCTTCCTGTCGGCCGATCCACTGGACGTGCGCCTTGCGCTTGCCGCCGGATGTGCCGCGGCAACGGTTCTTCCGGCGTCGTCTCCGACACCCGAGGTGGAAGACGAGCAGCTCAGAATTGCCTTTGATGGCGACGCCGTGCTCTTCTCCGATGAAGCCGAGCGGCTTTTTCGTCAAGAAGGATTGGCGGTTTTCAATGAGACGGAGAGCGCGGCCGCCCATGAGCCCCTGCCGGGCGGACCCTTCAAGGGTCTATTGGTGGCGATCCACCAACTTCAGTCGCTTTTTCCTTCCGACGCCTCGCCCGTGCGCACCGCACTGGTGACCTCGCGGGGCGCCCCTTCCCACGAGCGAGTCGTTCGAACGCTGCGGGCGTGGGGAATTCGAATCGACGAGGCATTGTTTCTCGGCGGCCTGAGCAAGGCGCGCTTTCTCGCCGCCTTTGATGCGGACATTTTTTTCGACGACCAGACACACCACTGCGAAGCCGCGCGGATGCACGTCGCGACTGGCCATGTCCCGCATGGAGTCGCGAATATGTAGCCAAGGGCGCTGCCAATCCGCACATGACCCCATGCCGCGCAAGAGTGTGATGATGAAATGAATTCACACGACGGACGCTGGAAAATCATGGTGCTCAATGGTGTAATTTCGGGTTAAATCATCTTTAGAATTGAGGTGCTAGGATTATGTCATTCTGGATGCGCGGCAAAGGGTTCTTCCGTTCCGCGATGAGACCCGAGTTCGGCCTTCTTGGGGGTATCGTGTTGATGTCGGCAAGCCTCCTTGCCTCGGAGCCCGTCGCATCGGACAGCTACAAACTCCATCCCGGGGACATCGTGGCGGTATCGGTTTGGCAGGAGCCGGGTCTCGAACAGTTGGTGCTGGTCAGACCCGATGGGGGAATCTCGTTTCCTTTGGCTGGCGATCTTCAAGCGGCTGGGCTGACCGTCGGTGAGCTAACCCTGACGCTGAAGCAGAAGCTCAAAAAATATATTTCCGATCCCGTGGTGACGGTCACTCTGCAAGAAATTCCAGGCAACCGGATCTACATCCTGGGGCGGGTCAACAAGCCCGGCGATTTTCCGCTCGTCACGCGTGACATATCCATAATGCAGGCGCTCGCCATGGCGGGGGGATTAACACCCTTCGCCGAGGAGAAGAAGATCAAGGTTCTGCGAACAGTCAACGGTCAGCAGAAGTCAATTCCATTCGACTATAAGAAGGTCCGGCGCGGCGAGGGGCTGGAGCAGAACATCACTCTGCAAGCCGGCGATGTGATCGTCGTTCCATGACTGGCCAGCTCGTTCGTTTCGCCAGCGCCAGAACCCAGACCACGCCCATGAGATCCATTGAACGCCGCCGTGATCGTGGGCGCCTGTTGCGACATGCGGCATGGTGTTTCGCCATTCTCTCGCTGAGTTCGCCGCGAGCCGAACAGTGGTACGTGGAGCCGCGCGCAAGCCTTCAAGGCTCTTATGACGACAACGTGCGATTGACCTCTGATGAACCGATCAGCTCCGCTGCCGCGAAGCTCGAGGCCGAGGTCGAGTCGGGACGGCGCACGGAAGACTCGGAGATCGGTATTGGTGCCAAGGTTCTGTCAACCCAGTATACGGATGCCTCGGACCTGGATGAGACTGATGGCTCCTTGACATGGTCGAGTGCCTATCAGCTTGGGCGGAGCCGCTTTAAGCTCGACGGGACCTTCGATTACGATTCGACCTTGACCAGCGAAGTCGCGACATCGGGTTATGTTCAAGTCAATAAGCGCCGCGAACGTGTCTTGTTGAGCCCGTCCTGGCGCTACGCGCTGTCGCCGCGTATGCAGCTCGATACTTCGGTTAGCTTCGAGGACGTCTTCTACGAGGATGTCAAACTCCTGCCATTGTTCGACTATGCCGACGCGACGACGGGCGTGACCCTGACCTACTCCTTGAGCGAGCGGGTCCAGGCCATCGCGCGCGCAAGCTACAATCGATACGACGCAAGTCAGGTCGACACCCAATCGGATACCTACGGTATCGAGGCGGGCGCGAGTTATCTCCTATCGGAAAGCTCATCGGTGAGTTTTCTCGCGGGATTGCGTCGCGCGAGTGCGGAGACGCCGACGCTTTTCGGCACGGTGGAAAGTGACAACACGGGTCCGCTATTCGAGTTGAAAGTCACCAAGCAATTCGACGTCGCTAAATTCAATCTCACCGCTGATCGTTCGCTTCTGCCAAGCAGCAACGGGACTTTGCTCGATACGACGGGATTGGCGATGAGCTTGGATTATCCGCTCGGGGCCGAATGGAAGGTTTCCTTCGGCGTCGATGGCTACCGTAACCGGAGCCCCGATGGCGATGTATCGAGCTACGATCGGGACTATGTCTCTTTTACTCCAAGGTTGGAGCATCGACTCTCCGAATCGCTCTATATCGATCTCAGCTACCGCTACCGATGGCAGAAATACGATTCATGGCGAGACGATGCGATATCAAATGCGGTCTTCCTGGGTCTGCAATACGTATTGCCAAGAGAGCCATTGAAAAAATGGTCGCTGCTTGAGTAGCGTCACCGTTCGCAACCCGCGATTTCGAAGTCAGGAAATAGTGTGGTCCCGCTTGGGGTCATGCTGGCGTTCGCCGTCCATGGCGAACAAGACGAGGCAAGTGAGCCGACCTGAAAATACCGGTTGCTCTGAGCGTTCCTAGTCGTTCTCGATGAGATCGATCTCGACGCGTCGGTTGATCCAGGGGCCCAGCACCTTTTCTTGCTCTGGGGAAACCTTCAGCTCGGTCTTGCCCTTCCCTTCGTAAGCGACGCGAGAATCCGGTACGCCTTGACTGGTGAGAAAGCGCGCGATGACCTCGGCGCGTCTTGTGGAAAGGGCCTTATTTTTCGCGAGTGTGCCCTTGCTGTCCGTGTGCGCGACGACGTGCGCCTTGACCTCTTCGGTCTCGCGCAAAATGGTGGCGAAGCGTTCGAGAAGTGCCTTGGCCTCCGGTCGAAGTTCGGTGCTTCCGTCATCGAACTGAATCAGTCGCGAAAAATCCGCTCTTAGATGCCGGGCGTCGACCTTTTCTAAAGGCAACCGCAGATCGGCAAGGCGGCCTTCCAGCGCGCTCGTCACCTGAGATGCGATCGGTTGGCCTGCCAATGAGTCGCGACTGTCTTCGTCGCCTGCGTGCGTCTGATTCGTCTCGGGGGATTCCGACGCTTCCGTTGAGAGAGATGGCAGAGCGCCGGGGGCGGACGCTTGGCTTTCGACCGTGCTCGATGCGCTGCGAGGCGTGGCGCGCTCCTCGCTCGCGAGCGAGCGATCGTGGGTGGCGTCATCGGGCTGCGCTGAATCGCGCACCGCGTCTGTGACTTCCCGCGAACTGGCTCCCGCCTCCGAGGCGGGGCTTGGACTCACCGGTCGACCGTCCGCGAGTGCGCTGTCCGGATGGGCTGCCGGCGGCTCGGTCATGGGAATCGGTTGGGTCGCCCGATCAGGCGCGTTCAATAGGGTCGGCTCGCTGGTTAACCTGGTCGCGTCCGTGAGGCTGGGCGTTGTGCTCTCGTGGTGGATGTACCAGCCGACAAGGCCGATGCCCATTAAGATCCCAGCGGCAATGGCGAGCAGCTCGCTCGTCCACCTGCGTTGAGCTCCGGTGGATTTGATGAGCTCCGCGATGGAGACGTCCTCGTCCGCGTCCGCCTCGGGCATCTCCGGGTGCGCGGTCGCGGAGGTCGATCCGGCGGCGCCCCCGGTGTCATTGGACGGACTGTGCAGCCGGTGTGCGATGGATGGCGCGTCGTCGAGCTCCGAGGTCGATCGTATCCGGATGAAATCAACCTCCTCGTTGAAAGTGCCAGGGGTTTGATACGCGGTGTCCGCGCCAGCGACGGCTTCGGTGCGATCCGAGTCCATGAGAGGCGGCTCGCGGGATTCGCCCATAATGGCGACCAATTCATCTTCCGGCGCTTCCGTGTGGGCATGGGCGGTGCCGACGAATGCGGTTGAATATTCTGCCAGAGGGGTGCGCGCTTCGTTGTCGATTGCCAGGAGCAGGTGGGATGAGTCAGACTTGATGAATTCGTCAATCGCCTTGCCGCTAATCTTCTTGTCACCGGTGCCATAGGAAAAGACCAGGGCTGTCTCACAGATGAGATTGATGATGCGCGGGATGCCTTTGCTGTAATGAAAGACGGCGTGGCAGGCGTCCGGCGAAAAGATCTCTTTTTGGCCTCCGGCAATCTTCAGACGATGACGTATGTAGTAGAATGTTTCCTCGGCGGTGAGTCGACCCAGATGATAGGAAGCCGAGATGCGCTGGACGAATTGCTCCAGATCGGGTTCGCGCAGTTGCTGGCGAAGCTGAGGTTGTCCAAGTAGCAGAAGCTGGAGTACCAGGTCCTTGTCGGCATTGACGTTGGAGAGAAGGCGAATTTCCTCCAGCCGGTCGAGACCGAGATTCTGTGCCTCGTCGATGATCAGAAGGGTTTTTTTCCCTTTTCGATATTCGTCGAGCAGGAAATCGATAAAGGCGCGATGTTGCGCGATCCGGTCGCCAGGCGTGACCTGCAGTTCGAAGGCGGCACACACCCAGTCCATGATCTGTCCGAGCGACTGGTGGGTATGGGAGATCAGACCAACCGTCAGGCTTGGATCCAGCTTGTCGAGCAAATACCGCATCAATGTGGTCTTGCCCGAGCCGATCTCGCCGGTCAAAACGGTGAAGCCAGTTTGGTTGTGTAGTCCGTATTCGACGAGGGTTAAGGCTTCCCGATGGATCTTGCTGAGATAAAAAAAGCCTGGATCGGGGAGAAGAGAAAAAGGCTTTTCATGAAGGCCGTAAAAAGATTCGTACATCTTTCAAGTTCCTAGAGCAGAAGCTAGAACGTCCATCGATGCTGATCGTCAATTAGGAAGCACGGCTTACACAGCTCGCTAGTGTAACAAAACCCCGTTTGTCCGTAGAGGATCTTTTTCCGAGAGGACGCTCCGCGGATGACGGCCTGTTCTTTCGCGGATCAGTCGATGACGAATCCCGAGGAAACGGTTCAAGGCAGGCAGATGAGATCTATTCATTCCTCACTTCCAATCCTATTCATCCTGATTGTGGCACCAGGCCGAGCTGCGGAAGCGCCGCCCCTTGACGTGCCGTTTAAGGCGTCGTCTGCTGCTGTCGAGTCCGCGCCTGACGTGCAGAAACCCATGCCGCAGTCCAATCGCATCAATGCCAGTCGGCTGTCATCGCGTTTGACGGTACCGAGCAACACCTTGCTCAGGAGTCGTATCTTCGAGCGGAACCGGCAAGCGACCTCCGCGCCGCGTCAGGGCGATCCCGGGCGCGATACAGATCGCTGACGGAGGGTTATGCCTGGACCTCAAGGGTTGGGGAGGGGCGTTGGAGGAAGTTTCCCTGGACGTAGTCGACGCCAGCGGTCCAGAGCACCGTCAGGGCGCGCGCGTCCTCGACACCCGTGACGATGCTCTTGACGTTAAATTCGCGCGCCAGCGTTGCAAGTTGCAGCAGTCGTTGCTGTTTGTTTGCATCGTCCGCCAAACCCTGGGCAAAACTGGGCTTCATGAGGACGAAATCGAGCGAAAGTCCCTGTAGCAGCATCTCGGGCCGCTCGGTGACGCCAAACCGATTGATGGCTACCCGGCATTTGATCTTCTTGAGACTTTCGACCAGTTTGCCGATGCTCGCCAGATTCCCCACGACCAGCTCTTCCTGAAACTGGAAGGTCAGCCAATTGCCGCGCGCGTCGAACTCGCGTAGGCAATCGCAGATCCAGAGAATGATGCTGGGATTCCTGAAGGTATCCTCGGACAGGTTGATGAAGAGGCTGAGATTGTGTCCGGCGCGCCGCTGCTCGGCAATGACCTGGATGGCGGCGCGGATGGTCCACTTGTCCACTTCCTCGATGAGACCGCCGCGGATCGCGGCGCCGATGAAGTCTTTCGCCTCCAGCAGATTCTCCCCTTCATCCAGGAGGCGGATCAGGACGCTGTAATTCTCCTGGTTGTCGCCCATGAGGCTGATGATGGGCTGATAGACCAGCTTGAGCTGATTGTTACGCAGGGCAAATTCGATCGTCCGCGCGATGGCGTCATCGCTGTCCTCGCCGTCCTGTTTGGCGCGCGCGGCCAAGGATGTCGGGGCCTGCTGCCCGGCGGCGTGGTCGTGATCGCCATATGCATGGCCAATGCAGAGCCGATAGGCCGCGTTGATGATGTCCTCGGCGGCCGACGCGCGGTCGCTGACCAGGAAATAGCCGATCTCGCAGTCGGGTGCCGTGTTGTCGTGGCCGGGCGCGCGCGCGGCGAGTCGCGCCTTGCTGGTCAGTTCGTCTGCCAGCGACTTGGCTTCGAACTCATCGAGACCGGGGACGACGATACCAAAGCCGTCATCACTCAAGCGCGCCAGTGTGCCGCGTCCCTGAAGGATGGCGGACAGGGCCTCTCCGAACTCGTCGAGCAGCTCAAGGCCGAGCGATAGACCCATGTCGCGGAGAATTCCAGCGCTCTCGTTAACCCGCACGAAAAAGATGGCAAAGGGCTGATCGACCAGGCGTTCCTCGCCGATATGCGACTCGATTTCGGCGATCAGGTCCGTCAGCCCAGTCGCTTTCGCGAATCCCGTCGGCTCGCTTTCGGGCGACTCGCGCGCGGTCTTGATCTCGATCGGCAGAAAGACCAGACGCACGCAGGGCTCATCGTCGATCTCGGTGGGCGAGGCGAGGACGCGGGCCGCGAATTGACTTCCATCGGCGCGCTGGCAGGTCACGTCCAGCGTTGAGGACTCGCCGGTTTGGGATTGATCGCCGGCCTTCAGCACCTCCCGGATCGTCTTGTGTTCGGCGGCGGCGATGAGATCGAGGAAAGGTGTCGACAATACCTCCTCGGTCGAGGCGTAGCCGAACAGGCGCACATACGAGGGATTCACCTCGATATGCAGGCCGTCCTGCACGAAGGCCACGCCCGCGCTGGTGACCTCCATCAGCTTCAGGGTGCTCTTTTCGCAGTTTTGCAGCCGGGCCATCATGCCAGCGGCCTCGCGGCGCCGCGCCAGGTCGGCGGATTCGCGCGCGACGATCAGTTTGAGGTGCTCGTGCTCGTTGCGCTTGGTGAGATCCCGCGCCCCCGCGCGGCGTACCTTGGCCGCGTCGCTGGCCCAATGCTCCGGGTCCGCGATCACGATCAGCGGCACATCGGTCTTGAGCCGCTTGTAGGCGACGAGCACGCTATCCAGATCGACGTTGCGGTCGTAGCCGCAGCAGAGAACCATGTCGCAGCCGCGCTCCGCGATGACCTTGTCGAGGCGGTCGGCGGTGGGAATCGATACGCTCTTGTCCGCCAGCCCCTCCTCACGCAAGACACCCATGAGCCGCTCCGACTCGCTGGTCTCGGAGGTAATGATCAGCAGTGTGGGTCTTTGACTTTGCGTGGCCATGCTGGGGATGTCTTGGAGTCAGAGCGGTCGCGTGTCCGAGATTATCGGCCTTCGCAGCCAGGAAGGGAAAGAGCAAGCCGTTTCATTCGTCACTTTTTGACATCGTTGTCAACCGATGCGCTGCTTCGATGTGGCCCCGGGGATTTCACGGACCAAGCTAGGTACCAGGTATCCCGCGGTTTGTCCACGCATCGTCTCGACCAGTCCACGGGCGCGCTCGTCGCTCACCTGGAAATGGGCGGCACCCGCAACCGGATCCAGTTGGTGGAGGTAGTAGGGCAGCACCCCGCACTCGACCAGACGTTCGCTCAGCGCGATCAGGGTGGGGGCGTCGTCGTTGACCCCGGCGAGCAAGACGCTCTGATTGAGGAGCCTCACGCCAACCGACTGGAGTCGCGCGAGCGCCTCCCAGGCCGCCTGTCCCAGCTCGCGCGGATGGTTGGCATGGATGATCATCAGGGGTACGAGCCGTCCTTCGCTCAGTATCCGGCAGAGCCGGTCCGTCACCCGTGAGGGCAGTACGACCGGCAGCCGGCTATGAATGCGCAAACGACGCAGGTGCGGCATCGCATTGAGTCGCGCCAAGAGTTCGCGCAGCGGACGATCCTCGATCATCAAGGGATCGCCGCCGCTGAGGATGACCTCGACCAGGGTATCGTCGCGGGCAATCTCGGCCACCGCCGCGTCCCATCGCTCGATTTGCGAGCCCAACTTGAAGTAAGGGAAATGTCGCCGAAAACAATAGCGGCAATGGATGGCGCAAGCGCCGGTGGCGATCAGCAGGGAGCGACCAGGATACTTCTGAAGCAACCCAGGGGTGCGTTCCGCGGCTGCGTCCTCGACCGGGTCGCTGACGTAGCCCGCGACGTTCGCCGCCTCCACGGCCAGGGGCAGCACCTGGCGGAGCAGGGGATCGGATGGGTCCCCGGGCTTCATCAAGGCGGCGAAGCCGCGCGGCACCAGGAGGTTGAACGCCTGATGGTCCGGAGCAACCCCAGGGACATCGTCGTGGTCGAGACCCAGCGATGTAAGCAGCGCGTCAACCCGCGTAAAGGCGTCGGCCAGCTCCCGCCGCCAGGTGTCGGTCTGACAAGCGGCCGTGCTTCGCGGTACCATTGCGCGGTTTGGCTTGACATGAAACGAGGATGACATGGCGTTCTATAGCACCAACGAATTCAAGGGCGGGCTCAAGATCATGCTGGACGGCGATCCGTACAGCATCGTGGAGAATGAGTTCGTCAAGCCCGGCAAGGGCCAGGCGTTCAATCGCGTCCGTGTGCGCAATCTTAAGACCGGCCGGGTCATCGAGAAGACCTTCAAGTCCGGCGACACGGTAGAGGCGGCCGACGTGCATGATACCGACATGCAATACCTCTACAACGACGGCGAGGAGTGGCACTTCATGGACCCGGCGAGCTACGAGCAGATGACCGCTGGCGCGAGCACCGTGGGTGAGGCCGGTAAGTGGATCAAGGAACAGGACATCTGCAGGGTGACCCTCTGGAACGGCGCTCCGCTCTCCATTGACCCACCCAACTTCGTGGTGCTCGCGATCACCGAGACGGACCCCGGCCTGAAAGGGGATACCTCGGGCGGTGGCGGTAAGCCAGCGACGCTTGAGACTGGCGCGGTCGTGCGGGTGCCGCTGTTCGTGCAGTCGGGCGAACTGATCAAGATCGATACCCGCACCGGCGAATACGTCTCGCGCGCAAAAGAGGCGTGAGACCCGGCGCGTCGTCGGGCCGCTCTCCCGCAGTGGGCGTCATGCACGAAGCAGGGCCGCGCTGGACCGGCGGGCCGGCCGAGGCGTGGCGCCCGAGCGCGCCGCGAGCGGCGCTGCTGGCGCGTGCCGCGTGTTACGCGCGCATCCGCGGCTTCTTCGCGGAAGCGGGCGTGCTGGAGGTCGAGACGCCGATCCTCTCCGCCGCCGCCGTGACGGATCCGGCGCTCGCCAGCCTTTCGACGCGGGTCTGCATCGGTGGTTTCGGGTCGGATCGGCCGCTCTATCTCCAGACCTCGCCCGAGTTCGCGATGAAGCGGCTGCTGGCGGCCGGCAGCGGTCCCATCTACCAGATCTGCAAGGTTTTTCGCGACGAGGAGCGTGGCCGCCGACATCACCCGGAGTTCAGCCTGCTGGAGTGGTATCGCCCCGGTTGGGACGATGTCCGGCTCATGGATGAGGTCGCCGCCCTGGCGCGGCTCGTGCTGGAGCGACCCGCGCTGCCCGTGGAGTCGATTCGGTATCGGGATCTCTTCCGCGACCGTCTGGGCCTGGATCCCTGGCGAGCCAGCATCCCCGACTTGCGCGCCGTGGCCTCGGAGGCCGGCATCGCCGATGCCCAGGATCTGGAGCTGGACCGCGACGGTTGGCTCGATCTCCTCCTGACCCAGCGGCTCGAAGCGGAGCTGGGGCGGGGCGGGATGACCTTCCTGCACGACTATCCGCCGAGTCAGGCGGCCCTGGCGCGGGTGCGGCAGGGCGACTGGCCAGTCGCGCAACGTTTCGAGCTCTACATCGAGGGGGTTGAAATCGCCAACGGGTTTGCCGAGCTGGTGGATGCCGGTGAGCAGCGACGGCGCTTTCTGTCCGACCTGGAGACGCGGCGTGGCCGGGGGTTGCCCGAGCCGCCGCTCGATGAGCGTTTCCTGGATGCCCTCGCGGCCGGGATGCCCGAGTGCGCCGGTGTTGCCCTTGGGCTCGACCGGCTCCTGATGATCGCGACCGGCACCGATCACATCGACGCCGTCTTGACCTTCCCGATCGAGCGCGCCTGATCGCTGGCGTCTTGCCAGGCGCGACCGTCAATGGCGGACCTGAACCCGCCAGGTCAGGGTCGCCTTGCCGTCGGCGGGAACCTGCACCGTCCAGGAGGCCAGGTTGGCCGCCTCCTTGGCGTGGGGCAGGCTCTCCGCGATCATGGTCCAATCGCCCGGAATGTCCTCGCGCACGACAACGCTGGTCGACTCGGTCTTGGCGTTCTTGATCTCCATCGTGAAGTTCGCCTCATAGGCATAGTCGTAGGCCGTGGAGCCGGCCAGCTTCTTGAAGGCCGTCTGCTTGCGCCGTGCCGTGACGTCGAAGCTCTCGCCCAATTTCAGCGTCACCGTTTCGTTTCTCGGCGTATGGTCGATCTCGTCCTCGCCGATGAACTGGGCATTGCCGCGACCGTCCTTCGAGTAGACCCGCACGACGCCCTTGGGTAGCGGGATCCCCAAGTCGCCATTTTGGTTGACGAACTTGAGTACGGACTCCACCGGTCGTTTGTTCCAGCCATCGCCGGTGCTCGCTCCATAGACGTAGGCTTGGCCTTGGACGACCAGTTCACGGGTGACCGGGACGCGCCGCGCCGAGAGCAGCGCCACCTGTTTCGTCTGCTGATTCAGGATGTCGGTCGGCCGGGGCAGGGTGTAGAGATGATATTCGGCCAGGCTTTCCTCGGCCGGCATGGGCGCGGGGGAGGCCATCACCATGCTGCGTTCCATGGGTGGCATCGGCGGCGCCTCAGTGGCTCGATGGACCTCGCCCGCGACGAGTTGGACCTGTGCCTTGGGGTAGGCGATACCGCTCCCGTTGGTGAGGGTCACCCAGCCATTGAGATCTATCGTGCCACCGTCACCCGCGAGATCGGCCACATAATCCGCTCGCCAGGACAGGCCGCCAGTCAGGTAGGAGAGTTCGAGCTGGCCCTCGCCGCCCTTGGCCGCGCGCAGATGCAGCACCAAGGTCGGTTGATCGCGCAGGTCATCGGGCACGTCGGGGAAGGCGAGATGGCCGGCGATCTGGGTCTCGATCCGGTTGCCGTAACGCAGGACCACGCCGTCGTTGACCGCCAGGACGGTCGCCGATTCGGTGACGCGCTCGCCCGCGTCGTTGGTGCGGATGACCTCGACCTGACGACCCAGGTACTTCTTCAGCAAAGTGGTCGGCGTCAATAAATCGAAATCGAAGTTCTGCTCCAACAGAACCAGATCGAGCTCGCCGGACCGCTCGTTGAGCAGGGCCGTCTCGGGACGGATCTTCACCGAGACATTGCGCCAGGCCAGCCGATTGTCGCCTTGTTCGAGGCGGACCAGGCGTTGGTCCTTGATGAGGGCGAGGTCGTCGTTATAAATGGTGACGGCGAGCGACCGCCGAGCCGAATCATCGACGCGCTGTTCCTGGTCCATGGCGAATCCCGGGCCTGAGAGAGTGGCAAGGGTCAAGGCCACGATCGCTTGCCAATGGCGCGTCATCGGCGCGAATCGACCCGTTGAATAAAGACAAGCGTGGGTGGGCATGGTGTCCTCTTGGGCGATGTTGGCCGATCGTCGCGTTTGCATCAGAGTGTAGCGGCATTATTCGGCAACTGTCCTGACCAACACGGATTCGCTCACCCTGGCGACGGTCAGCGTTGCGCTCAAGCACAGTAGACTCGCGAATTGCCCATGATCTTCGATGCCCATTGCCACATCATCGACCCCGCGTTTCCCCTGCTGGCCAACGAGGGATTTCTGCCCCATCCATACCGGGTGGATGATTACCGGGCGCGAGTCACCCCCTTGGGTGTCGCTGGCGGGGTCGTGGTGTCCTGATCCTTCCAGGGATTCGATCAGCGCTATCTCCTGAATGCCCTCGCGCGGCTGGGTTCTTCCTTCGTTGGGGTGACTCAATTGCCGGTGCCGACTCCGGACCGGACCATCCGAGCGCTGGCCGCGCGCGGGGTCAGGGGAGTTCGATTCAATCTGAGGCGCGGCCTGTCCAGCTCTCCGCATGAGATCGAAATCTTCGCCTCGCGTGTCCACGACTTGGTCGGCTGGCACACGGAGCTTTATGTCGACGCTCGCGAGTTGGCCACCCTGCGGGATCTGGTCTTGCGGTTGCCGGCGGTGAGCATCGATCACCTCGGCCTGTCGGGCTCGGGTCTCCGGGAGCTGATCCGGCTCGCAGAGCAGGGGGTGCGGGTCAAGGCAACTGGATTCGGCCGGGTCGATTTCGCGGTGCCGGAGGCTCTGCGGGCGATCCACGCGGCCAATCCCTGTGCACTGATGTTCGGGACGGACCTGCCGTCCACCCGCGCCGCGCGACCATTCGCGAATGAAGATATCAGCCTCATCCGCGAGACGCTCGGGGAGAGCGCGGCTCGCTTGGTTCTGTGGGACAACGCCCGCCATTTCTATCGGCTTCCCGAGGATCTGACGCGGTCGGGTGAGTCCTTCCCTGGACATACGCCCGGCGCCATGGGTCCGAATGCCAGGCGATGATCAGGGGATCAGGATCAGGCGACCATGTCTCGGTAGCTGTGCCAGGTGGCATAGCCGAGCCAGGGGAAGATGGCGATCATGCCGATGAAACCCGTCAAGATGCCAATGCCCGTCATGGCGACAATGAGCGCAGCCCACAGCAACATGGCCGGCCAGTTGCGCGCGAAGACGCGCATGCTGGTCTGGATGGCCGTGATCGGGCCGGCATTGCGATCCAGGATCATGGGGATCGCGACCGCGCTGGTCACGAAGACCGCTGAGGCCAGCAGCAGGCCGACCCCGACGAAGAGTCCGCCGACCATCGGGTCGAAGTCCCCTTGCAGCAGACCGCGATAGCTCTCGATGCTGGGCGAGAAGGTGCTGAACTGGATCGCGAACAGGAGCGCGGAAAGGCGCACCCAGGCGGCGGCGATCAGTCCGAGAAAGAGGACGAAGAGGCTGAGGTTGGTCCGCCGTTCCCAGATGAGGTCGAGTCCCGCCCGGATCTTGACCGGCTGTCCCGCCTCCTGCTGGCGCGCGGCGCTATAGAGACCGCTGGCCAGGAAGGGGCCGAGGAGCATGAGTCCGGTCAGGAAGGCGATGGCGAACCAGGGCAGCGACCAGGTCAGCCAGAGCGTCACCCAGCAGGCGAGCGCGAACAGGGCGCCGTAGAGCAGGCTGTGGGTCGGGGCTCGCGCGAAGGTGACCGCGCCGTTGGCGAGCCAGGCGAGCGGTTCGGCGATATCGACGACGCGCGTCGTTGGCGCGGTGGAATCGAGCGAATGATCCGAGTGGAAGGCATGGGTTCCCATGGTATTGGCTCCGGCAGGCTGAAAGCGGTTGACCCGAGCAAGCGGATCGGAGTCGTGGATCGCGCCCGGATCCGGGGCGGATGTCTTGGTCGATCCTCTCGATCCTGGCTCCGACCGCGCTGAAAATGCCGATACGGCTGGCTGAACCGACAACCGATTCATTGGTCGGTTTTTCGGGGATTCAACCCTTGTCTGTATCGGGTCGAGCCCCATGCTTGGGTACCGAGGCGGGCGTCGTGACGCAACGAGACCAATCCACCATCAAGACGAGGGAATCCGAATGAGCGACGATCCAATCACTGAGTTCAAGGGCGAGGAGATCGATGTGAGCTGGGATGGACGGCTTTGCATCCATGTCGGCGAGTGCGGGAAGGCGCAAGGCGAGCTCTTCGTCGCCGGCCGCGACCCCTGGTGCGTTCCGGACGGGGTCTCGACGAGCGAGGTGAGGGAGGTGGTCGAGCGCTGTCCAAGCGGGGCACTGACCTACAGCGACAAGAACGGAACCCCCGAGGTCGCGCCGGATGAAAACCGGGTGATGGTCGCCTACAACGGCCCCTATTATCTGACCGGAGACCTCCAGATCGAGGGTGCGCCCGATGACATGCCGGGCGTGCGCCACCGGGCCGCGCTCTGTCGCTGCGGGGCATCCAAGAACAAGCCCTTCTGCGACAACAGCCATTTCGAGGCGCGGTTCGAGGACGCCGGGGCGGTGGGTGAGAAGGGGCCTGGGCTGACGGAAACCGGCGGAAGCCTGAGCATTCGCGCGATTCCGGACGGTCCGCTCAAAGTCACTGGCAATCTCAGCATGCTGGCCGCCACCGGGCGCGTGGCCTGGCAGGGAGCCAGCACGGCCCTCTGTCGCTGCGGCGCTTCCAACAACAAGCCGTTCTGTGACGGCAGCCACCGCGCGGCCGGCTTCAAGAGCGACTGAACTCGCCACCTGTCGGCAGACCGTGCGGGCATCGCCTGTCCCCGTGGCCTCTCAGGGAAGAGGGGTCGAGACATCCGACAGATGATCGAGAAGGCGCAACCATGCGCCTGGCCGAACCTCCCCAGCGCATCCGTTGAGATTCCCAGTCCTCCTGACGACTGTGAAAGTATCTCGCTTCCGCTGGATTCCGGAACCTGGAACCGGTCTTTCGTAGGCTGGGATGAGCTTGCGAATCCCAGCATTTCAGCCGCTGACGCTGCAGCCAATACTGGGTTTCGTTGCCTCACCACGCCTACGAAGACTTCTTGCCCAATCTCCCCCTACGCGGAATCGTCATCGCCCTGACCCGCTGGGTTGCCGGAACCCGGCAACCCAGGCGGTTGCGCTAGGCCGCCAGCCGCCGCAGCACATAGTGCAGAATCCCGCCATTGCGGTAGTAATCCACCTCGTTCGGCGTGTCGATCCGCACCTTGGCCTGGAAGCTCTTCACCGAGCCATCCGCCGCCGTCGCCCGCACCTCGACCTGCTTGGCCTCGGCGTTGTTCAGCCCGAGGATGTCGAAGGTCTCGGTGCCGGTCAGCCCCAGCGATTGGGCATTGTCGCCCTTGAGGAACTCCAGCGGCAGGATGCCCATGCCGACCAGGTTGGAGCGGTGGATGCGCTCGTAGCTCTCGGCGATGACGGCGCGCACGCCGAGCAGGCGCGGTCCCTTGGCCGCCCAGTCGCGCGAGGAGCCGGAGCCGTATTCCTTGCCGGCGATGACGATGACCGGCGTGCCCTCGGCTTCGTAGCGCATCGCCGCGTCGTAGATCGACATCGCCTCGCCGCTCGGCTGATGCAGGGTGACGCCGCCCTCGGTGCCGGGGGCCATGAGGTTGCGCAGCCGGATGTTGGCGAAGGTGCCGCGCATCATCACCTCGTGATTGCCGCGACGCGAACCCAGGCTGTTGAAGTCCGTCGGTGCCACGCCCTTCTCGATCAGATATTTGCCGGCCGGCGAGTTCGGCTTGATGGAGCCGGCGGGCGAGATGTGATCGGTGGTGATGGAGTCGCCGAGCACCGCCAGACAGCGCGCGCCGCTGATGTCCTCGACCGGCGTGACCTCCAGCGACATGCCGGTGAAGTAGGGCGGATTCTGGATATAGGTGGAGTCCGCCGGCCAGTCGTAGGTCTGGGTGCTGGGCGCGTCGAGCGACTGCCAGCGGGCATCGCCGGCGTAGACATCGGCGTAGGCGCTGGTGAACTCCGCCGGGGTGACGTTCTCGGCGATGGCGCGGTTCACCTCGTCCTGGGTCGGCCAGATGTCCTTGAGATAGACCGGCTTGCCGGCGGCGTCGGTGGTGAGCGGATCCTTGGTAGGGATCGATGTCGATGCGTCCGGCGATGGCGTAGGCGACGACCAGCGGCGGGCTGGCCAGATAGTTCATGCGCACCTCGGCGTGGACCCGGCCCTCGAAATTGCGGTTGCCCGAGAGGATGGAGACCGCGCAGAGATCATTGGTCGGCGATCGCCTTGGAGACCGGCGCGGGCAGCGGGCCGGTGTTGCCGATGCAGACGGTGCAGCCGTAGCCGACGTTGTGGAAGCCGAGCGCCTTGAGCGGCTCGGTGAGTCCGGCGCGGTCGAGATAGCGGGTGACCGCCATCGAGCCTGGCCCGAAGGAGGTCTTGACCCAGGGCGCGGCCTTGAGCCCGAGCGCGGCGGCCTTTTGGGCGACCAGACCGGCGGCGAGCATGACGCTGGGGTTGGAGGTATTGGTGCAGGAGGTGATGGCCGCGACCACGATGGAGCCGTCGGAGATCTCGACCTCCTGGCCGTCGATGACCGCCTTGGCCGGTCCCTTGCTCGGGATGTTGCGCTCCTGCTTGAGCGCGGCCAGCGCCTTGGGGAAGTGGCTCGCCATCTCGGTCAGCGGCACCCGATCCTGCGGACGCTTGGGACCGGCCAGCGAGGGCACGACCTCGCTCAGATCCAGCGCCAGGGTCTCGGAGTAATCGGCCTCGGGCGCGTCGGCGGTGTGCCAGACGCCCTGGGCCTTGGCGTAGGCCTCGACCAGCGCGATCTGGGGCTCGTCGCGTCCGGTCAGACGCAGATAGTCCAGCGTGACCTGGTCGATCGGGAAGAGACCGCAGGTCGCGCCGTACTCCGGCCCCATGTTCGCGATGGTGGTGCGCTCGCCCATCGGCAGGGTGCTGATCGCCGGGCCGTAGAACTCGACGAACTTGCCGACCACGCCATGCTTGCGCAGTTGGTCGACGATGGTCAGCACCAGATCGGTCGCGGTCACGCCTTCCTTCAGCGTTGCCGGTCAGCTTGAAGCCGACGACCTTGGGGACCAGCATGGAGACCGGCTGACCCAGCATGGACGCCTCGGCCTCGATCCCGCCCACGCCCCAGCCGAGCACGCCGATGCCGTTGACCATGGTGGTGTGCGAGTCGGTGCCGACACAGGTGTCGAAATAGGCTTGAGTCACGCCATTCACGGTGTTCGGGAAGACGACGCGCGAGAGAAATTCGATGTTGACCTGATGGACGATGCCGGTATCGGGCGGGACCACCTTGAAGCCGTCGAGCGCGTTCTGGCCCCATTTCAGGAAGTTGTAACGCTCCTGGTTGCGCTGGAACTCAAGCTCCGCGTTGAGCGCGAAGGCGCTGTCCGAGCCGAAGTGATCGACCTGCACCGAGTGGTCGATGACCAGCTCGGCCGGCTGGAGCGGGTTGATCTTGCGCGGATCGCCGCCGAGCGCCGCCATGGCGTCGCGCATCGCCGCCAGATCCACCACCGCCGGCACGCCGGTGAAGTCCTGCATCAGCACCCGCGCCGGGCGGTACTGGATCTCCTTGTCCGGCTCGGCCTGGGGATTCCAGGCGCTGAAATACTCGATGTCCTCGCGCGTGACGGTCACGCCGTCCTCGTTGCGCAGCAGGTTCTCCAGCAGGATCTTCAACGAGTAGGGCAGGCGGGCGCTGCCGGGCACGGCGTCGAGCTTGAAGATCTCATAATCCTGGTCGGCGACATGCAGGCTGGACTTGGCGTTGAAGCTGTTGGGCATCGAGGGCTCCGATGGCATATCTTGATTCATGGGAAACAGCCCTGGATTCTAGCGTTCAGGTGGACGATACGCTATCTGCTGCACTGCAATAAAACATGGCCATCAAACCAGCCGACGTGAGCATCACATGAAACTAGCTGGCTCCCGAGTGCGTCTTTTGTTTCATGGACTTGGAAAGCGTTTCGCAACCTTTTCCCGTCTCCAGGTCAAACTTTGGCTTGGCGTCGGCATCTCCCTGTTGATCGGCTTGACGATTCTGCAGATTGCCGACTATCACGCGACACGCGTCGATGCGATGGAAAACCTGCTCGTCAAGGCGAGAACCCTGCGCACGGTGCTCATGGCCAGTGGCCGGGTTTCTCACCAGACACTCGTCGACAGTGGACTGCCGATCACGGGCAAGACCATCAGCCTGCTGCCCATTCATGCCCTCGCGCGGATCTCCACGGAGCTGGCCCGCCAAGGTGGATCGGAACTCCAACTCAAGGTCGTCAGTTTGGAGCGCCGGAACCAGCACAATCCGTCGGACGTCCCCGACGTGGAGGCCATCGCCTATTTCGAGCAAAATCCTAACGCACGGGAGCGCCTGATCCAGTTCACCGCTCCCGATGGGCAAGGCTTCTATCACTACGCGCAGCCGATCTTGACCGAAGGCTATTGCCTGGCCTGTCACGGCGACTCCAAGTCCGTTCCCGCGAGCCTGGGGAATGGTTTCGCGCCCGCGTCCGGATATCGCGAGGGCGATCTGCGCGGTGTCATGAGCCTTTGTCCCGTGAGATTATAGACCCGCTTTTTGAAGCGTTCGGGGCATTTCTGTTGCCAGTCCTTGAGTGCTTGAATCGGCGCGATGTGTCCGAGCGCCTTCTGTGGGATCTGGTGATTGTATAACCGCACATAGCCGGTGAGGGTGTCCGCCAGGTTCTGGGCGGAATCGAAGCGGGTGGTGGCGAGCACCTCGGCGATGCGCCCATTGAAGCGTTCCACCATGCCGTTGGTCTGCGGATGGCGGGGGGCGATGAGCCGGTGTTCGATGCCGTGACGCGCACAGCCCTGGTCGAAGAGATGGCGTCCGGTCGGTTCGCGCTCGCCGGTGGCGCAGAAGCGGTCGGTGAATTCCTTGCCGTTGTCGGTGAGGATCTTCTCGATCGTGAAGGGCGCTTTCTCGATCAGGCGCCGCAGGAAATCGCGGGCGTTGGCGGCGGTTTTCTCCGGTAGGATTTCGACATAGACCCAGCGCGAGGCGCGATCGATGGCGACGAACAGGTACTGATGCGCCGCCTCGTCCGGCATCTGCGGCAGGTATTTGACATCGATGTGGACGAACCCTGGCGCATAGTCCTTGAAGGTCTTGACCGGTTTGGCCTCGCCTTCGGGTTGCGGGATCAGGGCACTGAGGTTGGAGACCCCGTGGCGCCGCAGACAGCGATCCAGGCCCGAACGCGAGACGGCGGGGTGGATGAACTCCCGGGTCACCGCCAGCAGATCGTCCAGCGGCAGCAGCAGGGTCTGGCGCAGCGCCACCACCACCTGCTCCTGCACCGGGCTCAGGGTGGCGTGAATCCGGTGCGGACGGTGCGAGGCATCCTGCACCGGTTTCGCGCCGCCGCCATTTGCGCACGGTGGCGCGATTCAGGTTGTATTCGCGCGCCAGTTCGCGCTCCGATTTCGTGGACTCGCGCAACTCCTGACGAATCGCGGGCGTGGTGCGAGCGTTGCGATGCAGGTTCAGATTCATGGTCAGGTGTCCCGTCAGGTCGGTGATGGCGTCGTCGGCAGGGGGCGCTTGGTCGTCCTCAGCTCATCACACCTAACCGAAAGCCTGCGATGCCTTCTGTACGGTATCGCACAGTAGATGTCGGCGTGATGCGGTCACAAAGGCCGCATGGCCCTATTCGCCGATCATGGCAGGCTGAACCAGGCTTGCTCGTTGCCGCGCGGAATCGATTCAAGGCGATCCGCTCCGCAAAGAAAGCGCATCTATGTGTGTTGCCGTACCGAGCACCTTCAGTTCTGGCTGTAGTCTTTTCAGACAGCGATGGGAAACAGCATTCCATGCTCGGGTCATGGCGCTATACGGCCATGGTTTAAATGCCGTCTCAGGAGACTCGTCTATGAATAAAGTGAACAAAGACCAGGTCAAAGGCCGCTATAAAGAAGCGAAAGGCCGAGTGAAGGAGGTCGCCGGTCAGGCCGTCGGGAATAAGGGTTTGGAACACCGGGGCAAGAGCCAGAAGAACATCGGCAAGGCCCAGGCTGATCGCGGTGATCTCACGGCGGATCGTCTGAAGGATGGCTAGAGCGACAGTCGTTTCACTGGACAACCAAATCCAGACAGATCGGCTGGCCTGCTGCCGAGCAGTCGGCCATTCCTTGCCAAGACTTTAGAGCGCTGGGGAGTCCTGGCCCTCTCGGAGATCCAACGATGACACACCAAACCCGAACGATGCCGCTCGTCGCCACCCTGGCGATCGCCTGCCTGGGGCTGCCTGGAACCCTGCTGGCCCAGGCCCCGGTTGCGGCCGGTCCCATGACATTCGCCAGTTTCGACAAGAACGGTGACGGGGCCATCACCGAGCAGGAGTTCGCAGCCGCCCACGGCGAGCGCATGGCGGAGCGCGCCGCGCAGGGCGCACCCATGTGGGGCGCGGCCAACCCGCCAACCTTCGCCGACTTCGACCAGAACGCGGACGGTCGGTTGACCCCCGAGGAGTTCGCGGCCGGGCAACAGGCACGGATGCAGGGGCGGATGGGGACTGGTCAAGGCCGGTAACCCGGGCCGGATCCAGATCCGATGGCAGTAGAACCTGAACGCTGATCAAGACGGACAGCGTTTGGGCAGAACCGTCGCGCGAATCGGCGTCCAAGCCTGCGGTCCATCGCGACCGTCAGACTCACCGCCAACCATCAATGATTGATAAAGGAACACGCCAATGACAAGACACGCCGCCGTCCCAATCGGAGCCACCATTCTTGACACCCCCGCACCGGAGACTGCCGAACGCGTCCGCGTCTGGGATCCGCTGGTGCGCTATTTCCATTGGACACTCGTCGCCGGATTTGCGACCGCCTTCCTCGTTGGGGATGACTTTCTCGGCCTGCATGTCTGGGCCGGTTATCTGGTCCTGGCCTTGGTCGCGGCGCGTTTGGTCTGGGGCGTCATCGGCACCCGGCACGCGCGGTTCACCGACTTCGTCCGCGGGCCAAACCAGGTCATTGCCTATCTGAAAGACGTCTTGAGCCTGCGCGCCCCGCGTTACCTGGGCCACAACCCGGCCGGCGGGGCCATGGTCGTCCTCATGCTGGTGGCGCTCACCGCCACTGGCGTGAGCGGCGTGGCGCTCTATGGCGCAGTGGATTCCGCGGGGCCGCTGGCCTCGATGATGAGCGGGATCTCGGAGTCCGCGGGCCACGCCTTGGAAGAGGGCCACGAATTCTTCGCCAACTTCACCCTGGGGCTGGTGGTCCTGCATTTGGCCGGCGTGCTGTTTTCCAGCCTGGCGCATCGGGAAAATCTGATCGGCTCCATGATCACCGGTTTCAAACGGAAAGCAGACTGATGAACGGATATCTTGCAGGCGTTCTGGTTGCCACCGGGGTTTAACACGCCCAGCCGCGCTGCTCGCTCGCGCACCGCGCGGCGGCCTCACTTCGACGCGGCGGCCTCGGCGGGTTTGGACACCAGCTCCGACAGCAGCAGTCCATCCTGCCGGCTGAGCAGGTGATCGCCGGGCACGATCCGGATGTCGGCCCGCTGATTCAGCGCGAAGACCCGGCGCAGATCCTGACTGGCCGCCGGCACCGCCTGGTCGCCCGGCATTCCGTACCCGCCGCCGCGGACGACCGCGACGTAGCGGATGTCCGGGTGCTGGCGCGCGTTGAGCCAATACAGCAGGTTGCCGGGCATCGGCGGGGCCAGATCCACGAGCGCCCCGCGTGACGACTGCACGGTGCGATAGACGTCCTCTCCCACCTGGCGCTTCACCAGCCAACGCTTAAGGCCGCCAAAGAGCCCGCGATCGTCGGTCGCCTCCAGGGCCTGCGTGGCGCGTCCGGTGCCCAGGTGAGGAGCGGCGATGGTGATAAGGCGGGTGACCCGGCCCGCGCCGTCATTCACCAGCGCGAGCCGGGCCACCACGCCTCCGGCCGAGTGTCCGATGAGGTCGACACTGTCCGTCGGGTGCCCTTGCGCGATGGCGCCCAGCATCCCGCCGAGCAGGCGCGCCTGCTCCATCAGCGGAGCGGTGGAGGGTAGGTCGACCGTATGGATCGCGAACTCGCCGGCGGGAGTTGCCGACGGCTCCAGCCGCACCCCGGCCGGGGTCGACCGCCAGTTTCCGGCGACCTTCCAGCCCGCCTGCTCCAACACCGCCAGAACGCCGCTCTGCCGCCAGGTCGCCGAGTCTCCGAGATAGCCATGCACCAGCACCAGGATTCGGCCGGCGCTGGCTGGATCGGCAAACACCAGCCCAAGCACGCAGCACAAGGCCAGCCACCACCGAGTGCGTCGGCGCCTCATGCCATGTCGACCGGGTTGGTCACGCGACCCTTGCCTTCGATCGCGGGCGACCCGGTCGGCGGCGGCCACCCGCGCCGCTTCTCCTGGTGTCTCGGTGCCAAACAGTCCGCAGGTTGCCGACAACGACAAGCCCGGCCGGAAGTGGATGCGATTCATCGGCATGGCAGGCTCTCTCGGCGCGGTTTGATTGTTCAGTCCACGACGTTTCGGATTAAGAATCACTGGCCTGTCCGAAGCGGCCAGCCAGTTCATCGAAGATGGCCTTCTCACGAATTCAGGACAGATTAAAGAACGCATTCGGCACCTTCTGTACGGTATCGCACAGAGGAAGAATGCGTCGGCTTATGTGCGATGCCGCACCGACCGTGTTCGGTCGCTGGCCTAGTCTGTGGCCTGAGCGATGGGAAACGGCATGCCACGCTCGGCATTCCACGCTCAGTTCGTAGTCAATTCACAGATCAGGAGAGTCGCATGAACAAAGAACAAGTCAAAGGCCGCTACGAAGAAGCGAAAGGCAAGGTGAAGGAAGTCGCCGGCAAAACGGTCGGCAATGAATCACTGGAGATAAAAGGCAAGATCCAAAAGAACGCTGGCAAGGTTCAGGCGGGCGTTGGCGATCTTAAAGAAGAGATCAAGGACGCAGGCTGATCAGGCAATGAGAGCATTCGCGCGGAGGAGTCTTGGGCAGGCTGGCTCTCCGCGCGGCGATCGTCTGTCCCAAGCCCGCCGATGGAGATCGCCTGGGGCATCTTGATGCGTTGATACGAATGCGCCATCACCTCGGGCGCGGATTGGCGATTCCAAGGGTTCAGGCCATGCCGTCTTGGAATGGCCCTTGATCGAACGCCTTTGACTTCAACGGGAGTGCCGTTATGACCATTTCACTTGGCACCGTTCTACTCGTCGTTCTCATCCTGCTGCTGTTGGGCGCGATTCCAACCTGGCCGCATAGTCAGAGTTGGGGCTATGCGCCGAGCGGAGTGATCGGGACGATCCTGCTCATCGTGTTAGTGCTCTTCTTGCTTGGCAGATTGTAAGCGCGATGACGCATTTGGCGATCACTGGCCAAATTTTCTCAAGATTCAACATGAAGGGTTGCCCATGAAAATGAAAACAGCTCGTATGCCATTCAATTCGTCACCATTGAGTTCATCAAAGGGTCTGTTCCTGATCGCCTTCCTGTCTGTCGTGCTCGGGCTCGTCGGCTGTCAGAAAGAGGGACCGGCGGAAGAAACCGGCAAAAAAATAGATCAAGCGGCTGAAAAAGCCGGCGACAAGATGGACGCGGCGAAGGCGTCGCTGAGCGAGAGAGCCGAAAGAACCGGGGACTACATGGACGACTCGGGAATCACCGCCAAGATCAAGGCGGACATCCTGCGGGATCCGTCGCTGAAGGTCTTGCAGATTCACGTCGCCACCACCAAGGGTGTCGTGACGTTGAGCGGGACCGTTGACTCTCAGTTGAATATCGATCGAGCGGTGGACTTGGCCCGTGGCAGCCAGCATGTGACCTCGGTCGAGAATAACCTGGTCCTCAAATAAGCGGGCCACACGTAAGCGGGAGACCTCCGAGCGGTCGACAAGAATCTCCGCGGGAACGCGGAGAGATTCACCACCGGGCAGGGACGCCCATCGGCTCAGATGTCAACTGAGCCATCAAAGACATCATCAAGGGACGCTTCATCATGAGTCACCATCGCATTCGTACCGGACTCACGGGCATGACCGCCGCAGCCGGCCTGCTCCTCGGCGCATCGTTCTTTGGCGCCGACACGGCCTATGCCAGATCCGACGAGGGCTGGCGTCCGGATCCCACTCAGCGCGTCGAGACACATATCGAGCGGATGGCCAAGGATCTCGATCTGACCGAGGCGCAGCAAACGGAGATTCGCAAGATCATGGCAGCCGAACAAGCCCAGCGTGACCTGCAACGCATCGAGACTCGCAAACAGATCAATGCCGTGCTGACGGACCCACAACGGACCAAGCGCGAGGACATGATCCAGGCGCGCATGGACCGCGATCTGGACCGGATGACCGACCGGCTGTATCTCACCGACGATCAGGTCATCCAGATCAAGGCGCTGTTCGACGAACAGCAGACGAATCCGGAACTGACCCGGACCCAACTGCGCGAACGCATCGCGGCGGTCCTGACGGATGAGCAGCGGGCGAACATCAAGGACCGCAAGCGTCCTGACTGCAACAAATAAAAGCCTCACCGCCGACGCAGTGGCGTCTCTTAGCAGGCGTTCGGCGCCGACAGCAGATTTTCTTCAAAGGCTCAAGGTGGAGGTGGCGATGACACAACCAACCAACGCTGGCTTGCCTGGGGATACGGCTCTCGCTCGGCTTCCATGGTGCACCCACGCTCGCGCAACAATCGGTCCTCGCCTCGGCGCGCCATGGACGAGAACGCGGTTGGACATGGATTGGGCGAACCACCTGTCGATCCTGTTAGGCGTGTGCGAGGAATATCAAAGCAGTGCCATTGGCGTCACCCATTTGCGCGCGGCCATCCGCCGCGAACGGGGTCTGGATGCCGTCTTGCGGCCATCGCTTGCCGAGATGCAACATGCCAATCGGTCGCTCAGGCGGGAGGTTCTGGGATTGCTGAATGGTCTCGCCGGCGTTATAGAGGACACGACTGCCAACGTTGATGGCGGCGGATAAGTACCATCGGTTGAGGTAGGGACGAACCCCAACGGGACGCCCGCGGTGGTGTTGGATTCCGCTAACCTTCATCAAGGTTCCTGTCACGGCGGCGTGAACCTCTCTTGCCGTTCCGGCGCTCCGGGACGGTCTTCCGAAAAACCGATCCGTCTGAAGCATTGAATCATGCGCGGAAAATGGATTTTGACGCTTGTCATCGGCGTCTTCTTGGCCGCCGCCGGCTGGCTCTGGTGGCGCCAGTCCCCGGTCGCCGTCACCCTAGTCCTTCCAACACGCGGCCCCGCCGTCGAGGCGATCTACGCGACCGGCACCGTCGAGCCCTCGGTCATGCTGCCGATCGCCTCGCGGGCGGCGGGAAATCTGATCGAGCTGCCTGTCGACGAGGGCGATCAGGTGCGCAAGGGACAGGCCCTGGCTCGGCTCGATGACGCGGACCTGACCAATACCGTGCAGGAGCTGGAGGCACGGGCGCGCCTGGCGCGTCTGAGTCTTCAGCGCATGCAGGATCTGGCGCAGCGCAAGGTGGTGGCCGCCGCCGAGGTCGACCAGGCGCGCGCGGACCTGGGGGCGGCCGAGGCCGTGCTGAAACGCGCCATCGCCCAACGCGGCTTCCTGACCCTGACCACGCCCGCCGATGGCCTCATCATCCGGCGCGACGGTGAGGTCGGTCAGTTCATCCCGGCCGGGCAGGCGATCTTCTATCTCTCCTGCTGCGCGCCGCTGCGGGTCACGGCGGACGTGGACGAGGAGGACATCCCACGGGTGCAGGTGGGCCAGAAAGTCGTCCTGCATGCGGACGCCCTGCCGGACCAGGTCTTCGACGGCACCGTCAGCCAGATCACCCCCAAGGGCGATCCGGTCGCGCGCACCTTCCGGGTGCGCATCCGGCTCGCTGAGCCGGCTGGCTTGCAGATCGGCATGACGGTCGACGCCAACCTCATCGTGACCGAGCGGCAGGACGCCCTGCTGGTGCCGTCGACGGCACTCCAGAAAGGCGCGCTCTGGCTGGTGGCGGACGGCCGGCTGCACCGCCAGACGGTGCGCACCGGCGTGGCCGGCGCGCTGCGCACCGAGATCCTCGACGGGCTGTCGGCGGATGCGCAAGTCGTCGCCATGCCCTCCGAGGACCTGCGCGAGGGCGCCGCCGTGCGCGTCCGCCCGTCCGACAGCGCGCCACCGCCCTGATGCTCATCCAGCTCCAGGTCGCGCTCACCCATCTCACCGGGCGGCGGCGCCAGACGCTGGTCTCGCTCACCGGCGTGGTGCTCGGGGTCGCCTTCTTCCTGGCGGTGTCGTCCCTGATGCGCGGCTCCGAGCAGGACTTCATCAAGCGTCTGGTCGACAACAGTCCGCACATCACCGTCTCGGACGAGGTGCGCCGGCCGCGCACCCAGCCGGCCGAGCGGCGCTGGGCGGGCGGGGCGGTCAAGATCCGCAACCTCAAGCCGCAGACCGAGACGCGCGGCATCCGCGGCTACCGCGAGAAGCTCGCGCTCATCGAGGCGATTCCGGGGCTGCGGGTCGCGCCGGTGCTGGTCGGCTCGGCGGTGCTGACCTTCGCCGGGCGCGAGGAGGGCGTCACCCTCTCCGGCATCGTGCCGGAGACGATGAAGACCGTGTCCACCATCCAGGACAAGATGATCGAAGGCTCGCTCGACGCGCTCGACGTCAACCCCAACGGGATCGTCATCGGCACCGGGCTGGCCGAGAAATTCAACCTGGGGCTCGGCCGCAACCTGACCGTGGTCGCCGCCGAGCGGCGCCAGTCGCGCCATGAAGGTGGTCGGCCTCTTTCGCACCGGCAATGCCTCGGTCGACGAGACCCAGACCTTCACGCTGCTGAAGCGCGCGCAGGTCATGTTCGAGCGGCCCAACCGGGTCAATCGCTTCCTGATCCAGCTCGACGACGCCTATGCCGCGCGCACCGTCGCCCAGCGCATCGAGGACGCCACCGGCGACAAGTCGGTGTCCTGGGTCGAAGCCTCGGAGGACATCCTGAGCGTGCTGGTGGTGCGCAACATCATCATGTACAGCGTGGTGTCGGCGATCCTGCTGGTGGCCTCCTTCGGCATCTACAACACACTCTCGACCATCGTGCTGGAGAAGACCCGCGACATCGCCATCCTCAAATCCATGGGCTTTCACGCCCGCGACGTGCGGCTCATCTTTCTGTTCGAAGGGGTCATCATCGGTATCATCGGCAGCCTCTTCGGCCTGGCCCTGGGGGCCGGACTCATGCAGGCCCTGTCGCTGGTCCAGATCAAGCCGCCGGGCGTCTCGGAGCAGGTCTTTCTGCCGATCTGGTGGGGTGCCCAGCAATTCGCCCTGGCCACGGCCTTCGCCATGACCTCCTGCATCCTCGCCGCCTGGCTCCCGGCGCGCCGCGCCGGGCGGGTGCATCCGGTGGAGATCCTGCGGGGCGCGGCGTGAGCGCGGTGCTGCGCGCGGAGAACCTGGTCCGCATCCTGCCCGGCGAGGTGCCGGTCACGCTGGTCAACGACGTCAGTCTCGCCATCGAGCGCGGCGAGTTCATCTGCATCATGGGGCCGTCCGGGCTCCGGCAAGTCCTCGCTGCTCTATCTGCTGGGCCTGCTCGATGTCCCGACCTCGGGCCAGGTGTGGCTCGACGGCGAGAACACCTCGGTCTATGGCGAGGACGATCTGGCGAACCGCCGGCTGGAGAAGCTCGGGTTCGTCTTCCAGTTCCATTTCCTGCTCGCCGAGTTCACGGTGATCGACAACGTCACCCTGCCGATGCGCCGCCTCGGCCGGCTCGACGAGTCCGCCGCCCGCGCGCGTGGCCTGGAGCTGCTGGACCGGCTGGGCGTGGTCGAGCAGAGCGCCAAGCATCCGCACCAGCTCTCCGGCGGCCAGCGTCAGCGGGTGTCCATCGCCCGCGCCCTGGCCAATGACCCGCTGGTCCTCCTCGCCGACGAGCCGACCGGGAATCTGGACTCGGTCTCCAGCGGCACGGTGCGCCAGATCCTCAAGGATCTGGCGCACGGGATGGGCAAGACGGTGGTGGCGGTGACCCACGATGCCGCCTTTGCGGCCGCCGCGGATCGGCGGATTGGGATCGTGGACGGGCGGATCGATGCGGACTGGCGGGCGGGGTAGGGCGGTTCGCTCGGGAATCAGTGGCTCAGCACGATTCGCTCGATGATGCCGCTGGAGATGGTGATCGGCACGAAGTCAGGGCCTGTTCCTCTCCCCTCGGACGCCTTCACAGGGTCTCGGTCTCGAAGCCGACCAGGGTGCGCCGCTCGCGGCTGAATTCGATCCCGATGAGGTGGATCGGCTGGCCGAGTGCGCGGTACTTGTCCGCATAGCCGCGATCCTTGATCTGTTGCAGTGCCCGGCCCGCGGGCGCCAGCTCGACGACTTTGAATTCGAACAGCCAGATCCGCGCGTTGAACTTGAGCGTCAGATCGATGCGGCCGAGCTGGGTCGCGTCCTCGGCCGCGAGGTCCAGGCCCAGGGCGGCGAGATGGCTGTAGAAGACGCTGGCGTAGTAGCCCTCGTATTGGGCGATGGGGTTGGCGGTATGCCACTGATGCGGGATGGCGGCGAAGAGGGATTCGATATGCCGGCGCAGGGCATCGAGGTCGCCGCCAACCAGCACGTCGTAGAGCCGGCTGGCCAGCTCGCTGACCTCTCCCGGTTGCCCGATCAGGGCCTTGGCCAGGCTGTCGTTGAGCGCGCTTTCGACCTCCAGGTTCGGATAGCCCAAGGTGTATTCGCGCCGCGCGCCGAGCTGTCGCGACCCGGTGAAGGTCAAATAGCCCGTCTGCCACAGCAGCGCCTCGGGGGCCAGATGATCGACGTCGAAGGCCGAGAGCAGCGCCTCGTCGGCCCGTAGATGCGCGAGCCGGGGGGTGAAGAAACCGCGCTGGGTCAGCAGATCGACCAGGAAGGTCGGCGTGCCGGTCTCGAACCACCAGGTGCGGAACTCGCGCGCATCGAACAGCAGCAGCAGATCGAAGGGGTTGTAGACCGCCTCGCCGGTCCAGTTGTAGCCGTTGTACCAGGCGCGGATCTGCTCGCGGTCCAGGCCCGCCAGCTCGGGGGCGAAAACGCTGTCGACATCGTGCTCGGTATAGCCGCAGAGCGCCGAGTAGCGCGGCGTCGACCGTGATGTCCTTCAGGTTGTTGAGCCCGGAGAAGAGGCTCACCTTGCTGAACTTGCTCACGCCGGTGAGAAAGGCGAAACGGATGTGGGCGTCGTTGTCCTTGATGACCGAGTACAGATTGCGCAAGCCGTCGCGCATGGCGCGGGCGGTGTCCGGGTCATGCAGCGTTGTCGAGGATGGGTTTGTCGTATTCGTCGACCAGGACGACCACGCGCTGGCCGGACTGCGGCATGGGCCTGGCGGATCAACTCGCCAAAGGCACTGGCGACATCGAGATCCGGATGGACCGTCACGCCCAAGGTCTCGCGGTTGATGCGCAAGAGCTCGGCGATGCGTTCGTCCAGGTGCGCGCGACTCTGGAGCACGCCGCCACCAAAGCTGATGCGGATCACCGGATACCGAGTCGTCCAGTCCCAGTCTGGATGGATCAGCAACCCGCGAAACAGGGGCTCGTTGCCGGCGAAAAGCTCCGCGATGGTGTCGATAAGCAGTGACTTGCCGAAGCGGCGCGGGCGCGACAGGAAATACTGGCTGCCCTCGTCGATCAACCGCCGGATAAAACCGGTCTTGTCGACATAGTAATGGTCCGCTTCCCGGATCTTGGCAAAGGTCTGGATTCCGATCGGCAGTCGACGGCGGTGCATGGCGGTCCTCGGCGGCGCGCAGGTGGCTGACATTCGCGGTCATGTTAGACCAGCCAGGAGTGAAGCGACACGGCGCCAGGAGGAAGAGGGCGCGCGAGATGATGGGCAAGACGGTGGTGACCGTGACCCACGACGCCGCCTTCGCCGCCGCCGACCGGCGCATCGGGATTGTCGACGGCCGGATCGATGCGGAGTGGCGGGGTAGGGCGGTCCGCTCGGGAATCAGTGGCTCAGCACGATCCGCGCGATGATGCCACTCTTGGTTGCGATCAGCACGAAGTCCGGGCCTGTTTGAACCCAGTGGTAGCCGCGTGGCGGAGGGCTCAGATGGTGGCCCTGCCAGTTGTGCATGACGTTGCCTTTGCCGCGGTATTTGCTCGGCAAGCGTTCGCCGCGATAGATGTCGTGGCGCGGACCCGCGCCTCGTGTATTGCGCCCCGTCGGGGCGCTGCGCGGCGGGGGTTGGTGGTCGCGGGAAGCGGCCGGACTTGGCGGCTTCACTTGGTCGCGGCCCTGGCCGGGCCCTGCCCTCTGCTGCTGGGGTGGTTGCCTCCCTTGGCCGCCCCCTGGCGCCTGTTCGTTGCGGGCAGGCGGGTTGCCAGGGGCGCCACCTTGCCCGAAGGCCGCATCCGTCAATGGAAGCGACATCGCCATGATGGCGGCCAGGACGACTTTGTTGTTCATATTCGGCTCTCTGCGGTGATGAAGCGGTAAGGGCGCACCCTGCCAGACGCATCGCGCCGTTCAAGTGTCGCCTCGGTTGCAAGATAGGCCCATTCGATAGTTGGGTCTGTTCGCGACCGCACGCAGCGATGTGGGGGCGGTCCCGCAAGGACTCGCCGATTGAGACGAAAGCGATCCGTGCGGTCACGTACAGACGTGGCGGGGATTTCCGCGCATCCTGTTTCCAGGATCCTCGCGGGAGAACGGCAATGCCAATCCATCAATGGCTTTCTGGATTCTTGCAAGCGGCCTTGATTGGCGCTTTAGCCCTGTCTGGCTGTAATTCGGAACGATCGGGCGAGCAGAATAAAGGCAGTCCCACCGGCGGTGCGACTCACAAAGAGATCGGCACCGCGTCTTGGTACGGGCCGGGTTTTCAGGGTCGCGAAACCGCCAATGGCGAAACCTTCGACCAACATGGGATGACCGCCGCCCATCGGAGCTTGCCGATGGGAACCAAGGCCAAGGTGACCAACCTTGAGAATGGCAGGAAGGTCGAGGTCAGGATCAATGATCGCGGACCCTATGCGGACAATCGCGTGATCGATCTCTCGCACGGGGCCGCGAAGAAACTGGGAATGAAGGAGGACGGCACCGCCAAGGTCAGAATCGAGTCGAAAGCGTCGAAATGAGAAGGGTCTGGCGCCTCAAATGTTGACCGGATGACGCGCGGCCTCGTCCGCGCGTCGACCTTTTGGCGCACTCATTGCCGGGGAGGCACCTCGGGCAGCAGGCGCTCGAACTCCTTCCTGACGACCTCGTAGCACTCGCACACCCGCGCCTCCAGACCCGGTCGATCCAGCACGGTGATGTGGCCCCGGCTGTAGTGAATCAATCCGGCGCTTGCCAATTTTCCGGCCGCCTCGGTCACGCCCTCGCGCCGGACCCCCAGCATGTTGGCGATCAATTCCTGGGTCATGTGCAGCTCGTTTCCGGGCAAGCGGTCGAGACTGAGCAGGAGCCAGCGGCAGAGCTGCTGGTCCACCGTATGGTGGCGATTGCAGACGGCGGTCTGGGCCATCTGTGTCAGTAGAGCCATGGTGTAGCGCAGCAATAGCGGCTGAAAAGCACCGTGGCGACGCCCCCCGAAGCGAGCGAATTCCTGCTTGAGCAACCGGCCCTTCAAGCGGTAGGCGTGACCCGCGCTCTGCACCACGGCGCGATTCGGCACGGTTCCGCCGCCCATGAAGAGGGCGATGCCGACGATCCCCTCGTTGCCGACCACGGCGATTTCGGCGGAGGCGCCATTCTCCATGACGTACAAGAGGGAGACGATGGCGGTGGTGGGGAAATAGACATGGTTCAGTTCCACGCCAGGCTCGTAGAGGGCCATTCCGAGAGGCAGCGGGACCAGTTCCAGTTCAGCGCTCAGGTGATCGAATTCACCCTCGGGCAGGGCGGCGAGCAGATGGTTTTGTCGTGGGCTCGGGGGCGATGGGTTGGGCATGATGGACATGCACCACCTCGAAAATCGACCGTCCAGGATTAGACGGCGTGAATTCCACGGCCGGGGATACCCATCTGTCAAGGCGGTTTTTGTGCGATAGCGTACAGACCGAGCGAGGGTGTTCGGTTCTTCCGCGACGCCTACTCGCCCAGCAACTCCGCGACTGGCTGCAAGGGCTCAACGTGCTCGGAGACGACCTTGACGATGACGATGATCGGCACGCTGAGCAGCATGCCCCAGATGCCCCAGAGCCAGCCCCAGAAGAGCAGCGAGATGAAGACGGCGGCCGAGTTCATGCGGGCGATGCGCCCGGTCATCCAGGTGGTGACAAAGGTGCCGACGGTGACGGCAATCGCCAGCCAGACCCCGGCGACCAGGAGGGCCATGGTGAAGGAGTCGAACTGCATCAGGGCCACCATGCCGGTGGCAATGGCGACAATGCCGGGGCCCAGATAGGGGATGAGATGCAGGAAACCCGCCGCCACGGCCCAAGCCCCCGCGTTGTCCAGGCCGATCCAATGGAACGCGATCCAGGTCAGCAGCGCCGCCAGCACGTTGGTGATCAGCAGCATGAACATGTAGCGCTGGATGGAGCGGTTGATATCACCGAGGATCTGCACGGTGATCTTCTTGCTGCGAGAGCGAGGGTCCGGTGAGTCGGACCAGCTTGCGTTTGTAGGTGTCGCCCGTCAGCAGGAGAAAGAACACCAGGAACAGCACCATGGCCGCTTGCACGAGATAGCCCACGGCGCCCATGGAGCCCGCCCAGAGTGCGTTGCCGGTCTTGAAGGCGGATGGATCGTCGATGACGACGTGGGTCACGCTCTTGTTGCGTCTGGCGGGAATCCCGGTCGCCTGGCTGGCCGCCTGTTCGAGCTGGTTCGCGGCGGTCTGGATATTCCGCATCGCGCCGAGCTGGCCCTTCCCGAGTCTGGCCAGGCTGGTGGACAACTGACTCGCGGCCTCCGGCAACTGCTCGATGATCGTCTGCATCTGACCGCGCAAGGCGTAGGTGCCGAACACCAGCGCGCAGATCGCGACCATCATCACCAGACTGGCGCCAGCCACCCGCGCAATTCCGATGCGTTCCAGCCCCACCACGAGCGGATTGAGCGTGTAGGCAAAGAGAATCCCGAGCAAGAGCGGGATCAGAAATTCCTGCGCCCAATCCAGCGCGAAGACCAGGGCGATCGAGGCCATGACCACCAGCGCCAGACCCTGCGCATCAAGGGCGACACGGGCGATGCGCAGCGGGGGCTTCGCGTCCGACCGCGCCGTGTCGGAAACTCGGGGGTTGTCGGTGGACGCGGATTCAGTCGTCACGGTGGCATTCGTCTGGAAGGGGCATCGCATTTATTCGGCCCTATCATAACGCGCCGTGGCTGACCCAGAGGTGCGTGTTTGGGCCGGGGCTAGTCTCCATGTCGATCCCAGTAACCGCCCCCGTGCATCTCGTGGCCAATGATGCCACCGACCGCCGCCCCACCGATGGTTCCAGCCGCGCTGCCATTGGTCAGGACGGCACCCGCGACGCCGCCAATGCCGGCACCGGCCACCGTGTTCTGGTCTTGTCTCGACATTCCGCTACAACCGCCCAAGCCGATGAGCACGGCCAAGGCCACCACGCCGGCTGTCAATTGCTGTTGTCTGTTCACTGATTTCTCCCATTCTATGCTTTGCGTTCATCCATTCCGGACAGGCCGCGATAACTCTGGCGATCCAGGTTCTTAAGGAGCAACCTGTTGGCCGCGTATCGGAGCCCAGTCAAAAGCCTAATGGAATACTCCAGCACCGTCGGTACGCTAGCACACATAATTCGACGGCCGCCAAGAGCGCCAATGACACCATTGACTGGTTACGCGAGATCATGATCACTATGTGTGTTAGCGAACGGAATCCGCCAGCGCTTTTCTTTATATTGATCCACAGTGAGCGCTGAGCCCCAAGGTCGGACGCTTCGGAACATGATCAACCATCACCACCGGACATCATCATGAACAAAGATCAAGTGAAGGGCCGCTACGAAGAAGCGAAGGGTAAAGTGAAGGAAGTCGCCGGCAAGGCTGTCGGCAATAAGGATCTGGAGCAGAAAGGGATTATCCAGAATGCCAGCGGTAAAGTACGGGCGGATGCCGGCGATCTGGAGGCGGAGATCAAGAAAGCCGGTTAACGCCGATCATCCTTGTATCTGATTCCGGATGGACTGGCCGGACGCCTGGCGAGTCCATCGTATGAATGGAATGAATGCAACGCGAGCATGACCGGGCATGAATACGATCACGCTTGGCCGAACCGAAGACTGAAATCGATTTTGATCTGCTGTGTTCCCGCAACGACATCAGCCCCCTGATGTGGATTCAGCCCTCTCGATGGTGAGGGCTTTTTTTATGCTGTACGTCCCGCGAAGCAGCCATCTTGGAATGGCCGCCAGCCGTGGCGGCGCGCCGGCCCTGGGTTTTAGCCCAGGATACGGTCATACATGGCTTCCGCCGACCCGTAACAGCCACAGGCGGCCACTGTCAGACCCGCGCGGTCAAGTACGGTGATATCCCCACGACGATAGTGAATCAGCTTGCGCTCTTGCAACGCGGTCGCCGCCTTGGTAACGCCGACGCGACGCACCCCCAACAGGAGGGCCAGAAACTCATGCGTGACATGAAAATGGTCGCGCTGCGCCCGATCCTGAGTCATCAACAGCCAGCGGGCGAGGCGAGCCTCCACCAGATGGAAGCGGGTGCAGGCGACCAACAGCGTGCCCTGGTTCATCAATACTTCGAGATAGCGGTTGAGGGTCTTGCGCAGGGCATCGCTCTGGTGCAGGGCGTCGCCAAATCGCTCACTGCTCATACGCCAGGCCGGACCCGCGCCCTGGACGAAGGTGCGCAGCAAGGTCACCTCGACCCCCAGGATGAGGGGCGTCCCGATCATGCCTTCATTCCCGACCAACCGCACCTCAAGCCCAGCGTGATCGGCGGGCGGGGTCACCAGGGACAGGAAGCTGTCAATGGGGAAATAGACCTCGTCAATCCGATCGCCGGGCTCGCTGATCACCACGCCCAAGGCCAGCTCGACGGAATCGCAGTTCGCCAGAATCAGTCGTCGGTCATGGTCGGGCAGTGCGGCCAGGAGACGATTTCCAGTCTGGACGGGGTTCTTCGCGGATCCGGATTGCACGCGCGTTCTCCTGGCTGGTTGGTGTGGGGCGAAGCACGGACGGCACCAGGAATAAGTAGGGTTAAGCAGGACCGCCGTGATGGGTGACAGATACGCTCAATGACCCGCCCAGTCAGTGCGCTGGCAGACATAGCGTGCGCATTCGATGCACGCGCTGCCACCGACGGCCTGGCGATCGATAAAGCCTGGGATCGCAGCGGCCCGCCGCGCGAACCGATCTGGCCAACAGCGTCGGGGGATCGCTGGGGATCCTCGACCCGGAACGCATTTCTGTGTGTGCTAGCGAACAGACGCCTGCCCGGGTCGAGGCTATCGTTTCATCTACCAAATGCCTATTCCGTCTGACAGGAGAAACGTCATGCCTCTGATTACATTAGTCCTCACACTGGTCGTCGTGGGATTGATCCTGTGGCTCGTCAATAACTACATCCCGATGGATGGCACCATCAAGAAGATCCTGAACGCGGTGGTCGTGATTGTCGTGATTCTCTGGTTGTTGTCCGTGTTCGGGCTCATTCCTCCGATGTCGGGTCTGCGGGTCGGCTAGCCGATCGCCGAGCGACGTTTTCACGATTGGAGACTGAACCAAATGAATGCCATCAAGATTGCCGCTATCGCCTTGATCATCGCCGGAGGCTTGGGTCTGGCGTATGGGGGTTTCAGCTATACGAGGGAATCGCAGCAGGCCAAGGTCGGTCCGATCGAACTGACGGTGAATGACCGGCAGTGGGTTGGCATCCCGGTGTGGGCGGGATTGGCCTCGATCGCGGTTGGCGCGCTGCTGCTGGCCGTGCCCAGACGGGACTAGGCGCTGCTGCTCTATAGAACAGATCACGCCAGAACACCATTACGCCCTCCTCCGGGAGGGCAAGGGAGAATGCCATGAACGCTGACACATCATCGAGACGGCAGGGTCTGACCAGGAGAGTCAGCCACGGTCGCCACCTATTACCACCCCCGCACCTGGAAGGAGAAGGGATTCTGGTGGACCGGCGGTTTGTTTCTGATCACCTATCTGATTGTCGTCGTCATCCTTGGCCTGTATTGGTCACGCTCGCCTGACATGTATGACGTGCGCGAGCAGGCGCTCGTCACTGGTGAATCACGATGAGAGCAAACTGGTGACCGGGACGGCCACCACCGCCACCGCCATCCGCATTGGCGAGACCCTGCTCGACAAGCCGGGCGGCTATCTGACCAATGACATCAGCCCGCCGGGTGTCTTTCTGGACAACATTCCCGAACTGGGAATTCGGTGCCTTGACCGGATGGCGCGATCTGCTCAACGCCCTGCGTAACGACTTCAGTCGCGCCCAGTCCCAGTCGGTCGAGGACAAGAATCTGGAAGTCGCACAGCCCCAGGCCAATTACCAATCGGACTCCTGGATTCTGCCCTCCACCGAGTCGGAGTATGGCAAGGGCGTTGCCGCGCTCTATCGCTACTCCAAGGGACTCTCCGACACCGGTGCTGTCCATGCACAGTTCTTCGCTCGCGCCGACAATTTGACCACCTATCTCGAAGTGGTCGAGAAGCGCTTGGGAAGCCTGGCGCAACGTCTGTCCTATGCGGTCGGTCAGGCTCGTCTCGACACCGCCCTGGCCGGCGATCCCAATGCCCGTCAGTCGACGCCGGTCCCCGCTCAGGTGCGGACCAAGACCCCCTGGATGAAGATCGACGACATCTTCTTCGAGGCGCGCGGTTATACCTGGGCACTGCTGGAGACCCTGCAGGCGATGGAGATCGACTTCGAGCCCGTGCTCAAGGACAAGAATGCCGTGGTGTCCCTGGAACAGATCACGCGCGAATTGAAAAACACCCAGAACGTTATCTGGAGTCCGATGATCCTCAATGGCACCGGTTTCGGGCCGATGGCCAATCATTCGCTGGTGATGGCGTCCTATATCTCGCGGGTCAATGCCGCGATCACCGATCTGCGCAGTCTGCTGCAGAAGGGGTAACCGGTGCGTTCATGACGGATGACGCATGCATCATCAAATCAACAGAGAGATCATCGCAATGACAAAGATGCAGAGACAAACCTTGATGGCCACGGCGTTGATCCTGGGCGCCAGCGTATTGCCGTCGGCCGGCGCGCAGCAGACCTATCAGGTTCCGGTATTGCTTCTGGGCACTGATGTGTTGCAGTTGGCCGAGGCCGAGCAGACCTATGGCATCCGCCCGGCCGCTGATGCGGCCGCACCCTCGTCATCCCCGGAGGTCCCCGCGGGCTCCGCTGGGTCGTCGATGGAGCGCTCATCGGAGATCCAAAACGATGGAGGCATTCGTTATGTCTCGGGTGGCGTCGGCGAAAGCGAACGGACCGAGCTCAATGCCCTGTCCTCTCAGTTCAACCTGCATTTGATGTTCGCGACACAGGGCAGTGGGGAATATCTCTCGGCGGTTCGGGTGAACATTCTGGATGCTCACGGCCAACCGGTCTTGACCGCCCAATCGAAGGGCCCCTGGTTCTACGCCCAGCTACCGCCAGGCGACTATCAGGTCGAAGTCACCCCCAGCGAGGGTCGGACAGGCCGCGATCAGCCCCAGCGCAAGAGCGCGCATATCAATGGCTCGGGCCATTCCACGTTGGATTTCTACTGGGAAAAAGCGCGCTGAAAGCGCCTCCACGATACGCCGGAGCCTCTGTGCGCTAACGAACAGACAGCGCCCGCGGCGTGTCGTAGAGTGCCTCTAGCCTAATAAGAACGGAGTAACGTCATGGCCTATATTCAACTCGTGATCAATCTGGTCGCCTTCGGGGCCATCCTCTGGGCAGTGAATGTTTATATCCCGATGAACGCGACCGCCAAGAAAATCGTGAATTCGATTGTCATCATTGTCGCGATTCTCTTTGTGCTCAGCGCCTTCGGGTTCTTTGGCCCCATCTTATGGTGAATTCGGCGAGGAGCATGCGTCACCGCGAAGACCTCGCCCATGCCTTGAGATGGGATTCGGCAGGCAGTTGAACTCTGGGAACTTGCTGCTTGAGCGACCCAGAAATTCCGCAACAGGAGCAATCCAACATGTTAACAAAAGACGAATATGTCGCCGACATGAAGAAACGCCTCGATGAATGGAGCGTGGAAATCGACGCGCTGGAGCAGAGAGGGCATGAAATCAAGGAAGACGCCAGGGTGAAATACCAGGAGCAACTCGTCGCGCTGCGTGCCAAGCGCGTGGAAGGCGAGAAGAAGCTCGATGAGATGCAGGCCGCGGCGGAAAGCTCCTGGGAGCACCTCAAGGCTGAGACCGAGAATGTGTGGGAGGCGATGAAGGATTCCGCGCAGACCTTCAGATCGCATTTTAAGTAACCGTTCAGATCGCCGACACCCTCTCCATCAGGCGGGTGTCGCGACCTTCTGGCGGGTGGTGGACACGCCTGACTGATCCACCCCGCTTCCTTGATCTTTCATCAGGCGCCGAGCCTCATGGGTCCTTCGATGAAATGACGGGAGACCGTGTCGCCAAAAACCGGTCTCCGGGCATTCGCTCCAGGCACAGGATCCGCCGACGCCGGAGACCGCAAAGATGCGGGAGAGCAATTTGACGATGCGCGAAACCCTGCTCCAGTGGCGGCACCGGGGCTCTGGAAACCGTTTGACCTCGCGCGATCGCGGCGACGAATCGCCGTTGCGCTCCGAACTCTTCAGCGCCGTACAGATGGAAGAGCACGGCAAGCGGCTCGCCGACTCGCACCTCTTGATGCCCGGACACCCGCCGGATCGCCTGCTGGCTCGCCTCAAGGACAATGAAACCATCCTGATCGGCGTCTGCCGGCTGCTCATGGTCGCGGTCACGGAGAACCGCCGGATCGCGCCGGCCGGGGAATGGCTGCTCGATAACTTCTATCTGATCGAGGATCAGATCCGCACCGCCAAGCGGCATCTGCCCAAGGGCTACAGCCGGGAACTGCCGCGCCTGCGCCATGGTGCCTCGGCCGGCCTGCCACGGGTCTATGACCTGGCGCTGGAGATCATCGCCCACGGCGATGGCCGGGTGGACCCCGAGAACCTCAACCGTTTCGTCGCCGCCTATCAGACCGTCACCACCCTCAAGCTGGGTGAGTTGTGGGCCATCCCGATCATGCTGCGGCTCGCGCTGATCGAGAATCTGCGCCGCGTCGCGGTCCGGATCGCCGCCAGCCGCACCGACCAGAATCTGGCCGACGGCTGGGCCGACCAGATGACGGCGATGGCCGAGAGCGACCCCAAGAATCTGATCCTGGTGATCGCGGACATGGCGCGCTCGAATCCGCCCATGTCCGGCGCCTTCGTCGCGGAGCTGGCGCGCCGTCTTCAGGGCCAGAGTTCCGCCCTGGCCCTGCCGCTGACCTGGATCGAGCAGCAGCTCGCCGAGTCCGGCCTGACGATCGAGCAATTGGTCCAGGTCGAGAACCAGCAGCAGGCCGCCGATCAGGTCTCCATCGGCAACAGCATCGGCAGTCTGCGCGCCCTGGGTGCGATGGACTGGCGCGAGTTCGTCGAGGCCATGAGCGTGGTCGAGCGGATCCTGCGCGACGATCCGGGCGGGGTGTACGGGCGGATGGAGTTCGCCACCCGCGATCGCTACCGCCATGTCGTGGAGAAGGTCGCGAAGAACAGCCGGGTGTCCGAAGAGGAAGTGGCGCGTCACGCGATCGAGCTGGCCAGGGACGCCGGACAGGCGATCCCGCCCGGCACCGATGCGCGAGCCGGGCATGTGGGCTATTTACCTGATCGACCGGGGACTGTTCGCGGCTCGAACGCCGGGCGCGCTCGCGCTTGCGTCTCCTGGCGTCACTGCAACGACGGGGCCGCCAATTCCCCCTGTCACTCTATCTGGGCGCGATCGCGCTGCTCACGGCGCTCTTCACCGGGGGGCTGCTGGCCCAGGCGCGCGCCGATGGCCATGCCGGGCTGGCTGCTCCTGCTGGTGGGCCTGGCCGCCGTGCTGGGCACCAGTCAGCTCGCGCTGGCGCTGGTCAACTGGCTGGCGACGCTGCTGGCGACGCCCCAGCCGCTGCCGCGCCTGGATTATTCCGAGGGCGTCCCGCCGGACTCGCGCACCCTGGTGGTGACCCCGACCATGCTCACCAGCGTGGCGGGCATCGAGTCGCTGGTCGAGGCGCTGGAGGTCCGCTTCCTGGCCAATCGGGATGACAGCCTGCACTTTGGCCTCCTGACCGATGTGCGTGACGCCGCAGACGGAAACGCTGCCGGAGGATGCAGTCGCTGGCGCAACTGGCCGCAGCAGGGGATCGCGGCGCTGAACGCGAAGTACCCGCGCGACAGTGGCGACACCTTCTATCTCTTCCACCGCGCGCGCCGCTGGAATCCGCAGGAGCGGATCTGGATGGGCTACGAGCGCAAGCGCGGCAAGCTGGCGGATCTGAACGCCCTGCTGCGCGGCGACGCCGGGGATCGCTTCGCGCTCGATCGTCGGCGCGACGGACGATCCTGCTCGGCGTGCGCTACGTCATCACCCTGGACACCGACACCCAGCTCCCGCGCGACGCGGCGCGCGAGCTGGTCGGCACCCTGGCGCATCCGCTCAATCGCGCCGCCTATGACCCGCAAGCGGCAGGTGGTCGCCGAAGGCTACGGCATCCTGCAACCGCGCGTCGCCGTGAGTCTGCCCGGCGCCAACCGCTCGCGCTATGCGCGCCTGCACGGCAACGATGCCGGCATCGACCCCTATACCCACGCCGTCTCCGACGTCTACCAGGACTGGTTCCAGGAAGGCTCCTACATCGGCAAGGGCATCTACGATGTCGATGCCTTCGAGCAGGCGCTCGACGGGCGCTTCCCCGAGAACCGCATCCTCAGCCACGACCTGCTGGAAGGCTGTTACGCCCGCTCCGGGCTGCTCTCCGATGTGCTGCTCTACGAGGACTATCCGGCCTGCTACAGCGCGGACGTGAGCCGGCGCTACCGCTGGATTCGCGGCGACTGGCAGATCGCCTGCTGGCTGCTGCCGCGCGTCCCCGGTCGCGAGTCGCGCCAGCGCCGCAACCCGCTCTCGGCGCTGTCGCGCTGGAAGCTGGCCGACAACCTGCGGCGCAGTCTGGTGCCGGCGGCCCTGACGCGCGCTCTTCGTGCTGGGCTGGACGGTCTCGGACGCACCGGGGCTCTGGACGCTCGCGGTGCTCGGCCTCTCGCTGATCCCGTCCCTGCTGACCGCGCTGCTCAACCTGCTGCAAAAGCCGGGCGATGTGCGCTGGCGTCATCACCTCGCCTCGGCGGTCCGCGCGGCGGGCCGGCAGTTGGCCCAGGCGCTCTTCACCGTCCTCTGTCTCCCCTTCGAGGCGCTTTTCAGTCTGGACGCCATGGTCCGCACCCTCTGGCGGACGCAGGTCAGTCATCGACACCTGCTCGAATGGGCCTCCTCGTGCGATCAGGATCGCGGCCGTCGGGGGCTCTTCGCCTTCCACCGGATCATGGGCGTCGCGCCCGCGCTCGCCGCGCTCGTGGCCTTGGGGTTGGCGCTGGTCAAGCCGGCCGTGCTGCTGGTGGCCGGGCCGATCCTGCTGCTCTGGCTGGCCGCGCCCACCGTCGCCTGGTGGATGAGCCGTCCGCTGGTCCGCCGCGAGGCCCGTCTGAGCGCCGACCAGTTCCGCTTCCTGCGCGCCCTGTCGCGCAAGACCTGGGTCTTCTTCGAGCAGTTCGTCGGCCCGGACGACCATTGGCTGCCGCCGGACAACTATCAGGAACATCCGGTGGCGGTGGTCGCGCATCGCACCTCGCCGACCAACATGGGGCTGTCGCTGCTCGCCAATCTGGCCGCCCATGACTTCGGCTATCTGACGACCGGCGGACTCATCGCGCGCACCGCCAGCGCGCTGGACACCATGGTCGGCCTGGAGCGGTATCGCGGCCATTTCTTCAACTGGTACGACACCCAGACGCTCAAGCCGCTCGCGCCGATCTACATCTCCTCGGTGGACAGCGGCAATCTCGCGGGCCATCTGCTGACCCTGCAACCGGGTCTGCTCGCGCTGATCGACGCGCCCATCCTGAGCCCGCGCTGGCTGGATGGGATCGAGGACAGCTTCAGCCTCCTGGCGGAGGCGCTTGAAGCCGGTTCCGAGCAGCGCCGGAAGCGCGCCGCGCCGGCCGCGCGCACGCCATTCAAGCAGGCGCTGGAGTCGGCCGCCAAGGCGCGGCCGACCGGGCTGGCGGCGACGCACCGCTGTCTTGAGTCGCTGGTGACGGCGGCCGAGTCGGCGGCGCGGGATCTGACCGAGCACACCGAAGGTGCCGCGAACGCCTGGGCGTTGTCGTTGGCCCAGCAATGCCGCGCCCTCCTGGATGAGCTGCTGTTCCTCGCGCCCTGGCTTGAGCTGGGCGAGTCCCCCGGCATCGACAGGATCCCCACGCTGCGCGAACTGGCCGGGCTTGAGTTGACGCTAGAGACTGTCTCGGAAGACAACGAGGACGGCAAGGACGACAGGATCCGGGACGCCAGCCAGCGCGCCCGCGAGCGCATCGCCGCGCTTGAACGCCTGGCCCTGCAAGCCGGCGAGCTGGCCGAGATGGACTACGACTTCCTCTTCGACGAGGCGCGCCAACTGCTGGCGATCGGCTACAACGTCACCGATCGGCGCCAGGATGCGAGTTATTACGACCTGCTGGCCTCCGAGGCGCGTCTGGCCAGCTTCGTGGGGATCGCGCAGGGGCAGTTGCCGCAGGAGAGCTGGTTTGCCCTGGGACGCCTGCTGACCCTCGCCGCCGGCGATCCGACGCTCCTGTCGTGGAGCGGCTCCATGTTCGAATACCTGATGCCGCTGCTGGTGATGCCGACCTATGACAACACCCTGCTGGATCAGACCTATCGCACGGCGGTGGCGCGGCAGATCGAGTATGGCAAGCAGCGCGGCGTCCCCTGGGGCGTGTCCGAGTCTGGCTACAACACGGTCGACGTTCAGCTCAATTACCAGTATCACGCCTTCGGGGTACCCGGCCTGGGACTCAAGCGCTGGCTGGCCGAGGATCTGGTCATCGCCCCCTACGCCTCCGCGCTGGCACTCATGGTGGCGCCCGAGGCCGCCTGCCAGAATCTCCAGCGGCTCGCCGCCAGCGGGTTCGAGGGGCGCTACGGCTTCTATGAAGCCATCGACTACACCGCGTCCCGACTGCCCCGGGGGCAGGCGCACGCCGTGGTGCGCTCCTTCATGGCCCATCACCAGGGCATGAGCTTCCTCGCGCTCGCCTATCTGCTGCTGGATCGACCGATGCAGCGACGTTTCGCGTCGGCTCCGATGTTCCAGGCGACCGCCCTGCTGCTTCAGGAGCGCATCCCCCAGACGCCATCCTTCTACACGCACGCCACCGGCGAGCCCACCGACATCCACACCAGCGCCAGCGGTCAGGAGTCGCAGATCCGCGTCTTCACCACGCCTCACACCCCCGTCCCCGAGGTGAAGCTGCTGTCGAACGGGCGCTACCATGTGATGGTCACCAACGCGGGCGGCGGCTACAGCCGCTGGAAGGATCTCGCCGTCACCCGCTGGCGCGAGGACAGCACGCGCGATCCCTGGGGCAGCTTCTGTTATCTGCGCGATCTGGCGAGCGGGGAATTCTGGTCGACCGCCTATCAGCCGACCCTCAAGACGCCGGACAGCTACGAGGCGATCTTCTCGGAGGGACGCGCCGAGTTCCGCCGCCGCGACAACGGCATCGAGTCCTATACCGAGATCGCCGTCTCGCCCGAGGACGATATCGAGCTGCGCCGGGTGCGTCTGACCAACCGCGGCCGCAGCCGTCGGGTCATCGAGGTCACCAGTTATGCCGAGGTCGTGCTCGCCCCGGCGGCGGCCGACGCCCTGCATCCGGCCTTCAGCAACCTCTTCGTGCAGACTGAGATTCTCCATCCGCGTCCGGCGATCCTCTGCACTCGCCGGCCACGCTCTCGGGACGAAGCCTCGCCCTGGATGCTCCACCTCATGGTGCTGCGCGGGGTGGAGTGCGACGCCATCTCCTATGAAACGGATCGCATGGCCTTCATCGGGCGCGACCGCAGCGTCGCGAACCCCCAGGCGCTGACCGGCGACACGACACTCTCGGGCAGCGCTGGCTCGGTGCTGGATCCCATCGTCGCCATCCGTTGCGTGATTACGCTCGATCCCGATCAGTCCGTCACGCTCGACCGTGTCACCGGCATCGGCGACACCCGCGAGATCGTCCTGGGCCTGGTCGAGAAATACCAGGATCAGCGCCTCGCCGATCGCGTCTTCGACCTCGCCTGGACCCACAGCCAGGTGGTGCTGCGCCAGATCAACGCCAGTCAGTCCGACGTGCAGCTCTACGGGCGTCTGGCCAGCTCGATCCTCTATGCCAATGCCTCGCTGCGCGCCGAGCCGAGCGTGCTCATTCAGAACCGGCGCGGCCAATCCGGGCTCTGGAGCCACGCGGTGTCCGGCGACGTGCCGCTGGTGCTGGTGCAGATCGGCGATCCGGCGAACATCGAGCTGGTCCATCAACTGGTCCAGGCCCATGCCTACTGGCGTCTGAAGGGACTGACCGTGGACCTGGTGATCTGGAACGAGGATCGCGCCGGGTATCGCCAGCTACTCCATGACCAGATCCTGGGACTCATCGCCGCGGGCGTCGAGGCGCACGTCATCGACCGGCCCGGCGGCATCTTCATCCGCCCGGCGGACCAGATCAGCCACGAGGACCGCATCCTCTTCCAGACGGTGGCGCGGGTGATCCTGAGCGACACGCGGGGCACCCTGCTGGAGCAGCTCAACCGACGCGGCCCGCTGGAACGGCGCGTTCCGCGTCTGCGCCCGACCCGCAGCCACTTCGCCGAGTGGAGCCGGGGTGTCGAGAAAGTCGTCAGTGGTCCGTTGGCGGTTGGCAGTGATGCGCTTCCCAGTCTCCTGTTCGACAACGGACTGGGTGGCTTCAGCCCGGATGGGACCGAGTACGTCATCACCACCGCGCCCGGCCAGACGACGCCCGCGCCCTGGGTGAACGTGCTGGCGAACGCGCACTTCGGGACGGTCATCTCCGCCAGCGGCATGGCCTACACCTGGAGCGAGAACGCCCACGCCTTCCGGCTCACGCCCTGGCACAACGACCCGGTCAGCGACGCCAGCGGCGAGGCCTTCTATCTGCGCGACGAGGACAGCGGCCATGTCTGGTCGCCAACGCCCCTGCCCGTTGCCAGCGCGACCTCCTACGTGACCCGCCACGGCTTCGGCTACAGCCTCTTCGAGCACAGCGAGGACGGCATCGAGTCGGAGCTGTGGGTCTACGTGGCCGTGGATGCCCCGATCAAGTTCTCGGTGCTCAAGGTGCGCAATGCGTCGAATCAGCCGCGCCGGCTGTCCGCGACCGGCTACGTGGAGTGGGTGCTCGCCGATCTGCGGCCGAAATCGACCCTGCATGTCATCACCGAGATCGATCCGACCAGCGGCGCGCTCTTCGCGCGCAATCCCTACAACACCGAGTTCGCCGACCACCTCGCCTTTTTCGACGTGGACGATCCGGACGCGGACCCTCAGCGGCGACCGGGCTGAATTCATCGGTCGCAACGGGACGCTCGCCCAGCCGGCCGCGCTGGGACGGCATACGTCTGTCCGGCAAGGTCGGTGCCGCGCTGGATGCCTGCGGCGCGCTCCAGACGACCTTCGACCTGAGCCATGGGGAGACGCGCACCATCGTCTTCCGGCTGGGCGTGGTCGGGCGGCGCGGCGCGGACGACGCCAGCGGCCTTCTGCATCGCGGTCGCGGCGCCTCGGCCGCGCGGACCGAGCTGGAAGCGGTCCGCCAGCATTGGACGCACACCCTGGGCGCGGTGCAGGTGGAGACCCCGGACGCCTCGCTCAACATCCTGGCCAACGGCTGGCTGCTCTATCAGACCCTGGCCTGCCGGCTCTGGGCGCGCAGCGGCTACTACCAGTCGGGCGGTGCCTTCGGCTTCCGCGACCAGTTGCAGGACAGCATGGCGCTCATCCATGCCGAGCCCGCGCTGATGCGCGAACACCTGCTGCGCGCAGCCGCCCGCCAGTTCCCCGAGGGCGATGTCCAGCACTGGTGGCATCCGCCCTCGGGCCGCGGGGTGCGGACCCGTTGCTCGGACGACTATCTCTGGCTCGCGCTCGCGACCTGCCGCTATGTCGAGGCCACCGGGGACACCGGCGTGCTGGAGGAGACGGCCCACTTCCTGGACGGCCGCCTGGTCGGCGGGGAGGACGACGCCTATTACGATCTCCCCGGCCAGTCCGAGGAGGTCGGCGACGCTCTACCAGCATTGCGTCCGCGCCATCCTGCACGGTCTGCGCTTCGGCGAGCATGGCCTGCCGCTGATGGGCTCGGGCGACTGGAACGACGGCATGAACCTGGTCGGGATCAAGGGCCGGGGCGAGAGCATCTGGCTGGGCTGGTTCCTCCACGAGGTGCTGACCCGGTTCGCCGCCCTGGCGCGCCGTCAGGATGACGCCGACTTCGGCGAGCGTTGCGAGCGGGAGGCGGCGCGGTTGCGCGAGAGCCTCGAAGCGCATGGCTGGGATGGCGGCTGGTATCGGCGCGCCTACTTCGACGACGGCACTCCGCTGGGGTCGGCGAGCAGTCCCGAATGCCAGATCGACTCCATCGCGCAAAGCTGGTCGGTGCTCTCCGGGGCCGGCGATCCCGAGCGCGCCCGTCAGGGGATGGACGCCCTGGACGCGCGTCTGGTGCGCCGGGACGCCGGGCTGATCCAGCTGCTGGATCCGCCTTTCGATCAGTCGACGCTCAATCCCGGCTACATCAAGGGCTACGTCCCCGGCGTGCGCGAGAACGGCGGGCAGTACACCCATGCCGCGATCTGGGCGGCGATGGCCTTCGCGCAATTGGGCGACCAAGCCCGCGCCTGGGAACTCTTCGCCATGATCAACCCGATCAACCACGGGCGCTCGCCCGAGACCATCGCCACCTACAAGGTCGAGCCCTATGTGATCGCGGCCGATGTCTACGGCGTTGCGCCGCACATCGGGCGCGGCGGCTGGAGCTGGTATACCGGCTCGGCGAGCTGGATGTACCGGCTGATTCTGGAGTCCCTGCTCGGGCTAAGCCTGGACGTGAACCGGCTGCGCTTCGCACCCTGCCTGCCGGAACACTGGGACGGGTTCAAGATCCGTTACCGCTATCGGTCGACCACCTATCAGATCGCCGTCGTGAAAACCCAGGCGCTCGCGGGGCACGAAGCGGGTGTCGCGCGCCTGATAGTCGATGATGTCGATCTGGACGAACAGGTCATCCACTTGGTCGATGACCAGCGCGAGCACAGCGTTCAGGTCACGATCGCGGGGTAGACCAATCCGCATGCCGAGCATCCGCGAAGGAGGCAATTGGCGGTGGTCAACCGACCATCTCCAGGAGGCGAACATCCCCACCGTCTCAAGTGACCAATCGACCGGTAGGAGCCGGTCGCGCTTTCTCTTGACCACGCCATAACACTCGCGGGCGCGTTGCTCCAGACCCGGACGGTCGAGCACCGCGATACGACCGCGCACATGGCGCTGGCCGCTCTATGAGGGTGGCACGGGTGCTCCGAGGGTTTGTCCGTCACCACGGGCAAGGCTGTTTTCGAGCATGACGTGATCGGCGGAGCGAGCTCGCAAGGGACTCACGGCGCGTTCCGCAAGAGGACTTTCACGTCGCGCGTGGCATCGTCGCCGTCCACATAGCCGATAGCCCCGGCGTTCTTGGAAACGAACTCCAGGACCTCTGTCGTGCTCGACAGTATGCGTGGCGGTGTCCCTTTCCCCACATAGCGCCGCACCGTCCAGTAGCCCGTGTACTTGTCATCGTCCTGGCCAAGGTAGACGCGCAGGAAGCTGTCGCGGAGCGCATTGCCGGGCGGCAGGTCGACTGGAGTGACGCGCTGTCCGTTGACCTCGACGACGCGGCCTGTATAGATGCGCTGGAGCGTGGTCCCGTCGAGCGATGACAGGCTCGCGTTGCCGATGATCACGGGGTCGGCGATCGCTGAAGGCAGCGCGGCGAGTAGCAGCAGGGCTGGCAGAAGGCGCACGCTCTTTACCCTCAGAAGGTAAAGCTGTAGGAGAGCGAGAAGACATTGACCTCGCGGTCACCGCTGTCTTCTCCTGTCGGCGCATCGATGAAGCTCGAGGCAATGCCGGATCGGGTATGCGCAAACTCCGCTTTGAGCCTGCTCTTGGGCGTGAGGCTATAGGACGTGCCGATCGCCAGCGTATATTGGTCGTAGGGAACCAGACGATCCGCGCCGAAACGCTGAGCGGCATTGACGAAGGACGCTTTCGGAACAGAGTCTGGCACCCGATTGCCATTCATCCCGTTATAGAGGTCGAGTGCGTTCTGATTGGAGCGCAGTCCGGCTAGATAGACATAGGGCGTCCATCGCTCGACTGGCCTGAGCAATGCGACATAACCAGAGTGGGCATCCAGGCCGATGGTCGCGTTATTGACGACGCGACGCGCATACTCGGCGACCAATTGAAAGTCGCTCGGTAGCGCGATCTCGGCGCTCAAGGTCAAGAGATCGCTACGAAGGGACTCGACCGTCGGCACATTGGCCCCGGGCATGTCCGGCAGTTGATAGTAGCCCGCGCCCGGCCCCATCGACACCCAGGGGTAGGTTTGGGGGAAGTCGACCGCGTTCGCGATTACCTCGACACGATGCAGTCCGACCTGCCAGGTATTGCCGCCTTGGCGCAGGGCGAGGACCAATCCGCCCAGATTGACATCGGTCTCCTCGTAAAGCGGGCCAGCATCGAAGTAGCCCGGCAAACCATCGCGCAAATAGAAGCGCCGATTGACATCGCTTTGACCGCCGTAGCCATCCAATGTCCAGTCTATCGTTCCGCTCGACCAGCTCCAGCTAAAGGCGAGGCCAATGACATCGGTGATCGGGGCGATCGAGTAGACCTCCGCGGGCATCTGGGCAAAGGGGTAGGTGGTGCCGACGTCGCTATTCGCGGAGTACAGCATCAGCGGCATGCGCAGTTTCCCGGCGCGCAATAGGAGGTCGTTCGTCGGGCGCCAGGACAGAAAGGCCCAGGTGAGCGTCGGGTCCCAGCCGTTCTCGCGCTTTTCCGATGGAGCGGCCTTCCCTTGGATGGTGACGCCCCACTCCGGGCTGAAATGGCCGTCGAGCTGAAATCCGATGACGGAGTCCCGATTCAGGGTGCCGCTTTCCGTGATCCGCTGCTGATAGGTGAAGTCCTGATCCGAGATTGCTCCGCCCAGGGTGCCGAATCCCGAGAGCTCGAGCTCCGCTTCGGCTGCCAAAGGCATCAGGAGCGCGCAGGCGAGAAACCAGGGTAGCCAGCGGAATGGGCGCTCAGACATCTTCGGTCCTTGGACGGATGGGGCAACTGGTTCTAGGGCTGGATCATTCAAGCATTTGCCAATGAGTGCGGCAACCGCTGCGATCCACTGGCCCCGGCCCTCGGCTCAATCACGCGACGCTCGGAGTTCTCGCGAGCCCATGACTGCGCGATCACCTGCTTCGGGGACGCCTGTCGGCGATGTGTTGTTCTGCCTGGCACCGATGAAGCTCAGGCAATCGTCGGGCGCCAGCGGACGGCTGAAGAGATAGCCCTGGAAGGTGTCGCAACCCAGCGCGAGAAACCTCGTCAATTGCGAGTCGAGTTCAACACCCTCGACGATGGTGGTGATGCCAAGAGATCGGCTCAGCTCGTTGATACTGCGCACGATGTGCTCATTGAGACCGCCTGGACCTCCGACCGTGAGTGAGCGGTCGATCTTGACCGTGTCGATCGGCAGTTCGCGCAGATAGCGCAGCGAGGCATGCCCCATGCCGAAGTCGTCGATCGCGATACGCACCCCGGTCTCGCGCAGCCGGCGCAGTGAGTCCAGCGCGAGCGCGTCCGGGATGAGCACCGTCGATTCGGTAATCTCAAGCTCCAGCAGATGCGGATCGAGTCCGGTCTGCCCGAGAACCTCAAGCACGGTGCGGGCGAACGCCGGACTCAACAACTGTCGCGGCGAGACGTTGACCGAGAGGATCAGCGCGTCCGGCACCGCGCCGCGCCAGGCCGCCCGCTGCGCGCAGGCTTCGGCGAGCACGAAGGCGCCGAGCCGGTCGATCAGGCCCATGTCCTCCGCGATGGCCACGGTCACCGGCGGCGGGATGCGTCCATAGGCCGGATGGCTCCAGCGCAAGAGCGCCTCGACCCCGTGGACACAGCATCCCTTGGCGCCGATCTGGGGCTGGTATTCCAGAAAGAGCTGGCCTTGCGCCTTGAGCGCGAGGACCAGGTCGTCGGCCAACGCCTTCGCCAGCCGGCCTTCCTCGCCCGGTCGATCGAGACACTTGCGGCCGCCCGACCCGGTCTCGCTGCTCTCGGCGGCGCGCAGGAGTCCGTTCAGAACCCGTTTGCCACGGTGCTCGCGCACGCGGTCGGAGAGACGCGCGAAGGGGATGTAGAGGAGGGTTCCCAGGGCGACATTGATGAGTTGCATGACCAGACCCGCCACCGAGCCGGTCGCGACGAATCCGCTGATCAGGACCGGCGTCGTCCAGGGCATCGCGGTCGTGGTGTGGGGCACCAGGTCGAGCGCCGTCGCGGCAAAGGCCGTCAAGGTCTGGACCACGGGGGTCAGGAGGAAGGGAATGAGGTAGCTCGGGTTGAGGATCAGCGGGATGCCGAACAACAGCGGCTCGTTCACATTGAAGAGCGCCGGAAAGAGCGCGAAGACCGCGAGCTTGCGCCCGCCGGCATCGCGGCTGACGAGCAGGATGGCCAGGATGAGACAGAGCGAGCTGCCCGAGCCGCCGATGCGCGCGAAGGCATCGACGAAGGATTTGGTGATGATGAAGACGGGCTCGCCGCCCGCCTGCAAGGCGGCGGCATTCGCCAGCCCCGCCGGGATGAGGACATGCTCCTCGACCGCGAACAGCAGGTTGGGACCATGGGCGCCGAAGAACCAGAGGATCTGGGACAGGCCCACGTAGGAGAGTCCGGTGTCGAGACCGCTGCCGGCATCCGTGAACGGCTGCCCCACCCAGTCGCGCGTGCTCGCGTAGAGATCGGCGACGCCCACCGCCGTGAGTGCCCATTGCAGGAGACCGAAGCAGAGGATGGTGAGCATGCCGGCCGGCATCACGGTCAGCACGTCGCGCACCACCGGATCGCTGCCGACCGTGCGGAACGGGAGCTGCAACCACTGGATCTGGGACAGGCGCAGAAAGATCCAGGAGCCGAGCGCCGCGACGCCCATCGCCACCAGGAGGCCGTGGCTCAGGGAGAAGAGTTCGCTCCAGCTTCCCGCTTGAGCCGGCGCGGTGATGACGAAGAAGCACGAGAGGACGACGACCGCCGCCATGATCGGGCTCACGAAGGGGCCGGAATGGCGCTGGTTGTGGAGCGTCGCCATGGTCCCGCTGAGGGCGCACAGCAAGGCCAGCGAGGCGATGCCGAACGAGCCGTCGATCAGATTGCCGCAGCGGATCCGCCAGGCCGGCCCCAAGGCGGCGTCCAGCATCTGCTGCGCGCCGAGCGAGGGGAAGTCGCGGACCAGAATGGCCAGCGCGCCGACCATGATCAGCGGCAGCACCAGCGCCAATCCGCGTTGAATGGCCAGAAAGAGCGGTCGATCGCCCGCGCGGATCAGCAGCTCCGGCAAGGCCCCTCCGGCGCCCCAGGGCTTCGGGCCGGCACCCTCGCCTTTTGGAGAGGCGCCGGTGATCGCGGGCCGCCCGCTCATCCGATGGTGACCCGGTTGCGTCCAGATCCCTTCGACTGGTAGAGCGCATCGTCGGCGCGCTTGATCAAGGCTTCAAGCCTGGGGTGCTCATGCCCACTGGTGCTTGCCGTCCCCAGACTGATGGTCACATTCAGCGCCTGATGCGGATCAGGGCCGATCTGGATCGGGGTATCGGCGACGATGCGGCGAAAGCGCTCGGCCGCCCGCGCGACGTTCTCCGGGCTGCACGCGGCGAGCACGAACAGAAACTCCTCCCCGCCGTAGCGTCCCAGGCTGTCCCCGGAGAAGGCTTGCGCGCGCAGCCGGCGCGAGACCTCGCGCAGCACCTGATCGCCGGCGAGGTGGCCATGGTTGTCGTTGATGATCTTAAAGAAATCGATGTCGGCCAGGATGATGCTCAGTGGCTCGCCGCCCGCGATCGTCCGCGCGAGCTGGGTGTCGAGCTGCTCGATGATGGCACCGCGATTCAGGAGCCCGGTCAGGGCATCGCGGGTCGCCTTGTCGACCAGGGCCTTCATGGCGTGTCGGCGTAGCTCGATCCCGGACAGGCGATCGGTCAAGTGGCTGCCGAAGAGCCGAATGAACTTGATGTCCAGCTCATTGAAGGGCTCGTGGCGCGCGGCCGCGCTCAAAAGCCCGGTGCACTGCCCCAGACGCACGAAGGGCAAGACCTGGATCTCGGTGATGGCCTTGCCCGCCAGGTGCTCCGGGGGCAGCGGCGGCGCGACCAGTTCCGCCGGCCGCACCAGGCGCGGCTTCTGTTGGGACAGGTGCCAGGCGTCCCAGGCATCGAGCGTCGCGACGCTCGCGAGACGGGCCTCCCCGCGCGCGCCGTCGATGACCAGGAAGCCCTCCTCCGAGGGCAGCACCAGCCGCCAACAGGTGACATTGGCGAAATACTTCCAATGCCGCGCGACCCGTTGCGCGATCTCCTCGACATGCTCGGTCTGCTGGACATCGTCGAGCAGCTTGAACACGGCCTCGTACCGCACCAATTGCTGCGCGGTCCGTTCCCGCCAGGAGGCTGTTAGGTCCTTCTCCATGATCCCATCTCCGGACAACCCTCAGAGAATGGCACGATAGTTTGGATCCAGATCCAACTTCAAGGCGCTGGTGTAGATGTTGAACATGGACGCCAGATCGATGACCGCGATGATTTCGCAGATCTCCTCCCGGCTGAAACCCTCGTCCATCAGATTCTCGAAGTCTTCGTCCGTCACCTGATTGGCATCGGCGATGACCTTTTCCGCGAAGGCGACGACCTGCTCGTAGTAGGGCGGCAGAACCCGTTCCGTGCCCGCCGTGACGAAGCTGTGCAGTTCGTCGAATGACAACGTCTTGTCGAGACTGAGGACATTCTGGGCGTGGCAGGCCGAGCAGTAGCGCGCGCCATGCCTGGCCGAGACGACGAAGACGATCATCTCCTTGAGCGGCAGGGGCAGGCTGCCACTGAAAAGCGTGCCCTTCGCCCGCTCCCAATAGGCCCGGGCCAGGGGTGCGCTGTGCCCGAGGCTCTGCATCCAGATGGGAACCGCGCTCTCCCCGGTCGTGCGCATGAAGTCATCATAGACCGCGCGCGTATCGGGAGATGCCTCGTCGTAATCGGTCAGGGTATAGCGTTGCATGGCGTGATGGCTCCTGTGTGATGAACTCGGGATGACCTCGATCTTGTCCCTTCCTCGGCGCCGAAGGTGGGCGAGCCATTTCAATTCGAGCGCCGATCCAGGCTTTCGAGGAATGACTCGCGCCCGCGCCAATCGTGTTTGATCTCGGGCTTCAGAGAGGCCCGGTCTCGGCGACGGGGAGGCGTCGGAACACGCTGCGGTCAGGACGCGCGCATATTCTCGCAGTCGAGGAAGCGCTGAATCTCATCATGCGGTCACAAAACGGATCTGCGCCGGCGGAATCCGAGCGGCATCGGGAGATCGAGCACTTCGCGCATGAGCCCCTGTCGATTGATCGGCCGAGACGGCGGCCAGATACCGATACAGGATGGTGTCAAACAGACGATGATCGTCAGCCGTGCCCGTCGTTCGCCTGACCAGGCACCCAGCGTTACGACTGACCAGCCACGGATTGGAAAAGGTAGACGAGGGTCTCGGGCGAGACGATCCAGATGCCCCAGAAGGCTACATGGAGACAGACGATGGCCCAGTAGGACACCTGGTAGCTGGTCTTGACTGTCTTGTGGCGCATGGTCTGCTGCGCGATGTAGGCACCCGGCCACCCGCCCAGCGCCTCCAGCAGATGGAGCGAATCCTCGGGTATCCGCCAGGTCCCTCGAATCGCGCTCAGCTTGTCGCGCGCGTAGGCAAGAAAAGCGCCCAGGCTCATGGCGGGGTAGGCGATCAGCGGGATCGGGGTGGTCGGGATCATGGTCACCGCACCGGCGAGGCAAAACAGGGCGAGGAGACCGACCAGCGCGCCTTGGGCGTTGAGCGGGAGTGGCCTTAGGGTCTGGTCGCGCCGCCTTGGGGTTGCGCGCCCTCGGTCATGATCGTCGACCGTCTCGGACGGGTGTGCCCGTGGCCGGCTCTGGTCGGCGCGGCGGCTGGGGTACTCGGCTGTCAAGGCATCGCGCGGTCGCAACGACGTCGCGGGTTGTGAACCGTCGGCCGCGACGGCCTTGAGGACACGTTGCCCGCGTCCCCGAGGGTCATCGACGGCGCTGAAGACCAGTGCGGTACCCATCTCGGGGAGTCGCCCCGCCGGGAGTGCGCTGATATGAACGAAGACGTCCTTGCCGCCGTCCTGGGGGCGGATGAAGCCAAACCCCTTGTCGGCGTTCCAGCGTACCAATCTTCCTTCGCGGAGTTGGCTTCGATCGGTTTGAATTGCCATGGCTGGTTCAATGCGCGCTTTCAGGGGTGCCAGGGTCGCGTGGATGGTATTCCCTGGGCATTTGATCATGGGCATTCATCCTTCTGGCGAGTTGCACTATTGTGCCCGCCGGATGCCATGCCACAAGTGCTGGCTGGCCGATTTCATGAGCAGTGAATCACAGGTCTCGTTGCGTGATCGCCTCTTCTCCTCGTACTCCGAACTCTTCTGCTGGGTCGCGGCATGACAGCGACCCACTCGGCCGCCTGCTCTACGCAGCGCCGTCACCGATCCATGGCAAGGGTTGCTTCGCCAGGGTTTGTTTCGAGGCCGGCGACCATATCGGCACCTTCACCGGCCCGGAGGTGGATGAAGACGGTCCCCATGTGCTCTGGGTGTTCGACGCCGAGACGCAGGTTCTGAGCGGCCGTCGCGGCGACAATCTGCTGCGCTGGCTGAACCACGGCGAGCAGCCGAATGCCGTGTTCGACGGCTTCGATCTCCATGCCTTGCGGACGATCCTGGTGAATGAGGAGATCACCATCGACTACGCGGCCGCGCCCTGAGTGCCTGGCGTCTGGTGTCCGCCGCCCTGTGGCCCCATCTGATCGAGACATTTCAACGGAGCAAGCCGATGCAAGAGCGTCCAGTCATCAAGACCGCCATCCCGAGGCAGCGTTACCAGGTCGGTAACCATGCCGCCTCGCTGTTGGGTGAGATCGAGAGCGGGGATGGGCGGACCTATCGCTACATCCTGGCCTTTGTCCCCATGGGGCAGCGCGAGCCCGTGCTCTATGTCTGCTCCGAGCCGACCCCGCCGGCCGAACGGGCGGACGGCGCCTATCGGCTGCGGGTGGTGGGCGAGTTGCTCGCCGATGTCGTCGACACCGACGACCGTTGGGGCGACCTGGAGAGCTTCGCCGAGCAGGGTCTCAAGCTGGGGAGTCAGATGCTCGGATTGCCCGCGTCAGCGGCATCGTCAAGCTCATGTGAGTCCGAGCGGGGCGAGCGTCGCGCGCCTCACTCCAGCCCCAGGATGAACGCCCACTGTTCCGGGGTGACCGGCATGATGGACAGCCGGTTGCCCTTGCGCACCAAGGGCATCTCACCCAGAACGCCCGCGGCATACTCCTTCAGCTCGGCCAGCGGGATCACGCGCTTGAGGTGCCGCCGATAGCGGACATCGACCAGATACCAGCGCGGATTATCGGGGTCGCTCTTGGGGTCGTGGTACTTGGCCTCGGGGTCGAAGGCGGTGGGGTCGGGACGCGGCGCGCCGGCGATCTCGGCGATGCCGACGATGCCCGGCACCTCGCAGTTGGAGTGATAAAAGAACACCTGATCGCCCGGCTGCATGGCGTCGCGCATCATGTTGCGCGCCTGATAATTGCGGACGCCATCCCAGGGTTCGGTCTGGTTGGGGCGGGACGCCAGATCGGCGATGCCGAAGGTGTCCGGTTCCGATTTCATCAGCCAATACCCGGCCATCGCTGTTTCTCCCTCAGTCCCCAAGCAGATGCCGGAAGTTGTCGAGCCGCGCGGGCGCGATCCGGCCCTCGCGCACGGCTTGGCGGATCGCGCAATCGGGCTCCTGATCGTGCCGGCAGTCGCCGAAGCGGCATTGCCCCAGATAGGGCTGAAATTCGCGAAAGCCCCGTTGCAGTCCGGCCCGATCGATGGCGCCGAGCCGGAAACTGCGCACCCCGGGCGAGTCGATCAGGAAGCCGTTGCCGCTCAGGCGGTAGCAGGTGGCGGCGGAGGTGGTGTGGCGGCCGAGCCCGGTCGCCTTGGACAGCCGGCCGATCTGGATCTCCCGGTCCGGCAGCAGCGCCTTGACCAGCGAGGACTTGCCGACGCCGGATTGTCCGACCAGCACGCTGGTCTCGCCGGCCAGGCCGGCGGTCAGGGCGCGGATCGAGTCAGGTTCGCGCAGACTGGTCCAGAAGGTGCGGTAGCCGATCGCCGGATAGTGCGCGAAGCGCCGCTGGAAGGCGTCGCGCGCCGGCTCGGGCAGCAGGTCCATCTTGTTGCCGACGATGATGGCCTCGATCCCGATGCCCTCGGCCGCGACCAGATACTGGTCCACCAGATAGCCGCTGGGTTCGGGTTCGGGCGCGATCAGGATCACCAGTTGCGTCAGGTTGGCCGCGAGCGCCTTGTCGTGGCCGCCGAAGTCCGGCCGGCTGAGGACGGCGGTGCGGGGCAGGATCGCCGTGACGACCCCCTGACCATCGGCGATCCGCTGCCAGACGACCCGATCGCCGCAGACCGCGTGCCCGATGTTCTGGCGCGCGAGACAGTGGACGACCTGTTCCTGGGCATCCTCCACCGCGAGATTGGCGCCGTGGCGGACCACGACCCGCCCTTCCTCCGGCTCCGTCTCGGCGTCGAGTTCCGCCAGCGCCTGCTCCGGGCGCGTGGCGAGCCGCTCGCGGCGGCGTTCCTGGATGGCTTGGATGCGTTCGATCTGACGCGCGGAGAGGCGGCGTTTAGGCACGGGGTTAGCGCGGGAAGTGATAAAACTGCTGGTTCAGATGCGCGGCGACATCATGGATGTCCTCGTCGAACCACTGGAGCCCGAGCGACAGCTCGCAGCGTTGTACCTGGCGTTCGAGTCCCTCCGGGGAGGTCACCTTGCGGTCCGCGCGGGTATAGATCTCGCTGCCGTGACACTTGAGGCAGTGGGTTTGATAGAGGGTCTCCGCGTTCTCGGATGCCTGAATCGGGGCGATGGCTCCGAGCATCAGGGCGGCGACGCCGAGGGCGAGTGAGTGCGGCTTGCGGTTCATGGACTTGGCTCCAGCGAAGCGTGTTTGGATCATTGTAGGGAAATCACCGGCGGTTCGCGCGCTTCCCGCCTGCGTTAGACTGCGCATCGACCCGGCACCCCTACGCCTCGCGGGCGGCATCACGGACATCAGCGCATGAGCAAGAGCGAGAACAACCTGATCTGGATCGATCTGGAGATGACCGGCCTGGATGCCTTCCAGGATCGCATCCTGGAGATCGCCACCATCATCACCGACAGTCATCTTCAGGTACTGGCCGAGGGGCCTGTCATTGCGATCCATCAGGCGGAGTCGATTCTCGCGGGCATGGATGAGTGGAACCGCGAGCATCACGGAAGTTCCGGCTTGGTGGAGCGCGTCCGGCAAAGCCGTCGCGCGGAAACGGACGCGGAGACCGCCACGCTGGATTTCATCGCCCGGCATGTTCCCGCCGGCGCCTCGCCGCTGTGCGGCAACAGCATCTGTCAGGATCGACGCTTCCTGGCCCGCTGGATGCCCCGGCTGGAGGGCTATTGCCACTACCGCAACCTGGATGTCAGCACCCTCAAGATCCTCGCCCAGCGCTGGGCGCCCGAGGTCGCGAGCAGCTTCAAGAAAAACGGCCGTCACATGGCGCTGGACGACATCCGCGAGTCCATTGAGGAACTGCGCCACTATCGCACGCACTTCATGCGGGTGGACTGATTTTCCCACCAGCTTACGACAGAGCTTGGCCGAGATGCCGGGCGAGTGCCCACGCGACATGCTCGCGCACGAGCGGGCTGGGGTGATCGGAGCGGGTACGCAGCGCGGCCACGATGTCCGGCGAGTTGGGGGCGTTGCCCAAGGCGACCGCGAGGTTGCGGAGCCAGCGTTCGTACCCAAGGCGTCGGATCGCGGAGCCTTCCGTGCGTTGCAGGAAAGGCCCCTCGTCCCAGGCGAACAGCTCCACCAGGCTGGCGGTGTCGAGCCCATGGCGTGGCAGGAAATCGGTTTCGTCCGTGCGCCGGGCGAAGCGGTTCCAGGGGCAGACGAGCTGGCAGTCGTCGCAGCCGTGGATGTGGTTGCCCATCAGCGGTCGCAGTTCCTCGGGGATACTGCCGTGAAGTTCGATGGTCAGGTAGGAGATGCAGCGCCGACCGTCAACCTGATAGGGGGCGACGATGGCTTGGGTGGGGCAGATGTCCAGACAGGCGCGGCAACGGCCGCAGTGGTTGCGCAGCGGCTGGCCGCTGGGCAGCGTGAGATCGGTGTAGATCTCGCCGAGGAAGAACCAGGATCCGGCCCGTGGGTGGATCAGGTTGGTGTGCTTGCCGATCCAGCCGAGTCCGGCCTTTTCCGCCAGTGGCTTTTCCATCACCGGCGCCGAGTCGACGAACACCCGATAGCCGAAGGGGCCGATGTGGGCGAGGAGACGATCGGCCAGGCGTTGCAGCCGCTGTCGCAGCACCTTGTGGTAGTCCCGACCCAAGGCATAGCGCGAGACGAAGGCGGTCGCCGGATCCGCGAGCGCGTCCGCTAGGGCTGCGTGGGACTCGGGCAGATAGTCCATCCGCGCCGAGATGACACTCAGGGTTCCCGGCACCAATTCCGCCGGACGGGTGCGCCGGGTTCCGTGGCGTGACATGTAATCCATATCGCCATGGTAGCCATGGCCGAGCCATTCGAGCAGACGCGACTCCGCGAGCGCGAGGTCGGTATCCGTGATGCCGACCTGCTGGAAGCCCAATTCCAATCCCCAGGTCTTGATCTGATCCGCCAGGATTCTGCGTGTTTCAGGCTGGACGGCCACGGGCTCGGCAGGCATCTTAGCGCACCATTTTGGGTTGTCTCCGCGATTATGTCAGAGCCTCCCGTTCCCTGGCTGGGAGTTGAATCGCCATGAACCGTCCGCTGCCTGAAACGGAGCGTCTTCCCCACGCGCTCTATCGCGCCGAGCAGGTGCGTCATCTCGATCGTATCGCGATCGAGGAATTCGATATCCCAGGGATCGAGCTGATGAATCGCGCGGGCGAGGTCGCCTATCGCCTGCTCCGCGAGCGCTGGCCGACCGCGCGTCGGATCACGATCCTGGCGGGTGTCGGGAACAACGCGGGCGACGGCTATGTCGTCGCCCGGCTGGCGCGCGCTGGTGGCCTGGCCGTGCGGGTGTTGCAACTCGGCGACGCGGATCGGCCGAGGGGCGACGCAGCGGTCAGTCTGGCCGCCTATCGCGCGGCGGGAGGCGCGATCGAGCCCTTCCGGGGGTTGCCAAGGGATACCGACGTCTATGTCGATGCCCTGCTCGGCACCGGCCTGGAGCGTTCGGTCGAGGGGCTCTGGGCCGAGACGATCAATGCGCTCAATGCCCAGCCGTCGCCGGTGCTGGCGCTCGATATCCCCTCCGGACTCCATGCCGACACGGGGCGCGTGATGGGGGTGGTGGTCCGTGCCACCGCCACGGCCACCTTCATCGGGCTCAAGCAAGGGCTCTTCATCGGGGCCGGACCCGAATGTCGCGGGGCGTTGTATTTCAGCGCGCTGGAGATTCCGGCCCTGGTCTACTCCCGCGAGATCCTCTCGACGCGCCGCATCGATTGGGCACAGCAGTCTGGGTCTCTGAAGCCGCGCCCGCGGATCGCCCACAAGGGCGATTTCGGCCATGTGTTGATCATCGGCGGGACGCCAGGCATGTCCGGTGCCGCCCGTCTCGCGGGCGAGGCGGCATTGCGCGCCGGCGCCGGGCGGGTGACGGTCGCGACCCACCCGCGACATGCGGATTGGCTCAACCTCGATCGCCCGGAGCTGATGGTGACCGGCGTGGAGTGTGCCGACGCGCTGGATCCCCTGATCGAGCGGGCCGACGTGGTGGCCATCGGTCCCGGACTCGGCCGCGCGGACTGGGGGCGCGGGCTTTGGGAACGGGTCCGCGCGTTGCCGATTCCGCTGGTGGTGGACGCGGACGCGCTCAATCTGCTGGCCGAGGCGCCTGGCGTGGGCTCGGATTGGATTCTGACGCCGCATTCGGGCGAGGCCGCGCGGCTGCTTGGTGTGCCGGCGGCGCGGATCGAGCAGGATCGGCTGGAGTCCGCCAGGGCGCTCCAGGCGCGCTATGGCGGGGTGGTGGTGCTGAAGGGCGCCGGGACGCTGGTGCGCGGCGCCTCGCATCGACCAACCTCGGTCTGCAGCGACGGCAATCCGGGCATGGCGACGGCCGGCTCGGGAGACGTGCTGACCGGCGTGATCGCGGCCCTGCGCGGGCAGGGTTTGGATGCGGAGGAGGCCGCCTGTGTCGGTGTTAGCCTGCACGCAGCGGCGGGCGACAGGGCGGCGCGGATGGGCGAGCGGGGGCTCATCGCCGGCGATATCGTCGCGGCCTTGCGCCAGGTTTCCAATGGTGTCGGAGAGCGATGATGGAGATTCAGCTTGACAGCCCGGAGGCTCAGCTTGGGCTGGGCGCGCGGCTCGGTCATGCCTTGCGGCCACCCTGCGTGCTCTATCTCCAGGGCGATCTCGGCACCGGCAAGACGACCCTGACACGCGGAATCCTTCGGGAATTCGGCCATGCTGGATCCGTGCGGAGCCCGACCTACACCCTGATGGAGCCTTATGAGCTCGCGGGCGTGCGGGTCCATCATCTCGACCTCTACCGTCTGGGCGACCCGGAAGAGCTGGAATATCTTGGTCTGCGCGATCTCATGGGGCCGGATGCCATCTGGATCGTGGAATGGCCGGAGCGGGGCGCGGGCTTCCTGCCAGCGGCCGATCTCGTGATCCAATTGCTGTACCAAGCCGAGGGACGCCGCCTCATCTTGAGCCCGCGCACGTCCAGGGGCGAGGAGATCATCGCTGCCATTGGGGATCCTCCTAGTAGACAGTCGTGAGATTTTCGTGCACATGTTGCAGTCATGCGACAGAGCCTGATAAGCCTTCGAGAAGTTCGGCTTAATTTCTGGATTTCTCTTGGTGAGGCTAAATTCGACCTGCTATGTTTAAGGTGACGACTGCACGAAACGGACGCACCGGGGCGCTATCGTGAACAGGCTTTTTGTACTTCTTCTGCTACTCATTTCCCTGCCGGTCGCCGGGTCGCAGGTGGCGGTCGAGGCCGTCAAAGTCGTGACCGACGCTGACAAGACGCGGCTGATCCTCGATGCTACCGCCGCCTTGCCCCATCAGATTTTTAACCTGGACGAACCGGATCGCGTGGTGATTGACATCGCCGACGCCCGGCTCACCGCGAAGCTCCCGGAGGCGACAGCGGACGACCCGACGCTGGTCGGTTTACGCAGCGGCGTGAAGAACGACGAAGATCTCCGCATCGTTCTGGATCTCAAGCGCGCGGTCAGGGTAAAGAGCTTCCCGACGAGTGCCGAGGGGAGCGACACGCACCGGCTGATCATCGATCTGATCCCGCGGAGCCGCGCGTCGGTCTTCCAGGTTGGCGCGCGACGACAGACGAAGAGTGCCTCCGCCGGGCAACGGGGGAGCCGGGCGCGGACGGCCATCGTCGCGGTCGATGCCGGCCACGGCGGCGAGGATCCGGGTGCGACGGGCCCGCGTGGGACGCGCGAAAAAGACGTAACCCTGGCGATCGCGCGCAAGGTCGCCCGACTGATCAACGGCGAGGCGGGCATGCGCGCGGTCATGATCCGCGACGGCGACTACTTCGTCGGGTTGCGTGAGCGGATCCTGAAGGCGCGCGAGCTCAAGGCGGATCTCTTCGTCTCCATCCATGCGGACGCCGACAACAACCAGGAGGCCTTCGGCTCCTCCGTCTATACCCTGTCCGAGGGGGCGGCCAGCAGCGAGGCGGCGACTTGGCTGGCGGATCGCGAGAATAGCGCGGATCTCATCGGCGGGATCAGACTCGCCTCCAGCGATGACCTGCTCGCGAGTGTGCTCCTGGATATGACCCAGAGCGCGACCATCGAGCACAGCAGCGAGGCCGCTGGAGCCGTCCTGGCCTGCCTCAAGCAGGTCGGCGCGGTGCACAACGGCGATGTCCAGCGGGCGGGCTTCGTGGTGCTGAAGGCGCCCGATATTCCCTCGATGCTGGTCGAGACGGCCTTCATCTCCAATCAGGGCGAGGAGAGTCGACTGAATAGCAATGCGCACCAGCAGCGGCTCGCCCAGGCCATTCTGGCGGGCATCAGGGGCTATTTCAGAAAATATCCGCCGCAGGGGTTTGTTTCCGCCGATGCTGACGGGGATGAGGTCGTGGATCCCATTCCGCGCGCGGTGGCGCGGGTTGAGCGAGTCTCGCGCGACACGCCGTCGCGCGGGCGCGAACATGTGATCGGTCAGGGGGACACGCTATCCGGCATCGCCAAACGTTACCGCGTCAGCCTAAGCTCGCTGCGGGCCGAGAATGGGTTGAGCGAGAGCGACCCCATTCGGGTCGGTGAGGTTCTCGCCATTCCCGCTGGCACCTGATCCGCGGCGAGGCGCTTGCTCGGACCGCGCGGGATGCCGCGGAACGTGCCAACTGGAACAAGAGCGCCGCCAGCTTGCCCTTGGCCGGTGCTTCTGCTTCCATCCGCGTCATGGCCAATCCGATCCGCATCCTGTCCAGCCATCTCGTCAATCAGATCGCCGCCGGCGAGGTGGTCGAGCGCCCCGCGTCCGTCATCAAGGAACTGATCGAGAACAGCCTGGACGCCGGCTGCACGCGCATCGAGATCGACGTGGAGCAGGGCGGGGTCAAGCGGCTGCGGGTGCGCGATGACGGCCGGGGGATCCCGTCCGATCAGCTCGCCCTGGCGCTTTCGCGGCATGCCACCAGCAAGCTGGCGGAGCTGGCGGACCTGGAGGCGGTGGGCACCCTCGGGTTTCGTGGCGAGGCCCTGCCCAGCATCGCCTCGGTGAGTCGCCTGACCTTGACCTCCAGGGCGCGCCCGGATCCACGCGACACGGATCCGCGCGAGGACGGGGCCTGGGAGGTGTCTGTCTCCATCGATGGTCGGCTCGACGGGCCGCGCCCAGCGGCGCATCCGCCGGGGACGAGCGTCGATGTCCGCGACCTTTTCTTCAACACGCCAGCGCGGCGCAAGTTTCTGCGGACCGAGAAGACCGAGCTCGATCATGTCGAGCAAGTCGTCCGGCGTCTGGCCCTGGCGCGCCCCGACATCGGCATTGAGTTCCGTCACAACGGACGCGCCCTCTATCATCTCGCGGGGGCTGGCGGATCACGGGAGGCTGTCCTGGCGCGGCTGGATCGCCTGCTCGGCGAAGGCTTCTCCGCGCAGTCGCTGGAGGTCGATGCGGAGGCGGTGGAGCTGCGGCTTCGGGGTTGGGTGATGCGCCCCGCCTTCTCGCGCAGCCAGCCCGATCAGCAGTTCTTCCATGTGAACGGGCGGATGATCAAGGACAAGCTGGTGACGCACGCCATCCGTCAGGCCTTCAGCGATGTGCTGCATCACGGCCGGCACCCGGCCTATGTGCTTTTTCTGGAGCTTCCGCCACGCTTGGTCGATGTCAATGTCCATCCCGCCAAGCATGAGGTGCGTTTTCGCGAATCTCGACAGGTGCACGACTTTATCTTTCGCTCTCTGCAACGACGTCTGGCGGGAGGCGCGCTCGCTGGCTCGCCGCCCGAGGTGAATCGCGAAGGCTTCCCCCCCGAACAATTGCCCCTGGACTCCACCGGATCCCCGTCCGGTTCCTCCCGACAACCGATGCGCCCCTTCAATCTGGCGCTCGGCGTGAGCGAGGGCAGGAGTGTCTATCGGGCCGATCTGGACTTCCAGCAACCGGCGGCTGGTTCGTCGGACTCTCATGCCAGCGGGTCGTCGGACGCGCCCGCCGCCATCCCGCCCCTGGGCTTCGCCCTGGCCCAGCTCAACGGCGTCTATCTTCTGGCCCAGGCGCCGGATGGTCTCATCCTGGTGGATATTCACGCCGCGCATGAGCGGATCGGCTACGAGCGGCTCAAGGCTGCCTGGCGCGACGGTCGCATGGTGCGCCAGCCCCTGCTGGTCCCCGTGACGATCCATGTGAGTCCCCGCGAGGCGGATTTGCTTGAGGCACAGGCGGACACCTTGGCGCGGCTCGGCTTGGTGATCGATCGCATCGACGCTGGCGTTCTGGTCGCGCGTGAAGTGCCCGCGCTCCTGAGACAGACCGATATGGAGTCCCTGATCCGTGATCTTCTCGCGGACCTCGCGGAACATGGCGGCAGCTCGCGGGTCGAAGACGCCCTGGATGCCGTGCTGGCGACCATGGCCTGTCATGGCGCCGTCAGGGCCAATCGTCGCCTGACCCTGGATGAGATGAATGGATTGCTGCGCGAGATGGAGTCGGTGGAACGCATCGATCAGTGCAATCACGGCAGACCGACCTGGGTCAAGCTGACCCACGGCGAGCTTGATCGGCTCTTTTCACGCGGACGCTGAAGAAATTGACCCTGGACTCAATGGCAGCCCATTCCGAGCAGCGTCCCTGGGCGATTCTGTTGATGGGGCCGACCGCCTCCGGCAAAACGGACCTGGCGGTGGAGCTGGTCGCGCGGCTGCCGTGCGACATCGTCAGCGTGGACTCGGCGATGATCTATCGCGGCATGGACATCGGGACCGCCAAACCGGCACCGGCGGTTCTGGCGCGCGCCCCGCATCGGTTGATCGATATCCTGGATCCGAGCGAAGCCTATTCGACGGCGCGTTTTCGCGAGGACGCCCTCGCGGCGATGACGGAGATCACGCAGCGCGGGCAAATACCCTTGCTGGTCGGCGGGACGATGCTCTATTTCCGCGCCTTGCAACAGGGTCTGGCGAGGTTGCCGAGCGCCGATCCCGAGCTCCGCGCTGCGTTGTTGGACGAGGCGGGTCGCGTTGGCTGGGCCGCCATGCACGGGCGCTTGGCCAGCGTCGACGCGGCGAGCGCGGCGCGGATCGATCCGAACGACCCGCAGCGCATCCAGCGAGCGCTGGAGGTCCATGCGCTCACCGGCCGCGCCATGAGCGAGCTGATCCAGGCCGCCCCGACCGAGCCGCTGCACTATCGCTTGCTGAAGCTCGCGCGCGCGCCCGCTGACCGTTCGGTGCTGCACCAGCGCATCGAGCAGCGTTTTCGCTCCATGCTGGACCAGGGGTTGGTTGAGGAGGTGAAGGCGCTGTGGAGTCGCGGCGATCTACACGCGGATCTGCCATCCATGCGCTGCGTGGGATATCGACAGGTCTTGAAATATCTCGCTGGCGATGACAACTGGGATGAAATGCTGCATCGCGGCATCGTGGCGTCCCGGCAGCTTGCGAAGCGTCAGTTGACCTGGCTGCGGTCAGAGCGCGAGTGTCAGTGGCTGGTTGATGGCAGGGATCTGCTGTCAGAGGCGCTCGGGTTGATCGAGCCGATCATGATGGGCGACTCGGAGCCGAGCGAGCGCCGCTGATTCTCGCTCGGGGTGGAGATCTCTATGGTGTAACGCGCGCGTTTGAACGACACTTAAGCGAGGTCCGCGTTCGCGGCGCGGAGTTTTTTGCGGTGGGTTCGCCTGTTCCGGCTGCGCCCCATCCGTTACCCGGCGTGGTCTGTGAAGAGATCGCGGAGGTTTCAAGCCGGGCATCCACGCTTTAACACAACAACAAGGAGTCAATCCCATGTCCAAGGGACAAAGCCTGCAAGACCCTTTTCTCAACGCCCTGCGGAAGGAACGTGTTCCGGTGTCCATCTTCCTGGTCAACGGAATCAAATTGCAGGGTCAGATCGAATCGTTCGACCAATTCGTCGTCTTGCTGAAGAATAATGTCAGTCAGATGATCTACAAGCACGCCATTTCGACCGTGGTGCCAGCGCGCAACGTCAAACTGCCCGCCAGCGACAGCGATCTGCCAGAGCCGGGAAACACTTGAGCGAAGTTCTTCTCCCCAAGCCGGGCGAGGCGGCTGCCGTCGCGGTTGGCCCGTCGCTGGTCTTCGAGCGGCCCAAGGGGGGTGAGCGAGCGGTTCTTGTTCATCTGGACATCGGGCATGCGGCCGAGGCGGATGAGCGCGAGGAATTCAGTCTGCTGGCGACCTCGGCTGGCGCGGAGATCGTCGGCACCCTTGGCGGATCCCGCGCCGGCCAGATCCGCGTCTTCTTCATCGGGACCGGCAAGGTGGATGAACTCAAGGGGCTGGTGGAGTCGTCCGACGCCGAGTCTCGTCATCTTCAATCACCCCCTGAGCGCGGCGCAGGAGCGCAATCTTGAGCGTCTGCTGCAATGCCGGGTGGTCGACCGCTCGGGCCTGATCCTCGACATCTTCGCGCAGCGCGCCCGTTCCTTCGAGGGCAAGCTCCAGGTCGAGCTGGCCCAGCTCAAGCACCTGTCGACCCGGCTGGTGCGCGGCTGGACCCACCTTGAGCGGCAGAAGGGCGGTATCGGCCTGCGCGGTCCGGGCGAGACGCAGCTCGAAACCGACCGGCGGCTGCTCGCCAAGCGGGTCGCCATGCTCGATCGCCGGCTGCAGCGGATCGAGGGTCAGCGCGCGCAGGGGCGCAAGTCACGCGCCAAGGCGGAGCTGCCCGTGCTCTCCCTGGTGGGTTACACCAATGCCGGCAAGTCGACGCTCTTCAATCGGTTGACCGAGGCGGGTGTCTTCGAGGCCGACCAATTGTTCGCGACCCTGGATCCGACCCTGCGGCGTCTGAATCTGCCGACCGGGGGGCGGTTGCTGCTGGCGGACACGGTTGGCTTCATCAGTCGGTCTGCCCCATGAGCTGGTCGCCGCGTTTCGCTCGACCCTGGAGGAGACCCGTAGCGCCGCGCTGCTGCTGCATGTGGTGGACGCCGCCGCCCCGAATCGGGCGCGCCTGATCGCCGATGTGGAAACGGTCCTGGCCGAGATCGGCAGTGGCGAGCTGCCCCGGCTGGAGGTCTTCAACAAGATCGATCTGTTGGAGTCCGAGGCGCCGCGTCTCGAGCGCGGCGAGGATGGACGCCCGACGCGGGTATGGCTGTCAGCCCAAACAGGCGCTGGCATCGACCTGCTGCTGCTGGCCTTGAGCGAGCTTGCGGGAGGCGAGCGCGTGCAGCCGGTCGATCCGGCTGGAGCCGTCCGATGGACGCTTGCGCGCCTGGCTCTTCGAGCATGCCCTGGTCGTTTCCGATCAGCCCGCCGAGACCGGCGGTTGGGAGGTGCGGTTCAGCATCGCCCGCGGCGATCTGGATCGGCTCCTGGCGCGCGATCCGGGGCTCGGGCCGCGCCTGGAGTCGGATGCCTGAGGCCGATTCGCTGACGATCCCCGCAAGGATGCGCGCTGGACAGACGCCTCCTGGCGTTTGCCGCGACCTGTCGGGTCACATACAATCCGGCGTTCGTCGATCTTCAGCGCTTGCTTTTGTCCTATCCGAGCTTGATATCCTCGAGCTGTATCGGGAGATGAATCGCTGATCGGCGGTCTTCACCAACCGCGATCCCGTTTCTTGCATCCGGCGATCTTCGCTTCGCGCGCGGGCCATGTGTCCCGGCGGGTGGCTCAATCAATTTCACAGACGGACGGAGATGCTATGGCCTGGAACGAGCCAGGTGGCGGTAACAAAGACCCTTGGAGCGGCAAGAGCGGCGGTGATCAGGGCCCCCCGGATCTCGACGAAGTCGTGCGCAAGCTTCAGGAGCGTCTTGGCGGCCTCTTCGGCGGGAATCGCGCCCCTGGCGATGGCTCATCGGGCGGCGGCCGTTTCGGCGTCGCGGGCGGTCAGTTCAGCCCTAAGATCATCGGCGTCATCATTGGCATCCTGCTTGTCATCTGGCTGGCGACCGGTATCTATATCGTCGAGCCCGCCGAACGTGGCGTGGTGATGCGCTTCGGGCGCTACACCGATACCACTTCGCCCGGTCCGCACTGGCACCTGCCGATCCCGATCGAATCCGTCGTCAAGGTCAATGTGGACGAGGTCTCGACCCTGACCCACAAAGCCGCGATGCTGACGCAGGACGAGAACATCGTCGAAGTCGAGCTGACGGTCCAGTCGCGCATTCAGGACGCTGGCGGATTATCTGTTCCAGGACCAGGATCCCGAGCGCACCCTAAACGACGCGACCGTGACCGTGGTGCGCGTCATGATCGGTCAGAGCCAGCTCGACTATGTGATGACCGAGGGCCGCGGCGCGGTTGCCATCACCATTAAGGAGCGAATTCAGGCACTGCTGGATCGCTACAAGACTGGCCTGATCGTCACCTCGGTCAACATGCAGCCGGCCAAGCCGCCGGAGCAGGTCAAGGCCGCCTTCGACGATGCCATCAAGGCGCGCGAGGACAAGGAACGGCTTGAGAATCAGGCCGAGGCCTATTCCAACGAGGTGCTCCCCAGTTCGCGCGGCGAGGCCGCTCGCATCGTCGCCGATGCCAAGGCCTATCGTGATCGGGCGATCGCGGAGTCCGAGGGTGAGTCCGCGCGCTTTTCGGCAATCCTCCACGAGTATGCCAAGGCGCCGGAGGTGACGCGCCAGCGTCTGTATCTGGAAACGATGGAAGACGTCTTGAGCAAGAACGGTAAAGCGGTGCTGGATGTGCAGCGACGGTGGCAACAGTCTGATCTATCTACCCATCGATCAGCTCATGAAGACGCCGCGTCAGACCCCGGCGCCGTCCGTTCAAGTGGAGCCGAGCACGCCGACGGTCATGCCGGAGAAAGCCGATGCGCCGCAACGGGTGGTGGACCGCGAGCGGAGGACACGCTGATGAGTCAATCCAGAACCCTGAGGATGTTTCTTCCGCTTGGCCTGGCCGCCGTGGTGATCTTTTTCTCCAGTTTCACCTTTGTGGTGCAGGAGTATGAGATCGCGCTCAAGCTGCGTCTGGGCGAGATCGTCTCCGACAGTTATCCGCCCGGCCTCCATTTCAAGATCCCGATCATCAATCAGATCTGGAAGTTCGACCGACGTCTCCAGACCCTCGACGCGCAGCCGGAGCGATTCCTGACGATCGAGAAGAAGGACGTCATCGTCGATTCCTACGCCAAGTGGCGGATCGCGCGACCCGCTCAGTTCCTGCGCTCGACGGGCGGCAACAGCGCCCGCACCGGTCGCCTGCTCTCGGAGCGGATCAATACCAGTCTGCGCGACGAGTTCGGCAAGCGCACCATCCAGGAGGTGGTCTCCGACGATCGTCTCGCGCTGATGGAGCTCCTGACCAAGGAGGTCAACGCGAATGCGGGCGATCTCGGCGTCGAGGTCATCGATGTCCGGGTCAAGAAGATCGATCTTCCGCCCGAGGTCAGCGACTCGGTCTACCAGCGCATGCGCGCCGAGCGCGAGCGGGTGGCGAGAGACCTCAGGGCGAAGGGCGGCGAGGCGGCGGAGCGTATCCGGGCCGATGCCGATCGTCAGCGCACGGTCACGATCGCGGAGGCCTACAAGGAGTCCGAGGAGATTCGCGGCGAGGGCGACGCCAAATCGGCGGACATCTATGCCAAGGCCTATGGCGAGGATCCCGCTTTCTATGCCTTCTACCGCAGCCTTGGGGCCTATCGGAAGAGCTTCGGTGATGGTGGGAGCATGATGATTCTGGAGCCGGACTCCGAGTTCTTCCGTTTCTTCCGCGAGGCGAGCGGCCAGCCCTAGACCAGATCCCGCGCGCTTCGAGTCCGATCGACCGAGGATCCCGCCCCCGCGGGCGCCTCGGGGTTGGACAAAGCGCGGTCCGTCTGAAAAGATAGTGATCCTTTGCCGGCCCTTGCCTTGTTTTACGAGGGCCGATTCGTTCACCTTTCGGGATCTCCGCGTATCGTGCATGACATCCTGGTCGCTTTCGCCCTGGTGTTGGTCATCGAGGGCATCTGGCCCTTTCTCAACCCCACGAGTTTTCGCCGCGCGTTGGCGATGATTTCCTCGGAAGGCGATCGTCCACTGCGGATCGCCGGGTTCTTCTGCATGCTCTTCGGCCTCGGACTGCTCCATTGGGTGCGGGGATGACGCTCGCATGAACGAGGAGCGCTGGCTGCTACCAGCGGGCATCGAGGAGGTTCTCCCGCCCGAGGCGCGGATCGTCGAGTCGCTGCGGCGCGATTTGCTCGATCTTTATGCGAGCTGGGGATACGAGCTCGTCATCCCCCCCTTTATCGACTACCTGGACTCGCTCCTGACGGGGACCGGTCAGGATCTGGATCTCCAGACCTTCAAGCTCACCGACCAGCTCACCGGCCGTCTCCTGGGCGTGCGGGCGGACATGACGCCTCAGGTCGCGCGGATCGACGCGCACCATCTGCGGCGTGAAACGCCGACCCGACTCTGCTACCTGGGCACCGTTCTCCATGCCTTGCCCGACGGATTCGGTAGCACCCGCAGTCCCTTGCAGATCGGTGCCGAGATCTACGGACATTCCGGGATCGAGAGCGATACCGAGATCCTGCGTCTCGTCCTCCTGACCCTGCGCGCCGCTGGCATCGCGGAAACCTATCTCGATCTCGGGCATGTCGGCATCTATCGCGGACTCGCGCGCCAGGCTGGTCTCGATCCGGGTCAGGAGCATGCGCTCTTCGATGCCCTGCAGCGCAAGGCCGTCCCCGAGATCGAGTCGTTGGTCGGCGGCTGCGGCGTCACCGGCTCAACGGCGGACATGCTGGTCGCCCTGGCCGAACTCAACGGCGATGACGCGCTGACCCGGGCCGATGGCATCCTCGCGGCAGCCGACCGCCCGGTGCGCGAGGCGCTGGACTATCTGCGCCGACTGGCCGAGGAACTTGGCCGCTGGCTCCCGGAGGTTTCGATTCACTACGATCTGGCCGAACTGCGCGGCTACCGTTACAAAACGGGAGTGGTCTTCGCGGCCTTCGTGCCTGGCTGGGGGCTCGAAATCGCGCGGGGCGGGCGTTACGACGATATCGGTCGGGTCTTCGGTCGCGCCCGGCCGGCGGTCGGATTCAGCACGGACCTCAAGGGGTTGTTGCGCCACGGGCGGGGGCTTGAGGCGCGCTACTCGGCGCCGGAGCCGGTCTATGCGCCCTGGTCCGCCGACCCGGCCTTGGGCGAGGCCATCGAACGATTGAGACGCTCCGGTCGGCGCGTGATCCACGCGCTGCCAGGGCTCGCGCTGGACCCTCGCCAGCTCGGTTGCCAGCAGCGGCTGGCGTGCCGGGATGGGCGCTGGGAATTACAAGCGATCGATACTACCGACAATTCTTGGGAAACCTGACAGATGGGCAACAACGTCGTTGTAATTGGCACCCAATGGGGTGATGAGGGCAAGGGCAAGGTCGTCGACCTGCTGACCGACCGAGCGGCCGCCGTGGTGCGCTTCCAGGGCGGTCACAATGCCGGACACACCCTGGTCATCGAGGGCGTCAAAACCATCCTGCACCTGGTCCCCTCCGGGATTCTGCGCGCGGGTGTGCGGTGCCTGATCGGCAACGGCGTGGTGCTCTCGCCCTCGGCCCTGTTCGAGGAGCTCGACATGCTGGAGCAGGCGGGCGTGCCGGCGCGCGAGCGTCTTGGCATCAGCGCCGCCTGTCCGCTGATCCTGCCGTATCACGGCGCCCTGGACCTCGCCCGCGAGCGCGCTCGGGGCGCGAAGGCGATCGGCACCACCGGACGCGGCATCGGGCCTGCCTACGAGGACAAGACCTCGCGGCGTGGCATCCGTCTCGGCGAGCTGCTCGATCCCGAACATTTCAAGGAGCGTTTGCGCGAGGTGCTCGAGTATCACAACTTCGCGCTCGTGCACTATTACAAGACCAATCCCGTGGATTACGCGGCGGTTCTCGATGAGTCGCTCGGCCATGCCGATGCCTTGCGCGCCCTCGTGGTGGACGTGCCGGGCGAGTTGCATGCCTTGCGCGCGCAAGGCCGGGACGTGCTCTTCGAGGGCGCGCAGGGGGCGCTGCTCGACATCGACCACGGCACCTATCCCTACGTGACTTCCTCGACCACCACGGCGGGTGGGGCCGCGAGCGGCAGCGGCGTCGGGCCGCGCGATCTCGATTACGTCCTCGGCATCGTCAAGGCCTACACCACGCGGGTTGGGGCTGGCCCATTCCCGACCGAGCTGCACGACGCCGACGGCGACCGGCTCGGCAGTCGCGGCAACGAGTTCGGCGCGACGACCGGCCGCAAGCGTCGCTGCGGCTGGCTCGACATGGTCGCGCTCAAACGCTCGTTCGCGATCAACAGCGTCACCGGGATCTGCATCACCAAGCTCGACGTCCTCGACGGGATGGAGACGATTAAGATCTGTACCCGGTATCGGATGGATGGCCAGGAATTGGACGTGCCCCCGGTTGGCGCGGACGCCTTCGAGCGTTGCGAGCCCAGCTACATCGAATGTCCCGGCTGGACGGAGTCCACCGTGGGTGCTGGCTCGATGGAGGAACTCCCCGTCAATGCCCGTCGCTATCTGGAGACCATCGAGGAGTTGAGCGGTCTGCCGATCGATCTCATTTCGACCGGACCCGACCGGCTCGAAACCCTGATCCGGCGGCATCCGTTCGACGTCTGAGGCGATCTCCGCAAGTCACCTGACGCCAGCGCGCGGGCTCCCGCGCGCTGGCCAGATCTCCCTTCTCGCGATATTTCGAGACCGCGCGGTCGCTCCGGGACCACGGCGAGCCTCGGCGATCGCGCACCCGCCCACGACTCGACCGCGAACCGGCCGTGCCGAGTGAACTCAAGCGCCTTCTGTGGGATTATTCAGCCTCTTGCCGCGTCTCGGCGTTTACATGCCCCGATGCATGGAACAACACACCACAGGCCATGGATCCACGACACCAACCGAACGACTGGAGCCTCGCTGAAGGCACGCATGTCAGGGTCGAAGACTGGACCGTCGCCGACCTCATCGACTTCGAGTTCTATCTGGATGCCGACGAGCGCGAGTTGCGCGAAAAGCCTTCGTCCCGAAAGGCGCTGGCCGATCGCGACCGCGCCATCTATCTGGAGCGGATCGAGGGCCAAGTCGCTGGCGAGGCGCCGCATACCCCCGCGCATCGCCGTGGCAGTCTGCGCCGCTGGCTGATGGCCCGGCGTGAGAGCGAGGAACCAAGCCTGCGCGAGCTTCTCCCCGGTCGCGCCTTTGCATCGGCTCAGCGCTTGGGCACACTTGCGCTTGCTGGCGCCGGGCTCTTCTGTGGCGTGGCCGTCACTTCCGCCTTGTTGAGCTATGACGGGCACCTCCCCGTCAGCGTGCCCTGGTTCGTTTTTCTGCTAGTGGTGATGCAGTTCGTGCTGATCGTCGTGGCTGGCTGGACCTGGGCGCTGCGCGGGATCCGCCGGGACCGGACGGCGGCCGAGGACTCCTGGCTGCTCAATCACGCCATACGACCGCTCTTCGCGCGCGCGGCGCACTGGTTTCAGGAACAACGCCTGGCGCATGCGACCGCTGAGATGCACGAGCGCGCGCTCGCGACCCAGGGTCTGGTGCGCTCCCAATTCGTCGTCTATGGCCCGGTTTCCGTTCTCGCCCTACTGATCCCGGCGCAGGTGTTCGGCGTCGCCTTCAACGTTGGCGTCATCGCGACGACCATCATGCTGGAGTGGTTCACCGACATCGCCTTCGGTTGGGGCACCTCGTTGGCGGCGCATCCCCAGACCATGTTCGACCTGGTGCGCGTCATCGCCTCGCCCTGGAGCTGGCTGTTCGGCGAGGGCGTCGGCTATCCGACGCTTGAACAGATCGAGGGCTCGCGCATCTATCTGGAGCAGTGGGCCTCGGCGGCGGCCAGTTTCAAGCCGGATCCCGAGCATCTGCGCTCCTGGCGCTGGTTCCTGGTGCTCGCGGTCTTCACCTATGGCCTGTTGCCGCGACTGATCCTGCTCGCGGTCTCGCTGGTTGCGCGGCATTTTGCGCTGCTGCGGCTGTCGTTCACCCACGGGCGGATCCAGGCACTCTATGCCCGCCTGCTGACACCACGACTGGATACGGCTGGGGCCGAGTCCGGACAAGGACCGGAGATGCATATCCCCGGTGAACTTGCCGCGCGGCCACCCCGTTCCGTTCCTGTTGCTGCTCTCCACGAGGGCAAGCCCGCGATCGACAAGCGGCCGTGGCGCGAGACGGCTTCAGGCGCCCGCCAAGTCCCGATCGCCACGCCATCGGAGACGGAGCCAACGCCTCTGCCGGTCGATGCGCCCAAGCCCGCGGCCGCGCCCGAGGTCGTGGAGTCGCCCCAGTGGGAACCCGCCCGAGTCGCCGAGCCTCCCACGGTCGAGATCGTCCCCGAGCCGGCCGTGGGCCGAGTGGTCGAGACGATCACCGAGGTCGAACAGGCTCCGGCTGAAGTGACTCCCTCACCCGAGGTCGAGACGCTGCACACCAAGGAGGTCGAGCCTGAGCCTGAGCTGGAAATTGCTTGGGATTGGGCCGAGTTGCCGCCGAGGGAAGCCTTGGACGAGGCGCGAGAACCCGAGCCGATATCCGAGTCCGAGCCAATCCCCGAACCGCAACCGGAGCGGGAGGAGCCGCCCAAGCTGGCGGAGACGCTGGAACCGGTCGAGCCGACCCCTGAAGCGCCCGCCTTGGCCGAGCCTGCGGTCCCCGGCATCGTTGGGGAGTTATCATCCGCGCGAGCGGCCGAGCCCCGGCCGGAAGTCGGGGAGGTGGCGGCCGCCGAGCCGCCTGCACGAGAGGAGACCGCAGCGGCGCCCGTTCCGGTGGTGGTCGGTGAGTCGTTTGAGTCCGAGGGATCTCGCGCCCAGGCGCAGGAGACCGCGCCTGGCGATGCCGTGCCCGAGGCCGTCGGAGAACCCGAGCATAGGGAAACGCCAATCCTGTCGGTAACGGCTAAGCCGGTCGCGTGGGCCGAAGCAATAGCGGATCTTGAGCCGCCAGAGGAGCCGATCGAGTCTCAGCCTGAGTCCGAGCCCTCGGAGCCCCCTCAAGACTTTGCGTCCGTTGAACTCGACCTGACCGTCGCTGCCCATGAGCCGGAGCCGGAGCCGGAGCCGGAGCGGCTCGCCACCGCATCGGAAGCCGAGGCCGAGCCGACTGAGCCGCTAGACCAGGCCCCGGTCATCGCATTTGAGGCCCAGGCACCGATCAGCGCGGGCGAGGGGAGGGTGCGGTTCGCGCCGGACGCCTGTCTCATGTTGGTCCATGTCGACATCGACGATGTTCTCGAAGCTGAGGATCGGCCGCGTCTGGAACAACTGCTGCGCGACCTCAGCGGCTGGCGGGTGGCCGCCCATGCCACCTTCGGCGCTGGCAGCGCCATGACGGCCCAGGCGCTGTCGCTGCTCGACGCGGGAGATTGGCAGGCACCGCCGGCGCGGATCGCGGTGGTGCAGGACGGCTCCCAGCCGCCGATTACCGAGAATCTGGTGTTTCTGCGTGAGCTGCGGGCTGCGGCCGGTGCCCAGGCCCAGATGTTGCTGGCGCTGGTCGGGGATCCGGAAGACGATGACCGTTTGCCGCCGCTACCCGCGTTCGAATACACCGACTGGCAGCGTAAGATCGATCAGATGGCCGATCCCTATCTGCGGCTGGAAATGCTGGCTCCGGCCAGCGAGGATGGAGAGGTCTGATGGCGGTGAAGATTCCTCGACTGGCGATCATGGGACACCCGAATGCCGGGAAATCCTCCGTGGTGGCGACCCTGACGGAAAACGACCGTATCGCGATCGACAAACGGGCCGGTACCACGACCAAGTCGGATGTCTACCCGGTGGTCATCGACGGTCGCACCATCATCGAGTTCATCGACACGCCCGGCTTCCAGAACCCGAATGCCATTCTAGAGTGGTTCCAGGCGAACGAGGACAAACCGGATCTGGCGCGGGCCTTCGTCAACGCACACAAGGCCGACCCGCTTTATGCCCATGACATCGCCCTGCTGGAGCCGGTCGCCGCGGGCGCTGGAATCATCCTGGTCGTCGACGGCTCTAAGCGGATCAAGGAGAAGGATCGGGTCGAGATCGAGCTGCTGCGACTCACAGCGCGCCCGCGCATGGCGATTTTGAACAACCTGACCAATCAGAATCGCTACATGAGCCAGTGGCAGGATGCGCTGAGCAAGGCCTTCAATTCGGTGCGCGAATTCAATGCCCATCGCGCCACTTACTCCGAGCGCATCAAGCTGTTGAGCGCGCTCAAGAGCATCGACCAACGCTGGGAGCCGCAGGTCGAGGAGGCCATCGACGCCTTTGCGCGGGACTGGGGACGGCGGACCGACCAGGCCGTTGATACCATCATGGACCTTCTCAAGGACGCTCTGTCCTACAAGGTTTCCAAATCGGTCAAGAACAACAAGATCGTCTTCCAGAGCGGTCGGGATCGGGTCAAGGTCGAGATCATGGCCGAATTCGAGGACGGTTTGCGCCGGATGGAAGTGGATGCCCAGGAGCACATCCGCGCGCACTTCCGCCACAATGTTTGGAACGTCCAGCCCGACTCCATCCTGGGGCAGGATCTGCTGTCGGAGGACGTCGGGCAGGCGCTTGGATTATCTCGGCGTCAGCTCGCGATGGTGGGCATGGCCGCCGGAGCGGCCTCCGGGGCGACGCTCGATCTGGCCACCGCCGGCCATTCGCTCGGCGCTGGCGCCCTGATCGGCGCCGCCACCGGCGGCGTGCTCGGAGTGGTCGGCGGCAAGGCACTGGCGAAACTGAACATCGAGCGGGCACCCAACACCCACGTCTTTACGATGGGCCCGGTCTCCAATTCGCGTTTTCCATTCGTCCTCCTCGACCGCATCGTGATCTACAGCGCGCGCGCCATGAACTGGGCGCACGGCCGGCAGGCGGCGGATGAAGCGGCCTCGGACCGGGTGCCGGACAAGGATGTCCGTCGGCAGGGATTCACCGAGGAGCTGACCGCCCAGCAGCAGCGCGAACTGGCTCGCTTTTTCAGCGCCGCCCGGCGCGGCAAGGAGTCAGATCACGAGGCGGCGTGTCGGGAGATCATCAAAGGCATCCTGCGCGGCGTCTCCCTGAGCGAGATCGACAGTCGTAGCTATTTATAGCGCCGTTGTCAGTCCCGACCAGCCATCTGTGGACAGCGCCGAAATCCTCGCTATCGACCAGGCGCACGCCTGGCACCCCTATACCTCGACCATCGACCGGGATCCCGTCTACCCCGTTCGCGCCGCGCATGGCTGTCGCCTGGAGTTGATGGACGGCCGTGTCCTGATCGACGGCATGTCCTCCTGGTGGTGCGCCATCCACGGCTATAACCATCCGATCCTCAACCAGGCGGCGCGTGATCAGCTCGAATGCATGTCCCATGTGATGTTCGGCGGTCTGACCCATGAGCCGGCGATGCGGTTGGTGCGTTCCCTGGTGGAGCTGACCCCCGAGCCGCTCCAGCACGTCTTTCTCTGTGATTCGGGCTCGGTGGCGGTGGAAGTCGCCATCAAGATGGCGCTCCAGTTCTGGATCTCGCTCGGACGCCCCGCGAAGCACCGCCTCATGACCATCCGCTCCGGGTACCACGGGGACACCTTCAACGCCATGTCGGTGTGCGATCCCGTCACCGGGATGCACCATCTCTTCAACCAGGTTCTACCCCAGCAGGTTTTCGCCCCGGCCCCAAGCTGTCGTTTCGGCGAACCTTGCTCGTGTGAGGACATCGCCCCCTTCGCCGAGCTGATCGAGCGGCATCATGCCGAGCTGGCGGCCGTGATCCTGGAGCCGATCGTTCAGGGGGCGGGTGGCATGCGCTTCTACAGCGCGGACTATCTCGGGCAGGTCCGAGCCCTCTGCGACCGCTATCAGGTGCTCCTGATCGCCGATGAGATCGCCACCGGCTTCGGTCGCACCGGCCGGCTTTTCGCCTGCGAGCATGCCGGGATCGCACCGGACATCATGACGCTCGGCAAGGCGCTCACGGGCGGCTACCTGACCCTGGCGGCGGTCTTGGCGAGTCGGGATGTCGCCCGCACCATTTCATCAGGCGAGCCGGGCGTCTTCATGCATGGCCCGACCTTCATGGGTAACCCGCTGGCATGCGCGATCGCGAATGCGAGCATCGCATTACTGCTGGCGGGGGACTGGCGGGCGAACGTGGAACGGATCGAGACCGCACTGGCGAAGGGGTTGGCGCCCTGCCAAGGGCTGCCGGGCGTGACCGAGGTGCGGGTGCTGGGGGCGATTGGCGTCGTCGAGCTGCACCAGCCGGTCCGGATGCGCGAGATGCAGCGCCGGTTCGTCGAGCGCGGCGCTTGGGTCCGTCCGTTCGGCCGTCTCGTGTATCTGATGCCGCCCTATATCATCGCCGAGGACGACCTCGCGTTCCTGTGCCAGGCGGTCGCCGAGGTCCTGGTCGAGGCGTCAGGCTGAGTCAGGCCGATCAGGGTCCACTGCGGCGCGCCGGCGTGAATGACGCGCATCCAGCGAGGTCGAAAATCGGACTCCGGTCGTGGGTCTCGATCCGGTATCATGCCACTGTGTTTTTCAAGCAGATCGGATCGCGATCTTAACCAAACGACGATTTGTGAATGCCCCAGTGCTGAATGTTCCGCCCAACGTTTCCGACCTGATCCCGCGCCTTGCGCGGTCGTGGCTGGTGTCGGCGCTTGCACTCACGCTCGTCGGCTGTGGCTCGCTCCAGCCAGCCGTCGAGACGGCGGTCGTCCAGGATGTGGCGCAAGCCACAAAGCCACCATCGTTCAGCGCGCCATTGACCCAGGCCGTGGTTGGCGCAGTGACGTCTGGAGGCCCAGGGTCTTTCGTCTATAGCCATGACCCAGCTCGGCTCGGCCCGGAGGTCGCGCTGGCTTGCGCGCGCGGACGCGCGGCGGGCGAGACGCACCTGCTGCGCGACCTGGTGGCCGATCTCTATTTCTCCGAGGTTCAGCCGGCCGCGGCGGTCGGGGCACTGCTCGGCGGAGATTGCGGTAAACCGGCTGAGATCGTCGAGGAGATGGTGGCCCAAGGTGGCCGCGAGAGTCTGGACGCCGTGATGACTCGCGCGCGGCTGAGCGCTGGCACGCGGGAGGCACGCCTGCTCGACGCGGCGGCCGCGGCGGGTTTAGCCCGCAAGGCGCGTTTGGCGGACGCCCAGGCCGAGACCCCGCCGACCGAGTCGGCGGCTTACGGGATGCTCTATTTTCCGTCGGCCGGCGAGGGCGGCAAGCTGGTCACCGCGATGGCGCTCAATCGGCTTTACGAGGAGGCCGTGCCAGGCTACGGGATCTATACCTTCGTCCTCATGGGACGCGGCTTCGAGAAGCCAAGGGGCGAGGATACGGCGCGCTACGAGGAACTTTTCAGAATGATCGAGACCTATGTCGCGACGGACGCCGGGAACCCTGGAGAGAACGAAGGCCCGAGCGCGACAGCCCATGTCTTCCTGATCCCCATCCATCCGCGCGACGCCACGGCACCCTTGGTCGATCAAGCGGCTTTCGATTTGTCGGAGCAGATGCGACGTCAGTTCACGCAAGTCCTCCAGCGCAACGATCAGGCCCGTCTGGCCGCCAGGCTGGAGAAAGGCGCCGGCCCCTTCCTGGTGGCAACCCTCGAACCGCGCCTTCTCCCATCCAGTCCCAACGCCCCGAGCCTGATCACCGACCTCTCGGAGATCGGACCCGAGTATGTCTACGAGGTCGTCGATGCCTTCGATCGCCCCATTGCGCCCGAGACGAGTGGCCGCCCCGAGAGTTTGGCCGTGATTCGCAAACGCCTCCTGGGACTCCCGGTGCGTGCCTCGGAGGGTCAGACGACAGGCAGTCCGCGCGCGGGCTGGATCTTTACGCTGGGTCCCGTGGCCGAAGGGTCGCTCCCGCGCCGTCCATCCATGTCCTGAGCACCTCGGCGAGGCATGCCCAGCGCCACAACGCCTGAAGGAGGCGAGCGGATCGATTCATGAACATCATTCCCTACAGTCTTGGCAGTTTCATTCGTTTTCTGATCGGGATTCTCCTGTTGCAGGGGGTCACCGTGCTGCTGGTCTACACCGCGCTGCAGACCGACTGGATGACCACCTGGCCCTTGTTCGTCCTTCTGGGAGGAGCCATTGCGCTGGTCGTGGCGCTCTGGTTCAGCACCATCGTCCATGCCGACCGACATCGCGTCGTCTCGCGGGTGAGCGAACGCTATTCGAAGGAACGCGAGAAGATCCGCGTTCGGGCCGAGCAGCAGCGCGTCAAGGCGACCCGCGAGGGCGAGCGGATGGTGGCCAAGGCGCGCAAGCGCGCCTCGGCCGGCATGAGCCTCAAGACCGGCGTGGTGGTCGGCGGGGCGGTTGGAGTCGGCGTGGCCATGATGCTGGCTCAGTTCGTCACGCTGGGGTTGGTGACCTTGACCGCGGCGGGCGGGGCCGCTCTCGGCTACACGGTGCGCACCCGCCAGGAGAAACTGATCTCCTCCCGGCGGCTCGCGGCGGAGGAGCGGACGCTGCAAGTGATCGAGGTGGAGCCCCAGACCGCCGCGCTGCCGCGACGTAAGGCGAAGGCCGTTGATGACGTCTGACGATCGACCGACCGAAGAGTGAGGTTAGACAACATGGGTAAGTTGGGAATGCATCCCGAGGGTCGCTTTTGCTGGGTCGATCTGGCCACGCATGCGCCCGAGGCGGCGAAGAGCTTTTACTGCAACCTGTTCGGCTGGACGGCGGAGGATGTTCCCACGGGCTACGAGGTGCCCTATACGATGCTCTCCCACCAGGGAAAGCTCGCCTGCGCCTTGTATGAGATGGCCCCCGAGCAGGGCGCCTTCCCCTACTGGGCGGCCTATGTCCATGTGGCGGATGCCGATGCCTGCGTCGATCGCGCGACCGCGCTCGGTGGCAAGTTGGTCATGCCGGTCGTGGATGTCATGGACTATGGGCGCATGGGTTTCGTGCAGGATCCGACCGGGGCGGTGATCGGTCTCTGGGAACCGCGCGGACATCGCGGCGCCGAAATCGACGGCGGTGTCGGCGCGCGGTCTTGGTGCGAGCTGCAGACCAGGGATACCGCCAAGGCGGCCGCCTTCTATCAGGGACTCTTCGGCTGGACCGCGCGGCGGCGAGAGGATCTGCCGGAGATCGAGTATCACATCCTGGAGAGCGATGGCGAGGCGATCGGCGGCATGTTGATGATCGATCGGCGTTGGGGGCCGATGCCGCCGAATTGGTCGGTCTATTTCGGCGTGGAGGACTGCGACCGGACCGTGGCCGAGGCCAAGCGGCTCGGCGGTACGATCGTCATGGAGCCGATGGAGGTCGCGGAGGCTGGTCGATTCGCCTTCCTCGGGGATCCGCAAGGCGCGATCTTCGCCGTGCTTCAGTTCGCCAACCGGTAATCGCGCTCCTCTTCCGCGCGCTGGACCCGGTTCTTCCCAGCCTCCTTGGCGGCGAGGAGCGCCTGATCGGCGCGCCGGATCAGATTATCGAAGGACTCGCCGAAATCACCTGTCGCGACCCCGAAGCTGGCGGTGATGATGCCCGCCGGCTCGATGGGTCTGACGAAGAGGCACTGGCGCAGCCGCTCCGCCAGCCGTAGGGACCGCTCGATGGGGGTCTCGGGGTTGAGCACGACGAACTCCTCGCCGCCCCAGCGGGCGAACAGATCGACAGTGCGGAGTTGCTCGCGGATGCGCTTGGTCACCACCGTCAGAACCTTGTCTCCGACATCATGCCCATAGCCATCGTTGATGCCCTTGAAGCCGTCGATGTCGAGCAGGATCAGGCTCAGGGGTCTGCTATAGCGATTGGACTGGGCCAGATAGCGAAGTCCGGACTCGGTGAAACTGCGGCGATTGAGGAGGCCGGTCAGCGGATCGGTCGTCGCCAGGCGTTCCAGCTCCCGGTTCTGGGCCTCGAGCCGGCGCTGCAGGGCATTGAGCCGAAGATGGATGGCGACTCGCGCCAGCACCTCCTCGCTCTGAAATGGCTTGGTGATGTAATCCACCGCGCCGGAGGAGAAGGCCCTGACCTTGTCGCCCGCGCTCCGACGGGTGCTGATGAAGATGATCGGCAGTTCGCGCGTTGCACGATCCCGCTTGAGGCGCTGGCAGGTTTCATAACCGCTCATGCCGGGCATTTCGATATCGAGCAGGATGAGATCGGGCGGCTCCGCCTTCGCCGAGGCCAGTGCAAGATCTCCGCTCGGGATCTTGCGCACGCGATAACCGGCGGCGGCAAGGATGCGACCGAGTCTGTCCAGGTTCCCCGGCGCGTCATCCACGACCAGAATCGTCGCGGATGCGGGCGCTTCGGTCGCGCGCGCTAGCATCGTCGTTCTCGCCAAGCGAGTCCGCACAGGGGTCGATGCAGTCTCGCAGGGAAACTCCGAGCGCGGCAGGGTATGCTCACCCGACCGTTCCCCGGCGGGAATCCGTTGTTGTCCCTCTCGAACGCTCCAGCCAGTCGCTTCCTTGATTCCACGGGATCCTCCATTCATGGCGCGTCACCTGCGCGCCGTCGACGTTACGCCGTCGAAACCAGCTTCAGCCCGACGATGCCGATGACAATCAGACCTACACAGAAGAACCGCGCCAGCGTGGCCGGTTCGCCGAAGAGGACGAGCCCCAGCAAGAAAGCGCCGACCGCGCCGATGCCAGTCCAGACAGCGTAGGCCGTTCCCATGGGTATTGTCTTCTGGGCAATCAAAAGCAACGTGCCACTCGCGACCATGCACAGGCCGGAAAACAGAATCCAGCCCCAGCGCGGGCCCGTCTCAGCGAGCCCAAATTTGAGCCCGATCGGCCAGCCCCACTCGAACATACCCGCAACGACGAGGAGGATCCAGGCCATGTATCGGGTTCCTGAGCTGGAGCGCGTCGCGGAGGCATGCGACGCGAAATGCTAACGGCTGCGCGGCGGCAGGGCTATCGGACTAAAGTCCGATCCTGCTCGTCTGCTATTGCGCCACGACTGGCTTGGGTGCTGTTTCCGGAGGTGCGGCGGGACGCTTGGCGGGTGGCGCGACGGGTTGGCCGCAATCCGCGACGCAGTCCCCGTATTGGGTCGCGCAGATACTCATGTCCGGGCCCAGGCAGTCGATGGGCGGCGCGCAATGTTGGCTACCATGCGTGGGGCAGTTTTCTCGCTCTGCGGCAAGTCGCGCAACATGGCCCTGGCACTCCTGCTCGCGCTGGAGTTGACGTTGCTCGCATTGCGTCTTCATCAGGGTGCAGTTGGCAACGCAGGGGTTGCTCGTATCGGTCGGCGCTTGAACGGACGGCGGCTTCAGGAAGGGCGATTCGCAGCCGGCGACGAGCAGGGGCGAGAGCAGGGCGAGGATGGTTGCGGGTGAGCGAAGCCGGTCGAGCGTGTTGGACATGAGCCGTTTCTCCATGTAGCCATGTCGGCACTTTACCACAGGTCGGAAGTCCGCTCGTGGAGCAGAGCGTCGCACACCGCATCGCGGACGTCGGATTTTGAGTAAAGTGAAAAAGTCAGAATATAATCGCGCGGTGATTCCGATACCTTGGCCAGACTGCCCTTGAAACGACCGACGCATCGACGCAACTACCCCCGAAGGCGAAGCGCGGTCCCTGCCTCCTGTCCACGGGGCAGTTGAATCGAATCCCTGCGGGCGTATATTAAAAACCTAGAAAATTACTCAAGAAAATGGAGCCAGGAGCCATGAGTGGTGCCTCAGCCGTCGAAGACATCGTCAAATCGGAGTACGAGCACGGCTTCTCGACCGAGATCGAGTCCGATACCCTGCCGCCCGGTCTGGATGAGGGGGTCGTGCGCGCCATTTCCAAGCGCAAGGGCGAGCCCTCGTACATGACCGAGCAACGGCTCAAGGCCTACCGCCACTGGCTCACCATGCGCGAGCCCGAGTGGGCTGCGGTCCACTACCCCAGGATCGATTTCCAGGCGATTTCTTACTACTCCGCCCCCAAGCGTCCCGAGGACGGCCCCAAGAGTCTGGATGAAATCGACCCAGCGCTGCTGGAGACCTATAACAAGCTCGGTATCCCGATCGAGGAGCAAAAGGCGCTGGCCGGGATCGCCGTGGATGCCGTTTTCGACAGCGTCTCGGTCGCGACCACCTTCCGCAAGAGCTTGGCCGAGGCTGGGGTCATCTTCTGCTCCATCTCCGAGGCACTGCACGAATATCCGGATCTGGTGAAGCAGTACATGGGCGCGGTCGTACCCCATACGGACAACTATTACGCGGCGCTCAATGCCGCCGTGTTCAGCGATGGCACCTTCGTCTACGTCCCCAAGGGCGTGCGCTGCCCCATGGAACTGAGCACTTACTTCCGCATCAATGCCCGCAACACCGGCCAGTTCGAGCGCACCCTGATCGTGGCCGAGGCGGGCAGCTACGTCAGCTATCTGGAAGGCTGCACGGCACCCCAGCGCGACGAAAACCAGCTCCACGCGGCCGTGGTGGAGCTGATCGCGATGGAGGACGCCGAGATCAAATACTCGACCGTGCAGAACTGGTATCCCGGCGACGCGCAGGGCAAGGGCGGGATCTACAACTTCGTGACCAAGCGCGGGGACTGTCGCGGCGCGCGCTCCAAGATCTCCTGGACCCAGGTCGAGACGGGATCGGCCATCACCTGGAAGTATCCCAGTTGCATCCTGCGGGGGGAGGGCTCGGTCGGCGAGTTCTACTCGGTGGCGGTGACCAAGGGCCGGCAGCAGGCCGATACCGGGACCAAGATGATCCATATCGGCAAGAACACCCGCTCGACCATCGTCTCCAAGGGCATCTCGGCGGGGGAAGGCCGGCAGACCTATCGCGGACTGGTGCGGATCGGCCAGCGGGCGGAGGGCGCGCGCAACCATACCCAATGCGATTCACTGCTGATCGGCGATCGTTGCACCGCCAATACCTTTCCCTATATCGAGGTCAAACACCCCTCGGCGAAGATGGAGCATGAGGCAACGACCTCGAAGATCAGCGATGATCAGCTCTTTTACTGCCGCTCCCGCGGGCTCACCGAGGAGGACGCCGTCTCCATGATCGTCAACGGCTTCTGTAAGGAAGTCTTCAACGAACTGCCGATGGAGTTCGCGGTGGAGGCCCAGAAGCTCTTGAGCATCAGCCTGGAAGGGGCGGTCGGTTAATTCGTGGTCAGCGATTTCCCAGTCTTGTCTTGGCCGGTCGATGCTGAAGACTGAGAACGAGAGACTCGGGGCGAACGGTATCCATTCGGAGAAGATGATGTTGTCTGTCAAGGGCCTGCGGGCCAACGTCGGTGATAAAGAAATCTTGAGAGGCTTGGATTTCGAGGTCGGTCCCGGTGAGGTCCACGCCATCATGGGGCCGAATGGTTCCGGCAAGAGTACCTTCGCCCATGTGCTCTCCGGTCGCGAGGGCTATCAGGTCACCGCTGGCTCCGCGACCTTCGAGGGGCAGGATCTGCTCGCCTTGGAGCCGGAAGCGCGTGCGCACCTGGGGCTCTTCCTGGCCTTTCAGTATCCGGTCGAACTGCCGGGCGTGAACAACACCTACTTCCTCAAGGCCGCGCTGAACAGCATCCGCAAGGCGCGCGGCGAGCCCGAACTGGACGCGGTGTCCTTCCTGAGACTGATCAAGGAGCGGCTGAAGATCCTGCACCTGGACGATTCCTTGTTGAAGCGCGCCGTCAACGCTGGCTTTTCCGGCGGCGAGAAGAAGCGCAACGAGATCTTTCAGATGGCGCTCCTGGAGCCCAAGCTCGCCATCCTTGACGAGACCGACTCGGGCCTCGACATCGATGCCCTGCGGGTGGTGGCCGATGGCGTGAACGCGCTGCGCGGTCCCGAGCGGTCCATGATCGTGGTGACCCATTATCAGCGCCTGCTCGATTACATCCAGCCCGACTATGTGCACGTCCTGGCCAAGGGGCGAATCATTCGCTCGGGTGGTAAGGAGCTGGCGCTTGAGCTGGAGGAAAAGGGCTACGGTTGGATCGACGCGGAGGTTGCCGCGGCATGAACGCCGATGCCACGACCGGCTTCGAATCCTGGCTCGTGAAAACGCCGGAGCGCATGGCCGATTCCGAGATTCCTTGGTTGGACTGGCAACAGCGCTCCGCCCGCGAGGGCGTCCGCGCGCACGGCATCCCTCATGCGAAGCAGGAGGAATGGCGCTACACCAGCCTCAAGGCGTTACTGGAGCAAGAGTTCGTCCAGAGCGGCGAGACCATGACCGCGCTACAGTTGGAGGATCTGGAGGAAATCCTGATCCCTGGATTCGACACTCATCGCGTGGTCCTGGTGAACGGGCGCTATGTGTCCGAGCTGTCCGCGCTCGGTGTCCTGCCAGAGCGAACGCGACTCGACGGATTGCGCAACCTGCTCGCAACGGATCCGGAGTTTTTGCGCGAGCGCTTCAACCATTGCCTGGGCGAGTGTCAATCCTTGTTTTCCGCGCTCAACACCGCCGGACTGGATGATGGTTTCGTCATCGACCTAGGGCCTGGCGCGGTCATGGAGCGGCCGATCGAGCTGATCCACCTCTCGGTCGGGATGGATGAGCCGCGGGTGGCTCAGCCACGCCATCTGATCATGCTGGGCGCGGGTGCCCAGGCCACGCTGATCGAGCGCTACGTGAGTCTCGGCCACTCGATCTACTGCACCAATTCGGTCCTGGAAGTGGCACTGGGCCGCGACGCCAGTTTGCGGCACGAACGTCTCCAGATGGAGAGTCCCAATGCCTTCCACCTCACCGGCCTTTACCTCGATCAGGACGAGAACAGCCGCTATCTGGGGGTGAACATCGGCTTGGGCGCCCGTTGGGCCAGGACCGATCTCAACGTCCGTTTCAGTGGCCGGCATGCCGAATGCGATCTGCAAGGGCTCTATCTGGCCGGCGACGGGCAGCTCCTGGACTATCACCTGGACGTCAATCACGCGGTTCCCAACTGCAAGAGCCGCGAGAAGTTCAAGGGGATCCTGCATGGCCGGGGTCGGGCGGTGTTCGACGGGCGCGTCCTGGTCGCCAAGGATGCCCAGAAGACCGACGCGGCCATGTCCAATAACAATCTGATGCTGTCGGAGCAGGCCGAGGTCGATACCAAGCCTCAGCTCGAAATCAATGCCGATGACGTCAAGTGCAGCCATGGGACCACGGTCGGTCAGATCGAGCCGGAGATGCTCTTTTACCTGCGCTCGCGTGGTATCTCGGCGCTCTCCGCGCGCCGTATGCTCTGTCTTGGCTTTGCTGGCGAGATCGTCGAGCGCCTGAGCTCGGAGGTGCTGCGGGAGCATGTCTCGGAGCAGGTCGGTCAACGGTTGGAAGTCGCTCCATTGAGTTGACTCAGCGAGCGCCGGGTCTCTGGATCGAACAGCGACCGCATGCGCTCAGCTCTGGTCATTAGCGTGTTGTCGAGAGGTCGAGCATGAACAGACTGGCCCGCTTCGCCGGTTTCGGCAGGCATGACGAGGAGCAGGGAGAAACGGCAGTCCTGGAAGACGAGGTGCATCTGGAACGAATGGTCGCGGAAGACTTGCGCGAACCCATCATCGAGGCGCTGCGCGGCGTGCATGATCCGGAGATCCCGATCAACATCTATGACCTGGGGCTCATTTATCGCATCGAGATCGCCGCCAATGGCGACGTTGACGTCGACATGACGCTCACGGCGCCCGCCTGTCCGGTGGCGGGGATGATGCCGCTGTTGGTCAAGGACGCCGTCGCGAAGGTGGATGGCGTGGGAGCGGTCACGGTCGAGCTGGTCTGGGATCCGCCCTGGAGTCAGGAGCACATGAGCGACGAGGCGCGGTTGCAGCTCGGCATGATGTGAGGCTCGCGCGATGTTCAAGCCCTCAGGACGCAGAGCGGTACCATGAGCTCGGCCTCGCTTAATCCGCCGTGGACGCCGATCTGTGGGTGAGGCTTTTCGCTTGGCAGGTATTCGCGAATGACGCGGTTTCCGCGCGGTAGCAGACAGTAGTCGCCCACGCGGTCCATGAACCGGGGATGGGCAGGACCATCGCCGAAATATCCCTCATCCACCAGTTGTCGGCTCGGGATCAGATCGATCTGATCTCCGAGCTCCCGCTGACAGTAGTCCTCAAAGCGACCCGACTGGTGGGCGCGCAGGTAGCAGAAAGCCGCTCGCGGCTCCCCGCACAGAGGGAGTAGCAGGCACGCGGCGAGCTCCGGATGGGCATTCAGATCGATGAGATCCTCCGGTTGCGAGTCGATCTGACCATGATCGCCGCTGACCAGGAGGAGGGTGTCCGTTCCCGCCGCAGAGGTGAGAAAGTCACCGAGCGCCTGCTCGATCTCCGCCAGGTGAGCGACGGCCGTGGCACTCTCCATGCCCATCTCGTGCCCGATCGCATCCAGTCGCGGCCAGTAGAGATAGAGATACTTCGGCTCGGAGGGCCGCTGCAACCCGCCCCACCGAGACCGCTTGCGGTGACGGAGTACCCGCAGGGTTTGTCGAAACATCTCTCCGAGCGATTCGAAGGTGAGGCTTTCGCCGCGACCCGTGTGCGCCAGATTGAAATCGGAATGGGCGATGAAATGGGGCGAGACGGCAACGCCGCGCGTTGCGATCCGATCGAAGACCGAAGTGTTCCCGAAGAGCCGGATCGGATCGATGCCGGCGCGGCGGTAGGGGATCCCGCCATAACGCGGCACCCCTGGAAGGACCGTCATCACACAGCCCAGCTCGCGGAAGTAGGTATGCCACCCCGTCAGACCGTGCTGGAGCGGCGCGACGCCGGTGAGATAGGTGGTGATGGCCGCCGCCGTGGTCGAGGGGAAGACGGAGGTGATGGCGCCCTGGCTTGCCCTGCCGAGGAGCCCATCGGGCGCATGGCGAGCCAGCCAGCCAGCGCCCAGCCCGTCGATGACCAGCAGCACGACATTGGTCGCCGCCGCCAAGACATCCGTGTCGAGCATCTCCAGCGCGGGATCGTCTGAATGCCCGCCCCGCGCGCGGATGATGCTGCTCATGAGGTTGACGATCCCACCGCCCTGATAATCGGGTCTTCTCATCCGGGCATGCACCGATCTCGCCGTGATTCGACGCATCTTCCCAGCAAGTCCCGGTGCCTGGCAAACCGGATCGAGGCGCGATTTGTCTGTCCGCTCCAAATGAATGGCGCAGTATCGCCGTCAGTAGAGCGCCTCCAATTCCTCGTCGGACATGTTCATCACCTCCTGCTCCAGCAACGCGATCGCCTCCAGAAGGGTCCGCGAAACCGACAGGAGATTCTGCATCATCGCCTCGGCCTCGGCCTGTCGCTTCTTGTCGAGCTTGCCCTTGGATCCGAACAGCTTGTGCAGCACCGAGCGATCATCCTCACTGAAGAGGATCTTGAAGATTTTCATGTAGAGTTGATGCAACACTTCGTGCGGCGATTCGATGGCTTCATAGGCGCTGAGCGACGACAAACTCTGTCCCGGCCCGTAATACCACTTGCCGAACTTGCATGTGGTATGGATGACGGGGACATGATCCTGATCCACCGGCAAACCCGAAATCAATGCCTGGGCATAGGACCGCCACTGGATGTGCGCCGTCTTGGCTGCCCGTAGCTGCGTCAGAATCTCTTTCTTGGTCATCCAATCATCCTCTTCTGGTTATTTTGGTGTTCCCCGGCCCGATGGCGCCTCGCCTCCGGTGGCATGTCGTCTCAAAATGCGGCTGTCGCCTTGTTCGGAAGTGCCCAATGATTCCGTCATCGCTTGGTTTCCATCGCTTCCGGATCCAAGTTGCGTCTCAACAGGCAAGACGCACGGCTTCCCTGCCAGCGCCACGGCGGGGGCGGATCCCTATGCCAGGGCGACCGAAATGATGCCAGCTCAGGGGGATCCGAAATGAGAACGGCGCATCGTTTCAGCCACTTGGACGGGTGGGGCGATGCATGACTCAAGCCTGGATTCCATCCTCATCGGCGCGCGAGAACCTCAAGATGTCAACCAAGCCCTGCACCTGCTACGAATGCGATGCCAATTGCCCGATCGAAGTCGAAATCGACGCGCTCGGTGAGCCGATCGCGATCAAGGGGCCGGACTGTCCGCGCTGCTACGTCCAGCTCGACCGGCGCAACCATCCCGAGCGTCTGCTGTATCCGCTCAAGCGGGTCGGACCTCGGGGCAGCGGCCAGTTCGAGCGGATCTCCTGGGACGAGGCGCTCGACACCATCGCCGCGCGGCTGACCGAGGCGAAGGCGGCGCATGGTGCGCCGGCGGTGGCCTTCTTCGCCGGCTATACCAAGGAGGCGCGGCCCCAGCTTCAGCGTCTCGCCCATGCCTTCGGCTCGCCGAATTATCTGACCGAGAGCGGTTGCTGTTTCTCCGCGACCATGGTGGCCGAGAAGGTCACCTTCGGTTACAAGATCAAGACCACCTCGACGGTGATCTCGCCCAAGACCCGCTGTCATCTCATCTGGTCGACCAATCCGCGCGGCTCCATCCCGCCCTTCGACACCCACGGACTGGTGACGCTCAAGCCGGGGCGACGCATGATCGTGGTCGATCCGCGTCGGACCCCGCATGGTCGATCAGGCCGACATCCATCTGCGGATCCGCCCCGGCACCGATGGCGCGCTGGCCCTGGGTTTCCATCATCTGATCTTCGCCAACGGCTGGCAGGATCAGGCGTTTCTCGATCAGTGGGCGAGCGGGGTGGAGTCGTTCCGCGACTACGTCCGCGATTTCACGCCGGAGCGGGTCGCGGCCATCTGCGGTATCGACGAGGCCGGATCTGCGCGCGGCGGTCGAACTTTTCGCGACCACGCCGCCCGCCCAGATCACGCTCTCGCCGACCGCGACCGTGCAGCACAGCAATGGCTTCCAGAATCACCGGGCCGTCATCCTGCTCTCGGCGGTGACGGGCAATCTGGATCGCGAGGGCGGCAATCGTTTCTTCAACGACAAGGTGCTGCCCAAGCCGATCGAGCTGTTCGACTACTGCCGCCGTGAACTTCCGCCGCGCATCGGCGACGAGGTCTATCCGGTCTGGACGAAATACTGGCCGGCGGGGCAGAGCATGCTGCTGCCCGATTGCATCCTGGACGGACGCCCGCAGCGGGTGCATGCACTGCTCGCCATGGGCATCAACACCGCCATGTGGCCCAATTCAAAGCGCATGGAGCGCGCGCTGGGTGAGCTGGAGTTCTTCGTCGCGACCGATTTCTTCCACAACCCGGCGACCCTGCAGGCCGACATCGTGCTGCCCGCCGCGACCAGCCTGGAGCGCCCGGCGCTGATCGCCTATCCCGGTTGCGCCTATCAGGGCGAGTTGCGCTATCGCCGACCAGTCGTCGCGCCCAAGGGCGAGGCGCGGCCCGATGGCACGATCTTTCTGGAGCTTGGGGTGCGGCTCGGGATGGGCGATCAATTCTGGCAAGGCGACCTGGAGGCATCCTGGGCGGAGGCGGCGGAAGGCATCCCGGAGGAGATCCGCGAGGAGGTCTTCAACAATCCCGAGGGCGTGACCGTCTATGCCCAGGCGATCGAGGATCTGGTCGACAACGGGTTTCTCGACGCGGATCGGCTCTACCGGCTGCGCGGCTTTCCGACCGCGAGCGGCAAGGTCGAATTCGACTCCAGCGAACTGCGCGCCGCCGGGCATGAGGGGCTGCCGATTTATCGCGAACCCGCCGAGAGTCCGATTTCGACCCCCGAGATCGCCCGCGACTATCCGCTGGTCCTGACCAGTGGGGCGCGCACCAAGTTCGATACCCACTCCCAGCACCAGCACATGGAACGCATGCGCCGCGCGGTGCCAGACCCCTTGGTCGAGATCCATCCGAGCGATGCCGCGCCGCGCGGGATCCTCGACGGCGACCCGGTGCGGGTGCGCTCGCCGCGCGGCGCGGTGCGCTTCGTCGCCCGCGTGACCGATCGCATCAAGCCCGGCGTGGTCCACTGCGCGCACGGCTGGAACAGCGCCAACATCAACGAACTGACCGACGATCGCCATCTCGATCCCATCAGCGGATTTCCGCCCTTCAAATCGGGGTTGTGCGAGGTGGATCGCTTGAACGACGTCTGACTGGAGATGACCATGCCCTTTCTCGGCGTCCTTCCCGAGCGCGAACATCTGTTCCAACCCCCGCCCCGCCGGGAGGTGGCGGTGAGCGACGCCGCCGCCTGGCGACTGAATCCACGGCATCGTCAGGTCTATGACAAACTCAGGCTCGCGCTGGATACTGGCCTGCGCGCCGCGCCCTGCGGGGTCGATCCACGCGATGAAGGCATCGCCCCGGACACCCTGGTCTTCGTCAAACCCATCATCAACCTGGCCGGGATGGCGATCGGCGCCCGCGCGGTTGCGGCCGACGCCGTTCCGCCCGAGGCTGGCAGCTTCTGGTGCGAACGCTTGGAAGGCAGCCACACCAGCAGCGATTGTCTGGTGCGCGATGGCCAGGCGCTCTGGTTCGCCCATACGCGCGCATCGGACGAGAAGGACCACGAGCGCCCGCTGTACTGGGATGTAGGTGTCGAGCTACCGGAACTCGAACCGGCCCTGACCGATTGGGTGTCGAGACACCTGACGGGCTACACGGGGCTGTGCAATCTGGAGATGATCGGCGGGCGGCCGATCGAGGCGCATCTGCGCGGGTCCAACAGCTTCTTCGACTTCTACGGCCCGGCTTTCCTGCCGGCCTGGGTCGCGCTGGTGGATGGCGATCCCTTCGCGGTGCCGCCGCCCATTCCGGGTGGTTTGGTGATCTCGGTCTTTGGTGCCGGGGAACTCAGTGAGGGGCAGCAGAGGCTCGTCGCGAGACGATTGCACCGAGACTCTCTCGAAAAACGAAGAGGGTCAGAGACCTAGGGTTCCGCGCGGTCTGGATCTTCGGTCTCGTCATCCGGCCTAGGGTGCCGCTCTCGATGGCCGATGCCTTGTGCGGGAGCATCACCAGGCAGAGGCTCAACAGGCCGCGAGTGAGGCTCCACGGCCAGTAGGCTGATCGTCAGGGTTGGCGGCAGCCATCCTTCGCGGGTAAGCCCGACAGGTCTTGACGCCCTTTGCGGAGCGGCTTGCTTCAACCCGCCGCCCGTTTCTCTCGGCGTTTCAGCCAGACCTCAAGTCCTTGGGCGTTGAGGTCGGTATCCACCGTCAGGAGCGTCTGAATGTGGCCGTCGGTGAAGGCGACGCCATGATCGCGCGCGCTGGCGACCAAGTGCGCGGTGATCGCTGTTCCGAGCCGAGCCTGGCGTTCGCCATCCGCCTGTCCTTCCTCCGCCAGCGCGAGATCGGCCAGGTCGCGGATGCTCTGTCGCAGGTCATCGACCAGCGCGGCTGGCTGATCGACGCGCCCATAGTGGGTCAGATACATGGCTTGCGGATCATGAGCCATGAGCTTGTCGAGGCTCGCCAGCCAGGCTTCGGGGTCGAAGGCGACCGGGGTGGTCGGCGCGAATAGCCAGGGGCCGTTGGAGGTGTCGAATTCGCGGTAGGCGATGCCGAAGGTGTCGCCGGTGAAAAAGCTCCGGGTCCGGGCGTCGAGGATGCAGCCGTGGTGGTTGGCATGACCGGGGGTGTCGAGGAAGGTCAAGGCGCGCCCGTTCAGCGCGAATACCTGTCCATCCTCGGCGAGGGTGACGCGCTCCTTGGGGACGGGTAGCAGGGTGCCAAAGTCCTTGGCGAAGTCCGCTTCGCCATAGACCCGCGCGGCTCCAGCGATGAGCTTGCTGGGATCGAGCAGGTGCGGCGCGCCTTTCGGGTGAATGACCAGGCGCGCCTGGGGACAGGCTGCCATCAGGTGGCCGGAGCCGCCAGCGTGGTCCAGATGGACGTGAGTTGGCATCACATAGTCGACGTGCTCCGGCGTGAGGCCAAGAGCCTCAATGACGCCGAGGAGGCCGGGTACCGTATGCGCGGTCCCGGTATCGACGAAGGCCAGTCGGTCGCCCGAGCGAACCAGATAGCAGGCGGCAAGACCATGTCGATAGAGCCCGGTCTCGATGCAGTAGATGTCCTCGGCGATCTCCTCGAAAGGGGCGTGGTTCATACGTATGACTCCAAAATACTTGACGGGGCGATGCCCTGGGATCGCCCGTGATGGCTGCGTGTCGGACCGCGCAGTCTAATTCACGGGACGGGCGCGGGCATCCGGTCGCTTGGACGCGAGGCGGCTGGAATCGATCGCGCGCGGCATCGGCGTTCCGAATCATAAAGATTGGAAAATCGCTAATTTATTCTTGCCTTCATGCGAAAAGTCATGGATTGTTGAAATCCGGCAAGATGGCCTGCAAACAGCTTGCGGCCATGCGCGCGGATTCTCGGTTTTCATCCAACTCACTCAGGGCTCCAGCGAACTCGATCCATGTCGTTCGAGCACGCGTCTCAACTGCTCCGCCTATAACTTAGAACAGACTTCCTTAGGAGGAATTCACGATGCAACAAGTGGTGACGGCCGGCTCCATGAGCCGGCGAGAAGGCTTGCGTGTCAACACCATCGATCTCGGGCAACCTTGGGAATGGCTCAGGAGGGGCTGGAAGGATATTCAGAGCGCACCGGGCTACAGTTTGACCTACGGGACCGGGATTGTTTTGCTGAGCGGGTTGATGACCCTGCTGATGGTGCTCGGCAAGCTGACTTTTCTGGTGCCCTTTCTGATGGCGGGTTTCTTCCTCATGGCTCCTCTGCTGTCGATCGGGCTCTATCAGATGAGTGCCCATCTGGAGCGGCGCGAGTCACTCAGGGCATGTCAGGCGCTGGAGGCGTTCAAGCGCAATCAAGGCCAGTTGGGCCTGGTCACCGGCTTCTTGTTCGTGGCGCTGCAAACCTGGTTGCTAGTCTCTGTCGTGCTGATCGTTCTATTGTTCAGCGAGCCCTTCCCGACGCTCGAAAACTTCGTTCCAGTGGTGTTCCTCTCCGGTGAGCACAATCTGGTTCTGCTCGCGATCACTCTCGTCGGTGCCTTTTTTGCTGCCTGCGTCTTCTGCATCATGGTGATTACCGTGCCCTTGCTGATCGATCGCCAGGTCGACGCCTTGACGGCCATGCGGACCAGTGTGCGGGCGGTGATGCAGAATCGCGGCCCCATGCTCCTGTGGGCATGCTTGATCGTCTTGATCGGGGGCGCCGGGCTGGTGACGCTCTACCTGGGGCTCTTCATCGCCATTCCGCTGGTGGGCCACGCAACCTGGCACGCCTATCGGGATCTGGTGCCGCGCCACTGATCCACTGCCTATCGGGGCTGCGCGGGCGATCCGCCAGCCTTGCGATCGACCGACGTTACCTGCCCCATCCCCCGCTGGCTGCTAATGTGCTCCCGTGTCTCCGTGTTGTCGCTCACGCTATATCCGCGATATTTGCTCAGAATGATTCGTGCCGAATTGAACCACCGGTGGTACTGAGCCTTGTGACGCGGGAGAACGCAGAGACCCCTTGATTCATCGTTTCAGCAAGGGTGACCAGAACCTGTCACTAGCGCCGCTCACGCGAGCGACTTCTGGACGCGGGTAGCGGAAAGTCCGGTCTGGTCCATGATGACTGGTCACGACCCAGAGCTGACAGTCGAGCTAAAGCATCACGGCGCCGCTATACCCTACTTACCCGTCGCTGGATCCTGCGGGTTTCAGCACCTCTTGATTGCATCGCTTGCACACAAGCCGGGGCTCGTGGAGGAGACGACCGCGTCAATCCACGGTAGTCGCGTCAATGCAAGCTTAGCCAATGGCGACGAGCGCCCTCAGCCTCGCCTCGGCAATCGGTGCAATTTGCCGGGTTTTTTGGATTCCAGCAGGGCGACGTCCGTCAATCGGCGAGTTTGTCAGGACGTCTCGGATAGAGCGTTAAGTCACTGTTTTGAATTGCATGCGTCGCGTTTCCGAGCACGCCGAATGCTTCACGTTTGGCGAGCAGTCTGAACACATGAAGAGCGATCCGCCAACACATGATGCTCGTCGCAGCCCACCCTCCATGGATCGAGCGGGGAATGGCTGCCAGTGCACTGAGCCGGTGGCACTGTGTGTAACTGCGGATTTAGAATCGGCGCAGAGCAGAACCGAAGCACATCGATCGATGCGGCGGCCAATGACCGAATTCAGGAGCGACTTTCTGTGTTGAATTCCAGGTCCGGTCCCGGTTTCCACGGTAGTCCAATGTCTTTGCCGATACCTACTATGGCTCCAAGGCCAAACTGCCCATCACCACCGGCCAGCCTTCCAACCAGATCGTCCAGCCCGGCACGCGCGGTCTGGCCGAACTGGTGCGCGCCGTCGGAGACGGCATCCTGGTGACCGTGACCGGCAGACTGCCGCGTCTCTTTGCGAGCCTGGTGGAAGTGGGGAGCGACGTCTATCCCTACGATGCGCTGCTGGCGCCCTCGCTGGTGATCAAGGGGTGCAGTTCAGTGGGGCCTGAAGCCGGAGCCAGTCCCAGGCTCCGCAGAGCAGAAAACAGTGCGGCCGCATGGCCAGGGCGTTGCGTGGCCGCCCGTCTCCCGAGCCACGGCGTTGACTCGAACGATCCTTCCATCAGACAGAGACCCATGACCATGAAGAGAATCGCCATCACCCTCGCCACCTTGTCCGTTGCCGGAGTCGCCAATGCCGGCATCCCCTTTTTCAACGCCACCTGCCCCGGCGGCATCGAGGTGCATGCCGACAAGGGAGGCTACGTCTACTTCAACGGCAAGCAAGCGAAGCTCAAGAAGGTCAACAAGGAGTATTACGAGGCCACCGGCAGCGGCATCACCCTCTCGATCAGCCTCAATCCCGATGAGTCCGTGAGCCTCACCTATACCGGTAAGCATGGGGCCAATGGCGTGTGTCAGGTCACGGATTCTGACTGAGTGAAACCCGGGGAGCGGCGCCAGCGGCACGCTCGGCAGACGGCTTGCCGATGCGATGGACATCGCTGCAGCAGCTGCTGTCGCCGCTCTTGACCCAGTCGCCAAGCCGGATGGTCCGCGCACCGACCATGGAGCCGCTGCCTGGGCCTGTGGCGCAGACCCGAGCCCTCAGTAGCCTGCACGCCCCCCGACCCGATCGAGGGCAAGGCCGAGCACATCCCCGGCTTACTGACCCTGCTGGAGGGCTCGCCAAAGCCCTGGAAAATTCTCTCTGCGACTTGGTCCCGCGCCCTGTCGGCACCCAGGTAACACGAGGGGCATCCGCTGCCGGTGTTCTCGCCTGGGAATGGCTGAAGGGTGAAGAATCGGGACCAGGGGTCCGGGGCCACGGCCTCAAGTCTCAACTGGTTCTCCCACGCCGAGCTTACGCCGAGCCGGGTCAGCGGGGCACGCAAGACCCAGGATTCCGCCTATGTGACCCCCGCGAAGGCGCTTCAGGGGAGCTTGCACAGCTCCATACCCGTAACACCAATTTGGAATTGAGTGGCCACTATGAACTATGAGCAGATCCTGGCATTGATCGCCGTACTCAACGGAAATGCGGGCGACGACTTCGCAACGCTGAAGTCCGGCGGAGCTGACCCAAAGGCGCCCATCGCGCAGACCCTGTGTCCGCGCCCCTTGCCGGCCAATGAGATCGAAGGCAAGACCCTATTCTGTGGCACGGTGCAGGTCCCTGAAGACAACGCCCAGCCCGACGGCAAGAAGATCCCCCTCAAGTTCGCGATCCTCAAGTCCGGGTCGCAGTATTCCGAGCCCGATCCGCTGGTCTATCTGCAAGGCGGTCCCGGCGGCAGCGCCATCGACCAGATTCCTCTGCTGGCCCGCACCTTCGATGCCTTTCGAAAGAACCGTGACGTGGTGTTCTGGGACCAGCGATCCGCCGGCCTTTCCGGCCTGTCGGTGAACTGTTTCGACGCCTTGGCCGTGAATGCGGCGAAAATTGCTCTGAAGAAATTCACCACAACGGACATCAGTGGCGCGGACAAGGACAGCAACACGATCAGCGATTGCCTGAGGGAGGTCGAGGCGGCTGGAATCGACATTGCCAAATACAACACCTTTGAAAATGCCAAGGACGTGCGCACCATCACCCGGGCGCTCGGCTATGAGACCTATAACCTGTATGGCATTTCCTATGGCACGAAGCTGGCGCTGGAAACCATGCGCGTGGCACCTGAAGGCATCCGCTCCGTGGTCATTGATGGGGTAGCGCCACCTTGGGTGCATTTGTACGACACGCTTGCCCTCAAGATAAGCGAAGCGATTGAGCATGTGGTCGAGCAATGCAAGGCCGACGCAACCTGTAACAAGACCTTTCCGGATCTCGACACTGTCATCATCGATACTTTGAAGAAGGCAAAAGAGGGCAAGATCATCCACCAGGGCAAGCCCGTCGATACGGTCACCATTTTCCGCCCCTTTGATGAGCGCAATGGCAAGTACGGCAACATGTCGATGACGCCCTACATGCCGGCTTTCATCTATGAGCTCAACCGCGGCAAGGAGATGCCGACGGTCGACATGCTGGTGGGCAAGGACTTCGTCATGCCCATGCCAGGTGATGATGATGTGTCTTCCGCCGCGTCAAAGCTGCCAAAACGACAGCGCGACTTGATCGCCACGCTGGCGGACAACGCGGCGATTGCACAGCGGGTTGATCGTTCAGACCTGAACGTGATGGAAGCGCTGCGCGATGAAATCGACGCCACGACACACTATGGGCCTGTGGCCACCCTGTTCGATTCTGAATTGGAGAAGGCGCTGATTGCTGCCAAGGGAAGCGATGCGCCCAAGGCCGAGAAGATGGTTTCCGACTATGTCGCGCTGCAAAATACGAAAGCCTCAAAAGAAAGCCTGAGCGCCTTCGTCAAGGTCCACACCACGGGAGAGGCCAGCAGCCGGTTGCTGTCCCTGATCGGGAGCATGACTGATGCAGAACTGGCAGGTTACTTCGCCATCATCCAGCGTGACGCGGCGGCGTCCGAGAAGGCGTTCTTCTCGAACCTTTATCTCTTGAACTATGCCTGTCAGGAAGATATGCCTTTCAACTCCTATGAGGGCTATCAGAAATATACGGCAAGCTTGAAGTATCCCTATATCGGCGATGCTTATGACCCGCTCGCAAAGTTTATGTATGGGTCCTGCATTCCCTTCAAGCAGCAACAGCGTGACAACTGGCAAGTGCCTGTGGAGAGCGATATCCCGACCCTGTCAATCGGCGGCCTTTTTGACTCCCAGACACCGGCAAGCTGGTCCAAAGTGGCGGTGGAAAAGCTGAGCAACGCACAGGTGTTCATGATTCCAGAAGCCGGACACGGTTCGCTTGTCTATCAGCCCTGCGTCACTGATATGGGCGTGGCCTTCATCAACAATCCGCAGCGCAAACTGTCAGACGCCTGCCCCAAGAGCATCACCATCACCTGGCACATTCCCGATTGGGCCAAGGCGGCGAAATGAATGCTGTATTGGTGATTGCACAATGGTTTGAAAGGTAACCATGATGGAACAAACAAACCCGAAACCGGCCCTGTGGCTACGTGTGCTGCAATTCCCACTCGTCCGCTTGATCTTGCTCGGCCCGCTCCTCTTCCTGATGGCGGGCATCAGCAACGGCTTCTGGGAATATAGGTTTGCCGATTCGCCGCTGATAGGCATCGCCATGGCAGCCTTGATGGCCGCCATGGGTTTTGCCGTGTACATCGCTTTTGTGAAGTTCATCGAACAGCGCCCGGTTCATGAGCTGGCCCTGCCGGCGATGGGCCGTGAGTTGGGGCTGGGCATGTTGATCGGTGCCGGCCTCTATACGCTTTGCGTGCTGATCCTGATGGTGCTTGGCGTTTACCGCATCGAAGGAGTCAACCCGTTGACCATGCTGCTGCCGTCCGTGGCCATGGCGCTGAGCTCAGGAGTTTTCGAGGAACTGCTGCACCGGGGTACAATTTTCCGCAATGTCGAGGATTTGCTGGGCGGTTGGCTTGCGTTGTTGCTTTCCGCGGTGTTTTTCGGTTTCAGGCACCTGTCCAACGCTGACGGCAACATCGTCGGGGCCATTGCCATCACCATTGAAGCAGGTCTGCTGCTTACCGCTGCCTATATGCTGACCCGTCGTCTGTGGCTGAGCATCGGCTTTCACATCGCTTGGAATTTCACCCAGAGCGGCATCTTCTCCGGCTCTGTGTCCGGTGCCTTCGAACAGCCCGGCCTGTTCAAGGCCATGATCGAAGGGCCGGAATTGCTGACGGGGGGCAGATTCGGGATGGAAGGCACCATTGTCGCATTGCTGGTTGGTACCACCGCTGGTGTGGTGATGCTGATCATGGCCGTCCGGCGCTGCAACATCGTGCCACCGCTCTGGCGACGCGCACGCTGAATTGCATCACGCGGAGGGTTTCGAGGTCTTGACTTGTGCCACAGGCAACAGTCAAGACCCCATCCATGCACCGACAGGGGCGACCGCTTAACGTCCCTTAGTCGCCACAAACAGACCCATGCTCGGCGACCGCTCCTGGCCGAGTCCTTCCGGATTGCCGCGAGACCTGGGCGACCGCAGTTGGGACGATCCGGGAAATCAGGCAATCTGCACTGAGTGACGGCTCACGGTTGATTCCGTACCTTCCCCGTTAAGCCTCTAGCGGAGTCGCAGTGTGGCGAACCTGGCCGGTGGAGAGGTGGGGAAATCATCGAAATTCTCGACGATCTGTTTTTGGAGATCACACTCCGTCGAATCGATAGTCGAGCATCCTGATATCGCGCTCGAAATGGGTTGCGACCAGCTCGGCGGTGGCGTCCGTGTAATAACCCCGATAGTCCTGTTTCCGATCCCTGGCCTGGCGGGCATGAGGCAGTGCGGGGCAGGGGATACCGATGCTCTCGCAGACCGACGCAAAGTCCTCGTGCAGGCGCTCGTAGCGGCCGATGAAGTCCACCACCACCTGTCCGCCGAGATCGATCAGATAATCCGTCTGGGGGGTGATGGAGGTGTCGATGTGGTACTGGTAGGGGCGCTGCGGATCCAGCTTCCAGCGCAGGAAGCCCTCGAAGGTTGTGTGTCCGCCCAGATAATGCGGCCGCTCGCGCCGGATATGGTGGAAGGAACTCACCTGGAGGTCCCAGGGGTTGCGCACGAAGGCGAACTTGAAGAGGCTGTCGAAGTATTCCTTGGGGAGCAGTTCCTTGGCGGCGACGATCTTGGCGTGGCGCGGCAGCTTGGTGGCGATGCGATGTCCGCTCAGATGGCTGAGGCGGCTGCACAGGACCATGGGGTAGTACCAGGGATCGCGCCAGCGCAGGCCCTCCAGCGCGGCGCGCACGCTGGTTCCGCCGGTCTTGGCGATGTGGACGAAGAGAAAGCGGTACTTCGGGGACAGCAGCATGGCGGGCTCCTGGGGCTGGCTAGGGCTTCTTCCTCGCCCGCGGATGTGCCTGGTCGTAGACCTGGGCCAGGTGCTGGAAGTCCAGATGGGTGTAGATCTGGGTGGTGCCGATGTCCGCGTGGCCGAGCAGTTCCTGGACCGCCCTGAGGTCGCCGGACGACTCCAGCAGATGGGTCGCGAAGCTGTGTCTGAGCATGTGGGGATGGAGTCCCTGGTTCGCGCCCTGTTCCCGTGCCCAGCGCGTGAGCCGTTGCTGGACGGTGCGCGGGTGGATGCGGGTGCCGCGACTGCTGACGAACAGCGCCGGTTCATCGCGGTCGGCCAGCCCCGGGCGGACCCTCAGCCAGCGCTGCACGGCCTCGCGGGCCTTTTGGCCGACCGGAACGCGACGGGTCTTGGCGCCCTTGCCGAGCACGCTCAGCTCGCCATCGGCCATGTCGATATCGCCGAGATTGACGGAGATCAGCTCGGCCAGACGCAGCCCCGAGGAATAGAACAGCTCGATCATGGCCGAGTCGCGAAGCGACAGCGGGTCGTCCTCGACCCGGTCCAGCAGCCCGCAGAGCTGATCCGCGTCCAGCGTGCCGGGCAGCTTGCGGGGGCTCTTGGGGGCGCGGACCCCGACGGCCGGGTTCACTTTGGCCCGTCCCTCGCGCAATAGCCAGCGATAGAGGCTGCGCAGGCTCGACAGCTCGCGCTGTAGGGTTTTGCCCGAGGCGCCCTGGCGATGCCGCCAGGCGACATAGAGTCTGACCGATGCCTCGTCGAGTCGCTCGATCGGGCCGCCCTCCCGGTCCTTCAGCCAGGCGGCGATGCCTTCGAGGTCGCGGCGGTAATTGGTCAGCGTATGGGCGGCGAGGCGCCGCTCATGGGCGAGGTGGGCGAGAAAGGCTTCGATCAGGCTCGTCGGCGCGCGCGTCGTTCATGGGCGGAGCGGCCTCAGGGATGCCCGCAATGCCCCAGCGGAACCGTCCTGAGCTTTTGACTGATGATCTCGCCGAGCCGGTCGAGGAAATCGGTGCCCATGTCGGGGTGGAAGCGCTCGACGTCCTCGCTCCCGATGGCGAGCACGCCGGAATGCCCACCCGCCCGGATCGGCACCAGTGCCGCCGCTCGGATGTTCCCGCCCGCCGCGCCGAAGAGCATGACGGCGCGCTCCGGGCTCAAGGGGCCGCAGAGTGCATGTTCGAGATCGATGAAGTCGCAAAAGGCGGCGGTCAGCGGATCCTTGGGGTTCGCATCCGCGAGGTCGAGCGGGAACAGCCTGAGCGCCAGTGCCTCGGCGCGAAATTCCCGCAGCATGGCCTCGCGCAGCAGATGGCAGAGATGTTCCGGGTCGTCGACCGCCATGAGCTGGAGCACCAGTCCATGCAGCCGCATCGAGAGGGCTTCATACTCCCGCGCGCGTGAGAGCAGATGGGTAAGACGGTGACGTTCGGCGTCGAGCTGCTTGCGCAGAACCCGCACCTGATGCTCGATCAGGGAAACGGCGCCGCCGATGAGGTGCGGAACCTGGATGGCGGCGAGGACTTCCTCGTTGCGCTCGAAAAAATCGGGGTGACTGACAAGATAGTCGGTGACGCGTTGCTCGAGGTCGGGATCCTCGCGAGTGCCTTGTTCGGCCGGCTGGCTGCTCACGCTCGTCCCCTCATCGCTCGATCTCCCCTTGGAACACGGCTACGGCCGGCCCGGTCATCCAGACGCTCTGGCTCGGGCCGGCCCACTCTATCATAAGACCACCGCCCGGAAGGTCGACCCTCACTCGGGCATCCAGGCAGTTCGCGCATCCGTCCGCTCACCACGGCGGCGCAGGCGCCGGTTCCGCAGGCCAGGGTCTCGCCGGCGCCACGCTCGAAGACCCGAAGACGGATGTGCTCCCGCGAGAGGATCTGCATGAAGCCCACGTTCACCCGCTCGCGGAAAGCGCGGGTGCGATTCGATGCGCGGCCCGAGTTCGCTGACCGGGGCGGAATTCACGTCATCCACGATCAGCACGGCATGCGGATTTCCCATGGAGAGGGCGCCGATGGTCAGGATCTGGCCGTCGACCTCAAGCGCATGGGTTGGGCTTGCCGTATCCGCCTGGAAGGGGATCCGCGATGGCTCGAATTCGGGCTTACCCATGTCGACTCGCACCTGCCCGCCCGGTTCCAGATAGAGTCGGATCGCGCCCGCCGCCGTGCCGACCGGGATCTCGTCCTTGTCCGTCAGACCCTGGTCGCGGACGAAACGGGCGAAGCAGCGCGCCCCGTTGCCACATTGCTCAACCTCGGAGCCGTCGGCGTTGAAGATGCGGTAATGGAAGTCGGTTCCGGCCAGGCGCGGAGGCTCGACGAGCAGAACCTGATCGCAGCCGATGCCGAAGCGGCGATCGGCGAGCCGGCGGATCGATTGCCGCGTCCAGATCGATCGGTTGCCGCACGGCGTCGAAGACGACGAAGTCGTTGCCGAGGCCCTGCATCTTGGTGAAACGCAGCTTCATGGCGAGGCTGGTCGCGGATGGCCGGATGCGGATGAACCGCGTGAGTTCATGCCGGCAAGCGTCCCATGACGGCGAGATGGCGATTGCTGACGACCTCGACCTCCAGGGTCTCCAGACCTGCGTCGGCGAGCTGCGTCACGACCTCCTGCGGCTCGAAGGCGGCGAAGAGCGAATTGCGGAAGTCGTTGCGCAGGACCTCGGGCGTCGCCTTCGGCATAGGTCTCGACCAGGGCCTCGACCCAGCCGGCGGAGGCCGGGCGCATCAGGTCCATGATCAGGACCAGCGCGCCGGGCTTGCCCGTCTCCTGGACGGTTTGCCAGAGTACCTGAGGGTCGTGCAGATGGTGCAGCAGACTGTTGGAGAGAATCAGGTCGTAGTGGCCGCTGGCCAGTTGCGCGGAGGGGATCCTGTCGTGGATCAGGCGACAGCGTTGCGCCAGGCCGGGCAGTGCGTCGAGCGCGCCGCGGGCGAGATCGAGCATGGGCTGGGATCCATCGAGCGCGTCGCAGGTCGCCTTGGGATAGGCGCGCAGAAAGCGGATGACGATGTCCGCCGGCCCGCAGCCCAGGTCGAGCACTTGCGCGCCGTCGAGCGGGCCAGGCTTGAGCCGCGCAGCAGTTCGATGAAGAGCGTGTTGGATTCGTTGAAATCCGCCTCGGCATAGGCGAGCGCCTGATCCTCCGCGTCCATCAACTCGGGTTCGAGCCGGCGTTTCATGGCAGCGAATGTTCACCCGCGAAGAGGCTGGCGACGGTCTCGCGCTCGCGCACGAGAAATGCCTGATCGCCGTCGACCATGACCTCGGCCACCCGCGGGCGGCTGTTGTAATTCGAGCTCATGGTGAAGCCATAGGCGCCGCTCCCGCGCACGGCGAGCAGATCGCCCTCGTTCAGGGCCAGGGTGCGGTCCTTGCCGAGGAAATCTCCGGTCTCGCAGACCGGGCCGACCAGGTCGTAGCGGGTGGGCTCGGCGTCGCTCTCGCGGACCACGGGGACGATGTCCTGATTGGCCTGATAGAGCGCGGGGCGCATCAGGTCGTTCATGGCGGCGTCGACGATCGCGAAGTGCTTGTGATCGTTGTGCTTGAGATATTCCACCCGGGTCAGGAGGATGCCGGCGTTGCCGGCGATGGCGCGACCTGGCTCCAGGATCACCTCGTAGGGGCGCTTAGCCAATTGGTAGCTGATGGCAGCGGCATAGGCCGCGGGCTCCGGCGGGTGCTCCTCGCGGTAACGAATGCCGAGTCCGCCGCCGAGGTCGAGATGTTCGATGGCGATTCCCGACGCGCACAGCCGGTCGGCCAGGGCCAGCACCCGACCGAGGGCGTCGATGAAGGGCGCGAGATCGGTCAGTTGGGAGCCGATATGGCAGTCGATGCCGATCACCCGCAGATTCGGCATGGCCGCCGCCAGGGCATAGACGGACTCGGCCGCGTGGATGTCGATGCCGAACTTGTTTTCCTTCAGGCCGGTGGCGATGTAGGGATGCGTCTGCGCGTCCACGTCCGGATTGACGCGCAGCGAGACCGGGGCCTTGACGCCAAGCTCGCCGGCAATGCGATCGACGCCGGACCAGCTCGGACTCCGACTCGATATTGAAACAGCGGATGCCGACCTCCAAGGCGCGCCGGATCTCGTCCTCGCGCTTGCCGACGCCCGGAGAAGATCACCTCGGCGGGATCGCCGCCCGCGGCCAGCACGCGCTCGAGTTCGCCAAGCGACACGATGTCGAAGCCCGAACCCAGGCGCGCGAGCACGTTTAAGACCGCAAGATTGGCATTCGCCTTGACGGCGAAGCAGATCAGATGCGGATGATCGCGAAAGGCGCGGTCGAAGGCGCGCCAATGGCGTTCGAGCGTCGCGCGCGAATAGACGTAACAGGGAGTGCCGAAGCGTTCGGCGATCTCGGTGAGTGGCAGGTCCTCGGCGTGGAGGATACCGTCGCGGTCGTTAAAGTGATCCATTCGGCGTGGTGGAGAACCTGGATTATTGTTGGTTGACGCTTGGCCCCGACACCGTCGGATGCGCTGGCACGGCTGGGACATCGGCGCCGGGGGGCGTCGCGGTCTTGGATGCCGGCTCCGGCAGATACAGATCCCCCTTCTGGCCGCAGGCGCTCATCATGCCGAGCGTGCCTAGTGAGACCACAACGACGATGAAGAGGGTGCGCGCCCAGCAGTGCATGGTGTGTTTTGGTTCGGTTGGATGGCCTGAGAGTATACATGGTCACGGGCGGCTTGCGCGGGGCCACTGTTCTCGGCGCGCGCCGTCTCCGTCACTCGCCCTTGGGCGGGGCGACGATGGCTTCGGCGCGAAAACGCGCGGCTGGCTTGCCACCCGCGTCGAGCAGCGTCAATCGGTCCGCCTCGATCCGGTATCCCGCAACCCGCCCCAGGGCGGCGGCATAGGCGCTGGCCTGGGCGGCTCGGCCATCGGTCGCCGGGCAGGCCATGCGGGTGGTGGCGATTGGGCCGATCCGCAAGACCTCGCCCTCCAGCGTGAAGCCGCTCAGGTAACGATTACAGCCATCCGAACCGCCAAGCCTGCCGCGATCCTCAAACGTCAGGCTGATCTGATTTCCCTTGACGGGCGCGACGAGTGTCTGCTGCCCATTGTCGTAGCTTTCGAGCGTCCAGGCATGGCCTTCAAGCGCTGTTGGCCGGGGCAGCTCGAACTGGAGAAGCGCAGCGCCATGGGCGTCGAGCAGCTCCATGCGGTCACCCTCGCGACGATAGGTCGCGACCGACTTGAGGGTCTGGATGATGGCTTTTTCCTGTTTCATCAGGGGCTGTGGGCAGCCCATCTGGGTGGCGGCCAGCCCGGTGCCGATGGTGACGATCGACCCGTCGAGGGTATAGGCGCCGGTCAGTTGGTTGCAGCCGGTGTTGCCTGACATCCGCCCCCCCGCGAATTGGAAACGGGTCGGGCGCGACTTGGTCAAGACATTCGCCAGAGCGGTGTCCGACCGATAGGCCAAGAGTTGCCAGGAAGGCCCCTCGATGGTCGAGGATTCGGGGTCGACCTCGGTGGTCACGGGGTCCGCCGCTCGCGCTGGTCCAGAGAGCGCGCAAGCAAGAAGATAGAGCGCGAAATAGCCGGATGGGTGGCGCATGGGATCGCTCCTGTGGTCAAGGCAGTTTTCGGGATAGCGCCTGCGACCGCGTTGCTCCGCCGAGTGATTTAGCGAAACACCCTCGAACCGAGCCGCGGAGAAGACTGGCCGTTGAGCATAGCAAAGAGTCCGCCGTCGTCGTGGCTGACGATTCGCGCTCTCTCTCGGGGCGATGCTACGATTGACAACGGGGGCTGGATCCAGAACAATACGCGATCTTCATTTTTGACCATGATCGTTCAAGCCGGATTCTCAGGAGACCCCCTTGGCTAACTCAGCACAAGCACGCAAGCGCGCTCGTCAATCAGAAGTCCGCCGTCAGCGCAACATGGCGCAGCGCAGCACGTTGCGTACCTTCATCAAGAAGGTAGTCAAGGCGATCCGGGCCGCAGACAAGGAAGCAGCCGTACTGGCTTTTAAGGAGGCGGTGCCCCGCATCGATCGCGCGGCTCGCAAGGGCCTGATCCATGCCAACAAGGCTGCGCGTCACAAGAGCCGTCTGAATGCGCATATCAAGGCAATGGGCTGACAATCCGCAGCCTTCTCGTAGTAAAGAATCAAAAAAACCGGCTTCAATGCCGGTTTTTTGTGTCCACTTAGGCGGATTTTCCTGAATCTCGAGTGCTCAAGCGGTCGTTTGTTCGTGCTTGACTGCGACCGGCCGCCGATAAGCCAGGCCCAACAGCAGGATACCGAACAGGATCATGGGTAACGACAACAGTTGCCCCATGGTGATCCAGTCAAAGGCGAGGTAGCCAAGTTGGACGTCCGGGACACGCACGAATTCGATCGTGAAGCGGAAGATTCCATAACCGGATAAAAAGAGGCCCGAGACGGCCATCATGGGGCGCGCCTTGCTGGAAAAAAGCCAGAGAATCAAGAAGAGCGCCACCCCCTCCAGCGCCGCTTCGTAAAGCTGAGAGGCATGGACGGGCGGACTCCAGAGGCTGTTCGCAGCCTGATCGAGGCACTGGCGAGGGAATTGCTCGCAGGGTAGCCGCATGCCCCAGGGAGCATCGGTGCGGTGTCCCCACAGCTCCCCATTGATGAAATTGCCAAGGCGTCCGGCGAACAGTCCAGGCGGTACCAGCGGGGCGAGAAAATCCGCGACCTCGAAGAAGCGCAGGCGGACATGGCGGGCGAACAGCAGGACCGCCAGCAAAACGCCGATCAGTCCGCCGTGAAACGACATGCCGCCTTCCCAGACCTTGAAGAGATTGAGCGGGTTTTCGAGGATCTGGTCGAAGCCATAGAAGAGCATGTAGCCGAGACGACCGCCGACGATCGTCCCGACGACGCAATAGAAAATCAGATCGTCTACCCGCTCGGCGTTCCAGCCCGAGTCTGGCCGTCCAGCGCGCCAGCGTCCAAGTGCCCAGGCGATGGCGAAGCCCAGCAGATACATGAGCCCATACCAGTGGACCTTGAGCGGTCCAATGGCGATCGCGACGGGGTCGATTGTGGGATAGGTCAACATGGTCGCAGATGATATCACGGTGCTTTGACAGGTTCGAAGGATCCGGCCAGCTTGGCGAAATCGAGACCGGGGAGCTTGGTGTAGAGGCGCCCCGCGAAAGGCTCGGCCCAGCGCGCGCCGGTTGGGAGGTTGCTCGCGAGCCTGGAGCCTGGCGTCGGCCCGCGATTTCCCGCGTGTCCGACGTGATAAGCAGCCACTCCGGTGTAGCCGAAGAGGCCGTAGAAGCCCTCGGCCCCGTAAGGCCCGGCGCGATTCAGGCTGGATTGCCCGAGCGTCAGGCCCGGTAGCGGGGGATTTTGGACGGATTTCTGCGGCTCGTCGAATGCCTCGAAGAGGTGGATCTGCACGCCCGTCCTCCGCGACCAAGCAACGGCCTGGGCGAGAAACGCGGCGGCAAGTCGATCGTTGACATAGTAGTGAAAGGTATCGATCCCGGTCTGGGCTAGGCGCGCCCCTGTTGGGTCCAAGGCGCCAGCCACCTTGGCGAAGGCGGTGCCCGGTGTGATCGGTGCTGCGCCCTCCTCATAGCCGGGGAGGTTGAAGGCGATGCCATTGGTCGGGTGGCCGATCTCACCGATCATCAGGTCGATGTCCTTGCCCGCCGCGATGCTGCCAATCGCTTGCTGGAACTGGCGCCATTGGTTTGCGAGCTCGCCCCGTTCGGGGGCGAAGTAGGCGTCCCAGTGGCCGGTCTTGCGCGCGGACTCCAGGGCCTCCGGGCTGGGATAGACGTTTTCCATCAGAAAGTCCGCCACCGTGACCAGCTTGGCGACATCCTGGCTGAACTGGCGGATCGCCGGGTCCGTGGATGTTGGATCGACCCCACGAAAACTGTTGCCGCGCGCGCCGACCCTCAGATCAAGCCCGGCGAAATCGCCGCCCTTCGCCATCTGGTTTTTCGCATACTGCACCATCGCGGTGATCTGCTGGGTGGACGTCCGCCGCCCGCTGGTCTCGGGCTGGATGCGCGCGTATTCGTTGGAGAGGATAAGGTGGGTCACGGTGCCGGGAAAGCGCGCATTGGCGACCTGGGCCTGGGCGAGGGCGGACAGGATGGAAAAACGCATCCGGTCATTCACCAGCGAGCCATCGACGGCGAGGTTGTCCACGCCCAGTTTGATCGTTAGCACGGCTTTCCCGGCCTTGGCGTTGATTTCCGCGGCGGCCAGCGCGATCTGGCCGTTTGCGTCTCCGGCGAAGAATCCAGGGTTGAGGCGGGCATCCGGGTCACCTCTTCGGGCTGGCTCGAAGAGGGTCTGGTGGACCGCGACGAGCTGAAGATCCCGGCCAGCCTTACCGGTCGTTTCGATCTGGATCCGCTCCGGCGCTTGTCTCACGTAGCTGGCCGTGGGCGGAAAGTAGAAATAGATCTCATCGGTGCTCCGGGTTTGGTTGGGTGGCGCGCCGTTGGCGGGAAGGTAGTCCACCCCGTTGTCCGTCCAGACCGGCAGCGCCACATAGTCGTGTCGGCCGATCGCGCGCCAATAGCCGGCCTGGAAGCCGGTTCCGTAAGTGGCCAGCGTCAGGGGCGCCCCATGCGCGGCTTGCCGCAGGAAGTCGAGCTGACGGTAGACGGATGCCGGATGGTCGATGCCATGCGCGGGAAGCGCGGTCTTGCCGTCGAAGAATTTGAAATAGGTACGACTCCAGTCGCTCGCGTCGGCGTCGCGCAGGGCCTGGGGTTTGAAGTCCAGGGATCCGCTGGCGTCGATCGCCACCACGCGACCCTCGCGATCGAAGCGGAGCGCGACCCTCTGTCGGGCGACCAGGAGCGAATGCGCCGGATCCTCGACCTGGATTCCGCCGACATAGGTGTTGAAGGACGGGGTGTAGTAGCGGTCGGTCGCGTAGGGGTTGTCCGGGAGCTGGCTCCACTGGCCGACATAGGGCTGATAGGCCAGGCCCATGACCGGAGCGCCCGAGCTGCGCGGGACCGGACACGCCAGCGTGACCAGTGCCGCGATCGCCAGGTGCCTGGATGCGCGGGGGATGCGTGTCATGGATGATTGCTTCAGGGTCGCTCTCCGCGTCGGCTTCCTTTGTTGGGATTGCGCAACAGCAGATAGATCGCGCCAGTTCCTCCGTCGCGACCGGTCGCCGAGCAGAAGGCGAGAACCTGATCGCAGAGACGCAGCCAGAAATTGACTTTCTGCTTGAGCACCGGCTGTCGGCCCGAGGAGCCATAGCCCTTGCCGTGAATGACGCGCGCGCAGCGGATATGGCGGTGAGCGCATTCGGTGAGAAACTCGGCGAGAACCTGGCGGGCGTGGTCGGCGCGCAGTCCATGCAGGTCGACCTCCAGGCCGATCGCGAAAGCGCCGCGCTGAAGATCGGCGACCACTCGGCGCTGCACGCCTGGTCGAGAGAACAGCAGGTACTCGTGGGTTTCGACCGCGTCCTCGGGTAGGGGGCCGGATCCGCCATCGAGCGGAGCTTCGGCCGGCTGGGGGCGCGGCACGGGAGGCGGCTTGCGGCGGTACGGCTCCGCGCCTTCGTGCCGGATCGGCTCGGCGTCCAGGACTTGCGCTCGAAACAATTCAAGATCAGCTTCTTGGATCCGTTTCTTCATGAATCCTCTGGTGCTCGAATGCCTGCGCCACATCCCAGTATATCAGTCAACCTGGATCGTAGAGGTAGGGATGCCGTTCGGGTATGATCCAGGGATCGCTGGGAGGCGGCCACGAGGAACCGGATCGAGTCTCGACCGTCGTCGCGCTGCGTCGTCTATCCAGCCGGAAGGATGCTCCGGCCACGACAGCCATGGGACACTGAAACAGCGATGAAGATCCTGGTCAGCAACGACGACGGCTATCAATCGCCCGGTTTGATCGCACTCGCCGACGCACTCGCGCCGCTGGGCGATGTCTTGGTGGTCGCGCCCGAGCGCGACCGCAGTGGCGCCAGCAATTCGCTGACATTGGATGTACCGCTGCGCGCCAAGCGCATGGCCAATGGATTCATCCGGGTGGACGGAACTCCGACCGATTGCGTGCATCTCGCCCTCACCGGCCTGTCCGAGATCGAACCGGATATCGTCGTCGCGGGCATCAATCATGGCCCCAACCTGGGCGACGACGTGCTCTATTCCGGAACGGTCGCCGCAGCCACCGAGGGGCGATTTCTCGGCTTGCCGTCAATGGCGGTGTCGATCGCCGCGCACGAGCCCCAACATCTCGAAACGGCGGCCCGCGTTGCCGTGCGGTTGGTCGCGAGACTGCGGGAGAACCCGCTGGAGCCAAGTATCATTCTGAATGTTAACGTGCCTGACCGGCCCTATGCGGAGCTCCAGGGCTTCTTGGCGACCCGGCTGGGACACCGACACAAGGCGGAGCCCGTGATCCAGGATCGCGATCCCAGAGGTCGCGTCATCTACTGGGTCGGGCCGGCGGGACCCGAGCAGGACGCCGGGCCGGGAACCGACTTCGACGCGATCCGCAATGGGTTCGTCTCGATCACCCCGCTACAAGTCGATCTGACGCGACACACCGTGCTGGAGGCGCTTGGGTGCTGGCTAGCGACATGCAACTGAGGACGGACCACCTGGATCCCGGGATCGGGATGACCTCCCGGCGCACGCGCGAGCGTTTGATCCTTCGACTTAAGGAGGCCGGTATCGCGTCGCCCGAGGTTCTGCAGGTGATGCGTGACCTGCCGCGTCATTTGTTTGTCGACGAGGCATTGGCCAGCCGGGCCTATGAGGACTCGGCGCTGCCGATCGGGCATGGGCAGACGATCTCCCAGCCTTACACGGTGGCGCGCATGACGCAGGCGCTACTGGAGCATGCGCGACCGGATACCGTGCTGGAGATCGGTACCGGGTCAGGCTTCCAGACTGCTGTCCTGGCCTCCCTGGTACGGCGCGTCTATAGCGTGGAGCGTGTGCAAGACCTGCTTGAGCGTGCCCAAGGCAAACTGCGCACGATCAAGCGGCGCAACATCCGCTTCCGGCATGGCGACGGCGCGCTGGGCTGGCGGGAATATGCCCCCTATCAGGGAATCATGGTGACGGCCGCGCCGCGCGGTATTCCGCGCGCGCTCGCCGAGCAACTGGCCCCCGGAGGGGTGATGGTGTTGCCCATCGGCGAAGGTTCCCAGCAAATGCTGGTGCGGGTGACCCGGTTCGAGGAGGGCTTCCAGCATGAGGTGCTCGAAGCGGTCAGCTTTGTGCCCCTGCTCGCGGGGATCTCTTGATCTGACGACTTTGCTTGGGCAGCCAAGCCGCTGTTGATGGATCACGCGCGTCTCAAAAGCGACATGAGCTTGTTCAGACACCCAGGAATCCTTAACTCCCCGCTCGCCAGCGGCACGGGCTGGCTGAGCCGTCGGTCTGGCCGGATGCGCGGTTGGCGGGGCGCGCATCCTTGCCGCGAGGTCCGCCGGTCAGCGCTGGCTGTGCTGTTCATCTTTGCGCTGGCGCTGCTCGCGGGGTGCGCCGCGCAACGCGGGGCGCCCGTTTATGGATGGAATTGGACCGGTCCCGCGCCCGAGGGCTATTACCTGGTTCAAAATGGGGATAGCTTGAGCCAGGTCGCGGAACGGCTCGGCATCGGCATGCGGCAACTCGTGATCTGGAATGACCTGAAGCCGCCTTACTTCATCTATGCCGATACCCTGTTGCGGATCGCTCCGCCGCGGGACTCCGGCTCCGGTCCCCCTCTCGCCCCCCGGCAAGCCCCCGCGCCCGGCGCGGGTGGATCCAAAATGGCTCGCAGCGAGCGCTCGGGGATTCCCGTCTCGCCGAACCGGTCGGAATCTCCCGCCGGAGCGCAAGCGGCCGGGGGAGCTGGAAGTCGCGCCGCCGCGTCCGGGATTGGGTGGCGCTGGCCGTTGGCCGGACCCCTGGTTCAGACCTTTCAGGAGGGCGACCGAACGCGTCAAGGGCTCCGCATCGGCGGTCGTCCGGGAGATCAGGTCAGGGCCTCCGCGGATGGCCAGGTCGTCTACGGCGGCAGTGGACTCAAGGGATACGGCAACCTTATTATCATCAAACACAACGATAAATATCTGAGCGCATACGGCTTCAATCGCCGGCTGCTCGTCACGGAAGGTGAGCGCGTGAAGCGCGGCCAGGCGGTGGCGGAAGTTGGGCAGGGCGCCGAAGGGAGTTATCTCCTGCACTTCGAGATCCGCCGCAATGGCGCGGCCGTCGACCCGCTCCTCTACCTGCCCCCGCGCAATTAACCCCGTCTCGCACGACGGAGGGAGATGTGGATGCCAACCGCCGAAGACCGCGAGGCAAGCGATAGCCCGCCCGATGTCGACAGCGAGTCGCTTCTGTTGATGAGCGATGACTCCGAATCGATCGAGCCAGAGGAGCCGGACGCGGAAGAACAAGAGGAGGAGCTGGCGGATGCCGATGTGGTCGAGACCCTGGGCGAGCGGTTCAGCTCGGGCGAAGGTGATTTCGATGCGACACGTCTCTACCTCAACGAGATCGGCGAATCCAGGCTGCTGACCGCCGAGGAAGAGATCCGTTTCGCCCGGCTGGCCCAGAGCGGGCGACAACGCTGCGCGCCAGCGCATGATCGTCAGCAATCTGCGGTTGGTGGTGAAGATCGCCCGGCGCTACCTGAATCGCGGTCTGCCCCTGCTGGATCTGATCGAGGAAGGCAATCTCGGGCTGATCCGCGCGGTGGAGAAGTTCGACCCGGAACGCGGCTTTCGCTTCTCCACCTACGCGACCTGGTGGATCCGCCAGACCATCGAGCGCGCCATCATGAATCAGACGCGCACCGTGCGTCTGCCGATCCACGTCGTCAAGGAAATCAACGTCTACCTCAAGGCGTCGCGCAAGCTGGCGCAACGTCTCGACCATGAACCGACCTCCGAGGACATCGCTCGGCTGCTCGACAAGCCGATCAGCGAGGTGAAGCGGATGCTCGGGCTGAACGAGCGGATCGCTTCCGTGGACACCCCCTACAGCAAGGACGCCGACAAACCGCTGGTCGACATGCTGCAGGACGAGGCCGCCAGCGACCCCACCGATCGTATCCAGGACAACAATATCCAGACCAATCTCGAACATTGGCTGAATAAGCTCAATGACAAGCAGCGCGAGGTGGTGGAACGCCGCTTCGGTCTGCATGGATACGAGAACTCCACGCTCGAGAGCGTCGCGCAGGAGCTTGGGGTCACCCGCGAGCGTGTACGGCAGATCCAGATGGACGCGCTTAGGCGCCTGCGGGATATCCTCGAAAAAGAGGGGTTTTCCGTGGACTCCTTTTTCAAGTGACGTTTCGTCGGCCACCCTAAGCCCTTGCGTCTTATAGGGGGATGGGGCACTCCCGACCGTTGGTCGCGCCAATGTGCCGGATGCCACGGTCGCATGTGGCTTTTGCCTCGGTGCGTGTTGACTTTCGGCACGCGATCCATTGATATGTCGCGAGCGATGCCCAAGGATCGTGGCACCAAGTCCCAGGCCGGATTGCCTCATAACCTCATGCTGTTTCCCAAAATTTCTGGGAGGGTCTATGCAAGCCAGTCTGGAGCAGAAGTACAACCTCGACATTGTACGCTGGTTCACGATCATGGCCGTGGTCTACCTGGTGGTAGGCGCGACCGTCGGGGTCTATATCGCTTCGGAACTGGCTTGGCCATTCCTGAATTTCGATAGCCCCTACATTTCATTCGGGCGTCTGCGCCCGCTTCACACCAACGCCGTCATCTTCGCGTTCGGCGGTTGTACCCTGATGGCGACGGCCTTCTATACCGTGCAGCGAACCTGCGGGGTGCGGGTCTGGAGCGACAAGATGGCGCGCTTCACCTTCTGGGGCTGGAATGCGGTCATCGTCCTGGCCGTGATCACGCTTCCTTTGGGTCTCACCCAATCCAAGGAATACGCCGAGCTGGAGTGGCCGGTCGACATCCTGATCGCGGTCGTCTGGCTCTCCTTTACCATCAATTTCATCATGACGATCGCGACCCGGAAGACCTCGCACATCTATGTGTCGAACTGGTTCTTCCTCGGCATGATGGTCATGATCGTCTACCTGCACGTCGTGAACAGCCTCGCGATCCCGGTCGGACTGTTCAAGTCCTACTCGATCTTCTCCGGGGTGCAGGACGCCATGATCCAGTGGTGGTGGGGTCACAACGCGGTCGGTTTCTATCTGACCGCCGGGTTCCTCGGGATCATGTACTACTTCGTGCCCAAGCAGGCGGGTCGTCCCATCTACTCCTATCGGCTGTCGGTCATCCACTTCTGGGCGTTGATGTTCGGCTATGTCTGGCTCGGCGCGCATCATCTGCAATACACCGCGCTGCCTGACTGGACCGGTTCGCTGGGCGCCGCCGTTTCGATCGCCATGATCATTCCCTCCTGGGGCGGCGCGGTGAACGGCATGATGACCCTGTCCGGCGCCTGGGACCGCCTGCGCACCGACTATGTGCTGCGCTTCCTCATCATTGCGCTCGCCTTCTATGCCATGTCGACCTTCGAGGGGCCGGTCATGTCGCTGAAGACCGTCAATGCACTCTCGCATTACACCGACTGGACCATCGGTCACGTGCATTCCGGCGCGCTGGGCTGGGTCGCCGGCATCTCCATCGGTGCCATCTATCACCTGATGACGCGGCTCTTTCACACCGAGATGTTCTCCGTGCGGCTGATCAACTTCCATTTCTGGACCGCGACCATTGGCACCGTCATCTACATCGTCGCCATGTGGGTCTCCGGGATCATGCAGGGTCTGATGTGGCGCGCCTATGACGAGTACGGCACCCTGGCCTACACCTTCGTGGAATCGGTCGACGCCATGCATCCCTACTACGCCATGCGGGCGATCGGCGGGATGATCTTCCTGCTCGGTGCCGTCGTGATGCTCTTCAATGTGCTCATGACCGTCCGTAAATCCGTCGTCTCGGGCAGCCTGGCCAAGGCGCGCGCCATGCCGGCCGCCGCCTGATCGCGAGTGAGAGTCTTGACAGATGGCCGAGTAAAAAGACCAAAGCGAAGAGCTTCCAGGAATGGATGGAGATCAACATCTGGGGACTGCTGATCGTCCTGGGCTCGGTGCTCTCCGTGGGCGGATTGGTGGAGATCGTGCCCGCTGTTCTTCATGAAGAGACACCTTCGAGCACGTCAAGTTCCCCGAGATCGTTTGGGAAAAGGCGGGCAAGGAGGCGATCGTCACCCGTCGACGAGTCCGGCAAGGAACAATGGAACTGGAAGCCGGGAGACGGTGTGCGTCCCTATACCGCCGTCGAGCTGGCCGGGCGCGACATCTATCAGCGCGAGGGCTGCTATCTCTGTCATTCGCAGATGGTCCGTCCCTTCCGCGACGAGAAAGAGCGCTACGGTCACTATTCGCTGGCCTCCGAGTCGATGTTCGACCACCCGTTCCAATGGGGATCCAAGCGAACCGGACCCGATCTGGCTCGTGTCGGCGGCAAATACTCCAGACGAATGGCAGCGTCAGCATCTGCACGCCCCGCGCTCCGTGGTTCCGGAGTCGGTCATGCCCAGTTATCCGTGGCTCGACGAAATCCTATCTGAATGGGAATGACGCTGCAGACGCCACATGCGTGGTCTGCGACTGGTCGGCGTGCCCTACTCGGACGCCGACATCGAGGCCGCGCCGTCCCTGGTCGAGGGCAAGACCGAGATGGACGCCCTGGTGACCTATCTGCAGGTGCTCGGCACCGATGGTCGCGCTCGATGATTCCAAGGCCTATCGTGAGTAGCCTGCTCGATTACTTCGAGACCGACTGGCAGGCGATGACGGTCAACGACTGGATCGGCACCATCCTCACCGTCGTCATCTTCCTGCTCATGGTCGTGGCCTATTTCCAGGTCTTTCGTCCCAAGAACCGGGAGCGGCTCGAAGCCATAAAAGCATATCCCGTTCGACGAGGACAACGAGAACACGGAGACAGCGATGGCGGAACATAATCCCTTCCCCGGTGAGAACAACACCGGTCACGTCTGGGACGACAATCTGCGCGAATTGGAGAATCCGCCGCCACGCTGGTGGATGCTGGGTTTCTGGGCATCCATCCTGTGGGTGATCGGCTACACCGTCCTCTATCCAAGCTGGCCGGTCGGTCAGCAGCCGACCCAGGGTATCCTGGGTTGGAGCCAGATGAAGGAATACCAGCATGGCTTGGGCGTGGTCGAGGCCAAGCGCGCCAAGTTCGAGGACCGGATCCGTGGCATGACCGCCAACGAGATCCTGGCCGATCCGGGTCTCACCCAATACACCCTGGCGTCGGCCAAGGTGCTCTTCGGTGACAACTGCTCCGCCTGCCACGGCAGTGGCGGTCAGGGGAATCCGGGTTATCCGGTGCTGGCGGACGACGACTGGCTCTACGGCGGCACCACGGCCAAGCTCGCCGAGACCGTCACTGGAGGCCGGCAGGGCGCCATGACCTCGCACAAGAGCATCCTCACCGAAGCCGAGGTCGATACCCTGGCCAAGTGGGTGGTCCAGATGAACGAGACCGCTGGCAAGGGCGGGAGCGCGGAGGGTTGGACACTCTTCAAGACCAAGGGTTGTACGGCCTGTCATGGTCAGGAAGCAAACGGCGTGCTGGCCGCGCTGCCAAACGGCGACATCGTCACCGTGGGCGCCGCCAATCTGACGGACGGGATCTGGCGCTTCGAGCCAGGCGGTTACGACAGCGCGCGGCACACCATCCTGTACGGGGTGAATCAGACAGGCGTTCCGGAAACCCGCAACGCCGTGATGCCCTCATTCGCCGCCGCCGGCAAGCTCAACGAGCAGGAAATCAAGAAGCTCGTGGTCTATGTCCATTCGCTCGGAGGCGGTAAGTAGGCCAGGCGAACGCTAATTTTGGCAGCGGAGGAGGGCGAGGCGATGAGCGGCTTTTTTCTGACCTGGGATCTGGTGACCTTGATGTCGATCGCGATGGTCATCATTGCTATCGGCATCGTCGTCTTCCTGGGATTCAAGGTCGTGGACCTGATGAACCGCGACGCGGAGGCGAAGAAAGAGAAACCCTAGAGTCTGTCTGCGCCGGACACACAATCGGAATAGGCTAGGGGGATTGCGTAAGTCCCCCTTTTTTATGCGCGCGCTGAAAGAGCGGCCGGCCTCCAGCACGATTTGGCCGCTCGATGGTTCTGGCCAGACGACACAATTGACCCAGCAGTGGAGAAGGTCAACTTGAAGACGAATCCTGAAGCAACCGCGCCATCCGCCGTGGATGCCCTCTACGCGGAGGCCGACGACTGGCACGTCAATACCGGCGGTCAGACGATCCATGCCAAACGGATCCTCGGGCGTTGGCGAACCATCAAGTGGTTCATGGCATCGGTCTGGCTGGTCTATCTCCTCGGACCCTACGCGCGCTGGAACGGCCATCAGGCCGTGCTGTTCGATATCCCGAATCGCCAATACCACATCCTTTCGGCGACCGTGCTGCCCCAGGATTTCTGGATGCTGTCGCTGCTGCTGCTGTTCTTCGCGATTCTGCTGGCGGTCATGACCGCGCTCGTCGGTCGCGTCTGGTGCGGCTTTTTCTGCTTCCAGACGGTGTGGACGGATATCTTTACCTGGATCGAGGAACGACTCGAAGGCCCGCCGCCCGCGCGTCGCAAGCTCGATGCGGCGCCGCTGAGCCTCGCCAAGCTGCGGATCAAGGCGACCAAACACGCTCTCTGGCTTCTCATCGGATTCTTCACCGGGTTCAGCTTCGTGGCCTGGTTCACCGACGCGCCGACGCTCTGGGGCACCTTCTTCACGGGCCAGGCGAACGGCGCGGCCTACACGACGGTCGCCTTGTTCGCGGCGGGTACCTATGTGCTGGCCGGGTTCCTGCGCGAGCAGACTTGCTTCTGGCTCTGTCCCTATGCCCGCATTCAGGCGGTGATGCTGGACAAGACCACCATTATTCCGACCTACGACGAGGCGCGCGGCGAGCCGCGCGGGCGCGTCAAGCGCGGCGACGGCGGGGCCGAGCGCAAGGCTGGAGACTGTGTCGACTGCAATCAGTGCGTCGCCGTTTGCCCGACCGGCATCGATATCCGTCGCGGACAGCAGGAGGGTTGCATCACCTGCGCGCTCTGCATCGATGCCTGCGATCAGGTGATGGACAAGGTCGGCCGGCCGCGTGGCCTGATCCGCTATGCCTCGCTCGACGAAACGGAGGGGCAGCCGACCAAGGCCCTGCTGTTGCGTCCCAGAGTCTGGGTCTACACCGCCATTCTGACCCTGGCGCTGTCGGGAATCGTCTACGGCTTGACCTCCCTGGCGCCGATCGAGCTCAAGGCCCTGCACGAGCGGGCGCCACTCTTCGTGCTGCAAAGCGACGGCTCGATCCAGAACAAATACACCTTGAAGATCCTGAACAAGACGCCCGAGGCGATCGCCGTGACCGTCAGTGTGTCGGGGCACCCAGACATGACATTGGTCGGCGCCGAGGCCCCGATCACGGCGCCGCCCGGCGGCGTGACGCCAGCGGTGGTTTTCGTGCGCATTCCACGCCGCGCGCTGGCGTCCGCGCAGCAGCCCATCATCTTTCACGCCCAAGCCACGCGGTCCTCTGGCGACCGGGTCGCGGCCGAGCGTGAAAGCGTCTTCATCGGACCAGGACTCTGAAGTCCGCGCATATTTGGACGAACACAAATGACATCGCAAACCCATGCAACTCCCATCCCGGCCCTGCGTAGCCCCTGGGTCCTCGGCTGGCTTGCGCTGGTCGCGACGGTGCTCGCGATCAACGGGATCATGGTCTATCTCGCCTACTCGACGAGTCCCGGGCTGGTCAATCCAGACTATTACGAACAGGGCCAGACCTACGAGCGGACGCGCCTGTCCCGCGGGGCCCACGATCCCAAGTGGACGATGCGCGCCGACATCCCCAAGCCGCTGATGGTCGAGGAGCCCGAGTACATCCGCATCGTCCTCGTCGACAAGGCGGGCCAGCCGGTCGAGCCTGAAGCGGTCACCTTCCATGCCTACCGTCCCTCCGACGCCAGGCGTGATTTCTCCCTGCCGATGACCCGCGAAGATACCGGACGATATGTCGTCAAGGCGGCATTCCCCCTGATCGGTGTCTGGGACACCTTGATCGCGGTGCGCTCCGGCGAGGATGAGTTCAACATCGGCGAGCGCGTGAACGTCGGCGTGCGCTGAGTCCGTGGCCCCCTCCGATAGCCTGTCGCTCGGGCGGCGCGCGGGGGGGGCGGTCGATTCCCCCGCCGCCGGGTCATCCGTCGCCGGCCGCTGCTTTCACTGTGGCTTGACGGTTGCCCCATCCGCGCGGGAGTCGGCGTTTATCCAGGGCCGCGAGCGTGCCTTCTGCTGCACCGGTTGCAAGTCGGTCTGCGAGGCCATCCATGCCGCCGGACTGGAGGGCTTCTATCGGCGCACCCCGGAGGGCGAGGTTCTGGGACCGCCGCCCGAGCCGCCCAGGGATCTCGCCATCTTCGACCTCGACGCGGTGCAGGAGGAGTTCACCGACGTCGCCTGCGAAGGCCGCGAGATCAACCTGCTGGTCGAGGGCATCCACTGCGCGGCCTGTGTCTGGCTGATCGAAAAGGGACTGCAATCGCTGCCCGGCGTCGAGGAGGCGCGGGTCAATCTCACCGGCCGTCGGTTGCGCGTGCGCTGGGATAACGGTCGGCTCAAGCTCTCGCGCATCCTGCGCCGGCTTGCCGATCTCGGCTACGCCGCGACCCCCTTTGATCCCGACTCCGCCGAGGGCGCCATCGGCCGGGAGAATCGCGACCTGCTGTTCCGGCTCGCCTGGGCCGGGTTTGCGATGATGAACCTCATGTGGATCTCGATCGCGCTCTACAGCGGCGCGGACCGGGGCGAGTTCCGGGATCTCTTCCACTGGATCGGCTGCCTGCTGGCGACGCCGACCCTGCTGTATTCGGGCGCGCCCTTCTATCGAGGCGCCTGGTCGGGGCTGCGCTCTGGTCACCTGAGCATGGATCTGCCGATCGCCATCGGTGTCACCACGACCTACGGCTACTCGCTCTACGTCACCCTGGGCGGTTCCGCGATCGGCGCGGTCTACTGGGACACGGTGGTCAACTTTCTCTTCGTCATCCTGGTCGGACGCTATCTGGAGGCGATCTCGCGCCGCCGCGCGGTGGCCTCGACCCAGCGCCTGCTCGATCTCCAGCCCAAGGTGGCGACGCGGATCCAGAGATGGGGAAGAGACGGTCGTTCCGCTCCGCGCGCTCCTGGTCGGCGAGCTGGTCCTGGTGCGTCCGGGCGAGCGCATCCCGGTGGATGGCGAGGTCGTCGATGGGCGCAGCGGCGTCGACGAGTCCATGTTGACGGGCGAGTCGCGTCAGGTCTCCAAACAAGTCGGCGATCGCGTTTCGGCGGGCACCATCAACGGGGCCGGTGTGCTCAAGGTGCGCATCTCCGGGTTGCTGCGCGAGACAGCGCTGGGTCGCATCATCCGGCTGGTCGAGGAGGCCCAGTCCAGCCGCGCGCCCATTCAGCGTCTGGCCGATCGGATCGTGCCCTGGTTCGTCGGCGCGACCCTGGGGCTCGCGGCTCTCACCTTTGCTCTTCTGGGTCCAGGTCGATGTCGAGTCAGCGCTCACGGCCGCGACCTCCGTCCTCATCATCACCTGCCCCTGCGCCTTCGGCATGGCGACACCCATGGCGGTTGCGGTCGCCTCCGGGGTTGGCGCCGCGCGCGGCATCCTCATCAAGAATGGGGCGGTGCTGGAGCGACTCTCGGCGATTCGTCACCTGGTTTTCGACAAGACCGGCACCCTGACCGAGGGCAGGCCAGCGGTCATGGCGATCAGGGGCGTCGCGGGTCCGTGGCGACCAGTCGAGTCGGATGGCTTGAGCCTGACGCCGGACCAGCGCGCGGATCTGCGTCGTTTTGGTGCCCTGGAGCGGCTCTCGGAGCATCCGGCAGCGCTCGCCGTGCGTGATCTTTGCGAGCGGGCCGGCATCGAGTTGTCCGGCGTCGAGGCGGAAGCCGTCGAGGTCGTCCCGGGGATGGGCATCAAGGGCCGGGTCGAGGGGCGGATGCTGGTCATCGGCAGCCAGGACTGGCTGGCGCGCACTGGCGTTGCGGATGGGGTCGGGTGGGCGGACGACTCGGCGTCCACCGACGCGGGGCCGACGAGCCAGATTTTCTGCGCGGTGGATGATCGACTGGTCATGCGGCTTGGCCTGGAGGATCGACTTCGCTTGGGCGCGGCCTCGGTCATCGCGCGCATGCGTCGCCAGGGGATCCGCGTCACCCTGCTCACCGGCGACCGGCGCGAGGCCGCTGAGCATGTCGCGCGTCAGCTCGGCGATGTCGAGCTGATCGCCGAGGTGCTGCCCGAGGACAAGGATCGCGTGATCGATGACCTTCAGCGCGGGGGCGAGCCAGTCGCCATGGTCGGCGATGGCGTCAACGATGCTCCGGCGCTGGTGCGCGCCGATGTCGGCATCGCCATGGGCAGCGGTACCGACGTCTCCATCGCCAGCGCCGATATCGTGCTCATGTCCAGCGAGCTGGAGCGGGTGATCGAGGCCGCCGAACTCTCCCGCCGCACCCTGCGCGCCATCCGCCAGAACATCGGCATCTCCATCCTCTACAATCTCATCATGGTGCCGCTCGCCATGGCCGGAGTCGTCACGCCGCTGATGGCCGCCGTCTCCATGCCGCTCAGCAGCCTGGCGGTGATCGGGAACTCGGCTCGCATCGGCCGTGCCTTCAAGCCCTCATCCGGAGCCCTCTAAGCATCATGGACGTCATCTACGGCCTGATCCCTGGCATGTTGATCCTGGGTCTGGTGGCGGTCGCCGTCCTCTTTTGGGCCGCGCGTGGCGGTCAGTTCGACGACCTGGACGGCGATGGTCGCCGTATCCTGCTCGACGAGGACGAGGTCGACCCCAGGCGCCTGCCGGACGCCGAGCCGGACGACGATCATCGGAATCAGCCAGGCTAAAGCGTGACGTATGTCACACTCTGATGTTCTCGTTGACTCCTCTCTAACTCCCCGTCGTTATTTCCAGCCGAGAGTGCCGCTATCTTGAGTGTTGGCGGTCGGCGTTGTGGCATGGCTTCGGATTCGCGACGGTTGGGCTGTCCTCTTCCGATCGCGGTAGCCGGCGGTCGGGAGGGTTTTGCCGTCGCCGCAACGCTTGGCGTGCTGGTTCCTGCCTGCAAGCGCCTCACGTACCGGATGTCGAGGGTGAAAGACACCGGTATTTTCGTTCGTTTCCCTTGCCTGGAGGACGTCTTGCATGTGGAAGAATCTCACGATTCGTGCGCGGCTCGTCGCCGTGGCGGTCCCCGGCCTCCTGCTGATCGGCTTCGCCCTCGTCCTCATCGCCTACCTGACCGCGTCGGACATGGCGAGAACCTTGGTCGATCAAACCCTTTTGACCAAGGCCGACGGCGACCTGCGTGCGGCCAATGTTTACATCGACCGCTATTTCGGACGACTGGCGGCGGGTGATGGCCGCTTGGTGGACGCGAAGGGAGTGCCCGTCGAGGGTCGCTTCGAGATGGTCGACGCCATCAGCCAGGATTTGGGCATTGTCTTCAGTATCTTCAGCCGCGACGGTGATGAATTCGTCCGCGTCGCGACCAGTGCGCGGGGCGCCGACGGCGCGCGTCAAACCGGTACGCGCCTCGGCGCGGCGAGTGCGGCTCATGGGCCAGTGATGCGAGGTGAGCGCTATGTCGGTGAGGCCGATGTCTTGGGTCAGCCGCATCTGACCGCCTATGAGCCCCTGGTCGATGAAGCCGGGAAGGTGATCGGCACGTATGGCCTGGGAATCCCCAAGGCTCGCGCCAACGCGATCGTGTCGGGCGGGATATCCGACCTGCTGCTGCGAATGGGCCTGGCGCTGCTGCTGGTCATGGTGCTCGGATTCGGCGGGGTCATCTGGCTGTCGCGGATGATCACCGGGCCGATCCGCCAAGTCAGCGAGCGGCTCAGGGAGATCGCGGATGGCGAGGGCGATCTGAGCCAGCGGCTTGGAGCGGAGGGTCGCAACGAGCTGGCGGATCTGGCGCGGACCTTTGATCGGATCGTCGATCGGATCCATACCCTGGTGAGGGAGGTCGCGGGTGTCTCCTCGCATCTCGCGGCGGCGGCGGAAGAGCTATCCATCACCAGTGCCGAGACCGGCGAGCAGGTCAAGCAACAGTTGTCCGAGACCGATCAGGTGGCGACCGCCATCAACGAGATGACAGCGACCGTGGAGGAGGTGGCGCGCCATGCCGCCGAAGCCGCCCGCGCTGCCCAGGACACGGACCGCGAGGCCGATGCCGGTGCCCAGGTCGTCGCGCGGACCATCGTCTCGATCGAGGCGCTTGCGAGCGAGGTTGAGGCGGCCGGGCAGGTCATCGGGCGCCTGTCGGACGACAGCCGCGAGATCGGCGCCGTGCTGGATGTGATTCGCGAGGTCGCGGCGCAGACCAACCTGTTGGCCTTGAACGCGGCGATCGAGGCCGCGCGCGCGGGCGAACAGGGTAGGGGATTCGCCGTGGTCGCCGATGAGGTGCGGACCCTGGCCCGTCGTACCCAGGATTCGATTCTGGACGTCCAGGGCAAGATCGAGCGCGTCCAGACCGGCTCCGCCGGTGCGGTGGCGGTCATGGAGCAGGGACAGATCAAGGCCCGCGACACTGTGGATCAGGCGCGCCAGGCGGGTGAATCGCTGCGGGCCATCACCGCCTCCATCGCCCGCATCAACGACATGAACACCCAGATCGCCAGCGCCGCCGAGGAACAATCGGCGGTCGCCGAGGAGATCAACCGCAACATCCAGACCATGGCCGAGAGTGTGAACCAGATCTCGGATGGCTCGATTCAGGTGACCGCCGCCAGCGGGGAACTGGCGAAACTCGCCGCGAACCTGCAAGATTGCACGGGTCGGTTCAAGCTATGATCGACGCGAAATGTCACCTTGAGACAGGGTTCTGAAAGGGGTAAGAGAGACATGCTAGTCGATGACGAACGCCGCGATTTCAAGCGACTGGTTGCCGAGACGGACGCGACCATCACCCGACTGACCTCCGGGGAGGTGTTCACGGCCGAGCTGCTCAATCTGAGCGCCTCTGGCTGTGCCTTCCGTTCCGACACCCTGTTCGAGGCGGATGAGGAGCTGGAAATCCTGGTGCGGAGCCCGAGCGAGCGGATCGAGCCGCTACGCCGCGCCGCGCGGGTCGCGCGCGCGACCCAGGGCGACAGCGGTCGGATGGTGGCGGTGCGATTCCTGATCGATGGGGCCTGAGTTTCCGCCCCGAGGACAGTCAGCGGAACAAGCCATCGGCCGTCGGTTGGAGGGCTCCGTCTCCACGGCACGACACAGCCTTTCCCTCGCCCATCCATGCAGCACTTCCATTTCAGTCTGAATCTCTCGGCCGCCGAGTACCTGCGCTATTACCAGGGCACCGCGGGGCGGGTGCTGGTGCGCGCCCATGACGGGCGCAGCCTGTCGATCCCGGCGGCGAGACTGCGCCCCTTCGTCAGCACGGAGGGGGTGAAGGGACAGTTTCGCGCCACGGTCGATCAGGACCAGCGTCTGGTCTCGCTGGAGCGACAGCCGGGCTAGAAAGATCCGCTCGATCGGCTCAAGGATGCCTCCCGGCCGCCGTTAAGCAGGGTATGCCCACCGCTCGGAGCAGACCCAGATGACGATCCAAACAAACCTCTCGCTCGTATCCAGTAGCTACACCCTGAAATCCTTCAATAGTGTCTCGGGGCATGGTGCGAGAGCCAGCCAGGACCCCTCGCAGGCGCTCTCCAGTCTTCAGAACAAGGCGATGACGGCCCTGGCGCGCGAGATTCCGGGGGTGGAGTCGGCGGATTTGCAGGCGCTGGATCCAGGGGAATACACACCGGAGAAGATCGCTGATCGGATCGGCAAATATGTCTCCATGGGTCTGGCGAACGCCCGCGCGCAGGGCAAGTCCGAGGAAGACGTGCAGGCGCTCTACGACAGCGCGGTCAAGGGCGTGGAGCAGGGCTTCAAGGAGGCGAAGGAGGTTCTCTCGAATCTCAAACTGCTGGACGGGAGCATTGCGGAGCAGGTGGACGCGACCGAGCAGGCGACCTTCGCGGCCCTGGCCAAGCTGTCGCCAAGTCAGCAGACGCAGGACGTCAGCGCGACCAAGAGCCTGGGGCTCGCAGCGCGCTATCAAAGCGCGGACGACATGAGCCTGACGCTGACGACCCGCGAGGGCGACAAGGTTCGCGTGAACTTCAGTCGCAGCCTGGATGCGCAAGGCAGTTTTGCGGTGTCGGAGGACGGGGAGGGGAATCAAGCCGCTGTCCTGGATATCAGCCGGTCCCAGAGCAGTGGCTATTCGTTCAGCGTGGAAGGCGATCTCAGCACGGACGAGATCGACGCGATTCAGAATCTGGTCCGGGATGTCGGGACGGTTGCCAATGATTTCTTCGGCGGCGACGTGCAAAAGGCGTTTGAAGAGGCGCCTGGCATCGCCTTCGACGACTCGCAGTTAGCCTCCATGAATCTGCACATGAGCCGCTCCGAGCAATACAGCGCGGCGAAGGCGTATCAGGAGACCCAGAGTCTCGCGGAGCCCGAGCAGGCCAAGTCTGGGCGGCGACTGGGTCATCTGATGCGCGACCTTCGGGACAGTTTCGAACAGCCGGCGCTTGGGTTCCTGAACCAGGCGGGCAAGGGCGCCAGTGAGATCATGCAGGGGCTGGTCGAGCAGGACAGTCGCTACAAAGAGACCAGCGTGGATCAGCAGTCGGCTTATCAGGAGAACCTGCGGCGCTTGTTGAGTTCGCTCGGCCTGGGCGAATCAGACGAGTCCCTGGGCGGCTGACCTCGTCGGCGCGCCTTCCTTGAGCGATCGTGGCTCCATGGACGCGCGGCATGTCGAGACTGTGAAGCCCTTCATGTTCTTCGCATCCTTGGGGCAGGAATGCGCTTTATTTGGCGTGAGTCGGTGTTCTTGGGGAGGGCAAATGGCTTAGGATCCGTTTTGGCGGGGCTGTAAGAGATAGCCACCCGAGGCGTTTCGGGAATTACCGGGGGCTTTACGCTAAGGGCAGGCACTGTGGCTTGCCGTCCGCCTGAAGGATCCTGTCATGTCCCATCGAGCCAGATTCCCCGCGCTCGGTCGGTGAAAAGGAGAAATCTGGTGTCCAACCAGCCGATACGTTCGCTCTCTGGCTCGGCGAACAAGCCTTGGAAGGTCATTCTTCTGGGGGTGTTCGCGGCGGGTTCCATCCTGGCGCTGAATCATGTCTCGCCACTCGCCTGGTTCCTCGCGGTCGCGATCCTCTCGCTCGCGGTCCTGATCGAGTACGCGCAGGTCCGGGCGCTGGCAATGGCTATCGCCGCGACCCGCGCCGAGATCCAGCCGCATCTTGACCACGAATCCCGCCAACTGCGCGTCTGGGAGCATGCCTTCGAGCGCCTGGGCATCGATCTCTTCCCGATCTTCGTCCGCCATATCGAGCACTCGCGTCAATTGACCGAACAGAGCATCACCCACCTGTCGGTTTCCTTCAGCGAGTTGGTGATGGATCTGGAGCGGGTGATCTCGACCACCCAGTCGGGCGAGCTCCAGGATCACGTCATCGTCGGACAATTCCAGGAGAGCCAGGCCAAGCTGACCGAACTGATCGGCGATTTCGAGCAGATCCTGCATCGCGAGGCGGCCATCACCGAGCAGGTCGATCGCTTGGCGAGCTTCGGCGGCGAGATGCAGCACATGGCCCAGGACGTGCGCGAGGTCGCCGAGCAGATCAATCTGCTGGCGCTCAATGCCGCGATCGAGGCCGCACGGGCGGGCGAACAGGGGCGCGGATTCGCGGTGGTGGCGGACGAGGTGCGGAAGCTCGCCCGCTCCTCGGCGGAGACGGGCTCCCGGATCAGCGCCAAGGTCGCGGAGCTGGCGCAGTCGCTTGGACAGACCCAGGTGATGGTGAAGGCATCCATGCGCGGCGCGGATGCGTTGGTAAAGGAATCCGAGCTCAAGGTGGGCGCTGTCATGAGCCGCCTGCGGCAGACCACCGAGGCGCTCAATGAGGACGCCCACCGCCTGCGCCAGCTCAGTGAAAGCATTCGCGCGCGGATCAGCGCCGCCCTGGTGGATCTACAATTCCAGGACCGTACCAGCCAAGTCCTGACGCATGTGCGCGAGGGACTGGAGCGGTTGAGCGAGCGGCTGCTGGCGACCTCCCAGCACGACCTGACGCAGCATGAGCGGGACATCCTGGAGATCGACGACCTGCTCGCCCAGATGCTGGCCTCCTACAGCACCATCGAGGAACGCGATCTGCATCAAGCAACGGGTGCGACGCGGGCCGAGCCCGTTGAATCCGGGCTAACCTTCTTCTAGACCGAACGGAGTCAGGCATGGCGAAGACCATCATGGTGATCGACGATTCGGCGTCGTTCCGCAGCGTCGTGACGATCGCGCTCAAGGGGGCCGGATACGATGTCGTCGAGGCCTGCGACGGCCGCGACGCGCTCGCGAAACTCACGGGCCAGAAGATCCACCTCATCGTGAGCGACGTGAACATGCCCAACATGGACGGCATCAGCCTGGTCCGGGAGGTGAAAAAGCTCCCGAATTACAAGTTCACGCCGATCATGATGCTGACCACCGAGAGTCAGCCCGAGAAGAAACAGGCCGCGCGGGACGCGGGCGCCAAGGCCTGGCTGATCAAACCCTTCCAGCCGCCGATGCTGCTGGATGCGGTGTCGAAACTGGTACTCCCCTGAATCGAGCCGAGCGGCGCCATGCCGAGCGGCGTCAAACCAAGAGGCACGCGCCATGAACGCGGCACGCGAGCAGTCGGCACCGGATCAGGTGCTTGCACTCCAAGGTGAGTTGACCATCTACACGGCCGCCGAGACCCTGGCGCGGCTGCGAGACTATCTACGGGATCGCCGGGTTTGCGACCTCGACCTCTCCGCGGTCTCCGAGATCGACAGCGCGGGGCTGCAACTCTTGCTGTGGGCGCGGCGGATGGCCGAGTCACGGCGGGGACGCTTGCGTTTGGTCGCCCGCAGCGCGGCGGTCGCGGAGGTGATCGATCTGTTGCAGCTCGAACACGTCTTTGGTGGCAACTCCGTCGACGCGGCGGTGGAAGACCCCTCATGAATCTGGACAGCGCACGGCAGGCATTCATCGAAGAGGTGGCGGAACTGCTCCAGTCGATGGAGTACGCGCTCCTCGCGTTGGAGGAAAACCCAGGGGATCCCGAATCCCTGAACGACGTCTTCCGTGCCATGCACACCATCAAGGGCACGGGCGGGGTGTTCGGCTACGCGCCCGTGGTGGACTTTACCCACGCGGTCGAGACCCTGATGGATGAGGTGCGCTCCGGCCGCGTCGCCATGACCAAGCCGCTGATCGCGACCCTGTTCGACTGCCGCGACCACACGGCGCGTCTGGTCGATTTCATCGCGGCGGATGTCGAGGGCGATGCGCCGCTGGACGAGGATCTGGGGCGCGCGGGCGAGGCCCTGCTGGCGCGTCTTGGCCAGTCCTATGCGACAGACGACAGCGTGGCGGCCAGCGTCGAGGATCCGAAGTTCCTCCCGGTCGCGAGCGATCTCTGGATGATCACCCTGGAGTTCGGACACAACGCCTTCCGCGACGGCATGGATCCCTTGTCGTTCCTGCGCTATCTGGGCTCGCTGGGCGAGCTGGTTCATGTCGCGACGCTGTTTTCCGCCATCCCGGCCGAGGCCGACAGCTTCGATCCTGAAAGCTGTTATCTGGGTTTCGGGATCGCCTTTCGCAGCGATGCCGACAAACCGACCATCGCCGGGGTCTTCGAGTTCGCCGACGAGGATTGCGAGATCCGCATCCTGGAGCCGGACTCGGCGCATGCCCGCTATCTCCAATTGCTGGAGGCACTGCCCGACAAGCAGGTCGGCTGTATCGGCGATCTCCTGGTGTGCATCGGCGCCCTGACGTCGCACGAACTGGTGCGCGCCCTCAAGACCCAGGAGGCCGAGGCGCGGTCCGCCGAAACGCCCGACGCCCCATTGGTCAAGCGGCGTCTGGGCGAGATCCTGGTCGAACAGGGCTCCATCAAGCCGGGCGTGGTCGAGCAGGCGGCGAAGGCGCAGGAGGCCGCGCGGACCCGTCGGCAGGAGGAATCCAGCTTCATTCGGGTGGACGCGCAGCGTCTGGGGCATCTGATCAATCTGGTGGGCGAACTGGTCACCAGCAGCGCCGCCATTCGCGTCATGGTCAAGCGCGCCGGGGTCGAGGACATGACCGAGGTGGTCGACGGCGTCGACTACCTGGTCGCCGAGATTCGCGATAACGCCCTGCAACTGCGCATGGTCCCGATCGGCGAGAGCCTCTCGCGCTTCCGGCGCGTGGTGCGCGACGCCTGCCAGGAACTGGGCAAGGAGATCGAGTTCGTCATCACCGGCGGCGAGACCGAGCTCGACAAGACCGTGGTCGAGAAGATGACCGACCCGCTCACCCACCTCATCCGCAACGCCATCGACCACGGCATCGAAACGCCCGAGATCCGTCAGGATCGAGGCAAGCCAGCAAGCGGCACCGTCCACATCAACGCCTATCACGACTCCGGGCACATCGTCATCGAGATCGAGGACGACGGCGCCGGCCTCGACACCGCCCGCATCCGCGCCAAGGCCGAGGCCAAGGGGCTGGTCAAGCCCGAGGATGTCCTCAGCCACGAAGACACGCTGCGGCTCATCTTCGCCCCCGGACTCTCCACCAAGGAGCAGGCGACCAACCTCTCCGGGCGCGGCGTCGGCATGGACGTCGTGCGCCGCAACATCGAAGCCCTGCGCGGCAGCGTCGAGCTCGACAGCACGCTGGGCCAAGGGACCAAGGTCACCATCATCCTCCCGCTCACGCTCGCCATCATCGAGGGCTTCCTGGTCGGCGCCGGGCGCGATCAATACGTTATCCCGCTCTCGCAGGTCGCCGAATGCGTCGAGATGAGCGCCGCCGACGCCCTCCAGCGCCATGGCGAGCACTACATCAATCTGCGTGGCGAGGTGCTGCCCTTCATCCGGCTGACCGACCTGTTCGAGAACGCCGGGCAGCGGCATGAAGGCCAGCGCGAGAGCCTGGTCGTGGTGCGTTTCGGACATCACAAGATGGGGCTGGCGGTGGACACCCTGCTGGGCGAACTACAGACCGTCATCAAGCCGTTGGGCAAGCTGTTCGAGCGGCTGCGCGGGGTGGCGGGCGCGACCATTCTGGGGACTGGCGACATCGCCCTGATTCTCGATGTCGCCGAGCTGTCCGCCATGAGTCAGGACAAGAAACGCATCACCGAAAGGCGCCTGGCCCGGGGTTAGCCCCGAGGCTCGGGAGGCTTGCAAGATATCGCCAACGAAGGACGGACGTGATCCATGAACATCAATGATTTCAGCGTAAAAACCAAGATCCTGACCGGCTCCATGCTGCTCGTCCTGATCACGGTCGTGTTTGGGGGCCTGGCCTATGTCTATGTGGGCAAGGTTGCCGCTGCCTTGTTCAGCATCACCGACAACAATGCCAAGACGGTCGAATACGCGACCGGCGTCGAGCGGATGGCGTTGCAGACCATCATGGAGGAAAAAAACTATCTGCTGCACGGGAAGGACGAGATCCACCAGCGTGCCGAGGCCGATGTCAAGGAATTGCTCGGTTACCTGGACAAGGTCGACGGGATCGCCCGTCAGTACGATAACCGCGAGTTGCTCGATCAATCGAAGACCGCGCGCCAGGATACCAACCTCTACGCCGAGGAATACCGCAAGGGCGTGGCGGCCCTGAAGGCGAACAAGGGTCTCGTGCAGACCATGGGCGACAAAGGACGCGTCGTGATCGACGCCTGCTCAGAAATTCATGGAGATACAGCAGAAGGCTTACACCGAGGCGTTGGCGAAAGCGGCCGACCTCAAGGTGCTGGATAGTTATGTCCAGCGCTACATCGTGACGGTCGCGATCCGGGTCAAGGCGAATCGGATCATCCGTCTGGAAAAGGAAGAGGTGAACTACAAGGACCGCGTCGCCTGGAATCAGATGACCGTGATGCTGCCCGAGCTGATGCGTCTGTATGACGACCTCGAAAAAATCAGCACGACCGAAGCGGAGCTGAAACTCATCGAGGAGTCGCGCAAGGCGACCAACGAATACGAGCAGGCGGCGAAAGAGTGGATCTCCAATGACACCGAGCTGGCCAGTGATCCTGAAGCGGATGGCCGACTACGGGACGACCGTCATTCAGGCCGCCCAATCGGCGGAAAGCGCTGGCTATCAACAGCTTGAGGCCGCGCGGGTCGGTTCGCAGAAGGTCGTGACCGAGGCTTCGCTGATCATCATCGGCACCATCGCGGTCGCGGTTGTCCTGGGCGTGCTGATTGCGCTCTTCCTGGCCTCGCTGATTACCAGGCCCATCATCAAAGGGGTTGCATTTGCTTCGGCGATTGCCGATGGCGATCTCTCGCAACAACTCGATATCGACCAAAAAGACGAGCTTGGTCAGCTTGCCAGTACGCTCAATGGCATGGTCAAGCGCCTGCGCCAGATCGTTGGCGAGGTGCGGGTCGGGGCCGACAATCTCTCCTCGGCCTCCAGCGAGGTCAGTTCCACCGCGCAGGCGCTCGAGCCAGGGTGCCACCGAGCAGGCGGCGAGCGTGGAGGAGACCACGGCGAGCATCGAGCAGCTCAACGCCTCGGTGCAGCAGAACACCGAGAACGCGCGCGTCACCAACGGCATCGCCAAGAGCTCGGCCGAAGAGGCGCGGCGCGGCGGCGAGGCGGTCAAGCGCACCGTCAGCGCCATGAAGGAGATCGCCAGCAAGATCGGCCTGATCGAGGACATCGCCTACAAGACCAACCTGCTCGCGCTCAATGCGGCCATCGAGGCGGCGCGCGCCGGCGAGCACGGCAAGGGCTTCACCGTGGTCGCGGCCGAGGTGCGTAAGCTGGCCGAGAACAGCGGCGTCACCGCGCAGGAGATCAATCACCTGGCGACCAGCAGCGTCTCGATCGCCGAGGAGGCGGGCAAACTGCTGGAGCAGATGGTCCCCAACATCGTCAAGACCGCCGATCTGGTCGAGGAGATCACCGCCGCCTCGGGTGAGCAGGCGGCCGGCATCAGCCAGATCAACGAGGCCATGAGCCAGTTGGACAAGGCCACCCAGCAGAACGCCTCCTCCTCCGAGGAACTGGCCGCCACCGCCGAGGAATTGAGCGGTCAGGCCAGCCAGTTGCAGGAGACCATGTCCTTCTTCCGTACCGGCGCCGCCAGCGGACGTTCCAGCGCCCCTAAGCGCCCCGGCACCCCGGCACGCGCAGCCAAGCGTACCAGCCGCACGAGCGAGGAGTTCGCCGACAGCGCGGTCGACCCCGCCGACTTCGCCCACCAGGACTTCGAGCGGTTTTGACCGGAGGCAGACATGGGAGCACTCGTGGTGAGCAGCAAGACGGCCCAACCGGCCCACATCGAGGCCGCCGATGAGGTCACCCAATACCTGACCTTCTCGGTCGCCGACGAGCGTCTGGCGATGTCGATCAACGCGGTCAAGGAGATCATCGAGACCCCGCAGGTCACCCGCGTCCCCATGACGCCCGAGTACATTCGCGGCGTCATCAACCTGCGCGGCAACGTCGTCCCGGTCATCGATCTGGGCGCGCGTCTGGGGCGCGGCCCCCTGACCCTGACCAAGCGCAGTTGCGTCGTCCTGGTCGAGGTCCAGGTCGGCGAGGACGGCCATATCCTCGGGATGCTGGTCGACGAGGTGAAGAACATCCTCGACATCCCGCGCGAGGACGTGAAGCCGCCGCCGGAGTTCGGCTCCGAGATCCGCACCGACTTCATCGAGGCGATGGGCCGGGTGGATGACGTGTTCGTGATCATCCTGAGTGTCGATCACGTCCTCTCGGTGCAGGAGCTGGCGGCCCTGCGGCACTTGAGCGAGGAGACGGAACCCGGCGGCAAGGATGCTGAATCCTAAACGATCGGCGGTGCCGAACAGGATGCCCGGTGAATACGAGCTTCCCGTCGAGGTCGTGCCGCTCATGGACCGCGACTTCGAGCGCTTTCGCCGCTTCATCCAGGAGCGGGCGGGGATCAGTCTGGCGCCGCATAAGCGCCAGATGGTCAGCGCGCGCCTGCAACGCCGGTTGCGCGACCTGGGGCTGGCGCAGCTTCGACGCCTATCTCGACCGGGTCTGCGAGCCCGAGCAGGATCACGAACGTCAGCACCTGATCGATCTGCTGACGACCAACGAGACCTACTTCTATCGCGAGCCGGCCCATTTCGACTATCTCCTGGAGCGCATCCTGCCCGCCTATCGCGGGCGCGCACTGCGGGTCTGGAGCGCCGCCTGCTCCTCGGGCGAGGAGGTCTACACGCTCGCCATGGTGCTGGCGGAGGGACTGGGGCAGGGCGATTGGAGCATCCTGGGAACGGATATCAGCTCGCGCGTGCTGGAGCGGGCGCGCCTTGGCCTCTACCCGGTCGATCGCGCCAAACGCCTGCCCAAGCCGTGGCTCGGGAAATACTGCCTCAAGGGCGTGCGCAGCCAGGCGGGCAATCTGCTGGTCGATCCCAGGCTCAAGGCGCGCGTGCGTCTTGAGCCGCACAACCTCATGCGGCCACTCGCACGGGGGGATGCCTTCGATATCGTCTTCCTGCGCAATGTGCTCATCTATTTCGATCCGCCGACCAAGCAGCGGGTCATCGACGCCATCTCCCGCTCCATCGTTCCGGGCGGCCTTTTGTTCATCAGTCACGTCGAATCCCTGCATGGGATCGACACCGAGCTTGCGATGGTCCGTCCGTCGGTCTTCAGCAAGCCGCTTGGCTGATTGACGGTGCCCCACGGGAACCCGCGAATGTTGTCAGCCGAACCCGCAATGATCAGGCGACGTGTCCTGCGTCCGGGCGAGCATTTCGTCACGGGCGAGCCCATGATCCTGACCACGCTGCTGGGATCCTGTGTCTCGGTCTGTCTCTACGATCCGGTGGCGCGGTTGATGGGGATGAACCATTTCCTGCTGCCGATGCGCAATCCGGCGGGGCGCGCGACCATGCTCGAATCCGACGCCGGGCGTTATGGCCTCTGGGCCATGGAGATCCTCATCAACGAGCTGCTCAACCGAGGGGCACGGCGCGAGCGGTTGCGGGCCAAGGCATTCGGTGGCGGCAACGTCCTGCGCATCGCGGCCGAGAGCCTGCCTGACCGCTATTGCATCGGCACCTCGAACGTCCGCTTCGTGAAGCAGTTCCTCGACCAGGACGGCATTCCACTGGTCGCGCAGGATCTCGGCGGCGTTGAGGGACGTCAGATCCATTTTCACGGTGGAGACTATTCGGTCTATCTGCGGCGGATTCCGCGCACCAACGTCGAGCGGATCCTGAAGGAAGAGCGCCACTATCTGCAAAGCGCCATCGCCGCCAAGCAGCGGAGCGTTCCGACCGATTTCTTCTGAGCGGTTTTTTCTGAAGGCATCGCAAGAGAGCCAGTCTCCTCCGCGGGGGAGCGCGGTTGGGGAGAAGTGGAAGGTGGCTATGAGGGTGCGATCATCAATGAAGGGTTTTCACCATGCAGTCGGTTTGCAATGCCGCATCAGCTCGCGGCATCCGCCCACGCGCGAGGCTGACTCGCGATGACCACGGTCAATGTCCTCATCGTCGACGATTCGGCGGTCGTGCGTCAGGTGCTGACGGAGCAGCTTGACGGCATCAACGGCATCAAGGTCATGGGCGCCGCCCGCGATCCGCTCTTTGCCCAGAAACTGATGGAAAAGCAGTGGCCCGATGTCATCGTCCTCGACATCGAGATGCCGCGCATGGATGGCATCACCTTCCTGCGCCAGTTGATGAAGGAGCGCCCGACCCCGGTCATCATCTGCTCCACCCTCACCGAGAAGGGCGCCGAGGTCACCATGCAGGCGATGAGCGCCGGCGCGGTCGACATCATCGCCAAGCCCAAGGTGGGGCTGAAGCAATTCCTGGAGGAATCCAAGACACTCCTCGGCGACGCCATCAAGGCCGCGAGCCATGCCCGCATGGAGAAGGTCACCTCGGCCGCGCGCGCCGCCACGCCAGCGGCACCGAGCGCGAAGCTCACGGCCGACGCCGTCGTTGCCGAGCGCGTCCACAAACCGCTCGCCTCGACCACGGACCGCGTGGTGGCCATCGGCACCTCCACCGGTGGCACCCAGGCGCTCGAATACGTCCTGACCCGGCTGCCGCGCACCGCGCCCGGTATCGTCGTGGTCCAGCACATGCCCGGCCAGTTCACCGCCGCCTTCGCCGCGCGTCTCAACCAGCTCTGCGAGATCGAGGTGCGGGAGGCGCGCAATGGCGACCGCGTGATCGCCGGCCTGGCCCTGATCGCACCCGGCACGGACCATCTGCTGCTGCGGCGCAGTGGCGCGCAGTATCGGGTCGAGGTGAAAAACGGCCCGCTGGTCAGCCGCCATCGGCCCTCGGTGGACGTGCTCTTCCGCTCGGTCGCGCAGTCCGCCGGACCCAACGCGGTCGGCATCATCATGACCGGCATGGGCGACGACGGGGCGCGCGGGATGCGCGAGTTGCATGAGGCGGGCGCCCTGACGGTGGCCCAGGACGAGCTGACCTGCGTCGTCTACGGGATGCCGAAGGAGGCGGTCAAACTCGGCGGGGTGGACGCCATCGTCGGCCTGCCACAGATTCCGGGGATCATCGTCCAGGCACCGACACGGCAGGCGTACTTGCGCGCGTCATCTGTTTAACCCGCGTCGTGTTGCCGATGAACTTGTCGTCGACCACGAAAACGCTTCGCTGGCTGTGATCATGGATGCGTTTCGAGTCGATAACGGTATCACTCCGAGCTTATTCATCACTTCAACAGATCAATTTCAGACAGAACATGCCCGAAATCGTAATGTCGATTTGGGCGCGACCGGCTTTCTGAATGGCTGCCGCATTCACACGGATCTAGTCGCTCTCAGGCGGCTACTTCTTCTGGCGGAAAGACCATGTCTGAACGCGGCCGCACCGCGCTCGAAGACTGCTCCGCCGCCAACACCGGGGACACCGCTCCCTCGCCACGCCAGGACGCCCGCTTCGGGCGCGACGCGGCGGCTAAGGCGGGGGCGTTGACCAAGACCGGCGGCGGCGCGGCGGGATTCGATTTCACCCCGCTCGATACCTCGGGTAACACGATCACGCTCACCGGCACGCCGCCGGTGCCCTCGGTCACGCCCGCCTGCGTGCGCGATAACGTCACCGGTCTGATCTGGGAGGTGAAGACCAACGATGGCGGCCTGCGCGACAAAGACTGGACCTACACCTGGTACAACGGCACCACTGGCACCCCAGACGGCACCAACAATTGCAACCCGAACACGCGCTGCGACACCGATAAATTCGTCGCCGACGTCAATACAGCCGGCTCTGCGGCGCCACCGGCTGGCGCCTGCCCACCCGCCGGGAACTGCTCTCCATCGTCCACCTGGGTGCCGAATTCCGACCATCGACGGCAACTACTTCCAATACGGTTGACGGTGGGTATTGGACCAGCGATCTCTACGCGCCCGATCCGGCCAGCGCCTGGGTCGTGGATTTCGGCAGTGGCGCACCTTCGCCCGCTACCAGGACTACTACGGCGTCCTCGTTCGTCGTGCGTAGCGGACAGTGACTTGACCCTTTTGCGGTGATCGCGCATGGCCCGTTACCGCCATTTACCCATCGCTCTGGCTCCCACGCTCCAGCGTGGGAGCAAGTCCCGACGCTCCAGCGTCGCGTCGGTGTTCGGGCCGCTGGAGCGGCCGAGACGGCATTCCCACGCGGAGCGTGGGAACGAGCATCTGGCCGTGCACCTGGAGCACGCGGTGCGGCATTTTTCGCGCTATCGTCGTTCTGGCTCCCACGCTCCAGCGTGGGAGCAAGTCCCGACGCTCCAGCGTCACGTCGATGCGCTTGGGCCGCTGGAGCGGCCGAGACGGCATTCCCACGCGGAGCGTGGGAACGAGTACGCAACGAGTGCAGACGAGAGGCATTGCCCATGGGTCGAAGTCGCTACCGGATCCACGAGCCAACGCATCCGCATTTCCTGACCTGCACGGTCCTGCAATGGTTGCCGCTCTTCGCCCAATCCGCCAACGTCCAGATCCTCTCGGATTCGCTGCGCTACTTGCAGGATCAGGGGCGTCTGACGCTCTATGGCTACGTCATCCTGGAAAATCATTGCCACCTGCTCGCCGCAGCCCCGGATCTCGGCAATCCATCGCCAGCTTCAAGTCCTTTACCGCGCGACAGATCATCCAGCGTCTGACCGAGCGCCAGTCGCCGGTCTTGGACCTGCTCGCCTTTCACAAGGCCCGTCACAAGATCGACCGCGTGCATCAGGTCTGGCAAGAGGGCTCCCACCCCGAGCAAATCCAGGGCGAGGCGATGATGCGGCAGAAGCTTGAGTACATTCACAACAACCCGGTCGCGCGGGGGTATGTGGACGACCCTGCTCACTGGCGTTACTCCAGCGCCCGCAACTACGCCGGCCAGGCGGGGTTGATCGAGATCGATGACGCAATGGTGAGTCGAGGCGTGACGCTGGAGCGTCTGGACTTGCTCCCACGCTGGAGCGTGGGAGCCAGAGAGGGCGCGACGCGGGGTCTCCCCCTGCGCCCCGTCTGGGCGGCGGCGCTGGTCTCCGGCCTGGCTGGGCAATTCCGCGTCCTGGCGCGGCGTTCACTCGTTTCACTCGCTCACTCGTTCCCACGCTCCGCGTGGGAATGCCGTCTTGGCCGCTCCAGCGGCCCGTATGCGCGGACGTAACTCCAGTGCATCTGGAGCTGCCCCCACGCAGGAGCGTGGCAACCAGAATGCTGGCGGAATCTCGCTTGTCTAGCTCGCTGCGCGTTCCCACGCCCCGTCTGGGAATACCGTCCAGGCTGTTGCATCGGCCAGTGTGCCGCGACGTACGCCAGAGCGTCGGGACTTGCTCCCACGCTGGAGCGTGGGAGCTAGAGGTTCCTTGGCCGCCCAGACCGGTCATTACAAAACCGGCTTCAAACGCCGCGAACTGGTGCTGCTCTGGCGCCCCGCCGACAGCCCGGTCACCCCCTTGCTTCTTTCATCATCCACCGGAGGGACCTCATGACCCATTCACCCCGCGTGTTCCTGTTCGCGGCCCTGGCCGTGCTCGCCCTGCTGGGCGCCCGGCCCGCGCTGGCCGACCAATTCTCGGTCAATGCCGACGGCACCGTCACCGACACCCTCACCGGACTGATCTGGGACCGTTGTTCCTGGGGGCAAAGCGGTGCCGATTGCGCCACTGGCGCTGCCAGCAATCACACCTGGCAGGCGGCCCTGGGCGTGGCGGTCACGGCCAATGCGACGAATGCGGGCGCGGGTTACAAGGGCCATGCCGACTGGCGCCTGCCCAACCGCAACGAGTTGGAATCCCTGGTCAAGATCACGGCGTTCAATCCGGCCATCGACACGACCGCCTTTCCGAACACGCCGTCCGACTGGTACTGGTCGTCCTCACCGTACACGCCCAATCCGGCCGGCGCCTGGGTCGTGGATTTCTACAATGGCGACTCCGGCGCCGACTACCAGTACAACGACTTCCGCGTTCGTCTCGTGCGTAGCGGACAGTCACTTGACGCTTTTGATTCCTTGACCTATAGCGTATCCGCCACCGCCGGGACGGGCGGCTCGGCCAGTTGCGACCCCGCCTCCGTGCCGTACAACGGCAGCAGCACCTGCACCGCCACCCCGTCCAACGGCTACAGCTTCGCGAGCTGGAGCGGCGACTGCTTGGGCAGGGCGCCGCCTGCGTGCTGACGACTATCCAGGCGAACAAGGCGTCGCAGGCCAGCTTCACCGCTATCGCCTACAGCGTGACCGCCACCGCCGGCACCGGCGGCTCGGCCAGTTGCGACCCCGCCTCCGTGTCGTACAACGGCAGCAGCACCTGCACCGCCACCCCGTCCAACGGCTACAGCTTCGCGAGTTGGAGCGGCGACTGCGCGGGCAGGGCGCCGCCTGCGCGCTGACCAATATCCAGGCGAACCAGGCATCGCAGGCCAGCTTCACGCTCTCGGCGATCAACGCGGCCTGTGGCAGTGCCGCCAATCAGGCGACCCTTCTCGCCCCCACCGCCGGCCTCTGCGCGCCCGGAACCGCCAGCAGCGTGACCAGTGCCAACGGCGCGCATGTCTGGAGTTGCACGGGGAGCGGGCGGCACCGCCGCGACCTGCTCCGCGCCGGGCGGGGATGCGTCTGGCGTGGGCGGCAGCGGCCTGGCAACGCTGGCCATCGGTGGGGGCTGCGCGGTGCAATCGACCGCCCTCGTCGCCCCCCGCGACGGCGGTCCGGCGGGCGTCCACATGCCCTACGGCGCACTGACATTTACAGCCGCCGGTTGCGCCAGCGCCACGGTGACGGTCAGCTATTCCGGTTCGGTGGCGGGCATGAGCTACTGGAAAGACATCCATGGCGGCTGGACATCGATGCCCGCCACCCTGAGCGGGAATACCGCCACCTTCACGATCGCGGACAATGGACCCTACGACGCCGATACGACCGTCGGCACCATCCGTGATCCAAGCGGTGTGGGTGTCACCTCGTCGGGCATTCCGACGCTGTCGCAATGGGCGATGATTCTGCTCGTGGGGCTGCTGGGATGGCTTGGATCTGGTCGGTTGCGGGGTGTGTGGCGGTAGGCGCTGGGGGCGGGCTCGCCCGCCGTTATAGCGTCTCTGGCTCTCTGGCTCCCACGCTCCAGCGTGGGAGCCAGTCGCGACGCTCCAGCGTCACGTCGGCGTTCGGGCCGCTGGAGCGGCCAGACGGCATTCCCACGCGGAGAGATTGGGCAAGTATTCGCCCCGGTCACCGATCCGCGCCCAATCGTAGGCTGGGGTGAGCTTGCGAACCCCAGCATTTCATGGGCTTACGGAGCGGCGGATGCTGGGGTTCGTCCTTCACCCCAGCCTACAGGAATACTTGCCCAGTCCGGAGCGTGGGAACGAGCTCGGTGCGATTCAAACCCAGCATTGGCGGCTGCGTCAGCGGCTGAAACGCTGGGATTCGCAAGCTCATCCCAGCCTACGACAGACCGCCATTGGATGGTGGAAGCGAATACTTTCACAGTCTCCAAGTGTTTAGGATGAAAAACCGAACATCGGACGATGAGTGGCACGCCACGGGGCGCGCAGGAGTGACGGGTTCAGGATGGATCGGCGAGGAACTCGGACGCGGCGCTCTGGCTCGCCATCGGGTCGGCGAGCGTCTGGATCTCGTTCGAGCAGGCGGGCGTGGTCCGGGGAGCCGGTCGCGGCGTAGTTGAAGTTCTTGAACAGATTGGTGAGTCGGGTGAAGTGCTGGCGAACCTCGGCCTTGTCCGCGAAGCTGTCGCTGCGTTGGGTCAGGGCGTGGAGGAGGTCGAAGGTTTGCCGCTGACGGTCCATGGGCACCGAGGCGTCGACCGGATCGTAGGCGTCTTGCTGCAGGAAGACCATGTCGAGTAACTGGGCCTTTTGCAGCACGACATAATCCTCGCTGGTAATGCCTTCCTCGCCCGTGACCTGCATCATCTGCTGGACGGCATCGCCTTGGGTCAGGAGCCCTTGCATGGCGCGAACCCGGTCGTTCCAGGTCGGGTCCAGGTGGCGCTCATACCAGGGCGCCAGTTGATCCAGATAGCGCGACCAGGAAATCAGTGGGTCGATGGCGGGGTAGAAGCGCTTGTAGGCGCGGTCATAGGACAGCCCCAGGAAGCACTTGACCGTGCCCAGGGTGGATTGGGTCACGGGTTCCTCGAAGTTGCCGCCCGCTGGCGAGACGCTGCCGATCAGGGTGAGACTGCCGACCGCTCCATCGCCCGCGCGGATGACGCCCGCCCGCTCGTAGAGTCCGCGGATCGCGGAGTCCAGATAGGCGGGGAATGCCTCCTCGCCCGGAATCTCCTCCAGCCGCCCGGAGGTCTCGCGCATCGCCTGCGCCCAGCGCGAGGTCGAATCCGCCAGCAGGAGCACCTGATAGCCCATCTGGCGGTAATACTCGCCGAGCGTGATGCCGGTATAGATGGATGCCTCGCGCGAGGCGACTGGCATCGAGGAGGTATTGCAGATGATGATGGTGCGGTCCATCAGCGAGCCGCCGGTCTTGGGATCGCGTAGCTGGGGAAACTCGGTGATGGTCTCCACGACCTCGCCGGCGCGCTCGCCACAGGCCACGACGATGACGATGTCGACCGCCGAGTGCTTCGCGAGCAGGTGTTGGAGCACGGTCTTGCCGGCGCCGAATGGACCAGGGATGCAGGCGGTGCCGCCTCGGGCAATGGGAAAGAAGGTGTCGATCAGGCGGATGGTGGTCGTCAGGGGCTCATCGGGATAAAGGCGCTCGGCGCTGCGGGCGCGCAGCATGTCCTGGGTGAGCGGGCGGCGCACCGGCCAGCGGCGGGTCAGATCGAGCGAACGCTCATGCCCCCGGGCGTCACGGATCCGGGCCACGGGCGTCTCCACCGTCACGCTGCCTTCCTGGATCCAGGTGACCTCGACCTCGCCCGGCTGATCGAAGGGCACCATGATCTTGTGACTGAATTGGCCTTCCTGCACCCGCCCCAAGACGCCGCCGGCGCGCAGCCTGGCCCCGTGTTGGACGCTGGGCACGAACGACCATTTGCGCTTGAGATCCAGCGCGTCCAGGTCGACGCCCCGAGGGAGGAAGACCCCGTGCTGGATGGCGAGCGTCTCCAGCGGATTCTGCAGCCCGTCATAGATCTCCCCGAGCAGTCCCGGTCCGAGCACGACGGAGAGCAGTTCTCCCGTTTGACGCACGGGATCGCCGACCACGACGCCTCGGGTGTCCTCGAACACCTGGATGTCCGCCAGATCGCCCCGCACCCGCAAAACTTCGGCCTTGAGCGCCTCCCGATAATGCTCGCCGCCGCGACGCTCGGGCTGGATGAAGACGACCTCGTTTTTCATCAGCGGTAGCCGCGCGCCGTCTCGCCAACCGGCCTCGATGGTCGCCAGACTCTCCTGGACCGCCACGACGCGGGTTGGGCGATCGGGCTCGGCGGGCGCGGGTTCCGCGATCCTCATGGTGGTGATTCCTCAATGGCGGAAGGGGACATCAGGCCGCGATGCGGCTCAGGTCGATGTGCGAGAGCCCGGCAGCGACCAACTCGTCGAAACGGCGTTCAGCCGCGTCGGCCTCGTAACTGGTCCAGCGGGCAATCAGATCCCAGCGCAGGACATAGATGACGACCGCCTCGAAATCGAACGGGTGACCATCGCTGATGCGATCCAGGTGCGACCAGACGACCCCGAGCAGCAGACGCTCCAGGCCCAGGGCATCGCCCGCCGCGCTCAGGCGCGCGGCCTCCGGGAGCCAGGGAAAGGCGCCTTCGAGCCGGAAGGCGGGTTCGGTCCAATTGCGGCGGATCCGACCGCGCCAACGGCCGAAGCCCCAGTGCTCGTCGCTCGGCAAGGGCTCGCCGCGCTGGCGTCGGCGCAGCGCGGCGATCAGGGTGCGGTATTCCAGCCGCCAGGTCGCCAGGTCGCGGACGAAGGGGTGCGCGATGCTGGCAACCAGAGGTGCCGCCTCGGCCATGGCCTCGGCATCCGCGCGGTCCGGGTCCTGGCGCGTCCAGTCGAGAATCCGCATGAGCGTGCGCAAGCATCCGGCGTCCTCCGGCTCTAGCAGCTTGAGGCGTTGATCCAGACGGATCCGCGAGAGCGGCGTCTGCTTGGCGCCGAACAGCGGGCCGTGATAGGGCAGGCTGGTCAGGAGCATGGTGTAGCGGTGGGAATCGGCCACGATCGATGGCTTCCTATTTGACGGTGCCTTCGAGGATGGCGCGGAACCTGGGTTGCAGGTGCGCGAGCAGCACGGCGGCCACCTTGTCGTCGGTCAGGTCGATATGTACGTCCTTGTCCTGGAGATAGAGGCGGATACCCTTGCCGTCGCGCGGGTCGACCGAGAAGGTGACGCCCGCCGCCAGCACGTTGCCCGCGAGCGAGAGGACGAAATGGGAGAGCGATCCCTCGCGCAGTTCCAGCGGATTGCGGCGTAGCTCCTCGGGGCTGACCAACGCCTTGGGGAGTTGGACCTCGACCGCCTGACCGGCGTCTAGGCCCGATTCCGCGCGGGCCTTGCCGGCGACTTCCAGAATGAGCTGTTCCAGAAACGCCTCTTGCCCAAGCTCCACCGCGATGAGGCGCTTGACCTCGTCGCTGAAGCGGTCGGAGAGCTCGGCTTTTAGGCGCAGGATGGTATCGCGCATCGCGATGCGCAGCGCCTCCTCGCCGCCCTTGCGCACGGCCTCCGCCTCCCGGCGCGCTGCATCGAGGATCTGCTGGGCGCGCGCGCCGGCCTCATGGACCAGCAACTCCGCCTGCCGTCTGGCCTCGGCCTCGATGCGCGCGGCTTCCTCGCGCCCGGCCGCGACGCCCTCGTCGCGCAACCGCTCGATCAAGGTCTCGACGCCGGAGGAGGGCAGTCCCTGGGTCGTCTTCCGATCCATTGTCGCCATGATCAATTGACTCCGGTCCGGGTCATCCCGGGATGCTGCCGGCGAGTACCAGCGCGAAGACGAAGGTGAAGACCGCGAAACCCTCGACGATGGCGGCTGGGGCGAGCGATAGCCCGAAGATTTCCGGCTTGGTCTTGCTCGCGTGGATGGCCGAGGCGCAGGCCCGGCCCTGATGGATCGCCGAGAACATCAGCGCCAGCCCCGCCAGCAGTCCGATGCCGAAGAGTGCGGGGGCGGTCGCGGGGGTCACCGCGCGTTGCAGGGTGAACATGACCACGATGCCATAGATGGTCTGGGAGGAGGGCATCAGCGAGACGCCGAGGTAGCGGCCGTAACCCGATTCGGTATCCACCATGGCGCCGATCGCCGCCTGCCCGGCCACCGCGCAGCCGATGACACTGCCGATGGCGGACAGGGCCATGGCGCCATAGAGTCCCGCCCAGCCCAGGGCGATCGCGAGTTCGCTCATTCCAGAACCTCCGCCTTCTTGAAAGGCTTGAATGGGTAGCCCTCGCCGGACAAAGCCCAATTGTAGAATTCGATGTAGTTCAGGCGCAGTCCATGCACCACGCCGCTCATGATGCTCAGCGCCAGATTCAGGGCGTGCCCAACGAGGAGGATGAGCAGGGCGAACAACAGCCCAAGTCCCGGATTCTCGGCCGCGACCTGACGCGCCAGTTCGTTGAAGGTGACCGCCAGCGAGGCCGAGGCGAGCCCCAAGGCAAAGAGCCGGAGGTAGGACAGCACGTCGCCGAACACCTGGGTGACCTTGGTGAGTTGCACCAGTCCGTCCAGGACGCGGTAGCCGATCGACTTGAGGCTGTCCAGCGGTCGGTCGCTCCCGAAGAGAAAGACGGCCGCGAGCCCGCCGCTTCCCAGGATCTCGCCCGTCAGGGTCAGCCAGTTGCCGGGCGGGTCGGCGCGACCCAGCCAGAGGCTGAAGCCGCCGACCAAGCCGGCGATCCAGCCGAGGGCGGCCCGCCCAGGGGCGCGACCGCGATTGACCAGGGCCATCTCGGCGTTGGCCAGGATCAGGTGCAGCACGCCGATGCCGACCGAGAGTTTCATCATGGAGTCGAAGTCGTTGATGTCCAGCCACTTGAGCTGACCCAGGAAACTCTCGGGCGCCGGGGTCACGCCAAAATAGCTGCCGACGAGGATGCCCCACGCCAGCGAGGCGCCAGTCAGGGCGGCGGCCAAGATCCGCAGTCGGCGCCCGGTATCGCGGCGTCCGAGTCGGATCCAAAAGGCTCCGAGCAAGAGGCCCAGCGCCAGGGCATAGCCGGCGTCGGAGAGGATCAGGGCGAAAAAGGCGGTGAAGGAGAAGAAGAGCACCCGTGACGGATCCCAGGTGTCGTAGGCTGGCATCTGGTAGAAGCCCACCAGATCCTGACCGGCCGCGAGTGGCGCCGGATTGTCCAGCAGGGTCGGCGGGCTGTCCATTGGCCCTGGCGGTTCGAGGATGAGCGCGAGTCCTTGCGCCTCGGCCAGCGTCCGCACGGCCCCGATATCGCGCTGGGCAACCCAGCCTTGGACCAGGAAGAGTTCCTCGTCGTTCAGGGTCTGGGCCTCCGCGAACCTTAGGCGAGCGGCGTCCTCGACCTGCGCCAGATGGATCGACATCAGATAGATCCAACGGGTGAGCGCATGACGCTCGGACTGGATCTCCTCCAGCTCGACCTCGGCGGCATCCAGCCGACGGCGTACCTCGGATAGCTTGAGCGCGCCCGTGTGGGCGCGTTGCACCGGCAGGGCCTCGCGGGGTGGCTCCTCGGGATGGATGACGATGACCCAGGACTGACGCTGGTCGCGATGCACCACTTGCCAGGGCAGATCGAGCCCGCGCAGATCGCGCATCCGCCGCTGGGGGATGATGTAGAACCACAACCGACGACCCGCGAGGGCGTCCGGATCCGGCAGTTCGAACTCGCCCCAAGGCGCGAGTTCGCTCAGACGTTGCTTGAGCGTGTCCCGGCGGTCGGTGACGTCGCGCAACCGTTGCTGATTGTCCAGCACCCCTCGGATGGTCGCGGCGATATCGAAGCTCGGATCCTCGCGCACCTGACGGCGCATGTCCCGGAGGTCGCTCAGATAGCGCAGGGCCTTGAGCGCTTCAACGGCATGGGTGGGCGGCGAACGCTCGGGCTCCCTGGGGGTCGGGCCGAGCGGCAGCAGATGCAGGCAGCCGAGGGCTTGGAGTTGCTCCAGAACCTCGCGACTTCTCGCGGCTCAGACCCGCTAGGGTCAGCTTGTACAGGGCCAGAATGCTCATGCCAGACCCTCGCGCTGTCGTTTGCCCTTGGCAATCTTGGAACGGATGACGGCGGCCCGCTCCGCGTCCGAAAGCGCGATGCGAATCTTCCTGATGTGCTCGCGTGTCCGCGGAATCAGAACCTTCTCGAAGAGATTGACCCGCTGCGTGATCTTACGGACCGCCTCTTCCAGCAGGGTCACCCGGCGCGCCTGCAAGGCCCGCAACGCCTGGAGTTCGAGCATGCGCGACAGGGCGTCGGCGAGCGCGTCGACCCAATGGGGTCTGACCATGTAGCCGTAGTCCTGTCGCTCCAGATCCACGCCCACGAGCACGGGAAGGCGCACGCCCATGATGTTCTCCTCGCCCAGCCGCACCCCGCGCAACCGGACCAGACCGGCAAGGTCCAGCTCGCGGTTGGCCAGCATGGGGAGCCGCTGCCGCACCGCCTGGCGCTGGGCGTCGATGGCCACCTCGGTGGCCTGACTGGCGGCGGTCGCCTTGGCGCGCTCCGCCATCAACTGTTTGCGCTTGAGGTCGAGGGCCGGCAAAAAGCGCTGGTATGCCTGGAGCTGCCGCGTCTGCTTGGTCAGCGAAGACTTGCTCAGGCTCAAGCGCGCCATCTTGGGGGCGACTTCAGACGTCGCGCGCGAGTCGGGCCGCGTGGCCGATGTAACTCGCGGGCGTGAGCGCCCTCAGCTCGGCCTTGGCGCTCGCCGGGATCTCCAGTCCCTCGACGAACTCGGCGAGCGCCTCCGGGCCAATCCGCCGTCCGCGTGTCAGCTCCTTGAGCTTCTCATAGGGCTTCTCGACGCCATAGCGGCGCATGACGGTCTGGATCGGCTCCGCCAGCACCTCCCAATTGGCATCCAGGTCAGCGGCCAGCCGCGCGGGGTCGGCCTCCAGCTTGCCGATGCCCTTGAGGATGGACTGGAGCGCGATGCTCACATGGGCGATGCCGACGCCGAGGTTGCGCAGCACGGTGGAGTCCGTCAGATCGCGCTGCCAGCGCGAGATCGGCAGCTTGCCCGCCAGATGTTCCAGGATGGCATTGGCGATCCCCAGGTTGCCCTCGGCGTTCTCGAAGTCGATCGGATTGACCTTGTGCGGCATGGTCGAGGAGCCGACCTCGCCCGCGACGGTGCGCTGCTTGAAATAACCGACCGAGATATAGCTCCAGATATCCCGGCAGAAGTCGATCAGGATGGTGTTGAAGCGCACGATGGCGTCGAACAGCTCGGCCATGTAGTCGTGCGGCTCGATCTGGGTGGTGTAGGGATTCCAGGTCAGACCCAGCGAGGTCGACGAATTCCCGCGTCAGAGCGGCCCAGTCGACCTCCGGGTAGGCCGTCAGGTGGGCGTTGTAATTGCCGACCGCGCCGTTGATCTTGCCGAGCAGGGCGACCTCGGCGACGCGCGTCCGTTGCGCCCGCAAGCGATGGACGACGTTGGCCATCTCCTTGCCGAGCGTGGTCGGCGACGCGGGCTGGCCGTGGGTGCGCGACAGCATCGGCTGATCGGCATGGCGATGGGCGAGGTCGCGGATGGCGGCGATGGTCTGGTCCATCAGGGGCAGCAGCACCTGATCGCGCCCGGCCTGGATCATGAGGCCGTGGGAGAGGTTGTTGATGTCTTCCGAGGTGCAGGCGAAGTGGATGAACTCCCCGACCTGGGCGAGTTCGGCGTTGCCCGCGATCCGCTCCTTCAGGAAGTACTCGACCGCCTTGACGTCGTGGTTGGTGGTGCGCTCGATCTCCTTGACGCGCTGGGCGTCCGCGAGGCTGAAGTCGTTTGTGATCGCATCGAGCAGACGGTTCGCGGCGTCCGAGAAAGACGGCACCTCCGTGATCGCCGGGTGTCGTGACAGGGCCTGGAGCCAACGGATCTCGACCTGGACTCGGTGATGGATCAGACCGTACTCGCTGAAGATCGCCCGCAGGTCGGCGGTCCTGGATCCGTAGCGGCCGTCCACCGGTGAAATCGCGGTAAGGGTGGAAAGCTGCATCGACATGGTCGGCTCCGGCGCTGAGGTCATGGAAGATTCCCCATAGGGTAGCGCGAAAGCCGCTCGCTGTGGGTGAGGTGTGGCGCGCGTCCAAGGTCATCGCCAGCCATCCAGTCGGTCGTGGTGACCCGCTTCCCTATCTTCGTCCCAGGTCCAATGGTTTTTTCCGAATCCGCGAGCGGCGGATCGGTGGGTAGACTAGCGACCCCGAGCCTCGCTCTCCCGCCGTCCGATCAGGTTCCCAGAGCCACCGTGGATCCACGTTTCGTCCATCTCCATCTGCATTCCGAGTATTCGCTGGTCGACGGGCTGGTTCGCGTCAAGCCGCTTGTCAAGGCGACGGCGGCGGCCGGGATGCCGGCGATCGCCGTGACTGATCAGGGCAATCTGTTCTCCCTGGTGCGGTTCTATAAGGCCGCCATCGGCGCCGGTATCAAGCCGATCGCCGGGGCCGATCTCTGGGTGCGCAACCCGGAGGATGCCAACCAGCCGCATCGGCTGGTGCTGCTGGTTCAGGACGAGCAGGGTTATCGCAATCTGACCCGCCTCATCTCGCGCAGCTACGTCGATGGCCAGCACCTGGGCGTGCCTCAGGTCGGAGCGCGAATGGATCCTGGAGGCGAGCTGCTGGCCTGATCGCGCTGTCCGGCGGACCGCGCGGCGACGTTGCTCAGGCACTGCTCAAGGGGCGGCCAGAGGAGGCCGACCGACTGCTCGACCGCTGGCTCGCGGCCTTCGGTGATCGTTACTACCTGGAGTTGATCCGCACCGGCCGGCCGCAGGAGGCCGAGCTGATCGAAACCAGCGTGGACCTGGCGATCCGGCGGAGTGTGCCGGTGGTCGCGACCAACGACGTGCGTTTCCTGGCGGCGTCCGATTTCGAGGCCCACGAGGCGCGCGTCTGCATCCATGAGGGACGTACCCTGGACGATCCGCGCCGCCCTCGCGGCTACAGCGACGAGCAGTATCTGCGAACCCCGGAGGAGATGGCCGAGCTCTTCGCCGATCTGCCCGAGGCGCTGGAGAACTCGGTCGAGATCGCCAAGCGCTGCAATCTGGAGCTAACGCTCGGCAAGAACTATCTCCCCGCCTTCCCCGTTCCAACCGGGATGACCACCGACAGCTTTTTCGCCGAGCAGTCGCGCGCAGGGCCTTGCCTGGCGCCTGGAGCGTCTATTCGACCCCGCCGCGCCCGATTTCGAGGAGAAACAGCGCCTTTACGCCGAGCGCCTGGAGCTGGAACTGTCCGTCATCATCCAGATGGGCTTCCCCGGCTACTTCCTGATCGTCGCGGACTTCATCCAGTGGGCCAAGGACAACGGCATCCCGGTCGGACCGGGGCGCGGCTCGGGTGCCGGCTCGCTGGTCGCCTACGCGCTCAAGATCACCGATCTGGATCCGATCGAGCACGATCTGCTGTTCGAGCGTTTCCTCAATCCCGAGCGCGTCTCCATGCCCGACTTCGACGTCGACTTCTGCATGGAGGGCCGCGACCGGGTCATCGACTATGTCGCCGGCAAGTACGGGCGCGAGGCGGTCTCCCAGATCATCACCTTCGGCACCATGGCGGCCAAGGCGGTGGTGCGCGACGTCGGGCGCGTCATGGGCCATCCCTACGGCTTCGTCGACAAGATCGCCAAGATGGTCCCCTTCGAGCTGGGCATGACCCTGGAGAAGGCGCTCAAGGAGAGCGAGGACCTCAAGAAGGCCTACGAGGACGACGAGGAGGTGCGCGCCGCTCATCGACATGGCGCGCAAGCTGGAGGGCCTGACCCGCAACGCCGGCAAGCACGCCGGCGGCGTGGTCATCGCGCCCACGCTGCTGACCGACTTCGCGCCGCTCTACTGCGAGCCGGGCGGCGAGAATCTGGTCACCCAGTTCGACAAGGACGACGTCGAGCAGGTCGGCCTGGTCAAGTTCGACTTCCTCGGGTCTGCGCACCCTCACCATCATCGACTGGGCGCTCAAGACCATCAACGCCGGCCGCGCGCTCAAGGGCGAGCCGCCGCTCGACATCGACCGCATCGAAGCGCATGACGCAGGACGCCTTCGCCCTGCTCAAGCGCTGCGAGACCACCGCCGTCTTCCAGCTCGAATCGCGCGGCATGAAGGAGCTGATCAAGAAGCTCCAGCCGGACAGCTTCGGCGACATCACCGCACTGGTCGCGCTCTTTCGCCCCGGTCCGCTGCAATCGGGCATGGTCGACGACTTCATCGACCGCAAGCACGGCCGCGCCGATGTCGCCTATCCGCATCCGGATCTGGAGCCCGTGCTCAAGCCCACCTACGGCATCATCCTCTATCAGGAACAGGTGATGCAGATCGCCCAGGTGCTCGCCGGCTACTCGCTCGGCGGCGCCGACCTGCTGCGCCGCGCCATGGGCAAGAAGAAACAGTCCGAGATGGACAAGCAGCGCGCCATCTTCGAGGAGGGCTCGGTCGGGCGCGGGGTCGAGCGCGAGACAGCGACCTATATCTTTGATTTAATGGATAAATTCGCGGGTTATGGGTTCAACAAGTCACATTCAGCGGCTTACGCCCTAGTCAGCTACCAGACGCTCTGGCTCAAGGCGCACTATCCGGCGGCCTTCATGGCGGCGGTGCTCTCCGCCGATATGGACAACACCGACAAGGTCGTCACCCTGATCGACGAATGCCGGGCGATGAAGCTCCGGGTCGAGCCGCCGGCGATCAATGGCTCCTCCTATCAGTTCACCGTTGCCGACGAAGGGACCGTCGTCTATGGCATGGGCGCGATCAAGGGCGTGGGCGAGTCGGCGATCGAGTCCATGCTGGAGGCGCGCCGCCAGGGCGGTCCCTTCCGCGACCTCTGGGATTTCTGCTGCCGCATCGATCTGCACAAGGTCAATCGCCGGGTGCTGGAGGCGCTGATCCGTGCCGGCGCACTGGACGGGCTCGGGCCGAATCGCGCAACCCTCATGGCCCATCTGCCGCTGGCGCTCAAGGCCGCCGAGCAGCACAACGCGACACAGGCAGCCGGGCAGTGCGATCTCTTCGGCGCGCTCGAACCCACGGCCGCGCCGGCCCCGGACCCGCAACTCATCAGCGAGGTCCGCGCCGACTGGGAGGACGAACAGCGTCTCCAGGGCGAGAAGGAGACGCTCGGGCTCTACCTCACCGGCCACCCGATCGACCGCTACGAGGACGAACTCAAGGCCATGGGCGGACCGCGCATCGCCAAGCTGCTGGAGACCGACCGCGAGCTGGGTCGGCGCGACCGGCGCGACCGCGAGAAGCGCACGGTCGCCGGGCTGGTCGTGAGCGTGCGGCACGGCAAGACCCAGCGCGGACGCATGGGCTCGCTGCTGCTCGACGACCGCACCGGGCGGATCGAGGTGACGGTCTTCTCCGAGCTGTATGACCAGGTACGCGGTCTGCTGGTCCCGGATCAGCTTCTGAGCGTGACCGGCGCGCTCAACTTCGACGAATTTCGCGATGGCTGGTCGCTGCGCGCGGATGCCGTGCGCACCTTCGAGCAGGCGCGCGAGTCCGCCGCCGATCATCTGGCCCTGACCTTGGATCTCTCCGACCCGACAGCCCATGACCAGGGTGCGGCTTGGGTCGAGACGCTGCGCGAGGCGCTCGCGACCTTTCGCGACGGCGACCTGGCGGTACGGCTGACCTATCGTCGACCGGGGGCCGTCGGCGAGCTGGTGCTGGGCAACGCCTGGCGGGTTCAGCCTACTGACGCCTTGCTGAAACGGCTGCGTCAAGTGCTCGGGGCCGATGCCGTCAGGGTCGCCTATGAGCGGCCCGCGCTCCCTGCCCCCATGCCCGAGGTGCAACAGAAGCCCCGACTCATGGCGGTATCCTGACGGGGGTCGCGTGGTAGCCTTCAGTGCGACCTTTCAGCAGGGGGAATTCAAGGCATGCCGGGAGTGTTCATCCTCAAGCGCAGCTTCGCTGTCCTGGTCTTTATCGCCGCGGCGGCGCTGTTGGTCCACCTCATCGCCGACCTGAACCGGGTCAAAGCCCTCAAGACGGATCTTGCGGAGATCCATCACGTCCGCTATGGCCTGCTGGACGCGGACCAGTGGGTCGCGCGGATCTCGGCCATCGTCGAGCGGCGGGTCACGGAATTCGAGCTGACAGACGCCAATCGTCCACGGATCATCCGTGCGGTGGAACAGGTGCTTGATACGCTGCTGGGCGAGATCGAGCGCTATCTTCGTCAGCGCAATCTCGGCGGTGGCGGCACCTGGGTGGATCAGCTCCAGGGTGTCCTGAAGCAGGGCGTCCAGGATCTGCTCATCGATTTCGACAAGCTGCACAAGAAAGTCCCCCAGTATGCCGAGGCCGTGGTCGAGCAGCTCAGCAAGCCGGAGGCGAAACAGGAGATCAAGACCCAGCTCCTCGCGCTCATCCGGCAGGCAACCGATTCCACCTTCGCCAAGGTCGATCGGACGCGCCTGGAGGCGTTGTTCAAGCAATATGCCTGCGCCGATACCGAGGATTGCGCCCGGCGGATCGAGGAGCGCATCGGCGAGGTTCGGCTGCCGATCCGTCAGCAACTCGGGATCCTGGTCGGTTTGGTGGCGCTCCTGTTTCTGCTCTGTCTCGGCGGCCCATCGGCTGCGAAGGAGGCTGGCGCGGATGCCGCGCGCGGTCGGCTGGGTCTGGATCCCTTCAAGCTCATGCTCCTGACGGGCGCGACCCTGATCCTGCTGCTCGGCGGTCTGCTCACGCCCATGATCGAGATCGATGCGCGGATCAGTGAGTTGTCGCTGGTCTTGATGGGCGAGCCGATCGCATTCACGGATCAGGTGCTCTATTTTCAGACCAAAAGCATCTTCGATGTGGTGCGCATCCTGGCAGAGACCGGTGCCGCGGACATGCTACTGGTGGCGGTGCTCCTGACGCTCTTCAGCATCATCTTCCCAGCGATCAAGCTAATCAGTAGTTACTTCTATTACTTCGATGTCAGACGCGCGCGCGCCTCGGCTTGGATCCGGTTCTTCGCGTTGAGGTCTGGCAAGTGGTCGATGGCGGATGTGCTGGTCATCGCGATTTTCATGGCCTACATTGGTTTCGATGGCCTGGTGGCGAGTCAGCTCGGCACTCTGGCACCCGTTGGCGCGGTCTCTTCCACGGTTGGCGGACCCGTCGGCGGGACCTTACTGACCACCAATGGCACCGCGTTGGAGCCGGGCTTCTATCTGTTCCTGGCCTTCGTGCTCGCGAGCCTGATGCTGTCGGCCGTGTTGGAGCGGCATGGCCACGAATCCCATCCCACTTGACTCGCCAATCCAGGAGCCCGGCGTGAGATCGATCGCTATACCCCAGTCCTCCCTGATTTCTCGGCGCATGGGTTGTGTCTTGCTGTGCTTGGTTGCTGGGCGCGGCATGGCGGCGGATTGGCGGGCGGCCTTGCAAGACGGCTCCCAGGTCGAGATCGATCCCGAGACGCATAAGGCGTGGCGGTTGGATGGGGCCGAGCGGGCACCCTTGTGGGATGGTGTGCATCGGCTGGCGGACGGCTCGGTCGTGATCATTCGCGATGGGACCGCCGTGCCGAACGAGGAGATGGTCGAGACCTGGCGTCAGCCGACCCGGGAGACATCGGTGCCGATCGGTTCGCCGTGCGATGCGCTGGTCAAACAGGCGTGCGGTGAGGATTACGGTTGCGGTAGCCTCCGAGCCCTGTCGTCTTGCCAACGAGCTCTTCGACATGGCGACCGAGGATCTGACCAGGGGGCCGGCCCCGCGGGCGCGGGCGTCGGGCGAGGACCAGTGCCGCGAGGCGATGGCGAACGCCTTCTTCAAGCCCTGCGAATGATCAGGGGATGATGAGCGTCATCCCCGGCGCGAGTTGGTCGGGATCCGCCAGGACGTGGCGATTGGCGTCGAACAGGATCCGCCACTGCGCGCTGTTTCCATAGAAGCGATTGCTGATCGAGGCCAGGGTGTCATTGGCGCGGACGCCATAGAGGCTTTTCGCCGCCATGACGCTGGCCAATTTGAACTGGGTACGGTGGAGTTCGGCCTCGGCCCGCTGGATGGTCTCCGTCATGGCCGGATCCTTTGCTGCGTCCGGGTTCTGGATGGCCTCGCGCAGCACCAGAAAGGCTGCCGCCGCCGCTTTGCGCGCTGCGTCGGCTGTTAGCGTTCCGCCTTCTGATTCAGGCAACCTGCGCTGCAGGTCCGCAAGTCGCGCCACTAAGGCGTCGTTGGCCGTGCGCGTCGATTGCAGCTCCGTTTGGAGTCGCGCGGCGACGTCTTCGCTGTCAGTCAGCCGCTGTTCCAGCTCGTGTCGGGTCGCGCGCAACGCGCTCGCCTCGGCGTTGAGCTGATCGAGTTCCTGCTCACCCTTGGCCAGTCGGCGCTCCGCCTCCATGCGTGCCTGATCGGCGCCCTTGCGGGCAAGCGCCGATTCCTTGAGCTTGCCCTCCATGCCTTGAACCCGCGATCTGAGCGTATTGAGCTGCTGGTGAAGCTGTTCGAGCGTCTCCAGCGTCGGTTCCGCAGCGGCGATCGAGATGCCGGGCTCCGCAGCCAGGGTGCTGGCGGTTAGCGGACACGCCGATCCGAGCAGCAGAGGCCAGGAGATGACAAGCACCAGCCGGATGGAAGCGTGCCGCGATGGATACTGTCGCATCCGAGGTTTTCCTTGCATGGCGCTTGTCTTTTGCTCCGAACTCCAAACGTCCTGGTGTCAGCCGACCGATGGCAGCCCAGCGAGTGCCATGGCGACTTCGTCCTCGGCGTAGACCAGATCCTTGAGCTTGCCGCCCAGGTAGTCGGTGTAGGCCTGCATGTCGAAGTTGCCGTGACCGCTCAGGTTGAAGAGGATGGTCTTGGCCTCGCCCGTTTCGCGGCACTTCTCGGCCTCGTGGATCGCGGCCTTCACCGCATGGGTGGCCTCGGGCGCGGGGATGATGCCCTCGGCCTTGGCGAACTGGATGCCGGCCGCGAAACACTCGAGCTGGTTGTAGGAGCGCGGGTCGATATAGCCGAGCTTGGCCAGATGGCTGATCTGAGGCGCCATGCCGTGATAGCGCAGCCCGCCGGCGTGGAAGCCGGGCGGCACGAAGGTCGAGCCCAGCGTGTACATCTTGCACAGCGGGGTGAGATGGGCGGTGTCGCCGAAGTCGTAGGCGAACAGGCCCTTGGTGAGCGTCGGGCAGGCCGAGGGCTCGACCGCGATGCACTCGACCTTGCGCCCGCCGCGCAGTTGGTCGCCAAGGAAGGGGAAGGCGATGCCCGCGAAATTGCTGCCGCCGCCGGTGCAGCCGATGATCATGTCCGGATAGGCGTCGGCCATCTCCATCTGCTTCTGCGCCTCCAGGCCGATCACGGTCTGGTGCAGCAGGACGTGGTTGAGCACGCTGCCGAGCGCGTACTTGGTGTCCTCGCGCTGCGCGGCCAGTTCGACCGCCTCGCTGATGGCGATGCCGAGGCTGCCGGTGCTGTCCGGGTGCTCGGCCAGGATGGCGCGGCCGGATTCGGTGGTGTCGCTGGGGCTGGCGATGCACTCGGCGCCAAAGGTCTCCATGAAGGCGCGCCGATAGGGCTTCTGGTTGTAGCTCACCTTGACCATGTAGACCAGGATCTCCAGCCCGAACATGGACCCGGCCATGGCCAGCGACGAGCCCCACTGGCCGGCGCCGGTCTCGGTGGTGATGCGCTTGACACCTTCCGCCTTGTTGTAGAAAGCCTGGGCGATGGCGGTGTTGGCCTTATGGCTTCCGGAGGGGCTGACGCCTTCGTACTTGTAGAAGATCTTGGCCGGAGTGTTCAGCGCCTTTTCCAGCCGCCGCGCCCGATAGAGCGGCGATGGGCGCCATTGACGGAGCACCTCGCGGACCGGCTCGGGGATCTCGATCTCGCGCTCCGTGCTGACCTCCTGCTCAATGACCGCCCGCGGGAAGATGACGCCCAGCTCCTCGGGCGTGATCGGCTGCTGGGTTCCAGGGTGCAGCACCGGATCCAGCGGCACCGGCAGATCCGCGTTGATGTTGTACCAGAAGCGGGGAAGCTGTTGCTCATCGAGCAGATACTTGACGGGGTCGCTCATGCTGACTCTCGAAATCGGTGATGGAAGGGCGGCCGGCGATTCTTGGTCCGCCGGTCTCTATCGTCGACGCGCAAGTGTGCCAGGTTTGTAACCCTGCTTGTATCCCATGAACGTCAATGCTTTGAACTTGGGTCCGGGCTCTCGCGTCCGCGGTTGGGCTGAACGCGCTCGACCATCGGCGGTGATCTGTGCCGAGAGGCACTTTCGGCAGGCATGAAAGCAGTCCGAGGCGATGTTTGAGCGAGCCGTCGCGTCCAGGGCTAGATCGCCCGCAGGACATAGAAGGTATATCCGTAGGCATTTCCGCACCGCTGGAACAGCTCCATCTCGGCCTCGATATTCTGGATGACGGTTTGCAGGAGTCGGTCGTCCCCAGGGTCTACCTGCGCGATGCGGGTCCGCAATGGGTCGTAGTAGTTCGCCCACCAGGCGGAGCTGGGAAGCCGGCGCGTGGCGAGCACCCTGAAGCCCGTTCGACCGGCCCGCGCGGTGTTTTCGTCCTCGCTCGCGATCGTAGGATAAGCGGCTTCCCAAAAGGTGCGCGCCGGCTCGGGCACCTCGTCGATGAACCAACTCATCTCGGAGACGACCGCGATGCCGTCGTCCGCCAGCAGTGGCCGCCAAAGCCGCAGGGCGCGCTCGAAACCAAGGCTGTAGACGGCGCCTTCCGACCAGAGCAGGTCGATCGAGGCGCGCGGCCAATCGAGCGCCGCCATGTCGGCCTCGATCGGATGGATGAGCGGGTCGAGTCCGGCGTTCCTCGCGCGAACACTCAGTTCCTCGATGAACGCGGAAGAGGTGTCCACCGCGAGGACGCTGCTTTGGAAATGGTCGGCGAGCAGCAGCGCTCCGGCCCCGGTACCGCAGCCGAGATCGGCGATGCGGGGCTTGGGTGGCAGCGGCGGGAGCTGGCGCAGGATATCGCGTGCCAGGTCGGTATCGCCTGGCCCCTGGCGATCGAGTCCAAGGTGCAGTTCGATCAGAGTGGCGACGTACTGGATCGGGTCTTCCATTGTCGTCTGCGGGTTTCGCGGATGCTTGTTGGGACAGCAGGCGTTGAAGGTATTTCCGTCGCCTGACCTGGTCCCTGGTCCGTGGGGTCGGGTTCGGTGGCGACGGGACGGCCTGTCACCCGGCTAGGCGAGGCATCCGGCCGGGAGCTGCATCTTTTTCGGTTTTTCACTCGCCGACAATGGCAACGTTCACGAACCGCTCGTTGGCACGCGCGAGGTCGCGCGGACGTTTCGCCTACCGAGCGACTCCTAATCCTCTGCCGCGCTGTCTTAACGCCTCGTAAAGACAGACGCCAGCGGCGACCGAGACATTCAGGCTCTCGACCTGGCCGCGCATCGGCAGCCGAACCAGACGGTCGCAGCGCTCGCGGGTCAGGCGTCGCAGTCCGTTTCCCTCGCTGCCCATGACTAGCCCGAGCGGGCCGGTGAGATCGGCCGCGTAGAGGTCTTCGGCCGCCTCGCCTGCGGTGCCGGTCAGCCAAACGCCGCGCTCCTTGAGTGTGTCCATGACACGGGCGAGGTTGGTGACCTGGAAGTAGGGCAGGGTCTCGGCGGCACCGCTGGCGACCTTGCAGACCACCGGGGTCAGGCCGACGGCATTGTCCTTGGGGGCGATGACGGCCTGCGCGCCAGCGGCCTCGGCGGTGCGCAGGCAGGCGCCGAGGTTGTGCGGATCCGTGACCTCGTCCAGCAAGAGGAGGAAAGGCGGCGGCCTGGAGGGCATCCAAAAGCGCCATCAGGTCCGGCTCCGCGCGGGCCGCCGGGATCCGGACCCAGGCCAGGGCGCCTTGGTGATTGGCGCCAGCGGCGACGCGGTCCAGCTCGTCCCGATCGACCTGCCGGAGCTTGATGCCGGCGACCCGCGTCAGCTCTGCCAGTTCGGCCAGGCGACGGTCGCGGCGGCTGCGTTCCAGCCAGACCTCATCGACGCCATCCGGTCCGTGCTTGAGCGCCGCGCGGACGCTGTGAATCCCGGCGACCGGGGCTCGGTCCGGCATCTCAGCGCGACGTGTTGTCGGGGCCAGGAGAGGGGCGCTTGCGCTTGGACCTGGAGCGCGGCTTCTTGGCGTGCGCGCGCCTGCTGGTTTGTCACCGGCCGGCTTGGCTGCCGCAGGCTTGCTTGCCGTGGGCTTGGCCGCAGGCTCGGCTGGCCGCCGATTGCCGGTCTTGCCCTTTGCCGATCCGCCCTTGGCGGCGGGCTCGGCCAGCACGAAATCGATCTTGCGATCATCCAGGTTGACCGCCGCGACCTGAATCTTCATCCGATCGCCCAAGCCGGTAGACGGTACCGGTGCGCTCGCCGTGCAGACGATGGCCGATGGGGTCGAAGTGATAGAAGTCGTTGTCGAGCGCGGTGATGTGCACCAGACCGTCGACATAGATCTCGTCCAGCTCGACGAAGATGCCGAAGGAGTTGACGCTGGTGATGGTGCCCTCGAACTTCTCGCCGAGCTTGTCCTGCATGAACTCGCACTTGAGCCAGTCCTCGGCGTCGCGCGTGGCCTCGTCGGCGCGGCGCTCGGTGCCCGAACAGTGCTCGGCGATCTGTTGCAGATCGATCTTGGAATAGTCCAGATCCGCAGCGGTCCCGCCCGCGAGCAGGTGCTTGATGAGCCGATGGACCACCAGGTCCGGGTAGCGGCGGATCGGCGAGGTGAAATGGGTGTAGGCGTCGAACGCCAGCCCAAAGTGCCCGGCGTTGTCAGAGCTGTACATGGCCTGCTGCATGGAGCGCAGCAGCACGGTCTGGATCAGACGCCGATCGGGACGGTCCTTGACCTGGACCAGCAGCTCGGCGTAATCGGCCGCCGTGGGCTTTGGGTCCACCCGGCAGCTTGCAGCGCCAACTGGCCGAGGAATTCGCGCAGATCGGTGAGCTTCTCCTCGCTCGGCGTGTCGTGGATGCGATAGACCGCCGGGATGCGCTTGCGCTGGAAGTGCCGCGCGGCGGCCACATTGGCCGCCAGCATGCATTCCTCGATCAGCTTGTGGGCGTCGTTGCGCACCAGCGGCACCACGGCCTCGATCCGCCCCTGATCGTTGAAGACGAACTTGGTCTCGGTGGTGTCGAAGTCGATCGCCCCGCGCTCGACCCGCGACGCATGGAGCACCTGATAGAGCTGATAAAGCTCGTGCAGATGGGGCAAGACGTCCGCGAACTGGGCGCAGAGATCGCCATCGCCATCCACCACCATCGCGGCCACCTGATCATAGGTCAGACGCGCCTGGGAGCGCATCACCGCCTCGAAAAAGCGGGTCCGGGTGACCTTGCCGTCCAGACCGATGTAAAGCTCGGCGGTCATGCACAGCCGGTCGACGCGCGGATTCAGCGAGCAGAGTCCGTTCGAGAGGATCTCCGGCAGCATGGGAATGACGCGGTCCGGAAAATAGACCGAATTGCCGCGCGCCTGCGCCTCGGTGTCCAGCGCGGTGCCGGGTCGGACATAGCTGGAGACGTCCGCGATGGAGACCAGCAGCTTCCAGCCCTTGGGTTTGCGCTCGCAATAGACGGCGTCGTCGAAATCGCGCGCGTCGGCGCCATCGATGGTCACCAGCGGCAGCTTGCGCAGATCCACGCGACCGGCCTTGGCCTCCTCCGGCACCTCGGCGCTCAGCCCGGCGATCTCCGTCTCCACCTCGGCCGGCCACTCCACCGGCAGGTCATGGGTGCGGATCGCGATGTCCGTCTCCATGCCGGGCGCCATGTGACTGCCGAGCACCTCAAGCACCCGCCCGATCGGCTGGGTGCGCTGGGTCGGCTGATCGGTGATCTCGGCGACCACGATCTGGCCCTGCTCGGCGCCTTCGAAGACGATCGCTCGGGATGATGATGTCGTGGGTCAGCCGCTTGTTGTCCGGCACCACGAAACCGACGCCGCTCTCCTTATAGAGACGGCCGACCACGGTGCGGGTATTGCGCTCCAGGATCTCGACCACGGCAGCCTTCCAGGCGCCCGCGCCGATCGCGGCCCGCTCACGCGCACCACGACCCGGTCGCCGTGGAACAGCGCGCGCATCTCCTTGGGATAGAGATAGAGATCGTCGCCGCCCTCGTCCGGGCGGACGAAGCCGAAGCCGTCCGGGATGTCCGATCACACGCCCGGCGATCAGATCCCGCTTGTTGACCGGACAGTAAGCCTGGTTGCGGTTGCGGACCAGTTGACCGTCGCGGATCATCGCCCCGAGCCGCCGTTCCAGCGCAACCACGATCCTGTTCGTCGGACAGCGCCAGCGCCTCCGCCATCTCGTCGAACGAGAGCGGAGCACCGTGGTTGGCAAGGGTTTCAAGGATGAATTCCCGGCTGGGGATGGGATTGGCGTATTTCTTCGCCTCGCGCTGGAGATGTGGGTCCGCGCTCTTGGCTGTAGGGGATGATCTGCGTCTTGTCACTATAAGAACGGGTCGCTGTTCTGAAAGCGTTAAGTGTAGCGTTGACAAGCCAGGTCTGTCTCACTAATATTCGCGCTCCACCGGCGAGGTGCTTGCGAAATCAAGCCATCGCTGGCCACTGCCGAGGTGGCGGAATTGGTAGACGCGCATGGTTCAGGTCCATGTGAGCGAAAGTTCGTGGAGGTTCGAGTCCTCTCCTCGGCACCAAATACAATGTTCGTTGTCCTTCGAAAAACGACAAAAGGCGCCACATGAAAATGCGGCGCCTTTTTTGTTTCTTGGCCTGGCCATGATGCGCGGCCCTCGGCGCCTCAAGACGAGCCGCCGACGGAGGGCTTTACCCATCCGCGTCGGCGAGCCGAACCAGGATCCGCCCGTGGGTCTGCCCAGCGAGCATTCGCTCGAACACCCCTGGCAATCCCGTGAGGCCAAGGGTCTCCGTCACCATGGAGTCGAGGGCGGCCGGCCGCCAGGCGCCATCCAGCCGGGACCAAAGCTCGGCGCGGAGCGGGTACGGGACATCCACCGAGTTGCAGCCGAGCAGACTCACGCCGCGCAGGATGAAGGGCATGACGGTGGTGTTTAGTTCGTGCCCGCCGGCCAGCCCGATCGCGGCGATGTTGCCGCCCGGGACCATGGTGCGCGTGATCTGAGCCAGAAGCTCGCCCCCCACGTTGTCGATGGCGCCGCCCCACTCGGCCTTTTCGAGCGCCCGCACCGCCTCTGCCAAGGCGTTACGGCCGATGATCCTCGATGCGCCCAGACCCTTCAGCCAGTCATGGAGCGCCGGCTTGCCCGAGAGCGCCACAACCTCGTAGCCGAGCCGGACAAGAATCGCGATGGACATGGAGCCGACGCCGCCACTGGCCCCGGTGACCAGAATCGGACCCAGCTCCGGCCGTTGGCCATTGACTAGCATTCGATGCACGGCCAAGGCGGCGGTGAAGCCGGCGGTTCCCAGGATCATGGCGGAGCGGGCATCGAGGCTGTCCGGCAGGGGCACCAGCCAATCGCCGGGGACGCAGAGGTAGTCGGCATAGGCGCCGTCGTGGTCGAAGCTCAAACCCCAGCCGGTGGCGATGACCCAATCGCCCGGCTGATACCGCGCGTCATTGGAGCGCTCTACCCGTCCCGCCGCGTCGACCCCGCCCACCAATGGAAAGACCCTTGAGAATCTTGCCCCTGCCGGTACCCGCGAGGGCGTCCTTATAGTTGACGCTGGAATACTGGACGCGAACCAGAACCTCGCCCGCCACCGGTTCGGGCTTGGGCAGAAGCTCGACGCCGGCGCGGTGACCCTGCTGGTCCTGGTGGATGCGAAATGCGCGGTAGCCGCTCATGCGATCACCTTCACTGGGATCAGTCCGATCCGGCTGCGCCATTCGGCCGGGCCGGTCTGATGGACCGATTCGCCACGGCTGTCGACGGCGACCGTGACCGGCATGTCCTCGACCTCGAACTCGCGGATGGCCTCCATCCCCAGATCCTCGAAGGCGACCAGCCGGGAGCTCTTGATCGCCTTGGCGACCAGATAGGCCGCGCCGCCGACCGCCATCAGATAGACCGCGCCGTGTCGCTTGATGGCCTCGATCGCGACCGGGCCGCGCTCGGCCTTGCCGACCATGCCGATCAGGCCGGTCTGGCTCAGCATCTGCTCGGTGAATTTATCCATGCGGGTGGCGGTGGTGGGGCCGGCGGGGCCGACCACCTCGTCGCGCACCGGATCGACCGGGCCGACGTAATAAATGAAGCGGTTGGTGAGATCCACGCCCTCCGGCAGGGCTTCGCCCCGATTGAGCAGGTCCGTGATGCGCTTGTGCGCGGCGTCGCGCCCGGTCAGGAGTTTGCCGCGAGAGCAGCAGGCGGTCGCCGGGCTTGCCAGGTCGCGATCTCTTCGCGGGTCATCTCGTCCAGGTTCACCCGCACGCGCCTTGGCATCCGGCCTCCCAGACGATCGCCGGCCAGTCCTCCAGGCGCGGCGGGGTCAGCTCGGCGGGGCCGGAGCCGTCCAGGGTGAACTCGAGATGGCGGGTGGCGGCGCAGTTGGGGATCATGGCCACCGGCAGCGAGGCGGCGTGGGTCGGGTAGGTCAGGATCTTGACGTCGAGCACCGTGGTCAGGCCGCCCAGTCCCTGGGCGCCGATGCCGAGCGCGTTGACCTTCTCGAAGAGTTCCAGGCGCAGTTCCTCGATGGGGTCGGACGGGCCGCGCGCCTTGAGTTCGTGGATGTCGATCTCGCTCCAGCAGGGCCTCCTTGGCCAGCAGCATGGCCTTCTCGGACGAGCCGCCGATGCCGATGCCCAGCATGCCCGGCGGACACCAGCCCGCGCCCATGAGCGGGACCGTCTTGCAGCACCCAATCGACCAGGCTGTCGCTCGGATTGAGGATGGCGAACTTGGATTTGTTCTCCGAGCCGCCGCCCTTGGCGGCCAGCCGGACCTCGACCTTGTCGCCCGGCACCAGTTCCACATGGACCACCGCCGGGGTGTTGTCGCCGGTGTTGCGTGCGCGCGCCGATGGGCGGCGAGACCATGGAGGCGCGCAGCACGATTGTCCGGATGCAGATAGGCGCGGCGCACCCCCTCGTCGACCATCTCCTGGATGCTCAGGGTGCGTCTCCCAGCGCACCTCCATGCCGATCTTCAGGAAGACGACCACCATGCCGGTGTCCTGACAGATGGGTCGATGGCCCTCGGCGCACAGCCGCGAGTTGACCAGGATCTGGGCCATGGCATCGCGCGCGGCGGGGGATTCCTCCGCCTCGTAGGCCGCCGCCAGCGCGCGGATATAGTCGCGCGGGTGGTAGTAGGAGATGAACTGGAGGGCGTCGGCGATGCTCTGGATGAAGTCGTTCTTGGCGGATGGTGGTCATGTATGGCTGAGTCTTTGGTGTGCGGATTGCGAGGTGGACGTGCCCGATTATAACGAGTCCCGGTCTGACTCGACGGCGATCGACGCCGGGGCAGGCGCGCTCGCGCCGCGCGCAAATAAGTGCTTGCATCCTGCCGTCTCAGGCTCTGTATGATTCGCGGCTCAGACGACAGGCGCGTAGCTCAGTTGGTTAGAGCACCACCTTGACATGGTGGGGGTCGTTGGTTCGAGTCCAATCGCGCCTACCAACATCCGGCTGTCAGCCTTCAGCGATCAGCTTTCAGCAGACACCCATGGCTGAGAGTCAAGCGCTGAGGGCTGGCAGCTTTTTTATTGCTCCGGCTCGTCATGCTGTCGGCCATGCAACGACATCACGTGATCCCTCGTATCGATCACCACTGAAACCAGGATCCGACATGCCTCTGATTACCCTCCCCGACGGCTCGCAACGCTCGTTCGACCAGTCCGTCAGCGGTCCAGATGTCGCCGCCTCGCATCGGCCCGGGTCTCGCCAAGGCCGCCCTCGCCGGGCGGGTCGATGGCCAGCTCGTCGATACCTCCCATCTGATCGATCGGGATGCCGCGCTGGCCATCGTCACCAGCAAGGACGAGGAAACGGCGCTTGAGCTGCTGCGCCACGACGCCGCGCATGTCATGGCGCAGGCGGTCCAGGAGCTCTATCCGGGCACCCAGGTGACCATCGGCCCGGCGATCGAGAACGGCTTCTACTACGACTTCGCCCGCGCCGAGCCCTTCACCCCGGACGATCTGGAGCGCGATCGAGACGCGCATGCACGAGATCGTCAAGCGCGACCTGCCCATCGTGCGCGAGGTCTGGGATCGCGAGGAGGCCAAGCGCGTCTTCGGCGGCTGGGCGAGCACTACAAGGTCGAGATCATCGAGGACATCATCCCCGAAGGCGAGGCGGTCTCCATCTATCGCCAGGGCGACTGGTTCGATGTCTGCCGCGGCCCGCACCTGCCGAGCACCGGCAAGCTCGGCAACGGCTTCAAGCTGACCAAGGTCGCCGGTGCCTACTGGCGTGGCGATTCCAAGCAACGCCATGTTGCAGCGCATCTACGGCACCGCCTGGCGCGACAAGAAGGAGCTGAACGCCTACCTCCACCGGCTGGAAGAGGCGGAGAAGCGCGATCATCGCAAGCTCGGCAAGCAGCTCGATCTCTTCCATTTCCAGGACGAGGCGCCGGGCATGGCCTTCTGGCACGCCAAGGGTCGTGTCGATCTACCGTCTCGCCGAAGCCTACATGCGCGAGAAGCTCCAGGAATACGGCTATCAAGAGGTCGAGACGCCTCAGGTGCTCGACCGCTCCCTGTGGGAGCGATCCGGCCACTGGGAGAAATTCGCGGACGACATGTTCACGACCCACCTGGATGATCGGGACTTCGCCATCAAGCCGATGAACTGCCCGGGTCATATCCAGCTCTACAACCAGGGGCTCAAGAGCTACCGCGATCTGCCGCTGCGGATCGCCGAGTTCGGCGTCGTTCACCGCAACGAGCCCTCCGGCACCCTGCACGGCCTGATGCGCGCGCGCCGCTTCACCCAGGACGACGCCCATGTCTTCTGCACCGAGGACCAGCTCCAGTCCGAGGTCGCGACCCTCATCGACATGGTCTTCGAGACCTATCGGGATTTCGGCTTCACCGAGATCGCCCTGGCCCTATCGCTCCGGCCGGACAAGCGCGTCGGCTCCGACGATCTCTGGGACAAGGCCGAGGCGGCGCTGGAGCAATCCCTGACCGACAAGGGGCTGGCCTTCAAGGTCCAGCCGGGTGAGGGCGCCTTCTATGGCCCCAAGATCGAGTTCACCCTGCACGACAGCATCGGTCGCGCCTGGCAGTGCGGCACCATTCAGGTCGATTTCTCCATGCCGGGACGCCTGGGTGCGCACTACATCGCCGAGGACAACAGCAAGCAGACCCCGGTGATGATCCATCGCGCCATCCTGGGCTCCGTGGAGCGTTTCATCGGCATCCTGATCGAGCACTATGCCGGGTTGTTGCCCGTCTGGCTGTCGCCGGTGCAGGCGGTCGTGCTCAATATCACCGACCGGCAGGCGGAATACGTGAAAGAGGTCGCTAAGACCTTGCGCGAAAAGGGCTTCCGCGCCGAAGACGACTTGAGAAACGAGAAGATCGGCTTTAAAATCCGCGAGCACACCCTGCAAAGGGTGCCCTATCTGCTCGTGGTCGGAGATCGGGAAGTCGAAACCCGCTCCCTGTCCGTTCGCGACCGCCAGGGTCAGGATCTCGGTACCTTCGAGCTTGACGCCTTCATCGATCGTCTGGGCGAAGAGGTCGCGAACCGAATCCACTGATGTACGGCTGGCGAGCCGGACCGCGAATGCGGTCGCTCGGCCGTTTATTTGCGTTTCTGGAGGAACCTGCTATCGCTGCACCAAAGAGAAACCGCGTCAACAAGGAGATCAACATACCGGAGGTCCGGCTGATCGGCGCGGATGGAAATCAGGTTGGAGTCGTCAATACGCGCGAGGCCATGGACATGGCCGCGGAAGCGGGTCTGGACCTGGTCGAGATCGTGCCCACCTCGGAACCGCCGGTCTGTCGGTTGATGGATTTCGGTCGGTTTCTCTTCGATCAGAAGAAGAAGAAGAACGAGGCCAAGAAGAAGCAGAAGCAGGTTCAGATCAAGGAAATCAAGTTTCGCCCAGGGACGGATGAAGGAGACTATCAGGTCAAACTACGCAACCTGACCCGTTTCCTCCACGAAGGGGACAAGGCCAAGGTCACCATGCGGTTTCGCGGGCGCGAGCATGCGCACCGTGAGCTGGGCTTGGATCTACTCAAGCGCATCGAGACCGATCTGGCCCCTTTCAGCATCGTCGAGCAGCAGCCGCTCATGGAAGGACGGCAGATGGTCATGGTGCTGGGCCCCAAGAAAAAATAGCGACGCGCGGACGCCGGTCTCGGGCAACTCACATCGAACAAGTCCGGACGCAACCTCGGGCGCCAGTGGCGCCCGCGGTTTTCATGGGGCTTGCCGAGCTGGCGTCCGTCGCATCACAACACATCACAATAGCGGAGTCATCGAGACCCATGCCCAAGATCAAAACCAATCGAGGAGCCGCGAAGCGCTTTAAGCGCACCGCCTCCGGTGCCGTCAAGTGTAACGCCTCTCATCGGCGTCACATCCTGACCAAGAAGACGACCAAGCGGAAGCGTCAGCTGCGCTCGCCACAGCGGATCCATAAGTCGGATCTGCGGGCCGCGCTGCGGATGATCCCTTACTGCTGAGTCGCGCTTGAGCAGACATACCGGAGAGCTGAAATGCCAAGAGTTAAACGCGGTGTCACCGCACATGCCCGCCACAAGAAAGTGCTGGATGAAGCCAAAGGTTATTATGGCGCCCGCAGTAAGGTCTTTCGGGTCGCCAAGCAGGCCGTCATCAAGGCCGGACAATATGCCTATCGCGACCGTCGCCAGAAGAAGCGTCAGTTCCGCGCGCTCTGGATCGCCCGTATCAACGCCGCCGCCCGCGAGTGCGGTCTGTCCTACAGCCGTCTCATCGACGGTCTGAAGAAGGCCGGCGTCGAGGTCGATCGCAAGATGCTGGCGGATATCGCCTACCACGACAGCGTTGCCTTCGCGGCGCTGGCCGAGCAGGCGAAGTCGGCCCTGGTCTGATCCCGAGCTGTTCGGTCCGCGTCCTTCGTCGACCCAGAGGGAAAGGCCAAGGTCTTTCCCTCTTTTGTTTTGGCGCGAACGGCGGCGCGGATGCGCGTGGCGGCCTTCTCCCGCCGGGAACGCGGTGTGGAGAGGGCAAGCGGTAAATCCTCAAGTCAAGCATCCCTTCTCCACTAGCCGGAAAATGTACAGCATGGCCGAACAAACCGGACTCGGGATCGCCGTCGCTCCAGGAGAGCGCGATCGACGCGATCGCCAACGCCGCCGATCTGCCGGCGCTCGATCAGGTTCGGGTGCGTTATCTGGGCAAGAGCGGTGAACTGACCGCCCTGCTCAAGCAACTCGGCACCCTGCCGCGCGAAGAGCGCCCGGCCGCCGGGCAGGCGATCAATCAGGCCAAGGTCGCGGTCCAGACAGGCGCATTGATGACCGCAAGAGCGACGCTGGAGCAGGCGGCGCTCGCGGGCCGGCTGGCCGGCGAACGCATCGACGTCACCCTGCCGGGGCGCGGTCAGCGGCCGGGCGGTCTGCATCCCGTCACCCGCGCGCTGCGACGCATCGAGCGGCTCTTCGCCAACGCCGGATTCGCCGTGGTGGAAGGCCCGGAGGTCGAGGACGCCTACCACAACTTCGAGGCGCTCAATATCCCCGCGCACCATCCCGCGCGGGCGATGCACGACACCTTTTATTTCGATCGCGGATCTGCTGCTGCGCACCCACACCTCGCCGGTGCAGATTCGGGTCATGGAAGAGCAGGCGCCGCCGCTCAAGATCATCGCGCCGGGTCGGGTCTATCGCTGCGACTCCGATCTGACCCACACCCCCATGTTTCATCAGGTCGAGGGTCTGCTGGTCGACGAGCAGGTCAGCTTCGCCGACCTCAAGGGCGTGCTCTACGACTTCCTGACCAATTTCTTCGAGCGTGACCTGAAGCTGCGCTTCCGGCCGTCCTATTTTCCCTTCACCGAACCCTCGGCGGAGGTCGATATCCAGTGCGTCATGTGCGACGGCGACGGCTGCCGGGTCTGCAAACAGACCGGCTGGCTGGAGGTGCTCGGCTGCGGCATGGTCTATCCCGAGGTCTTCCGGCATGTCGGCATCGACCCGGAGCGCTATCTCGGCTACGCCTTCGGCATGGGCGTCGAGCGGCTGGCCATGCTGCGCTACGGCATCGACGACATCCGCCTCAATTTCGACAACGACCTCAGGTATCTGCGCCAGTTTGCCTGAGTCCGTCGCACTGCCGGCAGCTCGGGCAGGAGTCACGGGCGATGCCGCGCCATGACGGCTTCGACCGCCTGAACAAGATCTGAATTTTCAATAGGGTCGCAACCTGTACAAGCGCGTCGAGACCGGAACATAGGAAAGCGGGACATGCGATTCAGTGAGGCTTGGCTGCGCGAGTGGGTGAATCCGCCGGTCGACACCCAGCAATTGGCCGATCAACTCAGCATGGCGGGTCTGGAGGTGGACGCCGTCGAACCGGCGGCGCCGGCCTTCAGTGGCGTCATCATCGGTCTGGTTCAGCGCGTCGCGCCCCATCCGGACGCCGCCAAGCTGCGGGTCTGCTCGCGTCGACCTGGGCCAGGACGAGCCGCTCCAGATCATCTGCGGCGCCGCCAATGTCGCCGAGGGCATGAAGGTTCCGGTGGCCACCATCGGGGCCTGTCTGCCCGGCGATTTCAAGATCAAACGCGCCAAGCTGCGCGGCGTCGAATCCTTCGGCATGATCTGCTCGGCGAGCGAACTGGGCCTGGCGGAGATCCTCCGACGGCATCCTGCCGCTGCCCGGCCGATGCCCCGCTCGGCGAGGACTTTCGCGCCTGGCTGGCCCTCGACGACCACTGCATCGAGGTCGATCTGACCCCGGATCGCGGCGACTGTCTCGGCCTCGCCGGGTCTGGCGCGCGAGGTCGCGGTCATCAATCGCGCCCCGCTGACCGCCGCTCGCGATCGAACCGGTGCCGCCGACCTGTGAGGATCGCTTCGCGGTCCAACTCGCCGGCCCCGGACGCCTGTCCGCGCTATGTCTGCCGCGTCATCCGCGACATCGACCGGGCAGGCGGTCACGCCCATGTGGATGCGCGAGCGTCTGCGCCGCAGCGGTCTGCGCGCCATCAGCCCCGTGGTGGATGTCACCAACTATGTCCTGCTGGAACTCGGCCAGCCCATGCACGGCTTCGACCTCGGCCAAGCTCGCCGGCGAGATCCAGGTGCGCCTGGCGCAAGCGGGCGAGCGCCTCGCCCTGCTCAATGGCGAGGAGCGCGACGCTGCGCGCCGGACACCCTGGTCATCGCCGACGCCGAGCGGGCGGTCGCGCTGGCCGGCATCATGGGCGGCGCCGCGACCGGCGTCGGCGCCGACACCCGCGACATCCTGCTCGAAAGCGCCTTCTTCGCCCCGATCGCCATCAGCGGCAAGGCGCGCAGCTATGGTCTGCATACCGATTCCTCGCACCGCTTCGAGCGCGGCGTCGATCCCGAACTCCAGGTACGCGCCATCGAGCGCGCCACCCGCCTGCTGCTGGACATCGTCGGCGGCGAGCCCGGCCCGGTGGTCGAGGCGACCGTCGGCGGCGCATCTGCCGTGCCGCGAGCCACTGCATCTGCGCGCCGAGCGCATTACCCGCAGATTCTGGGCTCGAACTGCCGTGCTGAGACGATCGAGGACATCCTGGAGCGCCTGGGCATGACCCTCGAACGCCGCGAGGACGGCTGGCAGGTCACGCCGCCCAGCGCCCGCTTCGATCTGGTGCAAGAGGTCGATCTCATCGCCGACATCGGCCGCATCCACGGCTACGACCTGATCCCGGTCAGCCACGCCAGCTCCGCCTCCGTCACCAAGTCCGACGCCGAGACCGGCTTCGATCTCGACCGCGCGCGCCTGGCGCTGGTCGATCGAGGCTTCCAGGAGGTCATCACCTACAGCTTCGTCAGCCCGGAGATGCAGGGCGCTGGTCGAGCCCGACGTCGGCCACCTTGCAACTGGCGAATCCGCTCAGTGCCGAGCTGTCCATCATGCGCACCAGTCTCTGGACGGGGCTGCTGCAAACCGCCAGCTACAATCGGGCGCGTCAGATGGAGCGGATCCGGATCTTCGAGACCGGCCTGCGCTTTCGGCTGGAAGCCGATGGCTTGACGCCAGACCATGGGGATCGGCGGCCTGGTGACGGGCGCGAACCTGCCCGAGCAATGGGGGCAGAAATCCACGGCAACCGATTTCTACGACCTCAAGGCCGACGTCGAAGCCCTGCTCGCGCTCACCGGTGCGGGCGAGCAATTCCGCTTCGTTCCGGACGCGCATCCCGCGCTGCATCCGGGGCAGACCGCGCGGATCGAGCGCGCCGGCGTCACGGTCGGCCTGCTGGGCATGCTGCATCCGTCGCTGGCCGCCAAGCTCGATCTCACCGACGACGCCTTTCTGTTCGAACTGGACCTGGCGCCGCTCGCTCCAGGGGTCCTTCCGAGCTATACGCCAGAATCTCGCGCTTCCCCGGAATCCGCCGCGACCTCGCCATCGTGGTCGACGCCCAAGTGATCGCTACGACGCCGTTGCCCGACTGCGTGCGCGCGGCCGCGTCCGAGCTGCTGCGCGAACTGGTCCTGTTCGATGTCTACACCGGCCAGAACATCGATTCTGGTCGAAAAAGTCTTGCTTTAGGATTGATTTTACAGTCTTCTTCTCAGACACTTGAAGAAGATCTCATTGAAGAAACGGTCGGGCGGATCCTGGCGCGTCTCGCCACTGAACTTGGCGCACGATTGAGGGATTGAAGGTATGGCGTTGACCAAAGCCGAAATGGCCGAACATCTGTTCGACGAACTGGGCCTGAACAAACGCGAGGCCAAGGACATCGTCGAGATGTTCTTCGAGGAGATTCGCACCGCCCTGGAGCGCGGCGAGCAGGTCAAGCTGTCCGGATTCGGCAACTTCGATCTGCGCGAGAAGAAAGAGCGCCCAGGCCGCAATCCGAAGACGGGCGAGGAAATCCCGATCACCGCCCGTCGCGTTGTCACCTTCCGACCGGGCCAGAAGCTCAAGTCACGGGTGGAAGCCTATGCTGGAACCGACCGATAGCGGTGACGATCCGGGCGACGGCGATCTGCCGCCGATTCCCGGCAAGCGCTATTTCACCATCGGCGAAGTGAGCGAGCTGTGCGGCGTCAAGCCGCATGTACTGCGCTACTGGGAGCAGGAGTTCCCGCAGCTCAAGCCCGTCAAGCGCCGCGGCAACCGGCGCTACTACCAACGCCACGACGTCCTGATGGTCCGCCAGATCCGCAACCTCCTCTACGATCAGGGCTTCACCATCGGCGGCGCCCGTCAGCAGTTGAGCGGTGAAGGCGCCAAGCACGACCTGAACCAGACCCATCAGATCCTGCGCCAGATGCGTCTCGAGCTTGAAGAGATTCTCCAAGTCCTGCGGCGTTGACAGCTGCACTGCCTCAGACTGTATCCTTAATCGTCTTTACGGGGCGTAGCGCAGCCTGGTAGCGCACCTGAATGGGGTTCAGGTGGTCGGAGGTTCAAATCCTCTCGCCCCGACCAATTTAAGATAGTAATTACAAGCGGTTACGTATCAGCGTCGCCGCTTTTTTCGTGTCCGCCGAAGCGGTGTGCCGGAAACTGTGCGGAACACTTCGAAGCCCGGTCTCGATCCGTGCGGCATGCTCGGCCAGATGCTCCGGCGCCAGATGGGCGTATTTCCTCACCATGGCGAAATCCGACCATCCTCCGAGCTCCTGGAGCACATGCAGCGGGGTTCCGGACTGCACATGCCACGAGGCCCAGGTATGGCGCAGGTCGTGCCAGCGAAACTGGTCGATCCCGGCGCGCTGCAAGGCCTTTCGCCAGGCCCGGCCACCGGCTTTGGTGACGGGTGACCATTCGAGCATCCCCGTTCGTATCCCGGCGCGGATAGACGAAGACCCGTTCGCCGTGTCGATCCTCCCAGCGCCGTAGAACCAGCACGGCGTCGCCATTGAGCGGCACCCCGATGGCCTTCTTGGCCTTGGCTTGGTCCGGAGTGGATCCAAGCCACACGCCGTGCGAGATCGACCTGGCTCCACTCCAGCCCGGTCACATTGGCCTCCCGCAACCCTGTCGCCAGGCTGAACCGCACCATGTCCGCCAGATGCTCGGGCAGTTCGGCGATCAGTCGATCGGCCTCCTCGCGGGTCAGCCAGCGCACGCGTTGCTTGGGCTCGGGCAGCAACGGAATCGTTGGCGCCCGCTCGATCCATTCCCAGACCCGCTCGGCCCGACGCAGGATCGCATGCACCACGGCCAGGGTCCGGTTGACGGTTGCGTTACTCACTCCCTCGGCTCTGCGCTGGTCGAGCGGATGTGTGCGAGCCGATCGCGATCGATCTGATCGAGCATCAGCCCCTTCAGGTGCGGATCTAGCCAGCGCAGATGACAAAGGTCGTCATCATGGCTGGCCTTGTGCGCCGTCTCCTCGACCCAGCGCACCACGGCCTCCTGCCAGGTTCGTCGGGGCTTTTCGCCCATACGCTCCTGGCGCCACAGATCCTGCTTCAGTTTCGCTTCGTACTCCTCGGCAGCCTTCTTGTCCTCCGTTCCAGTAGAGCGTCGTACTTCTTTGCCGTCTGGTGTGGTGAAGCGCACCCACCAGTGCCGGCTGTTCGATCGGCGGTAGAGCATGGTGTCTGTTCCTCTCGGCTCGACCGCCCGCGCCTGTTCAGCATAGCGTGAGCGCAGCCAGTTGGCTAAGTCCTCATCGATGAACACCCAGTGCTTGCCCGGTTTGGCGCTCGGGATGTCGCCCTTCGACCGCCAAACGGCGCAGGGTCTCCGGATGCAGGCGCAGGAAGTTAGCCGCCTCGACCAGGTCAAGGGTTCTGATCATGCGGTTTCCCCGGCCACATGGCCGTTCCGAACGGACGGCTGGCACCGGTCATGCCATCGCGTGGCCGACTCCTCGCTTGCTTCGGTTGTCGGGGATCGGGATGACCGATCGACGCCAACCTGGATGTTGGCTGGATCCTGATGGACGAAACCCTGGCGGAGATCCCCGTCCTACCCAATGCCTTTGAGCGATCGCCATGGTTGCGCCCAACGGATCGCGCCTGCGTTGGCGTCGATGGCGCGGTCCGCGCGCCTGACCTGGTCGTGGAGGTCAAGGCGATCCTCGCGCGGCACCTGGAGGTCGTGAGACAGTGGATGATGGAACGCGGTTGGCGCATGTCGGTGTCCTCGTAACGTCGGCACGGATGCCCTCTTGACGTGGCACGACCCTCCCGGAACGCGCTGGACCCTGAAAGGCGGGATGCCGAGGTCATCGCCTCGGGCGGTCCGCAGCCAACGCTCACCTTCAACGTCGGCGCTTGACAGTGGTCAAGAGGCAGAGCTTGACCAGAAGTGAAGCGCTCTTCATCGCGATTGTCAAGAGCGCTCGAAGCCACGTGCGTCTCCGCCGCCTGCGAGCTTCGCCCTGGCGCGCGGCGAGGCTCTTGGTGGGGATCAGGCAGTCAGCGAGTGACGGCGACGCGGCAAGCGCCGTGCGATTCCGCGCCCATGGGGCGCGTGTCTCGTCGCGGGTCTCGGTCGTCCGGAGAGACGGAAGCTGCCGGTCGGGTCAAGCGACGGGCTCGGCGGCCAAGAGACGCTGCGGAGGGCGCCCGCGCCGGCAGCGGCTAACGGGTCGAGGTGTCGTCGTCCGATCCCAGCAGCAGCTCGATCGCCTTGCGCGATCCGCGCCCCCGCCTGGGGGTTCTCCATGTAGCGCAGCACCAGCCGGGTCACCTCCTCGCGCACGGACGGATCGGCCAACGCCAGGCGCCGCGACAGCTCATCGAGCAGCTCCGCGAAGGGACGCTGCTCGATGCGGTGGGAGCGGGACGCGGTCAAGGGCTGTGGCCTGGGGTCGCCTGCCTCCTCGCTCAGGAGCATCGGCGCCGTGCCCTTCAGCAGCCACTGTGGATTCACCTGGCGGGTGCGCTGCAAGGCGTTCAACGCCTCCCATTGCGGCTCAGTGATCCCGCGCTCCCATTGCGAGACCGCCTGCTTGGAGATGCCACCCGCGCACTGCCCCAGTGCCTCCTGCGTGAGCTTCAAGTGCTGGCGCAGGAACTTCACACGTTCGGCAACAGTGTTCATGACGACAAGTATACTTGACAATTTCGAGCAGTGCTATTGACTTTTTCTGTCAATTGCACTTCACTTAGCGCCATGATCACCAAATCCGATCTCCTGGCCGAGTTGGGCACCCTGGTCGCGGTGGCGCAAGCTGCCGACTGCACCAAGCAGGCAGTGGCCCAGTGGTCCGAGCGGATTCCCTTGCGCAGCGCGGTGTGCATTGCGCGCAAGGGACGCTGGACGGTGCATCAGCTGCGCCCGGACCTCTTCGGTCCGCCGCCCACGCCGCCGACGCCGCCCGTGATGGACCGGATCGACCCCGGCGAGCTGAGCGACGGCTGACCGGCGATGGCGATCCGACTTGAAGACCGGAGCTCGCAGCGCTCAGCGGACAGCTCCCCGAGCTCTGGCCGCTCTACATCGTGTTGAGGCAATTCATGGACTATCGCACCGGACTGGTCGGACTCACCCGCGGGATCTCCTGGCGCTCGCTGCAAGAGGCGCTCTATGTCGAGCCCGGACAGGGGCTGGTCGGCACGGGCACCCCGACCAAGGCGAAGCTGCGCCGCCTCGCGGAGCGGATGGCGCGCGCCGGGCTGGTGGCAATCCAGTGACACTCAGAAACAGCTTGTTTTTTTCCTTCCCCTGGCGCCCAGGGATTCATTTGCGCCAAATAAACCCGGCACAAACCCGGCACAAACCCGGCATACCCATCCCGGCACCTCAGACGCCAGCAACGGCGCGGGCTGGGGGCCAGATCCGCCGACAACCCGGCCGGTGCGAAAATCGAAAGGGACGCGTCGAACCCGGCACACCTCCGGTATCCGGTCTCCGGAGAGAGGAAGTGCTAACGCACTTGTCGATCGGCGATCGACCGGGCGTTGCGCCGCCCACTGGGCCGACTGCGCGAGCAGCTTCGCCCCGACCCGGCCAACCGGCTCGGGACCGGCCCTCCGCACCGACGGCCGTCCCGGCGTCGGCAGCACCGGACGGCCCGCCAGCGCCGAACCCGGATCCGGTCCAGCGCGTCTTCGCCTACTGGCAGCGGGTCGATGCACAAGCCCAGCGCCAAGCTGGACGCCAGGCGCCGCGCCGCGATCGCCGCGCGGCTCAAGGACGGCTACCGGGTGCATGAGCTCCAGGCCGCCATCGACGGCTGCCAGGCCTCCGCCTGGCATCAGGGCCAGAACGATCGCCACCGCCCCTTCAACGACCTGGTCCTGATCTGCCGCGATGGCGCGCATGTCGAGCAGTTCCTCGAGCTCGCCCAGGGGCAACGCGCAGGCCGATGCCAAGCTGGCCGAGTTCCTCAACGGCGGCGAACCGAGCCGCACCCTGGAGGGCGATTTCCATGTTGTTCGATGACGAACGTCCGGCCTTCTCCGACGCTGCTCGACGAGCTCGGCGAGCACTACGGACAGCGCGGTGTCCGGGAGCACCAAGCTGATGTGGTGGCGCCTGCTGGCCGACCAACTGGATCTGGCCGACCCTGCGTCAGGCCCTGGATCGACACCTGCTCGACTCGGGCACGGGGGCGCTTCTTCCCGCAGCCCTCGGAGGTGCTCGCCGTGCTCGAACGGGCGAGCGGACGCCCCAGCGCGGACGAGGCCTGGGCGCTGGCCCTGGAGACCTTCGACGAGGCGGCGACGGTGTGCCTGACCGACGAGATCCTGTTGGCTGCCGTGGCGGCCTCGCCCGTCTGGGAGAGCGGTGACCGGGTGGGGGCGCGCATGGCCTTCAAGGCAGCCTACGAGCGGGTGCTGAACGAACGGCGCCTGCAGGGGCAGCGCCCCAGGCTGGCAGCTCTCGCTCGGCTGGGATTCGGGCCGTCGGGCACTGGCCGCGCGGGCGGCCCTGGAGGCTGGGCGCTTGTCCCTGGAGCAGGCGCGACCCTTTCTGCCCCCCACCGAGCCCGCAGAACCGATGGCGCATGCCCGGCGGCTCAGCGGCCCGGTGCTGGCATTGCCGCTGGACGCGGTGGCGCCGCAACGACGGCGTCTGCGCGCACTGCGTGAAGTCCTCGACGGGTCGCGCGCACCGCGCCGCGCGGGTATCAAGGGTCGCGATGCGCCTGACGCGCCAGCGCCCGCCGAGCGTGAACGTGAGCGTCTGGCCCAGCGCAAACGCCAGTTGCAGGCCGACCTGGAACGACTCGCCCACCGGGAAACCTCGTGAGGGGGCCGCGTCAGTCCGTTCGGCTCTGGGCCAGGCGGACCGGTCCGGGAGCGAAATGCTTGACGTTCTGCTCATTGGCTCTGGCGGCAGGTCGGGTGAGCAGCCAATCCCGCCGAGCGGGTCATGCCTTGACGCGGCGGCCCCGAACCCGTCTCCCTGGTCCATCCTGAGCCGCCCCGGAACGATACGACCGGGTTCGACGGCCGTGCAACGTGCTCCCGGTTCAAGCCCCCAGCGCAGGATAGTCGGTGTAACCCTTGGCGTCCGGCGTGTAGAAGGTCGACATGTTGGGAGCGTCCCGCTCGGAGCCGGTGCGCATCCGCTCGACCAGATCGGGATTGGCCAGGAACGGACGACCGAAGGCGACCAGGTCGGCTCGGCCTTCAGTCAGCGCCGCTTCCGTGCTTGCCCGATCGAAACCGCCCGCCAGGATGAAGGGACCGTCGAATCGCTCGCGTAGTTGCGTCTTTAGCTCCTCCGGCACCGGGGGCGTACCCATCGCTCGATCAGGTAACCGTTCGCCGCATGCAGTTCCACACCGTCGAAGCCGGCCTCGATCGCGAGACCCGCCGACCGGGCGAACTCATCGACGGCCTGCGCAATGTCGCGCTCGCTCATCGCCCGAGCGGGGCTGAACGGCTGTAGACCAAGTGCGTCGGTGTACCTCTCTCCGGGACAGACCCCGACGACCGGAGCCAGAACCTCCGCCTCCGCCGGCAAGTTCGCGACATGCGCCACGCGTGAGGTACAGGCGACTGGCGCGGCAATCCGGCGATAAAGATGGCGAAATCACCCAGGACTGCTGCATCGCTACCGGAGCCGATCGTGGCGGCCGCCATCAGAACTGGCCTGCTCACGCAAGTGCTCCCGGACTGGACGGCGACCACTCACCACATCGACCTGCTCTACCCCAGCCCACGAGGGATGCTGCCCTCGGTGCGCAGCCTGATCGACGACCTGCTGGTGCATCTGCCGGCGAGCATTCAGGCGCGGAGAGTTGAAGTCGATGCCGTGCGGTATCCCTGATGGCGCATCCGGACTGCACGACCCGCGACGGAGCCCGGCTGACAACTGAGCGATCTCCGCAAGGCATTTCCAGTGATGCTCCTCAATCGCCTTCAGAACCAAATTCAGACTGGTTGACACGCGTGAGCCGACATCCACCGCCAGTCATGCAGTGACGGCTTTGGGTGAAAGACACCAACGCTCAGACCGTTGCTCCGTTCAGGGGATCGGCGACGGCGGAATGGTCCGGCAAGGTCAGCGCGGATGATTCTGAGACTTTCCCGCGAAATGGAGTGAGCGACAACAGCGACGAACACACGGCTTTGCGGCGTCGGCTGCAACATCACCGCAGCGCCATGAAGCGCTCGAGCAGGGCGCGCGACTCGATCCCGTCGCCGGGCTCGATGCGCAGTCGCAGCCCAGCGGGGCGGATCAGCTCCAGCCAGCTCGCCCGGCGCTGCGCCTGCGCAACCGCAGCCGGCTCAAGCGCGACGAATGCCGCCGATGATGCCGCGATGCCGGTTGAGTTCTCCTCTTTGTTCCTGCTTGTGCCCGTGTTCGAAATGCGCAGCGACCTCTTCCAAGGTCAACGTCGAGGTTCGGCAGCGTTGCGGTGTCTGTTTTCATGGGGCCTCAGGTGATGGCTTGGCACCGGCGACATCCTATTTACCCCTCGGTCTTGACGTCACGTACGCTTGCCGGAACCACACGGACCGCGTCTCTCACGGTGTCACGCTCCGCTAACGACGCCACCGCGCATCGCGGCGGCAAGAGACAAGACGGCTGAAGGCGACTAATCTCTACTCCGTAGGTAGGCTATTCGCGCACTGCAATCATCGGGCGTGAATCCACTGACCACGGCAGGGGGAGGACCAAGCAATGAGCCACGTCGTTGAAGAAATTCGCGCCGCGAACGAGCGCTATGCAGCTGGATTCGGAGACAAGGGCACGCTTCCAATGCCGCCCGGCAGGCATTTTGCCATCCTGACCTGTATGGACGCACGTCTGGATCCGGCGCAATACGCCGGCCTGGCGGAAGGCGATGCCCACGTCATCCGCAACGCGGGCGGGCGCGCCAGTGACGACGCCATCCGCTCGCTGGTGATCTCCTACAAGCTGCTGGGAACCCGTGAGTGGTTCGTGATCCACCACACCGACTGCGGAATGGAGACCTTCACCAATGACATCATGGCCGAGCTGCTCAACAGCAGCCTGGAGGCGGCCACGATCGACGAACAGGGCTGGCATGACACGGGCCATGGGCCTGGCTCGCCGGAAGGGCGTTATATCAATTGGCTGACCATTGCCGACAATGAAGCGAGCGTGGTCGAGGATGTTCGACGCATCAAGGCCCATCCATTGGTGCCGAGTTCGATTCCTGTCTACGGTTACCTCTACGATTGCCGATCCGGGCGGCTTCTGGAAGTGCCCGAGGCCTCGGCTGCGGGCCAAGCCAGCTGAACCAGGACTGCCAAGCCGCTCAAGGGACGCTGCCCCACTGGAATACCTGCCCAGGCCTCGCGTTTCGCGACTGCGCCACGCGCGGCGGGCGGGTCAGCGCCGTCGCCGTCAAAACGGAGGATGTGCTCGCATCAGATGGCGCGGGCAGCGGCTCCGCCCGAGAAGTAGGCAGAGGCCGAAGGTCGCCGTTCCGATCGTGATGAACATCCAGCCCAGGCCCGTCGCGGATAGCAGGATGAACAGCAAGCCGAACACGACCAAGACCAATGACAGAACCAACGCCGGTCCGCCGCAACACCACCGGGACCGGAATGTCGTCACACGCATCATCCATCTGCCCTCGTTTCGCTACCCCTCTCTGAGCGGGCGATCATGACCGCTTCCGCGGCCATCCCAACCGATCAAGACCACCAGGAGACACGCACCTCCACCGCCTGCGAGGACGGCCGTCAGGGATCGTGCAGACGGTCAGTGAGGCGGTGGCGCGGCGTGTTGCACCATGACCTGTTGCCGGATGTCGCTTCAGCGAAGAGCGATGCCCGAGGACGTGAGCTGACCTCGATCAGTGGTGGCATCGAGTCGGTGAGCGTCACCCTGAACCACGTGTGGACGACCCTGACGCCCGCCGGTCGGCCGTGTTCTGCGTCGCGGCGTTCACCGCGAACAAGGCGGCAGGCTAGCCACGGCGGGAACGAAACCTCCGACCGTCGGCAGACGGCGAAGCCCGATGGTTTCAACCTTGGAACGGCTCGATCGTGCGAGGGACGGTCAGATCAGAGACCGATCATCTCGGCGTGCAGACCGCGGGCACGCACCTCATGGACCAAGTCACTGGGGCGCACATCGTCCGGGTCGAAGTCGACGATCATCAGGTGGCGTTGATGCTCCGCAATGCATGCGGACACAACGCCCTGACGCGCGCCCAGGGCGCGCTCCAAGTCGTGGATGCACCGATCGTCGAGGGTCTCGTCAATGTGAATCAGAATGTCGCCGTATCCCATGCGTCGTCTCCCGGTGATGTCGAGTTTGAAGGTTGACAGCGTCGTACCCGAGAGACATGAGTCCACCAAGACGGTCGGTCAATGGCCGACAACCCGGCGGATTTTCATGGATTGGCTGAACCCTTGGGAACAGCGGGGCCAGCAGGTTCCAAGTCTCGTCTTCACGCACTGCCGGGCGCGAGGCTCCCATCGGCGGGCGCGATCGGCCGTGTTTGCCGATCCTGCGGCCTGGTTGCCGTGGAACGTCCAACAGACCTCAATGGCCAGTGCGCAAGCGCCAACGCTAGGCCACCCGCCGCCCATCATCGGCCATGCCGACGTCCTCGGGGTTGCCGTTCCATCGCAGGATTTGCGGCTCACGCGCCGACATCAGATGGCTGGCCTGCGCCGACATCGGCCACCAGGTGAGGCGACCTTGGGAAAAACGCTTCTGGCACAGCCAGAAGCCCTGCCCGCCCTCGCATAAGAGTTTCAGGGCTGTACCACGGCCGTTGCGGAAGACGCAGATCGCGCCCACGCAGGGATCTTCCCCCGAGCCGTTGCCGGCACAGCGCCTCCAGCCCATCGATCGCGCGGGGGAAATCCGCTGGCTCGAGGGCGACTGTTGTTTCCAACACTATCTCGTCACGAATTTCTAAGATTCGCCCTCCAACTCCCTGCATTCTTACTGCTCTGCGACACCGGCTGAGAGGCGGGGGAAAGGTCGCGACTTGACCCAGACCGGCCACTGAGCCGAGCCAGCCGAATGATCGTTTTGTCCCATGGGACTAAACCGCTCGCGCGGTAAGGGAGCGGGGTTCCGGTTTCGGTGGTAGAGGGAGGCGGACGAGCAGCTTCCAGTCTAGAGGTTTGAGGTGCAGTTAACCTCAACCTCGATGACAGGAGCACCGCCATGTCCGCCACCATGAAGCCTATCAGCCCCTTGCGTCAGCGCATGATTGAAGACATGCGGATGCGCAGGCTCGGGGAGAAAACGCAGCAGGGCTACATCCGGGCCGTGCGGGCCTTTACCGTCTTTCTCGGGCGCGCGCCCGATACGGCGACGGCCGAGGATCTGCGCCGCTATCAGTTGGCTCTCGCCGAGCGTGGGGTGTCCGCGGTCTCGATCAATGCGGCGTTGACGGGGCTGCGCTTCTTCTTCGAGGTCACGCTCGATCAGGTGGGGGTGCTGGCGAAGGTGCAGGCGGTGCGTGAGCCACGCAAGCTGCCGGTGATTCTCAGCGTCGAGGAGGTCACCCGTTTGCTGGAGGCGGCGCCGGGACTGAAATACCGCGCGGCCCTCTCGGTCGCCTATGGCGCAGGGCTGCGTGCCTCGGAGGTGGTGTCGCTGAAGGTCGGCGACATCGACAGCGAGCGCATGAGCATCCGGGTAGAGCAAGGCAAAGGGCACCGGGATCGTTATGCGATGCTCTCACCGACCTTGCTGGAGGTGTTGCGGGCGTGGTGGCGCGAAGGACATGCTCGGGGCCGGATGCTGCCGGGCGGATGGCTGTTCCCGGGGCAGAACCCGGTGGATCCGATGTCGCCCCGTCAGCTCAATCGGGCCTGTCATGCCGCTGCGGAGGAGGCGGGGATTACCAAGCGGGTCTCGCTTCACACACTGAGGCACAGCTTCGCGACTCATCTGCTGGAGCAGAAGGTCGACATCCGCGTGATCCAGGTCCTGCTCGGGCATCAGCAAGCTCGAGAACACCGCGCTCTACAGTCAGGTGGCGACCCGCACCTTGCGCGAGGTCACCGGTCCGCTGGAGCGCTTGGGCGGGGGCAACCCAGCGTCCGCCTGACCCGCGCATGCCGCGGCAGGCGTTGGAGGTCGCGGACATCTTCCGCGACCACGGGCCGGCGTGGCGCGCGGCGCCAGGCCGGGCATCTGAGTCTCGGCCAGCTCAAGGTGATGTCGGCCATCGAGCACTGCCGCACGCCGCTGCTCGGCGGGCATGTCGAGCAGTGCGACGCCTGCGGGCACATCCAAATCGCCTATAACTCCTGCCGCAACCGTCACTGCCCGAAGTGTCAGGGCGCGGCGGCGCAGCAGTGGCTGGCCGCCCGCGAGGCCGATCTATTGCCCGTGGAGTACTGACCATGTCGTCTTCACCCTGCCGGCGGCGATTGCGGATATCGCCTATCACAACAAGAGCGTCGTTTACGGTCTGCTCATGCAGGTCGCCGCCGAGACGTTGCTGACCATCGCTGCGGATCCCAAGCACCTCGGTGCCCGCATCGGCCTCACCGCCGTGCTCCATACCTGGGGCTCGGCGATGACCCATCACCCACACGTGCACTGTATCGTCACCGGGGGTGGTCTCTCGCGCGACGGCGAACGCTGGGTGGCCTGTCGCCCCGGATTCTTTCTGCCCGTGCGCGTGCTCTCGCGGTTGTTTCGTCGGCGCTTCCTCGAACAGCTCGGTGCGGCACATCAGGCCGGAGACTTGGCGTTCTTCGGCGAGCACGCGCCACTGGCCGCGCCCGAGGCCTTCGCCGCCTGGCTGGCCCCGCTGCGCCGACAGGAGTGGGTGGTCTATGCCAAGGCACCGTTTGCCGGACCCGAAGCGGTGCTCGCCTATCTGTCGCGTTATACCCATCGCGTGGCGATCGCCAATCGCCGCCTGATCGCCGATGATGACCGGGGCATCACCTTCACGTGGAAGGACGACCGCGCCCATGGCCGCTGCCGCCACAAACGCATGACCCTCGCCCCCGAGGAGTTCATGCGCCGCTTCCTCCTGCACGTGCTTCCGTCCGGCTTCCATCGTATTCGCCATTACGGGCTGCTGGCCAATACGGCACGCGTGCAGAACTTGGAGCGCGCCCGCGCGCTGTTGGCCACCCCGGCCAATCCGGTCCTCGCCATCCAGGTCGCGACCGAACCGGCCGAGTCCGATCCAAGCGCAACCACGGCCCGGGTCTGTCCGTGCTGTGGCGCGCCTCTGCGCATCATCGAGACCTTCACGCGCGGCCAAGTCCCACGCGCCGTCCCTTCACCGCGCAGTGCTTCGCCATGAGCGCCACCCACGACCCCAAGACGGCGGCGCAGCATCCGCACCCGATTCGCCGGCTCGGCGCCGGTCACGGACGGGGTGTGCCTCAACTCCCAATCAGGCGTAGCGCGCAGTTGACAGCCGACCTGCCGAGGGCCAACGCTCGCGCCATGACCCGCACCCGGGAGGTTGGTCCAGCCCACCCGAGCAGACCCGACCCGCGTTCCCGACCGCTCACTCCGAGGCTGCGCCCCTCAAATCCCCATAGCCCGGAGCCAACCTCCCGCGGTTTCCTCCCTCGAGGCTTATCAGACGCCTACCGCCGCTCGCGCTCCGAGTCGTAGTCTTCAGCCCGCCTTCAATGCCGTGCCAACTCCCACCGTCACCCTGCGGCGGCAGGCGTCTGATAACCCTTAACATCAGCGGTCGGACAGAGGGCTCACTTCAGCATCCGCTTGAAGCCGCATTGCCGCCACTGACGACCCCCAGAAACGGCGACCCGCCAGCACGCGAGGATTGCCGTGCAGTTCGCTGCTTGCGTCAACGAGCGCTCCGCTCGCATCTGCGACAACAGAGCCCGCGTCGGGTGCGATGGACAGCGATACTCCTTAGGCGTACATTCGCCCGATGCTGACCGTGGTCGAGACCCCGTTGTTTCAGAAGCAATGGCCTCTGTATTGGACGGAGGACGAACGCGGCCGCTTCGCCGCCCACATCGCCGATAACCCTGATGCTGGGGATGTGATTCCCGAGTCAGGTGGGTTGCGCAAAATTCGCTGGCAGCGGGCTGGATCCGGTAAGTCCGGTGGTGTCAGGGTCATCTATTACACACGCACCACCGCAGGTGAGCTGATTCTTCTGACGCTGTACGCCAAGTCCAAAACAGACAACCTCACTGGCCAGAAACTCAAGGAGATACGCCGTGCCCTCGAACGTTGAGCCATTGAACGAAAGCGAGATCGAGGCATATGAGGCCAACCGTGATCTCGCGGCGGATTTGCTCCAGGCCGTTGAGGAGATGAAGGCTGGGGAAGGACGTGTGGTATGGTCGCCAGCCCTCGCCGCAAGGCAGGAAACGGGGCTCTCTCAGGCCCAGTTTGCACAGTTGCTCGGCGTGTCCGTTCGCACTCTGCAAGGCTGGGAGCAGGGTCGCAAACAGCCCAGTGGTGCTGCGCGGACGCTGCTCGCGATTGCCAGACGAAATCCTAAAGTGCTTCGGGACGTGGCAGAAGATCTCCGCTCGGGCAATTCACGATAGGCCGGAGAATAATCGCCCCGGTATCCAGTGTCTGCCTGAGGCAGTGCTCAAGCCTGGTCGCCCGCCCCATCAGGGTCGCCGATCGCGTCTCGATGAGTCGCCTCCTCCATCTCGACGTGATCTGAGTCCGTTACCGCCTGCTTGCCTCACGGCTACTCGGTGGCCGCTTTGAGTCAGAATTTGGCCGTCCCGATACCAGACCGGACTGACAGCAAACCGCGTGTACCTGCCTATGACCGGTCAGTTCTGAACGTCTGCTGTTAGGCACGTCAATGACTCCTGCCGTCCAGAACAGATGACCCGGAGACCAGCGCTGCGCAATCCGGGGATCTCGACGCACAAATACTCTCTGGGTTGAGTCTGGTGTTGTGCGGTACCCAAATACTGAACGGTACTCGCGATCTTGCGGTGGCCCAAGAGCAACTGACGGCCCGCAGGCTGTTGGTCTGGCGGTGCTTGCTGGGGCTGAAACGATTGGAGGTCGCCTTTGACACAGGCGGCGAGGTCACCTCCGCGAGCCGCTTCCGCAGGATGGGCAGCACCACTACAACCGATCGCACTTGAGCTCGCCGAGCGCGGCGCGCTGGACGCGCTGTTGCAGCGATGGTGTTGGCTGCCAGCGAGCGCCTTGCGCAGCGAAGCGACTGCTCGCCTCAACGATGCGTTTGTCGCTTCGCTCAGCCCCTCCCGCTAGGAGGCTCCTCACCAAGAGGTCTACAAGCGCATCATTTTGGCGCTCGAACGCGTGCCGGTCCAAACGGCCCTGGGGATCGAAGCCGAGCATTTCATACACGAGCCGAACCACCCTGCTGGGGGTCCGTTCGCGAAGCTCAACGATGGCCTCCACCATGCGCACCCGCTGCCCGGCAAAGCGCAGCAGTCGATGCCGGTCCGGATCATCGAGCATGTGAGAAAACTTGGCGCTCGCTAACCGGTACAAGGTGTCGTCTGGGCCGACAATGAATGTCCGGGGCGAATAGCTCATCGTGTGTGTTCGTTCACGGCCTCACCGTGGCTTGCGATCACCGCGTTGCCTGTTGGCCACTCAAGACGGTTGCCAGTCTCCAACCTCCACTGGCGACCGTCGTGAGCAGCTGCGCTAAGACCGATGCGCGGCGATCAATCCCGTTCTTTCCAGCGCCTGGAGTCGATCCATCCTCTCCCGCGCCAGAACCTTGAGTCACCTTTTCTTGTCACATCGAACCTGCGCGACCGCGAGGGGCACTCGGCGATTCTGGACTGACAGGATGCGGCCAATGGCTTCAGTCGGGCGATGTTCTTCGCCGAGAGATGTGACGGCTTCAGGACACCGAGGAGCTTCGCCGCCTGTTCGACGGCTTCCCTGTCCTGTCGCGGCAGCCCGGAACAGCCCTGACAGACATAGGGACAATGGCCCTTGCCAGAGAATGCCGCGTTTGGTCGCGTCCTTCCGCAGATCCTGCAGTCACGTCCCATATCATGTCCCACGGCTCAGCCATTGACACCCGCTAAGTAACTGTCCATGAACTACTTCCAGATTTGGTCGGTACCGTCTGTCCGCAAGGCGGGAAGTAGAATGTGGACGTCTCCTAAGTCTTTGTCGGCGCGAGACGCGCGGCGCCTCCCAGGTGATCGGCGATCAGGACACTCGAGGCTTCGAGGACCGAGGCATCCTCTGGGTTTGCTCAGCCGCCGTTGCGGTGATTTCGCTGATGGCCAACGCTCGCCGGTGTTCACGATGAAACGCTCGGTCCTCTGGTGCAACCCGGCCAACCGAGCGCGCGCGCGGGATCGCAGCCCAACCGTCCCAGTTCGCCATTGAACCAGGGTCTCAGTCGGGTCCGAGCCGAAGCGGTGCAGGTTGTCCATCGGCGCGGAAGCGACGATCGTCGGCGAGCACCAGGGCGTGATCAAAGGCGAGGACCTCGGGCAATGCGTCGAGGAGAAAGATCGCCAGGGATCGGGCGTCATCCTGGGCACAGGGCTCGCCGGTTGCCTCGGCGACGTCGACGGCGGTGACCGTGTGGCCCCGTGGATCCCGCAGCGGGTCGGAGTCGATGCCGAGCAGTGTGCGCAGTGTGCGCAGTGTGATCCGCAGCGATGTCTCTTCCAGCGCCTCGCGCACGGCGGCCTGCTCCAGACGTTCGCCAATGTCGACGAAGCCCCCGGGGATGGCCCAGCCGTCAGGCGGATCGCGGCGCTCGATGAGCACGATAGGGCGGCCGGGGCGATCGGCAAGCTCAATGATGGTATCGGCGGCGAGGCGCGGGGTTTCGGGTCTGGGCATGGTCTCGATCCAGGTTGACTTGGGCAGCAAGGCCGCAGCAACGGCGGCGCATCAAACGATCGGATCCGTGCCTGGGTCTGGCACGGGGTTTCGTCCGCAGACGCCGTCAAGATTCGCGGATGACCGGCGGGAATCCAGGGACGCGCGCAGTACACCGACCTCGAAGGGGCCAACCAGTGAGCACTCCCGGGCAAAGAGCAGACGGGCGGTCCGGATGATCTGACGTTTCAGCGCCGGCTGGGATTGCGACAGGTCGATCAGGTCCAGGGCATCGGTGCCGATCGCCGCTCCAATCGCTGCGCGAAGCTCCAGCAGTCGATCCTGGCTGAAAGCCTCAACCCCGAGCAGGGCCAGATCCAGGTGCTGGGGCGCAGTCGAGGCGGGGTTCGTCCGAAAGCCGCAGCCATCGGCGAGTTGGATCTCCGCCGACGCGCCGAGCAGCTGGGAGAGCCTGACGACATCCGTGGCGTCCAACGGGTGCATCGATTCCTCGGTGCTGCGGCCACTGGACGCGGCACCGTTGGGAAGGGAAGCGCATGAGTGTGATCAGCACGCTGGTGATCAGGGACACTCAGGGTTTTCATGTCCTCAGCCGTCTGGCGCTGCTCGACGGTGATCGCGCGATCGGCTGGCCGGCGCTGATCAAGCCGGCAGGGGCGTCGGATCAATGGCCTGTGCCTCTTGATCAGATCGGTCGGCGCCTCGGCGGCCTCCGGCCGAAGGGACCGAACAGATCAAGGTGCTGCCCAGAGTCTAGCCGAGGGGGGAGGGGCGGCGGAAGCCTGGCTGCGGTGCTGGGACCGGATGACGGAGTTAAAGCGCAGAAGGGCACTGTCGCTCAATCATCTGGTCCACCCGCAACGGACGCCATCGACATCAACCTGTCCTCCTCGGCTGGATGGACATTTGGAGCGGATGTCAGCCGCCGACATCGCACCTGCCCATCGAGGGCGATCCCGCACCATTGCCCATCGGGATCGAGCGCATGCTCGATGTGTCCGCCGCGCCAACTGGCGCCACCCAAGGCGACGGCGAGCGCATGGGTCACATAGGCTGGGGAAGGGCAGTCGCGCCGGGGTGACCGCGCCGGCGTCGGCTCCGGCGGCGTGGCGCAGCCGCTGAGCAGCAGGAACGACCAAGAGCCAGCAGAGACGAGCGCGGTTGACCATGCCATCAGACCCACGAGTGTGGAGCGATGAGCCTACGCTGGCGCGCGGCCGGCGCCGGCGAAACGGTGAATCGAGCGGGTCAGGGTTTTTCTGGAGACAACGGTAAAGACCGCGTTCACCGTTCTTCGTCGCCGATGGCACGCGGAGCATGCTTGGATAGGCATTCCTGCCAATCCTCCAGGCCGATGCGCGCACGACGATGCCGAGCCTGATGCCCGCTGCCAGCCGCCTGGTCCGCCTTTCGCGCGGCCGACCTCGAGTCGCCGTCAAGCGGTCCCAGATTGCTCGCGACGTGCCCAGCGCCGACCCCGACCCGGAGATCCCCCGCTATCCGCCCTTCCTCAAAGGCCTGCCGTCGCCGGCACGGCCCAGACTCCTCGCCACCCAGCGCGCACCTCATCGCCAGCCTGCAGGATGCGCTGGCCTTCAGCGATCAGGACTACCAGACCCTCGTCCTGCCCGCTGATCGAGCGCTACGCCGCCTTCGTCCATCTGCTGCCCGCCTCCGAGACCCATCACCATCGTGGCGCGGGCGGGCTCTTCCGGCATGGACTCGAGGTCGCCTTCCAGGCCGCCCGCGCCAGTCGCGGACGCCTCTTCGCCCTCGACCGTCTGCCCGAGGAGCGGCGGATCCTCGAGCCCCGCTGGCACCTGGCCGCCTGCATCGCCGGACTGCTGCACGATGTCGGCAAGCCGGTGGCCGATCTCTCGGTCGTCGACCGCAGCGGCGCTCACCGCTGGCAGCCGCTCGACGAGCCGCTGGTCGAGTGGGCGCGGCGCGCACGGCGATCGACCGCTACTTCCTGCGCTGGAATCAGCCAGCGCGTCCATCACGGCCATGAGCTCTTCACCGCCGCCGTGCTCCCGCAGCTCCTGACCCGGCCGGTGCGCCACTGGCTGATGGACCCCGATCCCCTGGTCTGGCTCACCCTGGGCCGGGTGCTGGCCGGGATGGACGACCAGGCGCTGCTCGGTGAGCTGATGCGCGAGGCCGATCGGGTCAGCGTCGCCCAGGACCTGCGCGAGAACCGCCTCGACCCGGACGCCCTCTCGCTCGGGGTGCCGATCGAGCGCTATCTGATCGACACCATGCGCTCGCTGCTGCGCGACGGGACCTGGACGGTCAACACGCCCGGGGCGCGGGTGTGGATCTTTCCGCCCAATCGGGTCCACCTGGTCTGGCCCGCCTGCGCCGAGGCCATCGTCCAGCGGCTCGTCAGTGAACGCATCCCGGGAATTCCACGCGATCCGGATACGCTGGCGGACATCCTGATCGAGCGTCATCTGGCGCGGGCACGTCCGCTGGGTGAGGGCGTGCCTGACGGCGCGCTACTGGCGTCTGGCTCCGGCACTGCTCGCCCGCGAGCAGCCCGTTGAGCTGAGCTTCCTGCGTCTGGCGAGCCCTGAGCTGCTGTTCTCGGGGGTGGTGCCGCCGGCCACGCCGTTGGTGACCACGATTCCTGAGTCTGGCTCGGCGACCGTCGTCGTGGAAGAGACTGGGGCTGTCGCCCAGCAGACCGCGGCCTCGGCGAGGGCCTTGCGGTCGAGCTCCGGTCATGAAGAGGAAGGAGGCGTTCCAGAGGACGTCGCTCCAGGAATCACCGACAGGATCGGAAACGCCACACCGGCCGAGCCCTCTGAGCGGGACCAGGCCCGCGATTGGCTGAGCCAACAGGGGCCGGCAGGAGACGTTCTGATCGCCCTGGCCGAGGCACTCTCAGAGGATCGACTGACAGCCGACGCCCGTCCGAGCCTGATTCAGGGCAAGGTCTTTCTGCCCTATCCGCAGGGGCTTGCCGGGTGGGACGCAGCACCCGGAGAGATCCTTGAGACCTTTGTCGTCCGCGACTGGATCGAGCGTGATCCACTGCGGCCCATGCTCAAGGTCCGCGAGCATGACGGGGTCTCCGGCGTATGGCTGAGGCGCGTCGGTCTCGCGCCGCTTGGTCGCTCTGGGACTGGGAGTCGACTCGGTCCCATCGCGTTCACCGGAGACGATCCAGCCCCAGTCGGTGGCAAACGAGGCCACCGTCGGTGATGATCCGCCGAACCGGACCCGTGCGAAAGGCTCCCCCGCGACCGCCGCGACCGCGTACGCACGGACCATCCGCCAACGTCTCCTCGCACGCGATCCGACCCTGGGTCCCATCACCGAGCGTCCCGGTGCGCTGTCGATCCCGCTGCGCGGCCCCATCCTCGACGGTGCCCGCCGTGCCGGCGTCTCGGAGACCGCCCTGCGCCGTGCCCTGGAGCGGTTGCCGAATGCACGTCCGGTCGAGAAGGGCATCCTGACCCTTGGCCTATAACCCGCCCTGGCGCCCCAACTTCGAGCTGGCGGCGCTTTCAAGCTGGCTGGGTGTGGGGCTGCTTGCGGCCTTCCTGCACGGCCACTGGGCACTGCATCAACGTCCCTTTCAACTGCTGGCCGTGCTTGCGAGCCTGATGGGGCTGCGCTGGCTGCCGGCCGCGCTGCGTCACAGCCAGCGTCGGGCACGCCTTGGCGGACAGCCGCTGAGCTTTCTGGATCCCGAGCGGCTTCGCGCACACGGCCAACGCCGTCCGGCCGATCTCTGGCTCGGCTGGGGCTTCGACTGGAACGCCGAGCATGCCCAGCTCGCCCTCGACCTGATCCGGGTCGGCCCCGAGCGGATCGTGCCGGCCCATCCCGAGCTCGGCGCGCACTGGCTGCATGGACTCGCCCCGCGCGAGACGCCGGTCTGGCTGCCGGTCGCGCACAGCGCCGGCCATCTGCTGATCGTCGGCACCACCGGCTCCGGCAAGACCCGGCTGCTCGAGCTGCTGGTCGCCCAGGCGGTGCAGCGCGGCGAGGCGGTGGTCATCCTCGACCCCAAGGGCGATCAGGAGCTGCAAGCCTCCGCGCGGCGGGCCTGCTGAGCGGCATGCGGGCGCCGCAGCGCTTCGTCAGCTTCCATCCCGGCCTTCCCGGACCGCAGCCACCGCATCGATCCCCTCTACAGCTTCAACCGCGCGACCGAGATCGCCAGCCGCATCGCCGCCATCATGCCGAGCGTCACCGGCAACGACCCCTTCAAGAGCTTCGCCCAGATGGCGCTCTCGCACGTCATCGGTGGACTGCTGGCGGCCGGGGAGCGGCCCAATCTGGTCAACCTGCGCCGCTACCTCGAAGGTGGGGTGGAGACGCTGCTGGTGCGGGTGCTGCACGCGCTTCTTCGACGCGGCGATCCCCGGCTGGGAGGGGCGGGCGGCGCGCTACCTCGGCAAGGCGCACGACACCACCGCCAAGGCGCGCGGCCTGGTGCGCCTCTATCAGGAGGTCCGCGCCCAGCACCCCTCGACCGTGATCGACGGACTGGTCTCGCTCTTCGAGCACGACCAGGTGCATTTCTCGAAGATGGTCGCGAGCCTGCTGCCGGTGCTCAACATGCTCACCGCCGGTGCGCTCGGGCCGCTGCTCTCGCCCGACAGCGATGATCCCGAGGATCCGCGTCCGATCACCGCCATGGCGCGCATCGTCGAGCGTGCCCAGGTCGCCTACATCGGGCTGGATGCGCTCTCCGACGGCATGGTCGGGGCGGCCATCGGCTCCATCCTGATCGCCGATCTGGCCGCCGTCGCGGGCGATCGCTACAACTACAGCGTCCAGCATCGCCCGGTGAACGTCTTCGTCGACGAGGCCGCCGAGATCGTCAACGATCCCCTGATCCAGCTGCTGAACAAGGGCCGCGGTGCCGGCCTGCGCCTGACCATTGCCACCCAGACCTTCGCCGACTTCGCCGCCCGCACCGGCAGCGAGGCCAAGGCGCGTCAGGTGCTCGGTAACCTCAATACCCTGATCGCCCTGCGCGTGCTCGACAGCGAGACCCAGGAGTATGTCACCGCCAGTCTGCCGAAGGCCCGCCTCAAGACCCTGACCCGCACCCAGGGCACCTCCACCCAGCGCAATCCGCTTCAACATTCGGGCAACGTCGGTGAGCAGCTCAAGGAAGAGGTGAGCGAGCTGTTCCAGCCGGCGCTCTTGGGGATGCTGCCCAATCTGCACTACATCGCGCGCCTCGCCGGTGGGCGGATCGTCAAAGGGCGGCTACCGATTCTGCGCGAGCCAGCCGGAGTCGACGCGGCCCAGGCAAGACGGCGTCAGGGGAGGGCGCCCGAGGGCGCCCAACCGGATGCGCAGGTCCGCTGACCATGCCGGATCCGGAGCCTGGCGATGCGCGGAGTCCTGTCGGTGCGGGTGGCCTCGCCGTTCTGCTCCTGCTGCTGGTCGGTCTGATCGGGATCGCGTGGTGGGTCCCGACGGGGTGGCTGGAGCAGGTCGGGACGCTGGAGCGGGCCTGGTCTCGACAGGCGCTCGGTGAGCGGAGCGCCGTGGCGGTCTCGGATTTGGCGCGACGCTGGTCCGCGATGCAAAGGGACCAGAACGGACGCGTTGATCGCGGGCCAGTCGATGAGCGCCGACCGTCAAGCATCCGTCCTGATCGATGGGGTCGATCCGGACTGGCTCGTCGATCGCTCGAAGGCCGTCCGCCTGCTGGTCGAGCTGGCCTGTCTGCGTGCCGCCCTGCTCACGGCCTGGGCGCCGGCGCTCGGGCTGCTGCTCGTCGCTGGCGTGCTTGAGGGACACTGGCGCTGGCGGATCCGTCAATTGGGCTTCGACTACCCGAGCCCGGTCGCCCGCCAGGCGAGTCAGACGGGTCTAACGCTGGTGGTTGGGCTCCTGCTGCTGGTCCTGTTGCTCCCGCTGCCCCTGCACCCCTTCGTCATTCCCCTCCTGACCCTGATCGCCGTGCGCCTGATCGGCACCGGCATCACGCATCTGCCCAAACAGCTGTGAGTCCGCCGTGTTGTCGCTCTCGCGATTCCGTTGTCAATTCTTAGCGTCATCCGCGCTGGCTTTTATCTCTCGCGAATGACGGCGGTGACTCTTGCACGCGGATACCGGTCAGTCGACCCGCTTGGCTTGGTGACGGCTCCGCCCCCTTGCCGGTCACTGGATCCGGGAGAACTGAGGGTAAGGACTCGGCCAAGCAGTCCTAAGCGGATTCGCAAAAGAGAGGCGGCTGTATCCGGCAAACCGGACGTTGAATCATCGAGCATCCAATGGAGGTGGGTTGTCTCTTGGCCTCTTATGGACAGGAGTTCAAAGTGACTTGGTGGCTTGCCGATGTGGGTGAGGATGCGCTCAACAGAAGCTGCCTCGCTGAGGAAGGCAATAATGTATTGGTCTGCACTGCAGGCAGTGCATTGGGTTCGACTTGAACAATCGAGCCAAGCAGCATGACCAACAGATAGCGAGGGGGAACTGAAGACAGGCGTCGGGCGATGACTTCGGAGGGTGGATTCAGTTTCTCAGAGGAATCACCAAAACAAGAGTTTGAGCTAGTCAACAGGCGTCAGGGCACGGCTGGCAGTCGGGACTTGGCTCGCTTTTACTTCACACTTTGCTTCACAAATCGACCGATATGCGCTACCTTGCAGTCAGAGACCTTTGGAGGTCAGAACCGATCGAGGAGACGCCCGCCGTGACTGCCAACGAGACCCCACTGACAGGCCCACCGCCAGCCGAGGTGCCGCTGAGCGACGCCCCTCTGGTGCGCGTGATCGCTCAAGTGCGGTTTCCGCTGGTGGCGTCCGTGGAGAAGCGCGACTTCATGGCGCCATTCCAGGAGGCCATCCGCGCTGAGTATCCGGTCCTTCGACCCGAGCAAGACCGTAGCATCGTTTTCGGCCAGCAAGGCGTGATGGACACCCGCGAGAACACCATCTGGCGGTTCCACGATGCCAGTGGCGCCTGGCGCGTCACGCTGGCCCCGGACTTCCTCGCGCTGGAAGCCAGCCGTTACACGAGCCGCGACGACTTCCTCGACCGACTGAGGCAGGTGCTCGGGGCACTTATCACCCACGTGGATCCGAAGATGCTTGATCGCCTAGGCGTGCGCTACATCGACCGCGTGACCGGCGACAACCTCAGTGACCTGCCAGAACTCGTGCGCCCGGAGGTATGCGGCGTTCTCTCGACACCCCTGGCTTCCCACGCCCATCACTCGATTTCCGAGGCGGTATTCATTCTGCCTGACAATGCAGGACAAGTGATGGCGCGCTGGGGTCGCGTTCCCGCACGCGGGACGGTCGATCCGGCTGCCGTTGATGCCATCGACGAACCGAGTTGGCTGCTGGATATCGACGCGTTTCAAGCGGAAACGAGGCAGCTCAATGTCGAGGCTGTTGTGCAGCAAGCACGAGGATTCGCCGAGCGCATCTACAGCGTCTTTCGCTGGGCAGTAACCGACGAGTTCCTCCGGCGCTACGGAGGTCAACCATGACTCTACAGCCCCCTGTTTTCGAGACGGTGCGAACGCGGTGGCATCCGGACGCGACCGGCGTTGGCGGCATTCGCGAACGCGTGCCGCCGCTTCTGGTGATCGTTGTCAGTGGTGCGCTTTCGGTTTCTGGTACCTCATCCGCAGAGGCGGCTCGCCTCTGGGAGGCACCCTACGTTCACGAGTCCGAAGCGACGGCCAGCGGGCTTGGCTGGGAACGGCATGCCGAGACCCCGGTTGATGCGGAGATCACGCGACAGGCGATCTCCGCGCTGCGTCGGACCTCGGGCCTGACCTGGGAACAACTCGGCGAGATCTTTGAGGTATCTCGGCGAAGCGTGCACTTCTGGGCGAGTGGTAAGCCTCTGAACGCGCACAACGAGCAACGGCTGATGCAGGTGCTCGACGTTGTTCGGGCCGCAGACCGCGGCGACGCACGGTCAACCCGCGCCGCTCTTTTCGAGATGACAACCGGAACGACCGCGTTCGCCTTGCTGACCGCAGAGCGATTCAAAGAGGCTCGCGCGATTCTGGGCGTTGGCACTGCCGGACCAAGGCCGGCGCTCGCAGAGCTGAGTGCCGCCGCTCAGGCGGCCCGGAAGCCTCTGCCGCCAGAAGACTTGATCGACGCTCAACACGATCGCGTTCATCGTGACCGTGGCGGAGCACGGGCTGCTTGCACCACGAGGAACAAGCGGCGTGGAACTTCTTGATTCCGAAGGTCGGTCGAAAATCGACGAAGCACTGCAACAGTGGCGGCAGGGCGACTGTGTTCTCGGCGAGCAGTGGTTCGCCTTTCGCGTCTCGCCCGACGCTCCGTTGACGGACGAAGCCGCGGCGGCGGCAGAGGATGGCGTCGACAACGCGGAAGGCGCCGTCTTCGGCTTCGCCGTCGTGACCCAGACGTGCGACATTGTTCGGGGCTGCGGTGAGCGGCCCTTCGTTGAGGTCTGTCCGCTGGTCGAGGTCGACGAAGACAAGCTTCACGAGATCGAGCGAAGCCGTCGGCCCAACTATGCCTACCTCCCTGGCGTCTCTAACCGGTACCTCGTCGCTGACCTCGACCGCGTGATGACGGTCGAGAAGCCCGTGGTCGCAAAGTGGGAGCGAGTCGCGGGGTGCCTTGATGATCACGACAGCCGTCGCCTGTCCCTCGCACTCTCCCGCAAGCGTGCACGTATCGCGTTCCCCGACGATTTCGTTGCCTTCGCCGCACCCTTGATGAACCGCATGTCCACGAAGCACGACAAGGAAAGCGACGAGGGCCGAGCCCTCAGAGCCCTGCGCGAGATCCGAATTCGGGCGGCGCCGTCTTGGAATGCGAATGCTGTCCAGCTCATGTTCTGGTTCATCCGAAGCGAGGACCAGCCGACCTTCGAGAAGCAGGGCTGGAACGTCCTCCTTGAGACTTGGTTAAAACGAGTTCCCGCTACGAGTCGCTTCGCTGAGGTCGACGGCGCGGTGCTCACCCTTGATGACCTGACGGCGCGCGACTACGTGGAGAGCGATGCGCTGGATCTCGACCACCTTTCCAGTCGCGAGGGATGGACGTTGCCAATCCCCAGGTCGGCTGCTCCCTGACGGGAGGGCCGCAGGTGGATGCGATCGGTGGTGCTGCTCGCCGATGCCCGTCGTTGATATGCGCAACGAGTTCGAAATCCGCGAGGAATGGGATGGAGCCGTCCGCTGTGTATCGCATAGCAGCTGTCGCCGCTCCTTGCATGAGCGTCAGCTTTGTCGTGACTTGTCACTCGTGGAACCGCGAGGGACTTTCCGCTCCCCGGATGGACCGGTCAGTCGCGGCCTGTATGGCACTGACCGCAGGTGGGACCATGCGGACAGGTAGATCGCGCTGTCGGTGTCCCCTTGGTCCATCCGGAGGAGTCGGCTATCGACGGGGTGGAGTCTCGAGTCTGGAGTCTCTGAGCTTGAGGATAAGCCGAAGTGCGAATCCAGCGGCGACGAATCGTCGGACAGGTACGGCGGGTCGCCTGTGATGTAGATCGACATGGGGTTCCATGGATCAGGATCCTCGAAGACGTCGTCGCGCGGAAATGGATGCGTGCCCGTGGAGTCGCTTCGCGGAACCGGTGCGCGTGCCGAAGACGCAGCGCTACCGTTTTTCGGCTTGCGGACCTCGGGCGAGAAGGTGCTGCGGGTGGTGCGCCCAGACACCGCCGCCACGCTGTTCCGCGGCTCCTCAGGAATATCCCGTCCGAATCCGATCAGGGCGATGAAGGCGGCCAACAGCAGGCCTGCTGAGGGATCGGCGACGAAGGGAAATACCAGGGCGAGCACCGTATTGGGCAGAACCCACCCAGGTCTGACCAAGACCAGTAAGACAGCAAGCACCAGTCCAGGAACGCCGGCCAAGAGGGTCAGCAGGACGCAAACGATGACGTCGATGGTGTTCAATCGCGCGAGACGCGCACGTAAAGCGGCGGACATCCGGCTTCCTCATGGTTCGGCTGGCGGGGTCTCTCCCAAAGATAGGTGATGCCAGCCGCCTGCGGCTGGAGGATCCTTGTCGTACCGCCTCGGTTTGGCCTTCCGGCTGGGGACCGAGGCGGTGATCGACCTCGTCATGGCCGCACTCCGCGCGGGTGGGCGAGCGTCTTGCTCGGACGTCAGCGGGCGCTCTGCGTCTCCGCGCTAGCGGTCTTGAGCGAAGGCGTGGCTGGCTCAGCGGAGGCAAGCGATCCGGCATCGGTGCGGATTGCGGCCAGCGTCTTCTCGACGAGGTGATAGTCGATCTGTGCGGCGTTGTCGCCCACGCCCGCGTGATAACTGACATTCGAGGCGTCTTTCGGCAGACCAGCCCAGATGGCGGAGAGATTGTAGGCGAAGGTGGCATCGTCCAGCGTGCCACCGAGCCAGCGGTTGACGCCTGCATCGCGTGCCAGGACGAGTGCGAGGCGGTCCTGGAGGGCGGGCGTGAAGTGCTCTTCGCCGCTGAGGTGGAGCCGCTGGGTCAGGTCATCGAGGGTGTCGGGGATGATCTGATAGCGTCCGATGGCTGAGCCGCCATTCCCTTGCGCAAGCAGTTGCGCTTGTAACGCTCGGACTTCATTGATGGTCATCGCGGCGAGATCCACCGTGCTTTGCTCCGCGTGTCCGTACCAGGCGTTGTAGTTGCCGTGCGATTCGGGAGTCGCGACCAGGTCGAGCAGGCCTCCCAGAGGCCCACCGGTCACGTTGCCGTGGATCAGAGGGCGAGCGTCGAGCTCGGCGTGTGAGCGGACGCTGGGGCCTCCCCCTGTGGTTCGATCAAGAGCGGCCTCCAGGGAGGAGGGGACGACGACGGTTGCCGGGGGAAGCGCGCTGGGTATCAGGGTTCCGATGGCCGCGGGGGGAGCGGTAGGCTGGTCCGCGGCGGTTTGGTTGTAGCGGCTGATGAGCTGCAACGGCGAGTCATCGCGCGAGGAGGCCGCGCGCTCAATGAGCGTCGCGATGTCCTCGCCGACGGGGCCCGACTCGTCGATGACCGCAGTCCGCGCCGCTTCATGGGAGGCGCTGGGCGCAGAGGCGAACAGGCTCGTCTCCGAGGCGGTGCGATAAAGGTCCGTCTGCGCCGCCGTGAGTCCAGCGTCCGCGACCTCGGCGAGACGCGTGTCGATCATGGCTTGGCGCGCCTCGGACCATCCCTGCGTGCTGCCCGCCGCCTCGCGCCCGGCGCGGATCGCCTCATCCAGGCTGTCGCCGTCCATCCGCGCCTGACCGAAGGCACTGACGGCCGCATTGGCCTGACCGGAGACCCCGGCCGTACCAGCGCCAATGAGGGCGCCGGTCTCGGCCAACTGGATCATGAGTCCGCCGAGCTCCTGCTGCGCGGTCTTGGCCGCTGTCCGCGGCAACTGGGCCTCAAAAGCGATCTCCTGGGCGAGTTGGGTGCGCTGCTGCGCGCGGAGCTGATTGGTCTGGAGGATGCCTTGGTCCGCGACGGATTGTCTGGCCGTGACGCCAACGCTCTCGACCATGGCGGGGGCGTCGGCGACCCGTGCGACGGTCCCATCGGCATTGACCCGCATCGTGGCGAGACCCGATAGGATTTCCGGTCGGGGATCGTGCAGGTTCGCCGCGCCCACCGCTACCCGAGCTTCACCCACCGGCGGGGATCGATCGGTCAGGCCCGCGTGGATGTCGGGATCGATCCCCTCGGGAATTCGAACACCCAGCAGACCGGAATAGACGTCCATGGCGGCGGCCTCGGCCTGCTGCTTCTCGGCTGCCGTCATGGCATCGGCGCGCGAGCCGCCATAGAAGCCGAGCAACAGTCCCATACCCGCAATCGCCCACGCCTGCTCGGGATGGCCGACCACGCCCCCAGCGAGCAGCCGGTCGGCTTGGGTCGCGACATCGCCCGCCAGACCATGGCGCTGAATCGCTTGCTCCAAGCGGCGCGCCATTGGCGGCCGCTCGAGGAGCATGGCTGACGTCTCGATGGCGCTGAAGCTGGCGTCAGTCCCGACCTGGCGTGCGAAGGTTGCGGCCTGCTCGTAGGTCCTCGATGTGCTCAGGACCTCCTGGGCGCTGCGAGTGAGTTGTGCGGTCTGGCTCTGACTCAGCCCGGAGGTGAAGCTGTCACCATGGCTTTGCGTGATGTCCGAGGCCAGGCCCTCGGAGAAGGCCGCTCTGAGCTGTTGGTCCGTGGCAACGCGCTGGGCGATGGCCATGACGATCTCTGACGCCTGGCTATCCGAGACACCGTAGCTTTGCCGGATCTGACCGGCCAGGTCGGTGGCCAAGGCGGCGGTGGCGCTTGGACCTAATCGTCCATGGGAGCCGCTCAACTTCAACCCGGCGCTGAGCAGAGTCCCCATCTCGTCCTTACTGATGTCGGACGCGCTGAATCGTTGGGATAGCTCCTCGGCGGTCGCCACCACCGCCGCGTCCGCCCGGCTATAGGACGCATCGAACTTCTGCCCCAGCGCATACTGGGTCGCGGTCTGCTGATTCGCCGCCGCCGATTGGGCGAACGCCTGCCCGAAGGCGCTCTGGAAGTTCTCCTGCGTCTGCTCGGCACTCACCTCCGCCGAGCGCAGTGTCGCCTGCGCCGACTGCCCGGCCTTGAACGACCAGACCATGCCTTGCGCTCCTGGGGCATGGGTGCCGCCGAGTGCGGTGGTCTGCATCAACGGCCCGACCATGCTCGCGGCACTCGGCTGCAGCACGTCCGGGGCGGTGAGGCGCTCGTTGACGTGATCGCCGCTTTGCAGCCGTCCGGCCAGATGGGTCGCGGTGATGGCGCTGCCGTAGATGAGCATCAGACTGATCGCCGGGGTCGAGGCGATCAGCATCCCGGCGGTGGCCAGATAGCTCTGGAGCAGCAGGTCGCTCTCGTAGAGCGCCCGGAACGACGGCAGCACCGCACTGTTCTGATCGGCGAGCGCCTCGAAGGCGCGCTGGGCGGTGAGGATCAGATAGAGATTGGAGACCGCCAGGATCGGCATCCACAACTGGATCCACAGCCCAAAGATCAGATACTTCCCGACCATGGCGACCCCGATCGGCCCGAGTCCGATGGCAAAGGCCATGAAGGGACCGATCGCAAAGATGAAGCCCTCGAAATAGACCATCATCGGCTTCATGATCGCGACGAAGAGATTCTGCTCGGTCGCCCACTGACTGTTGCGCTGCTGGATCGCCTGGCTGGTCTGGGTCGCCGCCGCCTGATCGCCGAGGTTGCGGTAATGCTGCACCACCCCCTTCTCGAACATCGGCAGCAACGCCGCCATCACCATGTACTGCTGGGCATCGACCGCGTCGCGCGACAGGGCGGTGAGCGCACCGTTCACCCGGGTGTCGACCGCGGTGGCGTCGGTCCCGAGCTTGGCCGCCAGGGCCTGCTTGAACTTGGGCAGGAACGAGCCCGTGGTGTAGCTCCTCAGCTGCTGGTATGCCTCGACACAGGTCAGGGTCGCGCGCGTGGTGCCGAGCTGGATCTCGGTGGTGCCGGTGACGATCGGCGTCTGGAGCGCGGCATCCAGGGTCGTGGCCTTCAAAATGGCATCAATACTGGCGCCATTGATCTGACGATCGACGCCATACAAGACGCAATCGGCCACATAGTTGATCCAGGACTGCGCGACATCCGCCCCCGTGGTCGGACTGTTGGCGTCCCCGGTGGTCAAGCGCGAGAGCGCCGTCTTGCGCACCGTCGCCAGCACCTGCAGGGCATCGACATAGCCATGCTCGGTCAGGGTCGGGGTGGTGAAGACCTGCTCGAACAGACGCGTCACCCCATACCCCAGGTTCGAGACCGCCGAGCCCACCGCCGCCGGGCCGAGGGGCACGTGGTCGACCACCCGCGCCGTGCCCGAATAGGCCCCCTCGATGGTCACCGACACCTTGGGCACGAACAGCAGCGCATAGAGCAGGAAGGACACCAGCAGCCCCTGCAAGCGGATGCCCTGCGCCCCCTGGGTCAGTCCCTGGAAGGCAACGATCAGCACCCCGATCAGGAACCCGATGGCGACGAATTGCAGAAAATCGGCGGAGCCAAAGAGCATGGCCACCGCATTGAGCACCTGCTGGAGAAAGACCGGGTCGCCGATGGAATAGAGCGTCCACATCTCAGCGTGCCCCCTCCGTTGCAGCCGTCGGGTGCGCCCCCTCCGTTGCCACGGACGCTTACTCATGGGTCGTCTCCGCATCGCCCTGGCTCTCCCTGGCCTGCATCACATCCAGATAGCTCGGCGCCTTGTAGAGCGCGAGCAGGCTGCGGTAGCTCTCCAGCAGGGCGTTGGGATTGCCGTAACGCGCCGCCAGGGTGTCGTATTCCTCCCAGATGTCCGCGCGCACCGTCGCGAGGTGCTGCATCAACTGGGTCGCATGGGTGTGCTGCAGGGTGCCGCTGGCCAGCCGCACGCTGCTCAGCATGTCGCGCACCAGGAGCTGGACCAGTTCGACCGCGATGATGGGCGCGGCGCGCTCGGCGAAGGCGATCGCCATGCCCGGTTCCTGGCGGGCCAGGGTGCGGATCGCCGCCCCCAG
>CAWFSC010000011.1:0-63409 GCA_963818415.1 uncultured Gammaproteobacteria bacterium | reverse complement strand
ATGGAAGGAGCCATCCAGGAGGCCACCAACGCGGTGGGACGCTGCGCCACCGAGGAGGCGCTGCAGCGTTTCGACACCGATGGCAGTGCGATCCGCGTCGGCGCGATCAAGCTGACCGCGCGTGGGCGCGATCCGAAGGAGTACCAGACGCCGTACGGGCCGGTGCGAGGTCGAGCGTTATGTCTACCAGAGCGCGCGGGGCGGGCGGATCTACTGTCCGCTCGAGCACCAGGCGCGGATCGTGCGTGGGGCGACCCCCTGGTTCGCCAGTCAACTCAGCCACAAGTATGCGCAACTCAACGTGCGCGCGGTGCAGGCCGACCTTGAGCAGAACCATGGTCGGACGATCGCCACCTCGTATATTCAGAACGTTGCGGAGTGGGTGGGCAGCATCGCCACGGCCAAAGAGGAGGACTGGGAGTACGCGATGCCGACGCTTGAGACCCCCATCGCGACCGTCGTGGTCAGCCTCGACGGGGCCATGATCCCCATGGCCGACAGCGCGGGCTACCGCGAAGCCATGGTCGGGACCCTCTCGTTCTACGACGGCGAGGGCGAGCGCCAGCACACCATCTACCTCGCCGCCGCACCCGAGTACGGCAAGCAGGCGTTCCTGCAACGCCTGGAGCGCGAGATCCGGCGCGCCAAGCAGCACTTCCCCGCGGCACTGTACCTGGGCATCGCCGACGGCGCGGCGAGCAATTGGCGTTTCCTCGAACAGCACACCGATCGCCAACTGATCGATTTTTTCCATGCCACCGAATACGTCGGTAAGATCGCCCAAGCGACCTATCCGCAACGCCAGGCCGAGAGCAACGCGCCGTGGCAGCATGAGCACTGCAACGACTCAAGCACGACCCCGCCGCCCTCGACCTGCTCATCGGCGACGCCGCGCGCCTCGCGCGCCGCACCTCGCTCGCGCAGACGCTCCGCGACGACGTCCTCAGCGCCTGGACCTACTTCACCAACCATCGCCACCAGATGGATTATCCCGGCTTCGTCGCCGAGGGCTGCCGATCGGATCGGGCGTCACCGAGGCGGCCTGCAAGACCTTGGTCAAGCAACGTCTGTGCGCCTCCGGGATGCGCTGGAAGAACGAAGGGGCCAAGATCGTGCTCAGCCTACGCGCCCTGACGCAGACCACCGGACGCTGGACGCAGTTCTGGCAGAAGATCGACCAGTTTGGGGCTGAGTGCTGCTGATGACATTATTTAGAGGCCGCACCCCTTTTTTCTTTTGAAGTCGGAAGATCGTCTTAGTGAGGCTGAGTTAGCTTATAAGCACTTGTTAGAAGTAGAAGGCAGTGACGAAATAAATATTAAGCTAGCAAAGATTTATTTGGAATCAGGAAATATTAATTCTGCCCGAGAGATATTTGACAAACTCCTCGAGCAATCATCTGAATACAAAGAGGAGATATTATCGATTATAAATAACAATGGTATTTGATTTGCAGAGAGTTTGTGAAAATTGTATTGGAGATCAGCCATGCGTCACAATAAAGAAATTCTTGTATTTGTCACTTCGATTTTTTTATTCCTTTCTGTGGACGTAGTTGCAGAATGGGGTGGGCAATGCGTCCATTATGTTAAAAATCAGAAGCCAGGAGGGTATTCCTGGGATGGTTACTTTCCACTCAAGAAAAATGGGAAACCAGTAGTCTCCATCTGTGATAAGAAAGCAATTAAGGATAAGAAATGTGTGCAGTGGGGCAACGCTAATGATATATGGAATAAACTCTATGTTCAGAGTCGTGGAAGTGAAGCAAGAAATGGCTCTATTCTCGTCCTGGATTCGTTTAAAGCGAGTTCTGTTGGCCATGTAGCAATAGTCACTAAAGTGGATGGGAAAAAAATCTATGTTAAACATTCAAACTGGAATGCCATCGAAGCAATTAGTGCCGGAGTATATACCATAAATGGTGACGGAACTGTAAGTTATACCACTTCAGATAATGTTGTCTGGAAAACAAAATATCCTTTGTTGGGCTTTGTTTATAGGCCATAAATTGTTCTAGCCGCAATAAAAGGCCAGGTTCAATTTGCTGGCCTAACCTCATCTCATTACACATAAGTCTGTAGGTCATTGATTTCTAAAGGTCGCCTAGAGCAGGCTGATCAATATAAATCAATGCTTTACGGGCCGAGATCCGGAGATGTATGTAACGAGATGGACTAACCTAAGGAAACGCTGATTTATTCGAAACTCGCACCGCAGCGCCCAATCAGATCATTGGCTTACGTCGTGAGCGATGTCCGAAAAGGCAATTAATCAGCGTTTTCCTAGCGCATGAGAATCCTAGCGCGGTAGGCTGGGGTGAACAACGTGAATCCCAGCTAATTCCGTATCGTCATTGCTGGGTTTCGCTATAGCTCAACCCAGCCTACGAATCCAAATCAGATCCCAGCCGCCTTGCGCGGTTCCTCGGCCTTATCGGTCCGCTTTCAGCGCTGGGGTGAGCGAGAGTGAACCTCAGCATCACTAACAGCGTTCGCCTAACAAGCGGTTCAAGAGCGGACCCCGCAGACGGCGCGTTGCTCATTCTGCGAGGTTGCGCCTGCGGGGCCGCGTAACCGATTCGTTAGGCGCTTATAGCAGACAGGAATACCGGTGCCTCAGAAAATCCGTGATTTGCTTAAGACCCTGAAACACGCCGGTTTCACAGAAATCGCGGGAAGCGGAAAAGGCTCTCACCGAAAATTCGTTCACCCGAAGTACCCCGGTGCAGTTACAGTGAGCGGACAGGTCGGTGATGACGCGAAGCGATATCAAGAGAGGGATGTGGCGCAAGCCATTGAAATGGTGAGCAAATGAAAGAACTCGATAAATACCATAAATGGGTTGATTGGAGCGAGGAAGATCAGGTTTATATTGGTAGATGCCCTGACCTTATCACCGGAATCCATGGAGATGATCCCGTTACTCTTTATGGCGAACTATGCGCCGTTGCGGAGGACGTGATCCGCCACTTCAACACTGAAGGCCGACCCCTCCCGCAGCCACGGGTGCGCCCAATGCGCGAGGTAGCATAACGTCCAACAAGTGGTTCAATCGCGGACCCTTCGGACGGGGCGGCGCTCCTTCTGCCAGGGCGGACCAGCGGGGCCGCTAAATCTATTCGTTAGCCCACACCATGGGCATGGTTGACAATGCCTCGCAATTAGCGTGAGCAAAGGAGGCGCCAATGACCAGCATCACAGCAACCGAAGCCAGAAAGCTTCTCTATAAGCTCCTCGACGACATATTCCGAATCGCATGAGCCCATCCAGATCACCGGCAAGCGCAACAACGCGGTCCTGATTGCCGAGGATGACTGGCGTGCCGTGCAAGAGACCCTCTATCTGCATTCTGTTCCCGGCATGAAGGAGTCGATCATTGACGGCATGAAGACGCCTGTCGAAGAGTGCGATGAGGAATTGGACTGGTGAGTTGGAAACCGGTCTACACCAAGCAGGCCCAGAAAGATGCAAAGAAACTTTCCGCTTCTGGGTTGAAACCGAAAGCGCAGCAATTGCTCGACATCCTTACAGTGAATCCTTTTCAAAATCCACCACCAGACGAAAAGCTCGTTGGCGACCTAGCTGGTGCTTATTCCCGACGCATCAACATCAAACATCGGCTTGTCTATCAAATTCTCGAGGATCGTCGTACGGTGAAGATACTACGCATGTGGACGCACTACGAGTAAGGGCTGACAACCGCATCAACTCGGACTGGTAAATCCGCTGCGCTCCATCGCCAGCCGGTTATGCGCAGCGTTAGGCGAGCCAACGGTCAGTAGTGATGCCTAAGCTGAACGATGAGAATGGAATCAGTTTCCACCTTGTAAACAAACCGATGTTCGTCGTCTATTCTGCGAGACCAATAACCTGATAACGCATGCTTCAATGGTTCGGGCTTGCCTATTCCCTCAAAAGGGGTACGCTGAATGTCTTGTATGAGCAGGTTGATTCGTTTGACCAACTTCTTATCAAGGCGCTGCCAATACAAGTAATCGTCCCATGCGTGTTCAGAGAAAATCAGTTTCATTCAGCCAATGCCCGCTCGGCACCACCACCATTCTCAAGTTCGGCAATCGATTCGAGCAGCCTTTGGGCGTTCTTAGGGCTGCGAAGCAAATAGGCTGTTTCTTCCAGGGCTTGGTAGTCGTCGAGGGAAATCATCACCACGGATCGGGAGTTTTTTCGGGTAACAATCATTGGGGCGTGGTCATCGCACACTTTTTCCATCGTCTCGGCCAGTTTAGCGCGCACTTCCGAGTAAGTAATCGTGTTCACGGCGGGGCCTCCCGTGGCTTAGTTGTACAACTAATTGTACGTTAATGGTTGGTGCATAACAAGCCGCCGAAGCCGACCCAGCGCGGTAGGCGGGATGGGCAACGTGAATCCCAGCTAATTCCGTATCGCCATTGCTGGGTTTCGCTATCGCTCAACCCAGTCTACGAATCCGAATCAAATCCCAGCCGTCTTGGGGGATTCGGGTCTCGTATCATTCCATCCTCTACGGGAGGATCGTTGCGAGAGCGGCCGCTAACGCGGCGACATGGAATTGACCATGCGCGGGATGCTGTGCTTTGTTGGTCGGGGGCAGCTAAAGGGTGACCGCCATGTACGCCAGACTCATTGGAGAAGACATCGCCTATCGCGCGGAAGGTCCGCTGCTGTTTCTGAAGCGTAGCCTGGATGTGGGGCTGAACGAGGCGGTGGAGGTGGAAGGCGCCGATGGATCGGTGCGTCTCGGGCGCATCGCCGCGCTGGACGAGGCGTCCGTCACGGTGGAGATGCTGGACGAAACCGCCGGGCTTGCCTTGACCGGGACGCGGGTGCGCTTTCTGGGCGAACCCTTGCGTTTCCATGTCGGTCCGGGACTGCTGGGGCGGGTGTTCGATGGGATCGGCAAGCCGCTCGATGGCGGGCCGCCATTGGCCGCCGCGCGCGCCTTTCGGGTCGATGGGTTGCCGATCAAGCCGTCGGCGCGGATGGCGCCGAACGAGTATCTGGAAACCGGCTTTACCGCCATCGACCTGATGAACAGCCTGGTGCGCGGCCAGAAGCTCCCGCTCTTTTCGGGAGGCGGGCTGCCACATGATCGCATCGCGGTGGACATCGCCCGCAACGCGCGCTTGCCCGAGGAGGACGGGGAGGGCGAGGGGTTCGCGATCGTCTTCGGGGGAATTGGCATCCCGCACGCCAGCGCGGAGTTCTTCCGCGAGGAGATGGAGCGCGGCGGGGCGCTGGCGCGCACGGTGCTGTTTCTCAACCTGGCGAGCGATTCCAGCGCCCAGCGGCTTCTGACGCCACGTTTCGCGCTGACCGCCGCCGAGTATCTGGCCTTCACCGAGGGCAAGCATGTCCTGGTGATCCTGACCGACCTCACCAACTACTGCGAGGCGCTGCGCGAGGTCTCGGCGAGCCGGGGCGAGGTGCCGAGCCGCAAGGGCTATCCTGGTTATCTGTACTCGGATCTGGCGACGCTCTACGAGCGGGCCGGACGCATTCGAGGGCGGCCGGGGTCCATCACCCTGATCCCCATCCTCACCATGCCCAACGACGACATCACCCATCCCATCCCGGATCTGACCGGCTATATCACCGAAGGCCAGATCGTCCTCGACCGCGATCTGCATCGTCGCGACCTCTACCCCCCGATTCGCCTGCTGCCGAGCCTCTCGCGGCTGATGAAGGACGGCACCGGTCAGGGCCGCACCCACGCCGATCATCCCGCGCTTGCCGCCCAGCTCTACGCATCCTACAGCCAGGCCCAGCAGACGCGGGTGCTGGCCAGCGTGGTCGGCGAGGATGGTCTGGCGGAGAAAGATCGCAAGCTGTTGGCGTTCGGCGATGCCTTCGAGCGTGAGGTCATTCATCAGGGTGACGCGGCGCGCACGCTGGAAGAGAGCATGGCGGCTGGCTGGACGGCTCTGAGCGGACTGCCGTCTGGAGCCTTGCATCGGCTCGATGACCGCCAGATCCGCGAGCATCTGGGATGACGGACCAGGCGATCATTCCGACCCAGAGCGCCCGGCTTGAGCTCAAGGAGGAGCAGGCTGGCCTGCGTGAAGGCTTCCGTTTCCTGGACGAGAAGCGGTTGATCCTCGCGGCGGAGATGGTGGCCGAGATCGGGCGGTACGAAGGTGAGCGGCGGGATTACGACACCGCCTATGCCAAGGCGGGCGCGGCACTGCGAGCCGCGATTGCGCGGCATGGGCTGGAGGGGCTATTCCTCTATCCGCCAGCGTCGGCGGAGGGAGGCGGCGTGGAGCTGAACTCCCGGTCGGTGCTGGGGGTGATCCTCAATGACGCAGGGTTGGAGCCGGGCGAACCCTTGCCTCCCGCCGTTAGCGTCGCCGCCAGTCCAGAGGCGGACGCCTGCCGCGCCGCCTTCAGCGAGCTCATCCCAAGATTGGCGCGCCTCGCGGCGATGGCCGCCAACCTGGAGCGGCTGCGCACGGACTATGCCCACACCGCCCGCCGCGCGCGCGCGCTGGAGGATGTCCTCCTGCCGGAGGTCGAGGAACAACTCAAGACCGTCGAGACGGCACTGGAGGAACTGGAGCGGGAGGAAGCGATCCGCGCTCGGCGCGGTGGTGGCCAGGCAAGGTGACCAGGCCCAACGCGGCCCGTCGCGACCAGGGAAGGCGAGCGGGTGAGTTTCATGCGCTTCCCCGAGGTCCGGCCGACCGCGATGTGCGTCGGGTCAGGCGAGACGCCCGCTGGACGGGTCGACGCGACAGGTTTCCCCCGTCTTTCCGCGACCTTCCGGCCCCAGAAGCTGGAGGTAGGCGGCGGTGATGCTCTCCGGCGCCGGATGGCTGCTGGGATCCTCGCCGGGATAGAGGTTCGCGCGGAGCGCGGTGCGGACGATACCTGGGTCGAGGCTGTTGACGCGGATGCGGCCGGCCTCGCGGGTCTCGTCCGCCAGCACCTGCATCAGTCCCTCGATCCCGAACTTGGCCGCCGCATAGGCGCCCCAATAGGCCATGCCGGTGCGGCCGACGCGATCCGCGGTGAAGACGATCGAGGCGTCCTCCGAGAGCCGCAGAAATGGCAGGCAGGCTTGCGTGAGCAGGAAGGGGGCGGTGAGATTGACGCGGATCACCCGGTCCCACTCGTTGGCGTCGTAGTCGTCGATGCGGCTCAGAAAGGGGGCGGATGCGGCGCAGTGGGCGAGTCCGTCGAGTCGCCCGAAGGTGTCGCCGACGACGTTGGCGGCGGCGATGAAGTCGCTTTCGCGCGCGCTCTCCAGATCCAGCGGCAGGATGGCGGGTTCCGGACCGCCGTTGGCGAGGATGCGGTCGTAGACCGGCTCCAGGTCGACTTCCTTGAAGGAGGATAGGACCAGGGTTGCGCCCTGGGCGGCGCAGGCGAGGGCGACGGCGCGGCCGATGCCCTCGAGTGCTCCCGTCACCAGGATGATGCGTCCCTGCAATGTCTTATCGGCGGACAGGCTTTGATTCATCGAGCAAGGATCCTCTCGTAACAGGATTGCGAAGCGGCGAAGGGAGCAAGTGTGGCGCGCTCGGAGATTCAACGCATTGAGGTTTGCGCGGTGGCTCGCACGGCTCGACGCGGCGTCGTCTCGGGATGTGGCAGGGCAGGCGGCACGCTGGCGTGAATCAGTCCTGGGGTTGCGGCAGCCACGCCAGGACATCGAGCGGATGCGCGATCATCCCGTGCGCGCCCCAGCCGGAAGGGTCGTCATCCGGTGCCAGATAGCCGAAGAGCGCCGCCAGTGTGCCCATGCCCGCCGCGAGTCCGGCGCGAATGTCGCGCTCGGCGTCCCCGAGATACCAGCAGCCTGTCGGGTCCACCTGAATCAGCTCGCAGGCGTGAAACATGGGGTCTGGATAAGGCTTGGGGCGCGCTGCGGTATCGCCGCAGACGACGCAGGCGGCACGGTCCAGGAAGCCGATCCGCTCCATCAGTGGCCGTGTCAGATAGGTCGGCTTGTTGGTGACGATACCCCAGGGGATGTCGCGCGCTTCCAGGGCGTCGACCAATTCCGCGATGCCGGGGAAGGGGGCCGTCTCCTCGACTAGGGCGGCGGCATAGATCTCCAGATACTCCAGCCGCAGCGGCTCGAAGTCCGCATCGCTGGGCTCCAGATCGAAACCGACCTTGAGGATGCCCCGCGCGCCATGGGAGCAGAAGGGTCTTATCCGTTCGAAGGGCGGCGCGGCGAGGCCACGGACCGCGAGCAGCCGGCCCAGCGCGGCGGCCATGTCCGGCGCCGTGTCGGCGAAGGTGCCATCGAGATCGAAGAGCACCGCGCGATCACGGATGAGGTTGGTCTCAGGCATGGGTGTCGCGCACGCAGGTCACGAGATAGTTCACGTCCAGGTTGTGCGGATCGAGCCGGTAGACCTGGGTCAGCGGGTTGTAGGTCATCCCGACCATATCGAGGGTACGCAAGTCGGTCGGACGGATCCAGGCATCCAACTCGGACGGACGGATGAAGCGCGAATAGTCATGCGTCCCCCGGGGCAGCATGCGCATGACGTACTCGGCGCCGATCACGGCCAGCAGGTAGGACTTGGGATTGCGGTTAAGCGTCGAGAAAAACACCTTGCCGCCGGGCCGGACCAGGCGCGAGCAGGCATCGACCACAGAGGCGGGATTGGGGACGTGTTCCAACATCTCCATGCAGGTCACGACGTCGAAGCCCCCCGGCTGCTCCAGGGCCAGGGTCTCGACCGGCACCCGCCGGTACTCGACCTGCACGCCGGTTTCCAGGGTGTGGAGCTCGGCGACCCGCAGCGGCATGTCGCCCATGTCGATGCCTGTGACCTGGGCACCGCGCAGCGCCATGCTCTCGGAGAGGATGCCGCCGCCGCAGCCCACGTCCAGAATACGCTTGCCCGCGATCCCGCCAGCGCCGCGCTCGATGTAATCCAGCCGCAACGGGTTGATATCGTGCAGCGTTTTGAACTCGCTGTGCGGATCCCACCAGCGGGAGGCGAGGTCCTCGAATTTCCTGATCTCGGCGCGATCAACGTTGTGAGCGGTCTCGGGCATGGCTGTGGGTCCGGTGGTTGAGGGGCTGGGGCGCGGTACTCACCCCGGCGGTCAAGATGGTTGCGGATCGCGTCATTCTAAACGAGCGCGCCGGGGTACAGGATTTCTTGCGTCTCGCGACGCTTGTATTTGATGGGTCGCACAATGCGGCTGCGGTTCACTTGTCATTCAGATTGACAAATATCAAACAACCGGGACCTTACGATGGAGCTCGTCGCCCGAGTTGTCTTACTGTTTCGTGCCGGCGTCGCTTGTCGACCGACAGAGCAATGAATTCATCCCGTGGCAATGGACCTGGGATCGCAACGACCACCTCGGAGGACATCCTCATGGCCTGGAGCATTCCGCGCCTGTCCCGTCGCGCCTTCCTGAAGACTTCAGGCGTTGGCGTGGCTGGGCTGACCCTTCTTTCCCCCGTCTCGCGCGCCATCAAGGATGCCGTCGCGGATGACGAGGTGAAGGAGGACATTTCCTACAGCATCTGCAACTTCTGCTCGTCACTGTGCAACCTGAAGGTGACCAGCCATACCCGCAACGGCGAGAAGCGGATCGTCAAGCTCGACGGCAATCCGCATTCGACCCTGAATCGCGGCAAGATCTGCGCGCGCGGCCAGTCCGGCTTGCGTCAGACCTACGATACCGACCGGCTCAAGACGCCGCTGATCCGGGTCGAGGGCAGCAAGCGCGGCGAATATGCCTTCCGCGCCGCGAGCTGGGACGAGGCTTACGCCTACATCGCCGAGAAGAGCAAGAGCGCCGAGATCAAGCCCTGGGAATGGACCATGGTCGGCGGCTGGACCTCCTGCATCTTCTACATGAACTGGGCCGTGCCCTTCGCGATGGCCAACGAGATCCCGAACATCGTCGCCTCGCCGATGCAGCATTGCGTGACCACCGGTCATATCGGGACCGACCTGGTCACCGGCAACTTCAATATCCATGACGAGGTGCTGCCGGATTTCGACAACGCCAAGTACATCCTCTTCATGGGCAACAACGCCTCGATCGGCGGCGTCTCCACCTGCCGCATGGTGCGCTTCGCTCAGGGGCGCAAGAAGGGGGCCAAGATCGTCTCCTTCGATCCGCGCCGTTCGGAGACCGCCGCCAAGGCCGACGAGTGGTTCTCGATCCGCCCCGGCACCGACCTGGCCTTCCTGCTGGCGATGATGCGGATCCTGATGGCGGATGGTCTCTATGACGCCAACTTTCTCAGGCGTCACACCAACATGCCTTTCCTGGTCTATCGTGACGAGGCCGGCGAGCTGCGCTTGCTGACGGACGCGGAGGGGCGCCCGCAGGTCTTGGTGGAAGGCACCGATCAGGTGCGGGCGCTCGGCAAGTTCACCCACGACAACACGGTCGATAGCGAGGGCAAGACCTTCACCCCGGCGCTCAAGGTCCCCGCGAACTTCAGTCTCGATGGGCGCGCCGCGACCACCGTGTTCGAGGCCCAGTTCCAGGAGCTGGCCGCCTATACGCCCGAGTGGGCCGCCGACATCACCGGCATCCCGGCCAAGGACATCGCGCGCATCGCCCACGAGTTCGGCACCACCCGTCCCGCCATCATCGACCCCGGCTGGCACGGCGCGCGTTACGGCAACATCATGATGCAACGCCGCGTTCAGGCGATGATCCAGGCCCTGACCGGCGGTCTCGACCGCACTGGCGGCTGGATGAATTCCGGCGAGCTGCATCACAAGGCCGCGCGCATGTACGAGGCGATGGAGCAGGGCTACGAGATGGGCTCGCCGCTGGCGACCCTGGCCGGCATGGCGTTCGCGAAGATGGTGATCGGCGCGCTCTCCAAGGGCGAGAACTTCTCGCACGGCAAGCCGGGCTGGACCTGGGCCTGGAATGCGCAGGAGAAGGCGGCGGGACGCTTCAATGTCGCGCTGCCGGTGATGACCGAATCCGGGCTCAAGGAGTCCGTCGAGGGCCGGGTCAAGTTCAAGGACGAGCCCTATCTCACCCGCGCCTTCCTGATCAACGCCTCCAACCCGGTCCGGCACTATTACCCGGATTCGCGCTGGAAGGAGACCCTGAGTCACGACAACGTCGACCTGGTGGTCATGATCGAGGTGCTGCCGTCGGACACCGCGCCCTACGCGGATGTGATCCTGCCCAATACCTCGTATCTTGAACGCGACGAGCCGACCCTCTACGGCAACGGCGTCAATCACGACCTCGCGCTGACGCACCCGCTATGCGGCCATCCCGCCCCTCTACGACACCGAGGAGGCGGCCGACATCCTGCTGCGCATGACCGAGATCATCTCCGGCAACACCGACACCTATCACGATTGGGTCGAGAAGCTGACCGGACTCAAGGCCGGACCGGTCAAGGCCACGCTGGAGCGCAATCGCCAGACTCTGACCAAGGGCGCCTATCAGGCCGCCTGTCGGGAGGTCGCCTTCGCCCAGACGGCGGACCGCCTGGGCGTGACGCCTGCCCACATCGACGAGGTGCTGCGCGCCAAGGGCATTTATCACGAACAGGACTATGAGCACATCCTGGAAAAGCACGCGATGCCCTGGAAGATGCCGGTCCCGACCGAGAGTGGCCGGGTGGAGTTCTTCTCCGGTCTGATGCGTCAGTTGCGCGACGGCGGGCACACCGAGCCAAACTTCAGCGTGCTGGCGACCTATATCCCGATCAAGCTGCGCTCGGGGTCGCCTCAGGAGATCGCCGCCCCGCTGGCCAAGGATGAATTCTACTTCACCTACGGCAAGACGCCGACCGTCTCGCACGCCTCGACCAATAGCAACAACCCGGTGCTCTCGGCCATCAACGAGTTCAAGAGCGCTGTCTACAAGGGGGTCTGGATCCATCCCGACCGGGCCAACGCGCTCGGCATCAAGATGGGCGATCCGATCCATCTGACCAACACCCAGTCCGGGCAGCAGACCGGCGGACACGCCTATGTGACCCGTCTGGTGAATCCGGAAACCCTCTTCATCTACAGCTCCTTCGGCGTGGAGAACAAGGCGCTTTCCCGCACGCACGGCGACGGCACCGCGACCAGCAAGCTCATCCCTTACCAGGTCGAGCCGGTCGTCGCGGGGTTCCGCTCGCAGGAATTCACCATCCGCGTCGCCAAGGCATGAAGGGGGACTGAACCATGTCACATTTCGCAATGGTCATCGACCTCAACACCTGCGTCGGCTGCAACGCCTGCATGGCGGCCTGCGCCATGGAGAACCAGACGCCGGTCTGGGACACGCAGAAGTGGCGCACCTATGTGCATGACAAGGAGATCGGTCTCGGCTCCGACGTGAACCGCCGCTTCTTCCCGCGTCTGTGCAATCACTGCGACAACCCGCCCTGCATGTCGGTCTGTCCGACCGGGGCGACCCAAAAGAAGGCCAACGGTATCGTCTTCGTCGACCAGGATCTCTGCATGGGCTGCCGTGCCTGCGCCATGGCCTGTCCCTATCATGCGCGGGTCGCGATCACCCATGACGACATGCGCGAGGGGAGGGAGTTCTATGGCTCCGACTACCGTCGCACCAGCCCCAGCATGGACAAGTGCTCCTTCTGCGATCACCGGGTCGAGCAGGGCATCAAGCCCGCCTGTGTCGAGACCTGCGTCGGTTCCGCGCGCATGTTCGGCGATCTCGAGGATCCGAACGACCCCGTCGCCCAAATGGTCGCCAGCGGGGCCGCCCGACCGCTGATGCCGCACATCGGCACCCGGCCGAATGTCTTTTACATCGACGATATCAAGTGGAGGGGTTGAGCGATGGAAGTCAACATGACCTATGCCACCCAGGACATCTGGACCTGGTGGCTCGCCATTTATCTCTATTTCGGCGGCCTCGGCGCCGCGACGCTCGCCGTGACCTTTCTCACCGACATGTACCTGAAGCCCCACCGTCATCTGGTGATCTGGGGCGCGGGCGCGGGCGTGGTGCTGTTGGCCCTGGGATCGCTGATGCTGTTCGGACACCTGCTCCACAAAGGCGCCGTCCTCAACGTACTCAATCCCATGATCCTCTTCCATAAACCGGATGCCTGGATCGCCTGGGGCACCCAGTTCATCATCTGGATGATGGTCTGGGGTGTCCTCTACGCCTTGCCCTATGTTCGGGAGACTGCCTTCCCCCATAAGGTGCCTGGGATCAAGAGCCTGATCGACCGACCCTTCGTTATCGGCATCGCCAAGATCGTCCAGCGATTCCATCGCCAGGTCGGCTGGCTGGCCGTCATCAACGGGGTCGGCGTGGCCGTCTACACCGGCCTGCTGCTGCAATCCTTCCCCGCCGTCGCGCTCTGGCACAACCCGGCGGTGCCGCTGCTCTTCACTGTCTCCGCCTTCTCGACCGCCATGGCCTTCCTGCTGCTGCTCATGTACACCCTGATCAACGATCAGGCGGATGAATCCATCCGGGTGCTCTATGAGCGCATCGACCTGGTGCTGATCGCCGCCGAACTGGTCATCCTCTTCTCGCTCTTTCAGTACCTCAAGAACGGCTCGGAGTCCGCCGTGCGGTCGATGGATCTCCTGTGGCATGACTACGGCTGGATGATCGGCTTCATCGGCTTCGGCCTGATCGTGCCCTTCCTGCTGGAACTCAAGGGCGTGATGAAAGGCTGGTCGACGCGGGTACCCATCGTCACCGCCTCGGTTCTGGTGCTGACGGGTGGTTACCTGCTGCGGCATTACTTCATGTACGCTGGCGTCTACTGCCTATCCCTGGTAGACCGTGATGGGTAGGGTACGCATCGCGTACCCTTCAAACCACGCACAGTGTCCCCGCCAAGGCGCCACATCCGATGATCAAACCGACCGCCAATCAGACCCGTGACCCGATGTCCGCCGGATCTGGTGAAGCGCCAGCCACCTGCGCTCTGCTCGCCATCCTGCTCGCCATGCCAGAAGACGGCGCGCTGGATGCGCTGCGCGAGATCGTCCCCCAGGCGCCCTGGCTGGCGGAGGCGGTGAGTGAACTGGAGTCGCTTCCGCTCGACCGCTGGCAGGCGGAGCATACCCGGCTCTTCGTCAGCGGTTACCCCGAGACCCCTTGTCCGCCCTTCGAATCCGCCTATCGGCAGGGACAGATGGGCGGCTCCATGGCGGGCGATCTCCAGCGATTCTACCGGCGCGTCGGACTCGAACCGAGCGAGGCCCCCGCCGACTATCTGGGCACCATTCTCGACTGCGCAGCCTATCTGACCGATCTGGGCCAGGGCGTGGAGCAGGGCAGGGAGGATTGCCCCGCCTCCGGTCTGCTGGCCGAAATCTGGGAAGAGCATCTGAACCATTGGCTATCCCGTTTCGCCCATGACCTGCAACAGCACGCCCAGCTTTCGCTCTACCGCCTGATCGGCACCCAGCTCGCGCAACTCTGCCCGGTGCCCGCCGATGGACATTGAGGACGGCTGGCAGGTCTGTCGGCCAGACCTGACCGAGGACTCCAGCCTCACCACCGAGGTCCTCGCGGTCCACCAAGCTATCCTGGATGGACCGCTGGCCGGCGACCCCATGCTCAACCGCGCGCTCGTCATCCAGCAAAGGGCACTGCGCCGCATCGAGGATTGGCGCGTACTCCTCCTGCTCACACCCTGGATGCTCGCCCGACTCCTGTTCCCCGACCAGCCGCCAGCCTTTGAACTGCCATCAGGCTGGACCGCCAGGGAGCGATCACAAGCCGATTATCTGGTGCTCGGGCCGAACCTGCGTTTCGATCTGCTCGGCCATGCCCAGCAGGCCCACCTCAACTATCACCCGCGTCTCGGCCACTATCTGCTGCAACCCATCTGTCTCGACATGGAAGCCTACCGGGACGCCGACGCGGTCTTCGAGGACTGGAACCAGGTCATCCGCACTCGCGACGAGAACATGGAGAAGGCCAAGCGCGACTGCGCCATGCAAAAGGAGATCTCTCGGCGCGAGCTGTTTCGGCGCTTGAAACCCGGCCCCTGATCGCCGGAGGTCGCAGTGCCCATGGAGCGCCCCCGCATTCTGTCCCGCAAGAAGCCTGTCGACTTGCTTGTGCGCCTCATCGTTTTCGCCCTTGCCCTGACCGCCGCGCTGCCGACCCTCGCTCTCGACCGGGTGACGTTGCAACTGAAATGGCGGCATCAGTTCCAGTTTGCCGGCTATTACATGGCCCTGGAAAAGGGCTATTACCGCGAGGCGGGCCTGGATGTGCGGATCATCGAGGCCAAACCCCAGACCGACGCGGTCGCGGAGGTCGTCTCGGGCGCGGCGCAGTTCGGCATCGGGAGCAGCGAATTGCTGCTGTCGCGGCAGACCCAAGCGGTCGTCGCCCTGGCCCCTATCTATCAGCATTCGCCGTTCGAGCTGCTGGTCCGCGCGGATCGGGCCGGGAATCTGCACGAGCTGGCCGGGAAGCCGATTATGCTGGAGTCCGGCGCGGCGGAGATCCTGGCCCTGTTCCAGCAAGAGGGCGTCGAGCGCGATCGGCTCGATATCCGCCCCCACAGCCTCGGGGTCGAGGCATTGCTCCAGGGGCAGGTGGCCGCGATGTCGGCCTATTCGACCACGGAGCCCTATCTGCTGCGCCAGGCCGGTCTTGCCTATAACGAGTTCTCGGCCCGCGCGGGCGGTATCGACTTCTACGGCGACATCCTCTTCACCAGCGAATCCGAGCTGAAGGCGCGCCCGGAGCAGGTGCGGGCCTTCCTCGCCGCCAGTCTCAAGGGCTGGCACGACGCCATGTATGAGGTCGAGGCGAGCCATCGACCTCATCCTGGCCAAGTACAACACCCAGCAACGCACGCGCGAGCAGTATCGCTTCGAGGCGGAAGAGAGCCGGCATCTGATGCAGCCGGATCTGGTCGCGATCGGGCATGTCAACCCTGGCCGCTGGCGCCACATCGCGGATACCTACGCCTCGCTCGGCATGCTGCCCGAGCATTTCCCGCTGGATGGGTTTCTCTACGAATCGGATCGGCCCCGGTTCGATCCGCGTCTGCTCGCCGCACTCGGCACCGCCCTCATGGTGGCGCTGCTGCTGGCCATGTTGAGCTGGCGCGTCGAAAGCCTCAACCGACGGCTGCGCATCGAGATCGAGCAGCGCGAAGTGGCGCATCGCAAGCTCGCCGAGAGCGAGGCGCTGCACCGCCTGCTCACGGAGAACAGCGGCGACGTCATCTGGATGCTCGATCTGAACACGAGGCGGTTCGAATACGTCAGTCCCGTCGGTGCAACGGTTGCGGGGGTTCACGCCGGAGGAGGTGATGGAGCAGCCGATGGAGTCCGCCCTAACCCCACAATCGGCCTCCAAGGTCACGGCGATCATCGGCGACGCGATCGAGCGTCTGCGCGCGGGCGACTGCAGGCGAGCTACGCGATCACCGAGATCGAACAGCCGCACAAGGACGGCGGCATCGTCAAGACCGAGGTGGTGACCAGCTATCTGATGGATGACGCCGGACGTCCCGCCAAGCTGCTCGGCGTGACCCGCGACATCTCTCAGCGCAAGGCTTTGGAGGCCGAGCTGCGAACCCGCGTGGCGGCCATCGAGGCCGCTGGCGACGCGATTCTCATCACCGATATCCAGGGCTATCTGCTGTACGCCAATCCGGTCTTCACCCAGCAAACCGGCTACTCACTGGAGACCGACAAGGGGATGCATGTCAGGCGGCTAAACAGCGGCACGCATGCCCCGGAACTCTATGCGCGGCTTTGGCGGACTGTGCTGGACGGTCAGGTGTGGCGCGGCGAGTTGGTCAACCGTCGCAAAAACGGCGAACTGTACGAAGAGGAGATGACGATCTCGCCGGTGAAGAACGAGCGAGGCGAGATCGAGTGTTTCGTGGCCGTCCAACGCGATGTGAGCGAGAAACGGACCATGGAGCGGGCCTTGCAGTCCGCCAACGAGCGGCTCCAGGAGAACCTCGAAAAGATCGGCCGTCTGCAAGACGAACTGGCGGAGCAGGCGATCCGCGATCCGCTGACCGGTCTCTATAACCGGCGCTACCTCGACGAAACCCTGCCGCGCGAGTTTGCCCGCGCCAGGCACGAAGGCTACGCGCTGGTCGCGGCCATGGTCGACGTGGATCACTTCAAACGCATCAACGACTCTTGGGGGCATCCCGCCGGGGATGTGGTGCTTAAGGCGTTGGCCTCGCTGCTGCGGGAACATTTTCGCGAGGGCGACATCGTGTGCCGCTACGGCGGCGAGGAGTTTCTTCTGCTCCTGCCGCATATCTCGCTGGACATCGGCCTGGAGCGCGTCGAATTACTGCGCACGCAGCTTGCGGATGAGCCCCCGCGGTATGGCGACATCCGAATCGAGGCGCGGGTCTCCATCGGCCTCGCCAGCTTCCCCGACCATGCCCAAACCCCCGAGGCACTGATCGAACAGGCGGACGCGGCCCTCTATCGCGCGAAACGCGCGGGTCGCAACCGAACCGAGCTTGCGCTGCAAGTGCCTCGCTCAGACACAGGTTCACCCGCCGCCACGGGTATTCCCCGCAGCTAAGCCGCAGTCTGGCCCGGCATCCCCGCCTTGTAGCCCGACTGTCCGGTCCAGTAGCCGTCGCAAAGGCCGGATGGCGCCCAGTCGCGCAGCCTGGTGGTGCCTTCGGTCGGGTCCAGATCACCGGTCAGGCAGGAGGCGAAGACCCTGACGATATCTCCGGTGTGCTGGGATTGCGGGCTGACGCGCAGCAGGTCGATACCCAGGGCGCTGACCTCGGCCAGAGCGGGCAGGATGTTATGGGTGTTGGCCGACTGGGTCTGGATGCCGTTCAGATTCAGGAAGGCATCGCCGTCCTGGGTCGTGATGACGAGTCCGTCCGGATAGTCGCCGCAGCAGAATTGGCAGTCGTCCTTGCCCAGCTCACGGTTGTAGGCGGTGAAACAGCGGGCGGAGTAGGCGAGCGGCAGGCGGCCGAAGGCGAACAGCTCGCACTCGACCCCTTCCGGGCGGGTCTTGAGCAGATCGGCGGCGGTCGTGCGGCCCAGCTCGACCGGCAGCACCCAGCGCTTGAGCCCGCGTTTGGCGAGGAAGCCCAGGGTGCGCTGGTTGTAGAGGTTGATGGAATGCCCAGCGACAAACGGGCGTCCCTCCAGAAAATCCAGCGCGGCCAGGTCGTTGGCCTCGATCATGAATCGCTCGTCGGCGCAGATGCGTTGCAGCGTCTTGAGTTCGCCCTCGGATTCGATCAGGGCGAGGGTCGAGATGACCGCCTCCTTGCCGGCGGCGGCGATGCGCTCGGCGATCTCCCAGTAGTCCTCGGGCCGGAGCTGGCGGCGCTTGGAGCAGATGGTCTCACCGAGGTAGATGGTATCCAGCGGGCTTTCGATCATCTCGGCGTAGAAGTCGAGCACCTGCTCGCGGGGCCAGAGATAGAGGATGGGGCCGAGCGAGAGACGGGGGCGATGGGTCGAAGTGTTCAGGGAAGGCATGAGTTGGCGGTGTTGACTAGAGGGTGGACAGTGGGCAGTGGACAGATGCTCGCGAATCGCCAGGACGCGAATGGCGTTCGTCCGCCATCCACTCCCCGCTCTATCCGCGATTCACTATCCGCTTCATTGCTTCGGCTAGTGCCAGGTTCTTTCGTAGGGACCGATGGTCGTCTGGGCGCCCTCTGAGACCTGGGCCAGGATCTGGTGCCAGCTCTCCTTCGGTCGGAACGCCTGGGGATTGCGCTTGCAGCTATCGATCGCCTCGCGCCAGACCTTGGTCACCTGAGTCACGTAACGGGTGCTGCGCTGACGCCCCTCGATCTTGATGGCACTAACCCCGGCGGCCAGGATGTCCGGCAGGATGTCCAGCGTGTTCAGGCTGGTCGGCTCCTCGATGGCATGGCGCAACTCCCCCGCGACATGGTAGCGGCCCTTGCAGAGGGTCGGATAACCGGCCGCCTCGGCGTGCGAGCGCCGCTCGATCAGGATGCCGCCGAGTCGGGTCTCCTGACCCTGCGGGGTGTCGCGCCACTCCACATGCGCGGCCGGCGAGCAGGCGCCGTAGGTGTTGGGCGACTGACCGCTCGCGTAGGACGACAGCAGGCAGCGGCCCTCGACCATGACGCAGAGGCTGCCGAAGCCGAAAATTTCGACCGGTACGCTGCTCTCCTCGATCAGATGGGCGACCTGGGCTAGCGAGAGCACGCGCGGCACCACCACGCGCTTGATACCGAAATGGCGCTGCATGAAGCCGATGGCCGACGGATTGGTCGCGGAGCCCTGCACCGAGAGGTGCAGATTCACGTTCGGGTGACGCTCGGCGGCATAGTCCAGCACGCCCATGTCGGCCAGGATGATGGCATCCACGCCATAACCGGCGGCGCGGTCGACGGCGGCAGTCCAGCGCGTCCAGCCATCCGGCTGGGCATAGGTGTTGATGGCGACGAAGACCTTGACCCGACGGTCATGGGCGTACTTCACGCCCTCGGCGATCTGCTTGTCGTTGAAGTTCAGACCGGCGAAATGACGCGCGTTGGTGTCGTCGCGAAAGCCGATGTAGACGGCGTTGGCGCCGTTGTCGACGGCGGCCTTGAGCATCGGCAGATTGCCGGCGGGGCAGACGAGCTCCATGGTATTTCGGTCTCCAGAGGGTCAGGCGGTGCTGAGGAGTTGGTGATGTGAAAGGGTATCGGCCCGGTCGCCCTGGCGGGTGCCGCGGCGGAAGAGCTCGGCCTCGATCCCGTTCAGGACGGCCCATTTGCGGCTGCACCAGTCGGGCGCGAGCAGGATGTCGCGCGAGGCGGTGCCGGTGAGCCGATGATAAATCACCGCCGCCGGGGTGCGCTCAATGAGGTCGGCGCAGATACCGACATAGTCGTCCATCGTCAGGGGCGCGTACTCGCCGTTGCGCCAGTCGATCGCCAGGCGCGTCTGGCGCACCACATGCAGCGGGTGGAGCTTCAGGCCCTCGACACCCACCTCCAGCACCCTGTCGAGTGTCTGGAGCGCCGCCGCGCGGCCCTCGCCCGGCAGGCCGACGATGAGATGGGCGCACACCGGGATGCCGCGCCGGTGCGCCGCCGTCACCGCCGCGCGGTATTCCGCGAAGCCGTGTCCGCGATTCACCTTGGCGAGCGTCGCGTCATCGGCGGATTGCAGCCCGAGTTCCAGCCAGACCTCCTTGCCCCTCGCCCGGTAGCCGGCGAGCAGATCCAGCACCGCCTCCGGCACGCAATCCGGGCGGGTGCCGACCGACAGTCCAACGACATCGGGATGCGTGAGCGCGCTGTCGTAGCGTTCGCGCAGCACCTCGATTTCGTCGTAGGTATTGGTATAGGTCTGGAAATAGGCCATGAAGCGCCGCGCGCCGGTGCGCTTGGCGAGCACGCCCCGACCGGCGTCGAGCTGCGGATCGATCTCGGGCGAGCGCTTGGCGTTCGGGCCGAAGGAGACGTTGTTGCAGAAGGTGCAGCCGCCCGATCCCTTGGAGCCATCGCGATTGGGGCAGGTGAAGCCGGCGTTGAGCGCAAGCTTGTGCACTCGCTGGCCGTAACGGCTCAGCAGGTATTGGCCGAAGGTCGTGACGCGATCACTGAGGACGCGATGGGGCGCGGGCGGGGAGGACATTCCAGCAAAGCTAACCGGGCTGCGCGGATAACCGTTTGATCCAGGTCAAACGAACGTCAATCCAGCTCCCGAATGCGCCCGTCCATCTGGTCTCTGACCCCCGATCGGGACGGATTAAATCAATCGCATTGTGCCGACAGAACCCACGTCCGTTGCCCCTCGGCGCCCTGGACGATGTTTCCCGGAAGCGACCTCGACGAACGGACCACCGCGAAAATCGACGCGCGGACGAGGCCGCGCGAACTGAGGTCAACGTTTGATCTTGCTGATTTTCGTCCCTTCGATGCTAAGGCTGGCCATGAGTCCCTTCTGATCGAAAATAAAGGCGTAGGCATCGTCTTTCAGGGTCGTCGATGACAGATTCTTGGCCATGCCTTCATCCACCACGACCACGGTCGGCCCGACGCCGATTTCCCATCCTTCCGACTTGTCGAGATACCTCACGGCTTTGTTGTTCATGAGAAAGACGACATAGCTATAGGACTGGGCGCCCGCCTGCCAGCCCCAGGACGCGGAAACGGAATTGTAATAGCCGGCGAACTTGCCGCCCTTGGTCAGAACACCTTCGCCATAACTGCCGCCGAAGACGAGTCCTGCCTTGACGACATTCGGGAATACTAGGATTGCCCTTGCCGACTTGGCAATCGTTGCGGCGGCGGGATTGCTCTGATACAGGAGGTGTAAAGCCTGTGAGGAGTCTTTATTCAGATCTTCCGCCGTTGCAGCAAGCGCCTGGCCGCCGATTGAAGCCAGCGAGACTGTCGCAGCCGCCACAAAGAAGAGGTCGAGCATCGCGCGTCTTGTACTGTTCATGTTCATGTCCTTCTTGGCCATTTTGAAATGCATGGCTGAAAAGCAAGACCTGCTTGACATCCACGCCGGTCGCACCGGTTTGTCCAATCCGAAAACATTAAATTTTTCAGAATGACAGCGCAGAGATTAGGCGGGCTATCGTACGAGTTCCGTTCGATAGCGCACATAGCGGTACAAGAAAATGCGCGGGCTTTTCAGCGGGACCCTGGGTTGTCATGTCTCGCCTCGTTGTGCGTAGCAGGCAAGCGGCTTTGTCGCATCGCACATCACCGACAGCTCGGCTCGATATCTCACCAAACAAGAATTCCCTATCTATGTGCGTTGCCGCACCGACCACCCATGGCCGGGCGCGTATTTTCGTCCTGGGTGAGTGGAAATCGCATTCCACGCCCGAGTCTTCACTCAATTCATTGATAGGAAAAAGACATGAACAAAGCACAGGTCAAGGGCCGTGTCAATGAAGCGACTGGCAAGGTCAAGGAAGTCATCGGCAATGCCGTTGGCAATGATGAGCTGGAAGTAAAGGGAAATATCCAGAAAAACGTCGGCAAGGTCCAGGCGGGCGTTGGGGATCTCAAGGAGGAGATGAAGAAAGATAGCTGAAGACAGAATCCGCCGAACTGCTCAAACACCTTTTAATAGCCTGATTTCCGTGCGGCAGAGACCTGTCCCGAGCTGCCGCGTGAGAGCGTCTGGAGTATCTTGGCGCGAATGCGCCATCACCTCTGGCGAACGTTCTATTCCAAGGCTCGGCGTCATGTCGCAGCGCAGTATCGAGAGGGCGTCGGAAGTGGCCCAAGGCAACAAAGGTGTGAAGTCAGTGGAAAACAACCTGGTTGTCAAGTAGCGGCGGGGCATTTCCGAACGATGCCCAAGGGTATGAGACTGTGAAAGTGTTCGCTTCCACCACGCAATGGCGGTCTTTTGTAGGCTGAGATGAGCTCGCGAAACCCAGCATTTCCGTCGCTGCCGCAGCGACCAATGCTGGGTTTCGTTCCTCAACGCAGCCTACGAAGAATTCTTGCCCAATCTCGTATCGGCGGGAAATCGGAACCGGGCAGGGACGCCCGCATGGACTATTACCCAGGGGGATGGACAAACCCCAGCCGGGGCCTTGGCTCAGTCACCGCCGAGGCGCCGCAGGCGTGATCGGAGCGTGTCGATCTCATCGAGCAGATCGAGCACCAGGGCCGTGCTGGCCGCGTTCAATTCCAGATCGCGCGTGAGACGCAACGCCACCCGCGCGCGCTTGAGCGTCGCGCCGCCGAAACGCCAACGCTCCGGGTCATCGCCGCTCGGCGTCAGCACACCTTCCATGACCAGTTCCATCAGTTGATCGACCTCGGTCCGACACACCCGGCTCAGCTCGATCAGCGTGAACTGGACTTCCTCCTCGACGATGACGCACGGCATCACGGTTCTGTTTGTCCTGTTCATCGGTATCACGCCTCCAAGGCGGGTCGCGGTTGGAAGTCGCCGAACGCCTCGGCCATGCGGCGGTAGGCGTCCCGAGCCATCTCCGTGTCGGCCGGCGGCAGGCGAATCGACAGCACCGCATAGAGATCGCCAGGGGGAACGCTGGGAAGCCCCCGGCCTTTGAGTCGCAGCTTGCGGCCCGGCGACGAGCCGGGCGGAACCGTCAGTTGCACGCTGCCATCAGGGGTCTGGACGGTGACGCCGGCACCAAGGGCCGCTTCCCAGGGCGCGACCGGCAGATCGAGATAGACGTCGCGGCCGTCGAGCCGAAAATCCGGGTGCGGCGCGAAGGCGATCTCAAGGTAAAGGTCACCCGCCGGCGCGTCACCCTGTCCGGGTCCGCCCTGGCCGGCGAGGCGCAGGTGTTGTCCGTCGCGGATGCCCTTGGGAATGTTCACCTCCAGGTGCCGCTCCTCGATGCTCGCGCGTCCGCTCGCATCGATCCGCGGGACGCGCAGCGAGATGCCGCGCCGGCCGCCGCGATAGGCGTCCTGCAGGTCGATCTGCACCTTGGCGTGATGGTCCTCGCCCGCCCGCTGGCCCCGCCCACGCGCGCCGCGCGCGCCAGCCGCTTGGTGCCCGAAGAGCGATTCGAAGAAATCGCTGCGATTGAAGTCGTGACCGTCGTCATCGGCGCCGCCACTGAACTCGAAGCCGCTCGTCCATTCCGGAGGAGGATTGAACTCCTGGCCGTGCTTGAAGCGGTTCCCCACATCGTCATAGGCCGCCCGCTTCTCGACATCCTTCAGCGCCTCATACGCCTCGGCCACCTCCTTGAAGCGCGCCTCGGCATCCGGCTCCTTGCTGACGTCCGGGTGATACTTGCGCGCCAGCTTGCGGTAGGCACGCTTGATCTCATCCTGAGCGACCGTGCGCTCCAGTCCGAGCACGGCGTAATAGTCCTTGAATTCCATCAAACCTCCGGCTGGTGGCTTGCGGCGCCCGGTCGCGTCCTGGGACGGGCCATGAGCCTAGTGGAAAGCGGCAAGCGCCACGCCGCTGTCGTGCGAACGCCGTGAGAAGGTGAGGGCTGACTTGGCGTGCGCTGGTGCCGAGAGGCGCTTGGGCTCCTTTCGCCCAACCTAGCTCGGCAGCGCCATCCCGTCTGTACGCTATCGCACGCATCCTTCGACCTCGCCGCGCGAGCGCGGGCGGGAATCCTGTCGGAAGCCTTCGGCCTCACTGCCATTAGACAGTGTCTTACAATGGCAACCTCCAGAATCAGTGTGTCAACGACTCTTGACCACGAGGCATCAACCTGGCTCATTGCAGTCAGCCAGCAACCTCACTAAAAAAGCCACCAGCTCATGGGCTAGCAGTCGGAACGTCAATCATGAAATCCGCAGATCTTGCTTGTGAATTCTCTAAGCGCCTGTCGTCAGGTCGCGGAGCGATCTTCGTCGGCTCGGGAATCTCTGCGGCTTCGCGCGCGCCTTCTTGGGCAGGCCTACTGACCGAGATGGCTCGCACACGCCTCGACCTAGAGATCTCAGAGCATGACAGCTTGCCTCTGATCGCTCAGTACATTGTCAATCAAGCCAATGGTAACCGAGGGCCTTTAGTACAGCACTTTCGTGAAGCTTTATCCAAGCGATTTCCGCAGAATTCATATCACATGGCGCTTTCGCGCACTAATGTAAACAAATTATGGACGACAAACTATGACACTCTTCTTGAAGATGCTTTTCGGCGGAATTTTCATGTGACAGTCAAATCGACAGACGACATGATCTCAAGGAGTATTGCGGCGGCTGAAATCGAAGTGATCAAGATGCACGGATGCATCGAACAATCGCAGCACGAAGATCTCGTGGTGACACAGGAGGACTACGAGGAGTTCTTTGTACGGCGCCCGGCGACCGCCCAAAGGCTACGACAAGATCTCTTGGAAAGATCATTTCTTTTTATTGGTTATTCCTATGGTGATAGCAACATCCAGAATATCTTAGTCGAAGCGCGACGCCTAGGGAAAAAAGCCACAAGGCAGCATTTTATTGTACTTCCTCGTATTCATAATGAAGATGAAGAAGAGCGCAAAGCGAAGCAGGCACGTCAAGACCTTTGGTTAGGAGACTTGGCCCGTATCGGCATTGAGTCGTGTCAAATTCAGGAGTACTCCGAGCTCAGCGGAATACTTGACGACATTGCGCTAGGATCCCGAGGGGACACTGTATTTATTACAGGTTCGCACTCCCGAATCAATGACGGAAAATGCGAGTTGGAGCGGGTCGGAGAATTGCTTGCAGAACAGAAAGGTCTCGTACTGCTTGATGGTCAATCAGCTGGCACAAGTCGGCATGTTGTTTCAGCCTATTTGGAAAGCTGCATACGGAAAAGCGAAGATATCATTCGCAGACTCCGTGTGTTCTCCAACCCGTATGCTGCAAATCCGAATTTTTCAAATGATCGAAGCCTCCTGCCTATTTTGATGGAGTGGCGCTCTCCTCTTCTAAGAAGTGCACAAATAGTCGTAGTTTATGATGGAGGTATGGGCACAGAGGAAGAAGTACGTGTCGCTAGAGAGCTTGGGTGTCGAATTCTGCCGGTTCCCGAGAAGAAGGGCGATTTACCCCATCCCCTTCCACACATCTCATAACCGCTTGTATTGACTGGCGTATTTGAGGCCGACGGCGACATCTTGAACCCGCTGCAAGCCGAGCCACAGGCTCTTGGCGCCGGGTTCCCCGTCGCCCTTACGGGCGAGGAATCCACCATGGCGGGCGATCAGGCGGATGACCTCGTTGAGGCGTGGCGGCTTCTCGGGCGGTGGCTGTTTGGCCAGGATGTAGGCGGCCTGCCATTCCTCGGGTTCGAACAGCAGGTCGGCCGGCAGGTCGGGGACGGTGCGACCCAGGCGCATCAGGCGTGTCACGCGCCAGGCAATGATCAGATACAGCGCCAAGGCGCGCTCCAGGCGCTCACGGCTGGCCAATTGCAGGGCCTCGACACGACAGCCTTCCTTGAGGACCAGAAACAGCAGCTCGATTTCCCAGCGCGCCCGGTACCAGTCGATCAACTCGCGCGCGGCCTCCAGGGTGGTGGCTTCACGGTTGGTCAACAGGCGCCAGGTGACCGGGGTGACGCCGGGCGGCGGGTCGATCTCGCTGGCCATCAGTGCCGTGACCTGAATCTCACCACCGGCGCTGTCGGGGATGCCCAGCCGTTGGATGCGCAGGGCTTGGCGCACCGCGCGCGCGCGTCGTCCTTTGCCGCGGGGGGCGGTGAAACGGATCTCACCCAGCGGGGCGCTCGCACCGAGCGCTTCCCACAGACGCGCACCCTCGGGCAGCACGCGGTTGTGCTGGGCGCGCACCAGCCAGTCGGCCGGGGCGCCCAAGCGCTCGGCACGCACCATCAAGGCCAGGATGTCCGCTTCACGATCGGCGACATAGACCAGACGTGTCTCGGGCAGGTGCGCAGCCAACTCGGCCACGCGCGCATAGCCTTCGAGCCAGCGCTCGCTCTCCTTCGCGCCGGGGCGTGTTCCATCCGTGCCTTTGGGCTCACGCGCCCACATCCACGCATCCAGGATCCCCAGCGGCTCACGCCCCGGCGTCACCGCCAACGTCGGATGCAGGTACATCCCACGCTGCGCCTCGTAACTCAAGGGACCGAGCCCGCTGATGGCTTGCCCGTTGAAGTCCAACTCCGTGGTGTCTTGCAGGCACAGCACCACCGGCTGCTCAGCCATCCGCCGCTGGGTGCACAGGCGATGCGGTTCCAGTAGGTCGAGCCAGTCGTAGCCCTCATGGGCGAGAAAGCGATACGCAGCCTGGATCTCTGCCCAGCCGTGGCAGGCACCCGGAATGCTCGCCGTCGGACGCTCACCCAAGCGCTCCAACACCCGAACCGCCCGCCGCTCGCGCCGCCTGTCACCCAACCTCAGCCCCGCCAATTCCGCTTCCGCCCAGCTCATCATGCCCCCAAGTCTGCTTCTGGGAGCATTATCCTATGGCTCGCGCCCTAACGGTCAAGATGTGTGGAAGGGGATGGATTTACCCTCAAAGCTGCTAGAGTCGGATTCTGACATTCGCACTACGCTTGAGAATCTCCATCCTTCCTACCTGCGGAAGGCTAATTCATTGAGTGTGCAGCCAGAGGATGTGGTTGATTGCATAAGAAGAATACTGACCAGAGAACCTTGCCCCACTGCGTAAGGCTGCGTGCTTCAGGAGAATATTACGAGGCGGGACTCCGCTGCAAGACGTTAATTATGGCGCTTGCTGGTTTATCCGATCCCTCTAGTTACGTCGGGCAAACCGCGAAGATTAGAGCACTGGCGAAACTTCCAAACGGCCCAGAAATAATCGGTGACGTCAGTCTCGTGCGGCCAGTCCATGAAAATGCGTTATGGAAGGTGATTGTTGATGAAACATCGTGCGTCGCGGCTTGTTTGCCTATCTATACTGCGAAGAAGCGCAATTATCGCATTGATGATGCTGAGCTTCTTGATATTGCAATAGAACAAATGGAAGAGGGTGTCGGCGTCCTAACTATTCATCCGACACCATCGCCGACTATCAATGGACTATCTCATAAAAGGCTGGTGCCGTGCACTTCTCGCGGCGGAAGAATGGTTATCGAAGATGCTGTGAACCGGGGTTGGCGTGAGGATAATGTGTACATACGGATACTTCCCGACTTGCTACGCCACGCCAAGAAGAACGCAACAGTGTTCAGTATTGGCGCGACTTATCGTTCGGCTAATATTTTCGATTCCTGTGACCCGACCCAATGGGCCGAAATCGAGCGTCAGATCGAGTTGGCTAGATATATTACGGGTGAAGGTGTCGGCGCCATCATCGAATCGCCAGGGCATGCACGGCCACGAGATATCAAGAGGCTTTCACAAGTGCTGCGACCGGCTGGCTTTCCGGTGATGCCACTCGGTCCGATTCCGACAGATATCGCGATTGGAATGGACCATGTCTCGGGGGCGCTTGGGGCCACCCTCCTTGGTTTAGAAGGTAGCGCTTATGTACCAGCCCTTTTAAGTTGCCATTTTGAGTACGCCTAGGTGCCCGCCAAGACCTTGGCGGTGGAGATATGGGTCTTGCCCTTGTATTTGGTGCGTGGCGTGGGCGCCTTCTTCGGCCCCCGTTTGCTCTTGCGCCACTGGGCGAGGTTGACGCGGGAGGCCAGGTCGAGCAAGAAGGTACACATCTGTTCATGAGTCGCCGTCGCAAAGCGTGCCCAATCGGCGTCATCGACGGCGATGTTCATGCCCGCGGTGGTGTTGGCGATCTCGGTGGCGAGGTAGTACCCCGAGACGGTGTCATCGACGTTGGCCTTCGGGTGGGCCGCCCGCAAGGCGGCCATCACGACGGCGTAGAGATTGAACGCCACGAGGGCCAGGCAGAAGCCGAACAGGGCCGCTTCGGGGTAGCCCAAGGAGTTGATCTCGGAGTGGAGGTGATCCTCCAGTTTCTGAAAGGCGGTCTCGATGGTCCAGCGCGTCCGGTAGATCTCAGCGATCGTGGCGGCCGCGGCAACCTCGGCGGGGAGATTGGTCACGAGGATGAGGGCGCTGTTGCCGTTGCGCGTCTTGGTTTTGAGTTTGACTTGGATGCGCCGCCAGACCGCCGTCTCGCCGCTGGGTGTCGTCACCTGCACGGCCTGCTCGAAGCGCGCGCCCGTGGGCGAGGTTCCCACACGGCGCATGGGCTCCAAGGGCTTGCAGGGGAATTGGGAATGCTCGCGGATGATGAAGCTCGCGGCGGCGCGCTCAATCGCGCACAGAAAGCTCAGCACACAGAAGTTGCGGTCGGCCACCCACAGATCCTGCGCCGCCACGCGCGCGCTGACCGCGCCCAACAGTGCGCGCTCTTGGGCGTGCCCATCGGCGCAGGGAAAGACATCGGCGACGAGGTCGAGCGCCTTATCGAACACCACCAGCGACTTGCCGGACAGCGCGGCGGCCGCGCTCTCACGTAACGGCTTGAGCCGCCGCTCGCTGGCCTCCAGGCAGTTGCCATCGAGGTACTTGATCCGGTGGCCCGGCAAGAGCGGTGGGCGGGCTCCTTGGAGACCTTCGATGAGCTGGGCGCTCTCGGCGGCGATGAATCGCACCAGCGCTTGGGAGGTCTCCAGCTCGACGCCGCGCAGCTTCCCGTAGACCGCGACGATCGAGGCCGCGATCGCGGAATCACGGTACGCGGCGTGAACGCTCGGGTGGGTTCTGCACACGACCTGTAGGAGCACGCCCACCAGCGAGGAGAACAGAATCTTGCGGGTGTACTGACTGCCGCGGGTGCGTTCGAACCACGCGTCGAGGCGCTCCGCGTTGAGGAGGTGCTCCAGCAAGGCGCGCACCATCACGGCGCCAGGGGCTTGGTCGGCGAATTTCTGCAGGATACCGTCAAACATGCTCAGGTCAGTGGGGCTGCGGCTCTAGAAATAATCTTATTTTACTAGATGTTACGAACACCTTAAAAGGGCTGCGCTTATGTACTTACTGCAGTGACACGAGAGGAGCATACGGGGAATGTGCCATCGTTAGCATCAACCATCGAAGCCGTCAATACAGCGCGAGTAGCCGGGCACGTTATCGATCTTCACCATCTCGATGACTCTTCGGAGGATCTCTCGGTTGCGCGGGCGAGGGCCGTGACGGGAACATGCCGGAGTGTCAACGTCGCTCAGGATGCGTGGCGGGACTCCAAGTCGCCCCCACGCCCTCGCGACGTGACAGCCTTTTGGCCCCGGCTCGTCCCACTCCGGGGTCACGGCTTCGGCCCTGCGCGCCTTCGCCATGACCCCTGCGCGAATGACTCAACGGTGTGTGGGATGCGCTCTGCATATCGCCTACGCGGCTTCGGGTCTGCGCCCCTTCGCCACTGCGGCGCTACGCCCGCGCCCACACCTACCGGGGGCCGCTCGGCTTCGCTTCGCTCTCCATGCCTCGCGGGCGTGCTCGGTAAAGAGTCGAGCGGCTGCTCTCGCTGTGCTGGGGCATGCCCATTGCAACCAATTCCGACTGACTAGACTTATCTGATCGCAGTGTTTTAGCGTGCGGCAAGAGACTGGTTCTGGGCGCAAAGCAGGCATTGCTGTAACGTATTTGCACCTTGGCAATAACGAGGACAAGTTTGTGTGGAAGAGTTCCGCGTCGTCGGCCGCTCCCCGCGTGCAAAAGACGCTCAATCGCATGGCTCACCGACAGCTCTTGGCCAAATTGGGGCGTTGGTGCATAAACCTGCCGACAGCGGCTAATCTAGCGGTGGTTTCAGCGAAGAGCCTCCCCTGACATGTCATCGACAGTTCCCGACAGTAGCGAAGACGTCTCCCCCAAGAAGGCGACCTACCGGGTCACCAACTGGCCGGCGTACGACCGAGCGCTGGTGGCGCGCGGAGACATCACGTTCTGGTTCGACCAGGAAGCGATCACCCAGCGCTGGACGCCGGCAGCCAACGGGTAAGCGAGGTGCGCCCTGGCGCTACTCGGACTGGTCCATCCAGACGTTGTTGGTCTTGAAGCAAGTGTTACACCTGCCGTATCGCTCGCTGGAAGGGTTTGGACGTTCCCTGATGCGCCTGATGGGGTTGGACTTGCCGATCCCGGATCACACGCACCTGTCGCGCCGCGTCAGGGCCTTGGCGGTCCAAATCCCTCGCCAGGAACGCACGGGGCCGATCCATGTCGTGGTGGATTCCACCGGACTGAAGGTGTTTGGCGAGGGGGAATGGAAGGTGCGCCAACACGGCGCCGGGAAGCGGCGCACCTGGCTCAAGGTCCATCTGGCCGTCGATGCGCACGCCAAGGATGTCATTGGCGTGGAGGTCACGACCGCCGCCTGGACGGATGGCGAGGTCTTTGGGGATCTGGTGGATCAGGTCGACGGGATCATTGAACAGATCGATGCCGATGGGGCTTACGATACCCGCGAAGCGTATGACGTGGCGGCGCAACACCAGGCCACGCTGGTGGTTCCGCCCAGAGAAAACGCGGTGGCCTGGGACGCCGATCACCCGCGCACGCAGGCACTCGCTGAGATCCAGGAGAAGGGCCTGGTGCAGTGGAAGAAAGACGCCGGTTATCACCATCGCAGCCTGGCCGAAAATGCCATGTACCGCCTCAAGCAGCTCTTCGGGACGGCCGTCGCCTCACGCCTGTTCGACGCCCAGGTGAACGAGGTCCATGCGCGGATCGCGGCCATGAACAGGATGACCTACCTGGGAATGCCGGTGTCGGTGCGGGTTGGGGTCACTGTGTCCTGAGAAAATGGGGAAAGGGGAATCCTGTCCCAATGCTTCTTTATGCACCAACGCCCCAAATTGGGGCTTTAGGGAAACTCAAGCGAATGAGCATCGCGGAACCGCTCCGTGGACCAGAGACGGTGGAATCCTCCGGCAAGATCGGTGCGGATGATTCCGAGAATTTCCTCTGAAATACAGTGAGCGACAACACTCGGCGCTCAATCAAGCTCAAGCCAGCACCGCCCTTCAGGACGGGCGGTTTGACGCTTACGGCGGACGCTGGCCAATGCCGGAGTCTTCTAATGGGGTTTTGTCATTGCCCCCGACCAGCGCGCGTCGTTAGGCTTGCGCTCAATCACCGGCGCTTCCATCGCTCCGCGCAAGTCTCAAGCCTTTGCCGCCGGGTTCTGGCCGGGCGACGGGGGCGATACCGACCGGCATTTTCAACCTCCGCGCAGGATGCGTCATGACACAAGCCTCTCTCACCGGCGGTCGCGCCGTCCCCAGCTCGCGCCTCAACCGCCTCTGGCAGCTCGGGCGTGCGACCACCGACCTCGCGGCTGGCATCGGCGTGCGGGGCCTGATCGATCTCGCGCGGGGGGGCGATGGCGCATCGAGCCCCACGCAACTGAGTCCGGCGGCCCTTCAGCGTTTCACGAGTCGGCTCGCACACATGCGCGGTGCGGTGATGAAGATGGGGCAGCTCATGTCCATGGACGGATCGGACGTCCTGACGCCCGAAGCCGCCGCCATTCTGGGCACGCTCTGCAATCGCGCCGAGCCCATGCCGCTGAGCCAGCTCGCGCCCCTGCTTGAGACCGAGTACGGCAAGGACTGGAATCGACGCTTCCGGCGCTTCGGCGTTCACACCGGTCGCGGCCGCCTCCATTGGCCAGGTGCATCGCGCGGAAACCACGGATGGCCGTCATCTGGCGCTGAAGATTCAGTTCCCCGGCGTGCGCGAGAGCATCGATAGCGACATGGACAATCTCGCCTTCATCAGCCGCGCCATCGGCATGATGCCGAAGGGGATGGACCTTAAACCGATGCTCGACGAGGCCCGCCGCCAGCTCCACCAGGAAGCCGACTACGGGGCCGAGGCCAACGCGCTGGAAACCTATCGCGGCCTGGTCGGCGACGGCACCGGTTTCTTCGTTCCCGAATTGCATCGCGACTTCAGTACCGGGCGCATCCTGGCGATGGATTTCGCCGAGGGCATCGCGATCGATCTGCTGGCCGCGCCCGAATTCACCCGGCACGACCGCGATCGCGCCGCCAACCTCGTCATGGAGATCGTCCTGCTTGAGCTGTTCGAGTTCAGCCTCGTGCAGACGGACCCGAACTTCGGCAATTTCCTCTATCAAGTCGACAGCAGCCGCGTCGTGCTGCTGGATTTCGGCTCCACCCACCCGGTTCCGCCCGCCATCGTCTCCGGCTATCGCGATCTGATCCGGGCCGCGATGGCGGAAGACCGCGCGGCCATGTACCGCAGCGCCATCGCGCTTGGCTTCGCCCGCGAGGACACGCCGCCCGAGCAGACCGAGGCCATGCTGGATCTCATGCGCCTGTCGAGCGAGATGATGCGACACCAGGGTCCCTATGATTTCGGCGCCTCCGACCTGTTCAAGCGCATCTACGAGCGCGGTCGGCAACTCTACGAGGACGGCGCCTTCAGCCAGCTGCCCGATCCGTCCAGCATGTTTCTGTACCGCAAGTTCCTGGGCGCCTTCATGCTCTGCCGCCGACTGCGCGCGCGCGTGGATCTGCCGCGTCTGCTCGAACCCTATCTGTAGGCCGATCGACGGGGCGTTGTTCGACTGGCCAGGCGTCCGCCAACTGGGGGATGTCTGCTTCTCCGCATCCCCTCGCACCAGCTCGTCCCGTCTCGACGCTCAATCCAGCTCAAGCCAGATCTCATTCCGCCGCAAGAACCAGGGCTTCCAGGGAGGGTCATAGCGCGCCCACACCGGCTCGCCATGCCAGGTCTGGCCGCGCTGTGCGAGGGCTTCTTTCAGCGTCTTCAGGTGATCCTCGTAGCGGCTCTGTGACCAGGTGCCGGAGTAGCGGATCACGGCGATGGTTCGAGCCGGAACGGCGCGGAGCGTCACGCGCGGGTCGGTCGGCTCCGGCAGGGTCTCCAGCGTCCATTCGCGGGGCATCGCGAACTGGATGAGGTACCCGCCGGAGCTGCCGCTTTGCGCCACCGGCGCCGTCATCGCGATCTTGGTGGGTGTCAGGGCGACCGGAGCGGTCATCTCGATGCGGCGTTCCCCTTTGTTTCCGCCGAAGATGTATCCGGCCAGGATGCGGAAGCCCTGATTTCCGGCCTCATCGACAGGCGCGTCGACTCGGGTTTCCGCCACCAGATAGGGCTCATAGCGACGCACTTCGAGGGTGTCGTCCGTGCGGACGACGCTGTACGGGGGCTCATCGATGGCCATGACAGGACTCCAAGCCAGGAAGAAGAGGAAGGCCGTCAGTAATCGAAAACGGATCATGGATGCACTCCGGAAAATCGCGCGATCAGCCTTGGATTGAGCCACCAGCGACAGGGTTTGCCTCGCTCCATACTAACGTCATGTGACACCAAGGCGGCCTGAATCAACCGCGCACCGAGGGTCTGGGAGATGCCGAGGGCGTCGCGCGCCATCAGTTGCTCCGCTACTTGCCACGGATGCGTCGTTACATCGCAAACCATCCACAGAGTGACCGAAATATCCGTTCCGCAGTGTTCGGTATCATACAAAGCCAACGAATTCGATCGCTATGTACGTCACCGTACCGACCACCCTCCGTCGCGTGCTTATTCTTCCTGTTCTTCCCAGTGAGCAGTGAGTGGCTGGTCATCGCATTCCACTCGCTTGGGCGGCGATCAATGCATTTCACGCTGGCCTTGGACTCATTGGCATGACGCTGCATGCATGAACTGACTCTGGCCGCCGATGCGCGGGCCGGGGGATCCGTCATGTCCTTCCCATTGCCACCAGAGGTGACAGATCGATGAATGACGTTCATAAGTTGGAAGCGCTTCGCAGTTCTCTCCTAACGGCCGAGCTTGATGAGGGCGAAACGCAGGCACTCGCTGACCGAATGGGGGTGAAGACACTCACCGATGGTGAGGTACTGGTCGCTGAAGGGGACCTGTGTCAAACCCTGTTCCTGCAAGCCGCGGGCGCCATCCAATTCTATCGGGACCGCGCGGGTAACGAGGATATCCTCTACCAGATGCAGGTCGGTGAATGCGTTGGGACACGTAGCTTTATCGACGGTTCGGCCTATGTGTTCGGGCTGCGCTCTGTCGGCGACAGCACGGTTCTGACCTTGGAGTCCGCCGCCTTGGAGGCCATGGAGAAGGATCATCCCCGTTTGCTGTATCGCGTGATGCGTGCCTTCGTTCTCATCACCCACGCAACTTTGGCGCGTTTACGCCTTGAGGACGAAGAGCTGCGAAATTACTTGTTGAGGTCCGGCGGTCGCTATTGAGTGCAGGATGACAACGTCCGCGCCAGAAACCGAAAACGAATCATCGAAATACTCCCGATCACCGCGTGATCGGCCTTGGATCGAACCGCCAGCGACGGGGTTCGCCCCGTTTCAGATCAATGTAAAGCCTTGGATGGTGATTCATTCCGGCTCCCGGCGTGACGCGAGCGATCAAACGGCGCCACCGAACACGGCACCTACACCGGCCGTGATGGCCATCGCCAGCGCGCCCCAGAAGGTGACCCGCCAGGCGCCGATCAGCATGCTGGCGCCGCCCACGCGGGCGGCGATGGCGCCCAACAGGGCCAGGGAGACGAGGGAGGCACCCGAGACCCAGGGAATCAGGGCCTGCTCGGGCGCCAGTGCCGTGACGGTCAGCGGCAGCGCCGCGCCGACCGCGAAACTGGCGGCCGACGCCAGGGCGGCCTGAATCGGCCGCGCGCTGAGGCTCTCGGAGATGCCGAGTTCGTCGCGTGCATGGGCCGCGAGGGCGTCGTGCGCCATGAGCTGCTCCGCCACCTGCTCTGCAAGGCCCGGCTCAAGCCCGCGGGCGACATAGATGGCCGCGAGCTCGCGGCGCTCGGCGGGGGGATTCTGCTCAAGCTCGGCGCGCTCGCGCGCCAGATCGGCGTTGCTCGGTGTCGGCCTGCGAATGGACCGAGACATATTCGCCGGCGGCCATCGACATGGCACCGGCCACCAGGCCCGCGACCCCGGTCAGCAGAATGTTGCCGTGACTGGCGCTGGCCGCCGCCACGCCGACCAGCAGACTGGCGGTCGAGACGATGCCGTCGTTCGCGCCGAGCACGGCGGCCCGCAGCCAGCCGATACGGTCGGTGCGGTGGCGTTCAGTGTGGTGTCGCGACCCCGTCATGGCGTCGTCATCAGCCCGCGTGCCTGGTGACCCAGGCGACATAGCGGTCCATCCAGCCCTGCAGGAAACCCAGGCTGTCCGCGCCGATGTTGCCGGCCGCATCGAACAACCCGTCCTTGGCCTGGATGAAGGCTTCCGGCTGGCCCAGGGTCGGCACATCCAGATAGGCGAGAATGTTGCGCAGATGCTGTTGCGCCAGGGCGGTGCCCATGGCGCCGACCGAGACGCCCAATATCCCGGCGGGCTTGCCTGCCCAGGCGCTCTGACCATAGGGGCGCGAGGCATGATCGATCGCGTTCTTGAGCACGCCGGGGATCGAGCGGTTGTATTCGGGCGTGACGAACAAGAGGCCCTGAGCCGCCGTGATCTCGGCCTTCAGCCGCGTCACGGACGCGGCCGGGCTCGCGTCATCGTCCTGGTTGTAGAGCGGCAGGTCGTCGATCCGCACCTGGCTGAATGAGAACGCCGGGGGAGCCAGTTTCGCGATGGCATCCGCCAGCTTGCGATTGAAGGAGTCGCGGCGAAGGCTGCCGACAATGACGGCGATCCGGTATTGGCTCATAAAGGTTTCCTGTGACAGTGACAGAGGCGTTGCAGTCTCACTTAAATGCCTTGATCAATGCCTCGAATTGGGCGTGAAAAGAGGCCGCGTGTGGCGTGACGGGCGGGATCTCGCGGTCGATACCCAGCAAGGCATAGACGGCCATCTGCGCGGCGCGTACCGAATACTCGACCGTAAAGACCACGTCATCGGGAATCTCGACGAACTGGCTGATGAACGCGAAATTCTTCGAGTTGGGCGGCACCGGCAGCGGTCGATCGCCGCTTCGGCGGGGCATGAACATACTGGTGAGATAAGGCATTCGGCAGGGTATACAGTTGGCGGATGCCACCGTCTCCGGATCGAAGCGCAGGTGGCCGCAAAGCTCCCGCAGAATCTCCGCGCCGTTGCAGTCGGCCATGGGCTTGGGGACAAAATCGCCGACGCGGTCCGGAAACAGCCCGTAACCCCAGAACACCTGCACGTCGGCCGGCTGATTCGGGAAGTGGGGTTGATAGGCCATTACGATGGACATCAGCCAATTGGAGTCCTTGAAGGTCACCAGTCCGCCAGTTCCGGGTTGATTGCCGCTGAACTGAATCATCTGGTCGAAGAAGGCCGGATTCTTCAGCGTGACGGTGAACGACTCCCAATAGGACTGTGCGATGCAACGGTTGAAAACCGCTGGATGGCCGAACTCCGGCCGCCCCTCCGCCAGCTTTTCCCAGAGGCTCCAACTGCTGCTGTCGGTCTTGGTCAACTTGGCGGGCGCCTCCGTCATGGAGCCCAGGCTGGAGGCATCGGTCATCGAACCGTTTTGCAGGAAGACCAGATCGCCGTCATTCACGGCAATCACCTCTGGCTTGCCCTGTCGCAGACACTGGATGCCGGTCACGACGAACTGGCCGTCGTCGGTCCGGTGATCGAGGTCGGTCACCTGGCAATCCGTGACTGAAACGGACGCCTTGGTCGGCGAGCCACCGTTGCAGCGGGCGAACCAGGGAATCGTATTGGTTGTAGACCGTTCGCTTGACGCCGGCGAGCGTTTCAATGCGGGAGAATTCCAGCACGAAGCGCAGCAGATACCGCTTCAGCTCAATGGCGCTGTGCCACGGCTGAAAGGCGAAGGTGGTGGCCCACATCGACCAGAAGGGCGTCTCGAAGAACGCTGGCGAGAGCCAGTCGGTGATGCAACTGCCGGCGAGTGTCTCTTCGTCGGCGCGACTGAGTTTCAGCAGTTCAAGCCGGTCTTGCATGGAGAACCCCATGGACGTCACCGGCACCTTCGCGCGACGCCGGTCGACCAGCCGGGCCATCGCACTGGATCGATGCATTTCATTGAAGGCGACCGTCTCCTCAAAGACGGTCATGCCGGGATCGCTCAACGAGGGAATCGTTTTGTAGAGATCCCAGGTGCATTCGTAGTTGTCGGTCGTCACCATGCGACCGCCGCGCATCGAATACCCGGTCGAAGGATCTCCCGCGCCATCCAGACTGCCTCCCAGGATGGGCGCTGCCTCGAAGATGGTGATGTCTTCGCCCCGCAGATGACCGTCGCGGATCATGAACGCGGCGGCGGCCAGGGATCCGATCCCGCCGCCCACGAGATAGGCCTTCGATGTCGTGCTCATGTCATCAGTTTCCTTGGAAGCGTTGGGTGATGGCGACCAGGCAAGCGCACCGGCGGCGCGAGGGACGTCCTGTCTCGACTGGAAACCGGCACCGGAGAGCCGGCCCCAGTCATGGGTCGATCAGAGTAGGCGCTGCGGCCGGAGCAGTTCTGTACGGCAGCGCACGGAGGCTTCCTGTTTCGCCAGTTGGAACAGGTCGGAGCAATTCCGAGGTGGAAGTCCGGCGAGATGGCGGCTCAGGATCCACCTTGAGCGCGCACGAACCGACGAATGACTTCGCGTGAGGTGGATGTCGAGCGTCCTGCGGCGATCAGGCAATGCAGGAAATCGGCTCCATCCGCGAGGTGAATCAGCACCGATCAGGCAATTTGGAGCGGGTCGACCAAGGTTGCGAGATCATCATCACCCGCGGGCGGTTGCGGGAAAGGATGCGTCGCGGACAGGCCGTTGCCCGGGTTTCCGGACGGCACACCGCGCGGCACTCTACACATCAATGTCGTGCCCCTGATCGCGGAGGACGCGCAGGCAGGCGTCGACCACTGAAGCATCAAAGGTGATGCCGCGATGCGCGGCGATTTCGTCCAGGGCGGCCTCAAGACCCAAGGCGGATCGGTAGGGGCGGTGCGACGCCATGGCCTCAACCACGTCGGCGACAGCGAGGATCTTGGACTCCAGCAGGATGGCCTCTTCCGTTAGGCCCAGCGGATAGCCAGAACCATCGATCCGCTCGTGATGCTGCCGGATGATGGTCGCGATCGGCCATGGGAAGACGACCTTCTTGAGAATCTCGAACCCGATGCTTGGGTGCTCCTTGATCAGTCCGAATTCCATCGCGCTCAAGCGTCGGGGCTTCGCCAGGATCTCGGCCGGGATGCTGATTTTGCCCAGATCATGAATCGTCGCCGCCAGATGAAGACCACGGACGCGATCGGCCGGCAATCCAAGCTCGTCGGCGATGCGGGTGCAGAGGCTCGCCACCCGTCGTCTGATGTCCCGCGGTGTAGGCGTCGCGCTCTTCAATGGTGTCGGCAATGACCTGGATGGTTTGCTCCAGGCTGATTTGCAGGTTTTGCTCATGCTGTATCTTGGCCGCCGCCGTGCGCAGGGCGGCGATCCCAAAGGCCAGGTCAGCCGCGATTTCCTGCAAGAGTTTCCGCTCAGGGGCAGACCAGAGATCACGCCTCTCGCCATAGAGGATCAGACAGGCCATCGTCCCGCTGGGAAGCGCAAAGGGCACGGCGATGACGGACTGGTAACCGCGCCTCAACGCCTCGGCCCGCCACGGCGTCATCACCGGGTCAGTGGAAATATCCTCCGAGAACTGGACTTGCCCCGACCGAATCGCGCATCCAATCGGGCCATCGTCCTGCGCTGTTTTCGCCCACGTCCGGGGGCCGACCGCGGAATACCCGTCCTCGTGACCATAGAGGGCGATCGTTTGAATGCGCTGGTCCGGCCCGTTGTCCGCCAAGCCAACACAGGCCATCCGGTAGCCGCCGGTTTCGACGGCGATCCGGCAATATTCCGCGAGCAAATCGGGCTCGGTCGTTGAACTGAGCAGCGCCACATTGCTTTCGCTCAGCATTTTGAGTGCCCGCGACGTCGCACTCAGCGCGATCTCCGCCAGATGTCGCGTCGTGTTGTCGCGGATGTTGCACTGAATGACGTCCGTCCCGCCGCAGTCGTATACATTGCTGACATACTCGACCGAAATACGTCGCCCGTCCTTGCATTCCAGCGGAAGGTTGTCGTATCGAATCGAGCGGGTCGCCTTCAGCTCGATGAACATGTCGATGCTCAGCGCGGTGTCCTTAAAGGCGCCAATCTCCCACAGCTTCTTACCCAGGAATTCGTCATAGGAATAGCCAAGCATGTTGATCAAGAAGGGATTGACGTCCTCAATCTGAGCGGTCTCGGCATTGAGGAGCAGTATCCCATCCTGCGCGGTTTCAAACAGGCGACGGTAACGCGCCTCTGAGACACGCAGTGCCTGGTCCCTGGTCGAGGGGTCTGCCACGCTTTCGGCGGGAAGCTCGTGTGCGTGCTTCTCCGTGGACGTGTTGTCATTAGTCATGGAACCGCCGCTCTACATCATGAAATTCAAATCAGGTCGGGTCGATCCGAAAATTTTGATTTTAATTAAGTTTAGTACACTCCAGCGCCATCGATGATAGGCGCAATGTGCATGCTCGTCTGTTCACTTGGCATGAAAAAGAAAAATGTTCAAAAGGGCCTGTTTAACTAAGTATTGTTCCTGAGTTTTTGACGATAGCTGGCAAGGTATGATTCTGACAACTAGGGAAATCGCGACAAGAAACGCCGGGGCGTCTATATCAGTCAGCGATTTGATGGGCTGGCGAATGCCCTCCAGAGCCAGCAAGCTATTGATTTGTAATTCTTAGGTGCTGCCCTGATTCGGAAGCCGCGGCCAGTATGCCGTCACTCTACATCGCTATGTACGCTACCGAACAGAAATTGCGCGGTGTCACGTCTAACCTAATCCTTGTCGTCAGGAGTCAGCCGAGTGTTTCGGCTCGATGGACATTAGAATAAGTCCTCCCGAGATGTGGCGGGCTCCATGACAGGTTAGAGCGGGTGATCGTGCCCAGTGTTCAACAGCGATCAGGAGCGGTTTATTGACGTCATGCGTCATGTCGATCGCAACCAGGGGTTCGTTTCTCATTGCCCCGCGGATGCTGCTGTAATAGGTGGCAAAGGCGTATCGTCGTTGAAACGCCTGAATCCAGATGCTTTTCCATGGATGCCTATAAAGATGATATCGAACATTGATCCAGGCATTCTCTATCATGATCTGGAGACCGATCTAAGTGCGTTCGGAGCCATCATCGCGGATCGAAACCTCGCGATCGAGGAATTCGTGTCAACCCATCGCGAGACCATCCGCCAGCATTATGCAAGGGTGGGTGGCTACCCACTGGACCGGGCAACGGCTCACCAGGCGGCCGTGACCCTGTTTCGGTATCTGCGCCCCTCCTCATGGTAAGGTGCCGCTGATCGTTTCGCTCATTGAAATGAGATCACCGCGAGGCGGCTGTGAAGTATTCGCTTCCACCTCAAGGCGGGATGTCGTCGGCTGGGTGTCCTCAACCCAGCCGACGAGCGCCCAACGCAAGGCGAGGAACGCCCGTTCTTGATCGCTGGACGGGCCAGGGTCGTACACCAACGACGGTGAAAGAGCACCCTTCAGGAGGCCATGGGCCAGATGCTAGAGATCGATCCAGCCACGATTTGCCGCGAGATCGCCTCCGAGCCAGAGATTAAATCCGCCATCCTTGCCGATCGCCATCTCGGTCTTGGGACGTTTGTCGACAAACATTGCCAGACCCTTCGCACCCACTACGCGGGCGCGGGTGAAGACCTGGGTGAGGCGCACGCCCGCGCCGCCGCGACGGCGCTCTGGGAGTATATCCAGGACCTGCGACGTATCCGCTCCCTGGCGGAATCGACGTGCATGACGCCCCCCCCCCCCGAAGACAAAAGACCTCCGCCAGCGGGCCGAGGCGAAGCTTGGGTTCAAGAAGAAAAAGGCCTCCAGAAAACGCGCCCTCACGCCCAAGGCGACCGAACGGCTGGGCCACGAGCTGCATGTCCATCAGATCGAGCTGGAGTTGCAGAACGAGGAGCTGCGCCGCACCCAGGCCGCCCTGGAGGTGTCGCGCGCGCGGTATTTCGACCTCTATGATCTGGCCCCGGTGGGCTATCTGACCCTCGGCGAGGCTGGGTCGATCCAAGAGGCCAACCTCGCCGCCGCCGCGCTGCTGCACACCCCGCGCGCCGGCCTGGCCGGGCAACCGCTGACGCGCTTCATCCTCCCCGAGGATCAGGATATCCACTACCACCGCGGACGCTCGCTCCTGGAGTCAGGTCAGCCTCAGTCCTATGAGCTCCGTCTGCGCGGCGCGGAGGATGCGCCCGTTTGGGTTCATGTGCAGACCAGCATCGGATCGCAAGGACCGGACGAAACGCCCCTCTGGCGGGTCATCCTGAGCGACATCAGCGCACGCAAGGCGTCCGAGGAGGCGCTGCGCGACAACCAGGAGCTGCTCTCGCTGTTCATGCGCCACTCGCCCATTTTCATCTATCTCAAGGAGGTGACACCCACCGCGAGCCGCATCATCCAAGCCAGCGAGAACTTCCGCCAGATGCTCGGTCTCGCCGGGCAAGACATCGTGGGCAAGACCATGGCGGAGCTGTTTCCGCCCGAGCTCGCCGCCAAGATTTGCGCCGACGATCGGGCTGTTATCACCAAGGGCGAGGTACTCACCGTGGAAGAGCATTGGAACGACCGCGACTATTCTTCGATCAGATTCCCGATTTCCCAGGGCGGGAGAACGCTGCTGGCGGGCTATGCCATCGACATCACCGAGCGCAAACGCCTCGAAAAAGCGATCGAGAGACAAGCGACGACGGACGATCTCACCGGGATCGGAAACCGCCGTCATTTTTTCACGGTGGCCGACCGTGAGCTGAAGCGCGCGCGGCGTCGCAGGCATTCGCTGGCGGTCGCGGTGATCGATCTTGATCATTTGAAACGCATTAACGACACGACTGGACATGCGGCGGGGGATCAGGCGTTAGTGGCCTTGACCCATCTCTGCCAGAAGATGCTCCGCGAGATCGATGTCGTCGCGCGTTTTGGCGGCGATGAGTTTGTGTTGCTGCTGCCCGAGGCGACGGAGCAACAAGCCTATGAGGTGGTGGAGCGCATCCGCCAGGCGTTGGTGACACAGCCGATTATGCTCGCCGCACATCCCGTCTCGATGACCATCAGCGCCGGCATCGCCTGTTTGAGTGATGAGCAGGAATCCCTGGAGACGCTCCTGGAGCGTGCCGATCAAGCCCTCTACCAGGCGAAAAGGGCCGGGCGAAATCGCGTCGCCCTTGAGCTGAAGGGTGCGCCCGCCGCCGCCCTGACTCCAGGGTCCGCCACGCCTGGGGCGGGTTCATCGCGGCAATCGCCCGACGCGGACCGCCGCCATCACCCGCGCCGGCCGATCGCCTATGGTGTCCAGCTTCAGGTGATGGATCCCTCGCGTAACACGACCGCGCCGAGCCGCTATCAGGCGGTGGCGCGAGACATCAGTGCGGACGGGATGCGGATTCTCGCCGATCGGACCTTTCCGGCGAACACGCCCATCCGGCTCGCGGTCGAGGACGAGGAGCACGCGGGCCATGAGCCCACCTTCCATACCGGCTCCATCGTCTGGGCGCACCCCCTGCCAGGCGAGCGTCGGTGCATGCTCGGCATCCAGTTCGGTGAGGGTGAGGCGCTCCGGGCACTAGCATGAAGGGGTGATGGCCGGCAGGACGATCCTGCCGGCGGTTGCGTTGGTGGGGGATTTAAGCGGACGGCGACGTAAACATCCCGGCGCGTTTTTCACTGCGGAGCATGGCGGACCTGATCGGCGGTCTCGCCGCGTCCAGACGCGCGTCGGCGGGATCACCTTCGGGGAGCAAGCGGCGGAATTCTGTCTTGACGACCGCGTAGCACTCGCACACCCGCGCTTCCAACCCCGGTCGATCCAGCACGCTGATGTGCCCCCGGCTGTAATGAATCAACCCGGCCTGCTGTAACTTTCCGGCGGCCTCGGTCACCCCCTCGCGCCGCACGCCCAGCATGTTGGCGATCAGCTCCTGGGTCATGTGCAGCTCATTCGAGGGCAAGCGGTCGAGACTGAGCAGCAGCCAGCGGCAGAGTTGTTGATCCACCGTATGGTGGCGATTGCACACGGCGGTCTGTGCCATCTGGGTCAAGAGGGCCAGGGTGTAGCGTAGCAACAGCGGCGGCAACACCGTGCGGCGGCGCCCCCCGAAGCGATCGAACGCCTGTTTGAGCGTCTGTCCCTTCAGTTGATAGGCATGGCCCGCGCTCTGCACCACCGCCCGGTTGGGCATGGTGTCGCCACCCATGAAGAGGGCGATGCCCACCATGCCCTCGTTGCCGACCACGGCGATTTCGGCGGAGGCGCCATTCTCCATAACGTACAGCAGGGACACGATGGCATCGGTGGGAAAATACACATGATTCAACCCCTCACCCGATTCATAGAGGGCCTTGCCGAGTGGCAGCGGGACCATTTCCAGGTGAGGAAGCAGATGCGCGAATTCCGCCTCGGGCAGGGCCGCGAGCAGATGGTTTTGGCGTGGATGCGCGGGGGGCGGCGGCATGAGGGTCATGAGCAACTCCAGGTGTTGACCACGAGGGCGCCAGGCCGTGGCTGGCCAACGCCAGACATCGCGATGAGGGGAATCGCTCATTGGCGAGACCGTCGCCATACCCCGCTTCGAGATTCAAACCACAGACTGCGGAACGGCTTGATGATGAACAATCCGTAACATCACTCAAAATTTACACTTGGAGTTCACGTAAATTATTCAATATCAAGGAAAAAATGATTAAGTTTTGATCTTAAAATGTTTTCGGTCGTCTCTCGAATACCTTGATCCGGATCAACGTGGAGACAGATTCTCTCCAACTCCCGAGCCGAACGATCTCTGGCATGAGTTGAACGGGCAAACAGCCCGACCGTCCAGTGTGCGTGCATTGGGGCAAGCGGACGCGAGGCCATCCCATTGGCCGTGGTGTTATGGGCGACAAACAGGTATTGATGCGCCGCCTCGTCCGGCATCTGGGGTAGATATTTGACGTCAATGTGGACGAAGCCCGGCGCATCGTCTTTGAAGGTCTTGACCGGCTTGGCGTCGCCTTCGGGTTGCGGGATCAGGGCACTCAGGTTGGAGACGCCATGGCGCCGCAGGCAGCGATCCAGGCCGGAGCGCGAGACCGCCGGGTGGATGAATTCGCGGGTGACCGCCAGCAGATCGTCCAGCGGCAGCAGCAAGGTCTGGCGCAGCGCCACCACCACCTGCTCCTGCGCCGGGTTCAAGGTGGCATGAATCCGATGCGGACGGTGCGAGGCATCCTGAACGGTGTCGCGCCGACGCCATTTGCGCACGGTGGCGCGATTCAGATGGTAGTCGCGCGCCAGTTCACGCTCCGATTGCGTGGACTCGCGCAACTCTTGACGAATGGCGGGTGTGGTGCGCGCGTTGCGATGCAAGTTCAGCTTCATCGTCAGGTGTCCCGTCAGGTCGGTGAAGGCGTCATCGGCAGGGGGCGCTTGGTCGTTCTCAGCTCATCGCGCAGGGTGCGCAGCGCCTCGCGGGCCTGGAACAAAGGATAGCTCCTGAGCGGAATATAATCATACGGGACGCGACAAATAGGGGCTTGGACCCTTTTCATGAGTCCACTGTTTTATCGAGGACAGAAGGGTTAATTCGACCATAGCTCTTTTTGTATTTACGGATCTAATTTCTGTTTGCATCGGCTCCGCTGGGTGTGTGCGTCCAGCGTGCGTAACCGTACAGACAGACGGCTCCGTGAAGGCTATGCTAGTGGTCGGGCATCGAGATTGGATGCTGGGTCGGTAGTGTCGGTAGTGTACGGACAGACGGATCTGTGCGGTGATGCTGGACGTCAAGCATCGACAGCGCCGCCGTAGGTTCAGTAGCGTGAATTTCTAAAAATGGCTAAATCAGGTAACGAAAAATGAAAAACATTTCCATAAGCGCTCTTCTTCTTATCACCATGACTTCGGGGCTGCTGCTCACGGCTTGCAGCACCGCCTCGAAGCATGAGGCGGCGCCATACACCCCCGCTCCGGCGACCCCGACGTATGAGCCAAAACGAGATCGCAATTGATAACCTCCCGGTTTCAATAGCATTTGCCGTCAACTTTGAAATTGAAATATTCAAAGTTGACGGCGAAGGTCGAGAGAGTGGTCGTGCCATAACATTCAAGCCTTTCGACTTCCTATTTCGGCTTCCTATTGGCGCAAGCCTTTGACACCATTGTCGTGACTTTTATGCCTTTCCAGCCCGCTGTGATCGGCTTCCTCGTCATACTCGTCAGCCATGCCGGTTTGGCCGATTCCGCCTCGTCGCGGCCGATTGTTGATGACGCTCAGGGATCGGTTTCGAGTCCACTTCCACCAGAGTACCTGATCGACCCGCAGGGGTCCGTCACGTTGCGAATCTGCTTTAACTGGTCGTGCGCGCACAGACAGACCATGACCTTTACTTCCAAGGACATGGCCCTCCTGAAAAGGCATCTGGCGCTTTGTCCGGGCACGAGTCTTCACGACCGATTGCAGCATGTGCGTATCGGCATCTGGCAAATGGAATTGCTGGCACAAACATATCAGCCGTTGTTGGCCAACGACCTGGCCATCAACGATTCCGAGGCGGAAGTCGAGGGGCGGATGGATTGCGTCGATAATGCCAGCAATACCACGACCTATCTGCATATTCTCCGGGATATCGGGGAACTGGCCGGTTGGACGGTCTCATCGCCCGAGGTGCGCAGTCTTTTCGATGTCACCGCAGTTCACTGGACGGCCGTCATCCTCGATACGGAGAGTGGACTCCCCTGGAGCGTTGACTCCTGGTATCGGCCGAACGGCCATCTGCCAATGGTCATGCCCTTGTCGAGCTGGAGCGACAGGAAGAAGGGATGGGAACCGCCCTTCGAACGTCTGAACTCTACCCCGCACTCAATCGACGAGCTATGCGACACGCCACCGCTGGGCCGCTTAGGGCCAGCGGCGTCTTCCTTACGATGATGCTCCAACCCGCCTGGTTTCCGGCATAACATAAACAACGCCAGCCGCCCCCGAAAAATGGCGATGTATGACGTCCGTGAAGAATTCCGGCGGAACATTGATGCAGCCAAAGGAAATCCGGTTATCGAGCGGCGTTGGACTGGCCAGGCGTTGCGGTCGGCGCTGTTTGGGTAGGCTCGTCACCACCGGATGCATGGAGATGGAGTTTTTGTAGTCCAGCCAGAGGATTTCCTTGCCATGGGAATTGCGCCCCATGGCTGTCTGGAAGCGGCCCGCAGGCGTTGTACGGTGCTCAGGGGGGATCCGTGACATCCGCATGTCACTAATGCCGGGGGCGACGTCATCACCTTTCCCCATACCCAACAGCACGGGGGCCGCGCCCTTGAGCTGTCCGTCCACGCTAAAGACATAGACCTTCGCGTTGACCTTATCGACAATCGCGAACGGCATGTTGCGATTGTCTTTTGAAGCGACAACCCAATCCGCCGTCTCCCGTGTCCTGCGCGATGCGGTCTCCGACCCAAAGTTAGCCCGCTTGGAAGTCAATGGTGTGGCCGTTTTCGGTTCCATCGCAAAGGGAACCTCTGCCTCTTGCTCATAGCTTGCATTGAGCATCGGGTTGGGCATTTGAGCGGCATCGTCCGCCTTTGTGGCCAAGCGCGGGCCGCACCCGGCAATCAATAGAACAGAACAGAGGCTGAGTGCCGTGCCGATCCTAAGCCGATCGAGCCCCCTATTACGAACGCGCGCCTGAAGCTGGCCGCTGGTTGCCGGTCGCTCTATGTCACCCATTTCCAATCTCTTATCTCCGGCAGATCCTCGCCATGTTCGGCGATGTATTGCTTGTGCTCGATGAGCTTGTCGCGAATCGCCTGCTTGGCGTAGGCGGCCCTGGGACCGAGTCGCGGCACCCGATCGATCACGTCGGCGACCAGGTGGAAGCGGTCCAGATCGTTCATCACCACCATGTCGAACGGCGTCGTGGTCGTGCCCTCTTCCTTGTAACCGCGCACGTGCAGGTTCGTGTGGTTGGTGCGGCGGTAGGTCAGCCGGTGGATCAGCCAGGGGTAGCCGTGATAGGCGAAGATGATCGGCTTGTCGGTGGTGAAGAGCGGGTCGAACTCCCGGTCGCTCAAGCCGTGCGGATGCTCGCTCGGCGGCTGGAGCTTCATCAGGTCGACCACGTTGATCACCCGGATCTTCAGGTCCGGAAAATGCGTCGCGCAGCAGATCGACCGCCGCCAGGGTTTCGAGCGTCGGCACGTCGCCGGCGCAGGCCATGACGACATCCGGCTCGCCGCCCTGATCGTTGCTGGCCCAGTCCCAGATGCCGATGCCGGCGGTGCAGTGCTTGATGGCGGCATCCATGTCGAGCCACTGGGGCGAGGGCTGCTTGCCGGCCACGATGACGTTGACGTAGTTGCGGCTGCGCAGGCAGTGATCGGTCACCGAGAGCAGGGTGTTGGCATCCGGCGGCAGATAGACGCGGATGACCTCCGCCTTCTTGTTGATCACGTGGTCGATGAAGCCGGGATCCTGATGGCTGAAGCCGTTGTGGTCCTGGCGCCAGACGTGCGACGTGAGCAGATAGTTCAGCGAGGCGATCGGCCGCCGCCAGGGAATGTCGATTGCACACCTTGAGCCACTTGGCGTGCTGGTTGAACATCGAGTCGACGATGTGGATGAAGGCTTCGTAGCAGGAGAAGAAGCCGTGCCGGCCGGTGAGCAGATAGCCTTCCAGCCAGCCCTCGCACTGATGCTCGCTCAGCATCTCCATCACCCGGCCATCGGGCCCGACGTGATCGTCGCCGGGAAGGATCTCGGCGGTCGAGCAGCGGTCGGTCACCTCGAACACCGCGTCCCAGCGGTTCGAGGCGGTCTCGTCCGGGCTGAAGACGCGGAAGTTGCTGCGGGTTGAGCTTGACCACATCGCGGATGAATGCGCCCTGGACGCGGGTGGCCTCGGCGTCCACGCCGCCCGGGCCGGGGCACGTCCACCGCATAGTCGCGGAAATCCGGCAGCCGCAGATCGCGCAGCAGCAGGCCGCCGTTGGCGTGCGGGATTGGCGCTCATGCGCCGCTCGCCCTGCGGGGCCAGAGCCGGCGAGTCCGGCGTTGAGCCGGCCGTCTGCGTCGAACAGCTCCTCCGGGCGATAGCTCTTCAGCCAGTCTTCCAGGATCTCCAGATGCCCCGGATGGCGTCATGTCGGCCATCGGCACCTGATGGGAGCGGAAGGTGCCCTCGGTCGGCTTGCCGTCCACGCTCTTCGGGCCGGTCCAGCCCTTGGGCGAGCGCAGGATGATCATGGGCCAGCGCGGACGGGTGTCGAAGCCGAAGGCGCGCGCGTCGTTCTGGATGCGCTGGATCTCGGCGACCACGGTTCGAGCGTGGCGGCCATGAGCTGATGCATCGTCATCGGGTCGTCGCCCTCGACGAAATAGGGCGTGTAGCCATAGCCGCGGAACAGCGCCTCCAGCTCCTCGCGCGGGATGCGCGCCAGCACCGTGGGGCTGGCGATCTTGTAGCCGTTCAGGTGCAGGATGGGCAGCACGGCGCCGTCGTGGACGGGATTGAGAAACTTGTTCGAGTGCCAGCTGGTGGCCAGCGGGCCGGTCTCCGCCTCGCCATCGCCGACCACGCAGGCGACGATCAGATCCGGATTGTCGAAGGCCGCGCCGAAGGCATGGGACAGCGAATAGCCCAGCTCGCCGCCCTCGTGGATCGAGCCGGGCGTCTCCGGCGCGACATGGCTGGGGATGCCGCCGGGAAAGGAGAACTGCTTGAACAGCCGCCGCATCCCCTCCTCGTCCTGGGAGATGTTCGGATAGACCTCGCTGTAGGTGCCTTCCAGATAGGCATTGGCCACCATCGCCGGTCCGCCGTGGCCCGGCCCGGCGATATAGATCATGTTCAGGTCGTTGTCCTTGATGACGCGGTTGAGATGCGACATAGATGAAGTTCAGCCCCGGCGTCGTGCCCCAATGGCCGAGCAGGCGCGGCTTGATGTGCGCGAGCGTCAGCGGCTCTTTCAGCAGCGGATTGTCGTAGAGATAGATCTGACCGACCGAGAGATAGTTCGCCGCGCGCCAATAGGCGTCGAGCTTGCGCAGCTCTCCGGGTCAAGGGTTTGGGTCGACGTGGTCATGGGCGGATTCCTCAATGGGTCTGGCATGGGTGATGCCACCTGGCCATGCAGCGGCCCATCGAGGCGGTGGCGAGCGGATACCGGACATCGTGTTTCCGGGAATCGCGAGCAGACACCCTTACCGCCCCGCTGGTCTGTACGTTACGGAACATAGGGTTGCGAAAGCATCGAGGCGCAAGCAAGAGACAGGGACGCGCGTTGGCGTCACGACAGCACTGAGATCCCCTCCGACATGCCGCAGCCCGCGTAGGCGGTGAGATAGACGTAGCAGGTCCGCGCATCCTCGGCCAGATCGCGGAAACTCAAGCGGCGGCCCGGCCAGGGTGTGAAATCCGGTTCGTTCGGGCCTGGCGTCAGATCGCGCACCACCATGCCCCAATCCAGGAAGACGCGCCGTCGCGCCGGACCCTCGATGACGATGCGCAGGTCGCGGTGACGCGGGTCGGCCTTGATCTTGTCCATCAGGGCGGACACGGCCTCCCGCTGGCCTTCGAGCATCTGCATGAAGAGGCCGTCCTGGTAGAGCAGACAGCCGGTCAGGCCGGTCGAGCGATTGAAGGTTCTGGATCTGTTCCCGCAGGGCGTCGAGCGCCGCCCCGGTCATCGGCGGCGTCGCCTGACTGACATAGATGAGGAAGTAGAGTGGCGCCGCCGCGTCAGGCCCGCCGCCGCCCCGAAGCTCGCGCTCCAGGGTCTCGACAAACACCGGCTCTTCGAGCGGGCGGTGGAAGTAATAGCCTTGGGCGAGCTCGCAGCCGTAGGCGCGGAGTTCGAGCCGCTGGGCCTCGGTCTCGACCCCTTCCGCCACCAGTTTCAGTCCCAGCGCGCGACCCAGCCCGATCACGGCGCGGATGACGGCGCGGTGCTCCGGGCGCTTGTCGAGGCCATCGACGAAGGCCCGGTCGATCTTCAGCACCGCGACCGGCAGGCGCGTCAATTGCGCCAGCGAGGAATAGCCGGTGCCGAAATCGTCCACGGCCACCCGCAAACCCAGTTCGGTCAAGCGGCGCAGAATGCGCAGATTGAGTTCGACATCCGCCATCAGCGCGGTCTCGGTGATTTCCAGCAGCAGGCGCGTCGGCTCGGCCCCCGTCTCGCGCAGGATGGCGGAAAAATCCTCGACCAGCGATTCCTTGCTCAACTGTCGCGGCGAGACATTCACCGACACATAGGGCGCCTCGGTGCCCCAGCGCCGCCGCCAATCCGCCTCGGCCAGGCACGCCTGACGGAAGACCCAGGCGCCGATGGGCACGATGGCGCCGGTCATCTCGGCGATCGGAATGAAGACCGCGGGCGAGATCTCGCCCTCGGAAGAGTGCCAGCGCAGCAGCAGTTCCGCGCCGACGATGCGACCGCTCTCGGCGATGACGATGGGCTGAAAACGGGTCGACAACTCGTTGCGCTCGATCGCCGTGCGCAGGCCATTGACGATGGCGAGCCGCTGCTGGTCCTGGTCGTGCTGACCTGGGCTGAAGAACCGCCAGCCGTCGCCGCCATCGTCCTTCACCGCCGACATCGCCGTCTCGGCATGGCTCAACAGATCGTCGACGCAATGGGTATTGCCGTGACCGATGGCGAGCCCGACGCTCGCCGTCACGATTCGTTGCCGTCCGTCGTATTCGAACGGCTGACGCAACGTCTCATTGATGCGATCGGCCAGGACGGACAGCGTGGCCGGTTGCTCGATCTGCTCGCAGAGGATGACAAATCCCTCATCGGCGAAACGCGCCAGGGTATCCCCCGGCCGGATCTGCTCGGCGAGCCGCTCGGCCACCTGCTTGAGCAACCGGTCGCCGACGTCCTGGCCATCCCTGTCCTTGACCAGATGGAAGTCGTCGAGATCGACGAAGAGCACCACCAGGCTCAAGCCATTGCGCCGCGAACGCTGCAAGGCGTTGGCGAGCCGATCGCGGATCAGCGCCAGGCCGGGCAGCCCGGTGACTGGATCGTGGCTGGTGTGTCGCATCCGTGTTTCCTCCGTGTTCATGCCGAGCACGTCAGTCATGGTCGGGTCTTTGGACGTGGATTCAGGCCATCCCCGCCGACGCCTTCAGCACCACGCTGCCGACCGGGACGCCCAGATCGCCGGCGATGACCACGCACTTCGCCTGAAGCAGAAAGAACAGCGGCGCCTGGGTCTCGCTGAGCGTCTCGTAGTTCGCCTGGCCCTTGGCCAGGATCAGCGGTGCTTGCGCGAAGCGCTCGCGAAAGGCCGCCGAGCAATGCTCAAGCAAGGTGCCGGGCGCGTCCGATCCATTGTCGATGATGTGACTGACCGCATCCAGACCCGCGGCCAGGGCGTCTTCGCGGGTCGCGTCGTTGATGATCGGGCCGGCCTTGACCACATAGGTCACCGGCCGGTCGAGGTGCTCGATCAGCACGCGGTCGAAGACCGTTTCACCGGCGTTGTCGGCCAGGTAGAGGAGACTGTCGGCGTCCTTCAGCGCCTGGCGCAGCCGCGCCAGGCCGTCGATCGCGAAGGGTTGTTCGAGCACCCGCGCCAGGGTCGCTTCCAGGTCGAAGGGCTCCGCCATGCCGTCGTCGATGATGTTGCCGGCGATGGCGATGCGCACGGCGGTCTCCAGCGGGTCCGGGGCATCGCGCACGCGCTCGCGCAGTCCCGGCAGCAACGTCATGGCCTGCGCCGTGGCGTCCCGCTTGCGCTGTGCATAGGGGTCGGGCGTGTGCGTCTCGCGCCGGACCGTCCGGTGGATGATCTCCGCCATGACCGGCGGCGTCGCCTGCGCCGGCAGGTCGCGGAGCTGGTCCATGATCTCCAGCAGGATGTGACGTTGCAGCTCCACCGAGGCATCGGCCTGGCGCGCCGCGCTCAGCGCCTGACGCAGGAAGCAGGGATAGCAGTCGAGATAGGTCTTCATGGCGCGAGTGTCCGAGTCATTGGTCTTTCCCGTTCTGGATCGATGCTAGGCCATCGCGCTGATGGTCCGGCGAAAGCGACTGAGCCAAGCATGACTTAAAAAAGCGCTTGCCTCGGTTTTAAAATCATTGCGACAGCGAACAGGGCGCGTGATTTCGTTTTTTCATCTTCCAGAAGCTCAATACGCTTCTCAATAGCGAAGTCTCGATATCACATCGACTATGCGCTTGGGATCTGGATTCAAGCCATCGCGCTGATGGTCCGGCGAAAGCGACAGCGCGATGGCGAAGAACACCGCGCCGATCGCGGCCAGCGCGAGGAACGGCGGCCAGACCACGTCGAGGCCGGCGCCGCGATAGAGGATGGCCTGGGCGGCGGTGACGAAGTGCGTGGTGGGCGCGGCCAGCATCACGTCCTGCACCAGCTCCGGCATGCTCTCGCGCGGGGTGGAGTTGCCCGAGAGCAGTTGCAGCGGCAGCAGGATGAGCACCGCGAGCATCCCGAACTGCGGCATGGAGCGCGCCAGGGTGGCCATGAAGATGCCGAGCGAGGTGGTGGCGAAGAGATGCAGCGCGGCGGCGGCCAGGAAGAGCGCCAGCGAGCCCTCGATCGGGATGCGCAGCACGCCCTGCACGACGAACACCAGCGCCACGCCGGCGGCCAGCAGCACCACCAGCCCCATCGACCAGACCTTGGCCAGCATGATCTCGGCGGGTGTGACCGGCATCGCCAGCAGGTGCTCGATGGTGCCGTGCTCGCGCTCGCGGATCAGGGCCGCGCCGGTCAGGATGATCGACAGCAGGGTGACGTTGTTGATGATCTCCATCAGGGCGCCGAACCAGGACTGCTCCAGGTTGGGATTGAAACGGGTGCGCAGGGCCAGCTCCACCGGCAAGGGGGCGCTGCCACGGTAGCGCTGCACGAACTCGCCGACCTCGCCCAGCACCATCTGCTGGACGAAGCTGCTGCCGGTGAACGCCTGGCTCATGCGCGTGGCGTCGACATTGAGCTGGATGGCGGGCGCGTGCCCGGCCAGCACGTCGCGCTGGAAGTCCGGCGGGATGTCCAGCACGAAGGTGTAGTCACCGGCATCCATGCCGGCATCGATCTCCGAGAGGGCGATCATCGCCGGCGGATCGAAGCGCGGCGGATAGAAGGCGGTGGCGATGCGCGCCGACAGCGGCGAGCCGTCCTCGTCGACGATGGCGATCGGCGCCTTGTGCAGGGTCTCCGGCATCGCCGTGGCCGCCACATAGATGGACACCGTGAAGGTGTAGGCGATGAGGACGAGCATCATGGGGTCGCGCGCCAGGCTCCAAAGCTCCTTGATGCCCAGCCGGTAGATGTTGGCGAGATGCGCCATCCTCAGCGCTCCTGCTTCTTCAACAGCAGGATCGACAGGGCCAGGATCACCGGCACCGCCAGCGCGAGCGGCCAGAAGGAGGCTTCGAGGCTGGCGAAGCCCAGCGCCTTGTTGAAGACGCCGCGCGTGATGGTGAGGAAGTGCGCGGCCGGATAGACCTGGCCGATGAGATGCCCCACGCCTTCGAGCGAGGACACCGGGTTGAGCATGCCGGCGAACTGAACGGCCGGGATGATGGTGCCGATGATGGTCACGAACATGGCCGCGATCTGGCTGCGCGTGAAGGTGGAGGCGAAGAGACCGAAGCCGGTCGAGAAGGTGACGAAGAGCAGCGCCCCCGCCGTCAGCGCCAGGAGGCTGCCCTTGACCGGCACCCCGAAGACGGTGACCGCCAGCAGCGTCAGCAGGGCGAAGTTGAGCATCGCCAGCAGGATGTAGGGGAGCTGCTTGCCGAGCAGGAATTCGCTGCGGGTGACCGGGGTGACATAGAGATTGATGATGGAGCCCAGCTCCTTCTCGCGCACCACCGCGAGCGCGGTCAGCATCGCCGGGATCATCAGCAGCAGCATGGGGATGACCGCCGGCACCATCGCCGGCAGGCTGCGCACGTCCGGGTTGTAGCGAAAGCGCGTCGCGATGGTCGCCGGGCCGGTCGCGGCGTCCTGGCCGAGCCGGTGTTTCGCCTGCTCCAGCAGCCAGCCCTGGTGCATCCCCTGCACATAGCCCCGCACCGTCTCGGCGCGCACCGGCATGGCGCCGTCCACCCAGGCGCCGATCTGGACGCTGTGACCGCGCGCGATGTCGCGCGCGAAGCCGTGCGGGATCTCGATGGCCAGCGCGAGCTGGCCGGCGCGCATGCGCCGGTCGAGATCGCGGTCATCGAGGATCGGCGGGCGCTCGACGAAGTAGCGCGAGCCGGACAGATTCAGGGCGTAGTTCTGGCTCAAGCCGGTCTGGTCGCGGTCGAGCACGGCGTAGCTCAGATCCTCCACGTCCAGGCTGATGCCATAGCCGAAGACGAACATCAGCAGGGCCGTTCCGAGCAGCGCCATGGTGGCGCGCATCGGGTCGCGTCGCAGCTCCAGCGTCTCGCGCAGGCAGTAGCTCCAGGCGCGGCCCAGGCTGAAGGGAAGGCGGCGGGCGCGCGGTGCGGTCGCTGGAACCGATGGGGCCGCTGTCACCGACGGTGCTGACGCCTCGCCACGCGCGCCGGCGTCTTCCAGATAGCCGATGAAGGCCGCCTCCAGCGTCGCCGCGCCGCGTTGCCGCACCAGCTCGGCCGGGGCATCGGTGACCAGCACGCGCCCGGCGTGCATCAGCGAGATGCGGTCGCAGCGCCCGGCCTCGTTCATGAAATGGGTGGAGATGAAGATGGTGACCCGGTCGTTGCGCGCCAGGTCGATCATCAGTTGCCAGAGGCTGTCGCGCGCGATGGGGTCCACGCCCGAGGTGGGCTCGTCCAGGATCAGCAGCTCGGGTCGATGCACCATGGCCACGGCCAGCGAGAGACGCTGGCGGATGCCCAGCGGCAGCGTGCCGGGCATGGCGTCGACCGCCTCGGCCAGACCGAAGCGCTGGACCATCTCGTCCACCCGCGCCGGGATCTCGGTCTCCGGCACCTGGAACAGGCGCGCGTGCAGCACCAGGTTCTGGCGCACCGACAGCTCCGAATAGAGCGAGAACGCCTGCGACATGTAGCCCACGCGCCGGCGCGTGGCGATGTCCTTGGGATCGACCGCCTGCCCGAACAGCGCCGCGCGGCCCTCGCTGGCCGGCAGCAGTCCGGTCAGCATCTTCATGGTGGTGGACTTGCCGCAGCCGTTGGAGCCGATGAAGCCGAAGATCTCGCCGCGACGGATGGAGAAATTCACATGATCGACGGCGACGAAATCGCCGAAGCGCATGGTGAGGTCTTTCGCCTCGATGGCGATCTCGGCGTCGCCTCCGGCGGCGAGCGGCGGGATGGTCACGGCCCGATGACCGCGCCGACGGTCCTCCGGCAGCAGGGCGATGAAGGCCGCGTCCAGCGAGTCGCTGCCGGTGCGCTCCAGCAGCTCGGCCGGCGTGCCGGTGGCCAGGACACGGCCGGCGTCCATGGCCACCAGCCAGTCGAAGCCCTGCGCCTCGTCCATGTAGGCGGTGGCGACGATCACGCTCATGCCGGTTTGCTCGGCGCGGATCCCTCTGATCAAGTCCCAGAACTGCGAGCGGGCGAGCGGATCGACGCCGGTGGTCGGCTCGTCCAGGATCAAGAGGTCCGGGTCGTGGATCAGGGCGCAGCAGAGTCCGAGCTTCTGTTTCATGCCGCCGGAGAGCTTGCCGGCCGGGCGCGACAGGAAGGGCGTCAGGCCCGTGCTCGCGCGTGAGCGCGTCGATGCGACGGCGGCGCTCGGCGGCCGGGTGGCCGAACAGCCGGCCGAAGAACTGGAGGTTCTCCTCGATCGACAGGGTCGGATAGAGGTTCTTGCCCAGGCCCTGGGGCATGTAGGAGATGCGGGGGCAGACGCGCCCGCGATGGCGCGCGCTGGCCATGTCCCCGCCCAAGGCCTCGCACCTGGCCCTGTTGAATCGCACGGGCGCCGGACAGCAGCGCCAGCAGGCTGGATTTGCCCACGCCGTCCGGGCCGAGCAGTCCGACCATGCGCCCGGCCGGGATGTCCAGGGTGATGTCGTCCAGCGCCGACGACCTTGCCGTAGCGCAGACTCACGTCGGTCAGGCTGGCCACCGGAGCCGGCGCATCCCGCTCCGGCGGATCGACGGCGGTCAATCCGGCACCTTGAGCACCAGGTCGGCCGGCCAGACGGCCTGCGCGTCGAGCTTGAGCCAGGCCATGCCGGGCAGGCCGGTCTTGACCAGCTTGCGGTGTTTTTGCAGCAGCTCCGGGTCGATCCGCGCCTTGACGCGGAACATCAGCTTCTGCCGCTCGCTGGCGGTCTCCACCGTCTTGGGCGTGAACTGCGCGGTGCTGGCGACATAGGACACCCGCGCCGGAATCACGTACTGCGGCGCCGCGTCGAGCACGAGATGCACCTCGCTGCCCAGCGCCACCCGCCCGGCCGCCGTCTCGGGCAGGAAGAAGGTCATGTAGACATCGCTGAGATCCACCAGGTTGAGCACCTTGCCGCCGGCGCCCAGCACCTCGCCGGGCTGGGCGATGCGGTATTGCACCCGCCCGGCGCGCGGGGACTTGAGCTGGCTGTCCTCGATGTCGGCCTCGACGCGGGCGACCGTCGCCTCGCTCGCCTCGACGCCGGAGTTGGCGCCGACCACCTCGGCGCGCGCGGCCGTGATCGCCGCCTGAGCTCGCGGTCACCTGGGCCTTCGGCCGCCGGCCAGCGTGGCCTCCGGCGCCATGCACGCTGGCGCGGTCGTCGTCGAGGATCTGGCGGGTCGTCATGCCCTTCTCGGACAGGGTCTCGGAGCGTGCGTAGCGCCGCTGCGCCGCGTCCAGCTCGCTCTCGCGCTGACCCACCAGGGCCTGCGCGGCGGCGGTGTCGCTCCGGCGCACCGCGACCTGGGCCTTGGCGCTGGCGACGGCGGTGACGGCCTGGCGGGATTTGGCCAGCGCCTCGTCGCGCTGCGCGTCCAGGACATCGACCTGCATCCGCGCCAGCGGCTGACCGGCCTCCACGAAATCGCCCTCCTTGACCAGGATGTTCTCCACCCGTCCGGCGAGCTTGGTGGCGACGTCGATCTCGGTGGCCTCGATGCGGCCGTTGCCGCTGACGAAGCCGGTGCCCGGACCGGTCGGCTTAAAGGCGATCCAGGCCACTCCTCCGAGCGCTGAGGCGGCAATCGCAATCGCGATGACGACCAGGACGACGTTTGTTCGATGTGGTTGTGTTTGAGTTGCCATCCGTCGTCTTCCTCCAGGGACCAGAACGGCCCAAATCGTGTGTCCAGGACCATGAACACGCCCAACACTGGGACGATGACAACCCTCACACGCCGCTGACATCCGAACCCGCGAAACGCCCACCCGGTCTTAGCGGGATGCGCGCGTTCGTCTCAGGCTACGCTTGCCGAGCGGCATGACTCTGTGCGCTAACACACAGAGAGAACCCTGCCCGCCGAGGACGGATTGTTCGATACGGACCGATATGGGTGCTCTGTTCGGTGGCGCTGATCGATCGCTCGCCGTCACGCCGGAAACCGGAATGCGGCATGATCCAAGGCTTTACATGGATGTGGAACGGGGCGAACCCTGCTGCTGGCTCGATCCAAGGCTGATCGCGCGATTGTCCGGAATACGTCGACGAGGCGTTTTCGGTTGCTGGCTCGGACGTTGTCATCGGGCACTCAGTAGCGCCCGCCGGACTTCAACAAGTAATTCCGCAGATCTTCGTCCTCAAGGCGCAAACGCGCCAATGTGGCGTGGGTGATGAGAACGAAGGCACGCATGACTTTATAGAGTAAACGGGGATGACCTTCCTCCATGGACTCCAGGGCGGCTGGACTCCAAGGTCAGAACCGTGCTGTCGCCGACAGCGCGCAGCCCAAAGACGTATGCCGAACCGTCGATGAAACTACGGGTCCCAACGCATTCACCGACCTGCATCTGGTAGAGGATGTCCTCGTGACCCGCGCGGTCCCGATAGAATTGGATGGCACCCGCCGCTTGCAGGAAAAGGGTCTGGCACAGATCCCCTTCGGCGACCAGTACCTCGCCATCGCACAGCGTCCTCACCCCCATCCGGTCCGCGAGCGCCTGCGTTTCGTCCGCATCAAGCAGCGTAGGATGGGCAGAGCGAGAGCGATGCCCATCTTTCAAGCCGCGATATATTCAGACGTTTTCTGAATGACATCGACCAGATCCGATGGGCATCGCTGCGCTCTGCCCATCCTACGAGGATTTCTTTCACAGTCTCAGGGGCTTCGTCACCAGGTCCGGATCGGGAAGTCGAGACTGGACACTTTCCTACCAAATCTGACTGATCGCCGACAGACTCGCGATCTCCTGCTCGACCCGCTCGCTGATCTGATCCTCCAATCCCTGTCTGGCCTGCTCCGATTGGGCGGTCACCTTGTCCGCCACCTGGCCCTTGAGGTCGTCGCGCAGGCGGGCGATCTTGGTGTCGGAGAGTGCGCGTGCGAGGAGCCAGACGCGGGGCGCCTTCCCATTGCTCGGCGCGGCGCTTGGCCTCGTCCAGTTCCGTAGCGCATCGCCAGGGCGCCGGCGATCAGGCCGACCAGGGCGCCGATCAGCAATCCGATGGGGCCGGACATGACGAGCGCGGTGCCGGCCCCGCCGCTGATGGTGGCCGCCAGGACGCTGACGATGGTGGTGGAGAGCGCCAGGACGACGCCCGTGATCTCGCCGATAGACATCCAGGTCCGCGAGCCGCAGCCCCTCGGCCATGTCCACCGGCGTTCCGGCGTGGGTGAGGCCCTGATCGACGGTGAGCCGGTGCTGCCGGTACCAGTCCTGCATCAGCTCGGTGGTGTCGGCGGCGACGCCGGTGAGCACCTTGGCGAGCTGGGTCGTGACGATGGCTTCGAGCTGCGGCCTGAAGGCGGCGGCGTCCTCCGCGAGCCTGGACTTGAGGTCCGCGACCGATCCGCCCTCCTGGCGAAAGCGGCGCAGGATGGGCTCGATCCGCCCGTCGAACAGACCGACCGCGACCAGCTCGGCGATGCGGTTCGCGGCCTCGTCCATCCGCCGCTCGATCAAGGGGGCAATGCGGGTGCCGATGAACTCCGGCAGCTCGCGTCGCAGGTCGATCTGGGTCGCCGCGAGCCGTCGCTGGAGCGCCGGGACGATGGCGAGCCCCTGGGACACGGTCACATAGGGTCGGTCGCTATGCACCAGACGCGGCGACCGTTCGATCTGTTCGCAGCTCTTCCACGACGATGTCCGCGACGAAGGGCCAGGCGCTGCTGCCCCCGGTCAGGATCACGCAGGCCAGATCCTGATGGCGCACCTGCTCATGGGCCAGCCCCTGACGCAGGGTCTGGCGAAACCAGTCGAGCAGATCGAGCCCCTGCGCGAAGGAATCCAGATGCGCGCCGGCCTGCGGGTTCATCGCGCGCAGATACTGAGAAAAGGTCTCCGATGGCCGGTAGCGGCGCGCGCGCGCCAGGAAGCTGTCCCAGGTCACCTCGTCGATGCGTCCATAGTCGCCCAGGGTCTTGCGATAGACCGTCGTGGGGTCGAGCGCCATGGCGAGCGAGAATTTCTCCTTCACCTCGCGGCAGCGCACCGCCAGCACGAAGAATTCGGCCCGCTCGCGGCGCATCGCCGCGACGGCCTCGGGATTCTGCTCGATGAACCACTGGTAGAAGAGGTCATCGAACAGGCGCCCGCCCAGGTGCATGTCGCCCCAGGAGTGCAGGATCTCGCCCCGCACGACGAGCGCGAAGTCGCAGGTGCCGCCGCCGAAATCGACCACCAGCGCGCCCTTGAGCGCCTCGATCGGGGTGATGTCCTTGCGCTGGAGATGGAAGTAGAGCGCGCCCTTGGGCTCGTCCACCGTCTTGACCTCGCCGAAGCCCGCCTCCTGGGCGATGGCGCGCAAGCGTCTCCCGATAGGTCTCGGACGCCTCGCTCGGCACCCCGAAGATGACCTGGCGCTGCAAGGGCGCGATGTCCTTGTTCTGCCGTCGGGCGAGCGCCAGCAGACCGACCAGAAAGTCGCGCGCATCGGTGCGCGCCTCGGCGCTGCTGACCAGATCCGGTTTGAACTGGGCGCGGATGCGGTAGTCGTCGTGCTCGGCGCCGGCGTCGCCAAACTCCTCCAGCGCGACATGGCCGATCAGCGGCTCCTTGTCGTCGCGGTAGAGGATGGCGGTGGCGATGCCGTCGCGGCCGTCGCCGAAATCCACGCCGACCGGATCTTCCTTGTCGCCCGGACACTTGGTGACGTAGGTGTTGGAGGTGCCGAAATCGATGGCCAGGACCGGCTTGGGGTCCGCCGACATGGGCGCGGTGCTATCGCTGTTTGCGGACATGGCCCTTCTCCAGTACGCGGCCGTTCTGGATCACCGGCTCGTCCTCGACGATGACGGTGTCGCCGTCCTCGATCAGACCGAAGGGTCGATAGCGTTGCTCCAATTCCGGGCTCCAGCGCAGGCGCGGGCGCTCCGCGCGGCCGGACTGCTGCGAAGCGCGGCGGCGCTGAGACGCCCTCCAGACCCATCCGGCGCGCTTCCAACAGCAGCGCCTCGGCGGCGGCTGGAAGACTGGTGGCATCGGAGCGGTGCAGATCCTGGATCGCCCGCGCGAGCCCGGCGTCCAGCACCGCGCTCGGCGTGGCTGGTCACCGGTCCGGCGGACAGACAGCCGAGCAGGACCGAGGAGACCTCGACCCACTGGCGGATCAGATCGCGGACCGAGTCTGCGATAGGCGCGGGTATCGTATTGGGCGCCGCCACGGGTGAAGGCCAACAGGGACACAGCGCCCGCGTAGACCAGGATGCGCCGCAGCAGACCGACGCCGGCCAGCCGGCCCCAGAGTGCGCCGAGTCCGAGCGAGGCGGCGCCCAGCAGGTCCGCCGTCCAGGCCACGCCGAGCAGGGTCTTGAGCGTCCGCCGCAGGGCCTTGCTCTCGGTGAGCCGGCCGACCGCGTACATGGCCAGCGCCGCGCCGCCGGGGCCGCCGATCAGCATCCCCACCCCGCGGATGCCCAGGGTCAGGTTCAGCAATCCACCCAGCAGCATCATGCCGAGCAGGCTGCCGATGGCGGCGGCGATGGCCAGCCGCTGGGCGGACAGGCTCGGGTCCGGAGACGGGGAGTGGCAGACTCCAAGCGGGGCTGAGACTGAGCCAACGGCTGCGCAATGCCTCGCGGGCGCCGGCATCGGTCGGCGCGGTGGGCAAGGAATCCAGCACCGCGTCCGCAGTCAGGGCGGCGAAGACCTCATCGCGGGCGCTGGCGCTGGCCCGATCCACCCGCGCCCGATCCGGGGGCTCGGTCGACCCGAGGACGGCGAGGAAGCGCTCCGTGCCTTGCTCGGTGATCCGCTCGCGCAGGCTTTGGCTTCCCGCCATCCAGGCGCGGATCGACTCTTCGAGAATGATTGACATGGTGTGGGCACCTGGTGAAGTGGTGAGACGGCTTGGTGCGATGGAATGCTTCCTGACCAGGGTGGACGGGCGCCAGGCACGGCTCAGTGCGCTCGCGAACCTGGCAGGATGCTCGCCTACCGGGACTAGGCCGATGAGCGGCCTACTCAAGCGTGGCCTCGATCATCGACCCGGCCAGTAGGGCGGATGCCCGCAGGGCGATCCGCCATGTTTGTCAGCCGCAACGTCGATGGTGGAACCGCTGCGCGTTCCACCCTACGCCTTTGCGCCATCGCCGCAGCCGGATTCATGATCAATACCTGGAAGGAATCCGGGCGACAGCGACTTTATGCAATGAAGCTGAAGGCTAATTGTCAAGTCCCGTAAGATTATAGACCTTTCTTTTGAAACGTTCTGGGCATTTCTCCTGCCAATCTTTGAGCGCCTGAATCGACGAGACGTGTCCCAACGCGTTTTGTGGGATCTGGTGATTATAGAGCCGCACATAGCGGCTCAGGGTGTCCGCCAGGCTCTGGGCCGCATCGAAGCGGGTGGTGGCCAGCACCTCGCTGATGCGGCCATTGAAGCGTTCGACCATGCCGTTGGTCTGGGGATGGCGGGGCTTGATGAGGCGGTGTTCGATGTCGTGACGATCGCAGGCGCGGTCGAAGCGATGACGTCCGGTGGGATCGCGTTCGCCGGTGGCGCAGAAGCGATCGGTGAATTCCTTGCCGTTATCGGTCAGGACCTTCTGGACCGTGAAGGGCGCTTTCGCGATGAGTCGCTGGAAAAAGTCGCGGGCGTTCGCTGCCGTTTTCTCGCCGAGAATCTCGACATACACCCAGCGCGAGGCGCGATCGATGCCGACGAACAGATAGCGATGCGCGGCCTCGTCCGGCATCTGCGGCAGATACTTGATATCGACGTGGACGAAGCCAGGCTCATCATCCTTAAAGGTTTTCGTCGGTTTGACCTCGTCTTCCGGTGGCGGGATCAGGGCCTGGAGGTTCGAGACGCCATGCCGCCGCAGGCAGCGATCCAGACCCGAACGCGAGACGTCGGGATTGATGAACTCGCGCGTCACCGCCAGCAAGTCATCCAAGGGCAGGAGCAAGGTTTTGCGCAACTCAATGACGACCAACTCCTGGGCCGGGGTTAGCGTGGTGTGCAGACGATGGGGACGATGCGACGCATCCTGACCGTTGTCGCGCCGCCGCCATTTGCGCACCGTGGCGCGGTTCAGGTGGTACTCGCGGGCCAGTTCCCGCTCCGACTTCGTGGACTCACGCAGCTCCTGGCGGATGGCTGGCGTGGTGCGCGCGTTGCTATGCAGGTTCAGATTCATCGCTCAGATGTCCCGTCAGGTCGGTGAAGGCGTCTTCGGCCGTGGACGCTTGGCCACGCTCAGCTCATCGCACAGGGTGCGCAGTGCCTCGCGGGCCTGGAACAAAGGGTAGCTTCTGCGCGGTACATAATCATACGGGTCTTGACACTGCTCTCGGACCGCGACGACATCATCGTCATCGTCGACGAGGCCCACCGCACCCAGTACAAGTCGCTCGCGGAAAACATGCGGGCCGGTTTGCCCAACGCCCAATACCTTGCCTTCACCGGCACCCCGCTGCTCGGCCGCGGCCGCAAGACCAACGAGTGGTTCGGCGACTACGTCTCGGAATACAACTTCAGCCAGTCGATGAACGACGGCGCGACCGTGCCCCTGTTCTACAACAAGCGCGTGCCGCAAGTGCAGAACCAGAACGACGATCTGAGCGCGGAGTTCTACGAGATCCTGGAAGACGAGAATCTCGACGAGGCCCAGCAGGCCAAACTGGAGCAGCGG
>CAWFSC010000010.1:0-664813 GCA_963818415.1 uncultured Gammaproteobacteria bacterium | reverse complement strand
GCCTCGCGTTGCAGCGCACGAATGCGGTAGATCCCCTCGTCCGCCTCCAACAAGTCGTCCAGTTGACGTTCCACGGCTGGCGTCAGGGCCTGCTCGAGTTGCTGCATGAGTCGTCGGCGCTCACCGGCGACGACCCGGCCGACCAGATCCTGCAGGACGCTATACCCGGGTGCGACCAGGCGTTGCTGCTCAAGGTACCTCAGGGCCTCACGCAGGACGTAGAGCGGCTGCGTCGAGAGCCTGGCGATGCGCCGCGCCTTCTGCTCCAGGTCCGCTCGGGCGGACTCGTCGCACAGGCGGTAGTCGAACAGGTCGAGCACGCGCTCCTGCTGGCCAAGGCGGGTCGGCTTGGACAGCGGCTTGACAGTCTCCAAGTCGCGCTCGGGGAAGTAACGCTGCAGGATGTGCTGCAAGTCATCCAGCACCGCCGCGTGCTCGTAGACAAAGAACCGTCGCTTCGCCTTGAAGTAGCCGAGTTGCAGAACCAAGTGCACGGCGGCCGATGTGGTGTGCACGCCCTCCACGGCGTCCCGCTCCGCGGCACTCAGGTCGAAATAGCCCAGCCGGTCGGCTTCGTCGAAACGCGGCAGGCCATAGAGGTCATCGACCTCCTTGGCGGTCAGGATCGCCAGGCGGCGCGAATCGGCGGCCATGGCAGAGCGCGGCTCAGCGAGTGCAGAAAGTAGCCTTCTTGCACGGCGGGTCCATGCCTGCGCATGCCTGGTCTCTTCCCATTGGTAGCCGTGCAAAAACCATTGCGATAATCATCGTGCATCTATACTACAGACACGCTCGCTTTTTGCACGACGGGGTCAGCACCTTGCTCGCCACGGAGTCCTCAGCGAACCGGATCGGCTACGCCCGCGTCAGCAGTCAGGGTCAGAATCTCGACTCGCAGTTGGATGCGCTGCGGGGGCCGGCTGCGAGAAGATCTTCACTGACCGCCTGACCGGCTCGCAGTTAGACCAGCCCGGCTGGGAGCAGATGATGGCCTATCTGCGCGCTGGCGATACCCTGGTGGTCACCGAACTCAGCCGCCTGACGCGCTCGCTGCTGGATTTATTGGAAACGGCCAAGTTGCTTCAGCAACGCCGGATCGAACTGGTGTCGTTGCGTGAGAGCATCGACACCGCAAGCGCGACGGGGCGCTGCTTCCTGTCGATGATGGGCGCGATCCACCAGATGGAGCGGGAACTGCGGGCCGAGCGTGCGGGGGCTGGTCGCGCTTCGGCGAGAGCCCGTGGAAAGACCGGCGGGCGGCCGCGAACCGATGCGAAGAAGCTCGATAACGCCAGAATCCTCTATGAGAACTCGGGGAAAACCGCCGCCGAGGCATGCACGGCTGCCGGCGTCGGACGAAGGACCTTCTTCGCCTACCTGGCTGAACGCAAGAAGGCCCATACCGGGGGCAGCGAAGACATCGCATGAACTACTCCAAGATACTGGAGGAGCTGAACAGTGCGTCCTTGTTCGACCTCTATCGCCTGCAGCAAGCAATTCGCCGCAGCCTGGAAGATCCTGTAAGAACAGGAAAATAAAGGATTCGCTGAAAGTCGGACAGGATATTGAGTATTTCGATGCAGATGAAAACCGACTGATCGAAGCGAACATCGTCGAGCTGAATAGGACGAGAGCCTTGGTGAAAAACCGCCATGATGGTGCGCTGTGGAATATCCCTTTCTACCACATCAATCTCCACCATGCGGATGTCAGTATTTCCGGCTCGACAGGCAAGCTCGACCGAAACAGCCTGAAAGTCGGCGATAAGGTGGCCTTCAAGGACAGAAATGGCGTTGAACGGTTTGGCGAAGTGATCAAGCTGAACCAGAAAACAGCAGGTGTATTGGTCGGCACGACACGATGGAAGGTCAGTTATCGTCTGTTATCCTCGATCATCGAAGGGGAAGCTGAGGAGCGAACCCGATCGAAGGTCAGCTGCCTGGGGCAGTCCCTGGCAGTAGCCTCCACCGCTTCGATGCTCCGGGTGAGGGAAGCCTGAAAGAGACCTTGCCTATTAGAGATCGCTAATTTTTACCTTTTCGAGAGGTTGGGCGCAAATAGCCATGACTTTCCCCGGCGGTTTTGTTGGATGATCGGGAGGGCGCCGTTTCCGTCACCGGATGGTTTGATGACTCGCTGGATCAACCCCGACAAGGCGCGCTATTACCAAGCCGAGCTGCTTCAGGATCTCTTCGGTGACTGGACCATAATCCTGGCGTGGGGCGGCTTGGGATCCCGGCGAGGGACAGATGCGGGTGGTCTACGTGCCCTCCCAGGCGGCCGGGTTGGAGCGGATCGAAGGTATCCGGAAACGGCGACAGCAGCGGGGGTATCAGGAGCAGCCGCCAATCCAGCGGACGCCTCAGGATGCCACGCAAGGGCGCGTTTGAAGTCTCCGTGATCGGCTATTTCGCAATGGTTAATTGTTGGTACAACAAAGATCGCTTCGCCGTCTTCTCGGGACGAAAAGGCCAGTATCACGCGATAAAATCAGGAGAACGCTGAAGTGCTAGGCGGTGACTTGCGCTTTTGTAGGCGTTTCCTGCACCAGTGGACGACGTGGGCTTTCAGCAATGTGAAAGCCTGAATCCCGGCAATGCGCTTCTGCCGCCTTAGAATACGCCCTTAAATCATCGTGATACTGCTTCGCGAGCCGTTCACGGGTGGCATGAATGTCCGCGACGATGGGATCATGCCAGGGTTGCTTCGTCGTCACGGTTGCACCTCCATGAGTTCAAAAGGGGTCACTAATTCAGGTAGCTTGTAGCCTTTGGCGGCACACAGCCTCCGCATGATGGGCAATTGTGTGGGATTGGCAATATGTGTGCAATTCCAGGTGAGTAGGTGTAGCGACTTGCATTTGAAAACTGCCGGGCCTGCATTTGACGCGATTTCGGGCCAGGATTCACTGCAACTCACGACCCTTCAGGCCAGGATTAATCCCCACTCGGCCTGCATTTCACCGTCCAGGACTGCATTCCATCGTCTCGGGCCAGGATTGATTGCCACGGTCGCCGCCGTCCAGCAAACCAAGGATTCTTGGATGGTCGTTCGCCATTCGGTAATTATGCACAAACGGACAAAACTCTCATAGGCACTCTGTCGGCCCGGTTTTCCAGGTGTCGGGGCTAAATTCATGGCGCGCGCGGCGGGTCCACGCCAGAAAGCGCGACGGGAACCGCGGTCAATCCGATGGAATCGGCCATCCGCTCGTCCGAGAAATCGAACTCGCCGTGCAGGTTGAAGTGCTTCCAGGTCGCCACCGAGCCCTGGCGGAGCGCCTCGCTCGGCGCGCCGGGTCATTCTCCGCCGCGAGGATCCGTGACAAGTACAGGTAGTTCCAGCAGATGATGGCGTTCTTGATCAGCCGCCGACAGCCTTCGGCGATCTCCTGATCCTCCTTCTCGCCCTGGACGAATTCCTGGTTGTGGCCGAACGCGATGGCCCGGGCGAACTTGTTGGAGGCCTCGACCTTGTTCAGTTGCTTTTCGATGGCCTGCCGGAACGCCAAGTCATCGACATCCTTCAGGATGAAGAGGGTTTTCGGGATTTTCCCGAACTCCTTCAAGGCCCGGTACAGAGGGTGTTGCCGGGAATAGGAGTTCAGCCGGCGGAACAGCTGCGAAGCCGTGGCCACCTTCAGCCGCAGGGTGGCGATGGGGGCGAGGATTTCGTCCCAGGGGTAGACCCAACACCGGCTGAGCGGCGGTGGAAAGGTCCGGAGCCCCGCTTACCAGCGCAACAGACGCGGACCGAGCAGACTGCCGATCAGGGCGGGAATCAGCATGCCGAGCAGATACCAGGTGCCGAGAAAGGGCGCCGCGAGCTCCGGGCAATGCAGGCAATACACCAGCGCGCCGAGGCTGCCGGCCAGCAGACCCGCCGCCGCACCGCTCAACGGCAGTTGGGTCGGTGCCAGTCCGGCATTGCCCAGAACAGGGCGACGAACGCCGGCACCGACACAGCGCGATGAGCCAGGGACAGAACGTCCACGTCGCCCCAAAGAGCAGCCCGGGCCACCTCCACCGGCGCGGTGTCGGCCAGTACGAAGGCGGCGATGGCCCAGATCGCCAGCGCGGGCGCAACCAGCGCCGCGGGCACCCAGGCGAGGCCCATGCCGGGGCGCGACAGTCGCATGGCGGCGAGCAGGCTGGTCCAGGCCAGACCGGCGACAAAGGCGAGCTTGACCCAGAACATGGGCAGACGTACCACCTCGGCCAGATCGGGGCGCAGCCCGAGCAGCATCAGCATGAGCGCGCCCGCGCCGATCAGGCCCAAGCCCACGGCGACGGCATGCCGGCGGCCCACGGGGTGCCGTTCGACGGGCTCCACGCCGGTTGCCAGCAGCAAAACCAGCTCATCGGACTTCATCTCTCACCTCTGATCAGTGCGGCCAGTGCCTTGAGCCCACGATGCACGCCGACTTTGATGGCCGACTCGGACATGCCCGTGGCCATCGCGGCCTCCGCCACGGACAGGCCCTCCAGCTTGGTGCGGACGATGGGCAAGCGCTGGCGGTCGGGCGAAGTGGGCAGCAACTCTGCGAAATCGGCGCGCCTCGGCAGCCTCGCCGTCGGCGGTGGAAAAGAACTCCGCCGCGTTGTCCGGCACCGTATCGAGCGGGTCCGTCAGGCGCTCCCTGCCCGCCCGCCGACGCAGCAGGTCGATCAGCTTGTACTTGGCAATCGCATGCACCCAGGCCGTCCAGCGGCTGGTCGGCGTCGTAGGTCTGCCGCTGGTTGTGAATGGCAAGCAGGACTTCCTGCACGAGATCCTCCACCTCATCGGGCAACGCGCTCAGGCGCCGCCTGAAATACGCGCGCAGATGCGCGGTCAAGGCTTTCAGGAAGCCGTGGTAGGCCACGGCGTCCCCGTCGCGCCCGCGCAGCAGCGATTGCCGCAGACGCTCCTCGGTGGAGTCGTATTGCGCCTGTTCAGTCATTCGTTGAAGCACTGCCTTTGGTTACAGAACCGTCATTGAAGAAGCCCGATCGCAGAATGGGTCGGGATCGGTTGTGCGGGGAGTTTGCCCGGTCCTGTAACCATTCACCACCTCGGCGCGAACTCGCTTGCAGACCCAGCTCAGACATCGAGCTTACAGACAGGGCAAACGCGGCCTGCATCGGGCCGCCTTCGCCGCCAACCATTCATCGAGGCGAGGTCGCTCAATATGCCTAAGGTTCGGATCCTGATCGCGGCTCTAATCGCCGGTGCTCCCGGTGCCGGGCTCCGCGGCCTGCGATGTCCAAAGCGGACCGGGCACGACCGCGCTGGTCGAGCTCTACACCTCCGAGGGGTGCTCCAGTTGCCCGCCCGCCGACCGTCTGTTAGGGCAGTTGCGCCAGGAGGCAAAGCTGGTGCCCCTGGCGCTGCACGTCGGCTATTGGGACGATCTGGGATGGCGGGATCCGTACGCACAGGACGGCTTCGCCAAGCGACAGTCCGCGCTGGTGCAGCTCGGCGGCTCACGCGCGGTCTACACACCCAGTTTTTCGTCGCTGGCGCCGCCACGCGCCCGGCGGCGGTGGCCGACCGGGTGCGGCAGATCAACGGGCAAGCGCCGAGGCGAGCATCCATCTCAAGGCCCAAATGAAGGGCGACAACCAGCTCGTGATCATCGCCACGCCGAGAGTGCGATCGAGCATGCCGCGCTCTATCTGGCCGTGGCCGAGAACGGCCTCAGCTCGCAGGTGCGCGACGGGGAGAACCGCGGGCGCCGCCTGAGCCACGATCATGTGGTGCGGGCCTGGATCGGACCACTTGCGCTTCACCCGGCAGCCAAGTCGCATTGGAGCGAAGCATTCCGCTTGCGCCGACCTGGCAATGGGACCAGTTGGAGATCATCAGCTTCGTGCAGGACCAGGACAGTGGTCGCGTGCTGCAGGCCGTCGGCGCGAGCCAGTGCGCAACGCCGGAGTGGCCGGATCATGACCGAGATGACACCCCCATCCCGGAGCCCCATCCACCCGCTGTGGCTGCGCCTGACCCATTGGCTCAACGCCCTGGCAGTGCTCGTCATGGTGGCCAGCGGCTGGCGCATCTACAACGCCTCGCCGCTGTTCGACTTCCGCTTCGCCAACGACATCACCCTGGGCGGTTGGCTGGGCGGGGCCATCCATTGGCACTTCGCGGCCATGTGGCTGCTGGCCGCCAATGGGCTGCTCTATCTGCTGTTCAATGTCCTGAGCGGACGGCTGTGGCGCAAGTTCCTGCCGATCTCGCCTCGGTCCCTATACGCCGACCTCAAGGCCGCCCTGCACGGTCGTCTTTCGCATGCGGACCCGCGCCTCTACAACAGCGTGCAGCGCGGCGCCTATCTGTTCGTGATGCTCGACATCCTGCTGCTGGTGCTGTCCGGACTGGTGTTGTGGAAATCCGTGCAGTTTCCGCTGCTACGCGAGCTGCTGGGCGGCTACGAGACGGCGCGCTACATCCATTTCTTCGCCATGGCGGGACTGGTCGGCTTCACGGCGGTGCACCTGGCGATGGCGATGCTGGTGCCGCGTACCCTGCTCACCATGATCCGTGGCCGCTAAGGAGATCCCGATGCGCAACCCCATTCGACATCCCGATCAGGCTGTCATCGTCAAGGAAGCGTTCGGCCGCCTCTACTCCCCGGCGCGCCGCCGCTTCCTCACGGGCTCGCTGACCCTCGGCGGTCTGTCCCTGCTGACCGGCTGCGATGTCACCGATAGCCCAGGCGTGGAAAGGGCGCTGGAGCGGATCTCCCGTTTCAACGACAAGGCTCAGGCCTGGCTGTTCGATCCGAACCGACTGGCGCCGACCTATCCCGACTCCATGATCACGCGGCCCTTCCCCTTCAACGCCTTTTACGCCGAGGACCAGGTGCCGCGGGTGGATGCGGACAGTTTCCGGCTGGATGTCAGCGGACTGGTCGCCGATCGGCACGCCTGGACGCTGGCGGAACTGCGGGCGTTGCCGCAGACCGATCAGGTCACGCGTCACATCTGCGTGGAGGGCTGGAGCGCGATCGGCAAATGGGGCGGCGTACCCTTCTCCCTATTCCTCAAGCGCATCGGCGCCGACCTGAGCGCCAGGTACATCGGCTTCAAGTGCAGCGATGACTACTACACCAGCATCGACATGCCCACGGCCCTGCATCCACAGACCCTGCTGGCCCTGACCTACGACGGCGAAACCCTACCGGCCCGCTACGGCTTCCCCATGAAACTGCGGATGCCGACCAAGCTCGGCTACAAGAATCCCAAGCAATCCAGGCGCTTTTCGTCACCAACACCTACCCCGGCGGTTACTGGGAAGACCAGGTCAACGTTCGGCGGCAGCTGAGCCTCGCTCGGCGCCCTGACGCACCGGCCTCAAAGCCACATCATCCAACCACCCCAAGGAGATCATCATGATCAAACTCACGACTGCGGTTGTTTCACTCGGCCTTATCCTGGGCGGCGGCGCGGCCTATGCGGAAGGCGGCATGGCGCACGACGCCATGTCGAAGGGCAGCATGGCAAAAGAGGAGATGTCCAAAGGCCGCATGGCCAAGGACAGTATGTCCACGGACGGGATGACGAAGGACGCGATGAGCAAAGGCACCATGGGTAAAGACGAGATGACCAAGGACGCCATGAGCAAGGGAACCATGGCAAAGGACGCCATGACGAAATAGAGGTCCTTCGCGGCAACGCGGCAAGGCCGCTCAGGGCGCGCCGCGTCGCTGCTTCAATCGACATCGCCGGTCGTGCCATTGCGGACCACAATGAGGAGAGCTTCCATGACTCGCAACATCCTTGGAACCGGTCTCACGGCTGCGACACTGGCCGCGGCAGCCTTGTTCGCCATGAGCGCCAGCCTCCGGGCGGGCTCCTTGCCTGACCCCAAGATCGACGAGCCGCCGACGCCCGGCACCGAAACGGCGGTCCTGGCTGGCGGTTGCTTCTGGGGTGTCGAAGGCGTTTTCGAGCACGTCAAGGGCGTGAGCGAGGTCGTCTCGGGCTATGCCGGGGGCGACCCCAACACCGCGAACTACCGCCAGGTGAGCGCGGGCGCCACCGGCCACGCCGAGTCGGTCCGCGTCACCTATGACCCGTCGCAGGTCTCCTACGGACAACTGCTCAAGGTGTTCTTCGCGGTGGCGCACGACCCCACCGAGCTCAACCGCCAGGGTCCGGACAGCGGCACCCAGTACCGCTCGGCCCTGTTCTATACCAATGACTCGCAGAAGCGCATCGCCGATGCCTACATCGCTCAACTGGAGACGGCCAATGTCTATGCGCGCCCCATCGTGACCCAGGTCACGCCGCTCGATGGCTTCTATCCGGCCGAGTCCTATCACCAGGGCTATCTGGCAAGCCATCCCAATCAGCCCTACATCGTCATCAACGACCGGCCCAAGATCGATGCATTGCAGCGGGCGCTCCCCGGTCTCTATAGCGATCCCATCGCAAAGTAGGTCACTCATGAACAGGACACACATCCTGGTGGCGACGGCCATCACCGCCGCCTCGGCACTTCTGGTCGCCCCCTGGCCGGAATCGGTCCAGGCCGCAGGCAACGAGCCTGGGTAGCGAGATTGGCGGGGCGCCGACCGTTCAGGCGCCGCGTTGGCAAAAACCTTCGCCAGCGGAGATCAAGCAGCGCCTTGACCCGCTGGAGTATGAGATCACTCAGAAGGACGGCACCGAGCCCCCCTTCCACAACCGCTACTGGGACAACCATGAAGCGGGGCTTTACGTCGACGTGGTCTCGGGCGAGCCCCTGTTCAGCTCGCTGCAGAAGTTCGACTCCAAGACCGGTTGGCCAAGCTTCTACGCGCCGCTCGATCCCGACGCGGTCGCACAACGCCAGGACAGGACCTGGGGCATGGCGCGCACCGAGGTGCGCTCCCGCACCGCGGACTCCCATCTGGGGCACGTCTTCGACGACGGCCCCAAGCCCACGGGACTGCGCTACTGCATCAACTCCGCCGCCCTGCGCTTCATCCCTGTCGCCGATCTGAACCGGGAGGGCTATGGAGACTTCTTGCCCCTGTTCCAGAACAGGCGATCGAAGCGGAAATGATGGGACACCAACGCAGCTCGCCCACTGAGGGGTAGGCTCGGGATACGTGTAATTTTTTATCACTGTGGCTGTGGATCGTCGACGACGATAGGCAGGGTCCACAGGTGCAGCGCAGGCGGCAGGTCCGCCATATCCAAGGAGGGGTAGAACAAGCAGTGACACTGGTGGCGAATTCATTTGATGCCCAGACAACTGCCGTTGGAGCATCCGGGTGGTTGCGCGGTCCACGGTCTTAGCCAGACCAGCCGGCTTGCCGCCAACCGCTTCGGAGGCTCCATGTCCCTTCAACTTCGCCCTGCCTGTGAGATTCCTTCCGAGACGCGCCGAGTCGCGTGCGCGGCGTTTCCGCACGGCACGTTGTGCTTGCACCTCGCCGACGCGTTGGGAATGTTATAGGCCGACGAGCGGTTTGCCGATCTCTTCCCCCGGCGCGGTCAGCCGGCCGAGGCCCCCGGCCGCCTGGCCTGGGTGACGGTTCTGCAATTTGTTGAAAATCTGTCGGATCGAGCGGCGGCGGACGCCGTGCGCGCTCGTCTGGACTGGAAATATCTGCTGGGGCTGGAGCTGACCGACCCGGGCTTCGATCACTCGGTGTTAAGTGAATTCCGCACCCGGCTGATCAAGGAGAAGGGCACGCAACGCCTTCTTGACGGGCTCTTGGAGCACATTGCAGACGCAGGGACTGCTCAAAGCCCGGGGGCGGCAGCGAACGGATTCCACCCATGTCCTCGCCGCCGTGCGCGATCTCAACCGCCTGGAGCGGGTCGGGGAAACCCTGCGCGCCGCCTTGAACAGCGTGGCGGTGGTGGCACCCGACTGGTTGCAGCACACTGGCCCCGCCGGTCTGGTACGAGCGCTACAGCCGCCGCATTGAAAACGACCACCTGCCAAAAACCGAAGAGGCCCGCCAGGCGTTGGCGGCCACCATCGGAGCGGATGGGCAGTGCCTCCTGAACGCGATGCGCGGAGCACGCGTGGATGGAAAAGATTCCGGCGGTGCAGACGCTGCGGCGAGTCTGGGCCGAGCAATACGTGGTGGTCGAGGACGTCTCAAACTCGCCTCGATGCACAGAATCTTCGCGGCGATGGCGGCGATGGCGGCGTGAGCGAGATGACTCCTGTGCGAAGGAGTCCTGACCGTCACCCCTGGCGATCCAGCTTGCTGCCTCCGAGTCCGAAGCGGGCGAGCAGACGCGGCAATTCCTGATGAGGATCGCCCGCGTGCATCAATCCCGCGATGCGCATGACGACGGGCTCCTTCCGCACCGTCCCCGACGGGAGGTCATCGACGGCGCCAATGCGCTCGCGAATGGGCTGGGGGAGACTCCAGTGGACCGTGATCGCATCACTGGCGCGCCGGCCATGCTGGCGGAGCATGGCCATGCAGAGCGCTTCATCAAGGTGGTGCCCGTCGTCGCTCCAGGCCTGCATCAGTTGCAGCAGGGCCAATTCGCCAACCCGCGCCAGGAGGCAGGCACTGCGACAGGCCGCGAGATCGAACTCGACGTGTTCACGCAACTTCGAAACGATCCCGAACAGGGACATCGCATCGCGTTGGAAGACCAGGCGCTCGGCCTTGAGAACGGCCTCGGTGAGATGGCTCCCGGCATACAGAGACAACTCCACGGCGAGGTTGATGAACCCATCAAGACCAACCAGACGGAGCGCGGCTTCAAAGGTCTCGACGAGCGCCAAGCCCTGGCTGTAGGGACTGCGATTCGCCAGACTCAGCAGACGACAGAGCAAGGCCGGGTCGGTTTGACACTGACGCAAGGTCTGGATGCGTTCCTCTGCCTCCATCGCGCGGATCTGCTCGATGGCCGTGACGAGCGCAGGGTCCAGCGGCAGCCCAAGTGCCCCCTGACTGAAGTGCTGCACGATGAACGCGTCCAGCGAGTCGACCGCGGGCGCGGACCGCGCCGGTTCGTGCTGTCGCGCCATGATTTCCGACAGCCGCGCCATCACCTGCTTCGCATTGAAGGGTTTGGCAATGTAGGCGTCGACACGATAGGCCCGGGCGGCGAGGATCTCCTCGCGGTCCGAGCGAGCGGTAATCATCACGCAGACGGTGTTGAGACCGGATCGCCGGAGGTGTTTCAGCAGGTCGATTCCGCTCATCCCCGGAAGCCCCCAGTCGAGCAGGAGCAGATCCGCGCCGCTGTCGCGCAACTGTGCGAGCGCCGCGAGCGGATCCGGCTCCAGCGTCACCGATGCCTGCCCCCAGATCCGCTTGACCAGTTGCCGCAGCAGGGCGCCGGTCGACGGATCGTCCTCGACGATCATCACATGCATGGCGCGTGGTCTCGAGGACGAGCGGTCGGCGTTCGGCGTGTCGGATCGTGCGCGAGGCGCACCGCGCCGTGCCGGCTGGGGCATCGGATGGGCGCCGAGGGGTTTGCACCGTGGACGGAAGACTCAAGCGGCGGAGTGTCCCTGAGGTGCAGGATGCATCGCGGTCCCCCGGACGAGCGGATTGTCATTGGGGTTTCCAGGACCAGGGGCGACGCGGGACGAAACCAGGCACGTTCAAGGTGGCGGGGTGCTCACGGCGGAGGGTACGGACAATACCGGTGAATCCCCCTTTTTTCATTCCCGAAAGGGGTGTTGAGGTGGCCTCAAACGCTGTTGACCCAACTGAATTCCGGCAGGCCTTTCGGCATGTGGGGACCAACGATGACGTCCTCGTGCAGAGATCATGACTTCAGGCACGGAACAACGCGATGCTGGATGCTGAGCAATCAAGTTCGGTGGCCGCTTGGTCTGTTCCGGCGCTCATGCTCACGACGCGACGTCGCCTCGTTCTCGGAGTTCGGCAACCGTGTTGCTGGCGATCTCCCGTAGCGCCAGCACGAGGCGGGAGACCTGTTCGACATCGCCGTTTCGGGCATGACATTCGAGGTCAGCCGCCGCCGCGGACAACGCCTGCGCGCCCAGATTCCCCGCTCCGCCCTTGAGCGTATGGGCGACCTGGGCGCACCGGGACAGCTCCGAAGGGGTAACATGCCGATCGAGTTCGCCTAACTGAACGTCGAGTTGGTCGACGAAAGCCCCCGCGATCATCCGGATGTCTTCCTGACCTAGAATTTCAACCAATTCATCGAGCACCTGCCGATTCAGATAGGTCATTCGGATCTCCGGTCCTGTTGGTGGCGCCTATTCGGTTCGCTGGTCGGTGCCCGATCAAGCACTTCCTGGTGACCTGGGTGTTAACGAGCGCGCCGGACCCGGTCCGCGCGATCGCAACGCCGATGCAGTGGCTGTTGTGCCCGAGCGTTCGGCATCAGCGTTTTTCACGCGCGCGCATTGGCGTTGCGCGTATTCATCAGCGGCGCCCGCACCGGGTCATCCGTCGGCCAGGGGCCTCGCGCCACCACGATACCATCAGGTCAGCAGAATGAGCATGCTCCAGCGGTTCGGCCGAATCAAACACCTGACGTCGAGGGGACTTGGCTCGACGCCCCACCAAATCCTGGTGATGTCGGGCGTCGCCATGCTGATCTGGGTGGCCTTTGCCTGGGTCGCCGCCGGGCGCGCGATCGATCGCGTGGCCGCCCAGGCATTGAGCGAAGCGCATCGGGATGCCGCGGACCACGCCGCTGGCATCGCCTTCGGTTTACAACGGAGCCTGTTCCTGATTCGCGGTATCCCTTCAACCGTGGCGCGGGATGTCAGCATCGTTCAAGCGATCAAGCGCTCAGCGCGACCGGGCGAGGCTCGCTGGTCGCCAGCGGAGCGCCAACAACGCTGGAGCACGCTCCCGGCGCTGGCCTCGCTGAACCATTCCCTGGCCGCTTCGGTCCGGGATCTCGGGGTCGTCAGCGTGCTGTGGGTGATGGACGGCCAGGGCCGCTGCATCGCCGCCAGCAACGCCGCGACACCGGAAAGCTTCGTTGGCACCGACTATTCGGACCGGGAGTATTTTCGCTCGGCCAACGCGGGCCGCCCAGGCAAGCAGTTTGCCGTGGGACGCAAAACGGGGATTCCGGGCCTGTTTTTCTCGGCGCCGGTGATGCGCGACGGACGGTTTCTGGGAGCGGTCGCCGCGAAGGTCGATTTACCCTTCCTGGCCCTGTGGCTCGGTCAGGCCAACGCCCTCGTGACGGATCAGTTTGGCGTGGTGATCCTGGCCCGACACGACCGCGACCTCATGCGCGCCTGGCCCGACGCCACGGTGAATACGCTGGGCGAGCAGGGCGTTGCGGAACGCTATCGGCTCACGACCATTCCCAAGCTCGCATTGGCGTCCTGGGGGCATCCGCGCGACCCGGAGCTCCTGCGGTTCGGCGACGAGGACACCCCCCAGGTTCAGCAAACCCGCGCCGTCCCGGAGGAGAACCTGGTCGTCCATGTCTTGGAGCACGTGCCGACCTTCACCGATTTGGCGGCGCGGCGGAACCTTCGCTTTGCGCTGTTGGCGGGCGTCGGGTCATTGCTCATCGCGTTGCTGACCGGGGGATGGCGCTACATCGTCAACATTCAGACCGCGCGGCGCGTGCTGGCGGCCCATAAAGCGCGCCTCGACGAGGCGCAACGGCTCGCCCAAATCGGGAGTTGGGAATTGGAGTCGTCCACCGGCGCCATGGAATGGACCGACCAGGTCCACCGGCTCTTCCAGAGCGACCCCGCACGGCAACCGGCCAGGTGGGAGGATTTCCTCGACCGGATCCAGGACGAGGACCGGGCGCGGATGGTGACCGCGCTGGAACAGATCCCCGCCGAGGGCGGCAAGGTTGACGTGTCGCTGCGGATGACACGGCGCGATGGCGAGACGCGCCGAGTGGCGGTGCAGTGCCAGCCGGTGCTGAACCAGGAGGGCCGGATTGCGCGCGTACGGGGGACGATCAGAGATATCACCGAGCAGGAACGCGCGGCGGAAGAGCTGCGTCAGGCCAAAGTCGACGCGGACCAGGCGAACCAGGCGAAGAGCCACTTCCTGGCCACCATGAGCCACGAGATCCGGACCCCCATGAACGGCATCCTCGGCATGGCGCAATTGCTGCTCATGCCGGGACTGACGGAAGAGGAACGGCTGGAGCACACGCGGATCATCCTCAGCTCCGGACAGGTGCTGTTGACCCTGCTCAACGACATTCTGGATCTCTCGAAAGTCGAGGCCGGTGAGCTCGAACTGGAGCGTCTCGCGTGCGACCCGGAGCAGATCATCCGCGACACGGCGGCACTCTTTGCCGAGCGATCGCAGGCGCAAGGATTGACGGTCGAGACACGCTGGAGCGGTCCGCCCGGGCAACGCTATTGGTCCGATCCGATCCGGTTGCGGCAGATGCTGTCGAATCTGGTGGGCAACGCGATCAAGTTCACCGCCCAGGGCTTCGTCCGCATCGAGGGGCGTGAAGCCGCGCGTCGCGAGGACGCCATCGTGCTGGAGTTCGCCGTGACGGATAGTGGCATCGGGGTTGCGCGGGACAAGCAGGAACGTCTGTTCAAGCCCTTCTCGCAAGCGGACCGCTCGATCACCCGCCACTATGGCGGGACCGGCCTGGGACTGTCGATTGTGAGCCAGCTCGCCACGCGCATGGGTGGGGAGGTCGGCCTTGACAGCGAGGAAGGCCAGGGGGCGCGGATCTGGTTTCGCATCCGGACGGACGCCGTGAAGGACGGGGAGGACAGCCGCCGGAATCCGCGCGAGCGTCCCGTCGAGGCGCCTGTCCGCACCGCCCGCGATGGCGCGGGCTACGTGCTGATTGTCGAGGATCACGCGGTCAACCGCCTGCTGATCGAGCGCCTGCTGACGAAGCGGGGCATCCGGTTCGCGAGCGTCGGCAATGGCCAGGAAGCCGTCGACGTCGTGACCACAGGCACGGTTCCCGATCTGGTCCTGATGGATTGCCAGATGCCCGTCATGGACGGCTACGCGGCGACCGAGGCGATCCGACAGTGGGAACAGGAGGGCGGTCGCGCTCGGTTGCCGATCATTGCCCTCACGGGCGACGCCTTCCAAGAGGACCGCGAACGCTGTCATGCCATCGGGATGGATGATTTCCTCGCCAAGCCGCTGGACCTGCATGCGCTCTTTGACGTGATTGAAAAATGGCAACCTCGCCGCGAAAGCGGGGTCAACACCGGGTCGCGCTGACCGTGCTGCAGGGAGTCATGGCCCTCGATCATGACCACTTTCGCATGCGCCAGACCCCTTTGGATCGATGCCATTTCGCAATGGGAAGAACGCCACCGCACAGCGCATCGGACCTCTCGCACGCATGGCGCATGAGCGACCCGGGGGCATTGACGACACCGAGTTGTTGGACGAGGTCAGCGCCGCGTCGTTTCTATGCGGGCTTGGGATTCTGTTCCTATCCGTCTGTCGTGTCTGATGGTTCATCGTGTTTTAGACCTTGAGCGCCAATTGGCGCAGGCGTGCCTGGAGATCCGCCAATCGCCAGTCATTGGGGGCGGCCTTCTGGACCCGCGCGACGTAACGGCGAACCATCTGGACACCCTCGTCCGATGGCCCCAGGTTCTCCATCTTGATGATCCAGGCCTTGGCGGCATTGAGATTGATCGTCTTGTTGGCTGGCATCTCCTCGGCCGCTGCGTCCAACCGTTGCACGGCGGCCTCAAAATCACCTTGTTTGATCAGCAGCACCCCGGCATTGTTTGTCCTGACGATGTCTTGCTGAATCTGGCGGATGGCGCTGTCAGCCTCCTGCGCGAGACCGGTCTCGTGGCAGACGTGGACGACCTCCGCCAGAAACTCATGGTCATCGTGGTTGTTGGCGATCGCCTGCTGAAGAAAAACGCTAGCCTTCTGTGTTTCGCCCAACCGCAAGCAGGTATTGATCATCTCCAGCGATAGTCTGGGAGACAGCTCAGCGCCTAACTCCACGATCAACTGCACGGCCGTTTGGAGCGCCGCCGCCGCCCCGCTCGTGTCCCCCCGATCCTGCTGGACCATCGCCAGCGCGATCGACTCGTAGAGGGCTGCCTCACGGTGATCGCGACAGCTCTTGCGGATGTCCCCGAGCACCTTCAGCGCCTCGTTCACTTTTCCGTTGACGCTTTTCGACTTCGCGAGCCCCGCATACAGGGAGGGATGATTCAGGACGGAGTGCCTGGCAAGCGCGACCGCCCGCGTGAACGCGGCCTCGGCGACCTGGCCGTCGCCGCTCTTCAGGGCCAACTCGCCGAGCCGTTGCTGACGGTCGAGGTTGCGCGGCGACAAGGCCACGGCCTGCTTCAGCGTCTGCTCCGCCGCGTCGAAGGCCTGCGCGGCAACCTGGGTCTTGGCCAACCAGTCGTAGGCCAGGATGCAATGGCGATCCTGTTCGAGCAGACGTGTGAAGAGTTCGCGAGCCGGCCCATATTGCTTCTTCCGAAACAGGATCTTGCCCTTGCCCAGGTGTGCCCAGCTGGGCGCGAGGTCGGCGAGCACCTCGTCATAGATGGCCATGGCCTCGTCGTGGCGATGGGCGGCGAGACAGACGTCTGCCTTGAGACGCAGCAAATCGGTGCGATGCCGCGGTTGTGCGGCGAGCAATTGGTTCAGTTCGACGATGGCCGCGCCATGGTTCCCGGAGCGCAGCGCCCGATCGACGCCGGCCAAGCCGGATTTGCGCTCGAGCAGTCGGGCCAGACGGGTCTTGAGCAGATCGAGGGTGACGGGCTTGGACAGATAAGTGTCGGGGGTGTACTCCACCGCCCCCATCACCATCTCGCGGGTATTCTCCGCCGTCACCATGATGAAGATGGCTTCGATCCCGATCAGCGCACGGTGTCGCGCTTCCTCGAGGATCTGCTGACCGTCCTTGCCCGACCCCAGGTTGTAATCGCAGAGCACCACGTCATAACGCTGTTTCTCCAAGTGCGCGATCGCCTCGTTGCCGTCGCGGGCCTGATCCAGGTGGGTCGCCCCCAACGAACGCAGCAGGCCGCGGATGAGCGCGCGCATGGTGACGTCATCGTCGATGACCAGATAGGTCCGAGTAGAGAAATCAATCTGTGCCATCACGCGACATCCAGCATCAGGAGAGGAGGTCAGCACCGCATCCGCAGCAACTCTTCCGGGCTGATGCGCCACTGCTCGGGGGATTCCACACCCCCGATCCGTTCCTCGGATCCTTTCCGCTGGCGGGATAGATCGACGTCCTCCACCGCCAGATACCGGCGGTGTTTGGTATCCATGAAGACCCGCACCACCGGCTGAAACAGCCCCTCGCGGCTGGACTCGATCACGATCCCCAGTCGACCGCTGCGCAGTCGCACCAGGGTACCGATCGGGTAGATGCCAACGCAGCGGATGAATTGCTGGACCAGTTGCGGGTCGAAGCGGTGAGGGCTCCACTCCAACAGTTTGCGCAGGGCGAGCGGTGGCTCCATGCCCTTGTGATAGATGCGGTCGGACGTGATGGCGTCATAGACATCGACGATCGCGGCCATCTGGCCAGGGCGGGAGATCTGAGCGCCTGCCTTGCCGTCGGGATAACCGCTGCCATCCAGCCGCTCATGATGCTCGGCGGCGACCGCTAGGGCGGCGGCCGGGATACCGGGTGCCGCAGCCAGGATGTCGCGGCTGTGGACGACATGAGCACGCATGACACGAAACTCCTCGGCGGTCAGCCGATCCGGTTTGTTCAGGATGGCGCTCGGCACCTGGGTCTTGCCGATATCGTGCAGCAGCGCCCCGAGGCCGATGTCATGGATCAGCGATCGCTCCAGCTCTAGGCTGCAGGCAAAAGACACCATCAGCACGGTGACGTTGACCGAATGCTCGAACGTGTAGCGGTCGATGTGGCGAATGCGGGTGAGCCCCAGGAGGGCGTCCTGATTGCGGAAGATGGAATCCACCATCTTGCCGATCACGGGATTCGCGCGCTCGAGATCGATCTGCTGGCCCAGTCGGGCGTCCTCCATGAGGCCGTGCACCACGTCGATCGCTTCCTGATGAATCCGTTTCGCCTGGACACGCTCGTCGCTCAGCGAGATCGGGCGCGGTTCAACCGAGAGGGTTGGCGCCATGGCCGTGTCGGCCTCGGTCAGGGATGGCGTCTGCGAAACATCGTTCCCCTTGTCGGGGTCGATCGCGAGTTCGCGGATCCCGAGTCGGCGGATCCGCTCCAGATCCGTCTCCGTCTTGAGGAGGAAACGCGGTCGCAGGAACCCATGTTCCATCCAGTCGCAGTTCAGGTCATGGACGTACATGCCCATTTGGAGTTGGTCGACACGAATGGTTTTGATCATGGCATCGGTACAATCGCCAGTGTCTTGCGCGGTCGCGGAGGTGTTGACGGGTCGGGTCTGCGGGACGCTTTGTCGTCTTGACAACTTAATCCAGACGCACTGAGCTTAACCGGGTGCGGTCGCCGCTGTGTTAACGTGGAATAAACAAAAAATAAACGAGGTGATCGATTGTTGATCGAGGCGGCGGTTTCCGCTCCATCCTCCTCGACGGTCTCGCCCAACAAGACCATTGATCGCCGCCATGCGGCCCAGCCGCGATCCCCAGTGCGGTGGACTCGGCACCTTGGTGGCGTCAGCGTTCATGGACCTCACAGGCAGACAGGCCGATGCGATCCCCGCTTTTTTCAGTGAAGACCGTCATCCGCCTCCTCTTCACCTTGAGTCTCGCGTGTCTGTGGGTCGACTCCGCAACCGCCTCCGCTGATAGCGCGCTTCCATCCCAACTCGCGCTGACACCCGAGGAGCGTCACTGGCTGGAGGCCCATCCCGACATCGTGCTGGGGATGTCGGATCAGTTTCCGCCGGCGCTGATCCGGGCGGCGGACGGCACGCAGTCCGGTTTCGTGGTGGACTACCTGAATTTGATCAACCGTCGTCTCGGCACGCGCATCCGCCTGCAGGTCGATCGCTCCTGGGAAGCGATCGGCCGGCAAGCCGTGGCCGGAAAACTCGATGGCCTGGCGGTGGCGGCTTCCAATCCTCGCTGGAGTCCGTCTTTCAATCTGACCCAGCCCTATCTGTATACCTCCTATTATCTCTTCGTGCGCCGCGACGAGACGTTGGCGACGACCGATCTCGCGGCGCTGGCGGGAAAACGGGTCGGCATCCTCAAAGGGGTGCAAAGCGCCGAGCAGTTCCTCAAACCCTATCCGAAGATTCGGGGAATCGCGTTCGACAGTAACGACGAGATGGCCGCCGCCTTGCTCGCTGGCCGTGTCGATCTGTTGTTGGCGAACTCCGCGCTGGAATGGTGGCGCATCGCCAATGCGCAACCCTTCAAGATCGGCGGCGCGTTGCCAGACGGTCGCGTTGGCATTTCCCTGGCAATCCGCAAGGACTGGCCCGAGCTGACCGCGATGCTCGACAAGGCGCTTCGCCAGATCAGCCCCGAGGAGCAGGCCAGGGTCCGCACCCGCTGGCTTGGCGGGATGCCTGCCGGTGACGCGCCCAAGCCGGCGCTGGCGCTCACCCCGGAGGAACGCCAATGGATCCGGGAGCATCCCACTTTCTCGATAGGCGCGACGGCCCTGGAACCCTTCGTCGTCCAGGATGGGGAGACCATCACCGGTTACATGCCGGAATTGCTTCGGGCGATTGCCGCCCAGGTTGGGATCGAGCCGCATTTTGTCCCTCGCACCCTGCGGGAGACGCTGGAACAACTCCGACAGGGAATGATCGATGCGACCACGACGCTGATCCAGACCCCTGAACGGGACACGTTTCTGGCCTTTTCCGAGGAGCGTTATCCGCTCCCCCTCGAAGCCTTCGCGCGCGCTGAGCGCACCGACATCTCGGATCTGTCATCCCTCGCGGGCAAGACCCTCGCCTCCTACCAGGGGTATGCACTGACCGATCTTTTCAAGCAAGACCTCCCGGACAACCCGATCGTTGTCGCGGACGACCGCGAAGGGATGCTACGTCTGGTGGCCGAGGGCCAGGCGGATGTGGCGGTGCTGGAGTTGTATTCAGGCGAATATGCCTTACGCAAACATCTGATTGCTGGGGTGACCGCCAAGGGGGAGGTCATCTTGGGCGACCGCCCCGTCGCGCAGGCTGGGTACTATGCCGTCCGTGCGGATTTGCCTCTGCTGAAATCCATCCTCGACAAGGGCCATCGGGCGCTGCCGATGGCGGAAAAACAGCGGCTCTGGAATCAGTGGTTTTCCACCCATGAAACGCAAGAGGTCGTGAGGCTCACCCCGGAGGAGACCCGCTGGCTGGCCGAGCATCCGATCCTCCGCTATGGGGTGGATCCGGATTGGGCACCCATCGAATCTCTCGACCAGGACGGTCGGGCAAGCGGGATCAGCCCCGACTATCTCGCACGCATCGAGCGGCTCCTGGGTGTGCGTTTCGAGGCCGTGCCGATCATTGAATGGGCGCAAGGACTGCACCGGCTCGAACAGGGCGAGATCGATCTGCTGCCGGCCATCGTCCAGACCGAGGACCGTCTGCAACGCTTTCGCTTCACCGCGCCCTATCTGACCTTTCCCGTGGCCATCTTCGCGCCGGTGGACGCCCCCTTTCTCGGCAATCTGGAGGCGTTGGCCGGCAAGCGGGTGGCGGTGGTGGCGGACGTGGCCATCGAGACCTGGCTGCGCCAGGATCATCCCGCGATCAGGCGGCTGACCTTCCCCAACCTGCACGCGGCCTTGCAGGCGGTGGCCGAGCGCAAGGTCGACGCCTGTCGTCGACAGTCTGGTGACCACCAGCCAGGCGATTGGTCGCAGTGGGTTGATCCAGATTCGCATGGCCGGCAACACCCCTTACGAGATGCGCCTTGGCATGGCCGTCCGTCGTGATCAGCCGCTGCTGGCCAGTCTTGCTGGACAAGGCCATCGCGGTCATCCCCAAGCCAGAGCGCGACCGTCTTCAAAGTCGCTGGATTCAGGCACCGCAACCGGCGCGTATCGACTACCGTCTGGTGTGGCAAGTCCTGGGCGTCGCGCTGCTGATGCTCACCACCGTGCTCTATTGGAATCGCCGGTTATCGACCACCCAGGCCGCCCTGCGCCAGAGCGAGGCGTATTACCGCGCGCTGATCACGGCCATGGGCGAAGGGGTCGTGGTGCAACGAGAGGATGGCCACATCATCACCTGCAATCGCGCGGCGGAACGGATTCTCGGCCTCACGGAGCAACAGATCATGGGGCTCGACTCGTTCGCCACGCATTGGCAGTCGATCCATGAAGACGGCGCCACCTTTCCGGGCGAGACACATCCGTCCATGGTGACACTGCGCACCGGGCAACCCCAGCAGGGCGTGACGATGGGGCTGCGCGCACCGAATGGTGATTTACACTGGATTTTGATCAACACCCAGCCCTTGCGGGTTGGCGATACGGTGCATCTGCACTCGGTCATCGTCACCTTCAGCGATATCACCGCGCGTCGAACGATGGAGCAGGCGCTGCGAGCCACGCAAGCCGAGGTCCAGACACTGATCGAGCGCTCACCGATCGCCATGCTGGTTTCCGATGGGCTACGGCAAGATGTCCTGTTGTTGAACCGACGTTTTTCCGAGCTGATTGGCTATTCCATGGAGGAGATGCCCGATGTCGCCCATTGGTGGCCGCTGGCCTATCCGGACCCGGACTATCGCCGCGACATCCAAGCCGAGTGGCACCAGCGCATCGAACGCGCCATCGAGCGCGGCGAGAGCATCGAGCCGATGGAAGTGCGCGTGAACTGCCGGGATGGCTGCGAGCGGATTTTTCAGATCCATGCGACCTCGCTTGGCCAACGCAATCTGGTGGTCTTCGTCGATGTGACCGAACAGCGCGCCGCCGTGGCCCAAATGCGTCAGGCGCAGGCGCAGGCCGAGCAGGCCAACCAGGCGAAGAGCGACTTCCTGGCCAATATGAGCCACGAAATTCGCACCCCGATGAACGCCATTCTGGGCATGCTCCATCTCTGCCTGGAGACGGGGTTGAGCACGCCGCAACGCCAGTATCTGAACAATGCCCAGGGTGCCTCGCAGTCCCTGCTGGGACTGCTCAATGACATTCTGGATCTTTCCAAGGTGGAAGCGGGCCAGTTGACCCTGGAGTCCACCGCCTTTGCCCTGGACGCGGTGATGGCGCATCTCGTCACGGTGGTGGAAGACCAAGCCAGGAAGAAGGGATTGGCCTGTCGGATCGAGATCGCGCCTGAGGTGCCAGGGATTCTGGTGGGCGATCAGTTGCGCCTGGGTCAGGTGCTGATCAACCTGTGCAGCAATGCGGTCAAGTTCACCCAACAGGGGGACATCCAGGTCGCCGTGCGGTGGTTGGAGATCCGGGATGAGCGGGTGCATCTGGCATTCAGCGTGCGCGATACCGGCATCGGTCTCACCGCGGAGCAGGCGAGTCAACTCTTCCAGCCCTTCCAGCAGGCGGACAGCTCGATCACCCGCCGTTTTGGTGGCACCGGCCTCGGACTCTCCATCTGTCGGCAGTTGGTGGAGATGATGGGTGGCCGAATCGGTGTGGAGAGTCGCCAAGGCGAGGGCAGCACCTTCCACTTCGACGCCTGGTTTGGGGTGGCACCAGACATCGCGGGGCAAATCCAAGTGGACCCGCTGGCCCGCCCGCCCGCCCCGACGCGCTCCGTCGTCAACCTCCTCGGCAAACGCTTGTTGGTGGTGGAGGACAATCACCTCAATCAAGAGGTGATCCGCGCGCTCCTGGAGCGCGCCGGCGCGGAAGTGGAGATCGCCAACCATGGCGCCGCAGCTCTGGAGGTGCTGGAGCATCAGGGTACGGCGGCCTTTGACGCGGTTCTGATGGATGTCCAGATGCCGGAGATGGACGGCTATACCGCCACCCGTCGCCTCCGTGCCCTGCCGGGCGGCGCCTTACTCCCCATCATCGGTCTCACAGCCCATGTTCAGCACGAAGAGATCGCACGGATGCAGGCGGCTGGCATGGACGACCACGTGGGTAAGCCCATCGACCCCGCGTTGCTGTGGCACGTCCTGGCCCGTCACCTGACGTTGGTCGAGGAGTCGGCGAGCATCCGCCAAGACGCGGGCACCGCCGCGTCGTTGCCGGCCATCCCCGGCGTCGATCTGGCGGCGGCATTGGAACGGCATCGGCGATCAGGTCGCGATCTTGCGCGAGGTGCTGCCGCTCTTTGCGAGCGAGTATGGCCAGGCGGCGCACATCCTAAGCAATCTGCTCGCCAGCGGAGAGGTCGAGGAGGCCATGCAACTGGCGCACTCGCTGCGGGGGACGGCGGGCAATCTCGGCCTCGTCGAGGTCGAGCGGGCAGCGGCGGCGATTGAATCCGCCCTGTCCGGCCAGGCTCCGGCTGATCTTGAACCCGACCTGCTGGCCACGCTGAAAGAGGCCCTGGACGCCGCCCGCGCGGCCATTGAGGCGGCCTTGCCGACCTTTGGCGAGGGTGCGGATTCAGGGGAGGATGGTGGCACTCCGGCGAGCGACCCTGAAACCATGACGGCATTGCTGACTCGAACTGCGCACCTTGGCGCTCGGCCACGATCCCACGGCCGAGGATTTCTTGCTCGATCATCGCCGAGCCTTCGCCAGCGGTTTGCCGGCGCGGGTCTACGCGGCACTGTCCAGCCAAATCGAGAACTATCGCTTCGACACCGCCGTTGAAACGATCGATCATCTGTTGACGGATCATGGGCATTAGAGCGCATCCGGCATGGTCTGCATTGTTGGTGCAGCGGCGCGGACTCGTCCAAACCAACCTTCGTCGCCGCTGACGCGGTTTAGAGTCCCTGTCATGCAGAACGCCGAACTCATCTTGATCGTCGACGATACCCTGGACAATCTCAAGGTGCTCTCCGGCCTGCTGAAATCGGCGTACCGGATCAAGGTCGCCACGAGCGGACAGGAAGCGCTGCGCCTGGCCCATGGCGTGGCGCGCCCCGATCTGATCCTGTTGGACATCATGATGCCGGGGATGGATGGCTACGACGTCTGCGAGCAGCTCAAGTCCAATCCATGGACCCAGGACATCCCCGTCATTTTCCTGACCGCCAGAACCCAGCCCGATGACGAGGCGCGGGGATTCCGGGTCGGGGCGGTCGACTATGTGACCAAACCCATCCATCCCCCGCTGCTCTTGGCGCGGGTCAAGGCCCAACTGGCGCTGGCCTCACAGCTTCGCAACACCCGCCATGCCTTGGTCTCGGCCAGTCAGCACATCGCCCATGTCACCAGCGAACGCGATCGCAGCGAGTTCCAACGGCAGCGCCTTCAGGATCGCCAGCAGGCATTGCTGGCGATCGCCCGCTCCGCCCTGCGCGATCTCGCGCTGGAACACTACCTGGCGGAAACCTTGGAGGCACTCGGCGCCATCCCCTGGCTCGACGTCGAGGGACGCGGGGCGCTGTTTCTCGTCAACCGCAAAGGCGAGTTGATCATGGTCGCCCAACAGGGGCTGAACGAGGCCCAACGGCAGGCGTGCGCCAAGGTGCCATTCGGGGTTTGTGCCTGTGGGCAGGCGGCGGCGCGGAAGCAGTCCTTGTTTCTGGCTCAACTGAAAGAACAGGACGGGAGTCGGTATCAGGGGGCGGTCGATTTTGGCGCTTATGCCCTGTCCCTGACGGAAGGCGATCGCGTCTATGGCGTCCTGTCCATCCTGGTGACGCCGGGTCACCAGCCAGTCGAGGGCGAAGCCGAATTCATGGCCGATGTCGCCCAGACCTTCACCAGCCTCATCCGTCGTCGCATGGCGGAAGAAATCCTGCGGATCAGCCAGTTGGAAATCCAGATGGCCCGCAACGAGGTGATCCGCCGGCTCGGCGTTGCCGCCGAGTTCCGCGACACCGAGACCGGCCTGCATATCCTGCGCATGAGTCAATACGCCGGGGCGATTGCCCGCGCCATGGGTTGCGACGAGGCGCTGTGCGAATCGATCGAGTTGGCCGCGCCCATGCATGACGTCGGCAAGATCGGGATCCATGACAGTATCCTCCGCAAGCCCGGCAAGCTGACCGACGAGGAATTCACCGTCATGCAAGACCATACCAGCATCGGCGGCAGGATCCTGGAAGGGGAGGATCCATTGATCCGCCTGGCCCGGGAAATCGCGCTCACTCATCACGAAAAATGGGACGGCAGCGGTTACCCCAACGGCCTGCGCCGCGAGGCCATCCCCTTGTCCGGACGGGTGTGCGCGGTCGCCGATGTGTTCGACGCCTTGACCATGAAACGCCCCTACAAGGAGGCTTGGCCCGTCGAGCAGGCCATGGTCTTGATCGAGGAGCAAAGCGGCAGCGCCTTCGACCCGCGTGTCGTGGCGGCGCTTCGGCAAACCCTGCCGAACATCCTGGCGATCAAGGCCCGTTACCAGGACGACTCCATCGACCCCCAGGAGGTGAGCCTGATCCCGCGCCCCGGCGCGGCAGCCGACGCTTGGATCCCCTGGCGGGACGAGTATTCCATCGGGATCGCGATCATCGACGAGCATCACCGCTATCTGTTCGAGTGGACCAACCGCGTCTACCAGGCCGTCCATGAACGGGCGGGGACGGTCGAGATCGCCAAGGCCCTGTTTGCCTTGGAACAATACACACGGATTCACTTCAAGGCCGAGGAGCGTCTGATGGCGGCCAACGGCTACGTGGATTTTGAGCGGCACCAGCAAGCGCATCGCTCATTCGAGACGGAGCTGGGGGAATTGCGCGAGGAGATCCGACACAACCCTTTTCTTGCCGGGATGGAGATGTTGGACTATCTGCGCGACTGGCTCCTCGAACACATCCTGAAAACCGACAAGCAGATCCTCGAAAAATCGACCGGACTGGGGTGATGCCTGGTTCGGAACCCTGCGGTCAGTGGTCGCTGTCGACCACGTCTTGCTCCACCGTCCCTGGCTCGGACAGTCGGCGTTGCGATTCCACTAACCCCAACAGATGCGCGGCCTGTTGGTGAAGATTCACGATCACGGGAGGCGCGTTCGGGGCGGCGGCGAGGAACGAGAGGCTGGCGACATGCCCGCGCAGATCGTGACTGATTAGACTGGCCATGCGGTCGCGGTGCTGGCTCATGCGCGCCAACTGCTGTGTGCGTTCCGCGACCTGTTGCTCCAGACGATCCAGGTACATCCGGCGCAGCGCCTTCATCCGTTGGCGTGCCGCGTCGCGCTCGCGCCGAGCGAGAACGATCCGGTCGGCCAGTGCCAGATTGAGTAGCACCATCGCCAGGAGGAGGCCAAGTGGATCGGCCAGCGTCAGGATGATGGGCGGAATTCCCGACACGCCCAATGACGACACAATCATTGGCGAACTGCCGATGAGGCCCATCAGAGAGGCGGACGCGAACAGACGGGTTGGCGGATAACGTCGCCAGACCCTGACGAGGGTGAGGATCACCGCCGCTGCGACGATCAGGCCGCTGACCTGGATCAGGGGGCTGAACCAATGCGGATTGGGCGCGAGGAGGCTGAGGAGGAATAACAGCCCACAGCCGCGCTCCAAGACGCGGTACAGGGGCAAGACGCGTGGCCAGTGGCTGGCAAGACCGAGGAACTGGCGGGTCGCGCGCAACACGAACCAGAGCTTGAGGCTGGAGGCGCCGAAAAGCAGGGTCGCGACCACCCGCGTCGAGGGCATCTCGAAGAGGAGCGTCCAATTTCCCCAAAAGATCAGCATGTGGGCAAGGACGCTGGCGATCACCCCCGCCGTCTCGCGGTAGACCGGGTCGCGCAGGGTGCGCCAGAAAAACAGATTTGAGACCAGGGCCAGCAGCATGACGCCAAGCCAGATGCCGCGGAACCAGCCTTCGCCATTGAGTGCGCGGATGAAGGCCCTATCGCCGTAGGCCATCAGCGGCAGGCGCAGCGAAAAATCCGTCTCGACGTCGACCGACAGAGATTTGTTCGATGCGCGCGGGCGTTTCCAGACGGAACACCGGACGTCCAAGCGCAATGGCGCGGGTGGCGCGCGGTGTGGTCAGGGCGATGCGTTCGGGCGGCGCGGCGCCCGTTCTGTCGGACCGATAAAGCGCGACCTCGGCCAGGAGCGCTTCACCCAGATCCAAAGACCAGATCGCCGGACGGTCGCTGTCGTTGCGCACCCTCAGCCGCAGCCAGACGCGATCGCGGGTCGGGCCGAACGCGAGGAAACCGCCGTCGGTCCAATCAACGAAGGTCGGGGTTTCCGCCGCTGGATCCGTCGGCGTCCAGCGATGGGTCGGGTCGCGGGCGACCTGCACAAAGGGGCCAAGCGCCACCTGTTCGAGGGTATCGACGCGCAGCACCGGCGCCGCCCGCGCCAGGGTCGTCCATCCCCAAAGCGAAACCGTCAGGAGGGCCAGAGGGATGCCAACGGCAAACCATGGCGGCCAGCGCCCGCGCTGAAGCGGTTGGCGCTTGACGGGAGGCGAGACGGATCCGGGTTGATCACGCGGAACATGGGGTACTATTTCGTGCACCTGTGGAACCGACATGACAGACCCTCGCAATGATGGCGTACCTCCGTCCACGGATATTGCTGGTCGATGATGACCTGACGTTCCGGAATCTGGTCGAAACCTATCTGATCGACAACGGCTATCGCATCCGGACCGCGGGTAACGCGCATGAGATGCTCAGGCAAACCGACGCCTGCGATCTGATTCTGCTCGATCTGTCCTTGCCGGATGAAGACGGTATCGTGCTGTTACGACGCTTTCGCCGTCAATGGACAGGTGCCGGTCTTGGTGGTGAGTGGGCGTGGTCACGAGGAGAACCGACTCGTCGCCCTGGAATTGGGCGCCGACGACTTTCTGACCAAGCCATTCAGTCCTCGCGAATTGCTGTTACGCATCGAGCATTGTCTGAATCGGGTCGGGCCCAAGGATCAGCCGGTGGAATGGACGTTCGGCGGCTGGCGGCTGAACGTGTCGAAGCGTCAACTGCACAATCCCGCTGGCGAATCCGTCAAGCTGACGCGCGGTGAATTCGAAGTGCTGCTGGCCCTCTTGATGGCCAACGGCGCCGTAATGTCCCGTCAGCATCTGACGGATCGGCTGCCGACCCGCGCCGACCCGCATCCGAACACCCTGACGGTCCTGCTGTCGCGGCTACGCCGCAAGCTGGACATGGGCGAGACCGGTGAGTCCATCCTGGAGACCGTCCCAGGGATCGGCTACCGCCTGCGCATCCCCGCAAGCGCCTCCCCGAGCACTTCGGAGCGATGACCCGTCGCGGACGTCTTCCAGTCTCCGTCCGATGAGGCATGGCGCCCAGCGACGTCGAGTCAAGCGCCGCCCATGCCTTGTTTATAACGTGTTTATGACTCGTTAATGCCGCATCGGTCGCACCCGGTTATTCTCCCGTCTTGCCGAAACGGCTCGCTGCAGCGTGCATCGGCAACAACATCCGCACCGAGGCCGCCGGTCCCCGCGCGATCAGCTCCGCTCTGTCTGCGTTGGCCCGGAGCGTGCCGATCACGGTGAGGCGGTGACGGGGTCGACCTTCTCATTTCAAACGCACGAAAACGACCATCATGACCAGGAAACTCCTCCAGACATCGGTCGCCGTGAAGCTGGCCGCAGCGATCTTCGTCCTGACTGCACTCTTGCTGTCAGCCTTTGCCGTGGGGCTGAGTGCCTACGCGCGCAGCATTCTGGAAGCCAAAGGGATCGACCAGTTACAGGCGCAGACGCGACTGGTCCTGGCCATGATCGAAAGCTATGACGGCGCGCTGCATCAGGAAGCCGATCAGCTGATGAAGGTCTTTGCCGGGCGCTTCGAGGGCCGGTTTGCACTGGAGACGGACAAGCGCGTCAAGGTCGGCGACCAGATGACCGCGACGCTGCGGGACGGGGCGACCATCCTCAACCTCAATCTCGCGGCAGTCGATGGTTTCACCGAGCAGACCCAAGCCGTCGCCACCATCTTCGTGCGCCAGGGCAACGATTTCGTGCGGATCGCCACCTCGCTCAAGGACGAGCAGGGCCAGCGCCCCCTGGGCACTCTCCTCGGCAAGGGGCATCCGGCTTACGCCAAGCTCCTGGCGGGCGAAGCCTTCACGGGCAAGGCGACCTTGTTTGGCCGGGACTATACGACCCAATATCGCCCCTTGCTCGTCGACGGACAGGTGATCGGCCTGCTCTTCATCGGGGTCGATTTCAGCGATGGCCTGGCCGCGCTCAAGCAGGAAATCCGCACCCTCAAGGTGGGCCAGACGGGTTACTTCTACGTGCTCGACGCCAAGCCTGGCAACCACTACGGGGCACTCGTCGTGCATCCGGCCAAGGAAGGCCAAGTGATCCTCGGTACCACGGATGCGAACGGCCGGCCTTTCATCAAGGACATGCTGGAGCAGAAACAGGGCGTGACCCGCTATGCCTGGTTGAACTCGGAACTGAAGGAAACCGCCCCGCGCGACAAGATCGTCGTTTATGACCAATACCCAGGCTGGAACTGGGTGGTGGCCGGGGGCGCCTATCTGGAAGAGTTCAGCCAGGATGCCGTGCATCTGCGCAACGCCACGCTGGCCGCGTCCGGCTTGCTGCTCCTGGCCGTGGGCCTCGTGCTGTTCTTGATGACGCGACGCATGATCGCCAGACCGCTGCACGACGTCGTCAGCGTCTTCGCGCGGATTGGCGCCGGCGATTACGAGAACCGCATCGAGACCTCGCGCGGCGACGAGATCGGCACCCTGTTCAAGGGACTCGCCGGGATGCAGGACAATCTTGCCGCGCGGACCGCCGCCGACCAGCGTGCCACCAACGAGATGCGGCGCATCAAGAGCGCCCTCGACAAGGCATCCACCAACATGATGGTGGCCGACAACGCGGGTACCATCATCTATCTGAACCATGCCTTCATTCGGATGATGCGTGAGGCCGAGGCGGATCTTCGCCGGGATCTGCCGAACGTCAGCGCCGAGGGGTTGATCGGGCGCGGCTTGACGGAGTTTCACCGCCATCCGGAGCACCAACGCGCGCTGCTGGCTGGGCTGAAGGGCACCTACACCACGCAGATGTGCGTGGGCGGGCACACCTTCCGCCTGATCGCCAATCCGGTTCTGGACGCGCAGGGCGAACGTCTTGGCACGGTGGTGGAGTGGATCGATCGCACCGCCGAGGTCGCCGCCGAAGGCGAACTGGATGCCCTGCTGGAGGCCGTCGCGCGCGGCGATTTCACCCAGCGTCTCGGTCTCGACGGCAAACAAGGCTTCTTCCTTGACCTCGCCGAGGGGATGAACAATCTCACCGAGATCGTCGCGCGGGTGCTGGACGATCTCGCCGCCGTGCTGAAGGCCGTCGCACAAGGGGATCTCACGAAGACGATTGAGTCGCGGTACAAGGGTCGCTTTGCCGACTTGAAGCACGACACCAACGCCACGGTGGCGCAATTGCAGACCCTGGTCAGGCAGATCCAGGAGGCCACGGACGCCATCCGCACGGCGGCGGGGGAGATCGCCGCCGGGAATGCCGATCTGTCCGAGCGCACGGAGGAACAGGCGAGCAGTCTGGAAGAGACGGCGAGTTCCATGGAAGAGTTTCAGGCCACCATCCAGCAGAACGCCGAGAACGCCAGGCTCGCCAACGCGCTAGCCCATCGAGCCAATGACCAGGCGGTCGGCGGCGGCGCGCTGGTCAAGCAGGTGGTCGACACCATGGGCGCGATTCAGGCGTCGAGCAAGCAGATTGCCGACATCGTCGGCGTCATCGACAGCCTCGCCTTCCAGACCAACATCCTCGCCCTCAACGCGGCGGTGGAAGCCGCCAGGGCGGGTGAACAGGGTCGCGGGTTTGCCGTCGTGGCGGCGGAAGTCAGAAGCCTGGCGCAGCGCAGCGCCCAGGCGGCAAAAGAGATCAAAGGGTTGATCGGCGATTCGGGGACGAAGGTGAATGCTGGGGCCACGCAGGTTGAAGAGGCCGGCGGCACGATGAACACGATCGTGTCCTCGTTCCAGCAGGTGGTCGGGCTGGTCAGCGAGATCGCCAGCGCCAGTCGGGAACAAGGCGCGGGGATCCAGCAGGTCACGCAGGCCATTGCCCAGATGGATGAAATGACCCAGCGCAATGCCGCACTGGTCGAACAGGCCGCCGCCGCGGCGGAGAGCCTGGAGGACCAGGCGAGGGACTTGAGCCAAGCCGTGGCCGTCTTCAAGCTGGATCGCGGCACTGGCCACTTGCACGCAAGCGCGGTGGACGAGGTCGACTTCGACGGGATCGTCGATGCCCATCTGCAGTGGTCGAAAAAGCTGCGCCGGGTGGTCGAGGGCCGCAGCGAGCCGCAGGATCCGGCGGTCGTCTCGCGCGACGACCAGTGCGCCTTTGGAGTCTGGATGGATGGCGATGGCCGCACGCTGTTGGCGGATGCCGCCCATGCGACCCTGCGCACCAAGCATGCGCAGTTCCACCAATGCGCCGGCGATGTATTACGACATGTCATCGCCGGCGAGCGCGACCAGGCGGAACGTTTGCTCGCGGAGCGCTTTCGGTCACTCTCCAACGAGACGGTGGCGCAGATCCGCCAACTTGAGCACAGCGTGCAGAGCCCCTCGGGGCGCCCGGTGACCGTCAAGGCACTGCCGTAATCGTCCGTGAAACAGTTGGATCAAGGAGAACGACCAGTTCAAAGACGATTCGTCAACGACGATCTGGCGCCTCGAAGGGACCCCGGAGATGAACGGCTTCAAGGTCGAAACCGCTGGCGACGGCGCCGAGGCGCGCACCAGATTCAAGGGCGGTGTGAAGCCCGACCTCATTCTCGCCGACATCAACATGCTCAACATGGGTGGGCTGGAACTCATCAAGAGTGCGCGCGCGCTGCCCGGTGCCGATCCTGAAGGTCACCACCGAAAGCCACTCGGAAAAACGCGACGAGGGCAAGAAGCTGGGCGCGACCGGCTGGTTGGTTGGTCAGGGCAATCGCATCAAGAAACACTTATATACTTTTTCAGTCAATGCTTTGCGTGGCTTAATGGAGGCCGGCTGTGCGTTGTAAGGCATTGATTCGTAAGGTCGTGCGATCGCCCTGGCTGGTTGGTAAAACCGGTGGACGGACCGGCCCTCATCAAGGTCATCAAGCCAGCGCTGCCGGGTGCCTAGGTTGCGCCCCTGTTGGGCCGCGCGATGGGCGTCGGCAAACGCTCGACCGCCGTCTGCTCGGCGGCGTGCGGCGTCCTTTGCCGACCCGTGAACGGTCAATCCAATAGTGACATTGGCACCATGCGTAATCCGATCCGCCCCGATGACGTGATGAACGTCTTGGCGTGCAACCGCTCACGCATCGTCCAACTGTCCGAACAAACGATCCGTCTTGCCGAAAGCGTCCTTGGTCTGGATGCGGCGATTGACGACATGATCGGGATGCGCGACAAGATCATTGCCGATCAGCGGCGCCATCTTGATCAGGTGTCCGTCTTTCGTGAACAAACCGCCGCACTCCTGTCGTGGTATTGGTCGCTTCCTTCCGGCGACCCGTTTCGAGAGCCACGCATTCTCGCCCAACTGAGTGCCACCCAGGAACTCCTGCTCCAGATCGAGTCCGCGATGGCCACGTTCGCCGGGCGCGGGTCTTGATCGTCACCAAGCTATGCATCGCCCGCCCGATGCCGAGGCGTTGCCGCCGTGAGGTTTCATTACGCCATGCACGCCGCGCAGCAGGCCGATCACCAACAGCACACCTCGCGGGTCCACGGCGGCCCATGCCAATGTGATGGCGGTCACCTATGGGGTAGACCCTTAGAGCAGTTAAACCTCTGGCGCTGATTTGGCCCCTTTAGGGGGCACAAGAATTTAGGACCGCGTTAGCGACCCTCCGCCGCTTTGAGCGGCTCACGAATTCAAAGCCCCCCGCTCTGCCGGGGGATGTGCGCCCGTGAAGGCGCGTGATCAGCACGGTGAAAGTCCGTGTCCGAGCAAGCCAAGACTCGGTAGCCAAAAGTAACTGCATCGTCGTGAGGCGGGGTGGAGAGCAACTGGCGGCGAATGATTGGTCCGTAGGGTAACGAACCCGTTTCGGCGTTCTGTGGCGGCGAGCCTGCATCCCTGGGGCGAAGCCTGAAACTCACCATCCGCGTTGTCCTTGGCGGTTAAAACGACGGATGGGCGGCTGGACGTGATTGGGGACGGAACGATCAGAAGGTCAGGCGCGATAAGCGGGGAGACCTGGAGGCGGAGGTGACTGCCCCCAGGAGTCAGAGCCCTCATACGAGCGTCGATACGGCGCCCGGACGTGGCTAAGGTGACGATCTTGTGGCACCGCCGGGAAACCAGGCGGCAACTGAGAACACAAACTGGCACCTAAGTCGATGACCGGTCCGTACCGGAAGCCCGGGGTAATGCCCGGGGGAGCAAAGGGGGGTAGGAAGGTTGATCCGCAAGATTCATCGACGACGGAGGCGAGATGCCGAGTGCGCCAGTGCCTGAAGAGGCTAAACAAGCACACGAGACCCGCGATCCGCGACAGTGGACGTGGGTGGAGCCGACGGTGTGGACCGAGCGGATGTTGGCGGCCCTGGTGAACGGGGTCATAGGAGGCAAGCGGTACAGCCTTATGGGATAAGGTGTGTGACCGCCGGACGCTGGAGGCGTCCTGGCGGGCCGTGGCGCGCAATCATGGCGCCGCGGGGGTAGACGGCCAAAGCGTGCAACGGTTCGCCGCCCAGGCCGAGCGCTATTTGGAGGAACTGGCGGCCGACCTCAAAGCCGGCCGCTACCACCCGGATGACGTCCGCCGGACGTACATCGCCAAGGCCGGGGGAGGTCAGCGCCCCATCGGCATTCCGACGTTCCTCGTCAACTGCACTCACCCCTAACGCCCGTTTGGGATGGGCGACGATCACGCATCCCTTCCATCCCCTGCGCGGGCAACGCTTCGAAGTCCTGAAGACACGCCGCGCGGGCGGGCGTGAGATCCTGATGCTGCGCCACGCCGAGCGCGGCAGTTATGCCATTGCCCGCGACTGGACCGACTGGTCGCTGAGTGAGCCGATTCCGACGCCCGATGGTCGACTGAGCAAGCTGGCGCTCGAGACGCTTGTCGAGCTGACTGAGCTGGTCAGCGAGTTGGCCGTCCGCCACGGCGATGACCCTTGACGAAGCGTCCCGCGTGAACCATGCTCAGACCAGTTAGAGACGTGGTCTGATAGACATGCGTGAAACGCCGACTCCCATGCTGCGGCGCGTCGACGCCACCTGGTGGAGCAACTGCCGCCGCAGGAGGCGATCCTGCGCGGCTCGCTGATCGAGCGCTACAAACGCTGCGGTAAGCCTGGGTGCAAATGTGCCACTGGTCGAGGCCATGGTCCGAAGTACTACCTGTCGGTCAGCCATCCGGGTGCGCGACCGCAAATGGACTATGTGCCGCAGGCCGCGCTCGAGCAGGTCCGCACCTATCTGGCCAACTACCAACGTCTGCGCGCGGTTCTGGAGGAGATCTGCGCCATCAATGGTGAATTGTTGCGCCGTCGCGAGCCGCTCTGAGAGCGGCGATGGTGAGCGTGCCCGCGGCCCCTCTCACCGTCGTCTTCGATCGCGCCCTCGCTGCCCCGTGATTGCCAATATGTTGGCCGCCTTCCTTGAGGCACAGGCGTGCCAGCCCACGCCGGCGGAGGTCCCTCATGAGTGCGCAGATCACCCCTCACCACCTGCAACGACCAGCCTACATCTACGTGCGTCAGTCCACGCTGGGACAGGTGCGTCACCACCAGGAGAGCACCGAGCGCCAGTATGCCCTGCGCGAGAAGGCGCTCGCCTTGGGCTGGCCGGAGACGGCGATCCGCATCCTGGATGGCGACCTGGGACAGTCCGGAGCGCACAGCGCGCATCGAGAGGATTTCAAGACCCTGGTGGCCGAGGTCTCGATGGACCATGTGGGGGCGGTGTTGGCGTTGGAAGTCTCGCGTCTGGCCCGCTCCAATGCCGACTGGCAGCGCCTGCTGGAGCTCTGTGCGCTGACCCGCACGCTGGTGATCGACGAGGACGGCTGCTACGACCCGGGCGACTTCAACGACGGGCTGTTGCTGGGCCTGAAAGGCACCATGGCGCAGGCGGAGCTGCATTTTTTGCGCGCGCGCCTCCTTGGCGGCAAGCGCAACAAGGCCGCCAAGGGCGAGCTGCATGGCCCGCTGCCGGTGGGGCTGGTCTATGCCGACGGGCAGATCGTGCTCGATCCGGACGCCGAAGTGCGCAGTGCCCTTGAGCTGGTGTTTCGCCTGTTCCGCGACACCGGCAGCGCCTATGGGGTGGTCCAGCACTTCGCCAAGGCCGGTTTGACCTTTCCCAAGCGCGCCTATGGAGGTGCCTGGGACGGGCGACTCGTCTGGGGGCGGCTGAGCCATGAGCGGGTCTTGGGCATCCTGCGGAATCCGGCCTACGCCGGAGCCTATGTCTATGGACGGTATCAGTACCAACGCCGTCTCAGTCCGGATGGGAGCGTCCTGACCAAGACCACGGTCGTGCCGATGGCCGAGTGGCAGGTCAACCTGCCGGATCATCACCCCGGCTACATCGACTGGGAGACCTATCTGGACAATCAGGCGCGTCTGGCGCGCAACTGCACCCTGAGCGAGACGACACTGTTGAGTGGACCGGCGCGCGAGGGACTGGCCCTGCTACAAGGGATCTTGGTCTGCGCGCACTGTGGGCGGCGTTTGACGGTGCGCTATCAGGGTCAGGGCGGGGTCGCTCCGGTCTATCTGTGCAATTGGCAGCGACGCGAGGGGCTCGACACGCGCGACTGTCTGAGCGTGCGCTGCGACCTGCTCGATACGCGCCGTCGCCGAGCAGGTCCTGGCGGCCCTGCAGCCGGCCGAGCTCGAGCTGGCGCTGCGTGCGCTCGAGGAGCTGGAGGCACGCGATGCCGCGCGACGTCAGCATTGGCAGCTGCGCCTGCAGCGTGCCGACTACGAGGCGCAGCTCGCCGAGCGTCGCTATGCCGAGGTCGATCCCGCCAATCGCCTGGTGGCCGCCACCTTGGAGCAGCGCTGGAATGAGGCGTTGCAGCGACTGGCCGAGCTGCAGCAGCACGCGAGCAGGCCCACCAGTCGCAGGCGCTGGTGCTCAGCGCGGCGCAGCGTGCGCAGGTGCTGGCGTTGGCCGAAGATGTCCCGCGCCTGTGGTCGGCACCGACGACCACGGCCAAGGAGCGCAAGCGCCTGCTGCGACTGCTGATCAAGGATGTCACGGTCGAGCGTACTGCACCCAAGCAACTGCGACTGCACATCCGCTGGCAAGGCGGCGCGCTCAGTGAGGTTGCCGTGAGCTTGCCGCTCAGCCGCCCCGATCAACTGCGCTATCCGCCGGCCACCGTTGAGCGCATCAAGACGTTGGCCGCCACGCTAGACGATGCCCAGATCGCCGCGCAGCTCAACCAAGAGGGCCAGAGTAGTCCCACCGGCAAGGCCTTTACCGTCGCCATGATCCGTTGGGTGCGCTACAAGCATGCGATCCCCAGTCCGCCCGCTGCGGACGCTGACGGCTTGAGTGTCGAGCAGATGATGATCAAATTCGGCGTCAGCCGTCATGTGGTCTATTACTGGATTGAGCGCGGACACGTGTCGGCCCACCAGCGCAAGCCAGGAACGCCTTATTGGATCCACCTCGATAGCGGCGATGAGCAGCGGCTGGCCGAGTGGGTCGCAAGCTCTTCACGACTTGTCGGCTGAGCGTCATCCCGAACCCGCACTGTAGGAGGTGCACTATGCAATCACCGTCCCCACGGTCAAGGACCGCATGGTCCAAATGGCGGTCAAACTGGTGCTGGAACCGATCTTCGAGTGGGAATTTCTGGACGGCAGCTACGGCTTCCGTCCGAGACACGGCGCCAAGGACGCCCTGCGGGTCGTCGATCAGCACATCAAGGCCGGCCATACCTGGGTGGTGGACGCTGACCTGAAAAGCTACTTCGACACGGTTCGTCACGATCTCCTCTTGGGGAAAGTGGCGGAGCGGGTGAGCGACGAACAGATCCTCGGTCTGCTCAAGCGCATCCTCAAAGCCAGCGGCAAGCGGGGCGTCCCGCAAGGGGGTGTGATCTCACCGTTGCTCAGTAACCTCTACCTCAACGAGGTCGACCGGATGCTGGAACGGGCCAAGGAGGTCACCCGCAACGGGCGCTACACCTATCTGGAATATGCCCGCATTGCGGATGACCTGGTGATTTTGGTCGATGGGTATCGCCGGTGGAACTGGCTCAAGGACGCGGCCTGGCGACGCTTGGTCGAGGAGTTGGCCAAGCTCGATGTGCAACTCAATCACGACAAGACACGACGACTGGACCTGAGCCAGGGAGGGGTATTCAGCTTCCTGGGCTTTGACTTCCGTCGGGCCAAGACTCGGCGCGGAGTCTGGGGCGCGCGTTACACGCCGCGGATGAAGGCGCGCACCGCGATCCTACAACGCCTCAAGGAGGTGTTCCGCCGCTACCGCTCGCAGCCGATCGATCGGGTGATCGCGTTGATCAATCCGATCCTCAGGGGGTGGGTCGGCTACTTTCGGGTGGGGCACTCCAGTCGCTGCTTCGGGTACGTTCAAGATTGGGTGGAGAAGAAGATTCGGTAGTGCCACAAGCTATATGATGAAGAAAAAAGTAAAGCTTTCTTTATCAATGGCTCGGCTTGATCGCTATCATATAGGATGGGGCACTACCGAAGATTCGGCGCCATTTGATGCGCGCGCGTCAGCGTCAGGGCTTTGGCTGGACGAGGTGGAGTAGGACGTGGCTGTACGACGCACTCGGACTCTTCAACGGGTATCGGGTGGCACCACGGACACCGAAAGCACTCCCAGCGCAATCGGTCTCATAACCCTTGGTGTGAAGGCAACAGGAAAGCCCGGTGCCGGAAAACGGCACGCCGGGTTGTGTGTCCAGCGAAGGCTGGCGTGTTCAGCAGGAGACAGTCCTGCCGGGGTAAGAGTCAGGAGCCCCGTAGCTTGGATCGCAGGGTGGCGGGAGACCAAGACCCTGAAGCCGATCGACAGCGCCTTCCTTGGGAAGGTGGCGAGTCACCAGGCCGTAACAACAGTGAACGCAATGATGGCCTCGAAAGTGCGTAGCCCCGAAGGCCGAGCCTGCAACCCAGAGGCGAAGGCAGCATGGCGGATCGAAATCTGACCGAGACGATCCGACCACTTCGGCGGGGTGAGTAGCGACGGCATGGTGGCAAGGGCACGCTAAGCAACTGGAGAAGCCCGTCTCGCCCCGGGGCGAAATCCCCGGAGCAAGGTAGGTCCTATAACCGGCAACACCGGGAAGTGGATCGAAGGCGAGCGGGTGGCGGATGGGCGTGTAGTAGCGCTGAAGCGGGGTAATGCCCGTGGAGCAAAGGCGCCCTACTGTTGTTCATCCTTGAACAACACGGGAGGCAGGGGCGGGATGATAAAAACGCCCATTGATCTGCAAGACCTGAGGAAGAGGATCTACATCAAGGCGAAGGCCGAACCGGCCTGGCGCTTCTATACAGCGTCAGGGCTTTGGTTGGGAACGGTGGAGTAGGCAAGGGGTGTATTGCCGAAAGCATGCCCAGCACAATAGGTCCCATAACCCTTGATGTGAAGCCAGCAGGAAAGCCCGGTGCCGGAAAACGGCACGCCGGGGTTTGACGTGGCGGGAGCTGGAAACGTGATCACGGGAGCCGGACTGAGGGCCAGCGCGAAAGCGCTGGAAGCACCACCGGACCCTACCGTCGGCGCGCCAGTTCCCGACCCTACCGGAGGGAGGGGAGGCGCGAGCCTTCCCTACCCCTATGGTTACTTCTCCCTCGCGGAATCAGACCCCAGGGCCTAACGGGGAACATCTCTGAAGTGCCGAAACAGCGCGTTCGTCCAGATGAGGGCGGACAGGACGAAAACGACGATCCCGCCGATTGCCCACGGCGCGGGTAGATTCGGCGGGACGGCCGCGTTGGCTTGCACAACCAGCCAATGGATGTAGCAGAGGAAAACGACCAACATCGAGCCGAAGCGCGCCATGTGCTGGCGTAGGTATTCACCGGTTTCGGCCTGCCGTTCCGGTGCCAGCCAGTACGCCCGGTTGGGCAACCGGATGCCCGCGTTGGGCTTGTTCAGACTAATGGTCGGCACAAAGACCACGATCATGGGCAGCACGACCGCAAAGAACAGCATGAACAATAGGTAATAGGTGCGCGGCATGAACCCATTTGCCACCCCTGAGCCGCCGAAGTGTGAGGCAGCGACCTCCGGCAAGGCGCGACTCGTCACCCAGACGAAGCCGGTGGCGCACACCACCAGGATCAGGAACAATGTTCTCGCGCTGCCTCTCTGCGTTGCACACGGCTTGGCGATACGCTTGTGGCGCCTCACATTGGCATCCGTTGGAGTCCTCGAATCAAGCCGCTCGGCTCACCATAATGTCGATCATCGCAAGCCGCGTCCGGATTTCATAGGTTCCTCTCATCGGTTGTATGCCGTCGAGTGAGTATTTTTCCTCTGCGTTCGCACGCAACCCTGCCCACAGGACGAGCTCTTGGGGTCTGCTCTCGAACCGAAATTCAAATCCGTGTGTGCGGCGATTTTGCCTGACGATATGCGGAAAGCGATCATCGGAACCATCAGAAGGCCCGCATGGGCTTGACGGTCTTTTGACTGCATGGCTTGAGGGGCGCCATCGTCTAATGCGACGAGAAGAGATCCCGCAGCTTGCAGAGCAGCAAGCTGGGATCGAACCCTGGTTCGGGGAGGACTTCGCCGTTGAGGACGGCACTCAGCGCCCGACCGGCATCGCGCTCGCCGGTGAGCAGAACCTGAACCCCCCGTTGCGCCATCCGTCGCCGGCACTGCCCGCAAAGATCACGGCAATGCCATCGAGCGGGTGAGGCGCGTCGCGTTCCCAGCGGTGAAAGACCAGGGCCTTCTCCAACTGGATCCGAGCGGAGTCGGCCCTTTGAAACTCGCTGTCGTACAGCAGCCAATGGCGCGCTTGGCCGGCGTGACCGGCGACCTGGAGATCAGTGGCGATGGCAATCTTCATGGGAAGCCTGTGAGAGAAACGGTGGAAGAGGGGAGGCAAGCCTGCGTCCGAGCGGGTTGATGGCGCGCTGACCACTCCCGATGATGCCGCGCTGCCAACGTGGCGGTCCGAGGCGACCGTCGGCTCTAGGCCCGTGCGGGTTTCCCACCTCCGTCCTGGCGAACGCGAAGACCCATCGTTCGCCTGCGGACAGGTCAGCGTGATGGCTTATCGACATGTCAACTGTCTGGCGTTCAAGAAAGGCAGGAAGCCCCTGTGTTCGAGCGGCTCGCCCTGCCATGGCGATGCGGCGGGGGAGGGATGTACCATCGAACGAAGGATGAGGCGTCCGACGGACCTCCTTCGGACGATCCGCTCGGCGAGATCCGAGCATCGCGATCCCAAACGCCTCGCGCCAGGAGCGCGATCCAGATGAAGACATACATCGATGCTCAGGGGCAACGACAGCCGGATCGTCGGGTGCATCGGCAGGTCCGCGTGGTGTTCGAGAAGGCGTGGGTCTTGATGAAACCGTTGCTGGAGGCGGAAGCCGGGAAAGCCGAGGTTTCAGGCTTTTCCTTGGCGCTCCAGTTGCGCAACGCCTTCCCCGAGCTGTCCCGGGCCGAGTTGCATCTGCTGGTGTCGACGGCCATGCGCATGCAATCCGAGCGGCGTGGTTTAGTGGCGGCCAGGATGACCGATTCCTGAGCCTCGCCAGGGGCAGCGCATGATTCGGGCGGTCCAGAATGATTTGACGGTGAGCTTACACCCTTTCCGTCAGGTGCTTGCGTGTGCCTGTCAGGCGTTCGATGCGTTCGGACTGAGCTATCCGTCGGGGATCCCTCTCGCCTGATGTTCACGTCACGCCAAGAGGATCGCGACCCATGTTGACGCGACTGATTGGACTCGTGCTGGGATTGGCGATGGGTCTCCTGATCGGGTGGAATTGGGCATAGCCCGCCCAGGTGCTGCAGGCGCGGGGTGTCGCCTGTGTTCACTCCTTGACCGGCAAGGTTGCGCATTCGCCATCGCAGGCGGTGATGATCGGTGGGCGGGAAGGGCGCGCACCACGCGCGCTTTCCCGTCACCTGTCGCTCGGCGATGAACACGTTCCCCCTCGCATCGCTCCCAGCGGGGCAGGGCGCCGCCGTGTGCCTCCTCGCCGCGCAGTGGGGTTGCACAGAGGAGGAGGCGATTCGTCTGCAGGGTTCATGGACATGGCCGGGGCATTGGCGATGGGCGTGGCAATAGCCGCCGAATCCGCCGTCCGTCGCCTCACAAAAAGGACGCGCGGGGTTGGGCGCAGCGGCCATACGCTTGGTCTGCACGTCCTGCAGCAGGATCAGTTCCTCCCAGATCTCCGGCGGCCAGCCTCCGGGTTGGCGGCGATCCCCCAGCAAGAGCTTCCTGGAGCACCGGATGGAAAGCTTCAACATCGCCACACCCGATTTAGCAGGTTGAGCAACTCCGGAAACCGCTCTTCCAGGGCGCACGGGGACACGCTCCTCGCGGATCGCGTCGGGCGTGATGCTGGCATGGCCGCGCGCGGGCGACCCGCGTCGGTCGCTTGAGGCTCCTCCCCCTCCAGGTCGGGTGACGGCGGGCCATACAGGCGATGGATCATCGTCTTAATCGCCGCGCGAGGGTGCTCGAACTCCACGGTCAGGTTGTACAGATGCGCCCAGTCGGCGCCGTGGATCGAGGTCTCCCGAACCGCAACGACGCGGGCTCTCAGGCGCACGCTGTCGGGTGTGCGAGTTCCGGCGAGGGTGAAGCAAATGCTCTGGTCAACCGCATAGGCATCGAAGACGGTCACCGTATACCGCCCGGTGGCGATCTGCTGTTGCATGCGCCGCAGCTCCCCGCTGTCCTCGACGCTGACCTCCAATTCCCGCACCAGCGCTTGGGGGCCGGTCCGATCCGTCACCGCCGCGCCGCTCTCCAGCACTGTCAGCAACCGCTCCAGGCGCGACTGGCTGTGCAGCGAGAGACGGTTGAAGCGGGCGGCGATTAGCCAACGGCCATTGGCCAAGCGCGTGCGGCGTAAGATCTGGGCCTCGGCCGTGATGGACTGGTCCCGTCTCCAGGGGAAGACGATGTGCAGCGCCTGGGTCGCCTGCGGCAAGGGTTCCGAGAGGGTGAGTTGTACGCCGCCCCAGGAGAGATCCTGACTCACGGCGCGGAGGGGTTCGCTCCGACCCGACACGGTAACGGTCAGGGGGATCTGGACGCGAATCCGGGCCTGGGTGCGTCGCTCAAGGGGGTGGGCGTCTGCGGTGGAGCGGGGCATGCGGCGATACGCCTTCGGCGAGAAGAAACGGCTGGTCGTGCTCGCGTCCGGTGCAGCGCGCAATGGTTTCCTGAGTCAGGCAGTCCTAATGCTCGCCAAACGGGGGGTCAGGCGAATGTGCGCTTATACCCGAATCGCCCCACGCGGGGAAACGCTGAAAAAGTGACGTTGATGGGCGCGTGTGCGGTATCCGCGTCAGTGTTCGTTCCCATGATCGTCAGACCCCGGATCAGGTCGTTGCAGATCCGTGTCGTCCGTCTCCACTTCGACGGCGCGGTGTCGACCGCTCGGCCCCGCGCTCAGGCAACGTGGTCCCAGAGACCGACTTGAGCACGCTGGCAGAGCGCCGACCACTCCGCTTCGCCGATGTCCACGTCACGCCAGGCTTCTTCCAGGTAGGCAAGCATCTCGGGCAGCTCCTGCGTCCCGCGCGACAGGGCGATGAGATAGTGCGCCAGCTTGGCCAGTGCGATCAGGTGGGACACGCGGGAGTCGTCCGTCTCTACCTGTTCCGAGGCATGGTGATGCGCGATGGCCAGCGCCAGGGACTCCGGAAGCTGCCAGTTGCGCGCGAGCAGGAAACCCACGGTGCCATGATCGACGCCCATCGCGGCCTGCTCATACGCCACCAGAAGACGCGGCTCGGAACTGTTGCGGAAGGCCCATTGCGAGATGTAGTCCCCCGAGTGGCTGGCAAAGATCAGGCTGCCGACATCGTGCAGCAGTCCGAACAGGTATGCCTCGTCATCGCTGACCCCTTTCGTGACCCGGGCGACGGCGACGATCACCCGGGCCTCTTCCAGGATGTCTTCCCAGACCCCGAGCACCCGAGCGTCCATGGCCTCGACCATCCGCTTGACGGCGACGGCGGTCACGTAATTGGTCAAGCGTTGGACGCCCATCATGGCCGCGGCCTGCTGAACGCTCGTGACCTTGGCGCGGAGGTTGAAGACCGGGGAATTAATCACCTTCAAGAGGTCGCCGGTGATCGCGGGATCCTGCACGATGAGCTCGGCGACCACCCGCAGCGCCGGCTCCGGGCGGCTCAGCTCCTTCCGCAAGGCGAGCACGACCTCTGGAATGTGCGGGACTCTCACCTTCCGGACCAATTCCGAGGCTGCGGTGAGTGCGGCCGGCGAGGGAGCGAGCGATACGGATGACGCGCTGGATGGGCTGGGCAAACGTGCGGCCATGGATGCTGTCGGTTTTCCCTGTGCTGAAAATGCGGTATCCCATGATCGGTTGGCGCGACGCACGCGGCACCCGTTTTGTGCTGGTTTTGCGGACCCGGTCACAAGTCGCTGACACGCGCTGGCATCCATTGGCAAGCCCTCGTCGCATTCGGCGTGCGAACCTGTCATACCGGTGCCCGCTGGCAGCAGGCCGAGGGTCACCCGCTTGGAGACGTTTGGAAAGCGGTCGGTCATCCTGGGCGCCGATGAAGGGATCCCGCGCATCGGTTAACGTGACGCGGCGTTTCATCCCTTCGGGGGAGATGATGGTCTGTTGGTGCTACTGGCCTGACGGTTTTCGTCAATCCGGTCAAGCTCGCGGGCGATCGTCGTCGGGTCGTTGAGGCGCAGCCTGCGGTTCCCACGTTTTTTCTTTTCATGGTGTCGGCCTTTCAACCTGCAACACTGCCATGGTGATCACCCGGCCCAACGCGACCGAACCCAACCACACCGTTTCATCACGGCCGAAGTTATCCTGTCCCGCCTCGATCCTTCGCGCCTGACGAGCACCACCGAATGCAACCTGATGTCGACGCCTGATTCCAATCGCTGGAAAGACAAATATCTCGCCGGCCTCGATGACCTCGAAGCCAAGGAGGCCGCCTGGACGCAGGTCGAAACCATCCTGCGCCAGTCGCTCTCGCGCCTCACCCTCGCCGTCGAGACTTCCGACCAGCGGCTGACGGCCCAACTGGAGTCGCTGCGCCAGGCGATCCGCAACAAGGCGACGGCGAGTCAGATCGGTCAACTGATGGAGGCGATCTCCAGTTCCATGCTGCGTCTGGACCAGCAGCACGCGGGCGGTGACGACGGCAATCGGACCCTGGCCCGCTTGGCGGACCACCTGGAGCAGCAGCGCGTCCCGGAGGGACTGAGGCAGGAAACCCGCGCACTGAAACGACAGTTGCGAGACGCCCGTCAAGCCAACGACCTCAACCTGGCGCTGGTGGCTTACTCCGATTACCTGAATCAGGTTCTCGCCTGGCGGATGGCCGGGCCGACCCCAGGCGACCAGGAGGGGCTGTTCGGCCGGTGGTTCGGGCGCAAGCCGGCGGACGCGCCCCAAGAGCACCCGAGCGAGGCCGTGTCGGCACCCGCGCTGGCGTTGGAACAGGACGTCCAGGACGCGCACACGGACGCGCTGCCAGCGTTCAACCAGGTGCTGTTCGACCTGCTCCATCGCCTGGACCTGCCCGTGTCCTTGTCCGAGCCCTTTCGACGGATCACGGCCTTGCTAGGCGAGCCCCCTTCGCGCGATTCCGCCAAGCAGGCCGTGGCCGACATCGCCGAACTGATGGCCAAGACGCGACAACTGGTCGAGCAGGAGAAACAGGACATCGAATCCTTTCTCGCGCAACTCACCGGGCGGCTCCAAGAACTGGACCGCTACCTCGAAGAGGCGATCGGATTCCGAGGACAGGCCGACCAGCAGGGCGTGGTCATTGACGAGCGGCTGTCCGCCGAGGTGGCGGAAATCGGAAAATCTTTGACCGAGGAGGAAAACCTCTCTCGGCTGAAGCAGTCGATTCAGGCGCATCTGAGCAACATCCAGATCCACATGGACGCCCGCAAGCGCCTGGAGCAGGATCGGCTGACACAGGCGGACACCGAGATCCGGCACCTGAAGCAGGCGCTGAACGCGGTGCATGAAGAGAGCGTCGAGCTGCGCACCCGCTTGGGCGAGGCGCGTCATTGCGCCCTGCATGACGCCTTGACCGGTCTTCATAACCGCCTCGCCTATGACGAACGCATCGCCCAGGAATGCGAGCGCTGGGCGCGGTATGGCCGGCCCACGGTGCTGAGTCTCTGGGATGTCGATCACTTCAAGCACATCAACGACCGCTATGGGCATCGTGCCGGCGATAACGCCCTCAAGATCCTTGGCCAACTGCTCAGCAAGCACACGCGGAAAAGCGACTTCATCGCCCGTTTCGGCGGCGAAGAGTTCATGTTGCTACTGCCCGAGACCGAGCTTCAGGCCGCGTTCGAGGTGGCCGAAAAACTTCGGCAACTGATCGCGACATCGACGTTTCTCTACCGCAGCCAACCGGTTCCGATCACGATGTCCTGCGGATTGGCGCAATTCGTCGCTGGAGAGACGCCGGAGACCGTCTATGGTCGGGCGGATGCGGCCCTCTATGCCGCGAAACAGGCGGGACGCAATTGCTGCAAGATGGACCGCCCGTCGTTAACCCCGGCGGATTAGCCCACCGTATCGACGGACGCGGTGTGCGGCCGGATGTCACCCAGCGCGAATTCCTCCGCTAACGTGAAGCGGCAGGTTTCAGGGTCTTCTGGCGCCGGCGCGTCATGTGCCATCATCGAGAAGGCGTTGAAGGGTCCGCAGAGGGGATGCCGTGTCGGCTTTAAGGGACCGTCAGAGTTGGTGTCGCCTGGGTGCCTGCGAACCAGGATTGTCCAGTCGATGCGTCAGATTCCAATCTCGATGGATGTTGAAAAATGGACGTTTTTTTCGATGAACACCGGGCAGGATTTCGGTTGGCGACTTTGATGATGACTGACAACCCTCCAGTCATCGCTGGTTTGCTGGGCGACCGTGGCAAAGAATCCTGGCCTGAGGGGTGTTGGTTGCAGTGAAGCCTGGCCCGAAATCGCGTTAAATGCAGCCCCGACGGTTTTTAAATGCAAGTCGCTACAAGGGGTCTGACAATCATCGGACGGAACGGAAACTTACGGTAAGCACCGTTCGGCGATCTCAAGAACCTCGCCGCGACATGAGTTTCTGCGATTTTGAATTGTGAGACGGGCTTTTGAGGCAGATTTCGCCGGGTTTCCGTGTCTTTCGCGCTTACGTCAAGCTGTCTCAGCAAACGTGCGTTTGATGAGATGCCTGAAATTGGCTTTAAAAATCGGTTGGTTACGTCTTAGGGGGTGTCACCAATTCTTTTCGTGTGGGATTATCGCCGCCCAGCACGTCCAACTGATTGAAGAGTCCCGACATGACCAAGCATCGCCATGCCCTGCGTGACGACCAATGGGAGCGGATCAAAGATCTCCTGCCGGGTCGCCCCGGTGACGTTGGGGTCACGGCGCGCGATAACCGCCTGTTTGTGGAGGCGGTTGTGTATCGTTATCGGACCGGGATCCCGTGGCGTGATCTGCCCGCGCGCTTTGGGGACTTTCGCGTGGTTCACACGCGCTTCTCGCGCTGGGCACGTTCGGGCGTCTGGGTGCGGGTGTTCGACACCCTGGCACAGGACGCTGACGACGAATGGGCGATGCTCGACAGCACCATTGTGCGTGCGCATCAGCACAGTGCCGGCGCCCAAAAAAAGCCGGGGATCAAGCCATTGGGCGGAGCAAAGGCGGCCTGAGCACCAAAATCCATGCCCGGACCGATGCGCTGGGCAACCCGACCAAGTTTCATCTGACGGGCGGAGAAACCTCGGATTTGGCGGGCGCCGATGCGTTGCTCCCCGGATTGGAGGCCGACGCCTTGCTCGCGGACAAGGCATTCGATGCCGATGCGCGGGTTCTTCTCCCGTTGGAGCAGGCCGGCATCGCGGCGGTCATTCCGCCGAAGCGCAACCGCCTGGCTCAGCGCGACTACGATCGAGAACTTTACAAAGCGCGCCATCTGATCGAGAACTTTTTTCAAAAACTCAAGCAATTCAGAGCGATTGCGACACGCTACGACAAGTTGGCCCGCAACTTTCTCGCGGGCATCCACCTGGCATCGATCTGCATCTGGCTGAATTGATGACACGCCCTAGCGTAAGTTTCCGTTCCGATGATTGTCAAACCCCGGATTCGCGCGCGAGGGTGGGTCTGAAACAGACTGGGTGCTTCTGTTTCAGCGGTGGTCGCAGCCCTCGAACAGACCTGCATGGCGGGGCAAGGGAGGGCAGGAAACCGCACTTGCAGCGGACCGATCAGACCCCGGAATCACCCACGCGGGTGCGCTGGTCACCTGCATGGACACGATCGGCACCAGAGACTAAGCTGATTGGCATTCTCAATCAGCGACGGGGCCAGGCCATGCCGCTCGTATCGAGATGGTTCAGTGGGAATGTTCGCCTGCAGACCTGCCTGGTGTCTGATCCCGCCCACGTCGTCACCGGCGACTCGGGCGATCACGTATCGCTCATCCAGGAGGCGCTCCAGATCCTCGACGGAGCCGAGATCTCCGTGGAAGACCTGAGCGACTGCGTGTACGGGCGTTCGACGGCTGCCGCTGTCCTCGACTTCAAGAAAAAGAGGGGCATCGTCAACCACGCCTATCAGACGTCCGCGGACGACATCGTTGGCAAACTGACGATCCGGTCGCTCGACACGGAGATCGCCGCGCGCGAACAGCAGCGGGCGACGGTGCTGCTGGCCTTCAAGGTTCCCGCGCAACCCTTGGGGATCATCATCGCGCAGAGCCATCCGTTTCCGAGCACCTGGGCGAGTCAGATGGAGAAGGCCCACAAAACGCTTTTGAAGAAGAAGGCATCGCCGAGCGGCACGTCGGAGCAGGCGGTGAACGGACTCCAAGCGCTGATCAGGAGCGCGGGGTCGAGTGGACTGTTGCTCTTCGCCGTGGGACATGGGATCGCGAAGTCTGATTTCCCGGCCAGCGGGGGCTTCGATCTGGCCGATCACGGATTGCTGCGAATCGGCGGGGTCGGATCGAGCCGGGATCCGAAGACGTTCGCGAACGTCTTCTATGCCGACAAGCCCCCAGCAGGGTCCACGATCAAGTTCTCCGAGAAGGAACTCGACGAGCGGACTCGCCCGGCGGGAGCCGCCCGGCGCCTGAAGAACTTTGCGCTCTTCGAGCGCCTGTCCCAGACGTTCAGGGAGTCAAAGCCCCTGATCGTCTTGCTGACGTGCCGCGTCGGGCTCTCCCGCGATTTCCTGCAGAAGGTGTCGAACCTTTGGCAGACCCCCATCCTCGCCTACGACGATTTCATCGCCTACGAGGCCGACGTCCGTGACGGCCGTCTCCTGCGCGTCCGCGCGATCCTCGACCGTGACAAGGGGAAGTTCGGGTCGTCCAAGCCCGGCACGAACACGACGTTCTCCGAAACCTCGATTCCGGTCTCCATTCCGGATATGTCGCTGTTCTTTCCGAGGTAGGTTCCTGAGCCTTGGCCCGCAGAGCGCCCAGTCTCGGTGGCGAGCCGACCGGGCTGGTTGCACGCGATGCGTCTCCCGCCCCATGCCACGGAAGTGGCTCGCTGCCCAAAGTTCCACAATATCCGTCAAGGAAATGAGGTGGGTTTGTTGATTGATGAGCGATTTAGTAGGTTATACTTCAACCCTTAAGATTCCCTTGCCCTTTTCTTGAGCGAGGATCGGGTTAGCGACATGACGACGCGATGAGCGACATTGCCGATATGGATCTCGACATCGCCCCCGTCAACGATCCCACCCGCTGGAGCGTTTTTATAGGGACGCCTCCCATTTGGAAAAGGATCTTGTTACGGACGCTGACGCCGAGACGCTCCACCAGCAGTATCTCGACAAGAGGCGTGATCACCTCAGAAGAGGCCAGCGACTTCGCGCGAGACATTCGGGGGATGTCCGAGTATTAGGAATCGATCCCACGATGTCGAGCAGCCACACAAACGTCAACTATCCATTGCGCGCGGCACCATGGGCTTGGGCACGGTGGATGGGTTCGCCCAGACTTGATTTCCCCGGAATTCGCCCAAGTCATCGAGCTGTTGGAGTTCCCGAGTCGCTCAGTTTAATGAATGGGTTGCGCTCAAGGTGGAGAAGGAGACGATGATGCAATTGATGACATTCTTTTCGAGCCGTTGCTGTGGCGGACCGGTCTTGGTGCTCTCGATGGCCCTCGTCTTGTTCGGGGTGATCTTCACGCGGCTGTCGGCCGTTGGACTGGGTTGGGTCTTCATGGGGTCGTCTCAGAAAACGGAAAATAAAGCACGCTAAGCTGGTTGCAGCGGGCGTAGCGGCCTGAACTTGCCCGCACCGATCTTGGCGCTGCTGCGCCACACGTAATCGCCGGTCAGGTTGATGTGCTCCCAGCCGAGCGGCGACAGATACTGCAACAGCGTGTCATCGACCGTCTGGCCGTGGTTGCGCAAAGCTTGTGTAGCCCGCTCCAGGTAGACCGTGTTCCACAGGACGATGGCGGCCGTTACCAGATTGAGACCGCTGGCCCGGTAGCGCTGCTGCTCGAAACTGCGGTCACGGATTTCGCCCAGCCGGTTGAAGAACATCGCCCTGGCCAGGGCGTTGCGGGCCTCGCCCTTGTTCAGCCCGGCATGGACGCGGCGGCGCAGCTCGACGCTTTGCAGCCAGTCCAGGATGAACAGCGTGCGCTCAATGCGACCCAGCTCGCGCAGTGCCACGGCCAGGCCGTTCTGGCGCGGGTAACTGCCGAGCTTTCTCAGCATCAGCGAGGCCGTGACCGTGCCCTGCTTGATCGAGGTGGCCAGCCGCAGGATTTCATCCCAGTGGGCGCGGATGGCTTTGATGTTCAACCGGTCGCTGCCGATCATCGGCTTGAGTGCGTCATCACTGGCTTCACCTTTGGGGATGTACAGTTTGGTGTCGCCCAGGTCGCGGATGCGCGGCGCAAAGCGGAAGCCCAGCAGGTGCATCAGGGCGAAGACGTGATCGGTGAAGCCTGCCGTGTCGGTGTAGTGTTCCTCAATGCGCAGGTCGGATTCGTGGTACAGCAGGCCGTCGAGCACATAGGTCGAGTCGCGCACGCCGACATTGACCACCTTGGTGTGGAACGGCGCGTACTGGTCGGAGATGTGGGTGTAGAACGTCCGTCCTGGACTGCTGCCGTATTTCGGGTTGATGTGCCCGGTGCTCTCGGCCTTGCTGCCGGTGCGGAAGTTCTGGCCGTCCGACGATGACGTGGTGCCGTCGCCCCAGTGCTCGGCGAAGGGATGCCGGAACTGCGCATTGACCAGCTCGGCCAGCGCCGTCGAATAGGTTTCGTCGCGGATATGCCAGGCTTGCAGCCAGGACAGCTTGGCGTAGGTCGTGCCGGGGCAGGACTCGGCCATCTTGGTCAGGCCCAGGTTGATCGCGTCGGCCAGGATCGTGGTCAGCAGCAGGTTCTTGTCCTTGGCCAGGTCGCCCGATTTCAGGTGCGTGAAGTGCCGGGTGAAGCCCGTCCACTCGTCCACCTCCAGCAGCAGTTCGGTGATCTTGACGTGCGGCAGGATCATCGCCGTCTGGTCGATCAGCGCCTGCGCGGTGTCGGGCACCGCCGCATCGAGCGGCGTGATCTTCAGGCCCGACTCGGTGATGATGGCGTCCGGCAGCTCGTTGGCCAGCGCCATGCGGTTGACGGTGGCGAGCTGCGTTTCCAGCAGTGTCAGCCGGTCATGCAGGTACTGGTCGCAGTCGGTGGCCACGGCCAGCGGCAATTCGCTGGCCTGCTTGAGGCTGGCGAACTTCTCGGGCGGCACCAGGTAGTCCTCGAAGTCCTTGAACTGGCGTGAACCCTGCACCCAGATGTCGCCGGAGCGCAGCGCGTTCTTCAGCTCCGACAGCGCGCACAGTTCGTAGTAGCGCCGGTCGATGCCGGCGTCGGTCATCACCAGCTTCTGCCAGCGCGGCTTGATGAAGTCGGTCGGCGCATCGGCGGGCACCTTGCGGGCGTTGTCGCTGTTCATGCCGCGCAGCACCTCGATGGCATCGAGCACGTCCTTGGCGGCGGGCGCGGCCCGCAGCTTGAGCACGTCGAGGAATTCCGGCGCGTAGCGGCGCAACGTGGCGTAGCTCTCGCCGATGCGGTGCAGGAAATCGAAGTCCTCGGGCTGCGCGAGCTTTTGCGCCTCGGTGACGCTCTCGGCGAAGGCGTCCCAGGACATGACGGCCTCAATGGCGGCGAACGGGTCGCGGCCGTTTTCCTTGGCGTCGATCAGCGCCTGGCCGATGCGGCCGAACAGCCGCACCTTGGCATTGATCGCCTTGCCGGATGCCTGGAACTGCTGCTGATGCTTATTCTTGGCGGCGTTGAACAGCTTGCCCAGGATGCGGTCGTGCAGGTCGATGATTTCGTCGGTGACGGTGGCCATGCCCTCGATGGCGAGCGCCACCAGGGTCGCGTAGCGCCGTTGCGGCTCGAACTTGGCCAGGTCGGCAGGCGTCATCTGGCCACCCTCGCGGGCGATCTTGAGCAGCCGGTTCTGGTGAATCAACCGTTCGATGCCGGCGGGCAGATCGAGTGCCTGCCAAGCCTTGAGGCGTTCGATGTGTTCGAGCATGTGCCGCGAGTTCGGCTTGGCGGGTGACTGGCGCAGCCAGGCCAGCCAGGTCGTCTTGCCGTTGTCGCGGCGCTTGAGCAGGTCATCGAGGCGACGACGATGCACGTCCGATAGCGGTTCGGCCAAGGCGTCGTAGATGCGCCGGTTGGCGCGGGTGATCGCCTCGGCACTCGCCCGCTCGATGGCGTTGAGGGCAGGCAGAATGATCGATTGCCGCCGCAGATGCTCGATCAAGGCGCTGGCCAGCACGATGCCTTTGTCGGTCTGCATGGCCAACTCGGTCAGCAACGGGATAGCCTGCCGGTAGTGGCTCATGGTGAAGGGCTGGAAGCCGAACACCGTTTGCAGCTCGACCAGGTGCTCGCGCCGGGTCTGCTCCCGCTGCCCGTACTCGTCCCAGCTTTCGACACCGACCTTGAGTTGGTCGGCGACCAGTCTCAGCAAGGGAGGGAACGGTCGCTCAGCGACACCAAGGATGATGCCGGGAAAGCGCAGGTAACACAGCTGCACCGCGAAGCCCAGGCGGTTGGCAGCGCCGCGCCGCTGCCGGATGATCGACAGGTCGGTTTCGCTGAACGTGTAGTGACGGATCAATTCGTCCTTGGTGTCCGGCAACGTCAGCAGGCTTTCCCGCTCGGTGGCGGACAGGATCGAACGGCGGGGCATGCGGTCTCCTTCTTCTTGAAAACGGAGGTTTTCGAGAAGCCCCGGCACAGTGCGGATACGGCACGCGAAATCAAGGTGTTGCTGTTCTCGAAAATGGTTCTTGAAACTCTATTCTTGGTTGCATACCATCTCAATGAGTTTCGATAAGAAAGGATGCCAATGCGACCATCCTCTGTGCTCAACAGGCCGCGAAGCGCGTTGCCGGAAGCGGCAAGCGAGGTGGCTGCATGTTGATCGGCTATGCCCGCGTCTCGACACAGGATCAGAATCTAGAACTTCAGCGCGACGCATTGAGCAAGGCCGGGTGCCAGAAGGTTTGGGAGGACAAGGTGAGCGGCACACGGGCCAACCGGCTCGGTCTGACCAAAGCGCTTGAAATGCTACGCGAAGGAGACACACTGGCTGTCTGGAAGCTGGATCGGCTGGGCCGTCGCGTCAAGCAACTGGTCGATCTGGTCGGCGAGCTGCACAAACAGGGCGTCCAGTTCAGGAGCCTCACCGACACCATCGACACCGGCACGCCGTCCGGCCGCTTCTTCTTTCACGTCATGGCTAGCTTGGCCGAAATGGAGCGCGAGCTGACCGTCGAGCGTACCCGCGCCGGGCTGGAAGCCGCCAAGCAGCTTGGCCGCAAGGGCGGCCGCAAACCCAAGATGACCGACAGCAAGATCGAGTCAGCCAAGAAGCTGCTGACCAGCGGCGTCCCTCCCAAGGAGGTGGCCAAAAATCTCGGCGTGTCTATTCCGACGCTCTACCGCTGGATTCCAGCCTCCACGCGCGCTTAGCGTGCTTTATTTTCCGTTTTCTGAGGCGACCCCATGATGGTCTCCCGGCCTTGCTGTTGATCACGCCGGCACGCAAGCGATTGGTCCGACTCCTCCCCCTGGTCGCTCGCCCAATGTTCGGCATCGGCGGTCCGCGCGAAGCGTCCCATGTCGACCTTCCTGCCCTCGCCGTTCCAACGGTTCAGGGTCAGATCCTGCAAGCTCGGCGAGGCGCCGTCGCTGCCGTCGCGCAGCACCGCCGCATGCGTTTCAAAGGGGGTCTTCATCTTTCCTCCGCGTCTTGGTGACCGTCGCTGACGCCAGATCCAGTTTCATGCCTCCATCGTGATCCGTCATCGTTCGAGAACGGACGCAGCGCCCGAGCCACTGCCTCGGCGTCGCTCGGATCAGTCGCCATGCGCACCGCGAAGACGTGAACCTTGGCCGCGACCTCGGGAGGAAGCCAGCATTCGACTTTGACCCAATGCGTCGGAATCCCTGCCGCCGCCTCCACCCGCGCGATGATCTGGTGGATGCGTTGGCGTGTGAGCTGAAATTGGCGCGCCACCTCCGCCTGGTCTCGGCCATCGACCAGCACGGCCCTGGCCGCTTCGATCGTCGCCGGGCGCATCCTTCCCAGGCGCGGCATCAAGGCCGTGAACTGGTCTGGTGTGAAACGCATGGTTGCGTGCTATCCAGGCGGTGGGCGCGCCCAAGGGCGCTCGACGAAGTCGCACCGATCGGCATGCTCACGACGCTTGCCGTGATGGAAGGACTTGACCGGGCGGTGATCACCCATGACCCACATCCTCACAAGGGAGTCTGCTCGCTGTCGAGCAGGTTTATGGTGACCATCGACCGATGGTTCCAGGACGACGGAGTCATAATCAGGCATTGCGGCCGTAATGTTAATACTTGTCAATATAATAAAGGCTGGAAGACACTTCCACGGCCTGGGATAGGCCCTCTTGGCATGGCTCCGCGCGACTGCCCTCGATCCAGGGACATCTAGCGCACAGGGCGCAAAACATCCGTTCCCGGCCGCTGGTTCGCGACGTTGTGACCGCGAAATCCGTCGTCCGGCCAGCGTGCCTCGCAGTCAGCGAGCGCCGCGCACATCTCGGTGCGGGTCATGAGTCGTTCCGCGTAGGGAGACCAGTCCTCGTACTGGTTTCGGAACGCGTTGATGCAGCGCTGGATGATCCATTCGCGTGGCTCGTCTGACATCGGCGCTCCCGTGGCGGGTTGAAGCGAGCCCTTGCTCGACCTGTTTAAAGTATTCTCCATAGAATGCTAGACGATCTCCTGATCCTTCAAAACGAACATGGGACGACAACCTTTCACGGCGAGCGCCGGTGCCGCTCCGCTCGACCTCCGATGTCGCTGACCAAGTAGCCGCCAAGGAAGGGGTTATCGGCATTCTCCAGAGGCGGGCAGGGAACACGTCAAGGCGTCGCCACGGAGTTTAGTCAAAGCGCCCCAGGCGCACACCCGATCCTGAAGAAGGCCGGGCGCTTGCCAGAGCCTTGGCCGTTGGGGTTCACTGGAACCTTCCAGTGCCTGCACCTGACAGGCGCAATCACTCGCTCGGAAGGTCTTCAACCGATGACAAAGCCAGAACAGGATGCGACGCGTGAACACCGCATCGCGATGGAGGTGGTCGTCGACGCCTACAGCGCGGACGAACAAGCCATGGGGTGGTACTACTACCTTGACGACACGCTGAGGTTCCCGTTCAAGGCGCGCTGCATTCGGGAACGGTCGCTGGTCGCCCTTGCGCACCGGCGAGGAGGTCGTGATCGAGCGCATGGCACCAGAGGATGACTGTCTGCACGAGATGTTCGTGCTGACCACCTGGCAGGGGCGTTCGCTCGGTCTTCCCTTGGCGCAACTTGAAGCGATAGAGGCCGACGAGGGCACCGTGGAAGCCATCGCTGACTGGCGTTACTGGGTGGAGCGCGGGTACGCGTTTGGCTGAATCCATGCCGCGAACCCGGCCCGCCGATCACAGCTCACAACCGACACAGGAGACAAGCGCCGATGACGACAGCCGGGGAGGGTGGATCCGAGCGGGTACCGGCGGCACTGCAAGGGCGCTATGACGCCATCGTGGCCCTGACCGATGCCTGCTGTCAGATGCACTTGAACGCCGAGTATCGGGATGGCTGCCGGCGCATGACCGCCAAGCTGTGTCGCAAACGGCCGTCGCCCCTGCTCACCGGCAAGCCCAACACCTGGGCCTGCGGGATCGTCTACGCGCTGGGGCGAGTCAACTTCCTGTTCGATCCCAGTCAAACCCCCACGATGCGTGCCGATGACCTCTGCGCCCACTTCGGTCTCAGTGCGAGTACCGGCTCGGCGAAAGCGAAGGCGATCCTCGATCTGTTGAAGTCGGGTCAGGCGGATCCCCATTGGACGCTCCCGAGCCGGCTGGCGGCCAATCCCATGGCCTGGATGATCCAGGTCAACGGCTTTCTCCTTGATGCTCGGCACGCATCCCGTGACATCCAAGAGGAAGCGTTTCGGCGTGGGCTGATCCCGTTTCTCCCTTAAGCCTGGCGTTCAGGCGGGGGACAGCCGTCTTGTCGTCACCTGTCCGCCAGCCTGAGCAACCCGGGTGTTTCCGTCCCTCGCCGCAACCAGCTCCGCCGGCGTTCATGAGACCTTGGTAGCAGTCGAGGATTTGCCCTTCGCGTATATTGGCGGCATCGTCAACCGAGGGGACAGACATGGCCGTTGCTGAAACCACCATCGTGACTCAACAAGGAGCGGTCTGTTCATGAAATCCTTACGCGCTCGGTTGTTTATCTGGATGCTGGGCGGCAGCGGACTGATGTTCCTGCTGGCGTTCGGGATCATTGCCGCCTTCGCACAGAACAATGCCCGCGATCAAGCCTTGGCGATGGTCCGCGACATGGGCGATACCTACGCCAACCGGATCGAAGCAGAATTCGCGCATTCCTATGCCGTGGCCGAATCCTTGGCCCTGGCGGTCTCTGCCATTCACCAGCACCATCCCGAGCGCTCGGTCGCCTCGGCGGTGAATCAAGCCGTCCTGGAAGCCAATCCACAGCTCATTGGACTGGGTTCCTACTGGGAACCGAATGCGTTCGATGGACGCGACAGCGAATTTAGCGGGGTCGCGCCGGAACAGGATGCGACGGGCCGCTATATCCCCTACTGGAACCGGGCCAGCGGAACCGTGACCGTGGAACCGGTGACGGACTACGAAACATCGGATTGGTACAACATCCCAAAGCAAACGGGTCAACCCTGGGCCAGTGAGCCGTATGCATTTCCGATCAGCGGACGCCCGATCATGATGGTCTCGCTGATGGTGCCGATCCTGCACGAGGGCCGTTTCCTCGGATCGGTTGGCGCTGACTATCCCCTGCAAGGGCTTCAGGCGATTCTGGCCGCGGTGCGGCCCTTTGGCTCTGGCCAAGCCAGCTTGCTGTCCAATGCCGGCCTGTATGCCAGCCACCCCGACAGCGCCCGCTTGGGCCAACCGGCGAAAGAGCTGCCTGCGGCGGCGCTGGCAGCAATCAAACAGGGAAACCCCTATGAATTCGTCGATGACGCCGGCCTGATGTCGCTCGTGCGGCCCATCAAACCGGGCAAGGCCCAGAATTCCTGGGCGTTGCTGCTGACGTTTCCCGTCGATGCCGCCTTAGTCGAAGCGCGCCAGATGACCCTGTTGGCGGCCTTGATCGGCACGGTCAGCCTGCTGATTCTGGCCGCCTTGATCTGGCCACTGCTGACCCGCCTGATTCGTCCCTTGAACACGCTGGCACAGGCTCTGTCCAATTGGGACGGGGATGTCACCCGGCAATTGACGGTCGAACGCCAGGACGAAATCGGCGTCATCGGCACCGCCTTCAATACCTTCATGGCTCGCCTGCGCGAACTGGTGTTGGCGATCGCGCAGGAAAGTCGACATCTGGAGACGACGACCCAGGAACTCATCGCCGCGACCGAAGCGGTGGTCCAGCACTCGCAACAACAGTTGGCGGCAGCGGGCACCATGCAGGTTGAGATGAATGAGATCGCGCATTCCATTGTCGGCGTCGCCCAACAGGCGGACCAGTTGCAGGAACTCGCGCGGAATACCGGCCAGTTAACCGCCAGCGCCGCGCAAACGGTCAATAAAACCGCTGCGGAAATTGGCCAGATCGACGACACCATGCGGGCGGTGGCCGAGGGGGTGCAACGGCTCGATGATCGCTCACGCGAGATTAGCACCATCATCAATGTCATTCGCGAGATCGCCGACCAGACGAATCTGCTGGCCTTGAATGCCGCCATCGAAGCCGCGCGCGCCGGGGAGCAGGGCCGCGGCTTTGCGGTGGTCGCCGATGAGGTGCGCGCCTTAGCGAATCGCACCGCGCAGGCCACCAGCGAAGTGGCCGAGACCATCGCCACGATCCAACAAGAAAGCGCGCAGGCCGTCAAAACGGTCGACATGACCTCCGGGCAGGTGAATCGCGGGGTCGCCCTCTCTCGGGACGCCGCCAAGGCCATCGAAACCATTCGCCTGCATGCCGATGACATGCTCAACCGGGTCTCTGAGGTCAGTCTCCAAGCCAATCAGCAATCGGGCACCAGTCAGTCGCTGTCTGACAATGTTGAAAACATGGGGAATTTGGCCAAGGATAACGATCGGGACATTCTCTTGGCGCGGGAGCGCGTTCAGGGATTGGCCGTTCTTGCCAAGAAACTGCATGATTTGGTTTCCCGGTTTCATGGCGTCGACCGCGTGTAACGGGGTCTGCTCACGAGCTTCGCGGACAACCTGATCCGCTCACTCGATCCAAGCGAAGTCAGGAGGGTGGATGCGGCCATGGACCGGCCGTCGAGGCGGCTCCCCGCATCCGCGATTTCTGGTCTCAGCAGATGGAGCCATGGCGCAGGGAAGAGGTACGACAAGCTTCGTGTTTGACGGAAGGCCGGGGCGAGCGCCCGAATGGTGCAACGGACACCATCAAGCGTACGGTCTCCTGTTTACGCCAACCATTTTCAACCGACGCCATGCCCGCCCAGCGACGGTTTTCTCCAGGGCGCTGTTGCCGTGACGACGAGGACGGAAGGTCACGTTCACCTCCACATCCTCATCGAGTTTGCCGAGAATGTCGATCATCCGGTCAAGCGTGAAACGGCGGAGCTGCGTGTTGCGAAGACGCGAGAATTCGGAGTGCGAAACGCCTGTTAGCGTCTCGGCGTCTCGGCGTCGCGGGTCGAAAGCTTGCTCTCATCGAGGACGCGGATAATCTTCGCGGCGGTGATGGCGCGAGCCTGCTCCAGCCCCGCGTTAGGGCGTCCGAAGTCGCGGTAAACGTTGCCGCTGCCGTGCACCAGTTCGCTGTCGTCGTTGGTCATTGCAAACCCTCCTTTAGCCTCTTGAGCCGTTCGCGGATCAGGTCGACCTCCATTTGCGGCGTTTTGATCCCGGACTTCGATTTCTTTTGAAAGGCGTGTGTGCCCTGAGTGGGTTTTACGGTCAGTCCATCGGGGACAGAGATCCGTCTCCGCCCCGAGCGTGCTGGACGTCATGCGAAGATGCCCTGGTACGGTTGGCGCGATGGCCTCCGGGGTCAGGGATGCGTGGGTGGCTGGGCGCGGTAGCCACTCTGTAATTGCATCATCCACCCCGGATATTCGGCGGGGAGCATGCTGACCGCGTCCAAGGTGGCGCGTTCGTTGGCGTCAAGGACGACCGTGGAGGCGGCGAGATTGTCGCGTAATTGCTCCAGGGACTTCGCCCCGAGGATGACCGTGGAGACCGCCGGCTGGGCCAGCAGCCACGCCAGGGCGATTTGCGCGATCGACACGCCGCGCCGTTCCGCCAGCGGGCGCATGGCGTCGATGCAGGCGAAGGCACGCGGCTTGTCGACCACTGGGAAATCGAAACTGGTTCGTCGGCTCCCTTCCGGTCCCTGACCGTCGGGGGAGAATTTCCCGGTCAGCAGGCCCCCGGCCAAGGGACTCCAGACCATGAGACCGAGTTTCTGGTCTTGGATCAGCGGAATCAGTTCGCGCTCCAGATCGCGCCCAGCGATCGTGTAGTACGCCTGCACACTGACAAACCGTGCCCAACCACGGGCGTCCGAGAGCGCCAACGCCTTCATGATCTGCCAGGCGGCCAGGTTGCACAGGCCGATGTAACGCACCTTGCCGGAGCGCACGATGGCATCGAGGGCGGAGAGCGACTCCTCGAAAGGCGTCAGGGGATCGACGCCATGCAGCTGATAGAGGTCGATATGGTCGAGTTGCAGCCGCTTGAGGCTGGCATCGACTTCGTTCATCAGGTGGTAGCGCGATTGGCCGCGCCCGTTGGGCAAGGCGTTCATGATGCCCGTGGCCTTGGTGGCGATAACCAGTTGCTCGCGGGGCAATCCCAGTTCCTGGATGGCCTGCCCCAGCAATCGCTCGGACTGTCCCAGGGAATAGACGTTGGCGGTGTCGATGAAGTTGATGCCCGCCTCGAACGCGGTCTTGACCAGTTCATTGACCGCCGGCTGATCCAATCCCCCCATGACCTTCCAGAAGCCATCACCGCCAAAGGTCATGGCGCCGAGGCACAGTTCGGATACATACAGACCGGTGTTTCCCAGCAAACGGTAGTTCATGGTGTTCTCCGAAACAGAAAGATCCGATTGGAAGCGGCCAATCGCCCGGCTTCTGACCGTCGGCGTCCGTCAGGCGCGACGACCGATCCGTTCGATTGGGTCACCGTCCGGATCCTCAACGAAGGCCATGATGGCGCTGCCGGCATGCATCGGACCCGCCTCGCGCAGGGTCTTGCCGCCCTGGGTTTTGATGTGCTTGGTGGCCTGGTCGACATCGTCCACCTCAATGGCGAGATGGCCATACCCGGAGTCCAAAGCGTACTGTTCGACGCCCCAGTTATACGTCAGTTCGATCATGCTCTGCTCCGACTCCTCCCATCACCGAAGGAAGGCGAGATCCTCACCATCAAAGCGGTTGCGGAGTCTCTAAAGGTGACTGATCGAACCCTCGATCGTCTCGCCGGCGCCAAGAAAATCCCCGCCTTCAAGGTCGGTGGAACCTGGCGTTTCTCGCCTATGGACATTGATGCATAGATCAAGCACCAAAGCGCCGAAGGCCAAGGCCACACGGAATCCGACCGTTCAGAGCGTCTGGCATCAGAGAACGACCGTTTGCATGGGTCTTGGCGCGGTTGCGGACCGGATCGCGTTTTCGTCGTCTCCGCCGCAGGTGCTCAAAACCGTTGCGAACGCGGCGGTAAGTTTGGCGTGTTGAAAGGATCGCTTCTTTCCTTCTGACCTTCCGGAAATGGCCAAAATCCAAAGTGGGCGAGGCGCGTCAGGAGGTGAACGAAGTTGGGTGGGGGCGCGCCCCGCGTCTTCAAATACGCTTCCAGCTTGCGTTTACCATCCAGCGCATGCGGCGGCACTCCCTCGTTGAAGGCCATCAACAGCGCCAAGTCCCGAGCGTTTTCCGCACGTGACAATTCTGCCAACAGCGGACGCAGCGCCCTCTCGATGGACGTCTCGCCGAATTCCAGGATGCCGAAGCCGATTTCCCGACCGGCCGCCGCGTCGTAATGCATCACACCCGACCCTGGGAAAACCAGGAAGCTCACCGGGAAATTATTGTCCCAGCCGCAGGGTTTGGTCGCGATCCGGGTCACACCGAGATTCGTCGCCACTTTGTGGGAGCATTCTCCGAGCGCGAACTTCGAACCGCCGCCATCGACATAATAGAACCCGCTCTGGAGGCTCTGGTCATGCCGGATCGCCAGCCCGCAATCGCCAAATTGGACGCCCAGATGCAGCAGGCGCGCATCCAGCGCACCATACGCGACCTTGGCGGAATTGATATAGCTATTCTGCAGATGGAGGGGGCCGCGCCGATGCGACGACTTCGAGACGTAATAGCCCGGATTCGGATCGCCATGCCGCTGCTGCTGCACGATCGGAAACTTGCCCTGGAATTTGGGCGCGTCCCGGTCGATCAGGACCGTCCCGTTGACCACCAACGGGACGGTTGGGGCCATCGCGGCCACTCCGAAGTAGCCATCGGCGGCATTGCCCCCATTGCCCAGGCAATCGTCCGGCGGCGGACGTGCCGGTTGGACGCTGGCCGTGGTTGGCCGAGGAGCGGTCGGGCCATACGCGGTTGGCGACCCATCGAAATCAATGTTCACATGTCCAAAGAAGACGAACGCCTTGACGCGGGACGATCCTTCCCAGGTCACGCTGGTCAGCGACACCTTTTTGAAGTCGTTCGTATGCCAAGGCCCCGGTAAATCGTTGAAGATCAGCTTCGGCAATGCTCCACCCCCGAGCGATCAAGGTCGCCGTCAGGATTTCTTCGCAACGGTCTTGCGGCAAAGCCACTGGGGGACAGAAATCCGTCGCCGCCCCCGATACGTGATACCCAAAGGAAGGGCAGGGCGGATGCGCGCCCTGGCCACCCGTCGGGAACCCCCATGCAGCGCATCGGGAAGCAAGGGAGCCAAACAGATCGCGACCATGTACCAGAATGCCGGCCGTTCGTTCTGACGGATCATTTCGTCGCTCATCACGATGACCTCGATGCGCTGATGGGTTGGGCCATGGGTCAATCGACCGGCGTTCAGGGCCAGCAAGTGCCACCGGAGCGTTGGCCGTCAGGCCGTTTGCCTGCGGCGGTGCGCGCCGTTGCCGTCAGGTTCGAGAATGGCAATGACCAAGTCAATCACAAGGAATGCCATGATCACGGCGTGGGATCGGCATGGCTCCAATCCAAGCCACCCGCGACGGCAGGGTGTCACCAGGGAATGTCACGTTCTGAGCGGAGAACAGGGATGCGTGGTCTGAGGAAGAAGAGGATTGAACGCTGTCCAAAGAGAATGCGCTATGGATCTCACGAAAATGATCGGGTTGCGGTTGCGGGAAGCGCGTCATGCGCAGGAGCTCTCGATCCTCCTGGATGCGTGATGCACACCAATTTTGCCTGGTGACGGGGCTGCTCGATCTTGGTGGTTGGTTCGCCGTCGCCTGGCGCCAGCGTCAGGTTGGCGTGACCCCGAACGCCAGTGACCGGGACAAGAATTTCCGGCCAAACTGAAGCAGAGTGAGCGATCATCTCGATTGCACGATCGCTCCATCATGAGGTGTTTCGATGTCGTTACCGCGTTTATCAGATCGCTCGTCGCGATGGATGCCACCTGCCTGGCTGAAGCATCCACTCCTGGCGCTCATGCTCCCGGTCGGTCTCCTGCTCTGGCTCAGCCTGTTCGTCGTGGATCCGACCGACATGGCCGGTGTGCGGCGTTTTGGCGAAGTGACCACCTCTGAGCCGTATGGGCCAGGCATTCACCTCAAGTTGCCCCTGGTCGATCAGGTCGACCTTTTGCAAGTGTCGCTCGACATCCTGCAAGTCCAGAACCTGACGATGTACACCGTGGACAACCAATGGGTGAAAATCTCGGTCGGCCTGACCTACCGCATCCCCTCGGCCGCCGTCTTTCGCCTGCTGTATCAGGTCGGGCGATCCGGCAGCTTCGGTATTCGCGAGAACGTCGAGCCGATCATCGCCGACCGTGCGATGCGGGTTTTCGCCCGCCGCAACACCATTAAAATCTCCGAAGAGCGGGAACTCATCGCCAACGAAATCCGCCAGGCGGTCACCGCCCGATTGGCCGAGTTATTCGGCCTCGAGGTCGTGGACTTACAGATCGCCAAGATCGAGTACAGCCCCATCTTCGTGGCCAGTGTCGAAGCGGCGGTGAAAGCGAAGAACGACGCCGTGGCGGCGGAGAACACCGTCAACCGTATCCGCTTCGAGGCCGAGCAAGTGCGGGTGCGCGCCCAGGGCGAAGCGGATGCCGCAGCGATTCAGGCCGAAGGCCAGAAACGCTCGGCGGTGATCCGTGCCCAAGGTGAAGCGGAGGCGGTGCAGATGGTCGGCGCGGCACAAGCGGTCAGTCTGCGGGCGCGCGGCGAGGCCGTGGCGGCCTATCCCCCCGTGATCTCATTGGTGACGGCTGAACGCTGGAGCGGGCAGTTGCCCCAAACCCTGCTGGGAGCGCAGGGCCTCCTACCGCTGTTGACGCTCGATGCGCACGCGCCCACCGCGACCATGCGTCTCCCGGCGACAGCGGGTGCCGATCCAGGGAAATGAGCTGTTCGAGGCGACCCCCTCGCATTGCAATCAAAGGCTCATCGACAGAAGTCGTTACCCATAAGATATTCAATAAATTCAAAGCAGAATTCATTGTAATCTTGCCGCCGACGCTCTTTTGTTTCATCGCCCTGCACCGCGTGGCACTGATTCGCGTAGGGATGGCCGAAGGAACCGGCATTAGGGTTTCAACGTCCGTGTTGATGGCGATTGCGGCCCTGATCCTCGACGAGGAGCCACCTCCAGCATGAGCACTGTCCATCTCTCCGCAAAGAAGACGACATGGGGGTAGCGCAAGCAGTCTACACATGACCTGACCGCCTGTTCTGCACCCGTGCTTGCGTGAATAGGCCCACCTCCCGCTTTCGAAATCGATTTCGAGCTTCCCCAGCATCGCCTCGGCGATCCCCTGTCCCTTCTCGCGACCCCGTCCAGCAACTGTTCAGGTGTCCGCGCGTCGCGAGCGTTCGATGGAGGATCGTTTGCCGGACAAGAGGCTGCCCTTGCTGAGAGGGGTAGACCCAAGCAGTCGTGTCACCAGCCGCCATTTCGATCAAAGCAACGCCAGGCGAGTGTTCATGTCGAGATCGAACCGTCCGTACGGGTTGACGTGCTCCCAGATCAGCGGCGTCAGCGCCGCATAGTCGCGCGGCGTCAGCCGTCCCTGCCAATGCGGCTGCGCCAGCACTCTCTGGATCATCAGCGTGTTGATGTAGACCATGCAGTTCTGGATCAGGTGCAGCGCCAGCATGCTGATCTCATGGTCCTCGCGACGGTTGCTGGCCATCTCGCCACGCCGGGCGAAGAAGACGAAGTCGGTGGCCCCGTTCCACTGCTCGACCACGTTGAGGCCCTCGTGGATCTCGCGGCGCAGGGCCTCGGAGTGCAGGTAGCGGCACAGGAAGATGGTCTTGATCGCCTTGCCCAGCTCGGCCAGCGCCTTGTAGGTCGGGTGCTGCACGTTGTTCCTGGTGAAGCGGCGCAGGATCGACTTCGGTCTCCGCGGTTCCCAGGCGCAGAGCGGTCGCGTACTTGATCATCTGGTCGTACTGCTGGCGGATCAGCTCCCAGTCGATCGGTCGGGTCAGAATCTGTTGCAGATTGGCGTAGGCGTCGGCCTGGCCGGTTTCCGGCCGGTACAGCTTCTGCGCGTGGATGGCCTTCAGCCGGGGCAGCAGCTGGAAACCGAGCAGGCGGCAGAAGGCGAACGCGACCGTGCTCTGGCCGTGCGAATCGACGTACTGGCGATCGACCTCCATCTCGGTGCAGTGATGGAGCACACCCTCGATCATCGACGCCACCTCCGACGACGACGGCGACTTGAGCTGCGAGTGGATGCACAGCGACTTGCGCTCGACGTGCCAGTAGATCATGACGCCGCGTCCGCCGTAGCGGACATGCCATTGCGTCGTCAGGTTCTGATCCCAGGCGCCGAAGTGCTTGGAATCGGAGGCGCAGGCCGTCGTGCCGCTGCCCCAGATCGCCGGATTGCGGGCGTGCAGCGTGCCGTCGGCGACGATGGCGATGGCGCGGCGCAGCGCATCGACGCTGAGGTAGCGTCGCCGCACATAGGCCAAGTCCTTGGCGTCGTTCCGGAATCCAGCCCGGCCATGCGCTGCAAGCCGGCATTGGTGCCCAGACCGTGCAGACACAGCAGCAGGCGTGGCTGCAAGACCGAGCGATCCATCGTCTCGTAGGCGGTCGGGCTTTGCAGGGCCTCGGTGAAGCCCAGCCGCAGATCGGCTTCCTTGACCATGTCGAGCAGGCTGGTCATCGGCCAGGTCGCGTTGAGTTCGGCCTTGAGCGCGGTCAGGTTGGGCGGATCGGGCTGCGCGTCCAGCGGTGTCAGCGTGATCCAGCCGCCGCCCTTGTTGCTCAGCCGGACGCAGCGGTTCTTCTTCAGGCCGGCATCGAAGGTCGTCAGGGCCTCGTCGCATCTCGGCCTGCAAGTCGGCGATGAAGCGCTCGGCGTCGAGCGGCAGCTTCAGCGCCTGGTAGTAGTCCTCGCGGTTCGGCTCGAAGTCGGCCGGCAGATCGTCGTCGGGATTGCGGTAGCGGTTGGCGCCGACCACCCAGATCTCCTTGCAGCGCAAGCGCTCGCGCAGGGCCTCCAGCACCGCGATCTCGTAGGTGATGCGGTTGACGCGATCCTGGCCGGCGGCGTCCTGTCTCCATCGACCGCCTCGCGCCAGAGGCCGCGCACCACGCCATCGAGCGGCACCTCTTCGTCGGCCGGGAAGGTATGCACCTTGGTCGTCGGCGAAGCGCTTGACCAGGTCGAGCGCCTCCATCACCGGTCGGTGGCGGTCGTTGTTGGAGCGGAACTCCAGCGCGGCCAGCAAGGTCGGGCACCATGCGGCGGTAATGGCCACGGTAGGAATTGCGGATCACCGTGCGCAGCGTGACGCGGTAGGTCGGACCCGTGGCCTTCCATTCCTTGACCAGGTCGCGCAAGGTCTGCTCGCCGACGACCGGAAAGACGACCTCGCGCACCACGCCGTCCGGCTGGGCCAGCGTCGCGTCGGCCAGCTCGAACAGCAGGTTCTGCTTGCCGGAGACGCGCTTGAGGTCCTCCAGCAGCTCGCGCTCGACCTTGCGCTCGGCGCGCGCGCCGATCTGGTGGATGGTCTCGATCAGCAGATCGACCAGGTCGTCCGTCAGGCTGCGGGCGCGCAGATAGACGAAGGCGGCCAGCCAGGTGAGCCGCGCCGGCTCGGGATGTCGGCGCAGCTCGTGGGGCGCTTCGACCGAGACGCGCTGACGGCAGCGCTCCAGATCACGCGGCGAGGCCCCGTCGAACAGATCCGGCGGGCAGCTCGATGCCGCGCAGCAGCTCCAGCTTCGCCAACTCGTCCTGCAGGCTGGCAAGACTCGGGCGACCGGGATTATCACGCAGTTTCAGCAACAGCGCCGGCGTGCGGTCCGTCGCCGCCTCTTGTCACCAGCGACATCCGCTTCGGTCGTCGGTCTTTTCGGGGCGCAACAAGGCATCCAGACGCTCGCGCGTGGCGGGCGAGAGCCGCTCATAGACGCTGGTGTGGAAGCGGTCCTCGTGGGCGCGCAGCGCGCTGCGCGCGATCCGCTCCATCCGCTCGGGTGTCGGCGGCTCGATGGCGAGCTCGCGGCAGCGTGCTTCCAGCCGCTCGATCATCGGCGCGAATCTCACCGCCGACCTCGGCGGCGACATGATCACGCAGCCAGATCGTCAGCAGCTCGGCATCGGCGACCGTGGCCTCGCGGAAGCCGAAGCGCGCGCGGATCTCGGCGCGCAGGCGCTCGGCCGTGCGCCCGGTGAGGAAGGCTTCGTCCGTCAGTCGGCGCCGGGATGTCGAGCTGGCGGCTCGAGGGCGGCGATTCCCTGTGCCTCGACTTCGCTGGCGTCGCGTGGGAACCGGCCCCGCTCGCGGAAGAAGGTCAACAGGACGGCAAAGCCCAGCCGGCTCGCCCGGTGCTTGGTCATCACCAGTCGCCTGCTCGGCCGGTGTCAACAGCCAGCGATCGTCGCTCCGCTCGGAATCCGTCACGCCGGCTCGTCTTGTGAGGACGACGGTGAAGACCAGCCGATCCGTGCCAGCGTCTCGATCAAGGTCGTGCGCTTGACGCCGAAGTTGCGGCACACGGCCGCCTTGGACATGCCGCCGTCCAGGGCGGCGAGTGATGGCGTCCAGCTTCTCGCCGACGATCGCCGGTGGGCCGCCCGCCGATCCGCCCGCGTCGCTTGGCGGCCGCCAGTCCGGCCACGACACGCTCTTGGATCAAGGCGCGCTCATACTGCGCAAGTGCGCCGAACACGTGGAACAGCAGCTCGCCGGACGCCGTGGTGGTGTCCATGCCTTCCGTCAGCGAGCGGAACGCGACCTGCTTGTCCTTGAGCGGCGTTGACGATGGCGAGCAGGTGCGAGAGCGAGCGGCCGAGTCGATCCAGCTTCCAGACAACCAGGACATCGCCAGGGCGGACGAACTCGAGCGCCTGGGCCAGGCCCGGTCGGTCGTCCTTGGCGCCGGAGGCGTGATCCTCGAACAACTGCCGGGCATCGACGCCAGCGGCCAACAGCGCATCGCGTTGCAGGTCCGTGCTCTGCCGGTCGGAGTCCGACGACACGCGCATGTAGCCAACCAACATGAGCGGATAACCATCAAGAAGCGGTTTCCGTATACTACCGCATAGCGACAGGGTTTTCCGCACGTTTTTTCAGGTCTGGCGGGCGGCGATTCAGCCTGGGCCATCGGCCTGTCGGAAAACAAGTGTTTTCCGACAGGTTGACGCCGGCGAACGCGGCGTAGCAGTCGCTCGCTACTGACTGTCCGACTGTCAGCCCCGTCCCATGAGCGGAAACTTTCCGTCTTCACCCGAATGACGGTTGCAAGCGATCAACCGCCATTCAACCAACCAGCACCAATGGCAGGAAAGAACCAGTTAGCGGTCGACCCCTCAGGCCGGGTGTTTGCCTGTCCGCAGCGATCCCAGATCAACCAGCGAAACTGGCTCGGAACCGCCACGGAACAGCACTGCCGGCTCAAGCCCCCAGCGCTGGATAGTCGGTGTAGCCCCTGGCGTCCGGCGTGTAGAAGGTCGACATGTCTGGAGCGTTCAGCTCGGCGCCGGCACGCATCCGCTCAACCAGGTCCGGATTGGCCAGGAAGGGACGGCCGAAGGCGACGAGGTCGGTCCGCTCTTCGGCAAGCGCCGCCTCGGCGCTCACCCGATCGAAACCGCCCGCCAGGATGAAGGGACCGTCGAAACGGCTGCGCAGTTGCGCCTTCAGCTCCTCCGGCACCGGGGGCGTACCCATCGCCGAGTGGTCGAGCAGATGCAGGTAGAGCAGTCCGAGTGCCGACAGCTCCGCGCACAGCGCGAGGTACTGGGCGTCCACCTCAGCGAAAGCCCCCGTGCCATTGAACACCCCGTAGGGCGAGAGGCGGATACCGACCTTGTCCGCGCCAATGGCCGCCGCGACCGCGCGCGTCACCTCCAGCGCGAACCGGTTGCGTCCCTCGATGCCGCCCCCGTAACCGTCCGTGCGCTGGTTGACATTGGGATTGAGGAACTGCTCGATCAGGTAGCCATTCGCCGCATGCAGCTCCACGCCGTCGAAGCCGGCCTCGATCGCGAGACGCGACGACTGGGCGAACTCATCGACGGCCTGGGCAACATCCTGCTCGCTCATCGCCCGAGCGGGGCTGAACGGCTGTAGACCAAGCGCGTCGGTGTACATCTCTCCGGGACAGACGCCAGCGACCGGACCCAGGATTTCCGCACCCGCGGGCAAATTCGCCACATGCGCCACGCGCCCCGTGTGCATGAGCTGGATGACGATCTTCCCGCCCCTGGCATGCACGGCATCGGTGACCAGTCGTCCAGCCACGGACATGCTCCGCCGTGAACAGCCCCGGGATGCGGGGATAGCCGAGCCCGTTGGGCGACGGCGAGACCGCCTCGGTGACGATCAAGCCAGCCGAGGCGCGCTGGGCGTAGTACTCCGCCATCAGGGCGTTTGGGGTATTGGCCTCGACGGCACGACTGCGCGTCATGGGTGCCATGACGATACGGTTGGTCAGTTGCAGCGAGCGGATGCGAACGGGCTCGAAGAGCATGGGGATCTCCAGAAAAGCTGAAAAGAAGATGTTGATGACGACAGGGAAGCACCCGCCGGACCGACATGGCCGGCATGAGGGTCTGTCAGACCGCGCACAGCCCGGTGACTGGATCGCAGGCCGTGCCGGAGGTGATGGCCTCCCAGAAACAGCCGTTGCCGGCGATCACCCGGCGGATGCTCCCGGCAGCCTCCAGGCTGGTGAGGAGCGGCTCCAGGTCCGACGGGGACAGGTCGAAGACGGTGGTCAGCTCGACTGGCGCCGCCCGACCGACGCTGCGCAGAAACCCGAGCAGGCCGTCGGCATCAGGGGTCGGTGCCCGCCACTGGAGCGCGCCTTCGCTCAGCGTTTCGATGACTGCCTGCATGGCCGGAAAGGTCTGGTAGCCGCGCAGCAACAACGCGCGCTCGCCAAAGCTCAGGCCGAAGGTCGGGAAACCGCGCACCCCGAAGTGGCGGGTCGTCTCCAAGTCCGCGCGGAAGGCCCGCTCGGCGGAACCGTCCGTGAGGCGGCCAATGAAGGTCGCGAGGTCGAGACCCACCTCGCTGGCCAGCTCGATCAGCACCTCCTGCCGGCCGGTCTCGCGCGCTTCCGCCGCTGATGCCTCGCGCAGACGTCGCAGATAGCGGGCCGCCAGGGCCGGGTCGGTCAGCTCGGCGGCCTTGTAGGCGATGTTCTGGGGGTAGGTGGAGACCGTCTCGGCGGTGAAGAGGCGAAAGCCCTCGGTTCGCACCGGCATCCCGTGACGCTTGGATGCCTCCAGCCAGTGAGCGGCGATCTGCGCATTCGAACTCTCCGGATCGCCACCGATGCCATTGGCGTGGTCATGGAAGGCGCGGATGTCTTCCACCAGGCCGCCCATCACGGGCCGAATCCGCACCTGATCGCCGTACCCGACCCGCAGCTTGCGCAGCACCGGCTCGGCTCCCCAGCACCAGGTGCAGACCGGGTCGGTGAAGGCCAGGATCTCAAGGATCGGTTGGTTTTCCACGGGGCTCCTGGCGTCTTGGATTCGAGTTGGTCGGCTGTTGCCGCCGTCAGCACGGCGACACGCAATACGTTGAAGAGCAGGGTACTGCTGCATCAGTCTCGCGATAAGCTGGTGAAATCACCAAGGACTGTTGCATCAAGGCACCAGTCATCGCGGTCGGGATCATGATCAAGGCACCGTCAGCGAGGCGACAATCTGTACACTTTTTCCTCGATCCAGGTCAGACCCTGCCGGCGCCAGGGTGAGTCTGGGGTGAGGGCGTCACACTGATACAGGAGATCCACCCCATAGGAGGGCTCGTACAGCTCCCGTACCTCCGCTTCGCTGACCGCGAAGGGCGGACCCGCGCGCTGGGTCTGATCGTATTCATAGGTCAACAGCAGCGCCGGTATTCCGGGCGGCAGAATGGAGCCGAGATGACGGACATAGTCCGCGCGCATCTCCGGGGGTAGGGCAACCAGCGAGGCCCGATCGTAGACCCAGGTACAGTCGGCGACATGGTGCGGCGCCAGATCGAAAACGTCCCCGAGCAGAAGACGAATCTCATCGGCCTCCCAGACCTCGAATGGCCCGGCCTGGGACCGCTTGGGGCGCAGTTGGTTTTCTTCGAAAAAGGCTTCGACCGCCAGCGGGCTGATCTCCACCCCGGTCACCGGATGCCCTTCCCCCGCCAGCCAGAGCATATCGAGGCTTTTGCCGCACAGCGGGACGAAGACCCGCTGGCCGGCGCCCAGTTCCAAACGATTCCAGAATTGCGCGAGATGAACATCGATCATCTGCTGATGGAAGCCGATCTCGGCCTTCTCCCAGAGATCGTGCCAGAACGAAGCCTTCATGCTGTGAATACCTCTCTGTCTGCTGTCATGTGAAAATCGCCTCAAGTCATGGGGGATGGCTGAGAAAAACCATGTCGACAGGTATTCGGTTACGGTGTTGCTATCGCGTTCCGCCCCAAGTGGCCTCGCGGCGGCCCGCCGTGCAATCCCAGCATCGTTGGCCCGAGCGTGCTCGGTGGCGGGTGATGCCCCATCCTGATAGAGCCAAGAGGGGCGGCCGGCCTTATTGCGCGTGTAGCGCGGGCATCAGCACCCGAATCAACTCGCCACCTTCTGTCGTGGCCCAGCTACCAGCCAGTTCCGCAATCAACTGGTTGGTACTGGTCAGCGTGACGCCACCGCGCTCCATTCGCCGCAAGGCGATGTCATCGGCCATTTTGGTCGGTGATCCGCCGGCATCAGCAACGACCTGAACCTCAAAACCATCCCGCACCAGGCTAAGCGCCGGATAGACCGTACAGACGTCGTTGGTGACGCCCGCAATGATGAGTTTCTTGCGTCCAGTTGCGTTGACCGCCGCGGTAAAATGCTCATCGTCCATGGCGTTCACGATGCCAAGGCGCTTGATGCGGCAGCCAAATTCGGCGGGGAGGATCGATTCGAGTTCGCTCAACAATGGCCCTTGTGCGTACTCCTCCATGCTGGAGGTCAGCACCACTGGTAGCTTCAGGATGCGGGCGGATTGAGCCAGCATCAACGCATTTCGCTTCATCTCTTCAAAGGAAATCGATTTCACCCAGCCCATGGTGCCAACCTGGTGGTCGATCAGCAGCAGAGCGGCATTGTCGGCACTAAATCGTTCGTCATTCATCAGTTTCTCCTAACAGAGAAGGCGGAGCGAGGTGCCCCTGAACGGATACTCGGGGCCAGAGTGACGGTGAGGTACCCCCGCAACGCGGGCAGGTCTTGGTCTCGGGTGAGTCCACGCGCGGGCCGCTGTTCCTCTAATTTCACCGTGTCAGTAGGTAGGCGGCCAGATCCTTGACCTCCTGCCCGGTCAGATCCGCCTTGGGCATCTTGGTGTCGGGGATCGCGGTGGCCGGATCCTGGAGATAACGCTGCAACCAGGCCGCGTCGCGCTTGGTACCAACGCCGTCGAGCGGACCTCCGAGCTGCGCCATCGGACCCGACTCGCCGGCCAGGGTATGACAGCTGTTGCAAAGCTTGCTGATGTAGAGCTGCTTGCCGGTCTCGGTGTTTCCGTCCCCGGCGTAGGCCGTTCCCGCCAACAGGAGGGCGCCGAGGGCCGTTGCAATGACGTGGGCGTTCATTGAGTGATGATTTCCTTGACGGTCTGGGGCCTCTTGTCCGCTACCGGAGCTGCTGGGAGGTGCGTGAGCAGATCTTTGTGGCCGACCTGGGTGTGGCAGGTGACGCATTGCATGCGGTCTTGACTGGCGAAATAGCTCTGATGCGACAGCGCGGCGGTCGGTGTTGGGTTGGTCGCCTTCGCGAGGTTGGCGTGACAGGTCAGGCAACCGGAGTCGAAGACGAATTCCCCGCGACGTTCGAGATTGCCGATCCAGTCGGGTTCCCACAGGACGGAGAGCAACTGGGTCCAGGCGTCATGAATGCCGGTGCCTGCTTTGGCGATGAGCATGTGGCTAGGGGCATCGTGCGGAAGGTGGCAAGCTACGCAGGCGGCCATCAGGCCCTTAGTGTTGTTGCCGCCGTGAATATCCTGACGATAACTCTCCGCGAATGGCGCCATGCCGTGACAGGTGGTGCAGAAATCCTCTCCGGAGGTGGCCTGAACCAAGGTCTCGGTCATGACCCAGGATCCGGCCGTGATCGCCGGCAGGATGACGGCTGCGCCGACGGCGAGAAACAACCAGGCGCGCTTCTTCATTTAGTATCGGGTCCAGTTCGACGGAGCGCAGGGATGATCCGCATCTGATCGCCATACCCGATCTGAAGCTTGCGCAACACCGGTTCGGCTCCCCAGCACCAGGTGCAGACCGGGTCGGTGAAGGTCAGGATTTCAATAACCGGTTGGCTTTCCACGGGAGACTCCTCGCGTCTTGGCTTCCAGATGGTTTGGTTGTTGGCGCAGTCGGCATAGCGACAAACAACAGGTTAAGGAGCAGGGTACTACTGCATCAGTCGAGGGATAAGATGGCGAAATCGCCAAACACCGTTGCATCAGAGCACCAATCATCGCTTGGATGGCTTCAACGATCTGGCCTATTTCACGGCGGCGAGGTCCGTGGCAAATGTGACTACAACAAAGGAACCGGATGCGAAAAAACTGCATGTCCGGGACTGCGCCGGTCACCCGGCGTCCCTACGGCTGAGACGGCTACTGCTCGTTATCACCTAGCACGTGGAAAGTAGCCGCCCTGGCCGATGAGTCGCTCCCGCGCGAGTTCTGCGTGGCCGGTAAGTCGCTCACCTTCCATCAACTCGTCAACGAGACGGCAGCCGGGTCAGGATGGCCCATCAGGCTGAAGACGCTCGGCACGCTCGCCGATCTGGACGGGGAGATTGCCCGCCGCCTTCAGGCGGAACCCGGCAACATGTATTCCTGGCTGCCATTGATGTACTGGCGCGGAATGCTGAACGGCAAGGGAAAACTCAGGGCTGCTGATGAACGCCCAATACCCAGCTGCGTAATCTCGACGTACGTGACCGCCTGATCGCATCGCTCTTGACCAGCGTTATCGTGCAGCCTGACCAAAGGCATCCCCTTCCACACATCTTGACCGTTAGGGCGCGAGCCATAGGATAATGCTCCCAGAAGCAGACTTGGGGGCATGATGAGCTGGGCGGAAGCGGAATTGGCGGGGCTGAGGTTGGGTGACAGGCGGCGCGAGCGGCGGGCGGTTCGGGTGTTGGAGCGCTTGGGTGAGCGTCCGACGGCGAGCATTCCGGGTGCCTGCCACGGCTGGGCAGAGATCCAGGCTGCGTATCGCTTTCTCGCCCATGAGGGCTACGACTGGCTCGACCTACTGGAACCGCATCGCCTGTGCACCCAGCGGCGGATGGCTGAGCAGCCGGTGGTGCTGTGCCTGCAAGACACCACGGAGTTGGACTTCAACGGGCAAGCCATCAGCGGGCTCGGTCCCTTGAGTTACGAGGCGCAGCGTGGGATGTACCTGCATCCGACGTTGGCGGTGACGCCGGGGCGTGAGCCGCTGGGGATCCTGGATGCGTGGATGTGGGCGCGTGAGCCCAAAGGCACGGATGGAACACGCCCCGGCGCGAAGGAGAGCGAGCGCTGGCTCGAAGGCTATGCGCGCGTGGCCGAGTTGGCTGCGCACCTGCCCGAGACACGTCTGGTCTATGTCGCCGATCGTGAAGCGGACATCCTGGCCTTGATGGTGCGTGCCGAGCGCTTGGGCGCCCCGGCCGACTGGCTGGTGCGCGCCCAGCACAACCGCGTGCTGCCCGAGGGTGCGCGTCTGTGGGAAGCGCTCGGTGCGAGCGCCCCGCTGGGTGAGATCCGTTTCACCGCCCCCCGCGGCAAAGGACGACGCGCGCGCGCGGTGCGCCAAGCCCTGCGCATCCAACGGCTGGGCATCCCCGACAGCGCCGGTGGTGAGATTCAGGTCACGGCACTGATGGCCAGCGAGATCGACCCGCCGCCCGGCGTCACCCCGGTCACCTGGCGCCTGTTGACCAACCGTGAAGCCACCACCCTGGAGGCCGCGCGCGAGTTGATCGACTGGTACCGGGCGCGCTGGGAAATCGAGCTGCTGTTTCTGGTCCTCAAGGAAGGCTGTCGTGTCGAGGCCCTGCAATTGGCCAGCCGTGAGCGCCTGGAGCGCGCCTTGGCGCTGTATCTGATCATTGCCTGGCGCGTGACACGCCTGATGCGCCTGGGTCGCACCGTCCCCGACCTGCCGGCCGACCTGCTGTTCGAACCCGAGGAATGGCAGGCCGCCTACATCCTGGCCAAACAGCCACCGCCCGAGAAGCCGCCACGCCTCAACGAGGTCATCCGCCTGATCGCCCGCCATGGTGGATTCCTCGCCCGTAAGGGCGACGGGGAACCCGGCGCCAAGAGCCTGTGGCTCGGCTTGCAGCGGGTTCAAGATGTCGCCGTCGGCCTCAAATACGCCAGTCAATACAAGCGGTTATGAGATGTGTGGAAGGGGATGGACCAAAGGCTCCGGCTCCGCCGACCACCTCTCGTTGAGGATCGGTTCCGCCCCATGACGCCTCAGACTCAAGAAGGGTGTCACGAGCGGCTCCTGTCGGCCATTTCCGGTCACTGGCTTGTCCGACCTGAGCGTCCGGTGTAATGGCGCTGAGCAATGGCCAAGCGCCTGCTCTCGCCCATTGGAACAGGTCATTGGCGACGCCAGTGCCCCCGGTGGATGAGGAAACTCGTGTGGAACTACTCGGCGCGCACCCTGTAGCAGGCGGCTCGCTGTCCATCCACGTTACGGTAGAGCAGCTCGAATAGCCGAGACTCATGCAGCACCTGTCGCCAGCTGACGCATCCATACTTGCTGGGCTGCTGCTCAGGACTCCGTTCCGTGATCCATCGCCCAGCCGCTGCAATGGGTGTCCAGCCGTCCAGGGCAAGCTCGTTCGCCGCCTCGCGCAGGGCGCGGACGATGCCTGCGGCTGGCCAGTTCACGGTGCCGTCCGGGAAGATGCCATTGACCATGAAGTCGTGGCCGGCATCGGACTGTAGGAACTCCGCCGCCTGGCGCCTGGCCTCATCCATGTGTTCGGCCCAGCCCCGAAGCTGTTCATAGCTCTTGTCGATGTGCTCGTACGCGGCAACGAGGGCATCACGCGCGGTCAGGCATCCGTCTGTCGACCAGAGATCGTGCTGGTCGATGAAGTGGTGAACCAGGTTGTTACGCAGTCGCACCAGTTCCTTCAGATTGCTTTGTGTCCGGGCGTAGTGTTCGGCAGACAGGCTCAGCTGTATCCGCGTTGCGAAATGAATAACGTCCACGGGCTCGTCCGCTGTGTCATCGGCGGCGGTGTCGGCTCCCTCGGTCACGACGAACGATCCGAACAACTGCCGCACCAGGGTGCCAAGCGTCTTCGTGAAAGTATCCTCGACGCGCGCCGCGCGGATTTCCTCCAGCGCATGCGCTGGCCCCGAAATGTCGTGGTGCGCGACGATGGCCTTCATCAGGCGCTCGTACTGCTGCAGGCGCAGCAGGCAGCGGCCCAGCAAACGTTGGACCTCGCGCTGTTGTGTCTGCACGTCCCCATCGTTCATGGCGGGCTGGAAACCGGCAACCTGAGGGAGGTCATCGCGTCCAACTGGACATGTCCTGGGGAAGTCGCCCGTCGGGATCGTTGACGGTGATTGAGTTGCCGTCCTTGAGCCGGTCTGAGTAAACGACCACGTTCGTTCCGCCTTCATGCACCTGGCTCGGAAAGAGGATGCCGGTGTATCCGTGCGCCAGCACCAGATCGGCGAGAACCCAGGTTGGGGGCTCGATGTGCCGCTCGAACTTCAGGTGACGCCAGTCCTCGCGCCAGTCGTGCCATAGGTCGTCCCAGGGCGCACCGTCGTGGAGCTGGCGCAAGTCGACCAGGTCACGCAGGGCCACGGTGTACGAGCACATGGTGCAGGGTGGCAGGAAGGGTGAGGTCTGCTGGTACTCGCGCAAGGCGGTCACCTCATCCAGCGACAGGTACAGCGCCTCCACGCCCTCTCGGTTGAATCGTCCCCCTCGGGTTGCGGCGCCTGCGCCGCTGGTGGGCCGGCTGGCCCACTGCGGGGTATGCGCCCGGAACAACGTGGTGCCGGGGGGCAGGTCGAACAGGATCATCCGACGAACCCGGCGCTGATCGACTCCAGATAGCCGATCGCATCCTCGGTTCGCCCTTCCTGGATCAGTTGCAACAGGGTCTTGTGACGAAACGCAGGAATGGGCTCGTTCTTGACCAGGAAGATGGCGCGTTGCGGGTCCGGCTGCACCGCCGTGGCGGCCGACAACACGCGCATCAGGTCACGCAGTGCGGATTGCAGTCTTGGCGATTCCGGATGGGTGCGCAGGGTGTTGCGATGAACCCCCGCCAGTTCGGCCAGATCCTGTTGTTGCAAACCGAGGATGTCGGCAACGCCCAATGCCGAAAACCGCGACGTACCAGGTTCTCGCGTTGACTCGAGCACGTCTGCAAAAATAGCGGCCATGGTGTTTATCCTGAAGAGGTATGTCAGGATACGCACATTCTACGCACAGTAGCAGCATAGCTCAATTCGCAGCCCCTCCAGCAGCCATTCCGGCTGGCCCCTTCGAGTGTCGGCTGTACGCCCGACTGCAGTCGCGTGACGTTTCCCGCCGACTGACCGCTCCGGGTCGACAGCCGACGAGATGCCCGGTCGCGATAGACCTATGCAGAGCGATTGCGAAGCCGGGAAGTCGTGCATCGTCTGGTAGGCCCCGAATTCCGGTCACCAAAATAAGATCAACCGGTCACGTCGCGCGCGATCACTTGGTCAGGTGAACGCGATTCCTCACCCAGCGATTCATCCCACCGGCGAACGCCAGTATCTGAAGAGCAGAGCGGCGGTGAAGGCGTGATCCTCACAGTGTTGACGGCCGTCACTCCATCCGGTCGCTCACGTCCGACCGGCTGTTAGTCGGCGTTTGCGCCCTTCTCGCGCGCCAGCTCGGACGCGATGGCCGTGAGCCCCCCCATGATGAAGCGTTGGAAATGCGCGATCACGGCGTCCGTCTGATTGGCGAACGCCTCTTGGGGAGCCGCTTGCGCCAACATCTTGGGACTCGCGAGCAACAGGAGGGCGAATGGCGCGATGAGGGCAAGCCCACAGCGTGCAACCGCTGGGTGCTGGGACGGAACACCGAGAATCTCGCTGATGAAATTGATGGCGATCTGTTTCTTGGGCAAGACCTCCTGTTCCAGCAGGAGCGGGAAAGCGGCGGAGGGGTGGAGCATTTCCCGACCCAACACCCGTAACGCCCAATTCGACGACAGGGGTCCCAAAACGGCCCGTAGCAGGGTGTCGATGAAACGGTTCAGCTTCTTGGGGATGTCCCGGAGTCTCGGCGAGCTGTTTCAGCAGCTCGTAGTCCATCAACCGATGGTGGGCCTCGACCAGAACCTTGGCATAGAGACCATCGATGCCGCGAAAGTAGTAGTTCACGGCCGCCGAGTTGGTTCCGGCACGCTCGGCGATCTCCTTGCCCGTGGTGTAGGCCGCCCCCTTCTCGGCAAACACCTCTCCGGCCGCCTCCAAGATTTGCAGTCGTGTGGCGGCACCATCGTTGCGGTGCCCCGTTGGCCTGCGGTTTCGTTTCTTCGTTTCCATCGCGACAGCGTAGCGTCAAATGCTCGCATGTAAAATTCAAATTGTAATTTCAAATATGCATTTGACTATGCTTGTCACTGAATCCATGCTTAGTCCATGAAACCAACAGCCCGCGTCGTGATCCCCGCTGTACTCGTCCTGGCGACCCTCGGTGGCGGATGGTGGTCTCTGCATCGCCCCGCCACGGACACGATCCTGACGGTTTACGGCAACATCGACTTCCGCCAGGCGTCCGTGGCGTTCAACGGCGCGGAGCGGATTGCCGAGGTGCTGGTTGAAGAAGGCGATGTGGTCCGAGAGGGTCAGTTGTTAGCCCGGATGGACACCAGTCACCTTTTGCCTCAGGTGGAGCAAGTCGGGTCAGCGGTCGAGGCCCAGCAGGCCGTGGTTGCACGGCTGCGCAATGGCAGCCGGAAAGAGGAGATTGCCCAGGCAAAGGCGAATCTGACCTCGGCGGAAGCCGACGCGCAATACGCCGCCCTCCAGTATCGGCGCCAAAAGGCACTGGGACCGATCTCCGCCGTGAGTCAACAGGAGGTCGATCGGCAAAGGCGGCGGCCGACGTCGCCAAGGCCAAAGTCGCCACCCAACAGAACGCGCTCCAGCTCGCACGGCCGGGCCGCGCAAGGAGGACATCGCCCAGGCCGAAGCCCAGCTCAAGGGCGACCAGGCGCAGCTGGCGCTGCTTCGCCAACAACTGGCCGACGCCGAGCTGAGCGCGCCGGTCGACGGCGTGATCCGCTCGCGGCTGCTCGAGCCCGGCGAGATGGCGTCGACCAGCAAACCCGTCTTCTCGATGGCCTCCATCGCGACCAAATGGGTGCGTGCCTACCTTTCCGAGCCGGACCTCGGGCGCGCGCACCCTGGATCGCGAGCCTTGATCCGGGTCGACAGCCTGCCCGATCAGCTTGACCGGCTGGATCGGCTTCATCTCGCCGGTGGCGGAATTCACGCCGAAAGCCGTTCAAACCGAGGAGCTGCGGACCAGTCTCGTGTACGAGATCCGCATCTTCGTCGAGGACCCCAGAACGTTCTGCGGCTCGGCATGCCGGCGACGGTCCATCCCACCGACGGAGTCGACATCCCCGGCACCCGGACGCCGTGATGAGCACCCATGGCACCGTGCTTCCGGTCGATATCCGTAAAGTCTCCAAGACCTTCCGGCGCGACACCGGGGAGACGGTCAATGCGCTCGACGACGTGTCACTCGCCGCGAGCCGCAGACTGACCGCGCTGGTCGGCCCGGACGGTGCCGGCAAGACCACGCTCATCCGGATGATCGCTGGTCTGGTGACCGCCGACGCCGGCGTGCTCAGCGTGCTCGGCCTGGACGTCGCGGCGCGACCCGCAGGCGGTGCAGGACCGGATCGGCTACATGCCGCAGAAGTTCGGGCTCTACGAAGACCTGACCGTCCAGGAGAATCTCGAATCTCTATGCCGACCTGCACGGCGTGACGCCGGCCGAACGGCCAGCGGCTATCCGCAGCTGCTGGAGATGACCGCGCTCGGGCCCTTCACCGATCGGCTGGCCGGCCGGCTCTCGGGCGGCATGAAACAGAAGCTGGGGCTGGCCTGCACGCTGGTCCGCTCGCCCGATCTGCTGCTTGCTCGACGAGCCGACCGTGGGCGTCGATCCGCTCTCGCGCCGCGAACTGTGGGAGATCATCCTGCAACTCGTCCGCGACGAAGGGCTGACCGTGCTGGTCAGCACGTCGTATCTGGACGAAGCCGAGCGCTGCGACCACGCGATCGTGCTGCACCAGGGCCGCGTGCTGGCCGAGGGCGCGCCGACGGAGATCGCCGCCGGTGCCGGGCGGGTGTTTCTGGCCACGACCGCCGCCGGGCACCAGCGCCCGTGGACTGCAGGCGCGCCTGCTCGACGATTCAGGGCGTCGTCGATGCCGTGCCCGAGGGGGGCAGGTTCGGGTCGTCACTGGCTGACCCAGACCACCAGACGACGTGACAGACGACGGCGGTCGCCACGTCGAGGCCGCCAACCCGCGCTTCGAGGACGGCTTCATGGTGCTCTTGCGGCAGGTCGGCGCGAGCCCGTCCGACGGCGATCAGGCTCGACGCACGCCTCGCCAGCGGCAATGCTGCGCGACGACCGGCCGGTGGTCGAGGTCCACGATCTGGTGCGCCGCTTCGGCCACGTTCACCGCGGTCGACCACGTCAGCTTCGAGGTGCAGCGCGGCGAGGTCTTCGGCCTGCTCGGTCCCAACGGCGCCGGCAAGACGCACGACCTTCCGCATGCTCTGCGGCCTGCTCCCCGTGACCAGCGGCACGCTGCGCGTGGCCGGCGTCGATCTGCGGACCGGCGCGTGCCGAGGCCCGGCAGCGAATCGGCTACGTGGCCCAGAAGTTCTCGCTCTACGGCCAGCTGTCGGTCGACCGAGAACCTCGACTTCTTCGCCAGCGCCTACGGTCTGCGCGGCCGCCGGAAAGCGCGACCGCATCGACTGGGCCCTGGAGCAGTTCGAGCTCGACGTCGCTCGGCGACACTGCCCAGCGGCCAACTGCCCGGCGGCTACAAGCAGCGGCTGGCGATGGCGGCCGCGCTGCTGCACGAGCCGGAGATCCTGTTCCTCGACGAGCCGACCAGCGGCGCCGATCCGCTGGCCCGGCGCGAGTTCTGGCGGCGGATCACCGCGCTGGCCGAGCAGGGCGTCACCGTGATCGTCACCACCCACTTCATGGAAGAGGCGGAGTACTGCGACCGCGTCGTCATCATGGACGCCGGCCGCGTCCTGGCCGAAGGCACGCCGGCCGAGATCCGCGCCCGGTGACGGTCCGAAGGCGACCGCGAGCCGACCATGGAGGACGCCTTCATCGCCATCGTCGAGAAGCCCGCGCGCGGTCCGCCGACCGCCGGCGAGGGCGGCGGCGGCAAGATCGACGAGGCGTCACATCCGGCCGCCCTGCGACGCCGGTCCTCAGCCTGCGCCGCATCGTCGCGCTGGTGCGCAAGGAGACCTGGCAGATGTCTGCGCGACCCGAGCAGCATCGCCATCGGCATCGTGCTGCCGTGTGATGCTGATCCTGCTGTTCGGCTACGGCCTGTCGCTCGACGTCAAGCACGCTGCCGGTGGCCGTGGTCCTCGAGACCCTGCCCCCGACGCGACCGCGAGCTGGCGGCCGGCTTTCAGCTGTCGCCCTATTTCACGCGTGCGTCCGGCTATGCTCCATGGCCGAGGCGGAGGACCTCATGCTCGAGCCGCGAGGTCGACGCCATCGTGCGCATTCCCGCCTGCATTTCGACGCGCGACTGATCGCTCTCGGCGATGCCGAGGTGCAGTTGCTGCGTGCACGGCACCGACGCCAACCGGGCCCGCATCATCCAGCCTACGTCAATGGGGCGATCGGCCATGGCCGGCCGCGAGGCCTGGATGGGCGGGCGGCCCGTGGCCGGCGGGGCCGGCATCGCATCGAGAGCCGCTTCTGGTTCAACGAGGCCAACGACAGCCGCTACTTCCTGGTGCCGGGCCTGATCGTGCTGATCATGACGCTGATCGGCGCGTTGCTGACGACGCTGGTCATGGCCCGCGAATGGGAGCGCGGCACGCTCGAGGCCCTGTTCGTCACGCCGGTGCGCGCCGGCGAGATCCTGCTGGGCAAGACCATTCCCTATTTCGTCCTGGGCATGATGCGGCTTGGCGCTGTGCGTGGCCGGCGCCGGATCCTGTTCCACGTGCCGCTGCGCGGCTCGCTGGCTGGTGCTGGCCGGCGTGTCGATGCTCTACCTGCTGGTGGCGCTGGGCATCGGGCTGCTGATCTCCTCGGCTCACCAAGAGCCAGTTCGTCGCCAGTCCAGATCACCATCCTGGTCACCTTCCTGCCGGCGATGATGCTCTCGGGCTTCCTGTTCGACCTGCGCAGCATGCCCGTGGCGGTCCGCAGATCGTCACCTACATCCTGCCGGCCCGCTACTTCGTGGCCCTGCTGCAGACCATCTTCCTGGCCGGCGACGTGTGGACGGTCATCCTGCCCAACGCGGCCGTGCTGGCCGGCATGGCGGTCGTGTTTCCTGGTCGTCGCGACCGCGGTCACCCAAAAGAAGACTGGCGTGAGGCGTACCATGAGTCAGATCCATGCTTCGCATCCTCGCGCTGATCCGCAAGGAACTGCTGGCGATCCTGAAAGACCCCCGCAGCCGGGTCATGCTGTTCGTGCCGCCGATCATGCAGTGCCTGTCTTTCGGCTACGCGGCCACCTACGACCTGAACGACGTTCCCTACGCCGTGCTCGACCAGGACCGCAGCGCCGCCTCGCACGCAGCTGCTGGCCCGGCTCGACGGTTCGGGCGTCTTTCGCCGCGTCGCCACATCTGGACCGCGCGGCGGATCGATCGCCGCACGATCGACGACCGCCGCGCGCTGTTGGTCGTCGCAGATCGACCAGGACTTCGAGCGCCAACCTGCACGCCGGCCAGCCGGCCAGCGTGCAGGTGATCGCCGACGGCCGCAACTCGAACACGGCCGGCACGGCGCATGGGCTACGTCGGCACGATCGTCGAGACGTTCAACGCCGACTGGCGGGCGAGCTCACGGCAGTGCCGCCCGCCGATCCAGCGTCGTCACCCGGGCCTGGTACAACCCCAACCTGCGAAACCCGCTGGAACATGATCCCCGGCCTGATCGGCACGCTCACGATGATGCAGATGCCCTGCTGCTCACGGCGATGTCGGTCGCCCGCGAGCGCGAGGAGGGCACCTTCGACCAGTTGCTGGTCACGCCCTTCCGCCCGGCCGAGATCATGGTCGGCAAGGCCCTGCCCTCGATGCTGATCGGCATGGTGCAGGCGACGCTCGATCCTGCTGGTGGCCCAACTCTGGTTCCGCATTCCGTTCGCCGGCTCGTTCGTCACGCTCTACGCTGGGCCTGATGCTGTTCCTGCTGGCCGCCGTCGGCATCGGGCTGTTGATCTCCTCGTTCGCTCGCAACGATGCAGCAGGCCATGCTGTTCACCTTCATGCTGATGATGCCGTTCACGCTGCTCTCCGGCCTGACCACGCCGATCAGCAACATGCCCGAGGTCTTGCAATACGTCACGCTGATCAACCCGCTGCGTTACGCGATCGACATGGCGCAGCGGGTCTATCTGGAGGGCGCCGGCATCGACCAATTGCTGCCTGAGATGCTGGCCCTTGGCGATTGCCGTGGTGACGCTGCCCGTCGCGGCCTGGATGTTCCGCAATCGGCTGGCGTGATGGCGTTCGATCACGCCGATCAGGCCAGCAGAAACCCGAGGATCAGCAACCCGAGGAGCGCCATCTGGTAGAGGGCGGTGCGCGCGAGTTGCAGGTTGAGCGCCTCGCCGGTCGCGCCACGGAAGAGCCGGATGATGAGCATGACCGCCAGGGGGATCGCCGCAAACAAGGTCCAGGTGGCGCCCGGCAGACCGGCCGTGGCGAGGATGGGGATGGGCGCGATCAGAAGTGCGGCATAAAGGAGGCGTGTACGCGGCCGGCCGAGAAAGTGGCAAAGCGTCTGCCGCCGGCGACCCGATCGGTCTCCAGGTCGCGGTAATTGTTGACGACCAGGACTGCCGCCGCCGGTAGCCCGAGGGCGACACCGGTCCAGAACGCCGGCCAGCCGAAGGACAGCGTCTGCAGATAGTGGCTTCCGCCGACCGCGGCGATGCCGAAGAAGAGCAGCACGTAGATCTCACCAAAAGGGCCGTACGCGATCGGCTTGGGGCCACCGGTATAGGCGTAACCGGCGGCAAGCGAGGCGAGCCCAATGGTGAGGATCGGCCAGCCGCCGCGTACCAGCAGGAAGATCCCGAGCACGAAGGCCAGGGCGAACATCAGATGCGCGGCGGTCTTGACCTGGCGCGCGCTGAACCAGCCCTGCGCGGTCGCGCGCCGTGGGCCGAGGCGATCCAGCCCGTCCGTTCCGCGCTCGAAGTCCGAGGCGTCGTTATAGAGATTAGCCCCGATCTGGATCGCCATCGCCGCAAGCAGGGTGCAAAGCGCGGTGAAGGGGGCGAACGTCCCCGTCTCGGCGATGGCCAGCGAAACGCCGGCGATCACGGGGCTCATCGTGAGCGGCAGCGTCTTGGGGCGTGCCGCCAGAACCCAGCGCGCCACGGGCGACGCCGGATCACGCGTGACACGGGGCCTCGCGGCCTCTTGGCAGTCGTTCATCAGGGATGCCTCGGGAACGTGTTGAAATTATTAGTCTTTGTATCCGTGCCACCACGTTCGTTCTTCAACGCCCGCGCGGTAATGTCGGCGTAAAGGCCGACCATCTTGACGCCGATCTCGCGCAGTTCCGGGTTACGCTCGAGCAATGGCTGGATCCGCCAGGCGTCTGCCATGACCTCGTTCAGGTAGTGCAGGTCGTAATCGTCGAGTCGCTCCCCGCGCTCTACCTTTGCGTGCAGATGGAGCACCCGGGGCAGGCGCTGGGTACGCAAGCGTTCGAGGATGACGGTGATCAGCCCCATGTCGGCTTCAGTCATCGTATCGAGGTCTCTTATTGGTGGCGCAACGCTGGCTGGTGGAGACGAGACGGAGTCAACGCATCGACAACGCCGACCATGTCGGATGCCGTTTAACTCCGACGAAGCCGCTAATTCACTCGGAGACCCGAATGGTTGGAATGACGGACATGCCGACCCGAAGTCTTGTTTTTGCCGACTGGTTTGAATCGAGACGGATGCGCACCGGCAGTCGCTGAACGATCTTGGTGAAGTTCCCCGTGGCATTGTGTGGCGCCACGACGGAATAGCTAACCCCGCTGGCCGGCCCTAGGCTTTCGACCGTTCCTTTCAGCGTTTCGTCAGGCAAGGCGTCCACCTCGATTTGTACGCCTTGCCCAGCTCGCACACGGGCCAATTGCGTTTCGCGGAAGTTTGCCGAGATGTAGACCGCATCCAGTGGGACGATCTCAAGCAGCGGCTTTCCCGGGGTGAGATAGGCGCCGACGCGCACGGCTTTCTGCCCGACCGTGCCATCGATGGGGGCGGTAATCCGGGTGTAAGAGAGTTTCAGCTCGGCCGCGGATTGCGCGGCTTGTGCGTGCGCCTGTGCGGCGTTGGCCTTGTCCAGGTCGGCGCGAAGAATATCCACCTGCTGCCGTGCCGCCTTGAGGCCCGCTTGATTCTTCTCCAGGCTGGCTTGCTGGATGCTCAGTTCGGCATCGGCTTGTTGCAGGGCTTGGACACTTCCGGCACCGCCCGAGGCCAGGCTGCGATAACGCTTCTGGTTGGCTTGGGCGAGTTTCACGGCGGCCTCGTCGGCCGCGACTGCGGCCTGCGCCTGTTGAATCATGATCTTCTTGATGAACCAATTGGGCGTGCAGGCTGGAAATGCTGGCTTTGGCGCTGGCAACCTCTGCCTTGGCTGAATCAAGGGCGACCACGAAGTCACGATCGTCGATCGTGACAAGCAAATCACCGCGTTTCACAGGCTGATTGTCTTCGATCAGAACGCGATTGACGGTGCCGGATATCTGCGGCGCGATGGTGGTGAAGTCGGCCTACACATAGGCGTCATCGGTGGACTGACTTAACGCGCTCGATTCGTGTCGATTCAGATAGACGATGCTGCCGGCCGCTAATAGAGAAAGCATCGCGGCAATGGTGATCTTGGTTTTATTCGGCAATGCCATGTGGAGCTATCCGTGTGAAGGCGATGGATGAGCCGGCGACGCACTCAGATCGGGCGCGGGGATGTAATGGAACCGCAGTGCCAGCGGAATCAGGATCAACGCCACGCCCCCAAGCACCCGATAGATGTCAGCGACCGAGAGCACCGTCGCTTGCTCGGTGACGATGGTCATCAGTTGTGTGGCATCGGGTGTCTGCTGGAACGAATGGCTGACCAACCCCGCCTGATCGAGCAGCATCTCCGAATGAAAGCGGCTGCGCAGACTCAGGAGTTGTCCCACGACGGCCCCGCCAATCAGCGAGCCAAGCACCCGCGTCGTGTTGATGGCCCCTGAAAAATACGGACCCTCGCTCGGATGGACCACGCTGGTCATCAGGAACAGCAGCGAGACAACCGACATGGGCTGACCGACAGCCTGAAGGATCTGCGGCAGCGCAAACTGCTCGCGATTCCAGTCGGAGGTGAGTTGGGCGCCCGAGAAACACGCCAGCGCGATGATCCCGAGACCAAGCGCGAGCACGATCCGGGCGTCGACCCACTTCTGGTACAGGAGCACGGCGACGCAGGATCCGAAGACCACTTGCGGCAAGGCGATGATCAAACCGACGGGCGCTGTTTGCATGGATCGATAGCCCTGGATCGCGCCAAGGTCGATGGCCGGCAACAGCGACCCAGACATCAGCACGACGAGCAGGCACAGGAAAAGGGTGGACCCGAGCCAGAGATTGCGACGCCCGAGGAGTTGCGGCTTGATGAAGGGTGCATGCGCGTACCACTCGGTCAGCAGGTAGATGACGAGGAGGACCAGGCCGGCGACGAGCGCCACCGTGATCAAGGGCGACCGGAACCAATCCAGCCGAACGCCTTGATCCAGCGCCACCGCGATGAGACCGAGCGCCGAGGCCCCGCAGAGCAGACCAAACCAGTTGGCTTCCTTGAAGCGCGCGGTTTGAATCTTGTCGTGCGGCAGCCCCCAGGCCACGAGGAGTCCGGAGACCGCACAGAGCGGAATGATTTGCCAATAGACCCAGCGCAAATCGATCACGCCATCGGCCCATTGCCCGGCCAGCCAGAGAGCCAGGTTCGGCGAGAAGGTCGCGGTCATGGCGTACAGCCCAAGTCCATACAAGCGGATCGGGGGCGGGAGAAACTTCAGCGCCGCCATCATCAGGACGGGAATCAAGGCGCCGCTACTCATGCCTTGCAGGAATCGCAAGCCGAGCAGGAGGTTCAGGTTCTGCACGAAGGGCAGCATCACCGCGATCGCCGCGCAGATGCCGAGCATCCAGAGGTTGAAACGCCGCACGGAGAGCGTGATCGCAAACCAGGTCGCAAAGGGTGTCGCGATCAACTCGCCCGCCGTATAGGCCGTCGTCAGCCAAGACCCATCGTCCAAACCAACGCCCAGCGCACCGCGTAAATCGACCAGCGCTAGGGCACCAACCCGATTGTTCAGACCGGCCATCATGGCGGCGATGAAGATGCCCGTGAGCCCGGCGATAGCTTTGATCGAAGGGGCGTGGTGAGGCGCATGACCGTGAGCCTGTCCTTGGCCCTGGTCGTGCGTCCGTTCGTGCAGTGGATGGCTGCTCATCGGTGAACCGATCCACTCGGCAAGGTGAGGATCAAGCGTTCGCCGCCGCTATGCCCTTCAGGTACTGGCGCACGCCGGTGGGATGAATCGCCGGGTACTGTGCATTCATCAGCGGCCCGAGTTTTCCCTTGCCGTTCAGGATCCCGCGCCAGTACATCATTGGCAGCCAGGCGAAGACGTTCTCGGGCTCGGCCTGAAGACGGCGGGCAATCTCCCCGTCCAGATCGGCGAGCGTCCCGAGCGTCTTCACCGTGATTGGCCGTCCCAATCCGGCCGCTGTCTCGTTCACAAGTTCATGAAAGGTGAGCGACTCGCCGGCCACGCAGAACTCGCGCGGGAGCGACCCGTCGGCCAGGGCGGCCTCCGCCGTATAGGCGGCGGTGTCGGCGTAGGTGGTGAAGTCCATTGTGTGGTTGCCGTCGCCCCACAGGTAGGCTTCGCCCTTGTCGAGGTCGAATGCGCCCAAGAACCCGAATAACACGCCCCGATCGAGGAAGCAGCCATTCAGGATGTGCACCACCTCGACGGCGCCGCGTTCCTGGTCGGCCCGCCGTGCGAACTCGCGGCGCCAGTCCGAGTTGAGGTTCTCGCCCTCGGCCAGACCAAAGAAGTTGAAGCTGAAGCTCGATGGGATGAAGCGTCGCACACCGGCCGCGCGTGCCGCCCGCAGGAACCTGAGCTGCGCGTCGACGATGGCCTCGGATCCTCCCTGTAGGGCCGACACCACGGTGTCAACGCCATCGAAGGCGCCGGCCTCGTCTTCAAGGATCTCGGAGGCGGCGGCGACATCGGGGGACAGTTTGACGCGGCTGCCGGGGCGCACCAGCAGACGCAGTCTTGCGCCTTTGTCCAGTAGCGCCCGTGCGATCAGCCCGCCGAGGTTCCCGGTGGCGCCCACCAGCAGGATCGTTTTCGCGGGTGCTCCGAATTCGCTTTCCGTACTCATGTCGATGACCTCAAAGAAGGGTTGAGTCGAGTGCCTCGATGGCGCGTGGTCAGATGCCGTCTTGGCTCCCACGACGACCAGCGATGGCCTGAGGATCAGGGTACTGCCGCATCAGTCCGGTGATAAGATGGCGAAATCGCCAAGGACTATTGCATTCAAGCACCAATCAGCCGTGGACGACTTCAACGATCTGGTCTATTTCGCATCCGTGGTGGAGCACCACGGCTTCTCCGCCGCCGCGCGGGCGACCGGAGTCGAGAAGACCCGGCTGAGCCGCCGGGTCGCGGCCCTGGAACAGCGTCTGGGGGTGCGTTTGCTGCAACGCTCGACGCGCAGCCTGGCGCTGACCGAGGCCGGCCAGCGGTTTTATGACCACTGCGTGGCGGCCGTGGAGGGTGCCCGTGTCGCCTACGAAAGCATCGCGGACGCTGCGTCGGGAGCCGGCCGGGACGGTGCGGATGAGCTGTGCCCCCTTGATGGCGCAAAGCTATCTGGCGCCGATCCTGCCGGGCTTCCTGGCCCGGCATCCCAAGGTCGATCTGATCCTGGATTCCACGGACCGCGAGGTGAATCTGATCGAGGAGCGTGTCGATCTGGTCCTGCGCTCCCGGCTTGAGGTCGAGGATTCAGCCGGTCTGGTGGCCCGGCCGCTGGCTGACGCCCGGCGCCTCCTGGTGGCCAGTCCGGCCTATCTCGGGAGAATCGACCCGCCCAGCGGGCCGCGCGCCCTGTCGGGGTGCGAGACCCTGGGCCGGCCGCTGGAGCTGTTCGAGGGGCAGGTGCGCTGGGAGCTGAACGGACCTGGAGCGGAGACCCTGGTCGTGCAAGTCTCACCGCGCCTGGTCGCCAACGACCTGCGTCTGCTGCTGGAGGCCGCCATCCATGGCATCGGGATCGCCCTGCTGCCGGAGCCGATCGTGGCGACTGCCATCAGAACCGGCCTGCTCACGCAGGTGCTCCCGGACTGGACGGCGACGACGCACCGCATCTACCTGCTCTACCCCAGCCCACGCGGCATGCTGCCCTCGGTCCGCAGCCTGATCGACTACCTGCTGGCGCATCTGCCGGCGAGCATCCAGGGGCGCGGTGTTGAGGCCGACGCCGTGCGGTACTCCTGATGGAGCATCCGGGCCGACCTGTTCGCGACCAGGGAACTCGGTCGACAACTCAGTGATCTCCGCAAGGCGCTGACGGTGACTGCACCGATCGCCTTAAGGACTGAATTCAGACTGGTGTGCGCTGGTGAGCAGACATCCGCTGCGAACATTGCCGTGACTGCGGCGGGTCGTGAGCGATCTGAGTGAGCGTGTCGCCGACTGAACGCTTCCCACATCGAAGAGACGGTCGCATCCGTAGCGCGACTGACCGCTCTGGGCTAAGACGGGCTATCGACTCTTCAGGTGGCCGCAGATGCTGCGGTCTACGCGGAAATGGCGGCTGGTGACACGACTGCTTGTTCTACCCGTGAGAAACAGGGAGTGCAGCCCAAGACAATCGATGTTATATTTTGATATAATTTAACGGTTTGAAGGTGCATCATGTACACAACCAATTTGCGCAAGGTTGGCGGCTCGATCATGTTGGCCGTCCCGCCCGCGTTTCTTGAACAACTGCACCTGCAAGCCGGTGCGACGGTCGGCCTGGTCGTCGATGATGGCCGCCTGGTGGTCAATCCCCGCCCACGGCCGCGCTACACCCTCGCGGAGTTGCTGGCCGCGTCGGACTATTCGCAGCCGCAGCCAGCCGATGAGCGGGAATGGGTCGATGCGCCCGCGGTGGGTCGTGAGCTGCGATGAAGCGGGGGGACATTTATCTGGTGTCGCTCGATCCGACGGCCGGGCATGAGCAGAGCGGGAGCCGTCCGGTCCTGGTCGTGTCGCCCGCCGCGTTCAATGAGGCCACCAAGCTGCCGGTGATCCTGCCGATCACCCACGGTGGCGAGTTCGCCCGCCGCCTGGGCTTCGCGGTGCCCGTGACCGGCATCAAGACCACCGGCGTCGTGCGCTGCGACCAGCCGCGCGTGATCGATCTGGCCGCCCGCCATGCGCACAAGGTGGACACACTGCCGGCGCCGCTCATGGAAGAGGTGTTAGCGAAGGTCGCCACCCTGTTCGAGTGAGCAAAGCCCATGAGCATGCATGAATTTCGCCGACTGGCCGCGAGGATCGATCAGCACATGCAGCAGCTTGCCGCCGAAGGCGTGAGCGAGGCACCCGCGATCATCAATCGCATGATGGGGCACGTGCCCGCCCTGCACCGGATTTGGGTCGGCACGTCCGATCAGCAGCTCATGGCGCTATCCCGCGAGTTCCCAGGGTTCTATCGTTACGCCCGTATCATGGAAGAGGCATCCGAAGCCGAACGCAACAAGGCATCGCGGCCCTATGACGGCATGGCCGAGTTCTCCGAACAGCACCAACACAGGGGGGCGCAATTGCTGACCACGGCGGCCACGCTTGAGCGCGGCTATCAGGCACTTCGTGCAGGTGGCCACCTGCACGTCTTCCAGCCCCACCTCAACGAGCTGGGACGACTGCATCGGCAATGGCTGTCCGACTTGGATGACTTCAAGCAATCGCTACGTGCACAGGGCGCAGAACCCAAGGGACTGGACTACGTGAACGAGGCGTTCGGCCGCCTTGCCGACCGCATCAAGCAGCTTGCCGGTTGATCAACGGAATTTTCGGCGGTTCCGGCTGAGTCGCGTCGTGCAGATGAAGGAGCGGCTTGGGCGACGTCAGGCTAGCCCAAGCCAGAGACAACCATTCGCCGATCATTCGTCACCGGCCAGGGGCGCACGATGCGGCACCTGATCCAGCATGGCTCGAAACGCCGCAGGATCGGCACGGCTTGCTCGGACGCGGAGATCCGTTTCAGCCGACAGTGCGGACATGTTCTCGACCACCGCGCGCATGACAAGCTGATCGACGGGCACGCCCTTGATGTCGGCCATCTCCTGGAGGTGGCGCTGAAGAGAATCGGGCAGGGTCAGGTGCAATGTCGTCATGACAATTCCTCCAGCAGCATTTTCGGGTCAAAAAGCAGGCGATCAGAACTTTGCCGCTCGGCGCGGTTCGGATGTTCTACGCACGTCCGATCGCGTGTGTGGTTCCGACGTTGCCCGGCATCCTCTGTCGGGTTTTTTTGCTTTCAGTGAATGCTGATAAATTTCGCTTATAGCTGATGGGTGAGCGCTGTTATCTGCGCGTCAGCGCCGCCGCACAAGCCGAGTCGGGCGCCGGCCTGGATGCCCAACGGGACGCCTGCGCGCGGGTTATCCACCCCACTGGCCGCCGTGTTCCGGGACGAAGGCGTGAGCGGAAGCACGGGGCTCAACAAGCGCCTCGGCTTGCTCGCCGCCATCGCGGCCTTGAAAAAGGGCGACCTCCTGCTGGTGGCCAAGCGCGACCGTCTCGGCCGTGATCCCCTGGTGGTCGCCATGATCGAGGGCGCGGTGCAACGCAAGGGCGCGCAATACGGGCGCCCGTCATTCCAGCCATCGACGCGTCAAGAAAAACCCTTCCGAACAAGAACAAAGAGGCGTCACCCTTGGAAGACGACATGCCGGGGAAACCTCAACCTCACATGAGGTGACGCTCAGGCTTGCGACGGCGCGTCAGGCAATTGCAGTGCCCGACCCCGCTCGACGGTCCTCGGCGCGGACGGAGCACCTCGCGGGGCGTTTATGGGGCCGTGTTGGCCGACGATCGTTCAAGGATGGGTCTTGGGCAACAGTGGCGTGACGAGGTCCATCGGCAAGGGGAACACCACGGTCGTGTTCTTATCCGCCCCAATCACGGTCAGGGTTTCTAAATACCGCAGCAGAATGGCCTGGGGTTCCCGCGCCAGGATGGTGGCCGCCTGGAAGAGTTTTTCCGAGGCTTGCAGTTCGCCTTCGGCGTGAATGATCTTCGCGCGCCGCTCACGTTCCGCCTCGGCTTGCCGGGCAATGGCCCGGATCATGGATTCGGTCAGGTCGACCTGCTTGATCTCGACATTGGACACCTTGATGCCCCAGGAGTCGGTTTGTGCGTCCAGGGCTTGCTGAATGTCGAGATTGAGTTTCTCGCGCTCGGCCAGGATGTCGTCGAGCTGATGCTTGCCCAGCACCGAACGCAGCATCGTCTGCGCCAATTGGCTGGTGGCATTGAGGTAATCCACGACCTGGATGATCGCCTTTTCGGCGTCAATGACGCGCAAATAGACCACGGCGCTGACTTTGACCGAGACATTGTCGCGCGAGATCACATCCTGGGTGGGTACCTCCAGCACGACCGTGCGGAGATCGACCCGCTGCACGGTCTGGATCACCGGGACGATAATGACCAGCCCCGGACCTTTCACGCCCCAGAAACGCCCCAGGGTAAAGACGACGCCCCGCTCATATTCGCGAAAAATGCGGATCGCTGACGCGAGGAACACGGTGCCGGCCACGAGGACACTGACGGCGCCAATCAATGTGGATTCAGTGAACATGTACGCCTCCTGATTGACCGATGTCGAGCGCGAGACGTGACGAACCGGTCATCATCGATGCCAGACCCCCATCTCCTCCTAATTAAAGCGCATGTCGATGGAGACCGCTGGCGCCGCACCCGTCATGCCTCGGCAAGCGGCGGAAACAGCGGACGGGGACTGACCGGGAAAGCACGGAATCCCTGAGCGAGATAAAACCGCACCGCCGCCTCCGACAGGGCATCCCGCAACAGGGCCTTGCCACGCCCGATCCCCTGCCAAGCGCCCCAAGACCACGGCCGGAATCGGGTCTGGCATGCTACGCCGCAACGCTCCCGGGGCGAGATCGCTCGCAATCGAAGCGCTCGCTCAACAGTCATCGCCCACCGCATCGACGTCGAGCACAGAGGTCCGTGACGCCCAGCGTCCTTCGTTCCTCGGGGCACGGTGTTTTAACCACTGGTCGAGGCTGGGTTCATCACTGTCGAAAGGGGCGACCGCATGGACAACCGTCAGCGGTGCCGGTGCGTTCCAGATCGGACCATCCGACACGTCAGGCGCCCCATGGGGCTTTGGTCGCCATCAGTTTGCGCAGCTTGGGGTGCTTGCTCGGCGGGGCATCCAGTCGCGCTTGGAATGCCTGAAACGTCTCGGCATCGAGGGTGAACACGCGCCGATCCAAGCCAGATCGAAGCGGATCATCGCGAGATCGCCGCACAGCGCAAGCAACCAGCTGCGGTTCGTCCGGGTCGCGGCGGAAGAATTCGAGGCCCCGGCGGTGCGCCGATCGCCACGGCGGGTTAGACGCGCTCGCGCATGCGGATCAGCGGGTCCAGTCTTCAATCGTCAGCCCGGCGACTTGAGCAAAGGCTCGGTCATTGGTGACCAGAACCGCGTCGACGCCGAGCGCGTGCGCGGCAATCAGCAGATCCAGCGGCGCCAGGTTCTTGCCTTGACGCTCCAGGGCGGCGCGTTCCGTTCCATACCGCTCGGCAATGGCACTGTCCCAGGGCAGCACATCGACGCGGCGCAGGAATTCCCGGACGGCATGGTGGAGACGCTGCGCGTCCGGTCGCTTCGCCAGACCAAACAGCAGCTCGGCCTCGGTGATCGCCGAGATGCAGAGGGCGGCCATGGGCACGGTCACGATGCGCGCGGCAACGGCGGGATGCTCCTTGAGCAGGTGACTCACGGTGTTGGTGTCGAGCAGATAGCGCCTCATTCGCACCATCCCTGCAAAGGATCGCGGTCCTGCAAACCCTGGTTGCGTTCCTGTGCGTCCAGGAAATCTGCGGGGATCCCGGCCTCCTTGAGCGCGGCAAAAAAGTCGTCCCAGGTCGCTGGCCTGCGCGACAGGATCACATCGCCGGTTTCCGGATCCCGACGAATGAAGACTTCCTTGGTCTCGAACCGATAAGCCGCTGGCAAGCGAACCGCCTGGCTGCGACCGTTGGTGAAGAGCTTGGCAACTTGGGTCATGGCGGTATCCTCTGGCACGATGTCCAGATGAGCGTATGACTGACCGTGAGATAGATCAAGATCTATACTCGGTTCTCTTGTCTGCCGTGTGCAAGCGTTGGCTGACAACCGCTTTCACCTCAATCGACAGGGAAGACCGCATGACCCGCCAGGATCGAACCCCTACGCAGCTCAAGCCGGGGTCTGCTCGGGATACGTGTAAATTTTTGTCACTTCAAGCCGGCGGATCCCCAATGGACCCTTGCGAGCCGGCTGGCGGACAATCCGTTGGTCTGGATGATCCAGGTCACCCGTTTTCTCCTCGATGCCCGGCACGCGCCCCGTGAAATCCAGGAGGAAGCCTTCCGGCGTGGGCTGATCCCCGATCTGCCCTGAGCATGGATCCACGACCACGCCAACAGGGGACGCCCCAGTCGGCGGTTGAGGCGGCAGCCTCCTACCCGCCAATCACCCGGTTGGTGAGCGGAAGAATCCGTTGGTTGGGAAGACTGCCGAAGGACGTAAAGCCGTGGTAACGATAGAACGCGGCGGCCTGTGCGTCCTTGGCATCCACCACCAAGGCGAACACCGCCACTTCTGACCGGATCGCCCGCGTCAGGGCATCCCACAACAGGGCCGCACCCAGCCGCTGGCCGCGATAGCGCGTGTCCACGGCCAGCCGACCAAGGCGAGCCACGGGCACGGCGTTGTAACGGGGGAGCTTCTTCGCGAGCGCCTCGGGCACGTCGGCCAAGGGAACACTCCCAGCCGCCAAGGTGTAATAACCAGCAATGGGTCAGGGTCTCGCGGTCGAGCGCCACATAACAGGCGGTCACGCGGCGGCGCACGTCTTGGCTCACCTGCTCGCGAAAATACCGATCCAGCGGCTCGACACCACTCTGAAACCCCGTCCGGTCATGCTCGGACGACAAGATTTCGATCCGAAAGCGGGGCACTATGAACCTTGGATCAGCTCGGCGTGGGCCTTGGCCGCACGTTGCAAGGCAGGTGTCAGGGGCGGCGGGTTGAGCAAAAGCTCAACGAAACGCCGCTGGTCTTCGAGCGACAGGCGGATGATGGCGGTCTCCTCGATGGTTCGGTGGGCCATCTCCTCGGCGGCGGCCACGACGAAATCGCTGACGCTGCGCCCTTGAAGTTCGGCGGCCCGCTTCAGCACCGCCAGCACGTCCGGGGCAACCCGCGCTTCAAGGCGGGCGGTGCGGGTTGATTCTCTGGGCATCATGGCCTCCTCGCTTTCTTATCCCTTAAATGCAAGTGATTAAGCCGTACAATTTAAATGACTATTTTGCGGTCTTTTTTCCGCGAAATCGCTAAATCCCGATGTTCTCCATCGCGTCCAGCGACATCGCATCCGGGGTGTGGATCTCGCGTTTGTTCAGATCGAGGATGTGAGCTTTAACCGACTCCTCGATAAACACCGAGAGGTCACCCTTCTTGAGTCCGCGCTGCGCGAGGAAGGTCCGCAGGGCAATATCGGTCGTCTTCGCGACGGTGACGGTCCAGCGGGTCTGGTCGGCGTTTGGCATGGCGTTTCGCTCTGAAGCGGATAAACGTCTACCATTCTAACAGGCTTGAGTGTGAGCCACTTAAACAGAATATCGGCTATCCATCAAGCCCGCTCGGCATTCAGCTATCAGACAGGATTGCCACTAAGCCTGTTAGTCGTTTACCGGCTTGTCTGGTTATCCGCTTTTGTAGTTAGCGGTTTAAACGAAAGCGTGTCTCGGTGGGTAAATCGAGCATGATAAAGGAGGTTATCATCCTGGATAAGGGCGGGGAGGGGAGGATTGCAAGGGTCAATTGTCAGCGCTAGAAGGATTGCGTTTGACGTGAGGCGTTGGAAGGATTGTACGATTCAAACACTGAGGCGTCGTCGATTGGGTTTTGCGCGCGCCTGACGAGGATTGCGGATGTCAATCGGCGCGGCGCGCCCGATTGGTTTTTTGGCGCGGCGCCATTCACTGAGGAGACCGTCATGAATCAACTCGTCAACGCGCTCAATCCGAACGCCTTGAATCTGCCGGCGCTCTTTGTCCGGACGCCCGAGGCCGGCAAGCGCTTCATTGAGTTCTTCACGGCCAATATCCGTAATCCCCATACCCGGCGCGCCTACACCCGGGCGACGCTCGACTTCGCCGCCTGGTGCGATCAGGCTGGACTCACGGCCCTGGAGGACATCGAGCCGGTGCATGTGGCGGCCTATATCGAGACGCTTCAGTCGCGGCTCTCGGCCCCCTCGGTCAAGCAGAACCTGGCGGCGATCCGCATGCTTTTCGATTGGCTGGTGGTCGGTCAGCAACTGGCGGTCAATCCGGCCGCTGCGGTGCGCGGTCCCAGGTATAGCGTCAAGAAAGGCAAGACGCCGGTGCTGAGCGCGGAGGAAGCCCGCACTCTGCTCGACTCGATCGACACCAGCATGCCCATGGGGCTGCGGGACCACGCCTTGATCAGCTTGATGGTCTACACCTTCGCCCGTGTCGGGGCGGTGATCAAGATGCGGGTGGAGGACGTCTATATTCAGGGCCGGCGCACCTGGGTCCGGCTGCACGAGAAAGGCGGTAAGCGCCTTGAGATGCCCTGCCACCATAACCTGGAGGCGTCGCTCGAACGCTATCTGGAGGTGACCGGACGACGCGGCCAGCCGAAGGCGGTTCTCTTCCCCACCGCTCCGGGCAAGCGCGGGCAGCTCACCGAGCGCGCGCTCCAGCAGCATGAGGTCTACCGCATGATTCGCCGGCGGGTCCTCGCCGCCGGGATTGGCACGGCCGCCGGCTGTCATACGTTCCGGGCCACCGGGATCACGGAATATCTCCGCAATGGCGGCAAGCTCGAGGTGGCGCAGCAGATGGCCAATCATGAGAGCGCTCGGACCACCGGGCTCTATGACCGGCGCAACGATCAGATCAATCTCGATGAGGTCGAGCGGATTTTGATCTGAGACAGTCTTTTCCTGTGCCTTTTCGGCGGTTTCGATCTCGAAGTATGAGTGCCCGTTTGTCGATCGAAGCGGGAGTAACCGCGTTAAAGCGCAGAGTCACGCATGCTAGAGGTTTCGAATGATATTAGCTCTTGCTCATATACGGCTGATGACAGCTTTGTGCTTACTTGGCCGACTGGTCGGATTCCTCAAGTGAAGCGCGATGGATAACTAGGCGTAAAGACCATTTTGCTCGGCCTACAGCGCATCATGGATTTTGCGGACACGATCAAACCCGCGAGGCATGGAGAGCGAAGCGAAGGCGAGTGGTCCCCGGTAGGTGTGGGCGCGGGCGTAGCGCCGGAGTGGCGAAGGGGCGCAGCCCGAAGCCGCGGAGGCGATATGCAAAGCGCATCCCGCACACCGTTGAGTCATTCGCGCAGGGGTCATGGCGAAGGCGCACAGGGCCGAAGCCGTGCCCCCGGAGTGGGACGAACCGGGGCCAAAAGGCTGTCACGTCGCGAGGGCGTGGGGGCGACTTGGAGTCCCGCCACGCATCCTGAGCGACGTTGACACTCCGGTTATCCTGTGATGGCAATAACTTATGTGCCTATTGGTCTTCTTCGGAAAATCGTTTTCAAGCATACATTAAGAAGCGCTTATAAAAAAATTATTAGCTCTACAGGCTGGCTATACGCATTAGACTGCGCCTATATGCGGGATTTTGAAATTTTGGGCTAAACTCATGATTCTAATTGGGATGGGTTTGACAGACTTCATTTTTGACTGGTCCGGTTGGCGTGTGGGCAAGTCAAAGTCGCTCAAATACACATTATCAGGATGGACAATGAGACTTCAAAAATTTCGGAAATGTTATATAAACAGTCCTGCAAAGGTCGTCACAAGAAACCGTTCTGTGCGATGTAGTCTATGTTAATTGACTAACACCTTTGGTTCGCGGTTGACTTCGGGTATTTGCGCCATCAATAATTAGTGGAGGATTTTGCTATTGCTGAGAAAGATCTTACGCAGGCCCGCATGATTCGCGTTTGCAATAGCGGATTGCAAGTGGATGCTCTGAGCGATGAGCTGAGAGCGCGGATCTCGCTGCTGGATGATGATGAGCTGGCGGTTCTCGAGTCCGTCAAGGCGAAGCTCAACAGTGGTTTGGGATATAGTCTTAGTATTAATTATCCGGATGTTATTGGAACAATACTCATAACGATGAGTCTATAGTTATATTGCCACTCAAGTCATGGGGGTTGTCATGAAACCAGATTGGCTTTCAGATGCACGATTGATTCCTGACGAAGTCATGAGCTATCTCCGGAAAATCGCCGTTCATGCTGTTCTAGAAAAAGGTTATAGCCCCGAGTCGGTTATTGATGCGCTGGGACTGAGTCGAAGCTGTATCTATGATTGGCTCAATCGTTTCAAAGGTGGTGGCTACGAAAGCCTTGACACCAAGAAAGCGCCAGGGGCAACACCCGTTTTGACGAGTGATATGGACGATTGGTTGAAACAGACGGTTCTCAATTCGACGCCCGAGGATTTCGGATACGACACCCATCTTTGGACCTGCGATTTGTTAGCCACACTGCTCTCGAACCATGTTGGCGTCGATGTGATTGGCGAAACCGTCAATCACCACTTGCAAAAAATGGGTTTGAGCTATCAAAAACCGAGCTATGTGGCCATCGAGCAGGATCCAGTCGCCGTCGATCGTTTTATCAACGAAGAATTTCCGAAAATTCAACGTTTTGCCAATAAGATTGGGGCGGACATTGGATTTGAAGACGAGTCGGCTGTCGATCTCAGAGAGCATTCAGGAAAAACGTGGGGTGCGCGTGGCGCGACACCGGCGGTTCAAGTCACGGGGAAACGTGGTCGTTACAATATCTTGTCGGCCGTGACCGCCAAAGGTGCATTGAACTATCACGTGACGGAAAATCGCATTAATTCGAGTGAATATATTCTCTTTCTTGAGCAACTGTTGAAAGGGCGATCACGTCCGCTCATTTTGATCGTCGACCGCGCCTCATTCCATCGCTCGAAAATGGTTCGAAAATTCATCGGTCATCATCGCAAACAAATCCGCCTTCATTTTCTGCCGTCTTATAGTGCCGAACGCAATCCCGACGAGCATGTTTGGGAAGAGATTAAGGATAAACACCTCGGTCGACAGTCAATCAAAAACAAGCATGACTTAAAAAAGCGCTTGCACTCGGTTTTAAAATCATTGCAACAGCGAACAGGGCGCGTGATTTCGTTTTTTCATCTTCCAGAAACTCAATACGCTTCTCAATAGAAAAGTCTGGATATCACATTAAACGACTATAACGTCGGGATTCGTCTCTACGCCCATGTAGCGTGGCTGTCGATCAGAAACATCTAGGAGAATCCCAATGGCTACTACACGAATCAATCAACAAAGTCCATTTCCGCCGGCCGTATGCCTTCATCACAATAGAATTCACATGGTATTCGTTTCCAATGACGGCACCGGCAAGTTGCTCCATGCCGTTTCTGACGATGGGCTTGCTTGGACCATGCTGCACGACGTCCGGCAGTCTACCAAGAAAGCGCCAGCCATTGTGAGCATAAACAATATATTGCAAGTGATCTTCGTTGCAAACAACAATACTAATGAGCTCTTAATATGCACATATGACGATAATGCAGACGTCTTTACTGACAATGTTCTGCTCCGAGAAGCATCGAGCCAGGCTCCCACGTTGCTTAACAAGGCTACAAATCATGCATTTCTGTATTTCGTAGCTAACAATGCATCTAATGATATCCTTGCGGTAGAATTCAGATAAGCTACTCTAGCGCGGTAGATTGTACCGGTTATCCCCTCCATCCGAAGCGATCATGGGGGACATCATCAGGCTGCGGCAAGGGGGAGCCGGAAGCCTTCCCACCCTGACGGGGTCTAGGGCGCAACGCAACAGGAAACCTATGTGAGTTTGCAGCCCAATGATTCTCTAGGATCTCCGCCTTTCGTCTCGCTGGGGTAGACTTCAACGGCGCATGCCGATGAGACGACTTTCGCGCCTCATTTAGGGTCCTATCCGGCGATTTGAGACGCGAGAGGATGACGATTTAGAGTCAAACGAGACGGTCGGCGGGCTTGCCGAGGGTTTCTGTTCCGTTGCGCCTGAGACCCCAAGACGACCGACATTGCCCTGCTATCCTTGCGGGCGCGGCCTTTGATCGTCCCGCTTACGAGGCGGGCGGCTGTGCCTTGGCGTTGGGCTCAAAGCTGATCTTGAGACGCGAACCCGTCGCTCTGGCGATTTTCTCAAGGGTCCGCGTCGTCGGCATGACGTGCCCCCCTTCCAGGCGTGCGATCACGGATTGCGTGGTGTCCATGCGCTTGGCTAACTCTTCCTGTGTGAGACCGGCCTGTGCCCGCGCGTCGATCAAGGCGGCAGCCAGGGTGAATTCCGCGTCCAAGGCATCATAGGCGGCCTGATAGTCAGGGTCGCGCATCCATTCCTGATGCAAATCGCTGATCTTCGTCATGCGTGAACCTCCTTCGCCCGTGCCAGGGCGATCTCGATTTCTGAGCGGGGCGTCTTCTGGGTCTTTTTGATGAAGACGCGAACAATCACCACCCGCCGCTGTCGCGCTGTGACATAGATTGCCCGTGAGATTCCGTCTTGGCCCTTGAGCCGCATTTCCCACAAGCGTCCCTCGATGTGCTTGACGTGCGGTTCTGTGACATGTTCAAGGCCAGCCGTGGCAATCAACGCGGAAATCCTCGCCAGACGCGCGCGCATGTCGGCGGGAAGGGCGGCGATCTCTTCGTCGACGCTGGCGTTCAGTGTTTCGACGAGCCATTGCATACCCAATAGATATAGCATATTTGCTATGATCGCAAGGGTTTTCTGACGCCTTCCCCCATGATCGTTCGTCAAGCCATCCTGTTTCGGAAAAAGTCATTCTTTTTGCATTCAATCCCTTGCGCGTGCTGAAAGTCTGTCCGCGCAGGCGAACATGAAGATCGGCCATGCTCGCGTCTCCACGGATGACCTGAACCCGGACTGGCCGCTTGACGTACCCAATGAGATGACCGATGTTGAGGTGGAATCATTCCGCACAGGCGATTTTCTGCCAACGCCGATCATCGCCATCTGATGCGCCGCTCCAAGAGCGGACGGTGGAGAGGGGCAATCGCGATGAAGCAGGAGAAGCATGCCGGAGGCACACTGATCGCGGTCGGTGGGGCGTCGGCGAACCTGCCGGCACTCTTTGTCCCGACCCCGGAGGCGGGGAAGCGGTTCATCGAGTTTTTCACCGCCAACATTCGCAATCCCCATACCCGGCGGGCCTACACCAAGGCCACGGTCGATTTCTCGATCTGGTGCGATCAAGCCGGACTGACGGCGTTACGGGACATCGAGCCGGTCCAGGTCGCGGCCTATATCGAGACTCTGCAAGGGCGACTGTCCGCGCCCTCGGTGAAGCTGCATTTGGCGGCGCTGCGGGTCTTGTTCGATTGGCTGGTGGTCGGTCAGCAACTCCCGGCGAATCCGGCCAGTGCGGTGCGGGGCCGAAGCACGCCACCAAGAAGGGCAAGACGCCGGTGCTAACGGCGGCGGAGGCTCGGACCCTGCTCGATGCCATCGACACCGTGTCCGGGTTGCGTGACCATGCCTTGGTCAGCCTCATGGTCTACACCTTTGCCCGCGTCGGGGCGGTGCTGAAGATGCAGGTCCGGGATGTCTATGTGCAGGGGCGGCGGACCTGGGTGCGCCTGCACGAGAAAGGCGGCAAACAGCATGAAATGCCGTGCCATCACCAGCTCGAAGCCTCGCTGCATGCGTACCTTGAGGGAGCTGGACTCGCGCAGGACGACAAGGGGTATCTGTTCCGCTCCCTCGCCGGCAAGACCGGGCAATTGACCGAACGCCCTCTGGGTCAGTCCGATGTCTATCGCATGATTCGCCGTCGCGCGGAGGCCGCCGAGATTTGGACCGCCATTGGCTGCCATACCTTCCGGGCGACCGGCATCACCGAGTATCTCCGAAATGGCGGTAAGCTCGAAGTGGCGCAGCAGATGGCCAATCACGAAAGTGCCCGGACCACCGGGCTCTATGATCGGCGTCACGACCAGATTAGCCTTGATGAGGTTGAGCGGATTCGGATTTGAAGGGCGCGGCTGATCAAGTCGCCTGAACGGCATCCGTTAAAGACGAACCATCGAGGGAATCGCCATCATTGTCGGCTCCCGCAAACCGAAAGACCTGCCCAATTCAGTTGGGTCAACGCCCTCCTTTTTTATTTAATGGCTTGGAATGTGCGTGTATTGGATGCCAGCAACAGGCACAGGCCGAACGTGGCGATCCCAATCCCCATGAAGGGGTCGCCTCAGAAAACGGAAAATAAAGCACGCTAAGCGCGCGTGGAGGCTGGAATCCAGCGGTAGAGCGTCGGAATAGACACGCCGAGATTTTTGGCCACCTCCTTGGGAGGGACGCCGCTGGTCAGCAGCTTCTTGGCTGACTCGATCTTGCTGTCGGTCATCTTGGGTTTGCGGCCGCCCTTGCGGCCAAGCTGCTTGGCGGCTTCCAGCCCGGCGCGGGTACGCTCGACGGTCAGCTCGCGCTCCATTTCGGCCAAGCTAGCCATGACGTGAAAGAAGAAGCGGCCGGACGGCGTGCCGGTGTCGATGGTGTCGGTGAGGCTCCTGAACTGGACGCCCTGTTTGTGCAGCTCGCCGACCAGATCGACCAGTTGCTTGACGCGACGGCCCAGCCGATCCAGCTTCCAGACAGCCAGTGTGTCTCCTTCGCGTAGCATTTCAAGCGCTTTGGTCAGACCGAGCCGGTTGGCCCGTGTGCCGCTCACCTTGTCCTCCCAAACCTTCTGGCACCCGGCCTTGCTCAATGCGTCGCGCTGAAGTTCTAGATTCTGATCCTGTGTCGAGACGCGGGCATAGCCGATCAACATGCAGCCACCTCGCTTGCCGCTTCCGGCAACGCGCTTCGCGGCCTGTTGAGCACAGAGGATGGTCGCATTGGCATCCTTTCTTATCGAAACTCATTGAGATGGTATGCAACCAAGAATAGAGTTTCAAGAACCGTTTTCGAGAACAGCAACACCTTGATTCCGCGTGCCGTATCCGCACTGTGCCGGGGCTTCTCGAAAACCTCCGTTTTCAAGGCGATCTCGGTGAGCACCTCGGCCGCATCAAGCGCCGTACGCAGGTGACTCCCATCCGTGAGCAGGCGCTCGTGATGTTTAGCGCGCACCAGCCAGTCGGCACCCTGCTCGGGACAGGGCGCCTCGACAAACAGCTCGTAGAGATCGCCCTCGCGATCGGCCATGTAGGTCAAGCGGGTTTCGGGCAGGCGCTCGGCCAGGTCATTGACGCGGGCGAATCCATCGACCCAGCGCACGCTCTCTTTCTCTTCCAAGGGACGGTGCGCTCCCTTGTCCTGCCCGAGACTCCCCGGCTCACGCACCCAGGTATGCAGATCCAGCAGCCCCAAAGGCACCCGCTGCGGCGTCACCGCCAGCGTCGGATGCAGAAACATCCCCCAGCGATGCTCATAGTTCAGCGGCCCCAGATCCGTGATCAGGGTCTTCTTGGTCGTGAAGTCGAGTTCGGTCGTATCCTGGATGCACAGCACACGCAGATGCGCGCGCAGACGCGCTTCAGTGCAGGCGATATGGGGCGCCAGCACGCGCTCGGCGGTCACGCTGTCTTGGTCGAACAGCCGGTAAGCGGCGCGGGTCTCGCCCTAGCCGCCACAGGCCGTGGGAATGCTCACGGTTGGCTTCGCTCCCAGTTGCTCCAACACCCGTCGCGCCCGTCGATTCAGCCGCTGATCGCCCAGATCAATGGTGGCCAGCTCCTCTGCCAGCACGCTCATGCGCCGCGCCGCCAACCATTGATCGACCACACGCCTCGCCGATTCCGCGTCCTCTCCCACACTTCGTTCGAGCCCCTGCGTTGTCAAAGGGGCGCGATTCAAATCGAAGCGCGGCCTCCATGTCTAGCCCCCAACGTCGACCAGCAGGGCTGGCGTGTACGAACGAGGAGCGAGATGTGGGTAAGGGTATGATCCAACATCAGGTCGGGGCCTGGTCAGATGAGATCCTCACGACGCAGATGCGGCGAGAAAACGAAGCCCTGGAGCGCGCTCGGCCGTGGTTTCATGCCTTTGGGTTCATGAGCCTGGGTGTTCTGTGCTTGCGGCGCCTGAGTAGGCATGATACTGGCGTTGGCAGCGGTCGCCGCTGGCCCGTGGATGTAGCTCTGAATGTGGCGCAGGAAGGTGCGGTAGGTGTAGGGAATGCGCCCGGTCGCATGCAGATGGGACCAGATTGTCTTCGCGTCATAGCCGGCCTTCAAGGCGGACTCGACATCGGCCCGCAGGGCGAGAAAGAGGACTGCATTGAGCGTGTGGCCGTGCGGCGGTGACTGTTGAGCGGACACCCAAGCGGTGAGCTTCTGGACGTAGTCACTCATGCGACACTCCTTGGGAACGATCCATCACCCTGTCCTCATGTCTGTCGTTGGATGTCACTTAGTGTCGTACAGAACGACATCCAATGCACGTGCCATGACGTTATCAGCGTACCACCTGAGATTTTTTGAGATTTCGTGTGCTTTTTCGCGATTTTTTGCGAATCAGTGCCAACGACAGAAAATGTCGGCTCTAACGTCACGCAATATCAGAAAATAACGACGATTTGCAGGGCGAAGTTAGCTAATCGGCAAAGCCGATCCGCTAACTTCGCATCCCTTATTCGCGCGGAGCGCTCAACGGCTATCTTGCTCTGCGAGGCTGTCCAGCTACCGCCGCCTCCGTGAAGAACGTAAACCGCAAGCCGGAGTGTCGTCGCCGCTCAGGATGCGTTGCGGGACTCCAAGTCGCCCCAACGCCCTCGCGACGAGACAGCCTTTTGGCCCGCGTTCGCCCCACATCCGCTGCGCTGGCTTCGGCACTCCGGGTCTACGCCCGCGCCCACACCTACGCGGGACTACCAGCCTCGCGCTTCGCGCTTCCTTGGCCGGCAGCGGGGGACGTGTCAGGACTAAAAACCTCAGGGTCCCTCGCTTTTATTGGACAGCCTGTGGACATCGGCTGCGGATCGCAGCGAATTGGAGCCGGGAAAGACTTCCCGCCGACTCACATTCTCTCGAACAATGGCCCCCAGCGGCTGCCGTTTGACCGACTCAGCGAGGAGCGGGTGTATCCGCAGTGCCAATGATTGGACGCGAAATCCAGTGATGACGATCTGTCCGGACTTCGCCCTAATAACGTCGCGCGATGCCGGCATCAAGAGTCGCCACGGGACTCAGACTCAAAGCGCCCGAGTCGCAGAAGCACCGCAAGGCGCGGGTGGCGTGATGGGGAGGGGATCCAGCGAGCCATTTTTAGAAAGCATGCATGCTCACAGGCGTTGCTCACTCGAAAAGTGTCGCGACCCGGGCTAAGACTTCGTCCATGAGCGGCGCAGGCAGCGTGTCCACCTTGCGCGCATGGCGGGCGGCCAGATCGATCACGCGCGGCTGGTCGCAGCGCACGACGCCGGTGGTCTTGATGCCGGTCACGGGCACCGCGAAGCCAAGGCGGCGGGCGAACTCGCCGCCGTTGGTGATCGGCAGGATCACCGGCAGCTTGGTGACCTCGTTGAACGCGGCGGGCGACACGACCAGAACCGGACGGCTCCCGCTCTGCTCATGCCCGGCCGTCGGATCGAGCGACACCAGATAAATGTCACCCCGCTTCATCGCAGCTCACGACCCACCGCGGGCGCATCGACCCATTCCCGCTCATCGGCTGGCTGCGGCTGCGAATAGTCCGACGCGGCCAGCAACTCCGAGAGGGTGTAGCGCGGCCGTGGGCTGGGATTGACCACCAGACGGCCATCATCGACGACCAGGCCGACCGTCGCACCGGCTTGCAGGTGCAGTTGTTCAAGAAACGCGGGCGGAACGGCCAACATGATCGAACCGCCGACCTTACGCAGATTGGTTGTGTGCATAGCGTAGCTCCAAGTGGAATAGTTATACTTAAATATAACTTCCAATTGCATTGGCTGCACTCCATTTTTCTTAGCAAGGGCTAAAGTGGAACCCCACCAAACATTTACGGAGGCACTGCTCGCCGCTGGATGCGTCCTGCAAGACCCGCATCCGATCTGCGAAGCTCGCGCCGCTGTCGGCGCCGACACCCTACCTTGCGGCTAAGGGGCTCGCCCTGGACCCCGGTGTGCGCACCGATGACAGAGGCACCCTGTTCGTGCCCGCCAGCGATGTGGACGGCAGGCACTGGACGACCCAATCCATCCAGGCCGACGGCCAAAAGCGCTTCGCCAAGGATTCCCGCAAAGAGGGCTGCTTCTACGTCACCGGCGGTCGCGGCGTCGCCGCGCTTGAAGACGTGCCGCGCATCGTCATCGCCGAGGGCTTCGCCACCGCGCAGACGCTCGCAGATGCGCTCGGCCATCCGGTCGTCACCGCCTTCAGCGCCGACAACCTCACGTCCGTCGCCGAGGCCCTCCACGCCAGGTTCCACGCGAAACCTATCGTGATCGCGGGAGACGACGATCGCCATCTGATCTTGCAGGAGGGGCGTAACCGTGGCCGGGAAGCGGCCCAGGAGGCCGCCGCCGCCGTCGGCGGAACCGCGCTCTTCCCGGTGTTCGCGCCCGCCCAATACCGTCATCCACAGGGCCTGAAGGCGATCACGCCCGCGACCTATCGGGCACATTGTCAGGCCAAGACCACGCTCGATCGCGCGCGCGACTGGCGAAACCGCCTTGACTGAAGTACGTCGCGCGCAGCTCAGCGAGAGCTTGCTGAGTGAACCGCAACTTGCCTGGCTCGACCAGCTCAAGCAGCACAGCGATTTCAACGATCTCGCGCGGCACAGTCAATTCGGATCCGAGGGGGTCGTGCGACAGCTGCGCGCCCTGGAGGAGCGTCTTGCGCGCAACGGCCATCCGGCGCGCACGCCGCTCGACCGCCTCAACACCACGCCGCCGGCGCGGGCACGAAGCCCATTGCAGGACGCGACATCCGGCGCTGGCGAGCGCGACGAACCGCCGCAGCGCCGCAAGGTGCGGATGGCTTGATGAAGGCGCCGACGCCGCGCGGAGGAGGGGAGGGCGGTTGCGGGTGTCCGCCCGTCCGCACCCGGCGCGATCGCCGTCGCGCTGGTCAAGAGACGATCGGATGACCGCTTTCTGAATCCTCGCGGTACCTTGGTCGGGCCGCGCACAGCTTATCCACAGCCCTGGTCACAGGGGTAGGGGATAAGGTGAGACGCGTGATGGCCTGGATGTCCCGGCCCGTGCGCGGGCGTCGCTCAGCGAGGGCTCCGCCGCCGCTCAGCGCCTGGCGCACGCGGCGGCGATCGGATGGCCCTCGCCGCTTCTTCCGGGCATGCTGACAGGGTGGGCCGTGGTGCGGCACGGCCGGGAGCTGTCCGGTCGCCTCGACGGACAGGACCGCACCCACCGTCATCGCGCAGGGCGGCATGCCCCGCGTGTCAGCGCTTGCGCCATTCCCAAAGGCGGCATGGGGGCGGCATCCTGCCATCACCCCGCACGTCTGGCCTCTTCCTCTTCCTCTTCCTCGGCCAAGGCGTCCCTCCCGCGCACGACCTTTCGCCGTCTCCTCGGACGGGTGCAGGGCGATCAGGGATTCAGTGTGTGGAGACCTTGGCGTAAGGTTCGCTCCAATGACTATCAGCGCGCCCATTCGCTTGGTGACCCACGCCGGCTGCGGCTCCCGCCGTCGCGCGGGCGCCCATGGCGAGGTGAGCCTGTGAGACGCCGCTGGATCCATCCGCAGAAGGCCCGTTACTACCAGGTCGAGCTGCTGCAGGATCTGCTTGGCGACTGGATCGCTGGTCCTGAGCTGGGGTGGCCTGCGGTCACGTCAGGGCGGGATACGCATCCTCGCCGTGGCGAGCGAAGCGCTGGGACTGGAGCAGCGCGAGGCGATTGCAAAGCGGCGCCATCAACGCGGCTATGTTCAGCTCTCCGGCATCCTTGCGGAGGATGCCGAGATCCTGCGGGATGTCCGCGCCACGGTCCCAGTGCGCGCGCGTCCGGTCGGCGACCGGGACAACGACCTCTTTCAGGCGGCCACACCGGTCAGCGCTGAAGCGCCCAAGCCGCCTGGATGAGGACAGGCACGGCGGTCCAACCGCCGAGCCATCCGTCGCGAACCCTCAGGGCGTTGCCGAGCAACCGCACCTGGCCGGTGTCGCGGCGGGAGGCGCCGCAGGGCGCGTGGGGGTCGCGCAGGCGACGAGGCAGAGAACGCCAGCGGCGGCGAGGAGCACGCGCACGCGATCGAGGGTGTTCCGTTCCATGGTTAATCAGCCCCCATCGACTCGGCCCGCGAGGCATGGAGAGCGAAGCGAGGCCGAGCGGCCCCCGGTAGGTGTGGGCGCGGGCGTAGCGCCGCAGTGGCGAAGGGGCTGCGTCCCGAAGCCGCGTAGGCGATATGCAGAGCGCATCCCACACACCGTTGAGTCATTCGCGCAGGGGTCGTGGCGAAGGCGCGTAGTGCCGAAGCCGTGACCCCGGAGTGGGACGAACCGGGGCCAAAAGGCTGTCACGTCGCGAGGGCGTGGGGGCGACTTGGAGTCCCGCAACGCATCCTGAGCGACGTTGACACTCCGGACTGGATGCCGTCTCCTGATCCACCCGTTCCCGCAGCGCTTTCCCCGGTTTGAAGTGGGGCGCGTACTTTCCGGACAAGGCCACCGCTGCGCCGGTCCTCGGATTGCGCGCAAGACGGGCAGGGCGGTAATGCAGGGAGAAACTGCCGAACCCCCGGATCTCGATGCGCTCACCGCCAGCCAGCGCATCACTCATGCACGCCAGGATCGCCTTGACGGCTGATTCGACGTCGCGTTCGGGCAGATGTTCTTGGCGGCTGGCGAGCAGCGCGATGAGTTCGGATCGGGTCATCATTCGGTTCTTCATCCGTGCAGGAAGGACAACGCCCCATTGTATCGGTCACGGGGGGATCGCCGAAATGATGCCGGAACGCCGCCGGGTTCATCCAGCAGAAGACCCCTTTACCAAGCCGAGCAGGTCCAACGAGCCGTTCTGTCACCAGCCGCCACTGCCATGCGCGCGCTCGGGATGTGAAAGGTCGGGCACATCCCGGCCCGAACCCCAATCCTTGTTGCTCAACCGTTCACCCGACGCCCTGCATCGCGGCGGCCAATCCGACCGATTGAGACCCCCTGCCACGCCGCTCCAGCCAGTGTCCCCACTGGCTTGCGCGCGCGGCTTGCCGAACGGATCTCGCGCGCCTCGTGAAACCTCCTGTTTCCGTCCCCGGCTCCAGGAGGACTCGGCCAGCGCGAGGGCCTGGATCTCCCGGCACGTGCGCTGGCGTCGCTCAGCGCGGGCTGCGCTTGCGCTCCGCCCACGCTCAGTTCCTGGCGCACGCGGCGGCGATCGCATGGCGAGGCGCTGACCCGCTTGCGCGTCAGGCGCGATGCGCCTCACGCTCCAGCGGACCAGCCCCCCGCCCGCGCCTTGGCCGGGGCCGCGGCGCCTCGCCCACTCTGCTTGCGGGAAGGAGGCTCCAGCCAGCGGCCCCGCTGACTGGAGCCGTGGATGGAGGGAACAGCAAGGAGCAGGCGGCCAGCGCGTCACGCGCTCCACGGATCAAGTGACGCTCGAACGACGGCATGTTGGCCGGGCCAGGGACGCGCGTCGCATCCGAGATCGCCTCCGTGCCCTGGTCAGACCCCAACTCGCGCACTTTCCGGCGTTGGGTCGCCCGGAGGTCACAGGGGCCGTTCAGCCGATTCGGCTATGATCCGGATGGTGAGACCCAACCAAGGACATCCGCGATGACCGAACATTCCCGATCCGCCCTGTTGGCGCTACTTCTTGGTCTCGGAGGGTTGGGGACCGCCCAGGCCAGCCCGCCGCGCTGCGCCAGTGCCGCCCTCGAACAGGCCCAACGCCTGCTGGTCTTTCACTTCGGCGAAGATGACCGGATCGCCATCGATCCAGAGGTTGTCGCGAAAGCGCCGCTGCGCAATCCGGCCAACAAAGACCAGACCTTTCAGGTGCTGGAGGTGTGGGGAACGATCTACAAAGGTCAGTACCGCATGCGCCTGATTTATTACCCACTCGGTCAGGAGTGCGTGTTGATGGGACAGGAAATACTCGAATATTCGCGCGTGTGATGAAGACCGCCACTGACACCCCAACCCAACTGCTCGGCCCGCTGAATCCCGTCGAGCGCACGCATGCGCCGGACCGGCTCTCTGTCGCCGGAGACGTCGCCATCCTGGAGACCGGCGCGCGCGCGTCCATCGTCGGCGCGCGGGTGGTCCCCCGCGCGGCAAAAGGTTGAGTGGACGCGCTGGAAGATTGGTTGCTTCCGCATTGGAGGTCGATCCCATGTCCAACGAACAGCGCTACTGGTTTCCCTCCAAACGCTACGGCTGGGGCTGGGGTCTGCCCACTGTATGGCAAGGCTGGGTCGTCATGGTCATCTTCTTCGCCCTTGTCTTGGTAGGCGCAGGAGCGCTGCTGCCAAGTCACGGGGCCGCCGTATTCGTCGCCTACGCCGCGCTCTTGTGCGTCGGTCTCGTCGCCGTATGCTGGGTCACTGGCGAGCCTCCCACCTGGCGCTGGGGCGGCAAGTGAACGAGATCACCACGGCCGAGAAAGAAGCCCTCGCGGCGAAGGGCGCTTTCACGGTCAGCGTTTTGCCGAGTTCGGTCTACTTCGAAACGCGCGCCAACCAGGCCGTTTCACTCCCCTGGCACGACACCGTTCTACGGCCACTGCTAGCGGTTGCTGCACAGGCCTGGGTGTACGAGATGCAGGAAGGCTCAGACACGTTCAAGTCTGCCGAGACCATTCTGATGCGCAAGGCAGGGAAGTACGAAATCCAGCTCGGTGGGGAGCCAATCAAAGGACATGAGTTGTTCTGGAACGCGTCCGGTGGGCAGCGAGGCTCTATCGCCTTGCTCTTCGCCCCGACTGAGATCCCAACAACGGCCGTCTTTCCTCACTGCGAACGAGCATTCTTGATCAACAACCCGTCTGTCCCTCACTCGCCAGCCGCAATCCGATATGTCAAGTCGGCAACCTCGGACGGCCGGTTGGTTGCGGGCATGCTCTCCCGCACCAACGGCCTTCAGTGGTTGTCTTTCCATGGCGCATTCGAACCGCTGGCAAGGCTCTTCGTACAAGCCAAGGCCCTGGTCAAAGGCGCGAATGCACCCTAACCCCGCGCGCGCGGCTCGGAGGCTGTGAAGAAACTGGTTTTTCACAGCCATGGGTTCTTCGTCGTGTTGCTATTGAAGAGATCGCGATTCCAGGCAGGGGGTTTTTCACAACCTCTCAGCGCAAACGTTAGACCTCACGGCATTGATCATCGTTTGATCCACCTCGGTTAGGCCGCCACGAGCGACAGGCGCGGAGGCTTGGTCGGGCGGGGCCGTCGTTGCGCCGGGCGTGCCGGCCAAGGCATGCGCTCGAGTACCTGCTCGAATAGGGATGCATGGGCTTGGCCGAAGAAGCGCTCGGCGGCGGTGGTGCCGTCGGGGCGGTGCAGATGAAAGTTGTGCATAGCCGTGAGGGCGGCGAGTTTGCGATCAGTGAGTCGGTGGTGGCCATGCTGGTGCAGCGACAATTGGCCGTTGCGCCCCTCGACACAGGAGCTGCTGCGCTGAAACAGGTCGGCGCACTCGTCTGCGACCTGCTCAATGAGCGCGCGGGTGTTGGTGTCGAGCGCCTGAATCGGATGCGTCGGTTGACGTAGCGGTGTGAGTAAGCGGGTGCTGAGCGCCTGATGGCGCTGACGCGCCTCGGCGTGTGTCGTGCGGGCCGCCACCCGCTCGAGGTAGAGCGCGGGGATGAGTTCAGTGAGGACGACCTGCTCGATGTCGGGAGGCATATTCAGGGCTTCCACGCGCGTCTGCACGCTGGCGAGGAAGAAGGCCAGCGTCGTCATCAAGGCGCCCGTCAATCGCTTGGCCTTCGTCAGGTGCGCGCACGCGCGCTCAGACAACCCCGCCGTGTCGGCGATCGCCTCCAGGCGCTGGAAGATCCCCCCGAGGCACTCGCCGAGTTGCGCGGGGGATTGCGCCCGCCCATGCTCGAGGTCATACGGGTGGTATGCCTCACCGAGCGCCCCGATCAGCGCCTTGGCCTCGTCTTGGCGCGCCTGGGCCCGCTCGCGAGCCAGGCCGGCCTGCACCAGTGCGCTGAGCGCCCGATCGATGCGCTGGGCGAACGCCGGTGGGCGTCCCGGACCATGACGCTGCTGATGGTAGATCTGCTCGGCCGCGCGTGCCTCCTGCCAACTCACCTCGGCGGCGGCTTCTTGTGCCTCGGCGTGCTTGAGGGCGCGCGCGAGCGACAGCCCCGTCCCCTTGGCCACCTCATGCTGGAGGTGGAATAGATCCGGCGAATGATGCGCACCGAGATCACGTTGCACGTGCGCCAACAGCCCCTTGGCTTCATCGCTCGTGCCTTGCACCACGGTGACGTTCAAGCCCACCAGCGCCTGCTCCAGCGCCGCACTCCAGGTGGCCGCCGAGCGATCCTCGGCAAACTGCTCGAGCAGGATGAAATTCGACACCGGCTCAATGGCGACCAGCGACATCGGCCCAAGCCAGGTCTCGTCTTCGCTGACCGTGATCGCCCGCGCCGACATCCCCTCGGCCAGCGTGGCACGCTGCTCGGCGGCGCAGGCCACGATCAGCTCCTCCAACTCGACAGCGAATGCCTGTTGACTGCCATAAGACGCCCCCACGAAGGCCGACAGACCGCTGAGATCCAGAAACTCACACACCACCCGCACACCGGCGCCTCCAAGCTCGCTGATGCACCAATGTGCGGCGACCACCACCTGGCGCAGCCAGCGTACCCCTTCCGGTGTCTCCATGAACGCCGCCAGCGCAGGCTCTGGCGGCGCGGCTTGCGCTCGGCGGCGCTCCCAATAGCGCAGAGTGCCGCGCGCAACGCCCGCGCGGGTCGTCGCGTAACGCTGAGAGGCCCCCTCGTCCTGCGCGCTCGCAACCGCGCTGAACTGCTCGACACCGCGCAGGCGCGAGTGCCTTGGCTTCGTCGGGTTGACATGCACTACAGTCCGATTCGGCAGGAGCATCTGGCACCGGCGGCGTTTCCCCTCGGTTGGTTCGCACCCCAAGGGTACGCCCTCCAGGTGCTCCCGCCACTCCCTGCCCACGACAATCACCGACCAAGAAGCTCAGTCTTGGATCAAACGATGATCAAGGCCGACCTCACAGGAGCCCAGTGTCGCCATGCAGCCCCAGGTCCTGTACTCCGACCGACTCCACGTTCACTACGGACAGTTCTACGTGGAGCCACAAGACGGCGACTTCGCAGACATGGCGCTCGCCTTTCGCGGGCAATCGAACGGCATCTGCGGTGCGGCTCAGACAGGAAGGCTGTTTCTCATCACCGGCATCCATACCGGTCACGTCCATGTCACCGTGGAGCTTCTTGATGCTGCGCCACTGGCAGATCCTTCATGGGAAGAAATCGTCGAATGCTCATTCGCTCAGCACGCCAATGCGCTGCTGCTGCGCGAGTGGGGGCAGGAAGCGGAGTACCCACTCGACATCCCGCAAGGAACCTACCGTGTAAGGTACAGCGCTCGGTCCATGTTGGGGGACTGGCAACTCACAGACGACGACGGGCCTATGCAGGTCTACCTCTTGCAGTTCTGGCCTGCGCCACGCAACGCCGACGTCGTCACCAAAGTCTCCGGGGAGTGCGCCCGGTACTGGCATGGCGAGATGAGCAAGACCCGCGCGTGAGGTAGGGGAGGGCGCTTCCATCGTTCGATCGGAACCCCTAAATGTAGCCGCTCGCAATCATCCGAGCCCGTGCGCTCAATCATCGGGTTTTTCCTGCTCGGCCATGCGCACATGGTTTTCCGACAGGCAAGTAGCGGCTCATGACAGAGCAGTCGGGTCTACCCCTATTCGAATCAGTCCATCAAGGATGATGGCTGATACTTAACCCGATTTTCCGTTCCACTGCGCCTCGAATCCCTACCTGAGGGCGGCGCGCATCGAGTCAGCCTGAGCCTGGTGCTTGGGCGAGAGGACCGGTCTCGCTGGCGAGTTCAGGCGTGCCAGGCCGGGACGCTACGAACCACGCGCCACATCATCTGATCGAGATCCAGACGATCGCGTTGGGTGTTGGCAAAGGCGGCCCAGCATAGTCCGCTCGCGGTTCGGACCATGATCGCTGCGCTTCCTGGTAGGCGACCGTCATGCCACCAGTTGGGAACCCCGTTCACCGCCCAGCCACAGGCGTAGCCAGAGTTGGCAGCGCTGGGGGTTGTCATGGCCTTGATGCTGTCCCGGGTCAAGATGCTTGGGGTGATACCCTCGCCGTCGACGTGCATGGTGAAGCGAACCAGGTCGCTCGGCGTGGCGATCCATCCACCGTGAGAATCCCTGCGCTTGAGATCAATCTCGTAGGCCTTGTCAGCGGACCCATTCGCGTCGTAGTAGATCGCTTCGTGCGGTGCCCGCTCGGTCAGGGTGTTTCCGCCCAGGGCCATGTCGTGGATACCGCATCGGTGCAAGACGGATTGCTGCACGTAGTCTGAATAGGGTTGACCGGTCATCTTCTCGATCACTCGACCGAGAATGGAGTAGCCGAAGTTGGAATACTCATAGTGTGTGCCAGGCTCGTTGCTCAACACGCGGGTCAGTAATACGAAGCGAATCAATTCCCGGTGATCCATCTCTGGATAGAGATAGGTTGGATCATCCCGACCATTTCCCCAGCCTCCGGCTGTGTGTGTCAGCAGATGATGGAGCGTAATTCGGGTGACCCGATCGGGATAGACCGGGGCGTAGTCGAATCCGAGTCTGCCATGCTCGCCGAAGATGCGGTCACCGAGGCTGAGTCGCCCTTGCTCGATCAGCGAGAAGATGGCAACCGAAGTGATTGACTTGGTCAGACTAGCGATGCGGAACAAGGTGTCCGGAGTTGCCTGCTCACCTGTGCCCTTGTCCACGACACCAAAGGCGTGCCGGTAGACGCATTGCCCTCGCTTGGCGATCGCGAGAGACAGTGCTGGCACGTCATGCTGCCGCATGGTTTCACGCGCGATCTTGGCGATGATGTCGGCCTCTTTCTTAGCGGGAAGCGGCTCTGCTTCGACCACGGGAGGCCAGACGAGAAGCGGACTAGCGAGGCCGGAGAATGCGCCCACCCAAATCGCGGATAAGGCGCACCGCAAAACGGCGCGACGTCTGACTCGTGTCATGGAATGACTCGTCATTGTGAATTGCCAGCCACCGACATCTTGCCGGCGATCCACCCCACCGACACCCATGGCACCAACCAGGGGTTATCGGGTGGCGCAGGGGAACCTCCCCCCTACGCTCCCACGGAACCGTACGTGACACTCTCGCGTCATACGGCTCTTGTCGCTGAACCGTTCATTTCGCAAACGGTTTTGGCTGACTCATTGGCTCCTCCCGGCGAACCGGTTGGCCGACCAATCAGCCCCAACGACTGGCCCCCTTCGCTCCACGCCCATTACAGGCACTTCATCACTACTACGGAGCCATCTGCCCCTGTGCCCCGCATCGGTACTCAGGCGCTCGCAGTGCCTCTGCTCCGCGCCGCTCCCTTGACATCGGGACGACAGGTTCCCACGTTCCGCACAAGAGCCTGTGTTGCGTTCATGCTGCCTATATGCCGGATGCCACCCAGCCAGTAACCAGATACCCGCTGGATTTGTCACGCGCTGCTTACCTGGCGCGCTTTCGACATCACCTAGAGGTTCGTTTCGACACGTCATCGGCAGTTCACTCGCGTTCATCTCCGCAACACACACCTGACGCAGGTTCTGCGCCTTTTCCTTGACGCTCACCACCACCGCTCTTAACGGCAGCCGCTCAAGGCGGTTTGGGGGCAACGTCTGGACGCCGCCCCCGAGGGGCCGACCCTCATCTCTCGTACAGCATTGCATCCACCGTCAAACCACTGGATGCATTCGTGGCACACGTAAGCCCAAACCGCCGAAATTTCCGCCAATCACGAAAATTCAATAGCTTACGTTCAACAGAAGCGCCATTTGTGGCGAGCGGCACGAAATTTAACTGATTGATAATAAATCGCTTCAGAATTTTCGAGGGTTTGGGGTTACACCCCCACAAACGCCCCAGTGTATCGGTCACGGGGGGATCGCCGACATGATGCCAGGACGCCGCCGCGTCCATCCGCAGAAGGCCCGTTTCAACCAGGTTGAGCAGGTCAAGGATCTCTTCGGGGACTGGACGCGCGTCCCGTGCCGGGGTGGGTGGGGTAGAGGAGGGATACCGATCGAGGGGTTCTAAGAGACGGTATCAAAACGAGACTCGATAATATATCAATCAATGGGTTAGTTCATTGACAGTCTCTAAGCCTAAGTTGCGATCGTTTGGCCGCGCGCGTCGGCGGGTCGAAACGGATCTCGCGCGCCTCGTGAGACCTCCTGGCGCCTTCCCAGGCTCCAGCAGGACTCGGCCAGCGCGAGGGCCGGGCTCTCCCGGCGCGTGCGCTGGCGTCGCTCAGCGAGGCTGCGCCGACGCTCAGCTCCTGGCGCACGCGGCGGCGCTCGTATGGCGAGGCACTGACCCGCTTGCGCTTCAGGCGCGATGCGCCTCACGCTCCAGCGGACCAGCTCCCGCCCGCGCCTTGGCCGGGGCCGCCGCGCCTCGCGCACTCGGCTTGCGGGAAGGAATTTCCAGTCAGGATCCCCGCCGGCTTGCGCGAGCCATCGATTGGACACCAAGGGATGGTTGGGCGTCGGCCATTCTCTTCGCACGCCGCTCGCTCTGCCGAGCGCCTCGGCGCGGCGGTTCCTAATGTACGGGCCGGACCTGGCGTGTGGCGGTGGTCACGCCACGGCGGTTGGCGACGGCCTGAGCGGGGCTGCGCTTGGGCATGACAAGCTCGCGTCCCAGACGCGGCGCGGCTAAACCAGGCAGGCGCCAACGTCGGGTATGCTTGGCGCGTCGGGAACACGCTCACGCCGATTCCCCAGGTCCCATCGGATGCGACCATCCCCGGATCGCGCTGATCTCTCCAGCGTCGATCCCCAGCGAGGTCAGAAACGCCTGATGGGCCTCGGGCGCGCGGCCTTCGAATTCCCGGTGCCAGCGCCGCAGGCCCGCCTCGTCCAGACCAGCGGCGCGCAACAGCTCCACCCAGAGCGCCTTGGTCATGATCGGAGCCTCCAGGGCGAGCGGGTCGCACTGGAGGAGCTTGAGGATCAGCGCCTGTTGCTCGCGCAATTGCTCGACCTCCTGGTTGATGGCGAACAGGCGCTGCTCCAGGACACCGCGCCGCCCTTCCCCGTCCGGGCGCAGAAGCTGTTGGATCGCCTCCAGGGACAGGCCCGCCGCGCGGTAGTGGCGGATCTTCGCGAGCCGCTCCACATCCGCCGTGCGGTAGAGCCGGTAGTTGCCGCCGGTGCGACCACTCGGGGTCAGCAGACCGATGCGGTCGTAGTAAAGCAGCGTGCCGCGGGCGAGCGCGAAGCGTCGGGCGAGCTGTCCGATGGTCCAGGTGGTGGCTGTCATGGGTGGCAATGGCGACGGTCAGGACGGGCGCCCGGCGGACGCGCGCGTCCGCCGGGCGGGTCAGGTGGGATCAGCCGGCCCGAATCCGGCGGATCTCCGGCGCAGGGATGCCGAGCCATTCAAGGAAAGCCTGATGCTGATCCGGATGGCGTTCCTCGAAGCCCTGATGCCAGCGCCGCATCGTGTCGGCATCCAGTCCGATGGTCTCGAACAAGGCGATCCACTGGTCTTTGGTCATGGTGGCCTGGGGCATGTGTCACTCCGTCGGTGGGTTGGTCAGGCGCCCGCCGGTTGGCGAGCGCCGACGTGGAGCCTCAAGGATGTCGTGGTGATCAGGTCAAGCGCGTGGCCGTGCGGGGCTATCTGGCCCCACTGGCGCGCTGAGACCGGTCCCTGTCGCGGGCACGCGCGCCCGCGAAGCGCGTTATGATCCAATGCTGTCTCCATAAGCCATCCGCAGGCTCAAGGGCCGCATGAAACGAGCGGCAGGGGTATCGAAACACTGGCGCGGGCTAGCACCGATCACCGCAGAGTCGACTTGGTGGAACGTCATTAGACGGAGACGTCTTCAGGGGGAACCCCAAGGGCCCAGCCCTTTTAAGTTGCCATTTTGAGTACGCCTAGGTGCCCGCCAAGACCTTGGCGGTGGAGATATGGGTCTTGCCCTTGTATTTGGTGCGTGGCGTGGGCGCCTTCTTCGGCCCCCGTTTGCTCTTGCGCCACTGGGCGAGGTTGACGCGGGAGGCCAGGTCGAGCAAGAAGGTACACATCTGTTCATGAGTCGCCGTCGCAAAGCGTGCCCAATCGGCGTCATCGACGGCGATGTTCATGCCCGCGGTGGTGTTGGCGATCTCGGTGGCGAGGTAGTACCCCGAGACGGTGTCATCGACGTTGGCCTTCGGGTGGGCCGCCCGCAAGGCGGCCATCACGACGGCGTAGAGATTGAACGCCACGAGGGCCAGGCAGAAGCCGAACAGGGCCGCTTCGGGGTAGCCCAAGGAGTTGATCTCGGAGTGGAGGTGATCCTCCAGTTTCTGAAAGGCGGTCTCGATGGTCCAGCGCGTCCGGTAGATCTCAGCGATCGTGGCGGCCGCGGCAACCTCGGCGGGGAGATTGGTCACGAGGATGAGGGCGCTGTTGCCGTTGCGCGTCTTGGTTTTGAGTTTGACTTGGATGCGCCGCCAGACCGCCGTCTCGCCGCTGGGTGTCGTCACCTGCACGGCCTGCTCGAAGCGCGCGCCCGTGGGCGAGGTTCCCACACGGCGCATGGGCTCCAAGGGCTTGCAGGGGAATTGGGAATGCTCGCGGATGATGAAGCTCGCGGCGGCGCGCTCAATCGCGCACAGAAAGCTCAGCACACAGAAGTTGCGGTCGGCCACCCACAGATCCTGCGCCGCCACGCGCGCGCTGACCGCGCCCAACAGTGCGCGCTCTTGGGCGTGCCCATCGGCGCAGGGAAAGACATCGGCGACGAGGTCGAGCGCCTTATCGAACACCACCAGCGACTTGCCGGACAGCGCGGCGGCCGCGCTCTCACGTAACGGCTTGAGCCGCCGCTCGCTGGCCTCCAGGCAGTTGCCATCGAGGTACTTGATCCGGTGGCCCGGCAGAAGCGGTGGGCGGGCTCCTTGGAGACCTTCGATGAGCTGGGCGCTCTCGGCGGCGATGAATCGCACCAGCGCTTGGGCAGGTCTCCAGCTCGACGCCGCGCAGCTTCCCGTAGACCGCGACGATCGAGGCCGCGATCGCGGAATCACGGTACGCGGCGTGAACGCTCGGGTGGGTTCTGCACACGACCTGTAGGAGCACGCCCACCAGCGAGGAGAACAGAATCTTGCGGGTGTACTGACTGCCGCGGGTGCGTTCGAACCACGCGTCGAGGCGCTCCGCGTTGAGGAGGTGCTCCAGCAAGGCGCGCACCATCACGGCGCCAGGGGCTTGGTCGGCGAATTTCTGCAGGATACCGTCAAACATGCTCAGGTCAGTGGGGCTGCGGCTCTAGAAATAATCTTATTTTACTAGATGTTACGAACACCTTAAAAGGGCTGGCTCCCCGGGTGAACTGCATTGGAAACAACTGATTTCGCGGAATCTGACGTGCGATGGGCGCGCCGCCAGCTACAATCGCGCACCTTTTCGATGACAGAGTTTCAGCCCCAATGTTTCTTGATCCCTTCTTCAGCGATGACGCTGGCGTCATCCGTGTCTCCGCCGCTCAGGGCAGTACCTTTGCCAAGGCGGTTGCCGGGGACTTCAATCCGCTCCACGACGTTGATAATCCGCGCTTCTGCGTGCCTGGGGATCTGCTATTCGGGCTGGTTCTGGCTCGATATGGGCTGGGGAGTCGGATGGAGTTTCGCTTCAAGGGGATGGTGGCCGCGGATGCGCCGCTGACCTTCGTCGCCGAGGGGAGTGAGGTGCTCGCGCGGGATGCGACCGGCAAGACCTGTCTGGAGGTCGTCTCCGCTGGCGCGGTGAGCCGGGACATGGCGCTGATCGAGTCGCTGGTGCGGCGCTATGTGGCCTTTTCGGGTCAGAACTTCCCCCATGTCCTGGTGCCGCTGATGGAGGCGCACGGGGTGATGATCAACACTGACCGGCCGCTGGTGATCTATGAGCGGATGTCGTTCGAGCTGGAACGACTCGACCGGGCGGATTTCGATCTGGTGCTGGTCGAGAGCCGTTTGGACGTGAATGGCCGACGTGGCGAGGCGCGGCTTGAATACGAACTCAGGAGCGGTGGTGAGTCGATCGGCCGTGGGGCCAAATCGCTCGTCCTGAGCGGGCTGCGTGACCATGATCCGGTCGCGCTGCGGGGGCTGGTGGACCGCTACGCGGGGTGGCGGACTGTATACCAAGAAGGGGTCGTGGTGTCCTGATCAGGGTCGTAACCCCTGGAACCCGTGTGTGCGAGGAATCCCGTGTGAGAAGACGCGGACCGGCCCGATCGGCTCGATGCTGGTGCCGTCCACGATGAGCCCGGATCCATCCGGGCACGCGCATAGTGTCTCGAAAGCGCTCAAACAGGATGCGACACTGGGCTGTGTCTCCGCATCCTCGCTGTAGTGCGGCCAGAAGTGAAAGCCGACCAGGTCGAGCCCAGTGTCGTCCGCGAGCGCCGGGTCTCGTGCATCCCCGCACAGCGATGCCGTGCCGACCGAGGGGGTCATGAGAATGGCGCCGGCACTCGCGCCAATGAGAACGTGACCATGCGTTGCGTAACGGCGCAGCAGCGGAAGCACCGCGCGCGACCTCAGCCAGCGAAGAAAGGAGAAGGTGTTTCCGCCCGACAGATGAAGGGCGTCGCAGGCGAAGAGGGGCGGGAGCGTGCCTTCGAGGTCGTTGTCGGATGCGTCGAGAAAGACGCAGAGATCCGCGCCAAGATGGGCGTAGTAGGCGCGTTTGCGCTCGAAGTCCAGGCGCTCTGGATCGGGTGCCGAGGAGACGTAGCCAATGCGGGGCCGGCTGACGCCAATCAGCGTCAGCAGCCGTTCGTCGATCGCGGCATTCGCGGGGACTTCTTGATCGCTGTACAGGGCTAGGCGAAGGTGCATGACTCAGTTACCTGCTGTCGGCGGGGTCAGCCAAACCGCGCGCGCTGCTATTCCTTGCGAGTCCGCGTCGGCGAATTGGCCGCGTGTTCCAGGCGAATGGGCTCCAGCAAGCGGGCCTCGAAATTGGTCAGCACGCTGAACTCGACGCGCCGCGAGGCCGCTGGGTTCTCCTGGCCCTGGCCGTCATGAACCGGGCGCGAGGAGGAAAGTCCGACCGCCGCGACCCGCTGTCTGAACCAGTCCTCGTTCTGCAATCCCTGGAGTCCGTAGGCGAAGCGTAGAACCGCCTGGGTGCGTTGCTGACTGAGTTCCATGTTCGCGAAATAGGCGTCGATCTGGCTGCTGTCGGCGTTCCACTCGCTCGATGTGTGGCCTTCGATGCGGATCTCGCGAATCACGTCCGCGAAGGGGCGCAGTTGGGCAACGTAGCGCGGCAGGAAATCCCGCAGGATGGCCTCGAACTCGCTCTTGATGCGCGCCGAGCTGCGATCGAACAAGACCTCGGGCTCGCGAAAGCGCAGGGTCAGTGTCGGCTCCACCAACTCGGCCTTCCAGCGCGCCAGGTCGCTGCGGAACTCATGGTCGAGGGCTTGATAGATGGCGTGACGCGATTCGGTGGCGGTCACTCGCACCTCGGCTTCCACCGCCCGACTGCGTTCGACCTGCACCATGTACATCACCGCCAGAAACAGGAAGATCATCATCAAGGAGGACATCAGGTCGGATAGGGCGATCCAGTGGAAGTCGTCCTCCTGATGGGCGGATTGACGCGGAGCGGCATGCGGCAAGGTGTTCATGAGGGCACTCCCACCGGCATTTCAGCAAGGGCGCCGTCGTAGAGCCTGCTGTCCATGCCCATGCGGTACTGCCCTAGGCGTTGCTGCGTGCTCAGCGCCGAGAGGACCGCGTTCTCGATGGTTTCCAGCATGGTCTTCAGGCGGCTGTCGATGGCCGGGAAGGCCTCCTTGGCGCGGTCGCGCAGGTCGGCGATGCTGCCGAGCACCGCCTCCAACTCCAGACTTTCGCGGCGTAGCGCGAGCATGGTGGACTCCTGATCCTCGATATGGCTGGAGATCTGGCGTGCCTGCTGGGTTAGGGCCTGCAGGCTGCCTTGGGATTGATTGACGCCCGCGATGGCATGATCGAGCTGCTGTCCCAGTGCGTCCATATGCTCGCGGTACTGATCCTGCCAGCGCACGAGCTTCTCCACCGAGGCATCCAGGCGGCGGAAATTCTCGCCGAACTGTTCTCCGAGGTTGCTGTTGAAGTCGCGAATCACGGACTCCAGGGCGGTGATGAGTTGGCGGGATCCCATCTCGCTGAGCTGCGCGGCAAACCCCTTCAGGGCGTCGAGCTGCTGCGCGTGCTGCCGCTCCAGGGTCTGGAGCAGGCGCTCGTCCAGTCGCGCGACATGGTCGACCAACTGCTGGGTCGCGGAGAGTTGGGCCTGTGCCAAGAGTTCTGGGTGCTCAGCGAAGTCGGCTGAACCGATGGCGTCCGTCGCGCCGCCGGGTTCGGCGCCCCGTCGCCCATCGGCGCCCATGACGAGCACGAGACGTAGACAGACCGCCAGCAGGATGCCGGTGATGCTGGACACGAAGGCGAGCTTGAGACCGTTCAGCAACAGCGGGATGCTCGCCTCGATGTCGGCGACATCGAAGTGCATCAGCCCGGTCGAGATCCCGAGAAAGGTTCCCATGATCCCCACCGTTGTGAGCAGGGCCGGGACGCTGCGGTAAAAGGTCGCCGCGCGACCGCGCGCGATCAGAACCAGGGCGGCGGCGAAGAGTCCGAACATGACGACCGTGAAGACGCCAATGACCAGCATGGCGTCGTCAAGGTGGCCCAGCGTGGCAAGCATGCCGCCCGCGATGAATTCGAACATGACCGCCGTCCTCTGATTCGTTGGTAACCCGACGCGCTCCCTGACGTCAGTGAGCACCTGAAACCAGTGGATGCACAATTGGGGCCAGCAGGGGAGCCAATGACCGGCGGCCGGCTGCTCGTCGTGGGTCGGTCGCAGGGGTTGCGCGGTGCGGCGCCGTCCGAGGATGTTCGCCGATAAAGCCCGGATGGGTGGCTTAGGTTGTCAATTTCTTGACGGAAGGGATTCGTTCGCTGGCGTGTTGCAGAGGATGGCCGGCGTCGCCGGCCCCGTGTGCGCCCTGACGTTCAAGGGGCGCCATCGACCTGGGGCATGACTCGGAGCGGGGGATTGCTCCACGGCGAGTAGGGCTGGTATCACCTCGAATCAGCGCGCCTGCTTCGTTCGGGTCGCTTCCTCGATGGTGGTCGTCCCTTCCTGGATGGCCTCATCGGTCTTCTTGTTCATGACGATGAGGCTGATGCGTCGGTTGATCGGATCGTAGGGGTCGGCCTTGTTGAACGGCACCGTGGAGGAGAGTCCGACCACGCGCCCGATCTTGTCTTCCTGCATCCCCCCGGCCACGAGCGCGCGGCGCGCGGCGTTGGCGCGCTCGGTGGAGAGCTCCCAGTTGCTGTAGCCGCTGCCTGGCAAGGGGCGCGCATCCGTGTGCCCGGTCAGGCTGATGCGGTTTGGGACTTGATTGATCAGGGCGCCCAGCTCCTTGAGGAGGTCGACCGTATAGCTTTTGAGCCGGGCGCTGCCGAGGTCGAACATGGGGCGGTTCTCCTCATCCACGATCTGGATGCGGAGACCCTCGGGCATGATCTCGATCAGGAGCTGATCCTTGAACGGGGCCAGCGCCTGGCTTTGCGAGATGGCCTCCTTGAGAACCTCCTGCAGCGATTCCAGACGGGCTTTGTCCTTCTCGCGGGCCTCCTCCTCAGCTTGACTGTCATCCGGCGTCTCCGATGGCGTCGCCTCGGGCGCCATGTCGATGGCGCCATCGAACTGGATGATCGAGGGCTTCGAGCCGGTTCCCTCGCCCTGATTCTGGGACGGCGCCGCGCTGCTGCCCTCGAACGCCGAGGGATTCTTGAAATACTCCGAGATGGCCGCCTTCTGCATCTTGGTGGTGGATCCCATGATCCACATCAGCATGAAGAACGCCATCATGGCGGTGGCGAAATCGGCGAAGGCGATCTTCCAGGCGCCACCGTGGTGGCCGCCCTTCTTGATGATCTTCTTGACGACGATCGGCTGTTTGGATTCGCTGATGGCCACTTGGGAGGCTCCCTACTTGCCGCCGCGGAGAAGCTGGTCCAGCTCGCTGAAACTGGGCCTGATATCCGGGGTCATGGTCTTGCGGCCGAATTCGATCGCCACCTGCGGGCTATAGCCCTGCACGTTGGCAAGGATGCAGGCCTTGAGACAGGAGAGCAAGCGGGTCTCCTCCGCCGCCAGCCGCTCCAGGATGGTGGCCATCGGGCTCACGAAGCCATAGGCGATCAAGATACCGCTCAGGGTTCCGACCAAGGCCGCGGCGACCAGACCGCCGACCTCGTCGATCGGCCCCCCCAGCGCGGCCATGGTATGCACGATCCCCAGAACGGCGGCCACGATCCCGAAGGCCGGGAGCGCGTCGGCGACCCGCTGCATCGCGTGGGCGTATTCCTCGGCGTCATGATGGTGAGTCGTGAGCTCGACATCCATGAGGTTGTCGAGCTCGAACGGGTTCATGTTGCCGCTGACCACGAGCCGCATGTAATCGGAGATGAACTCCACCGCGTGGTGGTTCTTCGCGGTGTTCGGAAACTTCTGGAACAGCGCGCTGCTACCCGGTTCCTCGATATCCGCCTCGATGCCCATGAGCCCTTCCTTGCGCGCCTTGTTGAAGAGCTCGAACATCAAGCCGAGTGCATCCACGTAATCCGCTTTCTTGTACTTGGCGCCTTTCAAGAGCGAGGGGATGGTCTTGAGGGTTCCCAAAACCACCTTCATGGAGTTGGCGATCACAAAGGCACCCGCCGCCGCGCCCAGGATGATGACCAGCTCGAACGGCTGCCAGAGTGAAAGGAGGTGTCCGCCCTGAACGGCAAAGCCGCCGAGGACGCAGGCGAGGACTATGATCGAGCCCAGGATCAAATTCACGTGTTCGGTTCCCGGAGTGTCTTTAAGAAACGAGGAGTTGGTTTTGCCCCCAGGCGACAACGCCACCTGGCTCGCGCCGAGGTCATGCGTCGATCGCTCCGGACGGGTGGTCCCGCGACCCCGGATGCCGAGCGGGAATGGTCGCGGCCAGTTCGGTCCCAGGCGCGGCTTGTGACGGGGGTCGCTAACGTCTAATAATATCCAACCCGTCCATTCCATGCCGGGCAATTTACGGAAGTGGGAATGTCGTCATCCATTCGACCGAGGAAGGAGGCTTGACCCAGGATGCAATCGGTTTGGTTCAGAGCTGTGACGACGGATGCCCGGCCGGAGGAGCTGCCCCTGCTGGCGCGCACCCGGCAAGACCTGGCGACCTTGCTGGCGGATGAGCGCGCGCCGCTACGCATGATCGCCATGGTCATCATGAGCGATCCAGCCCTGGCGCTGCGCGTCCTGCAGCGGGCCAACGCGGTCAAGCATCGGCACTTCAGCTTCGAGGTGACCGCGCTGGAGGACGCGGCCCACATGCTGGGTACCCACACGCTGGCGATGATGGAGCTCGACGCGGCGCTGGCGGAGGAGACACTCGATGCCAGGCGGATCGCGCCCTACCTTCGCGGCTCGGGCCGGGCACTGCTGGCCGCCCTGTTGGCGCTCGATTGGGCCGAGATCGATCGCGACGGTTTCCCCAAGGAAGTGAGTGTCGCGGCCTTGCTGAACAATCTGGGCGAGCTATATCTGCTGGCACACGGGGATGCCAGGATCGGACGCTATCTGGAGATGGTGGAACTCTGTCATGTCTTTCCTCACGAGGCCGAATACGTCTCGCTCGGCGAGAGTCTGGAGGACTTGGGGCGCTGGTTGGCGAGCCAGTGGGGACTGCCGGAAATGGTGCGGGAGTCCATGCGCGCCCGTAATGCTCAACACCTGAGGACGCTGTGCGTGATGCTGGCGACCCAGACCGCGCGTTATGCCCTCTCGGGTTGGCGGCATCCCCGGCAACTGACCGACCTCCGACTCGTAGCGGACATGCTGAATCTGGATATTGCCGCACTGTTCGGCCGCATCAATGCCGTGCTGACCGAATTCAATCAGCGGGCATCCCAGTATGGCTTGAGCCCGATCAGACCCCTGCCGACGGGGCTTGACGGGGAGGGGCTGGCTATCCTGGATCGCCCCCGCGAATCGTCTTTCTGTCTGGCGCCGCGCGCGGACGATTTTCAGGCCGCCATCGCGGCGCTCCAAGCGGGCGCGGCGAACGATCGCGACGCGTGCATCAAGGAACTGCTGCGGGGGCTCCATCGCGGCTTGGGGCTGAATCGGGTGGTGTTCGCCGTCTATGACCCACGCCGCCAGGCGTTGGTCGCCGAGCATCTGGTGGGGACGGATTTCGAGCCGAGATTCAACCGCTTCATCCTGCCAATCGAGCAAGGAGGTCTGTTCAGCGGGATGCTCGACGCGCCGTTCGAGTTGTGGCTGAACGACGCCAATCGGGCCGAACTCCTGCCGGAAATTCCAGACGACATCAAGGATCTGGTCGAGGTCGAGAGCTTTTTCGCCAAGTCCATGTGGGTCGGCGGGCAGCCACTCGGCATGGTCTACGCTGACCGCCGCAGTGATAGCTGCGGGCTGGACGCGCGCGGTTTCCTGGGCTTCGTCCAACTGATCTCGCTCGCGGAGCAGTGCCTGGAACTGTCCGGCGATTCGCCGCCGAACTAGCCCTCGTCGCGCGCCATGCGGCGGCGGCGAATGGTCGCCAGCCCCATTCCGACGGCCTCCGCGACTTCCTGCCTCATGACATCCCGGTCCTCATCGCCGAGATGCGAGAAGAGGTCGACGGCGTGGCGGACGTACCTGGGCGGGAGCGCATTCAGCGCCAGACAGGCGAGATCGTCCACCAGATCCTCGTCGGCGGATTCCGCGCTGTCGCGCAAGCTCTCCCGAATGCATTCCATGACCAGACGTTCGTAGTAGTTCTCGATACTTGCAAGCATGGGGTTACCCGGATGTGGTCGGTCTTCGCCGAATAGTAACAAGAGACCGCGCGCCGGGTGCGAACGACTTTCCCGCCGGGTCCGCAGCAGTTAGGATCCGGCCAGCGCATGTGCTCGGCCGAGGACCAGGTGGATCATGACAATCGAGGAGTGGCGGGATGTGCTTGGCGACGGACTTGCCGTCAGCCTGGAGTTGCCGGTCGCGCCCAGCGCGCGCCCACCCACGACCAACGATGCCGCCGCGCGCCTGCTCGACGCGGTTGCCGTGCTGGAGGACGGAGCGCCAGGCCACCCCAAGGAAGAGCCCCAGCCCCCGGAGTTGCAGCGTCTCGAATTGAAGATCGATCTGCTGACGGATCTGGTCTCATCCTTGCTTGCCGATAGAATTCCAAGACGGCTGTGCATTTGGATCAGCAGTGACGGCTTGGTGCTGCCGGCCTCGGTGTTGGAGCCTGATTGCGACCGCATCGAGCTGTATCCCAGTCAGTGGCTGGCGCAACCGCTGGTGCTTGAGATCGGACGACCGATCTGTCGCTCCGATGCATGCGGGGCGCTCTGGCACTCGCCAGATCCCGGTCTTAGAGACGCCCTTGGGCGCTGGGTTTTTCGCCTACATCGGCGCGAGGTCGCGCGACGGCGGATGAAGAGCGACGGCGCGCACGGCTAGACCGGCGCATGCGCGGTGCACTGCGGCACGGACTCGGGGATCTTGTAGGGACAAAAGGAGAAACCGCTCAGGTGATGCGAATCGGTCTCTATGGTCGGGAATCCGCGCGACTCGCGACGCGACATATCCTGGAATTCCTGGGTTGCGAAGTCTGCGACTTGGACGATATCGAGCAGGCCGCGCGCGCGGATCTGTCGGTCCTATGGGTCTGCGAGTCGGCCGCCGCCGCGACCCAACTGCTCGATCGGCTGCCGGCGGGTCTGCGGTTGCCCCTGGTGTGTCAAGCGATTGACGGTGGCGCGATCGAGTCCCGGCGGCGCGCCTTCCTGGCCGAGTCGCCCCTCGCGCCGGGGAAGGTCATCCAGATCCTGCAACGGCTCCAACTCGAAACCGTCGCGGACGCGTCCGCCGAGGCCGATCTGGTGGGCGGGCATCCCGCCATGCTGGCTGTCAAGCGCCTGATCGCTCAGGTGGCCAAGACCGATGCGACCGTCCTCATCCTGGGTGAGACGGGATCTGGCAAGGAGGTGGTGGCGCGCGCGATCCACGCGGCCTCCAGCCGCGCCGGCAAGCCTTTTGTCGCCGTGAACTGCGGGGCGATTCCGGGCGAGTTGCTGGAGAGCGAACTCTTCGGCCACGAAAAGGGCGCCTTCACGGGGGCTTTCACGGCGCGGGCGGGGCGTTTCGAGCTGGCCGCCGACGGAGTGCTCTTCCTCGATGAGATCGGGGACATGCCGCTGCCGATGCAGGTGAAACTGCTGCGTGTATTGCAGGAGCGGACCTTCGAGCGTGTCGGCTCGAACAAGCCGATCCAGGCCAATGCGCGCATCATCTCCGCCACCCACCGCAACCTGGAGGAGGCGGTCGATGCCGGCAACTTCCGTCAGGATCTCTTCTTCCGTCTCAACGTCTTTCCGATCGAGCTGCCCTCGCTGCGTGAACGTCAGAGCGACATTCCCTTGCTCATCGCGACCCTGGAAGGGCGTCTGCGCGAGCAGGGTGGTCAGCCGGCCTATCTGACGCCGGCCGTGCTGGTCCATCTGGAGCACCGTCCCTGGCCAGGGAATATCCGCGAGCTGGCGAATCTGCTGGAACAGCTCTCGATCATGTACCCGGATCAGCTGGTCGATCTGCCGCAGTTGCCGACACGGTTCCGGCCCGTCGACCTCGCGCCCCTGCCGGCGCTCGATGACGGAGACGCGAACCCGCCGGGCGTCTGGCTGCCAGGGCAGGGGGCGGACATCCTGCCCCCCGAGGGCACCGAAATGCGCGAGTACCTCAATGACCTGGAGCGCCGGATGATCCTGACCGCGCTGGAGCAGAACGACCATGTCGTCGCCCGTGCCGCGCGTCGACTGGGGATGCGCCGGACCACGCTGGTGGAGCGCATGCGCAAGTTCGGCCTCGAACGCGATGCCAGGGACGAGGCGTCGATGCTTTGACGGCCCGCGCCGCATGCGGCGATAGGTGCGTTCGCTCTCTCGGCCCTGCGCTCTCGGGGGATCCTCCAGACCCATGGGCGTCAATAAGACGTCGCTGCTTGCTTCGGAACCTCGTGGGCTCCCTCTCCGGCGTGTCACCGTCAGCGCCCCAGGCAATTTCGCGCGTCCATTCGACCACCGCCCGATGCGCCGCGACGGCGTCTCCGTGACGGCTGTCACGCCTCTCCAATCCCACTCCAGATAACGGCATCGAATTTGCTGAAGCTAGTGCATCAGTGCGTCGAGCGCCCCGATGGAACTAGATCCGAGCACGGGTCGCGGGGGCGCCAGGGGTTCGGTCGAGACCGGGGATCGAGGAGTCAGGTGAATGAGCGAAATGCAGATCCAGAGCGTGTTGCAGCAGATGCGGGCACTCTCCCAGTCGGGTCGCATCGAAGGCTCGGCCCCGGTGGGGGAGGTCAAGCAGGCGCGCGGCGCTGACGCGAAGACTTCGCCTCCACGCTGCACGAGGCGATTCGCGGCGTCAACGAGGTCCAGGAGAAGTCGACAACCATGCAGACGCAGTTCGAGCTGGGTGAAGCCAATGTGAGCCTGCCGCAGGTGATGCTGGCCATGAACAAGTCGACCATCGCCTTCGAGGCGACCAATCAGGTCCGTAATCGACTGTTGTCGGCCTACCAGGAAGTCATGAGCATGTCGGTCTAGGTCGACGGATAAACGGGTCAGCAGAGAGAAATCCCCATGGCGTCCTCCCTCACCGCTTCCCTTTCGACCGGCATGAAGACCTTCACGGATCTGCCGACCGGACGCCAGATCGCCGTGATCGGCATGATCGCCGGTGGTTTGGTGACGGCGGCCGCCATCCTCTTCTGGGCGCTCAAACCGTCCTACCTACCGCTCTTTGGCCAGATCGAGGCTAGCCGAGGCATCCCAGGTGATGCAGGCACTCGATCAGTTGGGCGTCCCCTATAAGGTCGACAATCTGACCGGCCGTATCGAGATCCCGCAGCAGCGCATCGCCGAGACCCGCCTGCTCCTCGCCGGCAAGGGTTTGCCCAAGTCGGCCGATTTCGGCTTCGAGCTGCTTCAGCAGGATTCCGGTTTCGGCGCCAGCCGTTTGATGGAAGGGGCACGCTATCAGCGCGCGCTCGAGGGCGAGCTTGCCCGCTCCATCGCGGCGCTGGATCCGGTCGAGCAGGCGCGGGTGCATCTCGCCAAGCCCGAGCGCTCGGTCTTCGTGCGCGAGCGGACCCCGCCGAGCGCTTCCGTCGTGGTCCACCTGAAGGGCAATCGCAGTCTGACCGAGGCCCAGGTCGGGGCGATCGTTCACCTGGTGTCGTCCAGTGTCCCCGAGCTGACGCCCGAGCGGGTCACGGTCGTCGACCAGACCGGTCGTCTCCTGACCACCGACGACGCGGACAAGGAGAATCGGCTCGGCTTGGATCAGCTCGACTACACCCATCGTGTCGAGTCCAGCTTCGTGGAGCGCGTGCAGGCCCTGCTGACCCCGGTCGTGGGTCGGGATCGGGTCCACGTCCAGGTGGCCGCCGAGCTGGATTTCTCCCGTGTCGAACGCACCCAGGAGACCTTCGATCCGGATCGCACGGCGGTCCGTTCGGAGCAGACCAACGAGGAAGAGCGGGTCGGCAGCGATCCGGCGATGGGCGGTATCCCCGGCGCGCTGACCAATCAGCCGCCCCAGGGCGGAACCGTCGGCAACCAGAAGACAGCCACGGGCGCGTCCTCGACGCCGAGCAGCCGCACGCCAGCAGGCGACCCGCAACTACGAGGTCGACCGCACGATCGCCCACGTCCAGGAGAACCCAGGTAGCCTGCGCCGTCTCACCACGGCGGTGGTCGTCGATTATCAGGACCAAACCAACGACAAGGGCGAGCCCGTGCGCGTCCCCCGGTCCGAGGCCGAAATGGAGACCTTACGGTCGCTGGTGCGCGAGGCGGTAGGCTTCAACGATAAACGCGGAGATTCGATCAACGTAAGCTCCGCCTCCTTCGTTCCGGATACGCTGGTCGAGGAAGCCGTTCCGATCTGGACCCAGCCCTGGTTTCTGGAGCTGGTCAAGATCGTTGGCGGTTTCCTGATGGCCCTGATCGTCATCCTGACCGTCGTGCGGCCCGGTCTGAGGCAGCTCATGCCCGCGCCCGAGGTGCCGGAGGTACAGGCGGCGCTTGAGGCGAGCGAGGGGCATCCTGGCCCTCACCGACGAGTCCGGTTCGGATGAGGAAGGCGAGGAGGGCGAGGATATCGTTGCCCTGAGTCATGAGCCATCCGCCATCGCCGCGCTGATGGGGCCCAAGGGACACGACCAGCAACAGATGGACCTCGATGCCGTCCGTGCGATGATCAAGGAAGATCCCAAACGGGTCGCACAGGTCATGAAGACATGGTTGGCTGAAGATGGTAACTGAAACCAAGAAATTTTCCGGCTCCGAGCGCGCGGCCATCTTTATGATGAGCCTCGGCGAGGAGGCCGCCGCCGAGATCCTGCGCCACATGGGCCCCAAGGAGGTCCAGAAGATCGGTGGCGCCATGGCCTCGCTGGAGCGCGTCTCGCGGGGCGATATCGACCAGGTGCTGATCGAGTTCTCCGAGGTCGTCCAGGATCAGACCTCGCTCGGCATCGGCGCCGACGACTATGTCCGCAATGTGCTGCGCTCGGCGCTCGGCGACGAGAAGGCCGAGGGACTGATCGACCGCATCCTGTTGGGCCGCAACTCCAAGGGGCTCGAAGCGCTCAAGTGGCTCGATCCCAGGGCGATCGCGGAGATGATCCGCCACGAGCATCCGCAGATCGTGGCCATCGTGCTTTCGCATCTGGATCCCGATCAGTCGGCCGAGACCCTATCGCATCTACCCGAGCGCATGCAGTCCGATCTCATTCTGCGGATCGCCACCCTGGACGGCGTGCAGCCGGCCGCCCTGCAGGAGCTCGACGAGATCCTGGAGCGTCAGCTTTCCGGCAAGAGCACCGCCAAATCCTCGATGATCGGCGGCGTCAAGACGGCCGCGAGTATCCTCAATTTCATGGAAACCTCCAGGGAATCGGCCATCATGGAAGGTGTGACCCAGGTCGACGAGGATCTGGGGACCAGGATTCAGGAACTGATGTTCGTCTTCGGCAACCTGGTGGATGTCGATGACCGGGGCATCCAGACGCTTCTGCGCGAGATCACGACCGAATCGCTCGTCCTGGCGCTGAAGGGTGCCGAGGATGAATTGAAGGACAAGATTTTCAGGAACATGTCCAAGCGCGCGGCCGAGATGTTGCGGGAAGATCTGGATACCAAGGGTCCGGTCCGGGTCAGCGATGTCGAAACCGCCCAGAAGGAGATCCTTGCCACCGCCCGGCGTCTGGCCGACAGTGGTGAGATCGTGCTCGGTGGCAAGGGTGGGGAGGCGATGCTGTGAGCCGTTTCGTCGCGCTGCAATCCGCCGCGGGCGGCGAGGATGTCCGGCGCTGGATACCGCCCCGGGTCGCCTTGGAGCTGGACCTTCCGGCGGCGCCCGAGATCCATTCGCCGACGGTCGAGGAAGTGACGGCGATCGAGGAGGAGGCCAAGCGCGCGGGCGACCGAGGCGGGCTTCCAGCAAGGCTATGAGGCGGGATATCGCGAGGGACGCGAGCAGGCGGCTGCGGAGGCCGCCAACGAACAGCGCGAGCGCGAGGCGCGCGAGCAGGAATGGCGCGCCAGCCAGGAGCGGGAGGCGCGCGCGACGGTGGCGGCGCTCGAGGGGATCGCGCGGCAACTGGCCGACCCCTTGGCGAGCTCAGCAGATGCGCTGGAGCCCGAATTGTTGCTGCTGGTCACGACCCTGGCCCGACGGGTCATCCAAGAGGAATTGACCACGCACCCCGAGCTGGTCGCGCGGGTTCTCCATGAGGCGCTCGGACAGTTGCCCTCGCGCAACCATCGGATCCGGGTCCACGTCAACCCCGAGGATCAGCGGATCCTGGAGATCCACGCCAGCGCGCGCGGCGAGACCATCACCTGGATCCCGGATCCGGGACTCGAACCAGGCGGCTGCATCCTCGAAAGCGGTCCCAGTCGGATCGACGCGAGCCTGGAGACCCGGCTGAGACAGGGCATCGAGGCCATCTGGGGTGAGGTAACCCCGCCGCCATCGGCCAATGGCGATCAGCAATTCGAACCCGAACCCGAGCCGGATCAAGAACAAGAACCAGAGCCAGAATCGGGGCAAGCTCCGCGAGCAATGTCCGAGGCCACGGCACCGCTAGAGTCGGTCGGGCAAGCGCCGACGGATTCCGCGACCGAAACGCCCGCGATCCCAACCCCCATGCCACCGGAGACAAGCCCATGAGCGACGTCATCCATGATCTGCAACAGCAGGGTTCGCGGCAGTTGGTCCAGGGTCTGCGCGAGCGTCTGGCGCAGTCGCGGCAGCGGATCGAGCAAACCACCGTGCCTCAGCCGGAGGGCCGGCTCTCGCGCATGGCGGGGATGACGCTTGAGGCCGAGGGGATCCGGCTGCCGGTCGGCGGTCGCGCCCTGATTCATACCGCGACCGGCAAACGGCTGGCGGCGGAGGTGGTCGGTTTCCATGGCGAACGCACCTTTCTCATGCCCGAGGGCCAGATGGAGGGGCTGGCGCCGGGCGCGCGGATCGAGCCATTGGAGCAGAGCCGCCGCATCCCGGTCGGTCCCGAGCTGCTGGGCCGCGTCATTGATGCCCTTGGCAAGCCGCTCGATGGCGGGGGGCCGATCCGCACCCAGGAGATGGTCCCGATCGAGGGACGCCCCATCAACCCCTTGACCCGTACACCGGTGAGGGAATCGCTCGATGTGGGCATCCGCGCACTCAACGGACTGCTGTCGGTCGGACGCGGTCAGCGTATCGGTCTGTTCGCCGGCAGCGGCGTGGGCAAGAGCGTGCTCCTCGGCATGATGACCCGTCACACCGCGGCCGACGTGATCGTCGTGGGTCTGATCGGCGAACGTGGCCGCGAGGTCAATGAATTCATCCACGAGATCCTCGACGTCGAGTCGCGCAAGCGCACCGTGGTGGTGGCGGTCCCGGCCGACCAGTCGCCGCTGCTGCGTCAGCATGGGGCCTGGGTCTCGACCACGGTGGCCGAGTATTTCCGCGATCGCGGGCTCAATGTGCTGCTGCTGATGGATTCCCTGACCCGTTTCGCCCAGGGGGCGCGCGAGATCGCCATGGCGATCGGCGAACCGCCCGCGACCAAGGGCTACTCGGCCTCGGTGTTCGCGCGCCTGCCGCAACTGGTGGAGCGCGCCGGCAACGGCGACAAGGGCGGCGGCTCCATCACCGCCTTCTACACCGTGTTGGCCGAGGGCGACGATCAGAACGATCCCATCGTGGATTCCGCCCGTGCCATCCTCGACGGTCATGTGGTCCTCTCGCGAGAGATCGCCGAGACCGGCCGCTATCCGGCGATCGACATCGGCGCCTCGGTCTCGCGCGTCATGAGCGCCGTGGTGACGCCCGAGCACCAAAAGGCCGCCTATCGCTTTCGCAGTCTGATGTCGACCTACGCGCGCAACCGCGACCTGATCGCGGTCGGCGCCTACCGCAAGGGTTCGGATCCCCAGTTGGACGAGGCCGTGGCCATGAATCCGCGTCTGGAAGCCTATCTGGGCCAGGACCGGCTTGAGGCCGCGAGCTTCGAGCAGTCGCGTCGGCAACTGTTCGAGCTGCTCAACATCCATGGCGGTCTTGGAAGAGGCGAGCGCTCATGAGCGTGAAACGTTTTCAACGGCTGCTGACGATCCGCGAGGCACAGGAGAACGAGTCGGCGGTCGTGCTCGCGGGGCGTCTGGCGGAGCTCAACAAGGCCGAGCAGCAGCGGAGCCAACTGGCGGATTATCAGGGCGTCTATCTCAACGCCCTGATCCCGAACGACGCCCGTCTGATGAAACAGCTCGCCTTGATGCATCAGCAATTGCGCGAGGCCCTGCAGCAGCAGGATCTGCGGGTCGCGGCCGCGCAGAGCCAGGTCGATCAGGCGCGAGAGGTCTGGATGGAGCGGCACCGGGCGAGTCTCTCGCTGGAGAAGCTGATCGAGCGTAGACGTCGGCTCGATGCGGTTGCGGACAACCGCAAGCAGCAGCGCGAACAGGATATGTGGGCGACCCGCAAGGCGTTTCAGCGCGATTCGGGCGCCGGTTTCTCGACCTCCGACGATGGAGGGGCGCAATAATGCAAGCGAGCAGCGTTCAAGCCGGCGTTTCCGGTCTCCTATCCCTGTTGTTGAGTGGTGGACTGGGAGAGACAGTCGGACTGGATTCGGCCGATAGCCCTGGCTTCGTCGAGACCATGGCGGCCCAGATCAAGGATCTGCTGGTGAAGTCCGGTGAGGATCCGGCCGAGATCGCGGCGCTCGACGATCAGGGTCTGGTCGCGCAACTGCTCGCGCTCTGGCAGGGGCAGCCTCAGCCGGTCACTGGGGATGGGGCGCTGCTTGGCGCGGGATCCTCGTCATCCGGCACCACTGGGGTTAGCTCGGTCCTTATGGGCATGCTGTCGAATTCGACGAGCCTGGATGCAGTGGATGGGCTGGAAACGGCCCAGGCCGATTTGAGCGCGGTGGAGTCCGAATCCTCGGGGCAGACGTCGAGCTTCCAGATGCTTCCCTCGTCGTTCCTGCAGCAGTTGCTGGACTCGACCGACCCGGAGGTGCTCAAGCAGTCGCTGACTGCGGTGGCTTCGACGCAAGCCGAGGCAAACGTATCCGAGTCTCTGCTCGCAACGATGTCTCAGGGGTTCTCGGCTTCCAGCCTTGCGGTGGGGCAGGTGGGTTCTGGTCTCGCGGCGGGACAGATGGCGACTGGCGAGGCAGGCTTGAGTCAGATCGCAATCTCGATATCCGGCAACCTGCTGAGTCAGGTCGAGGACGGAATGGATCGACTGGAATCCACCGAGGGCACCGACGCTTCGGCCGCTCAGGACGCGCTCTCGCGCTCCGGGGCGACCATGCCCGGCTCGGCCGTGTCCGATGCGCAATCCGTCAAGGTGTCGAGCAATCAGACGCTGGATCTCTCTAAACTGCTGCAACCGGGTGGCGAAACGCCGCTGGCGGATCAGGTGAAGTGGATTCTCCATGGCGCCACGGGCACGGCTGAGATGAAGTTGCATCCGGCAAGCCTCGGCGCCTTGGATGTGCGGGTGACCATGGAGTCCAACGAGGCGCATGTGCAGTTCATCTCGTCTCACCCAATTGTCCGGGAGGTTCTGGAGGCGGCGTTGCCGCGCTTGCGTGAAGCTCTCGCCCAGGAGGGTGTGTCGCTGGGGAATGTGACCGTGTCCGATCATGCGGGCCAGGGCAGGAGTGATGCGGAGCAAGGGCAGGCGCCTTGGACGGCGAGCGGTTGGCAAACGGACCTCGAAGCGGGAGACGGCGCGGAAGCGTCCGAGCCTCTGAGCAGCACGGTGTCCGCATTGTCGAGGCGTCATGATTATTTCGTCTGAACGATCGTTTGCAGTCGGACAAGAATCCGATCGCGGTCGGAGTCGGCGCGGGATCTCGGCGGGTATTTGGATTGTCAATGCGTGTGAACAGGTCAATGATCTCTGGGTGACTCATGTCTAAGAAGAAGCAAGGTGAAACGGAAGCAAAGCCTTCCGGCAGCAAATTGAAGCTGATCCTGATCGTCGTCGTCCTTCTGGTGATGCTCGCCGCCGGAGGCGGTGCCGCCTATTTCTTTCTTTTTCGTGACACATCCCACAAGGCGGAGCCTGCGGCCGGAGCCGAACACGAGGCCGCCACCGAGGAGGTGGCCGCGGAAACCGCTGGCGCGAAGGAGGTGCTGCTCTACCATCCGCTGGAGTCCATCACGGTCAACCTTGCGTCGCCGGGTCCGGTGCGTTTCCTCAAGGTCAACATGACCATCGTGACAGCGAGCGAGCTGGTGGTCGCGGCCATCGACAAGCATATGCCGATCATCCGCAATGACCTGCTGTCGCTGCTGGCGTCCCAGGAGTTCGCGGTCATCAATACGGCGGACGGCAAGCAGGTACTGCGCGAGCAGGTGAAGGAGCGCATCACCAAGATTCTCAAGCAGGTCCATCAACCATCCGGGGTCGAGGACGTCCTCTTCACCGAACTGGTCATGCAATAAGGCCGCGGCATGGCACAGCAAACCGACATCCTCAGCCAGGACGAGATCGACGCGCTCCTGCACGGGGTCGACAACGGCGACGTCGACACGGACGCCAATCCCTTCCCGCCGGATGGACAGGCGCGGGTCTACGATTTCGCCACCCAGGACCGCATCGTGCGCGGTCGGATGCCGACGCTCGACATGATCAACGAGCGGTTTGCCCGCTATCTCCGGGTCCATTTGTTCAACCTGCTGCGCCGCTCGTGTGAGATCTCCGTGATCGGTGCCCGCGTGACCAAGTTCTCCGAGTATCTCCACTCGCTCTATGTGCCGACCAGCCTGAATCTGGTGCGGGTCTATCCCTTGCATGGCACGGCGCTGTTCGTGTTCGATCCCAAGCTGGTCTTTGGTCTGGTCGACAACTTCTTCGGTGGCGACGGACGCTATTACTCGCGGATCGAGGGGCGCGACTTCACGCCCATGGAGATGCGGGTCATCAAGAACCTGCTGGACGCGGCGTTCGAGGATATGCAGAAGGCCTGGGAGCCGGTGATGCGCCTGGAATTCGAGTTCATCAACGCGGAGGTGAACCCGCAGTTCGCCAACATCGTGAGTCCGACCGAGATCGTCGTCATCAACGACTTCCATATCGAGCTGGAGGGCGGGGGCGGCAACCTGCATGTGACCCTTCCCTATTCGATGATCGAGCCGATTCGCGAGCAATTGGACACCGGGCTCCAGTCCGACCGGAGCGGTGCCGACAAACGCTGGCAATTGGCGTTCGAGGAGGAGCTTCCACTCGCGGAGGTCGAAATCAGCTCGATCCTGACCGAGACCAGCGTGTCGATTCGGCAACTGCTCGATATGCGGCCGGGGGATATCATTCCGATCGATCTGCCGGATACGGTCATTCTGAACGTCGAGGATATTCCCCTCCTGCGGGGTCGATTCGGCGTGTCGCACGGGACCAATGCCATCAAGATCCTTGAATACATCAAACACTAGCGTCTATCGCGACGGGTACCGACAACGACATGGATAAGAATCAGACAGGTCTGGATCCGGACGACGTCATCGCCGATGCCTGGGCCGCGGCCCTTGAGGAGCAGAAGGAGACCGAGACCGGGGCGCGATCGCCATCGGGCGCGGCGGCATCCAAGGCGAGCGCCGGAGGCAATTCGCCTCAGGCGAGACCCGTGCATCCCGAGGATTTTTCGGCCGCGCCGCCGCCGCCGACGTCCGATGTCAACCTCAACATGGTCCTGGACGTGCCCGTCACCATCGCGATGGAGATCGGCCGCACCCGCATCTCGATCCGCAATCTGCTGCAGTTGAACCAGGGCTCGGTAGTCGAGTTGGATCGGCTGGCGGGAGAGCCGCTGGACGTGCTGGTGAACGGAACCCTGATCGCCCACGGCGAGGTCGTCGTGGTCAACGAGAAATTCGGCATTCGTCTGACCGACGTCATCAGTCCAAGCGAGCGGGTGCGGAAGCTCAGGTGATGATGCGCCGCGCCCGGTATTGACTCTGGTGACGATCCACCTGCTCCTGTTGCTCGCGGGCTCGCGCGCGCTGGCGGCCGGCGGGGAGCCGGCGGCGGCTCCGGCCGGGAGGTTGGCGGCGGGTTATCTGGCCCAATTGCTGGGTGGCCTGGTCCTGGTCATCCTGACGATCGTCATCCTGGCCTGGCTGGCGCGCCGGGTTCCAGGCATCGCGGGTGCGGGTCGCGGCGTCATCCAGATCCTCGCGGTGCGGGGCATCGGGACGCGCGAGCGACTGATGCTGGTGCAGGTCGGCGACGAACAGATCCTGATCGGGGTCACGGCGACGGGCATCCGTCACCTGCACACGCTTGGCAAGCCCGTTGAGGTGGTTCCGGAGGAGCCTCGATCAAGCGATTTCGCGAGTCTGCTCAGTCGCTTTCAGTCGGGTAGGGCCGGACCATGAGCGGGCCGCTACGCTGGGGTCTGTTGCTGTGCGGCCTGATCCTGCCGGGCTTGGCGGCGGCCCAGATCGGCGGTCTCAATGCCGTGAACGTGACGACCGCGCCGGGTGGCGGACAGGTCTATTCGGTGACCCTGCAGATCCTGATCTTGATGACCCTGCTGACGCTGCTGCCGTCGGCGCTCATCATGATGACGTCCTTCACCCGCATCATCATCGTCCTCGCGATTCTGCGTCAGGGTCTGGGCACCTCTCAGACACCCTCGAACCAGATCCTGCTGGGTCTCGCCTTTTTCCTGACGCTGTTCGTGATGGCGCCGGTCTTCCAGGAAATCTACGACACGGCGGTCATGCCCTACATGGAGGAGAAGCTCGGCACCGAGGAGGCGCTCGGCAAGGCCGTCAAGCCATTGCGGACCTTCATGCTGGCGCAGACCCGCGAGTCCGACCTGGCGGTCTTCGCGGAGATCCGGGGGATCGACGGCTTCGACTCGCCCGACGACATCCCGCTCAACCTGCTGGTGCCGTCCTTCGTCATCAGCGAGCTCAAGACGGCCTTCCAGATCGGTTTCCTGATCCTCATCCCCTTCCTCATCATCGATCTGGTGGTGGCCAGCGTGCTCATGTCCATGGGCATGATGATGCTGTCGCCGCTGATCATCTCACTCCCCTTCAAGCTCATGCTGTTCGTGCTGGTCGACGGCTGGTCGCTGCTGATGGGGACCCTGGCCCGGAGCTTCTACACCTGAGGAGAACGACGATGACCCCTGAAATGGTGATCGATGTCGGTAAGGACGCGGGTCGAAATCATCATCCTGATGGCCGCGCCGCCACTGCTCACCGGGCTGATCGTGGGGCTGGTGATCAGTCTGTTGCAGGCCGCGACCCAGATCCAGGAGATGACCCTCAGCTTCATCCCCAAACTGGTGGGTATCGGCGCGTCGCTGATCTTCGCCGGGCACTGGATGCTGTCGCTCATCACGGACTATGTCACCCGGCTCTATCAGAGCATCCCCAGTCTGATCGGGTAGCCCGTGGGAGTTTCTCCAAAGGACAGACGCATGGTCCGGGACAACGACGGCATGTCGAGGATCGGTTGGATGACCTTCGCGGCCGATGACATCCTGCGCTGGGTTGGCTCCCTGGTGTGGCCCTTCGTGCGCATCAGCGCCATGCTGCTGGTCGCGCCTATCTTCGGCGGCCGCAATGTCAATGCTCGCTCACGTCTGGCACTCGGGCTGCTCCTGGCGCTCGTTGTCGCGCCCCAGTTGAGCGTGCCCCCGCGCATCGATCCGCTGAGTCTGGAAGGACTGGTGGTCGCCATGCAGCAGGCATTGATCGGGATCACCATGGGCTTTGTGCTGACGATGGTCTTCTCGGCACTGACCCAGGCGGGAGAGAACGTCGCCCTGGCGATGGGCTTGGGTTTCGCCTCCACCATGGATCCGGTCGGCGGAGTTCAAGTCCCCATGATTTCGCAATATTTCACGATCCTGGCGACGCTGATCTTCCTCGCGCTGAACGGACATCTGGTCCTGATCGAGCTGTTGATCCGCAGCTTCGACACCCTGCCGGTGACGGCCGAGGGGCTGAGCTCCGACGATCTCTGGAAGGTCGTGAACTTTGGCGGCACCATGTTCTCCGCCGCCCTGCTGATCGCCATGCCAGCCATCGCCGCCCTGCTGATGGTGAATCTGGCGATGGGTGTCATTACCCGCGCCGCGCCGCAGCTCAATATCTTCGCCATCGGTTTTCCGGTCACGCTCCTGGCGGGCTTTCTGATCATCCTGCTGACCCTACCGGATCTCACGACCAGGATTGGCGAACTGCTCATGACCGCCTTCCCGCTCATCGAGCAGATCACGAGGGCCTGACATGGCCGAGAACGAAAATGGCCAGGAACGCTCCGAACAACCGACCGCTAAACGGTTGCGCGAGTCACGGGAGAAGGGCCAGGTCGCCCGCTCGCGCGAATTCAACACCTTCGTGATGCTGATGACGGGAGGCGTCTACCTGCTCTTCGCCGGGGGCGACATGGCCGCGCGTCTCGGCGCGCTCGCGACCGACGGCTGGACCCTGGAGCGCGGTTTGATCTTCGATCCGGGGCTGATGGTGCCGCATCTGGAGGAGCTGATCGGCCGCGCCCTCGTGATCCTGGTCCCCTTATTCATCGTGCTCATGGTCGTCGCGATCCTGGGGCCGATCCTGGTTGGCGGGGCCAATTTCGCCACCGAGGCCTTCTCGCCCAAGTTCTCCAAGCTGAATCCCTTCACCGGGATCAAGCGGGTGTTCTCCATCCAGGGCCTGATGGAGCTCATCAAGGGGCTCGGGAAATTTTTCCTGGTGGCCATCGTCGCCGGGCTGGCGATCAAGTCGATCTGGGGGAGCCTGCTCGCCCTGGGCGAGCAGCCGGTGGAGCAGGCCATCGCGCAGACCGCGCGGATGGCGGCGCGGATCTTCGTCATCGCCTCTTCATCGCTGCTGCTGGTGGCATTGATCGACGTGCCCTTCCAGATCTGGACGCACCAGAAGCAACTGCGCATGACCCTCCAGGAGATCAAGGACGAATTCAAGGAGACCGAGGGCAAACCCGAGGTCAAGGGCCGGATTCGGCAGATGCAGCAGGAGATATCGCGACGGCGGATGATGACCGAGGTCCCCAAGGCGGACGTGGTGATTACCAACCCGACCCATTTCGCCGTGGCGATCGCCTATACGCCCGCGACCATGCGCGCGCCCAAGCTGTTGGCCAAGGGCACGGACGAGGTGGCGAAGGCGATTCGCGCCTTGGCCGAGGAGCATCGCATCACCCAGGTCGAGGCCCCGCGCGTGGCGCGCGCGATCTATTTCACCACCGAGCTGGACCAGGAGATTCCGGGCGGGCTGTTCGTCGCCGTGGCCAGGATTCTGGCCTACGTCTATCAGCTCAAACGCGATGAGCCGGACGTCGAGATGCCCGCCGAGCTGCCGGTACCCGAGGAATATCTCGATCCGCGCACCGCGCCGCGACAGCGCCGGACGCGGAGGTAGGCTGAATGAGCACCCTGGTCGAACGTCTCGGTGGGATCGGCCGTCTCGGTCTGGGGACGCCGATCCTGCTGGTCGCGCTGCTCGCCATGCTGGTGCTGCCGCTGCCGCCGTTCCTGCTCGACCTGCTCTTCACCTTCAACATCGCCCTGTCCCTGATCGTGGTCATGGTCGCGGTCTATACGCTGCGACCGGTCGATTTTGCCGCCTTCCCAACGGTCTTGCTGCTCGCCACCTTGTTGCGGCTGGCGTTGAACGTCGCCTCGACGCGGGTGATCCTGCTCCGAGGGGGCGAGGGGACCGACGCCGCGGGCCAGGTCATCGAGGCCTTCGGCGAGTTCGTCCTGGGGGGCAATTTCGCGATCGGCCTGGTGGTCTTCACCATCCTGGTCATCATCAACTTCGTGGTGGTCACCAAGGGCGCCGGACGGGTCTCCGAGGTGACGGCGCGTTTCACGCTGGACGCCATGCCCGGCAAGCAGATGGCGATCGACGCCGATCTGAACGCCGGCCTGATCTCGCAGGAAGATGCCCGCAAGCGACGCGAGGACGTGGCCCAGGAGGCGGACTTCTACGGCTCCATGGACGGCGCCAGCAAATTCGTGCGCGGGGATGCCATCGCCGGCATCCTCATCCTCTTCATCAACATCCTCGGCGGCATCGTCATCGGGACCACCCAGCATGGGATGACCTTGGCCGATGCCACGAACAACTACGTCCTCCTGAGCATCGGCGATGGCCTGGTTGCGCAGTTGCCGGCGCTTCTGCTCTCGTCGGCGACCGCCATCATCGTCACCCGCGCCACGACCGCGCAGGACATGGGGCAGCAGGTCTTCGGGCAGATGTTCTCGAACCTCCGCGTGCTCTATATCGCGGCGGAGCGTGATCGGGATCCTCGGGCTGATTCCGGGCATGCCGAACCTGGTGTTCCTGGGGCTGGCCTCCATGCTCATCGGCGGCGCCTACCTGACCGGGAAGCGCCGGGCGGAGCCGGGGCCAGAGGTGTTGGAGCGGCTGCCGCAGGGCATGGAGCTGCCGGCGCCCGAGGATCGGGATCTCTCCTGGGAGGATGTGCCGCCGGTCGATCTGGTGTCGCTGGAGGTCGGCTATCGCCTCATCCCGCTGGTCGACCGCACCCAGGACGGTCAGCTCATGGCCCGGATCAAGGGTATCCGGCGCAAGCTCTCGCAGGAATTCGGCTTTCTGATCCAGCCGGTCCACATCCGCGACAACCTGGAGCTGGGCCCCAACCACTACCGGATCGCCCTGCTGGGCGTGACGGCGGCCGAGGCCGAGGTCTTTCCCGATCGCGATCTGGCAATCAATCCCGGGCAGGTGTTCGGGACGGTGGAAGGCACCCCGACCAAGGACCCGACCTTCAATCTGGACGCGCTCTGGATCGACCCGGCGAATCGCGACTCGGCGCAGGCGGCCGGCTACACGGTGGTGGATGCCGCGACCGTGATCGCGACCCACCTGTCGCAGATCTTCCGCGAGAACGCCCATCGACTCATCGGACATGAGGAGGTGCAGCACCTGCTCGATCAATTGGGCCGGCGTTCGCCGAAGCTGGTCGAGAATCTGCTGTCCTCCAAATCCATCTCGCTTGGCGTCGTGCTCAAGGTTCTCCAGAACCTGCTGGCGGAGCAGGTCGCGATCCGCGACCTGCGCACGATCGCCGAAATCCTGGCGGAGCGCTCGGCCAAGAGTCAGGATCCCGCCGCTTTGACGTCCGCCGTGCGGGTTGCCCTCGCACGCTCCATCGTCCAGGATCTGATCGGCCCCGAGGACGAGCTGCCACTCATCGCCCTCGATCCATCGCTGGAACAGCTATTGCATAAATCCCTGCAAGGCAGTCAGGGTGAAACCATCGGCATCGAGCCTGGGTTGGCGGAGCGGGTCCAGCGCTCGGTGACCGACGCCGCGAGGCGACAGGAGTCCGAAGGTGCCCCGGCTGTGTTGGTGGTGGCCCCGGAGATCCGGTCCTGGATCGCGGGTTGGTTGCGGGGGGCGGTGCGCAATCTGACCGTCCTCGCCTTCACCGAGATCCCCGACAATCGGCGTATCCGTGTCGTGGCCACCGTGGGCAAGGGCGATACCGCTCAAGCGCGGGCATGATCGGGCAACGAGGAGTGGAGCGATGAATGTACGGCGATATCAGGCACGCGACATGCGCGAGGCGATGCGGCAAGTGCGTGAGCATCAGGGAGCGGACGCCGTGATTCTGTCCAGCCGTCGGGTCGACGGGATGCTGGAAGTGGTCGCGGCCACCGACACCAGCTCGGCGACGCACTCGGCCACCGCCGGCGGCACCCCGGCCTTCAAACCGGCCATCTCCATTCCCGTCGATCCCGAGCTGGCGGCCATGCGTCGCGAGCTTTGCGATCTGCGCTCGCTGCTCGTCCAGCAGCAGGTGTTGAGCGAGCGGGATCAGTGGACGGCGCGCCACCCGCTGGCGGCGGAGCTCATCGAGCGGCTGACCAAGTGCGGCTTCAACGACAAACTGGCCCGCTCGCTCACCGGCAGCATCCAGGAAAGCACCAGCGCCGACGACGCCTGGTCGCGGCTGCGCGCGCGTCTGTCCGCGTCCATCGCCACCGCCCAACCGAGCGTGCTGGAGAAGGGCGGCATGCTGGCGCTGGTCGGCTCCACCGGCGTCGGCAAGACCACGACCATCAATCGCATCGCCCTGCGTCAGATCCGACGCATGGGGCCAGAATCGGTCCGCCTGGTGACGCTCGACCGGCAGCGGATCGGCGCTTACAAGCAATTGCAGGCGTTCGGCCAGATGGCGGGGATACCCGTCATGCTCCTCGAAAACGAGCGCGATCTGATCAGCCTGGCGGCCCGCGCTGGCGACGGCAAACTCATTCTCATCGATACCGAGGGACAGGCGGCGCGTGACGCGGCCGAGCGCAAGCTGTTCGCGCAGGTCCGCAAGCAGATCGACCTGGAGACCTGGCTGGTCGTCCCGGCGACCCATCAGGCGATGGTGCTGCGGCAGGTTCTGCAAGCCTTCCAGGTCTGCGAGCCATCGGCCCTGGTGCTGACCAAGGTGGACGAGGCGGAGCAACTGGGCGAGACCCTGTCGGTCCTGCTCGAACAGCATCTGGGGCTGGTCTTCTATAGTGACGGTCAGCGCATCGACGAGGACTTTCACAAGGCCGATACCCAGTATCTCACCCGTCTCGCGCTGCGGGAGTCCGCGACGCCAGCGCGCTCGGCGGCGGAAGGCTGGGCCGCGCCGCGAGAGGACGCACAATTGGCCAGAGTGCCATTTACCTCACAGACTCGGGCCAGACAGGAGAGTATGGTTCTGGAGTCAGTGGTGCCCTTCAGGAAAACCGTCCATGCAGCCTACTAGGAGTCGGCCACTTCAAGAGCATCGCGATCGCCAGCGGCAAGGGCGGCGTCGGCAAGACCAATGTGGCCGTCAATCTCTCCGTGGCGCTGGCCCAGACGGGTCGGAGCGTGATGTTGCTCGATGCCGACCTGGGGTTGGCGAACGCGGACCTGATGCTGGGGCTGCGGCCGACCAAGACCCTGCACGATCTGGTGGCCGGGCGGGTCACGAGCCTGGAGGAGATTCTGCTGGAAGGTCCGGCGGGGCTCCTGCTGGTTCCCTCGGCGTCGGGTATCGGCGTCCATGGCCAATCTGACCCCGGCCGAGCATCTGCGGGTCTGATCCGGGCCTTCAGCAGCTACGACAAGCCGCTGGATGTCCTGATCGTGGATACCGCGGCCGGCGTCCACGACTCGGTCACGAGCTTCTGCAAGGCGGTGCAGCAGGTCTTCGTCGTGGTCTGCGACGAGCCGGCCTCCCTGACGGATGCCTACGCCCTGATCAAGGTCCTGCATCAGGAGCATGGCGTGCGACGCTTCCGGGTGGTCTGCAACATGCTGCGCGACGCGGACTCGGGACGGCGCCTGATGCAGAAGCTGACATCGGTGTGCGCCCTGTATTTGCCGGACGTGGTGCTGGATGTGGCCGCCATGATTCCGATGGACGACAAGTTGCGCACGGCGGTCCAGAAACGCCAGCCCGTGGTCACGCTCTTTCCGGGCAGCCCCTCGGGGCGCGCCTTCATTGAGCTGGCGCGGCAGATGGATCGCTGGAGGGGGAGCGATACCGACTTGGGCGGTATCGGCTTTTTCGTTGAACGCATGCTGCAAAGTGCCTGATGACACCCAACCGCTCCCGGACTGGCTACGCTGGCGCCGCCGACCCGTCGGCGCAATTGGTCTCGGATCATATCGAGCTGGTCCGCCGTATCGCCCATCACCTGGCGGCGCGCCTGCCGGCATCGGTTCAGGTCGAGGATCTGGTGCAATCCGGCATGCTGGGACTGATCGAGGCCTCGCGCCAATTCCAATCCGGACAGGGCGCGACCTTCGCCACCTATGCCGGCATCCGCATTCGCGGGGCCATGATCGACGAGCTGCGCCGCGCCGACTGGACCCCGCGCTCGGTGCATCGCAACACCCGCCGGATTTCGGAAGGGATGCGGCAGGTGGAGTCGCGCGAGGGCCGGGCGGCGAGCGATCGCGAGATCGCCGATGAGCTCAAGGTCTCGCTCGATGAGTATCATGGGATGCTGCAGGACACCGCGAGCTCCCAGATTCTCGGCCTGGAGGATCTGTTCGGCGAGGATATGGATACGGACCGAATCCTGCCGGGAAATGGCGCGACGCCGACCGATCAACTGGAGCGGGATCAGTTCCAGGATGCCCTGGCCGGTGCCCTGGCAAGCCTGCCGGAGCGGGAGCGGCTGGTCCTTGCGCTTTATTATGATGAAGAGCTCAACCTTCGAGAGATCGGTGCCGTTATGGATGTCACCGAATCGCGTGTGAGCCAGATTCGCAGCCAGGCGCTGCATCGCTTGCGGGGCCGCTTGAGCGAGTGGACCCGTGAGGAATCAGGCTCATAATCGTCAACCCGACAGATGCCATTGGGAGCTTTGTGTGGACAAAGGCATGAAAATTCTCATCGTGGACGATTTCTCCACCATGAGACGCATCATTAAGAACCTGCTCCGTGAGTTGGGCTTCAACAACACCTCGGAGGCCGACGACGGTAGCACCGCCCTCCCCATGCTGAAAAACGGAGGGTACGATTTCCTGGTCACGGATTGGAACATGCCGAACATGGAAGGTATCGCCCTGTTGAAGGCCGTGCGCGCCGACCCGCTGCTCAAGTCGCTGCCGGTGCTCATGGTCACCGCCGAGGCCAAGCGCGACCAGATCGTCGAGGCGGCGCAGGCCGGGGTCAACGGCTACATCGTCAAGCCCTTCACCGCCGAAACCCTGAAGGAGAAGATCGACAAGATCTTCGAGCGTCTGGAGACCCAGGGGTGATATAGATCGCTTGCGCCTTGGGGGTGTCGGCGGATCGGGCCACCCGGATGGGCGGTCCAGGTGTCAGCGGCGGCTTCAGTCATCGGCGCGCGAGGGCAGTGACAGACACCTGGTTTTCAAGGATCCAGGATCATCAAACAGTTCGCCCAGGAACGATCGATGGATAATGATGAAGAACGCATGGCGGTCCAGTTGGATCTGGCGCGTCAATTGGTCGAGCAGCTAGAGGCGGGTGATCGAGCGGGCGCCGATGAGGTGATTCGCCAGTTGCGGCTACCCTACGAGCGGGAGCTCTTCGATGAGCTCGGCAAGCTGACGCGCGAGCTGCACGAGACGTTGAACAGCTTCCGTGGCGATTCCCGTCTGCTCGAGCTGACCCGCGATGAGATCCCCGACGCCAAGGAGCGCCTCAATTACGTCGTCTCCATGACCGAACAGGCGGCCCACCGGACGCTCAATGCCCTCGATGAATCCATGCCCATCGCGGAGTCGCTGCACTCACGCTCGCTCCAGCTCACCGAGCAATGGGGCCGCTTCCGCAGCCGCGAACTCTCCGTGGACGAGTTCCGCGAGCTGGCCCGCGAGATGGACGACTTCCTGGCGGCGAGCGGCCATGAGACCGAACGTCTCAAATCCTTGATGTCGGAAATCCTGATGGCACAGGACTATCAGGATCTCACCGGCCAGATCATTCGCCGCGTCATTCGTCTGGTGCAAGAGGTCGAGGAGAACCTGGTCGGCTTGATCCGTTTGTCGAGCGCCAGGATGGAGCCAAGCAAGGCAGTGAAGCCGGTTGCGGCCGAGGAACCTCTGGCGCCTGACACCAAGGGGCACGGTCCGATCGTGCCCAATACACAGGATTCGGTCGCCGATATCGTCAGCGGGCAGGACGATGTGGATGCGCTGCTCTCCAGCCTGGGCTTCTAGTCCGCTCACATCAGGGTGATCAAGCATGGCAATCGATCCGAATGACGAGATTCTCCAGGACTTCCTGGTCGAGGCTGGGGAACTGCTTGAGGCTCTCAACGAGCAGTTGATCGATCTGGAGCAGAATCCCGAGGATCGTAATCTCCTGAACGCGGTCTTCCGCAGCTTCCACACCATCAAGGGCGGCGCGGGCTTCCTCAATCTCAACGCCCTGGTCGTGGTCTGTCACCATGCCGAGGACGTTTTCAACCTGCTGCGCAATGGCGAGCGCAAGATCGATCCGCTCTTGATGGACATCGTCCTGCGTGTTCTCGACGTCCTCAATGTGATGTTTGGCGATCTTAAGTCGGGGCGGGATCCCGAGCCGGCACCGGATACCTTGATCGAGGATCTGGCTGGCTTGGCCGTACCGGACACCGCCGCGCCGGCCCAGCCGGTGATGGCGCCGATCCCCGCCCCGGTGGCGGTCGCGCGCGTGGAGCCACGCGCGACCCCTGGTCCAGAGGCAAGCGTCGAGCCGGCAATCGCCCCTGGAGCCGCCGTCGACGAAATCACCGATGATGAGTTCGAGGCGCTGCTCAATGCCCTCTCGGGTCAGGCTGGCACGGATCCGCCTCCCGCCGACCCGGTGGAGCTTGCGTCCCCGGAGGCGTCCTCGCCCCAGGTCGAGCTTGCCGCGGCTGGCAGTCTGATCACCGACGATGAATTCGAGTCGCTTCTCGACCAACTGCACGGGCAGGGTGGCGTCGCCCCGGAGTCGGCCAAGTCCCCGTCGGCGCCTACCTCGGCCGCGATGCCCAGGCCGAGCCTTCCGGCGCGGACGGCCGCCGACTCTCCCGCAGATGCCTTCGTGGCGCGGGCCGTCCAGCCAGAGTCGGCGAAGAACCAGCGTCAGTCCGCCGGCGAGACGTCGGTGCGGGTCGATACCCAGCGTCTGGACGAGATCATGAACCTGGTCGGCGAGCTGGTGCTGGTGCGCAACCGCCTGAGCATGCTGCGCACGCGCACCGAAGACGACGAGATGGGCAAGGCCATCGGCTCCCTGGCGCTGGTGACCTCGGATCTGCAGACGGCGGTCATGAAGACCCGCATGCAGCCGATCAAGAAGGTTTTCAGCCGCTTTCCGCGCGTGGTGCGCGATCTCGCCCGCAATCTGGGCAAGGAGATCGACCTGGAGACCTACGGGGAAGAGACCGATCTGGACAAGAACCTGGTCGAGGCGCTCGCCGATCCGCTGGTGCATCTGATCCGCAACGCCGTCGATCACGGCATCGAGATGCCCGACGTCCGCGAGGCCAACGGCAAGCCGCGCAAGGGGACGGTCATCCTCGGGGCGGCTCAGGAAGGCGATCACATCTCGCTCCTCATCCAGGATGACGGACGCGGCATGGACCCGGAAAAGCTGCGCGCCAAGGCCGTCGAGAAGGGCCTCCTAGAGCCCTCGCTGGCCGAGCGCCTGTCGCAACGGGAGTGTTTCGATCTCATCTTCATGGCGGGTCTCTCGACCAAGGAAGAGATCTCGGACGTCTCCGGGCGCGGTGTCGGCATGGATGTGGTCAAGACCCGCATCGCCCAGCTCAACGGCTCCATCGAGATCGAATCCAAGCTCGGCGTGGGGACCAAGCTGCACGTCAAGCTGCCCCTGACGCTCGCCATCCTGCCAGCGCTCATGGTCATTCTGGATGGGCGCCGTTTCGCCGTCCCCCTGGCCTCGGTTTCGGAGATCCTGGATCTGGATCTGACGCGCACCCATTTCGTCGACGACCAGGAGGTCATCATGGTGCGCAGCCATGCCTTGCCGCTCTATTACGCCTCGCGCTGGCTGCATCCCTATCGTCTGGTCGAGCCCAAGGCGGATGCCCATGTGGTCGTGGTGCATGTCGCCCAGCGCAAGATCGGTCTGGTCGTGGATGGCCTCGTCGGTCAGGAGGAGGTCGTCATCAAACCGCTCGGGAGGGGGCTCCTGGGTGTCCCAGGACTGGCCGGCGCGACCATTACCGGCGATGGCGGGATCGCCTTGATCATCGACACCCCGGCCCTGGTGCGGCTCATGGGCCAGCCGGGCTACGGCGGGCGGGCCTCGCGTGCTCAGCCGGCGTTGGCGGACGCGGGAGCCTGAACGATGGCCTTGCGCGTCGTCGTCGTCGATGATTCGGGATTTTTCCGCCGGACGGATCGTCGAGATCCTCAACGCCGATATCGGCATCGAGGTGGTCGGAACCGCCACGAATGGATTGGAGGCCATCGAGGTCGTCAAGCGCCTGAATCCGGATGTGGTCACCATGGACATCGAGATGCCCGTCATGGACGGCATCACGGCGGTGCGGCGCATCATGGCCGAGTCGCCGCGGCCGATCCTGATGTTTTCGACGCTCACGACCGAGGGCGCGAAAGCGACCCTGGACGCCTTGGACGCGGGCGCGATGGACTTCCTGCCCAAGCGATTCAGCGAAATGGCCAAGGACGAGGATGCCGCGAAGATCCTGCTGCGTCGGCGCGTGCGCGCGCTCGGTCGGGCGCGCGTGCCGCGTCCGAGCCATGCCGAGCCGCGTGACCGGCCGACGCCGGCCGACTCAAGCATGCCGCTGGCGCGCCCGGCCGTCGTCGCCCCGCGGGCGACGGCGAGCAGTACGCCGCTGCATACCTTGCGTGCTGTTCTGATCGGAACCTCCACCGGCGGTCCAGTGGCGCTGCAAGAGGTGCTCAAGGCGTTGCCCAAGAGCTTTCCCCTGCCGATCATCCTGGTCCAGCACATGCCGGCCAGTTTCACCCCGGCCTTTGCGGAGCGTCTGAACAATCTCTGCCAGATCGATGTCAAGGAGGCCGCCTCGGGCGACGTCCTGCGACCAGGCTCCGCGCTCCTGGCGCCGGGCGGGATGCAACTCGTCCTGGAGGGTGGCGCCCAGGCGCGAGTCCGCATCGAGGAGAGCCCGCCGGGGACCATCTACAAGCCGAGCGTCGACATCACCTTCAAGTCGGCGGTCACCGCCTTGCGGTCGCAGGTACTCGCCGTGGTCCTGACCGGGATGGGCGCGGATGGACGCGAGGGCGCGCGGGCCTTGAAGGCACAAGGCGCGCATGTGTGGGCGCAGGACGCGGCCAGCTCGGTCGTCTTCGGGATGCCCGCCGCCGTCATCGAGGCCGGTATCGCGGATCAAGTCCTGGCGCTCAAAGAGGTCGGACCGGCACTGGTCAAGGGATTCCGCTGAAATGGACATCCTGAGCGTGGTCGGGATCCTGCTGGGTCTCGTCGCCATTCTGGGGGGGGCGGTCGCCAAGGGAAGCTCGCTCGGGGCGCTCTGGAATCTGGCGGCCTTCCTGATCGTGGTGGTCGGTACCCTGGGAGCGACACTGGTCCACGCGCGCCAGGCGATCTTTTTCCACGCCTTCAAGATGTTCCCCTGGGTGTTCAAGCCACCCAGCCTGAATACGGAAGAGATGATCCAGCGCATCGTGGAATGGTCGCATCTGTCGCGGAAGGAGGGTCTGCTCGGCCTGGAGACTGCGTCCGAGGAGGAACCGGATCCCTTCGTGCGCAAGGGTTTGCAGTTGCTGGTCGACGGGGCCGAACCGCAGGCGCTGCGACAGATCCTGGAGGCGGACCTCGACAATCGGGAGCTCTTCGATCTGCAAGGGGCCAAGATCTTCGAGAGCATGGGGATCTACTCGCCGACGCTGGGCATCATTGGCGCCGTGATGGGTCTGATGGCGGTGATGCAGAATCTGGCCGATCCCAGCAAGCTGGGTCATGGGATCGCGGCGGCCTTCGTGGCGACCATCTATGGCGTGGGACTGGCCAATCTCTTCTTTCTGCCGGTCGCCAATAAGCTCAAGGGGATCGTCCAGGCACGGGTCAACTACCAGACGATGTTGCTTGAGGGGCTCGTCTCGATCGCCGAGGGAGAGAATCCCCGCCACATCGAAAACAAGCTCACGGGCTTCGTTCAAGGCTGACGGAATTCAGGGGTGATAGAGCGTCATGGCGCGGCGTAAACGGCACGAGGAACATGGCAGTCATGAAGCCTGGGCCATTCCCTATGGTGACCTGGTCACCTTGCTCATGGCCTTTTTCGTCGTCATGTACGCGGTTTCGGTCGTCGACGCGGGCAAGTACCGCGTGCTTTCCAACTCATTGACCGAGGCCTTCGGCTCGCAAGTACCGGTTCCACCCATTCAGGTCGGAGAGCCGAGTCTGGAGCTGAATCTGATCAGCGACGATGTCCATCGCTCGCTCGCGCCGGTGGAGATCCAGAGCGGCGGTGCCTCGGCGGGTGATGTCCAAGTGCCCGAGGACGAGATGCTCTCGCCGACGGATGTCGCCATGCAATCGATCCTGAGTTCGGCCACGGATCAGGAGCGCGCGCGTATTTTAAAAGAAATCAAGGAGATGGCAGTCGAAATCCAGGATGCGATGGAGCCCTTGATCGAGAAGGGCGACATCCAGGTCAAACGGCAGTCCTACTGGCTTGAGCTTGCCATCAATACCAGTCTGCTGTTCGGGAGCGGCTCGGCCACGCTGGAGCCGGCGGCACGCCCGGTGCTCGCGGACGTGGCCAAGATCCTGGGCAAGCGTGACGTGCGGATCCATGTCGAGGGACACACGGACAATCTGCCGATCAGCAATACCATTTATCCCTCCAACTGGGAGCTGTCGTCCGGGCGGGCCGCCACCGTGGTCAACCTCTTCGCCCACAACGGTATCGATCCGGAGCGCATGGTGGCGATCGGCTATGGCGAGTTTCAGCCCGTGGCGGCCAATGCGACCGAAGCCGGGCGGGCACAGAACCGCCGTGTCGCGGTGATCGTGCTGCCCGGTGTCCCGCCGCGATCGGGCGATGCGAAGGAGCCGGAGCGGCTGAAGACGGATCTCGAAGCCGAGGTCGGCCGGGCTCGCTGAGCCCTTGGACCGTTTAGCAACCGCAACAGCGACGACCACTGCTATCGGCGCTGGGCTATGACCAACAAACCGTGAGGAAGCAATGGCCGGATCAGAATCGCATGTGAGCAACCAGGGGCCTTCTTCGTCCTTCGTGACATTCAGCTTGGCTGACGAGACCTATGCCATCGATGTCCTGCAGGTCCAGGAGGTTCTCAAACTGACCGAAATCGCCCCGGTGCCGGGAGTCCCCGACTACATTCTGGGTATCATCAATCTGCGGGGCGATGTGGTGACCGTTATCGATGCCCGGCGTCGGATGCAGCTTCCGGTCCGCGAACCCGACGAGGCGTCGCGGATTGTCATCATCGACGTGGACAATCAGAATATCGGCATTCTGGTCGACGCAGTGGCCGAAGTGGTGCAGATCCCGCCCAATGCGGTCGATCCCGCGCCGGCGGTCGGCAACGATCAGACCAGTCGATTCATCCTCGGGGTCAGCAGCACCGAGGACGGCTTGACGATCCTGATCGACCTCAACAAGCTGCTCTCGGATGACGAATGGGCGGCGATCCGCGAGCTCTGATCCGGGACGGCGGGGCGTCCATGTCATGAACCCACGACAGCAAGAGCGATATCGATCGGACTAGGAGTGTCCGGGAGCGATCCATGAGCGAGCCGATCAAGACCTTGAGACCCGTCCATGCTCAAACCGCGTCGCGGACAGCGAGTGATGAGCAGGATCGTAACCTTGAGCATCCACGCGCTTGGGCGCGCCCCAAGCCCGCGCGTCAGGAACGTCGCTCCACGGATCGTCGCGCCTCCGAGCGCAGACATAACGAGCGGCGCTCCAAGGAGCGCCGCTCCGAGGAGCGCCGCCAAGACTCCCGCCTGGCTGGCGACCGTCGTTCAGGCGAGCGCAGAAAGACCGAGCGCCGCGACAACGATCGGAGATCGGATCAACGGCGCTCCAGGCGTCCGTTGGCGACCGCGCAAGTGACGTCACGGTCCGCCGAGACGCCTCCCGCCACGCTCCCGCGCAAGGGCATCATCGACGATTATGCCTGAGTGGCCGCCATTAGGTCGGCGGCCCCGGTCAAGGGGTTGCGCGCGGTGTCCATGATCGAATTCATCGACAGGATCCCACGGATCGATCCGGTCTGGCTTGCGGTGGGTGCGGGGCTCGTTGCCCTGTTGGCGGCACTCTACATCGCGCGTCTCGTCCGCCTGCTAGGGGTTCAGCTCAGGGATGTCAGGCGCGACCATCAGCGTTTGCAGACCTCGCTGTTGGGCCTGCACGGCGCTATGAAGGTCATCGCCGAAGACGTGATCAGTCATGGCCAGCACCAGTCATCCGTCAGCCGCACCATCGAGCGCCTCACCGATCAACAGAGCGAGCTGCGCCTGCGTGATGTCGACGAGGGGCTTTACGGTCAGGCGATCGAGTTGATTCGACAGGGGCGGAGCCGCGAGGAGGTGCGCAAGCTGTGCGCCTTGACTCAGTCCGAGGTGGATCTGCTGTTCAGTCTGCATGGCCGGCGGGCCGTGACCGATGCGAAACCCGTTTCGCGGGCCTAACCGAAAGCCACGGCGTTACTCCGTGGTTCTTGGCTTCTCGGCGGGAATCAGGGTTGGCGGGGCGCGCGGGTCGATGCCTTCGAGCATGAAGACAAAGGCCAGGACCTCGGCGACCGCCACATAGAGACTCCTCGGAATCTCGTCTCCGACCGGAATCTGCGCGAGTGCCTGCACGAGCACGGGATCGCGTTGCAGGGGAACGCCATTCTCCTCGGCGATCTTGAGAATCTGCTCTGCGGTCGCCCCCGTGCCCGAAGCAGTGACGCGCGGCGCGCGCTCGCGATCCCAGGAGAGCGCGACCGCCTTCGCGGGCGGCGGGTGTTTGGACCGCTCGCTCATCCCAACCCCAGCCGCGCGCGTCTCTGGCTCATGCCTGCTCGCTCACCAATGGGGAATGAACGGGTGGGGCAGGGCGTTCCGCCGGGCGGTAGCCGGCATGCAGGCTGGCGACCTCGATATCCCGCGCTTCCAGTTGCGCCCGCAGCGTTTCCAGGTTTTGCTGGAGAATCCCGGCGCTCGTCTCGGTCTCGGCCTGGAGGCTGGCGTTGAACCGCTCGCCGCGCAGACTCAGCAGCAGATTCAAGGGGCCGAGTCGTGGCAAGTCCAGATGGATCCGCATGCTCCAGCAGGCGTCCTCGGGCCGCTCGGAACGGCTCTCGCGCCGGATGTCAGCCTCCAGCGCGATCACGCCAGCGGCGGTCTTGAACGGGATCTCGACGAACCACTGGGGCTGGGAGGCTTCCGCGTCGAGCGTCTGCAATTGCCGGGTCACCACCTGCTTGATCATGCCATCCACCTCGCGAGCCAGACCATCCGGCTTCGGTGGATTCGCAAGGGTGGCCGGATCCGGCGGTTGGTCGATGAGCACGGGTTTCTTGGGATCGAGTCCGGGCGCCTGGCTGGCCTCGACCGGGCTGGGATCCCCGTCCTGCGCGCGTCGCTTCGTCGTGATCGAGGTGGTCTTGGCGACGCGGATTTCTTGAGCCAAGTTGAGCAATTGCGCCTTCAGATCCAGCGCGAGACTGGCCGCGAGCGAGGGGTTCGCAACCGCTTGGGCCGCCAGCGACTCGAGCCAGAGCCCCGATCGGCTCACGGCGGTTGATAGACGGTCGGGATCGGTCAGATCCTGGGTGCGTGCCAATTGGCTGACGAAGGACTCAAAGGCCCGCTGCACTTGGACTCTGCCTCCAGAGTCCGTGCTCGACAGGAGCATGGCTGGCCCTTCGGCATCCCGAATGCGGTCGATCAGGGTATCCAAGGTCGTGCCGAGGGGACGTGATTCCGGCCAATTTTCACGGTACTGCTGATTGACCCACTCCCGTGTCGCCGTGGTTGGCGCTTGGGCTTGTGCCTGCGGTTGGGCCATGGCGGTCGAGGGACCTGGCGTATCTCCGACCGAGACGATGCGCAGGACGAGGGATGGGCCGAGGGAGATGACCTCCGCCCGCATGCGCGGGGTATGGGCGTCCGTCCCGGTGTTGGCGGCGGAGGTGAGTTGCTGGACGATCTGATCCGGCAGCGGCTTGGCTAGTTGCGCGCGGCTGGTCCCGAGTAGGTCGCTACCGCCATCGAGCGGAAGCAGGCGCACTTCCAGCAGGTCGGGCGAGATCAGCCTTCCCGGCTGGATCTCCACTTGCATCCCGACCGCGAGTCGCGCCGACAGGTTCGCGGGGACGGCGGCCGGTGCGCGCGGACCAGTCAGCGCGGGTGGCGCCGCGCCCGGTCCTGTCAATGTGGCTGGTGGTAACTCGCTCATGGGCAGGGGACTCGGTTCCGCGGCGAGCAAGGACGACGATGGCCGTGGGCGGGGTTAGCTACCCAGTTTTCTGGCTTCGCGTTGATAGTAAAGCGCCGCGCGCATTAGCGCACGCTCGGTCACGGGATCCAGATCCAGGATCGCGAAGCCCGCCGAGAGAAAACCAGGCCGCGGGGACGGTCTGAGATTGATCAGCACGGCATCCCCGGATAGCAGGGTTCGCGACTCCGGCAGATCCATGCCGAAATAGACGAAGCGCGAGCCGATCTGGTCGCTTTGGATCTCCGTCTCCGGGATTTCGAGACAGAAGCCCCGGACCGAAAGGTCGACGACGCGCGCAACCATTTCGCGCTCCGCATCCCCACACCGAACGCTGACCTGACGATGCTCGTAAAGCGGGACGTGGACGCGCAAGAGATCGCGCCGGCGCAAGAAGAGAATTTCGCGTGGAAAATTGCCCCGGTAGACAGGGTAGGCGCCACCCGAGACGACTTCCTCGACGGTCAGCGAAAACCGCATCGCCGACCCGCGCAGGCTGGCGAAGACGAGGACGTTTTGTCCAGGCGTCAGGCCGGACCGTTCGTCGGGCGGACTCAGCGCCTCCAGCAAGATGACCTGCCGCTCGGGGTCGACGCCGGATAGTCGGGAATCGTAGACAGGGCCATCGGCATCCAGCCGCACGCTGACGTGGACCAGATGGCGGTTGATTTTGGAGAGGATATCGGAGATCTGCTCGGACTCCGTGACGCGCTCATGCTCGGCGACGTCGGACTGATCCTCCAAGGGGCTGTGAGCTCGACTCAAAATTCCCGCATCCCCTCGGCTTCAGGCCCGAATGATGGTCCGGCCGGGCTGGCCGGCCGTCTCGGTCCGTCCACGCGGATCGTAGGTCGTCGAGCTGGGATCCTCGCCCTGGAGAATGCGGAGCGTCGTGGCGATCCGACGGCGGTCACGCTCGATCAACCGCGCGTTGGCCTTGTTCAGTTGGTCGCAGCGACCGATTGCCTCGCGCAGCTCTGCCCAGCGGGCGCCGAGTTGGTCCCCGTGATCGAAATCGTGAATGAAGCGTTCGATCCCGGCGGGGGTGAAGGTCAGTTGCGCCTGTTCGATCCAGGTCCTCTGCTGAGTGGTCTCCGTCTCCAGCCGGGTGACGAGCGTCGACTTCCCGGCAACGATCTTGTGGAGTGCGTCGACATCCCGCGACTCGATCGCGCGCATCTCCTCCAGCATCGTCTCCTCCAGGTCACGGATGTCCTGGAGCGAGCGGTCCAGCGATGCAACGAAGAGGTCGATGCCGTCCATATCCGATCGCACTCAGATCCCAGTGGACGCGCCGATCACGACATCATCCCCTCGAAGTTCAGCATGCTCTTGGCCAACCGCTGATTGTCGATCGGATAGCGGCCCTCGGAGATGGCCGTCTTGATCCGTTCCACGCGGGCGCTGTCGAAGGGCACGTCTTGAGCGGATGCGCTCGCCGCGCTCAGGCTCTTTGCCGCCGCCGTCAGGGTCACGGATTCGCCCGCGGTGCCGCTGGTCTTGACGGGGGTTAGATCGGCTACGCTGATCACTCTCCCCGACTTGACTCCCGTGGTTGTCCCCTCGGTGCGCGGGTTGTTTCCAATCAGGGTCTTGATGTCCATGGGATTGATCCAGGTTCGATGAGGGCTCGCCTTAAGCTATCGGCCGCGTGGCGAAAAACTGTAGGACATTTTATACCCTAGCCGTGTCTGCGTCCGGTCTCGATCATAATGCGACCCGGACCGCGCCGGAAGGCTCGACATAGCCCTCGACGACCAGTTTCGATGAACGGTTGCGCACGCGGATGCGCTGGCCTTCCGTGCCGTCTTCCATCGCCTCACCCTTCATTCGTACCGTCAAGCCAGGACGGACCGCGTAGAGGGTGACCTCCTGACCGCGCTTGACCAGTTGCTGGGCGGTGAGATGGGCGCTGGTCATCACCTGACCGGGGACAAGACGACGCTTGGAGGCGAAACCGACGACCGCGCTCGTTTCGGTGAGATAGCTGCCGGCCAGATTGGAAATCTCCTGGCGCTCAAGCGCGACATCGCCGGGCTGGATGACCTGCTGACGGTTCAGCGGACGCTTCACCACGACCACCCGGGTGTAGCGTTCGATCCGCACGGGAACCAGGATGGACCAGGTGACGGGCGCGGCGCAACGGACATTCACGGTCGTGCTGCCCGAGGCGCGCGAGCCAGGGGCAAACTGAGCGGTCGGCGGCTGCGCGCACTGCGCGAGTCGGAGCCGGTTATCCAATTGGCCGACTTCGATCCGCGTCTCGGAGTCGGACGCGGAGCCGAGGTTCGCGGTGAGAAAGGTGCGCGCCGTTTCGAGGATGCGATCCAGCGGTTCGATCTCCGATGCCTTGACCGGGTGGGCGGCGAGCATCAGCAGGACCAGCGCGAAGCGCGACGACGTCTGAATTGGGCGATCGAGCTTGGTCGGTGCGGTCGTGATCATCTTCTGGATCCTCATCTTGGTCAGTCTGGCCAGCTTCATGCATGAATCGCGCCGTGGATGCTGCCTTGATCGGCCTCGCCGGTCGACGTGACCAGGCACCGATCCTGATAGACTTGAGACGATTTCTTTCAGCAGCTTAGCCTTGGCAACAAGGCTGGCGCGGGTCCGCGTCGTGGGAAATGCAAAACCAATCAAGGTTTGCGCGACCGATTTATGGTGATCTAACACAGATGATCTGGAGCCGAACCGCGCGTCCCACAGGGGCGGGATTCGCGGACCGCCAAACCCTTGGCGTCTCGCGGCCCGGCCGGCGCCAACCCCATGACCTTTAGCGAGCAGGAGGCGGAGAGATGAGTCAGTTCATTGACGATGTCGATCAGCGAACCCGACTGGTTGGACAGAACCGAATGGAGTTGCTGCTGTTTCATCTCGGCGGCAAGCAGACCTTCGGCATCAATGTCTTCAAGGTGCGCGAGGTCATCGCCAAGCCCAAGCTGAGGCACCTGCCGGGCTCTAGCCCGATCGTCTGCGGTGTCGCCAACATCCGGGGTCGCACGGTCTCGGTCATCGATCTCGCGCGGGCCATCGGCTTTTCGTCTCTCCTGGTCGATCAGGACGAGGACGCCAAGGTCATCGTGACGGAGTTCAATCGTTCCGTTCAAGGTTTCTGGGTCTCCGCCGTTGACCGCATCGTCAATGTGAACTGGGAGACGGTGAAGCCGCCGCCGCGCGGCACCGAGCAGGAAAGCTATCTGGTCGCGGTCACCGAAGTGGATGGCCGACTGGTGGAGATCATCGACGTGGAGCGCGTCTTCGCCCAGGTCAATCAGCTTACGGCGGACGTGTCGGAGCAGGTCCAGAAGCAGGCGGCCGAGATCCCGCATGATCGACGGATCCTCATCGTTGACGACTCGCTGGTCGCGCGCAAGCAGATCGAGCGGGCGATCATGGAACTCGGCTTCCGGACCGAGACCCGCTCGGACGGTAGGGCGGCACTGGACTATCTGGAGGAGCTGGCTGCCGCGGACATGGTGGATTCCTCGATCGAGATGATCATTGCCGACATCGAGATGCCGCGCATGGATGGCTACACCCTCACGCGAAATATCCGGGAGAATGGCAAGCTAAAGGATCTGCGGGTGATACTTCACTCTTCCTTGAGCGGTCAGTTCAACGTCGACATGGTCAAGCGGGCCGGCGCCGACGATTTCCTGGCTAAATTCGATCCGGACGAACTGGCCGCAACGGTGCTCAAGCATGCGAGTCGAAAATAGCCAGTGGCGAGGATGCAATGTTGGGATCGCAAGCGATTGATCGCCGCGCGGACGGCGCGGCTTCACCCGCTCGGTGCGGGCGGGCGGGGCGTGGCGACACCAGGATCAAGCCGTGATTGATGCGCGGGACTATGCCGAGTTCGCTCGGTTTCTGTCGGAATGCTGCGGTCTGGTGCTGGGCGAGAATCGTCAGTACCTCGTGTCCAGCCGTTTGTCGCGATTGCTCGACGAATTCGGCTACAAGAAGGTCGAGGAACTGCTCAGGGCCTTGCGCCAGTCGGCGAGTCCGACCCTGAAGTCGCGTGTCATCGACGCCATGACGACCAACGAAACCTCCTGGTTTCGCGACGTCTTTCCCTTCGAGATCCTCCGTCAGGTCGTCCTCCCAGAGCTGGCTGCCAAACAGAAGCCGATCCGGGTCTGGTCCGCCGCCTGTTCCAGCGGTCAGGAGCCCTACAGCATCGCGATGGTGGTTGCCGAATGGGAGGCCACCTTTCCGCCCAAGACGACGCCGGTCGGCATCCTGGCGACGGATCTTTCCGAATCCGTGCTGGCCGAGGCGCGCGCCGGCATCTACGACGGCTTGAGCATCGTGCGCGGCTTGAGTCCCGAACGGCGGCAAAAATTCTTCGATACGGTCGCCAACGGTCACAAGATCAAGCCGGATATCCAGCGCCGGGTGCGGTTTCAGAAACTGAACCTGATGGAGTCCTATGCAGCGCTTGGGAAATTCGACATCGTCTTCTGTCGCAACGTCCTGATCTATTTTTCGGCCGAAACCAAGCGACGGATTTTTGACGGCATCGCCCGGCAACTGGAGCCAGGCGGTTATCTATTCGTCGGCGCCTCAGAGGCGGTCGGCTCCTACACGGACGCCTTCGAGATCGTTCGCACGCCTCAGGGCAGCCTGCTGCGCCGACGCTGAGAGGGCCTCGCGCGCCGCTTTAGCCTTGCCCCGAGTTGAGCGGGCGCCAGGTGTGCGCTCCATCACAATCCCGTCCCCATCCGCGCCACCAGCGCGCTCCTGTCCCGCGCATGGCACAGGGGTTGCAGACTTCATGGCAACCCCCTTCGCGGATCCCTCGCCATGAGCTTCTCACTCGACAAAGCCTTCGGAGTCTTGCCGGCAGCGGTCAATCTGCAGGCGCGCCGAACGGAGCTCCTGGCCTCCAATCTGGCCAATTCCGATACGCCGAACTACAAGTCGCGCGACTTCGATTTCCGCAACACCCTGGCGGAGGCGCAAGGGCAGGGCAATACGATGGAGCTCGCGCGGACGCAGGCCAATCATTTGACGCTCAAGGGCCGGGATACCGTTGAGGAGCCGGATTTGCTCTATCGAATCCCGTCGCAACCGTCCCTGGATGGCAATACGGTCGATCCGCAATTCGAGCGCGCAGCCTTCGCGGAGAACGCCATTCAGTATCAGAGCTCGTTGGAGTTCCTGACCCGCCGTGTTTCGAGTATCCGCGCCGCCTTGAGAAAGGAGTAAAGCCATGAGCGATCTGTTCAGCGTCTTCAATACCTCGGCCTCGGCCCTCACGGCGCAGTCCGTGCGGTTGAATACGGTCGCGTCCAATCTGGCGAATGCCTCGACCGCCGCTTCCAGCGCGGATACCGCCTATAAGCCGAAAGAGGTGCTCTTTCAAGCCGTCCTGGATGAAGAGGATCCGAATTCGGCCGCCACCCCGGTGCGGGTCGCCGGCATCGTGGATTCGGGAGCGGACGCGATTCCGACCTATGAGCCGAATCATCCGCAGGCGAATACCGATGGTTATGTCTTCCGCCCGGCGATCAGCGTGGTCGAGGAAATGGCCAATATGATGTCGGCCTCGCGCAGTTATGAGGCCAATGTCGAGGTGATGACCACCTCGCGTCAATTGTTGCAGCGCACCCTCCAAGTGGGTCAGAACTAAGGTAATCAGCCATGAGCGGATTGACAACGGACTATCTGAGCGGACTCGGTCTGAGCGGCTACGGAACCACGTCGAGTACCTCGACCACGACGAGCACGAGCAGCACGGCGACGACAGAGGATGACAATACGCTGGGACAGGACGACTTCCTGACCATGATGGTCACCCAACTGAACAACCAGGACCCCACCGAGCCAATGGACAGCAAGGATTTCGTGGCCCAGTTGGCTCAGTTCTCAACCGTGGCGGGAATCGAGAAGTTGTCCACGAGTTTCAGTGAACTCTCGCAGACCCTGAGTCAGAACCAGACGCTGCAAGCCGCCACCCTGGTGGGCAATGACGTCCTGGTGCCCGCCGATACGACGGAGATCAGCGAGGGGCAGACCGTCAGCGGCGCCGTCAATCTGTCGGCCTCGGCTGGGAATGTCACCGTCGATGTCTGCGATAAGAGCGGGGAAGTGGTAAGCAGTCTGGATCTTGGCAGTCAGAGTGCTGGATTGAAGGATTTCGAGTGGGACGGCAAGTTGGATGACGGCACCGCTGCTCCGGCCGGAACCTACCAATTCAAGATCAACGCGACGACGGATGGAACCACGGAGTCGCTCGAACCCATGCTCGACGGACAAGTCCAGAGTGTTTCTTACGATAGCGATGCGGGGGGATTGATGCTCAGCGTGCTGGGGCTCGGCAGCGTCAAGTTTTCCGACGTCTACCGTATCGAATGACCCGGAACAATACCTCTCAACTGATTCACCGGAGATGTCATCATGCCTTTACGCATTGGATTGAGCGGTCTGAACGCCGCGTCGGCGGACCTCAAGGTCATCGGCAACAATATCGCCAATACCGCGACGACCGGCTTCAAGGAGTCGCGCGCGGAATTCGCCGATGTCTATGCCCAGTCTTATGGCAGCATCTGTAAGACCGCGATCGGATCTGGCGTTCGCTTGGCGGCCACGACCCAGCAGTTCTCGCAGGGCAATATCGAGTACACCGACAATGCGCTGGATCTCGCCATCAATGGCGAGGGCTTTTTCGTTTTGGATGATAATGGCTCCAGGGTCTACAGCCGTGCCGGTGCTTTCGAGGTCGATCGCGATGGCTATGTTGTTAATAACCAGGGCCAACGGTTGCAGGTCTATGCCGCGAATGAAAAGGGAACGACGACGACTTTCAATACCGGGGCATTGACCGATCTGCAGTTGGATTTTGGAGATCAGGCACCTTCGGCAACCACGGAGGTGAGCGCCAGCATCAATCTGCGCTCGGATGCCGACGACAGCCGGTTGATGCGATGGGATACTGCGCTCGAATTCGATGTTACCGATCCCGATACTTACAACTATTCGACATCGGTGACTCTCTACGATTCATTGGGTACGCCTCGAACAATGACCATGTATTTCTCGAAGACGGAGACCGCACTGGAATGGGAGGTTTATACTGTGATGGAAGGGGCACTGATACGGAATCCCTCCGTGACGAATCCAGATCAACGACAACGATCACTTTTGATGCAATGGCAAGATTACTGACCCGACGACTCGTCCTCGACATCCCATTCGACCTGGATGACTATCGATCCAATGAATGGCGCAACGATTGGTCCAATAGATGCGCGCATCGACACATCCCACGAAGTGATACATTCGACTTTCGCAGGTCTCACCCAATACGGTACCAAGTATTCGGTCAGCGACCTGACGCAAGACGGCTATGCGACGGGTCAACTGAGCAACTTCGATGTCGACCAAACGGGCGTGGTCTATGCCAACTATTCCAACGGCCATTCCTCGGCCTTGGGCAAGGTCGCCCTGGCCAACTTCTCCAATCCGCAGGGGTTGCAGCAGCTCGGCGACAGTACCTGGGCGGAAACCTATGCGGCGGGCGAGCCGGTGTTCGGCGATCCGGGCAGCAGCAACCTGGGCCTGATCCAGTCGGGCGGGTTGGAGGCATCGAACGTCGATATCGCCGATTCACTGGTGAGTCTGATCACCGCGCAGCGCAACTATCAGGCGAACGCCAAGACCATCACCACGGCCGATGAGGCGATTCAGACCGTCCTCAACATCTAGCGACCCGGCCGCGAGCGCCGAGGGTAAGTCATGGACCGTTTTCTCTATCTCGCGATGTCCGGCGCCAAGGAAACGGCCTATGCGCAGGCGATCAACAACCAGAACCTGGCGAACGCCAACACCCATGGCTTTCGTCAGGCGCTGGCGGATGCCTACACCACGGAAGTCAGCGGACCGGTCTACGACTCGCGCGATTACGTCCAGGTTGGCGACGAGGCCATCGACTTCACCCACGGCACGCTGGAGAGCACCGGACGGGATCTGGATGTCGCCATCGAGGGCGAGGGCTTCATCGCCGTTCAGGCGTCGGATGGCGGCGAGGCCTATACGCGCGCTGGCAATCTCCATGTCGACGCGACCGGCGTCCTGCGCACCGAACGCGGACTGGCAGTGCTCGGCGATGGCGGCCCCATCACGGTTCCGCCCAACGAGAGCCTGCTCATCGGCACCGACGGGACCATCACCATTCAGCCACAGGGCTCGGCGCCGAACGCCCTCGCGGCGGTCGATCGGATCCGTCTGGTCAATCCGGACACCAAGACCCTGAAGCGGACCGATGATGGTCTGATTCGTGCTCAGAATACTCAGGCGACCCCGGCGGATGCGAATGTGCGGGTCGTCACCGGGATGTTGGAAACCAGCAACGTCAATACCGTGGCGGCGCTGACCCGGATGATCGAGCTCTCGCGCACCTTCGAGACCCAGGTCAAGATGATGCAGACCGCCAACGACACCGAAGAGAGTCACAACCGCTTGTTGGCGATCGGCTGACAGAGCCAGGCAGACACTAGGAGTAGACCATGAACCAAGCACTTTGGATCGCCAAGACGGGCCTCGACGCACAGCAGACCCGCATGGCCGTGGTCTCGAACAATCTGGCCAACGTCAATACCACGGGCTTCAAGAAAGGCCGGGCCGTGTTCGAGGATCTAATCTACCAGACGGTCCGTCAGCCGGGCGCCCAAGCCACGCAGGACTCGCAGCTTCCCTCGGGTCTCACCCTGGGGACCGGCGTGCGGACGGTGGCGACCGAGAAGATGTTCGCGGAAGGCAACATCGTGCAGACCGACAATTCGCTGGATATCGCCATCGAGGGGCAGGGCTTTTTTCAGATCCTCATGCCGAGTGGAGAAACGGGCTACACGCGCGATGGGAGCTTTCAGCTCAACGCCGATGGCCAGGTGGTCATGTCCAATGGTTATGCACTGCAGCCGGCGATCACGGTGCCGAGCGACGCCCAAAGCATCAGTATCGGTAAGGACGGAACCGTCAGCGCCAAGTTACCGAACCAGGCGAGCCCGGTCCAATTGGGCACGATTCAACTGGCCAACTTCATCAACCCGGCCGGCTTGCAGGCGTCAGGCGAGAATCTCTACCAGGAGACCGCCGCCTCGGGCTCGCCGCAGGTGTCCAACCCTGGGGACAGCGGCGTGGGAACCCTGATGCAGTGCGCCGTCGAGAGCAGCAACGTCAACATGGCGGAAGAGTTGGTCAACATGATCGAGACCCAGCGTGCCTATGAGGTCAACTCCAAGGCCATCTCCGCAGCGGACGAGATGCTGCAATTCGTCAACAACAATTTAGGCTGATAAGCGGCCACTGAATCGAGAAGCGCCATGATGACGTCACTGACTCGCGTTGTTTTCGTACTGACGGCGATCAGTCTCTCCGCCTGCGGTACCCTCAATCCGGCCAAGCCGGGCGACACGGCCGAATACCGCCCCACCGCGCCCATCGCCCCACGCCCGGCGGCGGCCAACAATGGCGGCATCTTTCAAGCCGCCCAGTCGCAGGGCCTGTTCGAAGACTACAAGGCGCGGCGCGTCGGCGATCTGGTCACCGTCGTCCTGGATGAGAAGACCAACGCCAAGAAGTCGTCGGCAACCAAGACCTCGAAAGAGTCGGGGACGACGATGGATGTCGGGAACATCACGGTGGCGGGCAAGACCCTTGTCGACGGGGACGTGAGCCTGCTCGGAGTCTCGGCGGATGGTTCGCGCACCTTCGACGGTTCGGGCGATTCCAGTCAGAGCAATCAGTTGACCGGCGAGATCACGGTGACCGTCGCCGAGGTGCTGCCCAATGGCAACCTGGTGATCCAGGGCGAGAAATGGCTGGGCATCAACCAGGGCAATGAATATGTGCGGCTGCGCGGCATCATCCGGCCGGTGGACGTCACCACGAGCAACAAGGTGCAGTCGACTCAGGTCGCCAATGCCCAGCTCTACTATGGCGGCACCGGGGCACTGCAGGACAGCAATGCGCAAGGTTGGCTGTCACGCTTCTTTAATAGCCCGATCTGGCCGATTTGACCAGACCTCACGACCGACAACCGAGGTTGAACATGAACAGGCTTCAGACTCTCGCACGCACGGCATTCTTGTCGACGACGCTTGCGATCGTGTCGACGCTCTCCCAGGCTGACGGTCCGCCGCCTCCGCCAGCGCCGAATGATATCGGCATGGGTGAACCCCTGGGCGCGACACAGGAACGGATCAAGGATCTGGCCTCGGTCTCCGGCGTGCGCGAGAACCAGCTTATCGGCTACGGCCTGGTCGTGGGTCTGGATGGCACCGGCGACCAGACGACCCAGGCGCCCTTCACCGTCCAAAGTCTTAAGAACATGCTCGGACAACTGGGCGTGACCGTGCCCGACAGCGTCAACCCCCAGACCAAGAATCTGGCCGCCGTGATGGTGACCGCCGATCTGCTGCCCTTTGCCAAGCCAGGCCAGCGGATGGATATCACCGTTTCCTCGCTCGGCAACGCCAAGAGCCTGCGCGGCGGTACCCTCTTGATGACGCCGCTCAAGGGCGCGGACGGGCAGGTTTATGCCATGGCCCAGGGCAATCTCACGGTTGGCGGATTCGGCGCCGGAGGGGCCGATGGCAGCCGCATCACCGTCAACGTGCCCAGCGTCGGCCGGGTTCCGAACGGCGCGACGGTGGAGCGCGAGGTTCCCAGCGGCTTCGCGCAGGGCAACTATGTCGTGCTCAATCTGAACCGTCCCGATTTCACGACTGCTTACCGGATGTCGGAAGTCGTTAACGCGCACCTCGGTGGCGACGTCGCTAAGCCCCTGGATGGCTCATCCGTCCAGGTGCGCGCACCCGCGGATCCAGGGCAGCGGGTCTCCTTCATCGCGGTGCTGGAGAATCTGCAGGTGGACGCCGCCGAACCGCCGGCGCGGGTCATCATCAACGCACGCAGTGGTACCATCGTCATGGGCGCGGGCGTTAAGGTGCGGCCAGCGGCCATCTCGCACGGCAACCTCACCGTGACCATCAGCGAGAACCCCACGGTCTCGCAGCCTCAGCCGTTTTCCAATGGCCAGACCGCTGCGGTTCCGCAGAGCGATGTCGCGGTCAAGCAGGACAAGAACCGCATGTTCCTCTTCGCTCCGGGCACGGCGCTGGGCGATATCGTCCAGGCCGTCAACGACGTCGGCGCTGCGCCGGGCGATCTGGTCGCCATCCTTGAGGCCCTGCGTGAGGCCGGCGCCCTGCGCGCCGAGCTGATCGTCATCTGAGCCGGCCATGCTCGCCGCCAGTGCCAAACTCGGTCTCGGCCCCAGCGCCTCGCCCCAGGGCGGGCTGGTCAGCGATCCGGCGTCCTACAAGTCGCTCGCGCTGACGGCGCGCACCGGCGGCGCGGCCGGTCTGGAGGCCGCCGCCAAGGCGTTCGAGTCGCTCCTGGTCGGGCAGATGCTGCGGCAGATGCGCGAGGCGACCCTAGCGGATGGGATCTTCGATTCCAGTCAGAGCCAGATCTATCAGGATCTCTACGACCAACAGATCGCGACCCTCATGAGCGAGGGCGATGGCATGGGCATCCGCAAGGCGCTGCTGCGGCAACTGGCACCCAAGCGCGAGCTTGCTCACACCGCGCACGATCCCGAGGATCTGGCGGTGCCAGAGCGCAATCTCGCGCTCAAGAGCATCAAGCGTCGGAAGATTGACGCCGCCCTGGAAGCCGTCGCCGCGACGACTGTCGACAGCGAGGTGGAGCCCGCGTCGACGGCATCCGGCTCGGGCACCAGCGCAGCCATGACCATCGAGGTGAAGGGAACGGGCCAGTGGCCGCCCAGTAATGCCGAGGAATTCGTCGCCTATCTCAAGCCCTATGCCGATCAGGCGGCCGAGGCGCTGGGCATGGACACCAGCATCCTGCTGGCGCAGAGCGCGCTGGAGACCGGCTGGGGCAAGCACGTCCCACAGCGCGCCGATGGCAGCAGCAGCTTCAACCTCTTCGGCATCAAGGCGGACCGGAGTTGGCAGGGCGACAGGGTCGCGGTCGGCACGCTGGAGTACCGCGATGGCGTGGCGCGGCGTGAGCAGGCGCAATTCCGCGCCTATGCGACGCCGGCCGACTCGCTTGTGGACTATGTCGCCTTCCTGCGCCGCAATCCGCGTTATGGTGAAGCGTTACAGAGCGGCACGGCCGAGGATTTCATTCGCGGACTCCAGAGCGCCGGCTATGCCACGGATCCGCGTTACGCGAACAAGGTGCTCGGGATTCGCGAGCGGATGCTGCGGCTGGGCGACGCGGCGGAGACTCAAGTTTCGGTCAACGAGGCCGATACCCAACCAGAGGGTTGAGAGAAGCCTCGCGCGCGTCATGGCGATGCGCGGACCGCTCCGGCGGGATGAATTCATGATGAACGGGTGGACTCGATGAGCATCTTGGGAACCGCGGTCTCCGGTCTTCGGGCCTATCAGCGCGCGCTGGCGACCACCAGTCACAACATCGCCAATGCCTCGACCCCTGGCTACAGCCGCCAGCGGGTCGAGATGGAGAACCGCAATCCCCAGCTTCTCGGCAGTTCTTACGTCGGCCAAGGCGTGCAGGTCACGACGATCGAGCGCATGCAGAACGAGCTGGTCAATACCCAACTGCGTAGCAGCCTTTCCAGCAGCGCCAACGGGAGCTTGCGAGCTGACTTCGCCGAGCGGGTCGATACCCTGCTCTCCGACGAGACCACGGGGCTCGCGCCCGTCCTGGATGACTACTTCAGCTCGATCCAGGATGTCGCCGACGACCCAACCTCGGTCCCGGCCCGCACCGTCATGCTCAACGACGCGGGGAGTCTGGTCGAGTCGCTGAACCGGCTCAACACACAGATCGATGAGCAGCGGACGCTGGTGAACGGCCAGATCTCGACCACGGTCGATGAGATCAACCAGTACTCCAAATCGCTCGCCGATCTCAACGCGCGCGTGGTCTCCGGCTTCGCCGAGGGCGCGACGCCGAACGACGTACTGGACTTGCGCGACAATATCCTCAACTCGCTGGCGGAAAAGATCGACGTCACGGTCACTCCGCAGGACGACGGCACCGTGTCGGTCTTCATCGGCAACGGTCAGACACTGGTCATGGGCGCCGTCTCCCACGAATTGGTCGCGGACCATCTGACCGGCGACCCGGAGAATCTGGAAATCGGCCTCCAGACCAGCAACGGCAGTAAGCCGATCAATGTGACGCGCTTCATGAGCGGAGGCGAGATCGGAGGCTTGATCGAGACCCGCACCGGAATGCTCGACACCGCCCAGAATCAGCTTGGACTCATCGGATTGAGCCTGGCGAGCCAAATGAATGCGCAGAACCGCCTTGGTTTGGATTTGAACGGCGATCTGGGCGGTGACATCTTCGATCTGCCGGATCCAGTGGTGAATAGCGCCAGCGGGAACAAGGCGTCAGGTTCACCCACGGTCGCCATTTCGGATGTCACTCAGCTCAGCCCGAGCGACTATCGTCTGCGGTATGACGGCACCGATTTTCAGTTGACGAGTTTGCCGGATAACAAGGCTATTAGCCTTGCGCCGAAGGTCACTCCGGGTGCCGGCAACGCCGCGAGCGGTGCCCCCGGCGTCATCGTGACGGATGCGAGCAGTCTCGGATCGGGCAATTATCGCCTGGATTATGACGGATCCGACTATACGTTGACGCAGCCGCCCGATACCACGTCCATCCCCTTCGATGGCACCGGTGCTTTGAAGATTGATACCAACGCAATCTCGAGCCCGTCAGCGGGCGATAGTTGGGTGATCGAGCCTAAAATCATGGCTGGTGGCGGCTTGTCGATCGACACGAGCATTCCCGGTGCCGTGGCAGGAGATAATTGGCTGATCCAGCCGACCCGGTTCGCCGCCAGCGGAATCGAGGTCACCATGACCGATCCGGAGAAGGTCGCTGCGGCGGGTGCCGTCCGTGCTAGGCCCTCAGATCTGAACACCGGCGCGGCCAGCATCAAGAGTGTCAAGGCCGTCGACGCCACTGACTCGAAGCTGTTGAAAGACGCCGTTGTCACCTATACGGCGACAGGCTACACCCTGACTTCAGCGGGTGTTACCACTCCATTGACAGGCGCCACCGACCCATCCACGGGCATCACGACCATCACCGCCAACGGCTGGGAGCTCCAGCTCAAGGGGACACCCAAGGCGGGCGACCAATTCGTGATCGCGAGCAACGCGGGCCAGAAAGGCGACAACCGCAACATGCTCGCGATGGCCGATATCCAGAATGCCCGCGTCGTGCAAGGCACGGCGACCATCCAGGGCGGCTATAACAGCCTGATGGCCGATGTCGGCACCCAGACCCGTCAGGCGCAGATCGCGCGCGATTCCAGCGCGACCCTGCTGGAGTCGGCCCAGGCCCAGCGCGAGGCGATTTCGGGTGTGAACCTGGACGAGGAAGCGGCCGACATGCTGCGTTACCAGCAGGCCTACCAGGCGTGCGCCCAGGTTATCTCGGTCTCCAACACCATGTTCGACACCCTCCTCAACGCCTTCCGCTGATCGGGGAAGATCCCATGCGCATTTCCACCACTCAGATCTTCCAATCCGGCGTCTCGGCCATGCAGCGTGCCCAGACGAATCTCAATCACACCAGTCTGCAGATGGCTACCGGTCGGCGCATCCTCACGCCCTCCGACGACCCCAGCGGAGCGGCCCAGTCCCTGACCTTGCAGAGCGCCATTACCTCGACGAAACAATATCAGCGCAACGTCGATCTGGCTCAACCGCGTCTGGAGCAGGAGGAATCGCAACTCGACGCCGTGACCAATTATGTACAGCGGGCGCGCGAGCTGATCGTGGCGGCAGGCAACGACACCTATAACGCCAGTAACAGGGTGACCATGGCGAACGAGATCCGCTCGCTCAGGGACGGCATCCTGGCGATCGCCAACTCCCAGGATGCAAACGGCGAGTACCTCTTTGCCGGGACCAAATCCTTCGATCAGCCCTTCACGACCAATGCCCAAGGCGCGGTGTCCTATGTCGGGGCCGACGGTGTCGACGCGGTCCGCGAGGTCGCCGTCAGCGCGACACGCTCCATCCGGATTGGAGACACGGGGCGATCCGTCTTCATGGACGTCCCCGAGAAGAGCGGCAAGATCCTAGAAGCCGTGGTGGGGCCGGCCAATCAAGGCAGCCTGGCGGCGAAAAAGAGCGAGGTGACGGATCAGGACGCCTTCGCGCTCCATGCCAAGGATACCTTCAGGATTCAGTTTAGCGATGACGGAAGTGGCAACGTGGTCTACAAGGTGGTGGATGGCACCGGCGCGACCATTAAAGACGAATCCGGAAATCTGATCGAAGACAAAAGCTTTACTGACGGTGATGCAATCAATTTCGCCGGCCGCAGCGTCACGTTGACCGGCACCGCCAACGACGGCGACACCGTGACATCCAGGCCCGCGCCAACCGTCAGCATCTTCGACACCCTGGACGCCATTGCCACCGCATTGGAAACCCCTGCCACCGACGACGCCACGCGCGCGAAGTTCGCGGAGGCGACCAGCGCGGCACTGCTCAACATCGATTCCGGGCTCGGTCAGGTGAACGAGGTCCGCACCTCCGTCGGCCTGCGGCTGCAGACCCTGGATACCCAAACCAGTCTGAACGATCAGCGGGTGGTGGATCTCAAGACCTCATTGTCCGATGTCAGCGATCTTGACTACGCCGAGGCCATCAGTCGCTATAAGCTCCAAGAGGTCGTCCTGCAGGCCGCCCAGCAGACCTACGCCCAAACCAGCAAACTCTCACTGTTCGATTTCCTGTGAACAGCGCCCCGCGCCGAGTCTGAAGGATGGGGGCGCCAGTCCAGCCCCGTTGCTCCAGGGCCAATCTCCGGCCTGGCGCCTTGCCCGTCCTCTCAGAGCGTGTTTTGAAAGTCCTGGCGCGGGGGGAATCGTTAGAATCTCGGCCTTTTCGCGATGGCCATCAAAAACGCCGGGGCAAGAAGCGCTACCCGACTGATCTGAACGACCGACGCGGGGCCATCATCGAGCCGTTGTTGCCCGAGGCCCGACCCGGTGGATGTCCGCGCCGCGTGGCGATGTGCCAAGTGATCCATGCAATCCTCTACATCCCGCGCTCGGGTGCCGCCTGGCGGTGGTGGCCGCACGGCGAGTTTCCGCCCTGGCAAACGGTCGATGGGTATTTTCGCCGCTTCACGCATCGCGCCCTGTGGCAGCGCATTCACGACACGCTGCGCGCGCAGGTGCGGCGCCGGGCCGGGCGGCACACGCACCCGACGGCGGGCTGTCTGGATCGCCAGCGCGTGAAGACCACCGCCTTGGCCGGGACGAAGGGTTTCGACGCGGGTAAGACGATCCAAGGGCGCAAGCGTCACCTCCTCGTCGAGACCCTGGGGTTGCTGCTGGTGATCGTGGTGACCTCGGCGGCCGTTCAAGACCGCGACGGCGCCAAGCGGGTGTTCCGGTCGCTCACCGGCAGTTGCAAAAAACTGCGTCGGGTATGGGTCGATGGCGGCTATCGGGGTCACTTGCTACAGTGGGTCGCGCAACGCTTTCGGTTCGTGCTGGAGGTCGTCCTGCGCTCTGACCAGGCCCAAGACTTTGCGCTGCTCCCGCGCCGCTGGGTCGTCGAGCGCACCTTCGCCTGGCTCTATCGTGACCGTCGCTTGAGTCAGGACGATGAGGTCCTGACCCCGTCCAGCGAGGCCTTCATCCACATCGCCATGATCAACTTGATGCTCGGGCGACTCGCCAAGTAGGACTTTTGAAACACGCTCTAAGTCAATGACATTGGAAACAGCCGTTCGACGCTGTCCGGTCACGCCAGAAATCCGTATCGCTCGTCAAACCGTTTCGCTTGATGATCCTTGGCATCGACCAGCATGGCATGGATGCCAATCGAGGCGCTCGCGCTGAGTGTGCGTTTGACCGCATCGGACAGCAGCAGGCGACCGATGCCCTGGCGCCCGCACCTATGCGGTCAAGTTGGACCACTGGACCGACGATGCCCGCATCTTGCTCAACCTGGGCGACGCTGATGACCGCCGCCGCAACCTAAGCCGACGTCGCGGCGCATGCTCAAGGCCGCCCGATCAGAACATAGATCGTGCTGTCGCCCGTTCCCGAGAGCCCGCGTCCGATGGGCGGCGGCAGGGAGGCGATCTGGCGGTAGTAGGCGAGTGCCCCGAAGGCCATGTCGTTGCCGCGGAACGGCTCGTTCCCTCAATGCGCGTTCGTTCCCCGTCACTGACAAGCCTCACACTCCGGATCCAATATCGAGCACGCACTCGGCGCCGCCGCCCCATTCCCCTTCCCGCTCACCTTCCCACCATCCATCGAAATGTAATTCCCGCCAACCGCGCTCAGTCGATTGGCCTTGCTCGCATCCGCCATGGTCGATTTCTCGACATGGGTCGCGCCCATGGACCGCAGGTAATAGGTGGTCTTCAACCCCCGCACCCAGGCCAGCTTATAGAGGTTGTCGAGCTTCTTGCCGTTGGGCTCTTTCAGATAAAGATTGAGACTCTGCGCCTGGTCGAGCCATTTCTGGCGGCGGCTGCCGGCTTCGACCAGCCAGCGGGCGTCGACCTCGAAGGCGGTGGCGTAGAGCTGTTTCAGCTCGTCCGGGATGCGGTCGATCTGCTGGACGGAGCCGTCGAAGTATTTGAGGTCGTTGACCATGACGGAGTCCCAGAGGCCGCGTTCCTTGAGGTCGTCGACCAGGTAGGGATTGACGACGGTGAACTCGCCGGAGAGGTTGGATTTGACGAAGAGGTTCTGGTAGGTCGGCTCGATCGACTGGCTGACGCCGACGATGTTGCTGATGGTGGCGGTGGGGGCGATGGCCATGCAGTTGGAGTTGCGCATGCCGACGGTCTTGACGCGCTCGCGCAGGCTGTCCCAGTCGAGCGTGTGTGCTGGTGTCCATCTGGAGATAGCCGCCGCGTCCCTCTTCCAGGAGCCGGATGCTGTCGATCGGCAGGATGCCCTGGCTCCAGAGCGAGCCGTCGAAGCTCTGGTAGCGCCCGCGCTCGGCGGCCAGCTCGCTGCTGGCCTCGATGGCGTAGTAGCTCAGGTATTCCATGCTCTGGTCGGCGAACTGCACGGCCTCCGGGCTGGCGTAGGGGATGCGGACTTTGTAGAGGGCGTCCTGGAAACCCATGATGCCAAGCCCGACCGGGCGGTGACGCAGGTTGGATTTGCGCGCCTGGGGGACGGTGTAGAAGTTGTAGTCGATGACGTTGTCCAGCATGCGCATGGCGGTGGTAACGGTCTTGCGCAGCCGCTGGGTGTCGAGCCCCTTGTCGGTGACGTGCGCGGCCAGGTTGATCGAGCCCAGGTTGCAGACGGCGATCTCCTGGTCATTGGTGTGCAGGGTGATCTCGGTGTTTTTCGTCACCAGGCCATTGACCGTCCAGGCGTGCGTCTCGGAATCGACGGTCAGACAATAGGCGTCTTCGTTTGGCAGCTCGACGCAGCGCGTGAAGGTCGCCCAGAGCTTCTGGGCATAACCGGGTTTTTCGATGTTACGCAGGTGATGGGCTGCCGCGTCTGATTTCTTATTGGTTGCAAGCTGGGTGACTTCCTCGGCGATCCGGCATCCTTTGACGGAGGTAATCAGGAGCCGATACAGCGAATTGCTCCAGTATTCCTTGGTTCCGCCATGCCCATCGGGCATGGGCTTCAATTCTCGCTCGCGCATCTGATTGATGGATGCCTTGACCCCGAAATTCGCCCATAGAATCTGAATGTCCTGGATGAATTGCAGGTCTTTGGAGGCGAGAACCAAGGTCGTGATTTCCGGACCGCTCTGGATGTGCCCATCCGCTTGATACAGACCGCGCAAATAGGCGGCGGCGGTCTGTCGGTCTCCCTTCCAGACCAACTCCGGCACCTGCGTTTTGCTGTCGGGAGTGAAACCCTGCTCGGCCAGCATTCGCCTCAACGGCGCCGATGCGAGGCGAGCCTTTTTGTGCTCCAGGTCGAAGCAGAACTCGGGCTTGTTGGTCGATGTGGTGCGCAGGACCGTATTCCCGTCGAGCAGACAATGAACGGTCTCCTGTATCCGATCGATCGCGCCGAAGTCGTTTTCCCAGATGTCGATGAAGACATTGTGCTTCCCGAAGGTTACGTCACCCGCGATGAGTCCCATGAGGTAGGAAAGGTCCGGGTTGTGCTGTTGCCCCCAGAGCCCTTCGATCTGCTGAATGAGCAGCTTGTCTCCGGGTTTCAAATCCTGTGCTTCGGTCCATCCTCTGTCCTTGATCCAGACCTTGTGATCTGGAGTGACTTTGTGCGTATAGCCTTCTTGGGTTTCGATGCGAACCATCGGCGCATTGGGTCTCGGAAGAAACATCTCCGACGCCGAATAGACACCATCGAGTCCGATGACTTTGTTTTGTCCGCCAAGCGCGTACAACTCACCGATCGTGAGCATCCCTCGGTCGGTGACGACACGTTGATCCGCGGCAATACAGCAGAGATTCGACGAATGCACCACGCCGATGTGCTGGTTGGTGTAGCGCAGGTTGCAGGGATCCTTGAAGGCGATCCAGGGGTGGCCGGTCTCGAACAGCATGGCCAGCATCTTGCGCCAGAGATCGACGGCCTTGAGGCGCTTGCTGACCTTCATCTCGCCACGCTCGGCGCGCGCCTCGTAGCCCAGGTAAGCCTGCTCGAACGCCTGGCCGGTGAGGTCGTGCAGGTCCGGCGTCTCGTTGGGCGAGAAGAGCGTCCAGTGCTGGTCCTCGGCGACGCGCTTCATGAAGAGGTCCGGCACCCAGTTGGCGGTGTTCATGTCATGGGTGCGGCGGCGGTCGTCGCCGGTGTTCTTGCGCAGGTCGAGGAATTCCTCGATGTCGATGTGCCAGGTTTCGAGGTAGGCGCAGACGGCGCCCTTGCGCTTGCCGCCGTTGTGGACCAGGGCGGCGGCGGTCATGTAGGTCTCGTCGCCCTCGACCTTGAGGTCGTGGACCTGTGGAACCGGATTGATGGCGGTGACCGACTTGACGCGGGTGAAGATCCAGTTGCCGAGGCGGAACCAGTTCTGCTTGGTCAGTGCTGGGACGCCCACGAGCCCGGCGATCTGGGACGCGGCGGGGATGCGCAGATCGAAGGCGCGGGTGGTGCCGGTGAAGGAGATCACCGAACCGTCGCTGCGGGTGCCTTGATGCGCATTGTCGCGCTCGCGGTACTGACCAGCGCAGGGGATGCCGAGGCGCAGCAGTTGATAGCGCAGCCCTTCGGCGAGCGGGGCCGAGGTCGAGGTGAAATAGATCTCCTTGCCGCGCGAGATACCGCCGTCGGTCTCCAGCAGGCCCTGAATCAGCGCCAGCGTCTGGTTGTGCGGCAGGTGGCTGAAGCGGCGCGCGATGCGCTTGTTGCCTTGCGCGTCGTAGAGATCCTCATAGGTGAACGGCAGGTGCGCCTGATCCAGTCCGACGTACTGGCCGGTGGTGGCGCAGCGCGCCAGACCAAGGCCGACGCTCCACTTGATCTGGAGGTAGGTCTCGCCGCGCTGGTTCTCCCAGAAGTGGATGCCGCGCTCGGTGAGATAGTCGCGGACGAACTGGAGATGGCCGGCGTCCGCGCTGGGGTTGCCCGAGACGCCGAATTCATAGCCGCGCGTCAGGTGTCCGTCGCCGAGCAGGATGCCGTAGAGCCGGGCATCGTCCTCGCTGATGCCGTCCACCGGCACGACTTCGGACGGAATCACCTGCGCCACATAGTCGCCGCGCGCGAGCTGTCCGGCGTCGATCCAGTCCGGCTTGAAGCGGCCGTGCTCGATCTGGCTCAGGGTGCGCTCGATGCTCTGCTCCATCGGCACGCCCTGAATCGCCCAGAAGGGATGACCGGCGGTCACCTTGAGGTCATTGATCGCGTGCTTGACCGCGACCTGGACCATGGGCGCGTCCTTCTGGTCATAGACGAAGTGCTCGGTCACCTCGCGATAGCGACCGCGCTGGCCGAGCACCAGATCGCCGACCTTCACGTCCTTGATGGGCTTGGGACCGTCGGCGGTGAAAACGGTCGTCTCCGGCGCGAAGCACTGATTGACCGCGACCGCCGTGTCATTCGCCACCTTCAGAAACGGCACCACCCCCTGACTCTTCCCATTGGTCCCCTTGATGTGCGCGCCCATGCCGCGCACGCGGGTCCAGTCGTTGCCCAGTCCGCCGGCGAATTTGGACAGCAGGGCGTTGTCCTTGATGGCGCTGTAGATGCCGTCGAGGTCGTCCGGGACCGTGGTGAGGAAGCAGGAGCTGAGCTGCGGGCGCAGCGTGCCGGAGTTGAACAGGGTCGGCGTCGAGCACATGAAGTCGAAGCTGGAGAGCAGCTCGTAGAACTCGATGGCGCGCTCTTCGCGGTCGATCTCGTTGATGGCGAGGCCCATGGCGACGCGCATGAAAAACGCCTGCGGCAGCTCGAAGCGGATGCCGTTGGCGGTGTGGATGAAGTAGCGGTCGTAGAGCGTCTGCAGCCCCAGATAGTTGAACTGGAGATCGCGCTCGGGCCTGAGCGCGGCGCCGAGTCGCTTGAGGTCATAGCGGCTGAGCTGCTGGTCCAGGTGCTCCAGGTCGGCGGCGCGCTTGATGTAGGCGCTGAAGTAGTCGGCATAGCGCTCGGCGAGATCCGCCTGGGTCTCGACGCCAGCGGCCATGTCGAGGAAGCCCAGCGCCTCGCGGCGGGCGATGTCGAGCAGCAGCCGGGCGGCGACCTGGCTGTACTGGGGCTCGCGCTCGATCAGGGTGCGGGCGGACATCACCAGCGCCTGGCTGCACATCGGCCTCGCGCACGCCGTCGAAGAGGTTGCGCAGGGTGTCGGTGAGGATGGCCTGGGCGTCGACCGCGTCCAGATCACGGCAGGCTTCGTCGACCAGCCGGGTCATGCGCGCGACGTCCAGCGGGCGGGTGCTGCCGTCGGCCAGGGTGACGGAGAGCGGATGCGCCTCCTGGACCTCGGCGGTCGCGGCGGCCTTCTCGGCGCGCTCGCGGGCGCGGGCCTCGCGGTAGAGCACGTAGTCGCGCGCGACCTTGTGCTCCCCGGCGCGCATCAGCGCCAGCTCGACCTGATCCTGGATGTCCTCGATATGCACCGTGCCGCCGCCGGGCAGACGCCGGGTCAGGGCCGCGGTCACCTGCTCGGTCAGCTCCTGTACACGATCATGGATGCGGCTGGAGGCCGCCGCCGAGCCGCCCTCGACCGCCAGGAACGCCTTGGTCATGGCGACCATGATCTTGCTCGGGTCGAAGTGCGTGACCTGGCCATTGCGCCGGATGACCTGGAGCTTGCCGGGGGTGTGGGCGGCGATCTCGATGCGGGGATCGAGCGTCCGGGGTGCGCTTGGGTCGGCGATGGCATCCGGCGCTAGGGTCTGATGAGTGGCTGGCGGGTTGGTGACGGACATGGCTCCTCCGGGGTGGTCGGTCTGGCGATGGCTGCGGAAAATCGAGAGGGGAGACGGTGACGATATCAATATATACATGCAATTTTGCGCGTCAACCACAATATGTTGTGCGCCGCTCGCGGAATCGCTGTTGCTGAACTGTAGGTCGTCCGTGGAGAACCCCTGGTGGCCCCCCGGATCCATGCGCTTGAAGGATCCCGCGCGCCGGCTGCGAGTTTGTGGTTAAATCCCGCGCCTATGTTTCATCCGCTCCCCCTTTATATCGGCCTGCGCTACACCCGCGCGAAACGCCGCAATCATTTCATCTCCTTCATTTCCGGAACCTCCATGGTCGGGATCACGTTGGGGATCGTCGCCCTGATCGTGGTGCTGTCCGTGATGAACGGATTTCACAAGGAGATCCAGCAGCGCATCCTGAGCATGGCCTCGCATGCGACCCTGACCGAGCCCTATGGCGGCGGCATCGCGAATTGGCGGGAGATCCTGGAACAGGTGCGGGCGCATCCGCATGTGCTGGGCGCGGCGCCCTTCGTCGAGGTCCAGGGGATGCTGGTCAATAGCGCCCAGGTCAGCGGCGCCCTGGTCCGTGGCATCCTGCCGAAGGAAGAGGATCAGGTCGCGGAGTTGCGACGCGAGATGATCAGCGGGTCGGTCGACGATCTGGTGGATGGCAAGTTCAATATCATCCTGGGGCGCGACCTCGCGGCCTATCTCGGCGTGGAGCCGGGCGATAAGGTCACCGTCGTCACCCCGCAGGTCAGTTCGACGCCGGTGGGCATCATGCCGCGCCTCAAGCGCTTCACGGTGAGCGGCATCTTCGCCGTCGGCATGGCCGACTACGACCGCAGCGCGGCCTTCATCAACATGGCCGACGGGGCCAAGCTGCTGAGTCTGGGCGACGGGGTTTCGGGTGTGCGGCTCAAGCTCGACGACATGTGGGAGGCCCCCTATCTGGCGCGCCAGATCGCCTACGACCTGGGCGGGGTCTACCGGCTGGTGGACTGGACTCAGGTCCACAGCAACTTCTTCAGCGCGCTGGCGATGGAGAAGCGGATGATGAGCATCATCCTCTTCCTCATCGTCGCCGTGGCCGCCTTCAATATCGTCTCGACCCTGGTCATGGTGGTCACCGACAAGCAATCGGATATCGCGGTGATGCGCACCCTGGGGCTCTCGCCCGCGCGGGTGATGGGGGTCTTCATGGTTCAGGGGACCGCGATCGGCCTGATCGGGACCCTGGTCGGGATGGTTCTCGGCGTGCTGCTGGCGTGGAACGTCGAACCGGTCGTGGGGGCGATCGAGAGCCTGTTCGGTGTCCGTTTCCTCGATCCCAGCATCTATTACATCAACGAGCTGCCGTCCGATGTGCGTCTGTCCGACGTGCTCTCCATCAGTGGCGGGGCCTTTCTGATGTCGGTGCTGGCGACGCTCTATCCGGCCTGGCGCGCGGCCAAGACGCAACCGGCGGAGGCTCTGCGCTATGAGTGAGGTCGCGTCGGTGCTCGATGTGCGGGAGCTGGTCAAGACCTTCCGCCAGGGGCCGCAGGAGGTCAAGGTCCTGAAGCGGGTCGATTTCAGCATCCAGGCAGGCGAGCGCATCGCCATCGTCGGCGCCTCTGGCTCGGGCAAGAGTACGCTGCTGCATTGCGTCGGCGGACTGGATCGGCCGACCTCGGGCAGCGTGCATTGGCTGGGCCAGGACGTCGGCCGATTGTCGGAGTCCAGGCTGGGGCTGCTGCGCAACCGTCACCTGGGTTTCGTCTATCAATTCCACCATCTGCTGCCCGAATTCACCGCGCTCGAAAATGTGGCCATGCCGCTGCTCATCGGTGGCGCCTCGCCCGCCGAGTCCCGGGCCAAGGCCAGCGCCCTGCTTGAGCGCGTCGGGCTCGGTCACCGCATGACCCACAAGCCAGGCGAATTGTCGGGCGGCGAGCGCCAGCGCGCGGCGGTCGCGCGCGCGCTGGTCACGCGTCCCGCCTGTCTATTGGCGGACGAGCCGACCGGTAACCTGGATCGTTCCACCGCCGGGGGCGTCTACGAGCTGATGCTGGAACTCAATCGCGAGATCGGGACCAGTCTGGTGATCGTTACCCATGACCTGGAACTCGCGGGGCGCATGGATCAGACTTGGCGGCTGGACGATGGCGTGTTGAGCCGGGCTTCGGCCAGCGCGCGGTAACGCTCCTTGCGTCGTCGAATCTGGCGCACGAGCTTCCAGCGCCAGAGCAGTTGCACGGTCAGATAGCCGAGTCCAGCGCAAATCAGACCGCAGATCACGGATCCCAGTAGCAAGGGGCCGGTGACCGCCATCCAGTTGTGCCAATCCAGCCAGAAATCCGCCCGGAACCCGCCGCTGGGGGTGCCGAGGATCCAGCAGCCCAGCAGATAGGCGAAATAGAACATGGGCGGGATCGTCAGCGGATTGGAGAGCCAGACCAGGGCAATCGAGATGGGGAGATTGACCCGCAAATAGATCGACAGCGCAGCGGCGATCAGGGTGTGCGCCAACGGCGGCAGATACATCACAAAGAGTCCGACCGCGACACCGCCCGCGACCGAGCGCCGGTTCAGATGCCAGAGGTTGGGATCGTGCAGCAGCTTGCCGAATAGGCCAAGATAGCGGTTTTCATGGATTTCCCTGGGGGTCGGCATGACCCGATTCAGCCATTTTTTCACTCTGCGGGCTCGCTCGTTGTGTTCAGGCGCGGCAAGAAGGCGCGAGTATAGGGCAGTCCGGGCGAGATCCCTTGATCTTTGTCTACGCCGTATTCGCCGTTCGGTGACCTCGGGGTCCGTTCGTCGCCTGGCCGGTTGATCCGGCCCCGTCGGCGAGGGATGGCGGATGGGATATGCCGGATTGGCCTTCGCGCTGGGCGTCGCCGGTTTCCACCTGTTACCGCTGTTGCCGCCGCTCTGGTTTGGACTTTCGCTCCTTCTGCTGTTTATCGTGCTCGGCTGGCTTTCGCGCCGGTTGCGGTGGTTGATCCTTGCCGGCCTTGGCGGGTTCTGGGCACAGATCCATGCCGGTATCCTGCTGGACGCACCTTTTCCCGAACCGCTCACACGCGCCCCCTTGGTCATCGAGGGACGGATTGGCTCGATTCCGGCGGATGGTGAATCTGGTCAGCGTTTTCTGTTCGAGGTTGAGCAGACCCGATTGAACGGCGCGGATGCGCCCTTCGCGGGCCGGGTGCGTCTGTCCTGCTTCAAGGACTGCCCGAGGCTGCGCGCTGGCGAGCGCTGGCGGCTGGCGGTCCGGCTCAAGCCACGCCACGGATACATGAATCCGGGCGGATTCGATTACGAGCGCTGGCTGTTCGAGCAGGGCGTCAAGGCGACCGGGTATCTGCGTGGGGGCGGATCGGCCGAGCGCCTGGATCCGGGGCCGGGCGCCTACTGGCTGATGCGCTGGCGCCAGGAGTTTGCCGAGCATCTCGCTCGGACCCTGAGCGATCACCGGAGTCTGGGGCTGGTGATCGCCCTGGCGATTGGCGAGACCTCCGGCTTCGGCCCCGACGATTGGGAGGTCCTGACCCTGACAGGAACCAGTCATCTGGTCGCGATCTCGGGTCTGAATGTCGGCATGATCGCTGGCGTCTTCTTGTTCCTGGTACGCTGGCTATGGTCGCGCAGCGTCCGGCTGACCTTGATCCTGGCCGCCCCCCGCGCCGGGGTGCTGGCCGGTGCTCTGGCCGCGCTCGGCTATGCCGGTCTGGCCGGTTTCTCGGTCTCCACCCAACGTGCCCTCATCATGCTAACGGTCGTCTTCGCCGCGCTTTACTGGCAACGCACCCCACGGCCTTACCATTCCCTGACGCTCGCACTGGTCGGCGTCCTCTTGGTCGACCCGCGGGCGGTTCTGTCCTTCGGTTTCTGGCTTTCGTTCGGCGGGGTAGCGATCCTCCTGTTCAATCTGGGGCAGCGTCTGCCGAGCCGCGATCTCTGGACGCGCTGGGGCCGTGCCCAATGGGCCGTCACCATCGGTCTCCTGCCGCTGGTGTTATTGCTGTTCGGGCGTGTCTCGCTCATCGCCCCGCTGGTCAATCTGGTGGCCGAGCCCCTGTTTACGCTGGTCCTGCTGCCACTGGTCCTACTGGCCAGTCTGCTCAGTCTGATTCCAGGGCTTGCATGGCCACTGGCGCTGACAGCGGACCTGCTCGGTTGGTGCATGGATGGCCTGGCCTGGCTCGCCGCATTGCCGAGCGCGGCGGAAAGCATCGCCGCGCCGCCCCTCTGGGTCTGGGGCGCCGCAGGCGCGGGCGCGCTGCTGTTATTGGCCCCACGGGGTCTGCCTGGGCGTTGGTTGGGTCTGATCCTACTCCTGCCGCTGCTGTTGGTTCGCCCTCCCGGCCCGACTCGGGGCGAAGCCTGGATCACCGTGCTCGATGTCGGTCAGGGGCTTGCTGTCGTGGTGCGGACCCAGGAAGGCACCCTGGTCTATCGACACCGGACCCGGCTATCCCAGCGGATTCAATACAGGTCGCGCGGTGCTGGCGCCCTTTCTGCTTACCGAGGGCGTCGCGCGTGTCGACAGACTGGTGATCAGCCATGCCGATCGTGACCATTCGGGTGGCGCTTCCGGGCTATCCGAGCGGATCGGGATCGCGCGCATCCTTAGCGGCGAGCCGGACCAGCTCGCGCTGGCGGGCGCCGAACCTTGCCGAGCGGGGGAGGGTTGGGAATGGTCGGGCGTCACCTTCCGATTCCTGCATCCCGTGGAGCCGGTCGAGAGCGGCAACAACAGCTCCTGCGTCCTCAGAGTGGAGACGGGCGATCATGCCATCCTGTTCACCGGGGACCTGGACCGCCGTTTCGAGCGGAGCCTCGTCGCGGGAATCGGAACCGGGCTGCGCAGCGACATCCTCATCGCCGGACACCACGGAAGCGCGACCTCGACCGGGAGCGAGTTTCTGGAAGCGGTGAGGCCGACCTGGGTGCTCTTCTCGGCCGGCTATGCCAACCAGTACGGGTTTCCTGCTGCCGAGGTTCGCGCGCGAGTGGCGCGGTTTGGGTCGCGCATGCTCAATACGGCGAACGCAGGCGCGATCCAGATGAGGCTTGGACCGGACGGGGCCATCCAAGATCCTGTCCGATGGCGGCAAGCGCGCGGCCGGTTCTGGACCCATCGGCCTGGAGAATAGAAAGCGAAGCCAGGAGCGTTTCTTCCCGCCGGATCCTGTCATCGCGAAGGACACCTATCCGCATGAACAGCGGCCTGTCGATGTGTCATCGCCTGTTGAAAATATAGCGATCGCTACTAATATGTAACTATCTTAACAAAAAATCTTGACGTACATGCCCTGGATCCTTCTCGTACTTACCCTTTCCACTGAAAATGCCACGGCGCGGATGCGGGCATGGCGTGCCCTCAAAGCCTCCGGCGCCGCCGTGCTCCGGGATGGAGTCTATCTGCTGCCGGCCTTGGACAGTTGCCGTTCGACGTTAACCGGGATCGCCGAGGATGTCCGCGCCAGCAACGGCATGGCCTATCTACTGGATGCGAACGGTGAAGAAGCTAGCTTCCAGGGTCTGTTCGACCGATCACCCGACTTCGGCGAGTTGCTGGCGGACATCGCCAAGACTGACGCCAGCCTCACAGAGATAACCGCTTTGGCTACGCTCAAGCAGGCCCGCAAGCTACGTCGGACCTTCGGACAACTGGCCGCGATCGACTTCTTCCCCGGAGAAGCACAGAAACAGACGGACGCCGCGTTGCAGGAATTGGAGCAAGCGGTCAACCGTTGGCTGTCACCGAACGAACCGCATGCGGCCGCCGGGCAGATTCCCTGCCTCGCGGCGGAGGACTATCGCGGCCGAGAGTGGGCGACACGCGCCAGACCTTGGGTGGACCGATTGGCGAGCGCCTGGCTGATTCGCCGCTTCATCGATCCCGATGCCCGTATTCGCTGGCTGGCCTCACCCGAGGAGTGCCCCGCGGATGTGCTCGGTTTCGACTTCGACGGGGCCGCCTTCACCCACGTCGGCGCCAAGGTGACGTTCGAGACCCTCATGGCCGCCTTCGGCCTCGCCCCGGCGCCCCTCACCCGGCTCGCCGGGATCGTGCATTTCCTCGATGCCGGCGGCATCCAGCCCCCGGAATCTCAAGGGATCGAGCGCGTCCTCGCCGGCCTGCGCGACACCATCCCTGACGACGACCAACTGCTCGCGACCGCCAGCATTGTCTTCGACGGACTGATCGCCGCGTTTGAACAGGATGCCGCAGCATGACGACACCAAACGCCAGTGTGCAGCGCCCGCCAAGGACAGTGACGCGCCATCGAGCGTGAGCTTTTGGGATGCCTTCCTCTTCTGGCTCAAGCTCGGCTTCATCAGCTTCGGGGGGCCGGCCGGACAGATCGCCATCATGCATGCGGAACTGGTCGAGCGGCGACGCTGGATCAGCGAGCGGCGGTTTCTGCATGCGCTCAACTACTGCATGCTGCTGCCCGGACCGGAGGCGCAACAGTTGGCCATCTACATCGGCTGGCTGATGCACCGCACCTGGGGCGGCATCGTCGCCGGCACGTTGTTCGTCCTGCCGTCGCTGTTCATCCTGATCGGGCTCACCTACACCTACTTAGCCTTCGGCCACCTGACCCTCATCCAGGGGCTGTTCGATGGCATCAAACCGGCCGTGGTCGCCATCGTCGTCTTCGCCGCCTGGCGCATCGGTTCCCGGGCACTGAAGAATCGCCTGTTGTGGACGCTGGCGGCAGGATCCTTTCTGGCCATCGCCGTCTTGGGCGTGCCCTTCCCCGCGATCGTCCTGGCGGCGGGCGTGCTGGGCCTGATCGGCGGCACGCTCGTACCTCGGTATTTTGCGGTGGGCGGTGGACATGCGGCGGCTCAACAGAGTTTCGGCCCGGCGCTCATCGACGATGACACGCCCACACCTGCCCATGCCCGATTCACCTGGGCGGGCTTGCTCAAGGTGCTCCTGGTGGGATTGATTCTCTGGGGTGGCGTCATGGGGTTTCTCTGGGCACAGGGCGGCTGGCACGACACGCTGACGCAACTGGGTTGGTTCTTCACCAAGGCCGCCCTGCTGACCTTTGGCGGTGCCTACGCCGTCTTGCCCTACGTCTATCAGGGCGGCAGTCGAGCACTACCACTGGTTGGCGGCGCATCAGATGATCGACGGGCTGGCGTTGGGTGAGACCACGCCCGGGCCGCTGATCATGGTGGTGACCTTCGTCGGGTTCGTCGCGGGCTGGACCAAGGCGCTGTTCGGACCCGATCACCTGTTGCTGGCCGGTGCGGTCGCGGCCACGCTGGTGACCTACGTGACCTTCCTGCCCAGTTTCATCTTCATCCTGGCCGGCGCGCCCTTGGTCGAAACCACCCACGGTGACCTCAGGTTCACCGCGCCCCTGACCGCCATCACCGCCGCCGTGGTGGGCGTGGTGCTCAACCTGGCGTTGGTCTTCGGCTGGCATGTGCTGTGGCCGGACGCCACGGCGACGGCGCCGTTCGATGGTCGCTTCGCGTGGTTGCAGGCGCTGATCACGGTGGCGGCCTTCCTGGCCCTCTGGAAGTACCGCCAGGGCATCCCGCGGATCATCGCGGTCTGCGCCGCAGCGGGCGTGTTGTTCGCGTATCTGCCATGACCCCCTCTCTGACCCCAACGCGTCCTATCGCCGTAAACATAGCGGCCAAAGGGACCGATGCGTGATGAGGTTTCTTCAACCACTGGCTGGTCCAGTCCGGAGCGAAATCGATGAGCAAAGACTATTCCCGACGTGAATTTCTCGCGACAGCCGCCGCTGGAGCGACCTTGGCCGCCCTGGCGTCCGACACGGTGTCAGCGACGCCCGGACAGGAGGCGTCCACGGCGACCCCCATCCCGACCGCGTTCGCCGCCACCCACCAGCCCATCCCCTTACCCTTCGATCCGGCGAGCCTGGATGGCCTCTCGGAAAAACTGGTCCAGTCCCATTGGGAGAACAACTACGGGGGATCGGTCAAGGCCTTGAACGCCGTCAAGCAACGCCTGGCGAGCGCGCAGGAGGATGCGACCCTGCCGCCCTATTTGTACAACGGGCTCAAGCGCGAGCACCTGCTGCGCACGGGCTCGGTCGTCTTGCACGAACTCTACTTCGGCAACCTGGGCCACGGCGGAACACCCGATGAGCCCCTTCGGCAACGGCTCGGCACGGCGTTCGGTTCCGTCGACCGCTGGGAAAAGGAATTCAAGCGCATGGGCGTTGGCCTCGGCGGTGGTTCTGGCTGGGTCGTGCTCGGCTACAACCTGCACACCGGGTTACTGGAGAACTACTGGCAATGGGATCACCTGCATGCCCCCAGCGCCACGCTGCCGGTCCTGGTGATGGACCTCTACGAGCATTCCTACCAGATGGACTACGGCGCAGCGGCCCCGGCCTATGTCGACGCCGTCGTGCGCAACATTCGCTGGGAAACCGTGTCGGCCCGCCTGGAGCGGGCGATGAAAGCCCGTGCGCTCTGGACGGACGGCGCCGCGTGAGGACGGCGACGCGGGGCAACCGGCATCGAGGTTGGCCCCGCGCGTTGTGTCCAGGGTCGATCGGTGCGCGAGGACGAGGACCGCTGATGGATCCCGTCAACCACAACCCCCACTGGAGCCCTCCATGAAGACCAACCACCCACTCATCGTTGCCGCCGCCCTGGCGATCCTGCCCGTCGCCGCTCTGGCGGGATGGTTCAGCCACGACCAGCCGCCTGCCAATGCGCTGCCGCTCTCCGGGCTGATCAAACAGATCGAGGATGCGGGGTATAAGACCATCGTCGAGATCAGGTTCAAGGACGGTGCCTACGAGGTCGAGGCGTTCGACGCCAGCGGCAAGGAAATCGAGCTTGAGGTCGATCCGCTCACCGGCAAGGTGAGCCAAGACGATGACTGAGGGCCGACCTTGGTTCTCCGTGCGTGGGCTTGCCAAGCGCTATGGCGATGCGACGGTGCTCGCGGGTGTGGACTTCGATCTGTCGCCGGGCGACATCCTCGGCATTATTGGTCCCAATGGCGCCGGCAAGACCACGTTCATGGAGTGTTTGGCCGGACTCCTGCCCGCCGATGCGGGGGAGGTGCGATTCGAGGGTGTGCCGCTTGCGCCGGGACGGCGACATGACGTCATGTTCTATCTGCCCGACGGGATCGCGCCCTGGAGCGATCAGCCAGTGTGGCGGGTCACGGGCCTCTTTCGCGACCTGCATGGGCTCAGCCAGGCGCGCGAAGCGACCGTCGCCCGCCAGTTGGAACTCGGTCCCGTGGTGGGTAAGCGCATCGCGGAACTGTCCAAGGGTTACCGCCGACGCCTCTTATTGGCCCTGGCGCTGCTGACGCCACAGCCCATCCTGATCCTCGACGAACCTTTCGACGGCTTTGACCTGCGCCAGACCTTGCAGGTGATGCAGCTACTGCGCGAGGTCGCGGCGGAGCGGGCGCTGATGCTCTCCATCCATCAACTGAAGGACGCCGAGCGCATCTGCGGTCGCCTGCTGCTGCTCGACGACGGTCGCCAGCTCGGGCTGGGCTCGCTGGCCGAGCTGGCGTCCCAGACAGGGGCGGCCGACGCCGACCTTGAGGAGGTCTTCCTTGGTCTCACGGGATAAGTCACGACGGGCGGGGCAGCGGCTGGCGGCCCTGGTCGGTTTCGAGTGGCGCCGCTTGCTCGCCGGCCGCGCCTACTGGGCCATGCTGCTGGTACTCGCACCCCTGGCCGGCTACGGTTTCGTCGAAGCGATGCGCCTCTTCGGCGAGGCCAGCCGCACGGCCCTTCAGTTCCCGGAGCTTGCCCGCGGCATGACGCCGCTGGACGGGATTCTGGTGCCCACGTTCGGCGCCTTCTACTTGGGGACGACGCTGCTGTTTCCGTTCGTCGCCATCCGAGCCATCGGCCAGGATCGCGAGAGCGGTGCCGTGAAGCTCGCGCTGCAATGGCCGGTGTCAGTCGCCGCGCTCACCCTGTTGAAGCTCGCCGCCGTCGGGGCGGCCTGGTTCATGAGCCTCGCGGTGCCGCTGTCGGCCCTTGCCGTCTGGCACCTGGCCGGTGGCCATGTGGCGTTTCCGGAGACGGCCAATCTGGTCCTCGGCCACGCCCTCTATGCGCTGGCCGTTGCCGGCGTCGCCTTCTTTGCGGCGGCACTCACCGTGTCCTCGGCGACGGCGGCCATCGTGACGCTCGCCGTGACCCTCGGGTTCTGGGTCCTGGATTTCGCCGCCGCGACCGGACCGGAATGGCTCAAGGCGCTCGGTGCCATTTCACCCACACAGGCGCTCAAGGCGTTCGAACATGGGCTCTTTCCGGTTGGTCCAGCACTCGGCCTGGCAATCCTGGGGCTGGGGTTGTGCATGCTGGCCATGTTGATTTTGCCGCTTGGCCTGACGCGCCGCGCGCGGCTTCTGCGCGGTGCTGTCGGCGCAGCCATGGTGCTCGCCGCGCTGCTGGCAACCTCCGTCGTCCATCGGTCCGTCGATGTCTCCGAAAACGGTCGCAACAGCTTCAACCCGGCCGACGAGGCGGCGCTCGCCCGCATGGACCGCGGGCTCACGATCACGCTGTTCCTCGCCCCGGAGGACAGTCGGGCACGCGAGTACGCCGCCAACGTCTTGGCCAAGTTGAAACGCCTCGTGCCCGGTCTGCGGGTGCGCTGGGCGGAGACCGGCAATTCGGGTCCCTTCGGCGCCGCCCAGGACGACCGTTACGGTGTCATCGCCTATGACTATGCCGATCGGCACACCGAAAGCCGCTCCAACAGCCCGCGCGAGATCCTGCCGCTGCTGCACGAACTGGCGGGCGTCACCGTGACGCCGGTCGAGCTGAAGCCCTATCACGGCTACCCGCTGGTCGCGGACGCGGGTCCGGCGGAACTTTGGTTCTATCTTCTGCTACCGGCCCTGATCCTGCTGGCCGGCTGGTCTCATAGCCGCGCTGGCCGCCCGCCGTCCCACCTTCGTTCACTCCGTGGAGAAACCTCATGACACTGCGTTGGAACTCACTGTTGGCCGCTCTCGTGGCGGTCCCCGCACTCGCGGCACCACTGGTGCAGGGCTTCGACGCGGAAACCGTCGGGGCCGAGCCCCGTTCCCTTACCGCCACCGTGGGCAACTGGGTGATCGTCGACGAGGGCGGCAACAAGCGCCTCTCGGTCAACGGCACCCAATGGGCGCAGGGACAGCCGTCCGCGGGACTTGCCGACAAGGCACGCGCGCTCTACGGCGAGCGCTACGCCGAGTTTCTCGACAACGTCCAGGCTTATGCCTTTTTCCCCATCGCGGTGATGAACGAGGTCGCCGACTTCACGGATGGCACGATCACGGTCCGCTTCAAAGGCGTGGCCGGGCGGCTCGATCAAGCGGCCGGCATCCTGTTCGATGTCAAACCCAACGGCGATTACCTGACGCTGCGCGCCAATCCGCTGGAAGACAATCTGGTGTTGTTCAAGTACGCAAGGGGCAAACGCTCGTCGGTCGAATGGGTCCGCAACACGCCGACGCCGAGCGGTCAGTGGCACGAACTGCGCCTCAGCGTCGCCGGCGGCAAGGTGGAGGGCTGGGTGAACGGCAAACGCGTCCTGACCCATGATCTGGGCCGACCGGTCTCCGGACGCATCGGCCTATGGTCTAAGGCGGACAGCGTGGTGTATTTCGACGACTTCAGCGTTGCGCCAGCAGGGCTGGCGGGATTGAGGGCGTCCGAGGCGCCCCGCCAACGTCCTGAGGTCTTTGCGCTTGTTCCGCCAAGATGCTGGAAAACGCCCCGGCATTCATCATGAACGAAGTTCCGGCGAGACTGCTCCCGCTCTTTGAGTCGCCGACCCGCGCAGACCGGTCAACACCCTGAGCGGGATGTGTTCACAACCGGATGACGCAGGCCAGGAGCAAAAGGGTCTCGGTGATCTCGACCAGCGCTCCGGCGGTGTCCCCGGTGAAGCCGGAGATCCGCTGAAACATGATGCGTCTGGCGATCAGGAAGCAGGCGAGGGCGGCCAGGACCATGACGAGTCCCATCCATCCTGCGAAGAGGAGGCTGCCGAGACTGGCTGCCAGGATGGCGATCCAGGCGGCACGGCGCGGGAGTTGGTTGAATTGATCCGAGGCCATGCCCTTCGTTCGAGCATAGGGCGTGGTCAGCATCAGGAGCGGTAGTTGCGCCCGCGCCAGCATCGGGATCCAGGGCAGTAGCCAGGGCGTCCCTGTCGTCGGCAACGCCGCCAGCGCGGCCCATTTGGTGAGCAGGACCAGGACGATCGCCGTCACGCCCGCCGGACCGCTGCGCGGATCCTTCATGATCTCCAGCGTGCGCTCGCGGCTGGCGAGTCCGCCGATCCAGGCATCGGCGCTGTCGGCCAGACCATCCAGGTGCAGTGCGCCAGTCGACCAGACCCAGAGGATCAACACCAGGGCGGCGGAGACGCCCGCATCCGTGGCGGACAGGGTCGAGCGCCGCCAGCGCGATCAGTAGCCCGAGCAGGAGTCCGATGAAGGGGTACCAGGGAACCGCCCAGCCGGCTTCCTCGGGCGCGACCAGACCGGGGTCAGGGAAGGGAAGGCGGGACAGGAAGCGTCCCGCGATCCACAGAGGACGAAGGCGCATTCAGAGACTCCGATGAAACATGAGGCTCGGTCGTCCGGGCGCTGCGGGCAGGCGTATTCGCGTCAGACAGGCGTGCGGGACTTCGAGGAGGAGGGCGGCCTCGTCCGGCATCCGCAGCACGGCCGCAATCAGAACGCGGATGACGCCGCCGTGGGTGACGAGGAGGCTGTGCGCCTCGCTTGTCGTTTCCAGCTCGCTCCAGGCGCGCAGGACACGGGCGCGGAAGTCCGCGAAGGGCTCGCCGCCTGGAGGTGTGAAGACCGCTGGGTCGTTCCAGAAACCGGCAAGCTCGGCGGCTGGGATCTGATGCGCAGCGCGTCCCTCCCAGGCACCGAACTGGCGCTCCCCGAAGGCATCCACCAGCGTCAAGGGCGCGCCGCAGGTCTCGGCCAGGTGGCGCGCGAAGTCGGCGCAACGTCGCGCGGGCGAACTGTGGATCCGCGTCCACGCTGGCGCTTCCGCCGTAGCTCGCCGCATCTGCTCCCAGCCGAGCCCGGTCAGAGGGTCATCGGATCCACCCCGAAAACAGGCGCCGCCCTGGACCTCCCCGTGGCGTAGCAGATCCAGGAAGCGGTCGGTCATGCCATTAGACCCTCGCTGACGCCGGCCTCGGCGAAGGTCGCCATTTTCGCGTGTACCGCGCAGGCCAGACGCAGCAGCGGAATCAGGGTCGCAGCCCCGCTGGCCTCGCCAAGCCGCATCCCGAGATCGAGATAAGGATCCGCGTCGAGCGCCTCCATCATGCGCCGATGGCCGGGCTCCGCCGAACTGTGCGCGAAGAGCATCCAGTCGCGCACCTCGGGCTTGATGCGCACCGCCGCGAGGGCCGCCGAGCTGATGATGAAGCCGTCCACCAGGATCGGCAGCCCGCGCTGGGCGGCGGCGATGAAGGCCCCGACCGAGGCGGCGATGTCGAAGCCGCCCAGCCGGCCGAGCAGATCGAGCGGCGTGCGTCCGGGCGTGGCGTGCAGGGCCAGCGCCTGGGCGACGACCTGGGTCTTGCGGGCGACGCCCGTCGCATCCAGACCCGTGCCTGGACCCACCAGGGCCGAGGGCTCCATGTCGAGCAGGGCGCAGGCGAGCGCGGTGGCCGGGGTGGTGTTGGCGATGCCCATCTCGCCGCAGATCAGGAGTCCGGCCCCATTGGTCGAGCGCCCGCTCGACCGCGTCCCGACCCAGATTCAGGGCGGCGGTCAATTGGCTCTCGCGTCATCGCCGGCTCGCGGGCGATATTCCCGGTGCCAGGACCGAGACGTTCCGAGCGCACGCCCGCGACCGGGCCGGGATCCGTGGCGATGCCGAGATCGAAGATCTCCATGCGGGCGCCGATTTCCTCGGCCATGACCGAGACGGCCGCGCCGCCCCGGGCGATGTTGTGCAGCATCTGGATGGTGACTTCCTGCGGGAAGAGCGAGACACCCTCCGCCGCGACGCCATGATCCGAGACGAATTGCAGGATCTGGACCGGGTCGGGGAGGGCGTCGCGGTGCCCTGCATCCCGGCGAGCCGGATCGCCATCTCTTCCAGCCGGCCTAGCGAACCGCGCGGCTTGGTCAGGTTGTCCTGCCGATGGCGCGCGGCCGTGAGCGCGGCTTCGTCCAGGGCATGACAGGGTGCGTCGAGCCAGGCAAGGGTCGCGCTCATGCCGCCACCCCCTTCACCGTCAAGGGCAGTCCGGCGACGCAGAGCAGAACCTGATCGCAGCGAGCAGCGAGATCCTGGTGGAGCCTTCCCGCCAGGTCGCAGAAGCGGCGCGCGAGCGCGTTCATGGGTACGACGCCCATGTTGGTCTCGTTGCCGACCAGAATCAGGCGACCGGGCGCGGTCGCGACGGCCGCCAGCAGTGTTTCGGTCGCGTTCACGACCGCCATTTCGTCATTCTTCATGAGTAGATTCGTCAGCCAAAGGGTGAGGCACTCGACCAGCAGACAGCGGTCGGGTGCGGATTCGCGAGCGATCAGCTCGCCAAGGTCCAGCGGTTCCTCGATCAGACGCCAGTCGGCGGGCCGCCGGTGTTGATGCGCGGCGATGCGCTGGCGCATTTCGTCATCCTGGGGTAGGGCCGTGGCCACATAGGTGACCGCCAACCCGCTCTCATGGGCAAGACGTTCGGCAAGCCGGCTCTTGCCGGAGCGGACGCCACCCAGGATCAGGGTGCGTCCGGTCACAGCTCGATACCCTTTTGGGCGCGGATGCCGGCATCGAAGGCGTGCTTGATGGGGCGCATCTCGGTCACGGTGTCGGCGATGTCGATCAACTCCTGGGGGGCCGCGCGGCCCGTGACCACGGCGTGCTGCTGCGCCGGGCGACTCTGGAGTGCGTCCAGCACGACCTCTTTCGGGACCAGTCCGAGCTTGAGCGCGATGTTCAGCTCGTCCAGCACCACCAGTTGGTAGGATGGATCCGCCAGAAAGGCGGCGGCCTTGTCCCAGGCGGCCAGCGCGGCGCAGGCGGTCGCGCTCGGCGTCCTGAGTCTCCCAGGTGAAGCCCTCGCCCATGACGTGGAACTCGACCTCCGGAAAGCGCCGGAAGAAGGTCTCCTCGCCGGTGGAGAAGCTGCCCTTGATGAACTGCACCACGGCCACCTTCATGCCATGTCCGAGCGCACGGGCGATCACGCCGAAAGCGGCTGAACTCTTGCCCTTGCCGTTGCCGGTGTTGACGACCAGCACGCCGCAGTCCTGGTCGGCATTGGCGATCCGGGCATCGACGATCTCCTTGTGTCGCTGCATGCGGCGGCGATGGCGATCCTGCGCGCTTTCCTCAGTCATTCGAGTTCGCCTCCGCGCGTCGTGTCTGGAACGGCGCCTTGGCCAGCGCGACCTGAGCCAGCATCCCGACGGCGACATAGGCGGCAAGCTGGAGCAGCGTTGCCGGCAGATAGGTGCCCAGGCGGCCGAGCAGCTCGCTCAGGTTCGGGTCGGCGAAGCGGCCGGAGAAGAGATAGAAGCCGCCGCTGGCCAACACCTCGGCGGCGATCCCGCCCACCAGCACCGCGCCCGTCAGGATCGGCAGGGTCGCGGCCGTCGGACGGTGCCTTCCGGCATACCAGCGCCCGGCGCCCCAGACGGCTCCGTAGGCCGGAACCAGCATCCAGTAGGCCGCTGTCATGCAGAAGCCGCTCGACGCCCCCCCAACCGATCGCCAGCAAGTCGATCAGGGTCGCGAGGAAGAAGAGTGCGGGGAAGACCCAGCGCTGGCGCAGATGGACACCAGCCAGAAAGAAGACCGCCAGCGTGGCGTCCGGCAGGTGATGGCCGAGCGGCGCGAAATACTGACCGCGCGTGGCGGCCATGAGTCCGGCCAGAGCCAGGCCGATGAGGATTTGGGAACGGGTATCGGTGATCGGGGTCATGCGAGGATCTCCAGTCGGCGCCGCCGGGCGCCGGTATGTCGAGGACGTTGGTTGAATGCCCGTGCGAGGCGGTGTCTCGCTAGGGCAGCTTCGGCGCGTAACGCAGGGTCAGATAAACGGCCCTGCCAGGTTGGTTGAACAGATAGGCGGTCTCGTACTCCTCATCAAGGGCGTTTTCGAGCCGGGCCTGGAGCCGAAGCTCCGGGGTGATCTGGTACTCGGCCCGCAGGTCCACCAGGGCATAGCCATCGAGCCGCACCTTGTTGGCGAGGTCATCGAAGCGTCTGCCGGCAATGAACAAGGAAGCGCCGAGGGACCAGCGGTCGAGCTGGCGATCGAGGTCGAGCTGAAAGGACTGCTCCGGTCGACGCGGCAGGAGATTGCCCGCGTTCGCGTTGTTGGAGCGATTTTCCGGGTCCAACAGGGTCAGGCTGGTCTTGAGGCTCCACTCCCGATAGGTCCGCCGAGCTGGACGCCTCCATGCCCTCGGATGCGCGCGCGCCGGACATTGGCGGCGGCGCGGATGCTGGAGTCGTAAGCGATGAGGTCGTCGATATCCGTCTCATAGAGGCTGAGATCCCAGCGCCCGGTTGCCCGTGGGCCGAGCGGCAGGTCGCCGTTGACTCCCAGCTCCAGACTGCGGGACTGCTCTGGATCCAGGTCCGGGTTGCCGTAGGACGGGTAGTAGAGATCATTGAAGGTCGGGGCCTTGAAGGCCGTGCCGTAGGCCAGCGAAACCTGCATCCCGTTTCGAACCGGTATCCCCCGGCCGCGTTGCCCGTACTGTGGCCGCCGAACTGCGCGTTGTCGTCCTGGCGCAGGCTGAGTTTCAGGTCCGAGGGTCCGAACCGGCCCTGATACTCGCCGAAGACGCCGAGATCGTCGCGCGCGTCCTCGGCGTAGTCGACCGATCCCGAGACGTGGTCATCCTGATAGTCGGCGCCCAGGGTCAGCAGATGCGCCTGGCCGATGGCGACATTGTTTTGCAGCGAGAAGGTATCGCGCTCGGTCTCGAAGCTGTCGACGAAGAGGTCGTCGGTGCCGGTCTCCCCGTTGTCGAAAAAGGTGCGGTATTTGTCGGAGCTATGGCCAGCGGACAGGATCAGCGTCCAGGGTTCCAGCGGCCGCAAGGTCGCGGTGGTGCCGAGCACCTGCTGCTCGGAGCGCGAGAGGTTCCCGGCAAAGAGTGAACCATCGAAGTGCGAGCGGTTTTCCGAACTTAACAGATGCACGTCCAGCTTGGCCGTGTCGCTGAACGCATAGCCGCCGCGCAGATTGACGCTCAGGTTGCGGTAGCGGTCCCGGTCGAGTTGCTCGACGCCACAGCCCGCGAAGGGGCTAGACCGTCCGTCGCAGGCATTGATGCCATCGGTGCGATCGAGGCTCGCGCCCAGGTTGAACCAGGCGCGCTCACCGCCGCCGGAGACGCCAGCCGAGACCTCGGCGGTGCCCAGGCTGCCGCCGCCGACGCTCAGGCGCGGGGACAGCGGGCCGCCGCCCTGCTTGGTGAAGATCTGGATGACGCCGCCGATCGCCTCGGAGCCGTAGAGGCTTGAGCGCGGTCCGCGCACCACCTCGATGCGCTCGATCTGTTCGATCGGCAGATCCTCCAGAGGGGAGGTGCCCGAGGTCGCCGAGCCGATCTTGACGCCGTCGATCAGGACCAGCACATGGTCGGCGTTGGTGCCGCGCAGGAAGACCGACGCCGGTTGGCCGGCCCCGCCGCTTTGGGCGATAGCGACGCCGGGGACGCCGCGCAGCACGTCGGGCACGGAGCGCGCCTGGCTGCGCTCGATCTCGGCGCGGTCGATGACCGTGACCGAGGCCAGCGTTCTGTTTTCCGGTTCGGGTGTTCGGGTGGCTGTCACCACCACGGGATCGAGCGTGGTCGTGGGCTCGTCGGCCACGGCCAGGCTCGCCAGCGGCAACAGCAATGCCGCCAGCATCAAGGGACGATTCATACTTCAAGCTCCAGCAGCGACCCGCGCTCACCCGCGTGGATCGGGTTCCGATGAGGGATCGCTGAGGAGACACGACGAGCACGGCACCGGGAGCGGAGGTCTCGGCGGGATGGCCCGGCCGATCGCCCCTCGCGACCCCGGTGTTGGGGCCAGTCCCAGGTGTGGATCGCGGGCGCGCGAGTGCGTGACACATCGCTCGAATCCGCGTTCCGCAAGGGTGATGGCCCCTGATCTTCCGGCCGGTCTCCGGGCTCACGAGCGGGGCTTGGCCCCAACGCGACGCCTTCCCATGATTGCTCACAGTGGCCTTGTGTCGCGTCTTGACTCGTCTACCGTTGCGGGGGCAGCGTCGGCATGGCGCATCCGCGAGGGAGCGCGCACCGACTTCCCGTTTAACCTCTGGGCGAAGAACCCAGGGGCACCGGAAGATCAAGCGCGGTATTAGCGGTGATTTGAGACCATCGGTCAATGGCTGGGAGCGGATAACGACGCTTGACCGTCGGGAATCGAGTTGGTACGGCCGGTTCAGCGCGGGCGTCTGAACTCATTTGAGGTAGGACCGCAGCACGCTCATGACCTGCTCCAGATCCTCGCTGCGCTGCTGTGGCGAAATATCCTCGGCGCCAAGGTGCTCGCGCAGATGTCCCTCCAGCACCTGCGCCATCAGACCATTGACCGCCCCCCGGATCGCCGCGATCTGTTGCAGGATGGCGGCGCATTCCGTTTCCTGTTCCAGCGCCTTCTCCAAGGCGGCGGCCTGACCCTGGATGCGGCGGACGCGGGTCAGGAGTTGCTTTCTTGGCCTTGATCGTGTGTGCCATCGCCTTTCGTCCTTCGTGCGGATTATGATACTGGGGTACAGTATATCCAGCCCAAGTAAGAGAGCCTTTCATGATGCAGACTTCCGCGATGCTTGAGAACTGGCGCCACTCGCACGTCTTCGACGAGGGAAATCCGCTGGCCGAGCGCAACACCCGCTGGGTGGTGTGGCTGACCGCCGTGATGATGGTCGCCGAGATCGCCGGGCGGCTGGCTGTTCAACTCCATGGCGCTGCTGGCGGACGGCTGGCACATGAGTTCGCATGCCCTGGCGCTTGGGCTCTCGGTGATGGCCTATGCCGCCGCCCGTCGCTTCGCGCACGACCCAAGGTTCGCCTTCGGCACCTGGAAGATCGAGATCCTCGGCGGCTATACCAGCGCGGTCTTCCTCGTCGCGGTCGCCGGACTGATGCTCTTCCAGTCCCTGGAGCGTCTGCTCTCACCGACGCCCATTCACTACGACCAGGCGATCGTCATCGCCATGCTCGGTCTGCTTGTCAATCTGGTCTCCGCCTGGCTGCTCCAGGGCGGTCACGCCGATCATCACCATCATGCCGGCCACGACCATCACGACCATCATCACCACGACCTGAATCAGCGCGCGGCCTATCTGCACGTCCTGGCGGACGCGGCGACATCGGTGTTCGCCATCGTGGCGCTGTTCGGTGGCAAATACTGGGGAGCCAACTGGCTCGATCCCGTCATGGGGATCGTCGGTGCCGCGCTGGTCGCGGTCTGGGCCTATGGATTGCTGCGCGACACCGGGCGCGTCCTGATCGATGCCGAGATGGACGCGCCCGTGGTGCAGGAAATCCGCGAGGTCATCGCCGCCAGCCCGATCCCCGCCGAGATCCTCGATCTGCACGTCTGGCGCGTCGGCAAGAGCAAACACGCCTGCATCCTGTCACTAGCGGTGACCGAGCCGCTTGAGCCGGACGAGGTCCGACGGCAGTTGAGCGTTCACGAGGAACTGGTCCATGTCACGGTGGAAGTGAATCAGCGCGCTTCGGTGATGCCTCTGACGGGCTGACCTGCGCCGAACGCCAGCAACCCCCGTCCCCGAAGGTCTGCCGTCTGCCCAAGCGATGGGAGCAGTGGCGTTGCGAACCGTGTTCGGGTTAGCCTCGTCGCACTCCATTCCAGCACGCCTCGCCGCCATGGAATTCGACGTCTTTCTCTCACACAACAGCAAGGACAAACCGGCCGTGCGCGAGCTTGCGCGCCGGCTCGGGGACTGTGGCCTCCGCGTCTGGCTGGACGAGGATCAGCTCATCCCCGGCCGCAACTGGCAGCCGCTGCTGGAGCAGGGCATCGAGCACTCCGCCACCGGCGCCGTGCTGGTGGGCCAGGACGGACTCGGCCCCTGGGAGGACGAAGAGCAGGCCCTGTTGCGGCATGCCGTGTGCGGAGGGGATATGCAGAGCGCATGTCACACGCCGTCGAGTCATAGATATCGCAGATTCTGGTGCGCGGCCCGTCTGCGCCCTTTGGGCGCTACGCGTGGCGGAGCAGCGGCCCGGATCTGGATGCACCGGGCTGATGATTGTCACGTCGCGAGGGTGCTGGGGCGATTTTGTGTCCCGCAGCGCATCTTGAACGACGTCGACACCCCGGCCCTTGATTTTCGAGCTATGGGCCGGTTTGCGGTGATGTAGCCCTGTTCTAAAGAAACGAGGATTTTTGTTGGGCCTGTTCATTGCGCTTCAAAATACCGGTTTTGGACTGGCTTTATGATCCTCAACAGAGAAATAGAAAATTTTATATGAGGCGCACTGAAATGAAGACAAGATTGGTCGGATCTTTAGGTGGCTTTGGTAAGAAAATTGCATTTTATGTTTTTTTATTGAATGCAATTAGTTTTTGGGGCGATTGTCAATCGGATTGCGAAGGATACGAGATTAGCTTCTCTGATCTCACTTCCTTTGGCGGTGGACGCTATGCCGAACGCGGTAAGCCAATAGAGGTGCACGTCTACGCTTCTCCAGATTGTTTCCCAGGAAAACTGGATTTTGGCGATGGTACTTTTGCTTTTATTAAAGAGTAACCGTGACCGACCGGTACCCGCATACTTATTCAGGCTGGACTGGTGGTAAAGTCGTGCAATTTGCTGGATCAGGTAGCGCAGGTAGCGGCCCCTGGTGGACCATGTGTCAGAACCAATTACGGTCGGACTTCCTCCCGAAGGAAGAACGGGCTTTATGATTGGCTTCATGGCAAGCGAAGCTGCGTGCGGCAGCGGCAGCACTAAAAACGTCCCATTGCTACGTGCGAAGTCTGAAGTCGTCGCAATAGCTAATGATCGATTAATTGACTACGGCTGCTGGTTTGGAGGTTGCCGCCATAACGCAAGTGGAGTGGATGAGCGTGCTCCCGAAAGCTTTCCGTTCCCTGGATATAATAAGTTCTCTATCATTTATAGAGTGGGAAATCAGATTATTCAGGGCAAAGCTGGGAGCGTCCACTTCACAGTTGAAAAAGATTCGCTGTTAGAAATCTGCATGAATGACGACATTCGCCAAGATAACTCGGGAGGCTTGGGTATCAATTTTTTCGTTGACGAACGAAATGTAGATGCCGTTCGCATACTACTACCTGGTGAGTCTTGGCCCAATACTGAGCCTACTACTGATGACGATTGTCCCAAGGGCTGCAAGGAAGAACGTGATGCCTGTAACGCAGCCACCGGATCTCCCGGAGGCCCTAGTGCAAGGGAATGCAGAACAAATTGGAATCGCTGTATGGCGAACTGCATCAATTAGCTCGGTAGGCTTGGATGAATAACGTGAATCCCAGCTAATTCCATATCGTCATTGCTGGGTTTCGCTATCGCTCAACCCAGCCTACGAATGAGCGCATGTTGTCCGCGAGAGTTGAGACGTTGTTGCCGCCGCATATTGCAAAAGGTGCTGAGTTTGGCCTTGGAATACCGTGCCGGTACAATCAATATGTGCTCACTGAGTCGCAATTCCGCCTTTCAACTGGTCTATTTTTGCGTAAGCGTCCAGCACGAAAAAGCCCGGCCAGATTCCCTGGCCGGGCTTTATGACATCAGCTTCGTCTGAGCGGACTCAGACGAACCGACTCATCAGTAGTCCATGTCTCCCATGCCGCCGCCTGGGGCCGCGGGCGCCGTCTCCTTCTTCGGCTCGTCGGCGATCATGGCCTCGGTGGTAATCATCAGGCCGGCGACCGATGCGGCGTTCTGCAGCGCGGTGCGCGAGACCTTGGTCGGGTCGATGATGCCCATGGCCATCATGTCGCCGTACTCGCCGTTCGCGGCGTTGTAGCCGAAGCTGCCGGTGCCTTGCGCGACCTTGCTCATGACGACGGAGGCTTCCTCGCCCGCGTTGGCGACGATCTGACGCAGCGGCTCTTCCAGGGCGCGGCGCGCGATGGTGATGCCGACATCCTGATCGGCGTTCGCGCCCTTGAGACCGACGACCGCGCCGATGGCACGGATGAGGGCGACACCGCCGCCGGGGACGATGCCTTCCTCGACCGCCGCGCGGGTGGCGTGCAGGGCGTCTTCCACGCGCGCCTTCTTTTCCTTCATCTCCATCTCGGTGGCCGCGCCGACCTTGATGACGGCGACGCCGCCGGCGAGCTTGGCCAGACGTTCCTGGAGCTTTTCCTTGTCGTAGTCGGAGGTGGTGCCCTCGACCTGGCTGCGGATCTGCTCGCAACGAGACTTGATGCTGTCGTGGGAACCGGAGCCGTCGATGATGGTGGTGTCGTCCTTGCCGACCTGGATCTTCTTGGCCGAACCCAGTTCATTCAGGGTCGCCTTGTCGAGCGACAGGCCCACTTCCTCGGCGATGACGGTGCCGCCGGTGAGGATGGCGACATCCTCCAGCATGGCCTTGCGGCGGTCGCCGAAGCCCGGTGCCTTGACCGCGCAGACCTTGAGGATGCCGCGCAGGTTGTTCACGACCAGGGTCGCCAGCGCCTCGCCATCGATATCCTCGGCGATGATCAGCAGCGGCCGGCCGGCCTTGGCGATGGCTTCGAGCACGGGGAGCAGATCGCGGATGTTCGAGATCTTCTTGTCGTGCAGCAGGATGTAGGGGTCTTCCAGCTCGCACTTCTGGCTCTGCTGGTTGTTAATGAAGTAGGGCGACAGATAGCCGCGGTCGAACTGCATGCCCTCGACCAGCTCAAGCTCGTTGTTGAGCGACTTGCCTTCCTCGACCGTGATGACGCCTTCCTTGCCGACCTTCTCCATCGCCTCGGCGATGATGCTGCCGATGGACTCGTCGGTGTTGGCGGAGATGGTGCCGACCTGGGCGATCTCTTTATTGGTCGAGCAGGGGCGGGAGAGCGCCTGGAGTTCCTTGACGGCGGCCTCGACGGCCAGATCCATGCCGCGCTTGATGTCCATCGGATTCATGCCGGCGGCGACCGACTTGAGTCCGCCGTGGATCATGGCCTGGGCGAGCACGGTCGCGGTGGTGGTGCCATCGCCGGCGACGTCGGAGGTCTTGGACGCGACCTCTTTCACCATCTGCGCGCCCATGTTCTCGAACTTATCCTTCAGCTCGATCGCCTTGGCGACCGAGACGCCGTCCTTGGTGACCGTGGGGGCGCCCCATGACTTCTCGATCACGACGTTGCGGCCCTTCGGACCCAGGGTGACCTTTACGGCGTTGGCGAGGACGTCGACCCCACGGAGCATGCGGGTACGCGAGCTTTCACTGAAGGTAATCTGTTTTGCTGCCATTCTGAGCAAGCCTCGATGAGATAAAACGAAAGATGGGAGAGCGGAGCGGGGAAGGGCGGCGAATCCTTACTCAATCACGCCCATGATGTCGTCTTCGCGCATCACCAGCAGCTTCTCGTCCGCGATCTTGACCTCGGTGCCGGAGTACTTGCCGAACAGCACCCGGTCGCCGACCTTGAGGTCGAGCGAACGCACGTCGCCGTTGTCGAGGATCTTGCCCTTGCCGACGGCAACGACCTCGCCCTGGATCGGCTTTTCGGTCGCGGTGTCCGGGATCACGATCCCGCCCGCGGAAGTGCGTTCCTCTTCGCTGCGACGGATGACGACACGGTCATGTAAAGGACGAAGGTTCATGGATGGTGATCTCCCTCGGGGAAATTCTCTGTTGATCGGATGGGTCAGTGGCTTGTTAGCACTCGACTGGTGCGAGTGCTAACACTGTAATCTGAAAAACGGACTTGTCAAGTTAAGGCTCGGATCGCCGGACGATCTTCGACGGCGCATCGTAAACGCGGTTTAAGGGTCTGTTTACAAGTGCCTATCCGCTGGCTGCGGGCTTCCGGAATCGTCAGTGGTGTCTCCGCTGGTTTGGCAATACACTGCCCTCTCGCCCCGATCGCCCCGATCGCCCCGATCGGACCGATCAAGGGCCGACCTTCGATATCGCCGACCTTTGCACCCGAGCCGCGCCGCCGCCAGTGACCCCGATTCGCATCCGCCGTATTTCCGCTTCGGACACCCTTGCCCAAGCCCGCACGCCGCAAGAACTCCTGACGGCCCTTTATGCCAACCGTGGCGTGACCGATCTGGCCGAGGTCGCGCCTGGACTCGCGGCGTTGGAGCCCATGACGGCCTTGCGCGGGTTGGGACAGGCCGTGGTCCTGTTGGCGGAGCTGGTGCAGAGTGGCGGTCACATCCTCGTCGTCGGCGACTATGACGCAGACGGCGCGACCGGCAGCGCGCTGGCCGTGCGCGGGCTGAAGGCGCTGGGAGCCAGCGCGGGTGTCCTTTCTGGTGCCGAGCCGGTTCGATAACGGCTACGGTCTGAGCCCTGCGGTCGTGGACGCGGCTAAGGAGCTAGGGCCGGATCTGCTGATGACGGTCGACAACGGCATCTCAAGCATTGCAGGCGTCGCGCGCGCCCGCGAACTGGGGATCCCGGTGCTGGTGACCGATCATCACCTGCCCGGCGACCGGCTCCCCGAGGCCGTGGCCATCGTCAATCCCAACCAAACCGGATGCACCTTTCCCAGCAAGCATCTGGCCGGGGTCGGGGTGGTCTTCTATCTGTTGGCGGCACTGCGCGCGCACTTGCGCGAGACCGGCTGGCTTGGGGCCGGGCGAGCCGAGCCTAACCTGGCCGATTTGCTCGATCTGGTCGCGCTCGGCACGGTCGCGGACGTGGTGACCCTGGACCGCAACAATCGCATCCTGGTGGAGCAGGGGCTGCGGCGCATCCGCGCGGGTCGCTGCACGGCGGGAGTGCGGGCGCTCTTGCAAGTCGCTGGGCGCGATCCCTCGGGAGTCACCGCCGGCGATCTGGGCTTTTTCGTCGCGCCCCGGCTCAATGCGGCGGGCCGGCTGGAGGAGATGTCGCTCGGCGTCGAGTGTCTGCTGACCGACGACCCAGGGCGGGCGCTCGAAATCGCCCAGACCCTGGACGAACTCAACCGCCGCCGACGCGAGATCGAGGGCGAGATGAAGGATCAGGCGGAATCCCTGCTGGACTCGCTCATACTGGACGGCGAAATGCTCCCGCCAGCCCTGTGTCTGTTCGGCGAGGATTGGCATCAGGGCGTCTCCGGGATCGTCGCGGCACGCATCCGCGAGCGTTATCATCGGCCCGTGATCGCCTTCGCCGCTGCGGGCGATGATCGGTTGCGTGGCTCGGCGCGCTCCATCGACGGGCTGCATATCCGGGACGCGCTCGATCGCGTCGACCGTCGTCACCCCGGACTGATCGAGCGCTTCGGCGGCCATGCCATGGCGGCCGGTCTGACCCTGCGCAACGGCACCCTCGATGTCTTCCGCGATGCCTTCGTCGAAGCAGTCCGCGCCCAGCTTGGGGATGTCTCGCCGGAGCCCGAGATCCAGTCCGACGGTCCGCTCCCGGCGCACCTGCTGACCCTGAAGACGGCCGAAGCACTGCGTCTCGCCGGTCCCTGGGGGAAAGGCTTCGCGGAGCCCCATTTCGACGGCGTCTTCGATGTCCTGGAAGCGCGGATCGTCGGCGAGCGCCACCTCAAGTTACGGGTAGCGCCCCCGGACGGCGAGCCGCTCGATGCCATCGGGTTCCATTTTGGCGAACGGCTCGACGAAGCGCGAGGGCGGGTCCAGTTGGCCTATCGGCTGGACGTCAACCAGTATCGGGGGATCCGCTCGCCGCAGCTAATTCTTGAATATTTGCACGCAAGCGAATGAAACAGAATATTTTTTCGATCTCATTACCATGAACGACTACGCCGACGATCCGAACACGGACGAGGACGACGACCAACCGCAAGGCCCCAGCAAGAGCCAGGTCAAACGCGACAAATTGGCATTGCAGAGCCTGGCCGAGCGCATGGCGGGGATGCCGCGCACCGAACTGGAGCGCCTCAATCTGAGTGAGGCCACCTGGGTCGCATTGGATGAGACGTCGCGCATCAAGGATCTGCGTGCCAGAGGCCGCCACTGGAAGCGGATCGCCAATCTGCTGGAGCGCGAGGACATGGACGCCGTCCACGCCCTCATGGACGGCGCCGAGGAGCGCGAACGCGCGGCGAACGCCCGTCATCATGCGCTGGAGCGCTGGCGCGAACGGCTGATCACCGAAGGCGATCCGGCCCTGAATGAATTCATCGAACAATGGCCAAGGGTCGATCGCCAGCAACTGCGAGCACTCGCGCGCGCCGCGCAACGGGATGCCGCGCGCGGCAAGCCGGATGCGCCGCGCAAGTTGTTTCGGTTTCTGCGCGAAGCAACGGACGAGATGCCAGGCTGATTGGCGTTCGGCCACGCATTCGGCGTTTGCGCGAGCACGCTCGCTGGACCTCTCCCGATCCACATCTAGCCGGGCAAGGCACCCCGTTTCGCTCTCGAACATCCGATTCCAGTTGCCAACCTGGAGCAAACGGCGAATCTGGTCGAGGTTGTCGATTTCAATCGGTCCGATGCCGCCATTCCATCCGCCAGCCGGCCGGTTGGCTGGCGTTCGGCCCGTCGGCGGGCGGCGCCATGGCGAGCACGGCCGCGAGCTGTGGCAGCAAGCGCCCGAGTTGATCCTCGAACCGCCAGGGCGGGTTGACCAGAGCCATGCCGGAGCCGTGCATGCCGAAGTCATCCGCTTGAGGCCGCACCGCCAACTCGGCGATCAGCAATCGGGTGGCGGTGCGCGACAGTCCTCGCAGCAGGTGCTCGGCCTGGTCGCGCTGGACACCCAGGCGCGGGTACCAGATCGCGTAGACCCCGGTTGGCCAGCGCGCATGAGCGGCGGCGAGGCACCTCGCGACCTGTCCATAATCCGTCTTGACCTCATAGGATGGGTCGATCAGCACCAGTCCGCGTGGCGGTTTTGGCGGCAGCAGCGCGGTCAGTCCCTCGAAACCGTCACGATCATGGATGTTGACCCTGGGATCGGCGTCCAACGCGGCGCGCAGCTTCGGCAACTCCGCCTTGTGCAACTCCATCAGGATCAGTCGGTCATCCGCGCGCAGACAGTGCGCGGCAATGCGTGGCGAGCCGGGATAGCACCGACAGCCGCCATCCGGATTCAGCGCGGCGATGGCGCTGAAATAGCTGGAAAGCTCCGGAAACGACTCCCGCCGACTCCAGAGGCGCTTGATCCCCTCCGCGCTCTCGCCGGTCTTGGTGGCCTGTTCCCCGGTCAGGTCATAGACTCCGGCGCCGGCATGAGAGTCCACATAGACCAAGGGTTTCGGCTTAACCATGAGGGTCTCAAGCAAGAGCGTCAGAACCGCGTGCTTGAACACATCCGCATGGTTTCCGGCGTGGAATCCGTGGAGATAACTCAACATCCCGCGCTACCTCGGGCAGGTCTGGATTGGCGCCCCCCGGCCTTGCCGGGGGATCCTGACGTTCGCGCAATCCAAGACGCGCGCATTGGGGCGCTCTGCGAACGGGGCTAGGGGAGCTTCCAGATGGTGCCCTCTGATTTCTCGATCTTATCGAACACGCCGATATCGACGAAGGTCCCGGAGAGCTGATCTGGGCTCAGGACGGCGCTAATGGTATCCGTACCATTTGCATCGACATAGGTGAGCGTCAGATACACAGAACCCTGCAACAGCTCGGCGCTGCCGTGCACGGCGCCGGTCTCAGTCGGTGCGGGAGAGGTCTTTGTCAGTCTCCCGCTCACAAGGTAGTGCGTGCCGCCCATGTGGCTAACACCCAGCACCATGTTCCCGGAGCTGCCCCAGGTGCTGTTGTTATAGCCAAACCGGTATTCCCCCAAGTATTCGTCGGCATGACTCACGATGGGCAAGGGGGCCGCGCAGGCACAAGCAAGCAGGAGTGTGAGTTCGCGTACGTTCATGAAAAGCCTCTTATAGGATTTGAATGATTCGAAACGCCGCCAGGTCACTGCCGGTTCGAAAGTGGCGCCGAGCAACCTAGGATCGCTCGCGGCGGTCATGTGGATCCGTAGGATTCCACATGAGCCGGAGAGTCTATGGGGCCGTTCGCAACATCGTCAACGAAGAGTAAACCCCGCGCAGTGCCTCTCGGGCGCGATCCGCAGACAGGCTTCGCCCGTTCCCGGAGGGATCCATCCCGGTGCGGGCGTGTTGTCGGACCCAGCCTGACTGGTGAACGGTGCGGCACGGCAGCATACTTGACCGGCCAAAGGCCATCAGTGCCTCGGCTCTTTCTTCCTCCCTTCGCCTGGCCCCTGACCTGGATGCATCGCGATACGTTGACCGAATGTCTCGAATGCGGACTCTTGCAGCGCAATCCCACCCTGCCTGCCGGTGGAGTCTCAGAGTGCGTCCGTTGTGGGAGCATGCTGCACCGGGATCGGCCGGATAGTCTGAGCCGGACCCTGGCGCTGACCGTCGCCGGAATTGTCCTCTTCATCGTCGCCAACGGCTTTCCCTTTCTGTCGTTCGCGATGCAGGGGAAGGAAACCCAGACGACGCTCATGACGGGCGTCATCGATCTCTATCTGGCGGGCAACTGGCTCATTGCCGCCGTGGTGTTCTTCACCAGCGTGCTGGCGCCTGGACTCCAGCTTGCGTTGCTCTTGACGGTGCTGATCCCGCTCGCGATGGAGCGGATGCCGCCCTGGCTGCCGCGCCTCTTCCGTTTCGTGCGCACCCTGACGCCCTGGGGCATGATGGATGTCTTCATGCTCGGCATCCTGGTCTCGGTGGTCAAGCTCTCGGAGATGGCGACCATCGTCCCGGGCGCCTCGCTCTTCGCCTTTGCCGCGCTCATCCTGATTCTGGCCGCCGCCCAGGCCGCGCTGGATCCGGACCTGGTGTGGTCGCGCGTACCCCTGGCGGCGGCCGCCGAGCGACCCGTGCGGCCGGGAGACGACCACCTTGCCTGCGATGTCTGCGAGTCTGGTGTTGCCCCGCGCGTCCGCCGTCTGGGACGGGCGGCATGAGCGCTGTCCGCGCTGCACGGATGTGCTGCATCGGCGCAAGCCCAAGAGCCTGCAGCGCACCTGGGCGCTGGTGCTGGCGGCGGTCGTCTTCTATATCCCGGCCAACCTCTTGCCCATCATGACCGTGACCTCGCTCGGTCGCGTCCAATCGGATACCATCTACAGCGGCGCCGTCTTTCTACTGGAAAACGACATGTGGCCATTGGCGCTCATCGTCTTCGTCGCCAGTATCTTCGTGCCGCTGCTGAAACTGCTGATCCTGATCTTCCTGCTGCTATCGGTGAACCTGCGCTGGGACTGGCGTCCACGGGACCGCACGCGGCTCTATCGCGTCACCGAGGCGATCGGCCGCTGGTCGATGGTCGACATCTACGTCGTCACCATCCTCGTGGCCCTGGTGCGGCTCGGAAATCTGGCGAATGTCCGGGCCGAGGCGGGCGCGATCTTCTTTTGCACGGTCGTGGTCATCACGATGCTCGCGGCCATGTCTTTCGATCCCAGACTCATCTGGGACGTGCTGGAGCCGGAGGGGGAGCGGGAGCATGACAGAGACCCAGGGCGGTTCCGAGAGCTCGCCGCGTGGCCCGATGGACGCCTCGCCCGAGCCGGTGCCCCAGGCGGTCGCTCAGGCGGCGCGGCGGCCTCTCGCTGGTGTGGCTGATTCCCCTGGTGGCGATTGCGATCGGCCTGTGGCTGGCGGCCAAGACGCTGAGTGAACGAGGCCCGACGGTCACCGTCGAGTTCAAGACCGCCTCCGGTCTCGCGGCCGGTCAGACCAAGGTCAAGTTCAAGGACGTGGATGTGGGGCAGGTCACCTCCATCGACGTCAGCAACGACCTCAAGACGGTGATCGTGACCGCCGAGCTCAAACACGCCTTCGTCGCCTTTCTCACCGAGAACACCCGCTTCTGGGTGGAGCGTCCACGGGTGACCGCGAGCGGCGTCTCAGGACTCGACACCCTCTTGTCCGGCTCCTACATCGCCCTGGATCCTGGCACCGAGGGACGGTCGCAGACGGGATTTCAAGGGCCTGGAGGAGCCGCCCATCGTCACGCGGTCCGAGGACGGCAAGCAGTTTGTCCTGCACGCGCAGGAGTCTGGGCTCCCTGAACATCGGCTCGCCGGTCTATTACCGTCAGATCCAGGTGGGGCAGGTGGTCGGTTACGCGCTGGACCCCGATGGCAGGGCGATCAGCATCGATGTCTTCGTCGCGGCCCCGCACGACGCCCTGGTGACGGCGGACACCCGCTTCTGGAACGCGAGCGGCGTCGATTTCTCGCTCTCCGCCTCCGGTATCAAGGTCGACACCCAGTCGCTCCTGGCGGTGCTGATCGGCGGCGTCTCGTTCGATATCCCGGACACCATCGACGCCGCCCAGCGGCGCGGCCACGGGCGCGATCAGCTTCCCGCTCTATCCGACCCGCGAGGCCGCCCATGCCAAGGTCTATGCGCGCAAGCAGCGCTATCTGCTGTTCTTCGACGGGTCGGCGCGCGGGCTCGCCATCGGTGCCCCAGTCGTCCTGAAGGGGATCGAGATCGGCAAGGTTCGGGATATCCAGCTCCAGTTCGATGCCGCTGAGGTGCGCTTCCAGATCCCCGTGCTGATCGAGGTCGAGCCCGACCGCATCGCGGTCAAGGGCGCGCGACCGATCGTCGACGACAGTCGCCTGGTCGAACGCCTGGTCGAAAAGGGTCTACGGGGACAGCTCCAGTTTGACAGCCTGCTGACCGGGGAGCTCTATGTGGACCTGGATTTCCATCCGGAGGAAAAGCCGGCGCTGGTGGCGAAATACGGCGACTACGAGGTGATTCCGACCATGCCGGCCCAGCTCGAGGCCCTGACGACCAAGATCACCAATGTGCTCGACAAGGTCGATGCCATCCCGCTGGACCAGATCGGGCGCGATCTGAGCGCGACGGCGGCGGGTGCCAACGCGCTGGTGAACTCGGCCGCGCTCAAGCAGTCGATCGTGGAGCTGGAGGGCACGCTCGCCCAGGCGCGCGCGACCGCCGCGCGGCTCAACACGGAGATCGCGCCCGAGCTGGCCAACACCCTGCGGGAGAGCGCGGCGACGCTGAAGAACGCGAAAACGCTGATCTCGGACAGCTCGCCCCTAACGGTCGAGATGCAGCGCATGTTCCAGGAAGTCTCTGGAGCGGCGCACGCGGTCCGGCTCATGGCCGATTATCTGGAGCGCCATCCGGAGGCGCTGTTGCAGGGCAAGGGGAGGGGACGATGAGCCACTCGTCGATTAGGACGCGCGTGGCGGCTGGCCTGCTGGCCGCGTTGATCATGGGCTGCGCCACCACGCCGCAGTCCACGTTCTACACCCTGTCGCCCATCGCGACAGCAGGCCGCCGGGCAGTCCCTTGTCGACGGCGAACTGGGCATCGGTCTCGGCCCCGTGACCTTCCCGGTTTTTCTGGATCGGCCGCAGATCGTCTCGCGCGAATCGGTCAACCGCCTCGCCATCGACGAATTCCAGCGCTGGGGCGGAACACTCCAGGACGACTTCCTCCGGGTCTGGAGCGAGAATCTGGCCCTGTTGCTGGGCACCAGCCGCATCCTCATCTTCCCGAGCGAGGTCCGTTACCCGCTGGACTATCGCATCTCGGCCGACATCCTGGCCTTCGAGGGAACCGCCGATCGGCAGGCATTGCTCAAGGTCCGCTGGTCCGTGCTGGATCCCGGTTTGAACCAGGTGTTGAGCGTGCGCGAGACCACTTACCGTCGCCCCCTGGAAGCACCGGGGGACCGCAACGCCCTGATCGCCGCCCTCAGCGCGACGCTGGCCGATTTCAGTCGGGATGTCGCGACCGTGACGCAGGCGCTTCCCAGGCCAGGGCCGATCCTGGATCAGGCCCGATAGCCGATCCGGCATCTGCCCCAATGCCTTCCGCATGCTGGTCTCTTGTCGTGATCGCCTCATCCTTGCAGATGCCTGGGCCGGGAAGTTGTTTACCCGGCGGCTGATTGTGTCGCATCTTGGTGCGCGCTCACCAGGAATGCACGGATTCGGTGCGGAGTTCCTGGGCGGCATTTCCGCGCGAGTGTTCAGGCGCGCGTCCAAGCCGGTCGGGCGAACCTGAACTTAGGTGTCTGGGGCTCGCCGATGAGGCCGGAAAGACGACGCGCCGCCATCGTCCAAGCGGGAGGAATCGGGACGTCAAGCGGCGGCATGAGCGGACGACGGGCTCACCATGGCGGCGAACTCTGCTTGGTGGCCTGATCCCTGCTAGAGGCTCGCACCAAAACCGATCAAACGAGTTTCGAGTATGGAATCATTGCAGGCAAGTACTGACGTCCTTTTCATCTTGATCGGCGCCGTGATGGTGCTGGCGATGCATGCGGGCTTCGCGTTTCTGGAGGTCGGCACCGTTCGCGCCAAGAATCAGGTCAATGCACTGGCGAAGATCATGAGTGACTTCGCGATCTCGACCATTGCCTATTTTTTCATCGGCTACAGCCTGGCCTATGGCGTCGATTTCTTTTCGGGCGCGGAGGTGCTGCAGGACAAACACGGCTATGCGCTGGTTAAGTTCTTTTTCCTGCTGACCTTCGCGGCGGCGATCCCAGCCATCATCTCGGGCGGCATCGCCGAACGGGCGCGCTTCTATCCGCAGTTACTGGCATCGTTCCTCATCGTCGGCCTGCTCTATCCCTTGTTCGAGGGCATGGCCTGGAATGGCAATCTTGGGATGCAGAGCTTCATCGAGAGCGCTTTTGGCGCCAAGTTCCATGATTTCGCCGGCTCCGTCGTGGTGCACGCCGTGGGTGGCTGGATCGCGCTCGCCGCCGTGCTGCTGCTGGGCTCGCGCCAGGGCCGTTATCGCAAGGACGGCGGCATGACGGCGCACCCGCCATCCTCGATTCCTTTCCTCTCGCTGGGTGCCTGGACCCTCACGGTCGGCTGGTTCGGGTTCAACGTCATGTCCGCCCAGACGGTCGAGGCGGTCAGCGGCCTGGTCGCGGTGAACTCGCTGATGGCGATGGTCGGCGGCATTCTGGCGGCGCTGGTGGCTGGGAAGAATGACCCCGGCTTTCTGCACAACGGTCCGCTCGCGGGTCTGGTCGCCGTCTGCGCCGGGTCCGACCTCATGCACCCGCTTGGTGCGCTCATCACCGGCGGCATTGCGGGAGGGCTTTTCGTCTATGCCTTCACCCTGACTCAGAACAAATGGCGGATCGACGACGTGCTCGGGGTTTGGCCGCTACACGGCCTCTGCGGACTCTGGGGTGGCATCGCGGCTGGCATCTTCGGGCTCAAGGCCCTGGGCGGGACCGGCGGCGTGACCTTCACCGCTCAACTGGCGGGCAGCCTGATCGGGGTGTTGATCGCCCTGGTTGGCGGTTTCGTGATCTACGGTCTGATTAAGCGGCTGATCGGGATCCGACTGAGCGAGGAGGACGAGTATCTGGGCGCCGACCTCAGCATCCATAAGATCACCGCTCAGCCCGACTACAATCGCGGCGAGGTGTAAGGCTCTTCAAGGGCGGCAATGCCGCCCAGACCCTTTGCGCGACAGGATGTCGCGCGACAACGCCGGGTCCAGCCTTGGGTCAGACGCAGCCTGTCGGTTTCGGCAGGCCGCCCCACTTGCAGATCAGCTTCATCGGTCCCTTCTTGAAGATGTCATAGAGATCCTTGGTGGAGACCTTTTGCTTCTTCGCGAAGATGCGGATGGGCGGGACGACGCCATCCTCCTCGTACATGGCGCGTGCCTCGCGGATGAAGTGCATGACCTGCTCGGTCATCTCGAACTCATCGGTCCGCGCCAGCTCGATGGCGACTTCCTCGCTCCAGTCATCCCGGTTGAGCAGGAATCCTTCGTTGTCCAACGGCACCGTCATTGCTGTGGTCATCGTCTCTATCTCCGAAAATTCGAATATGGGAAATCACAAATCCATTGCGAAAAATGGAGACGGGGAATGACTTATCAAGTCGGTGGGAAAATGGCCTATCGCCCCGTCTCGACAGCCTCCAACACCCCATCCCAGAACCGGATGCGCGCGCAGATCGCTTCCTCGGCTGCCGTCTCCGCCTCCTCGATGCGCTCCGGGTCGTCGCCACACAGGGTCTCCAGGAGCCGCATCGACAGCGGGCCGTGAAAGTCCTCGTCCAGATGGATATGGCGATCGAGATAGGCGTGGAAGGTGGGGGCTTGCTCCGGTGTGATCCGCATCTGGCCGAGGAACTGGCGGAACATCCCAGGGATGAGGTTCTCCCGACCGATGGCGAGCGCGGCCGCAACCAGGTGTGGCTTGTTCTCGCGGATAAAACAGAAGGTCGTCTCGCTGAAATAGCGGGCGGGGAGGGGGACGAGCGGCGAGTAGAGCGCCTTGTCCACCCCCTGCTCGGCGACCAGCGCCAGGAACTGCCCTGGCATCTCGCCATCCGCGCCGACCTCGTTCATGGCGCGGCAGTAGAGCTCGAAGTGGCTGGCATGGACGATCTCGCCCCGGCCGAGCGGAATCGCGTCCGACTCCTCCTCCAGCACCAGTTGATTGATGAAATAGCGCAGGCTGGGGTCCGCATGGGGCATCCAGGGAATCTGGACGGGCGCGATCTCGCGTTGCAGGTATTTGATCAGCGACATGAAGTCCCAGACCGAGAACACATGGTGCCGCATGAAGATCCGTAGATCCTCGATCCGCTGGATAGCGCCGTAGATCGCGTGTCCATTGAGCTGTTCCCGCAGCGGGCGGAGGTGCTCCAGGTTCAGTGATGCCATGAGTCAAATCCTCTTCGTTCAGTATTTCAGCCGATGCTGAATCGGATGATACCCAAAGGTCCGGCTTGTGGGCGCCCTTTTCTTTACCAGAGCGGAGGGTTACTTGAGCGCAAAACGGATGGGTACCCGCAACGGCCAGGACTGGCGTGCGAGCGATGGCGGGATTGGCATGAAGCGACCCAGTTGCGTCACCGCCTGGAGCGCGGCCTGATCCAACTCCCGATGTCCGGAACTTTGGGCGACGCGGCCCCCGGTGATGCGTCCGTCGGCCTGGATGACGAAGGCGACCAGCACGATGCCGGTGTCGCCGTCCCGTCGCGCGCTCATCGGGTATTGCTGATGCTTGGCGATCGCGCGTTGCAGCGCATCGAGGTAGGCGCGCTCGGACGAGGCTCGGACCGTACTGGGTGCCCCAGCGTCGGATCGGCCCCGTGCTCGGTTGGGATCAGCGCCACTCGGCCCCGCGCCTGGGATCGCCCCGGAAGCGACCGCCCCATGGCCCTGGCCGCTGGGGTTTGAGACCTGCGTGCTGGTCGGTCTGGGATCGGGGGGCTCGGCGAATCTCATGGCAGGCTGACGCTTGGTCTCGCGCTCCATCCTCGGCGTGGCCTTGGGGGCGGGCTTGGTTTGATTGCGTATCGGCCGTGGCTTCGGGGTGTCTCGCGACACCTTCCGCGTGTCCTTGGCCGAACGGGTCGGCGGCATGGAAACCGCCCGAGGTTGAGTAGGCGCGCGAACAACGGGGGGCGGCGCGGGACTGGACGCTGCCGCCCTTGGCGGTATCGTCTCGTCGTCCGCGGCGGTCGCCGGATGCGTTGCGGTTTCGGGTGCCGGGGCGGGAGGTTCCGTCGGCATCGCAAGCGCGTGAGTGTCCGCGACTGCGGCGGAAGTGGCGCTCTCCCCATTGCCAGACCCGTTGCCAAACATGGCGAGATCGAGCGCGACGACCTGGTCGCGGTCGATGGGCTCTGGCGACGGGGGCGTCCGCGGCCGCAGGAGCGCGGCGGCGATGGCCGCATGCAGGATCGCCGACAGCACCAGCCCGACCCAGACGCAGCGCCCGCAGCCGGTCGCGCGTCTCATGAGCGGCGTGTCAAGATGGTCAAATGATCCAGACCACGCGCCTTGAGCTGATCGACAACCGCGACGAAGCGATCGAAACGGGTCGCGGCGTCGACCCGCAGCACGATGGGGGTGGCGCGATCCAATCCCGCCAACCGGGTCGTCAGCTCCTCGGAGGTCAGGGGCGCGGCATCGACATAGAGCTGACCGTCGGCGGCGATGCCGATCTCGACGGTCTTCGGCGGCGCGGCCTGATTCGGACTCGACGCCTGCGGCAGACGGATCTCCAGGCGCCCCTCGCTGATGAAGGTGGCGGTCGTCAGCACGATTGCCAGCAAGACCAGCATGATGTCGATGAAAGGGATGACATTGATCTGGTCCATGCGCTTCATGGGCGCCGCCCCTTGCGCCAGCGCGCCTTGAGCACATCGGTGCGGCGGAGCAGGGCGTTGTAGAAGACCAGCGAGGGGATGGCAACGACGAGCCCCAGCGCCGTCGCCTTGAGGGCCAGCGCCAAACCGACCATCATGGTGGTGGTCTCGATGGTGCCGCTTCGACCGATATCATAGAAGGCGATCAGGATCCCGATGACGGTCCCCAGCAGGCCGACATAGGGGGCATTGGCGCCAATGGTCGCGATGGCCGTCAGGTGACGGGTCAAGGCCAGGTCCAGATCCTCGCCATCCTCGAAGGCACCCAGGTCGACGCGCGCGAAGTAGAGATAACGCTCGATCACGAGGGCGATCATGACGAAGCTCATCAGCCCCAACAAGGCCATGACACCCAGATCCAGATTGGACTTCAAGAACTCCACCGATCTTTCTCCTCGGACGATTCCAGGGTTGGCCCCGCGCCCATGAATCCAGCCTATCCGCTTGCCTTTCTGGTCGGACTTCTGAGCGCCCTGCATTGTATCGGGATGTGCGGCGGCATTGTCGGGGCGGTGAGCTATTCGCTCCCCGCAACGATCCGCCGCCAACCGGGGCGATATCTGGCCTATTTGCTGGCATTCAATCTCGGCCGCATCGGCAGCTACAGCATCGCTGGAGCCATGTTCGGCGGGCTGGGCGCGGGTCTGATGGGCATCGAGAGCATGGGTTGGCTCGCCGAGGGCATGCGTCTCGCGGCAGCCGGGATCCTGGTCGGCATCGGACTCTACATCGGCGGATGGTTCCCGCGCTTCGCCGCGATCGAGCGTCTGGGCACCCCGCTGTGGCGTCGGCTGGAGCCCCTCGGCCGACGCCTGCTGCCGGTAACCAGTCAGCACGCCGCGCTGCTCATGGGCGTCGTCTGGGGCTGGATCCCCTGTGGCCTGGTTTACTCTATGCTGATCAGCACCCCCATGCGCGGTAGCGCGGTTTCTGGCGCGCTCTACATGGCGCTGTTCGGGGCCGGTAGTCTGCCCGTGCTCGTCGCCACGGGCCTCTTCGCCGGGCGGCTCAACGTTTGGGGCCGCGACCGGCGTTTCCAGTCACTGTCCGGTCTGGTTTTGATCGCCATGGCCCTGTTTACGTTTTATTACCAGACCTACAATGGCCCCTTGGGGGCGATGCCTTGAGCAGCATGCGCCCTGGGCGCGACTCGATCAGCGCAGCGGATCCCCGGTGCTCGGTCTTGACGGGGAAACGATTTGGCATTTGAAAGGATGGAAAGCACATCGTGAAGATCGAGATGATTGGACAATCGCCGGCGTTTTCGCGCCTTCTGAACGCCGCCCGCATGGTGGCCGCCACGGACGCCAGCGCCCTCCTGATCGGCGAGCCTGGCAGCGGCAAGGCGACGCTGGCGCGCGAGATCCATGCCGCCAGTCCCCGCCATGCCCATCCCTTTTTCGCCTTCGCCTGTACCGGTGCGCCAGCCAACGCCTTCGTGGTCTTTCTGGACGGCATCCAAGAGGCGCGGGCCACGGTCTATCTCCACGAGGTCGCCGACTTGAGCGCGGACGATCAGGCCCGGCTGCTGCACAGCATCGCGCAGCGGGACGTCGTGTCCGGACCGCGCTTTCCGCGCATCGTCGCCGCGACCGCGCAAAGGCTCGAAAATCGGGTGCGGCAAGGGTGTTTTCGGCGCGACCTCTATCAGCGACTCTGCGTCGTCCCCCTGGACGTCCCGCCACTCCGCGAGCGCCTGGGCGATCTCTCGGCCCTCACCCAACACTTCCTCGCCCTGGCCGCCTCCCGCCATCGGCGCGATCCACCCTGGCTGACGGCTGGCGCCGAGCGACTGCTCCGTCGCTATCACTGGCCCGGCAATCTCCGCGAGTTGGCCAATCTCTGCGAACGACTGGTGATCCTGCTCCCAGGCGCCGAAGTTGGCCCGGAGAACCTGCCGCGCGAGATCCTGCGTGGCGAGTCGGGCGACCAGCCCGCCTCCAGCTTCGATCTACCGCCCCAGGGCATCGATCTCAATCACCTTGAGGGCGAACTGATCCGCCAGGCCCTCTCGCTGGCCGGCGGCAACAAAAGCCGCGCCGCCCGCCTGCTCGGCCTGACCAGGGATACCCTGCTGTATCGACTGCAGAAGCATTTGATACCGGGGTGAGCGGTCGACCCGAGGCCACAACCGAATACGACTTTCCCGAGAGTGAAGGGCGCAATAGGCGATATGACCGTAGATGTTGCGTCCCGTGGGATTATATTTCGAACAGGAGCTATCCTTTGTTCCAGGCCCGCGAGGTGCTGCGCACACTGCGCGAGGAGCTGAGGGAGACCAAGCGCCCATGGCCGAAGACGCCTTCCCCGACCTGACGGGACACCTGACGATGAAGCTGAACGTGCATCGCCACGCGCGCACCACACCCGCCATTCGTCAAGAGTTGCGCGCCTCGACGAAATCGGAGCGCGAACTGGCGCGCGACTACCATTTGAATCGCGCCACCGTGCGCAACTGGCGTCGGCGCGACACCGTTCAGGATGCCTCGCACCGTCCGCACCGGCTTCACGCCACCCTGAGCCCGGTGCAGGAGCAGGTGGTGGTGGCGCTGCGCCAGCCCCTGCTGCTGCCGCTGGACGATCTGCTGGCGATCACCCGGGAGTTCATCCACCCCGCCGTCTCGCGTTCGGGCCTGGATCGCTGTCTGCGGCGCCACGGCGTCTCCAACCTCAGTGCCCTGATCCCGCCACCCGAAGGCGAGGCCAAGCCGGTCAAGACCTTCAAGGACGACGCGCCAGGGTTCGTCCACATTGATGTCAAAGACCTGCCGCAGAGGCCCGAGGAGGCGGCGCATCAGTCTCTGTTCGTCGCGATCGATCGCGCCTCGCGCTGGGTCTATGTCGAAATCCTGCCCGAGAAAACCGCCGCCAACGCCCGCGATGTCCTGCACCGCCTCGTCGAGAAAGCGCCGTTCACCCTCGAGAAAATCCTGACCGACAACGGCAAGGAATTCACCGACCGTTTCTGCGCCACCGGCGAGCGTGAACCGACCGGACGCCATCGCTTTGACCAGGGCTGTGCGCGTCACGGCATCGAACACCGGCTCATCGCACCCCGCCATCCGCAGACCAATGGCATGGTGGAACGCTTCAATGGGCGCATCGCCGACGTGCTCGCCACCACCCGCTTCGATTCCGCCCAGAACCTCGCGGACACCCTCACCGGCTACGTCCGGCTCTATAATCACCAGATCCCGCAGAAAGCGCTCGGACACATCGCGCCGATTCAAGCGCTCAAAAGCTGGCAACAGAAATGCCCAGAACGCTTCAAAAGAAAGGTCTATAATCTTACGGGACTTGACACCTAGGGAAACGCTGAAATATTCCGCTCCCATCGATGGGGCCTGATTGGTATAATTGCAGCGTGCCTGCCACCCCACCCCGGAGCGCCCGCGCCATGCCGCAGCAGTTGAGTTTCGCCGACGCCGAGTACCTCGCCAAGCGCAAACGCACGCGCCGCGACCGCTTCCTGGCGGAGATGGAGCAGGTGGTGCCGTGGGCACTGCTGCTGACGATGCTGACGCCCTACTACTATCCGAACGCCGGCCGCGGCGCCGGGCGACCGCCGATCGGCTTGGAGCGGATGCTGCGGATGTACTTCTTGCAGCAATGGTACGGCTTGGCGGACGAGGCGCTGGAGGATGCCGTTTACGACAGCCAGGCGTTCCGCGGCTTTCTCGGCATCGATCTGGGGCGCGAGGGCGTCCCGGATGCGACCACCCTGCTGGGGTTCCGCCGCTTGCTGGAGGAGCAGGAACTGACCGCGCGCATCCTGGCGACGATCAATGAGCATCTGCGCGCCCGCGGGCTGCTGTTGGAGAAGGGCACGTTGGTGGACGCCAGCATTTTCAACGCGCCGTCCTCGACGAAGAACCAAGATAAGGCGCGCGACCCGGAGATGCATCAGACGCGCAAAGGCAATGAATGGTACTTCGGGGCCAAGGCACACATCGGCGTCGACGCCAATTCCGGGCTGGTGCATACCGTCACCTGCACGGCCGCCAACGTCGCGGACGTGACCGAGACGGCCAACCTGCTGCACGGCCAGGAGCAAGCGGTCTTCGCCGATGCCGGCTACATCGGCGCGGACAAGCGCGACGAACTCAAGGACCGCGACGTGACCTGGTACATCGCCGAGAAGCGCAGCAAGGTGGCCGCCATCGCCGACGAGACGCTGAAGGATCTGACCAAGCGCGCGGAGCATCTCAAGGCGAAGATTCGCTCCCGCGTCGAGCACCCCTTTCACATCGTCAAGAACCTGTTCGGGCACCGCAAGCTCCGCTACCGGGGGCTGGAGAAGAACGGCGCGCAGTTCCAGGTCCTGTTCGCCTTGGCCAATCTGGTCATCGTCAAAAAGGCGCTGCTCGCCTGATACACCCGAGGTGCGCCCGAAATTCGGGCGCACCTCGGAAATGCCAAGAACAAGGGCCGTTTTCATCGAAAAAACAGATCGATTAGCCGAATTTTTCGAAAAAATCGCTCGTGGGCGACGATACGGCCGAAAGAGCGGGATTGATCAGCGGTTCCCTAGGGAAACGCTGATTAATTGCCTTTTTAAGCCTTGCTCGCGACGTAAGTCACTGATCCGGTTGGGCGTCACGCGGCGAATTTCGAATAAATCAGTGTTTCCCTAGGGCGTGTCATCAATTCTGATCGTGTGGGATTATCGGGCCTGCCACTTCCGCTGACGAACGATCATGGAGCCCCGTGAGATGACACCGCGCCGCTACGCCTTGCGTGATGACCAATGGGATCGCATCAAGGATCTCCTGCCGGGCCGCCCCGGTGACGTTGGGGTCACTGCACGGGATAACCGATTATTTGTCGAAGCGGTGTTGTATCGCTACCGGGCCGGGATTCCCTGGCGCGATCTGCCGGAGCGCTTTGGCGATTTTCGGGTGATTCATCCGCGGTTCTCGCGTTGGGCGCGCACCGGGGTGTGGTTGCGGATCTTCGAGACCTTGGCCGCGGACGCCGACAATGAGTACGCCATGCTCGACAGTACCATCGTGCGAGCGCATCAACAGAGCGCGGGCGCCCAAAAAAAGCCGGTGGTGACCAAGCGATCGGGCGCAGCAAAGGCGGCTTGAGCACCAAGATCCATGCACGCACGGACGCTTTGGGTAACCCCACCGGGTTTTATCTGAGCGGGGGGCAGGAGTCTGACTTGGTGGGTGCCGATCACTTGCTTCCCGGCCTGGAGGCCGAGGCGTTGCTCGCCGACAAAGCCTTTGATGCCGATGAGCGGGTGCTCGCGGTGTTGGACGCGATGGGAACCGTCGCGGTGATCCCCCCGAAGCGCAACCGCCTCGTTCAGCGTGACGATGACAAGGAATTGTACAAAGCACGCCATCTGATCGAGAATTTTTTTCAAAAACTCAAGCAATACCGAGCGATTGCGACGCGCTATGACAAGTTGGCCCGCAATTTCCTGGCGGGGGTTCATTTAGCAGCGGCGAGCATCCTGCTCACGTGATGGACATCTCCTTGATCTCAGTGCTAATCCCACACGATCAGAATTGATGACACGCCCTAGGTGTCGCATCCCGGATGATCATACGGCCGCTTACTGAACAGCTCAGGATGACTCTGATACCAGTGCTTCATGGCTTGCATCGGTGTTTTACTTTGCAGCGCTGACTGCGGCAGTTGGTGGTTGTACAAGGCAACGTAGCGTATCAGCGTGTGCTCCAAATCCTCGGCACTGTTAAAGCGCGGGGTCTTCAAGACATCGGCAATGCGGCCATTGAAGCGTTCAACCATGCCATTGGTTCTGGGTGTCCTGGGCTTGGTCAGCCGATGCTCGATGCCCAACTGCTCACAGAGCTGATCAAACGCATGGTGGCCGCTGGGCTCACGCTCACGGCTGGCAAACAGGCGATCGGTGAATTCCTTGCCGTTATCGGTCAGCAGCGTGGTGATTTTGATCGGACAGGCCTGATGCAGGGCCTTCAAGAAAGCCCTGGCGCTGGCGGCTGTCTGATCGGCCAAGATGCGCACCAACACCCAACGCGTCGCGCGGTCGATGGCCACGAACAGGTAGCGGCGCTTGGCTTCATCTTGCATCTGCGGCAGGTACTTCACATCCATGTGCAGATAGCCGGGCACATCGCTTTTGAAAGCCTTGTGCTGTTGCGCAGGCGGCGCTGGCGTCAATGCGTTCAGATTGCCCACACCATGGCGACGCAGGCACCTGTCCAGCCCTGAGCGCGAGACGTTGTCGCAGATCAATTCACGAGTGACGGCCAGCAAGTCGTCCAGCGGCAGCAGCAACGTTTTACTCAGCTGCACGACCACAGCCTCTTGCGCGGTAAGCGTCTATCCGCCCCACCTTTCTGACGGTCGCTGTCCGCGCGAGGATCGTGTCCACTTGGTTTCATAGTGGACACGATGATGGAGATGGTCGCAAAACCCGGGCACCGAACCCGACGACACCATTCGGCGCAGTTCAAAACGCAGGTGGTGGCGGCCTGCTTGGAGCCCGGGGTGTCGCTGTCGGCGGTGGCGCTGGCCAACGGGCTCAACGCCAATCTGCTGCGCCAGTGGGTCCAGGCCCATCGTCAGGCGGCGTTGGGGGCGTTCGACAGTGGCTTGGGCGACGCGGCGGCGAAGACACTGGCGGCGACACCAACGCTGGTCCCCGTCCAGGTGCAGGCTGCGGCGAATCCGGGAACGGGCGACATCCGGGTGACGCTGCGCCGTGGGCAGCAGGTGGTTGAGGTCACCTGGCCGGTCTCCGAGGCCGCGGCCTGTGGGCGCTGGCTCAGCGAACTCCTGCGATGATCCGCCCCGAGCAGGTGTGGCTGGCGGTCGAGCCGGTGGATCTGCGCCTGGGCATCGATGGACTCTCGCGCAAGGTCCAGCAGGCCTTGGGCCGTGCCCCCGGCGACGGCTGTGCGTATGTCTTCACCAACCGCCGTCGCTCGCGCCTCAAACTGCTGGTCTGGGATGGGACCGGCGTGTGGCTGTGCGTGCGGCGGTTGCATCAGGGAGCCTTGACCTGGCCGCGTGGCACGCAGGCGGTTTGCACCCTCAGCGAGGCCGAGTGGGCCTGGTTGGTCAGCGGTGTCGACTGGCGCCGACTGGCCGCCACGCCTTCGCCCGCGTGGCAGGTCTGAGCCGCGAGCGCAGATCTTAAGTCGCCGTTCTAACGGTGTTTTCGATGCCTTCATGGTATCATGAGGGCCATGGCATCATGCACGCAACCGCTCCCGAACGAGGCTCTGGCAGCCCTGCCCGAGTGGACGCAGGCGCAGCTGACGGCCTTGCACCGCACGGTCGCCGAACGTGATGCCAAGCTCGCCACACAGGAGGCTGAGCTCAAGCTGCGTGAGCTGAAGATCCAGCAGCTCACGCTGGAACTCGCCCATCACAAACGCATGCGCTTCGGGGTGAAGCGCGAAGCGCTCGCGCCCGTGCAGCGCGATCTGTTCCTCGACACCTGCGAGGAAGACGCTGCGGCGATTGCTGCCGAACTGGCCTGCCGACGCAGCAGGCCCCAGCACCTCGGGTGCGCACCCACAAACGCACGGGACGCAAACCGTGACCGCCTGAGTTGCCGCGCATCGAGCACCGTCACGAACCGGCGTCCTGCACCTGCGGGGACTGCGGTCGCGACCTGGTCAAGATCGGCGAGGACATCAGCGAGCCACTCGATGTCGAGCCGGCACGCTTCTTCGTCCATCGCCACATCCGTCCTCAGTACGCCTGCCGCCACGGTGAAACCGTGACCGCTGCACCGGTCCCGGCGTCGGTCATCGAGGCAGGCCTGGCCGCGCCCGGCCTGCATGCCTGGGTGCTGACGCAGAAGTACCTCGATCATCTCCCGCTCGATCGTCTCGAGCAGATCAGCACCCGCCACGGTGTGCCGATTGCCCGTGCCACCCTGGCGCACTGGGTCGGTGAGATTGGAGTGCGTCTGCAGCCGCTGGTCGAGCGACTGCGCAGCCTGCTCCTGCAGGGGCAGGTCCTGCATGCGGATGAAACCCCGGTGCAGCCGCTCGATCCCGGCAAGGGGCGCACCACACGCGCCGACCTCTGGGCCTACCGTAGCAACGACCTCGAGGGTAGCCCGCGCATCGTCGTCTTCGACGATCAAACCAGCCGCAGCGGTGCTCATGCCCGCGCGTTCCTCGGTGACTGGCGTGGCGGGCTGATGGTCGATGACGATGGAGGCTACAAGGCGCTGTTCCAGAAGGGCGTCACCGAATTGGCCTGTCTGGCGCATTGCCGACGCACGTTCTTCGACCTGCAGGCCGCCGGCAACCATCCGCTCGCCGCGGAGGCGTTGCGGCGCATCGGCGAAGTAAAGTGGACCCCATGTCCAGGACAGTTTTTCCCCGAATTTAAGTTGTGCTGCCGACCTCAATCGCAGCGGTTTGGCGCTGCCCCCGTGTGGTCTCGCCGAAGCGATCCACGATGTTGGCTCCCCCGCCTTCCCCCGAGCGGTCGACCGCCTCCGGCGTCCGGTACCCCAGGGATTGGTGAGGGCGTTCGCCGTTGTAGAAGGCGAAATACTCGGTCAGTCCCAGGAGCAACTCGGGCAAGCTGGTGTCGCCCTTGAGGTCGATATCTTCGTCCTTGACGCTGCGCCACAGTCGCTCCACGAAAAGATTGTCGAGTGCCCGCCCACGTCCATCCATGCTGATCGCGATCCCTTCACGTCAGAGCACCCCCGTAAACGCCGCGCTGGTGAACGGTGCCCCCTGGTCGGTATTGAAGATCTCGGGCCTGCCGTGGGCACGCAGCGCCTCTTCCAGACAGTCCACACAGAATCCGGCATCCAGGGTGTTGGACAAACGCCAGGCGAGCACACGGCGCGCGTACCCGTCGACGATGGCCACCCAGTAGGCAAAACCAGGCGCCAGACGGACGTAGGTGATCTCCGTACTCCACACTTGATTCGGGCGCGTGACCTCGACTCCGCGCAGCCGAGACGGGTAAATCGTGTGCTCGGGGTGGGGGGCGCTCGTGGCGGGTCCCGGCGCCATGCCCGCGAGACCCAAGATCCCCATCAGTCGCTGCACGCGCTTGCGGTTCACCGCCTGGCCGTGCGCCTTCAGAAAGACCACCAGGCGCCGGCTGCCATCGAACGGGTGACGGGTATACTCGGCGTCAATCAACGCCAACAGGATCCGGTCCAACTCGCTCACAACCTCCTCCGTGGAGCGGGTATAAACCCCGGAGCGCGCGACCCCGACCAAGGCACATGGCCGGCTGACCGCCACCTCACCTTCATGCTCGATCCACCCGCGACGGATGCTCACAGACTCAGCCCGGACTTTTTTTCAACCAGTCCAGTTCCCTCTTCAGGCGCCCAATCTCGCTGTCGAGGCGCTCCGGCGCGCCCTGATCATCCGCCGGCTTGCGCCCACGGTTGGTCTCGAACAACGTGCCGGCTTGTTCCAGAATCTCCTTCTTCCATGGCCCGACTTGCACCGGGTGCACACCATGCTCCTGGCCAATCTCGTTGACCGTCTTCACGCCACGGATGGCCTCCAACCCGACCTTAGCGTTGAACGCTGCCGCGTAAGTTTTGCCCTTTGCTTCACCCATTTCGATCAACCCTTTCGGGCCGGCTTGACAGCTTAAATGACGGTCCGGTTTTCGGGGTCCACTTTAGTCGCTCCCAGCAAGACGCAGTTCAAGGGGAATGCTAAGAAAGGCGCGGCGACAACGACCGATCCTTGCGTGCAAGGCTGGCATTCGCAAGCACGCTGACCTATGCTTCTCCCTATGCTCGCAGGTATCGGACCCACACCATGCCGCTCGAACGTCATGTCCGTCTTTTTCGCAACGGTTGCAATCAAGCGCTTCGCATCCCCCGGGAGATGGAATTGAACGCGGACGAGGCCGTGATCCGCAGCGACGGCGAGCGGTTGATCATCGAGCCGGTGAAGCGACGGCCTGACCTCGCCAGCCTGCTGGCCGGCTGGAAACCCACCGATGAGTCCCTGCCGGACGTCGACGCGGGACTCCAGCCACTGGACGACATCCAGTTCTAACGGCTGTCCCCAGATGTCCGAACTCCGTTATCTCCTCGACACCAATATCCTCTCGGCGTTGATCCGCGAACCCCAAGGGCCGGTCGCGCTCATGCTCGGCCAACGGGGTTACGATCGGGTCTGCACCAGCCTCATCGTCGCCGCCGAACTGCGCTTCGGCGCTCTCAAGCGTGACTCCCCGACCCTGCTCGGCAAGGTCACAGAGCTGCTGGCGATCGTGCCGGTCTTGCCGCTCGAGGCCGGTGTCGACGACGCCTACGCGAGGATACGCCTGGCACTGGAACACGCTGGAACGCCCATCGGCCCCAACGACCTGCTGATCGCCGCCCACGCCCTGGACCAGGATCTCATCCTGGTGACGGACAACGCGGATGAGTTCAGCCGCGTACCAGGGCTGCGCGTCGAGAATTGGCTCAACCGCTAACCGCTTGCTCCGAGTCGCCATTCCGCCCATGTGGGCAGACACGGCTCGGACGATGGTCAGCGCGGTAGGCTGGGATGAACAACGTGAATCCCAGCTAATTCCGTATCGTCATTGCTGGGTTTCGCGATCGCTCAACCCGGCCTACCGAGCTGGCGCGAACTCCCGGACACGTAACGGTTGCCTAAGATGGTGGATATTCCCGAGATTGGGCGACAAAAGGCGGTTCTCAGGACAACGAGGTAAATGCCATGGTGACGCGACGAATAGCAGCTCGTGATGTATCCCCGCCGCGTGATGAGCGTGTCGCGCGGTGGCCATTGGTCGTCGCATTGGTGCTTACGGCCTCTCCGGGCTACGCTCAGTTGGCTTATGAGGCGTTTCAGGCGGTGATCAGTGCCCAAGGGGATCACTGCGACTCAGTTGAAAAGGCGCGGGCGATCGGGACTGGCTCGAGCGGAGACGCCCTGGTCGCGGTCGCTTGCTCGGGCGGTGGCGAGCATGTCGTGCGCGTCTTTAAAGACAACACGGTCTCTTATATGTCATCGTGCGCGGTTTTCAAATCAAAGGCGGGGATGCGTTGTTTTCCGGCGCGGAAGAAGTGATCCTTTCCTTCGTGTCCGCGCGGGGCGACAAGACGCCGCGCCGTTGCGTTCCGGGGTTTCGAGCAGGTTTCCAAGGCGGTCCGCGCGCGACGAAATCGTTCAAGCCACGGATTTTCCACCAGGGTTATTTGAGGAGTTGTAAATCATGTCCGAAATCGTCGATATCCGCGCACGCGAGGTGCTGGACTCACGCGGCAACCCCACGGTCGAGGCCGATGTCATCACCGCCGATGGCGCGATCGGTCGCGCCATCGTTCCGTCCGGCGCCTCGACCGGCTCGCGCGAGGCGCTGGAGCTGCGTGACGGCGACAAGTCGCGTTACGGCGGCAAGGGCGTGCTTGACGGCGGTCGCCAATATCAAGGGCGAGCTGCGCGACGCGATTCTCGGCATGGAGGTCGCGGATCAGCAGGCGCTCGACCGGCGCATGATCGAGCTGGACGGGACCGACAACAAGGCGCGCCTCGGCGCGAATGCGCTGCTCGGCGTCTCGCTGGCGGCGGCGCACGCGGCGGCGCAGGAAAAGTCGCTGCCGCTGTTCATGTCGCTGTTCGACGGTCCCTATCGCCTGCCGGTGCCGATGATGAACATCATCAATGGCGGCGAGCATGCGGACAACAGCGTCGATTTCCAGGAGTTCATGATCCTGCCGGTGGGCGCCGGGCAGCATCCGCGAGGCGGTGCGTTACGGTGCCGAGGTCTTCCATGCCCTCAAGTCCGTGCTGCACGGGCGCGGCCTGGGAACCGCCGTCGGCGACGAGGGCGGCTTCGCTCCGGATCTGCCCTCCAACGAGGCCGCGATCGAGGCGATCCTGGAGGCCATCGCACAAGACCGGATTCAAGGTCGGCTCCGACATCTATCTCGGCATGGACGTGGCGGCCTCCGAGTTCTACGAGGACGGCAAGTATGTCCTCAAGGGCGAGGGCCGCACGCTGGATTCCGACGGCATGATCGACCTGCTCGACGCACTGGGTCTCCAAATATCCCATCCTGTCGATCGAGGACGGCCTGGCCGAGGGCGACTGGGACTGGCTGGAAGCGTCTGACCGATCGTCTGGGCGGCAAGGTCCAGATCGTCGGCGACGACCTCTTCGTCACCAACACCAAGATCCTGCAGGAAGGCGATCGACAAGGGCATCGCCAACTCCATCCTCATCAAGGTCAACCAGATCGGCACCCTGACCGAGACCCTGGAGGCCATCGCGATGGCCCACGCGGCGGGCTACACCGCCGTCGTCTCGCACCGCTCGGGCGAGACCGAGGACACCACCATCGCCGATCTGGTCGTCGCGACCAGCGCCGGGCAGATCAAGACCGGCTCGCTGTCGCGCTCCGACCGCGTCGCCAAGTACAACCAACTGATGCGCATCGAGGACCAGTTGGCGGATGAGGCCGATCTATGCGGGCCGCGATGCCTTCAAGTGGCTCTGATGGCGGTGCTGCTCCGGGCCTCGAACCCTGGTGGTTCCGGGCTGTCACGCCTGAGTAGGCCTCGACATGCGCTGGCTGATCGCTGTGCTGATCGTCTGTCCTGGCGGCGCTCCAATACCGGCTGTGGGTCGGCGAGGGCAGTCTGGCCGATCTCCACGGGCTCAAGATGGAGATCGCCCTCCAGGAGGCCGAGATCCTGCGCGTCTGCAGCGCCCGCAATCAGGAGCTTCAGGCCGAGGTGATGGACCTGCGGCGAGGGGCTCGAGGCCGTCGAGGAGCGGGCGCGGAGCGAGCTTGGCATGATCAAGCCTGGCGAGATCTTCATCCAGGTCATCGAACGTCGCCCAAGCCGGAGGCCAAGCCATGAGCTCCGCGCCCAGCCTTCTGGGCGATGCTGCCCGCCGCCGGGGTCGGGCGCCGCATGGGCAGCGCGCATGCCCAAGCAGTATCTGGATCTGGCCGGTCGGCGGTGATCGATCACACGCTGGATCTGTTCGTCGCGACGAGCGCATCCGCGGCGTCGCCGTCGCGCTGGGTGCGGAGGATGGCTACTGGGGTGAGACCGCTTACGCCGCGCATCCCGAAGGTGATCCGCGCGGTCGGCGGGGCGGAGCGCTGTCATTCGGTCCTGAACGCCCTCGCGGCGCTCGACGGGCTGGCCGGGGATCGAGGACTGGGTGCTGGTCCACGATGCCGCGCGGCCCTGTCTGCGGCGTCGCCGATCTGGATCGGCTGATCGAGTCGCTGGTCGACGACGAGGTCGGCGGACTGCTCGGGATCCCGGTGCGCGACACCATGAAGCGCGCGGACTGGCGGCGAGCGCATCGACGCGACCGTGGATCGCGCCTCGCTCTGGCACGCCTACACGCCGCAGATGTTCCGGCTCGGACTGCTGCGCCAGGCCCTGCGCGAGGCGCTGGCCGCGAACGATCTGGTCACCGACGACGCCTCGGCCATCGAGCGTCTGGGCCTGGCCCCGCGCTCTGATCGAAGGGCATGCGGACAACATCAAGATCACCCGGGCCGAGGATCTCCCGCTGGCCCATTTCTACCTGCAACAGCAGGGGCGGATTGACTGAACCAACGAGCGGTCAGCGATGCTACTGCCAGCCGCTGGCGACGACTTCGCTGGCGACCTGGAGACTCACGCATGCTGATCGGTCAGGGCTTCGACGCCCATCGTTTTGCGCCGGATCGCCCGCTGGTGCTCGGCGGTGTGGAGATCCCCCACGATCAGGGCATGCTCGCCCATTCGGACGGCGACGTGCTCATCCATGCGCTCTGCGACGCGCTGCTGGGTGCGGCGGGTCTGGGCGACATCGGTCGTCATTTCCCCGACACGGATGCCGCCTATGAGGGCATCGACAGCCGCATCCTGCTGCGCCGGGTGATGGAGAGCCTGCGCGAGCGCGGGCTGTCGGCTGCACAACGCCGACATGACGCTCATCGCCCAGCGTCCCAAGCTGGCGCCCTACATCCCGGCGATGCGCGAGATCCTCGCCGCCGACTGGGCTGCGACCCGGCGCGGGTCAACGTCAAGGCGACCACCATGGAGCAGATGGGCTTCACCGGTCGCGGCGAGGGGATCGCGGCCTCCGCCGTGGTGCTGCTGACCGAGGCGGGATCTTGAGCGCCATCGGCTCGAACCTGGACGCAGCGAGCCCGCCTGCCGTGTCAGGTCCGCCCCTCCCCAAGCTGGACGACCTGTCACGCGATCTGCCGCGGGCGCACGGCGATCCGCTTGGCGCTGGACGCTCCGCGTTCCAGCCGGAGGATTTCCAGGTCGAGGAGCGCTCGGCTTCGCCCGGACGGCGAGGGCGATCATCTGCTGCTGTGGGTGCGCAAGACCGACGCCAACACCGAATGGGTTGCCCGCCGCCTGGCGGCGATTCGCGGGTGTCCCCGGTCTCCACTGTCGGTTATGCCGGGCTCAAGGATCGCGCATGCCGTCACCGACACAGTGGTTTTCGGTCCCGCGCTCGCCCGAGCCGATCCGGCGGCGATCCCAGCCTCGACTTGGTCCGACCTCGGCGAGCGGACGGCATCGAGGTGCTGGAGGTCCATCCGCATCGTCGCAAGCTCCGGCGGGGGGCGCTCGACGGGAAATCGCTTTCGGATCCTGGTGCGCGAGCTTGTCGGCCGCGACCGATGACCTGGAGACCCGGCTGGACGCGATCCGCGCGCGTGGCGTGCCCAACTATTTCGGCGAGCAGCGTTTCGGCCACGACGACGGCAATCTGCGGCGCGCTCACGCGCTGTTTGACCGGGACCGCCGGTCGGGTGCCGCGGCATCAGCGCGGTCTCTGGCTGTCGGCCGCGCGCTCGCAGATCTTCAATGAGGTGCTGGCCGAGCGGGTGCGCCGCGAGGACTGGGATCGACCCCAGCCGGGGGATTGTCTGCAACTCGACGGCTGCCATTCGCATTTCGTCGCCGAGCAGATCGACGATGAACTCAGCGCGCGCGCCGAGCGCCTGGATCTGCATCCCAGCGGTCCGCTCTGGGGCAAGGGCGATGCCGCCCACGCGGGAGGGCATTCGCGGGCTGGAGCTGTCGGTCGCGCAGGATTCGCCCCCTGGGATGATCGTCTCGCCGAGTTGGGGCTGGAGCAGGAGCGGCGTGCCCTGCGCTTGCCAGTCCGGGAGCTGGAGGCGGAATATTCGGACGGCCTGCTCAAGCTCGAATTCGAGCTGCCGGCCGGGGCCTATGCGACCGCCGTGCTGCGCGAGCTGATCGACTGGTCCTGACGCGGGATTGCCCGGTCGGCGATCCGATTCTCGGTTTTGAGACCCAGTCCCCTATTCCCTGTGCGTTCGCCGTCTAGGATTGTTGGAGCATCCGGTTCGGGTGAGTCTACAGCGTGCTTGCCGCCGCGCGAGGCTGGGCCTGCTCGACTGGCCGCCGGGCTTCCAAGCCGCTTCGTTCCGTCAAGGAGAATTGCGATGGCTAAGCTACTGGTCGTGGACGACGAACCCATCAATCTGGAGATCATCGCCCATTGTCTCGGCGATCAGCATCGGTTGAGCTTTGCCCAGGATGGTCTTGAGGCATGGGAAATGCTCAAGGCGGAGCCGGACGAGTTCGATGGCGTGATCCTCGACCGCATGATGCCGCGCATGGATGGGATCGAAGTGCTGCGCCGGCTCAAGGCGGACACCCGCTTCCGGGATGTGCCGGTCATCATGCAGAGCGCGGCGGACAGTTCCGAACAGGTCGCCGAGGGACTGGCGGCCGGTGCCTGGTACTACCTGGCCAAGCCCTATTCGTCCAAGGCCCTGACGAGCATCGTCGCCGCCGCGCTCGATGATCGGCGCAACCGCGCGATCTGGCGCGATCGGGTCGCGAGATGCCAGTCCGTCCTGAACATGATCGCGTATGCCACCTTCCAGTTCGGCGGCTTGGAGGACGTCACGGCCCTCTCCTCGGTGCTGGCGCAGATGTGCCCCAACGCCGGAGTCGGTCTCCATGGGGCTGTCCGAGTTGATGCTGAACGCCGTCGAGCATGGCAACCTGGGTATCGACTACGGCGAGAAGGGCCGTCTGATCGAGGACGGCAACTGGCAGGAGGAGATCGAGCGCCGACTGGCCGAGCCAAGCCAGGTGGGCCGTCATGCCTCGATCGAATTCAGACGCGAGTCGACGCATCTGAGCTTCACCATCCGCGACCAGGGCGCGGGCTTCGAGTGGCAGCGCTATCTCGATCTGGATCCCGCCCGCGCCTTCGACAGCCATGGTCGTGGCATCGCCATGGCCCGCCACCTGGCCTTCGCATCCCTGGAGTATCAGGGGACGGGCAATGAGGTGAGAGTAAGAGTCGCGCTGCTTGAGCAGGCGCCGGACGCGCCGCTGGTCCCTTCGGGAGATTGACAACCGCGCCAGCGCCGTCGACAGTCGAGCCTGATTTCCTCAACGGCTCGCCTTCGCTCCATGGACCAACTGTCCGACCTCGCCCAGCGTTTCATTTCCCAAGCCCCCGCCTGTGACGGCTGGACCCTGCGTCTGGTCGCCGAGGAGAGCGATCATCTCGAAGTCCGTCAGGGCGTGGTCGAGCCGAGTCTGTTCGGCCGCTCGCTGGGGGCCATGATCACCCTGATCGAAGGGGCCGGCATCGGCTACGCCGCCACCAGCGATCTCAGTCCAGCCGGGCTACGCGCCGCCTCCGAGCGCGCACTGGACTGGGCGCGGGCGCACGCCAGATCCGGCTTGTTCGACGCCGCTCTCCAACCCATTGGCCGAATGGTCGCGGACTATCGCACCCAGGTTCTGGAGCCTTGGGAGTCGATGTCCGTGGCCGACAAGCTCGATCTGCTGCAAACGGCCAACCAGTCGCTGGAGATCGACGACCGGATCCTCGACTGGTCGGCCTGGCTGACGCATCATCGCGCCGAGCAATTGCTGGTCACCAGCGACGGCGGGCGTGTATCCCAGGTGCTCGACTACGTCCATCCAGGTCTGTTCGCCGTGGCCAATGAGGGCAGCCAGACGCAGCGGCGGCATGGCGGCGGTGCGGATGGCGCGCACCAGGGTGGGCTGGAGAATCTCGCTGGCCTTGGGGTCTCCTGGACGATGCGCCGCGGGTCGCCGAGGAGGCAATCGCCCTGCTGTCGGCGCCCGAGTGTCCGAGCGATGTCCGCGATCTGATCCTGACGCCGAGCCAGATGGTGCTCCAGATCCACGAGAGCATCGGGCATCCGCTGGAGCTGGACCGCATCCTCGGCGACGAGCGCAACTACGCCGGCACCAGCTTCGTGACGCCCGACATGTTCGGCCGCTACCGTTACGGTTCCGACCTGCTGAACGTCACCTTCGATCCGACGGTCCCAGGTGAGCTGGTCTCGGTGGTCGCCGACGACGACGGGAACCCCGCCGACCGCGAATATCTCATCCGCGCCGGCATCCTTGAGCGGCCGCTCGGCGGTGCCTTGTCCCAGATCCGCGCCGGCCTGCCCGGCACCGCCAACAGCCGCGCCAGCGGCTGGGATCGTCCCGCCATCGACCGCATGGGCAACATCAATCTGGAGCCGGGGGAGGGCAGTCTCGCCGATCTGATCGGCGCGGGTGGAGCGGGGCGTCCTGATGGACACCAATCGCTCCTGGTCGATCGACGACAGTCGCAACAAATTCCAGTTCGGCTGCGAACTGGGGCGGCTGATCGAGGACGGGGAGACTCAAGGGGCTGGTCCGCAATCCTGGGTATCGCGGGCTCTCGGCCGATTTCTGGCGCAGCCTCGATGGCGTCGGCGGTCCCGAGACGCTGGAGATTCGCGGCGTGACCAACTGCGGCAAGGGCGAGCCGAATCAATCCGTCTATGTCGGGCACGCCTCGCCGCCCTGTCTGTTCCGGCGGATCGCGGTCTTTGGAGGTGGCGAATGAACCCGGATGCATTCTTCGCGCTGGCGGATCGACTCCAGTCCGAGCTGAGGGGCGCCGAGATCCTCTTCTGCAATCTCAGCGGCAGAGGTCTCGGACTTCGTGCGCCTGAACCGCAACCGTATCCGTCAGGCCGGCGCGGTCAGCGTCGCGGGTCTGGGCCTGAATCTGATCGACGGGGGCAAACAGGCGGAGGCCGTCTGCGACCTGACCGGCGATCCGGAACAGGATCTCGCGCGCGCGCGCCGCCTGCTGGTCCGGCTTCGCGAACGGCTCGCCTTCATGCCCGAGGATCCCTATCTCAGCTATTCGACCGAGGCCAGCGAGGGCCAGTCTCTGGTGGGTGGCGACCTGCCGCCCGCCGAGGAGGCCATCGCGACCCTGATCGAGGCGGCGGAGGGGCTGGATCTGGTCGGCATCTGGGCGAGCGGCGAGATCCAGGAGGGACTCGCCAGTTCCATCGGCCATCGCCGCTGGCATCGCAGCCGCAGCTTCAACCTCGACTGGAGCGGCTATCTCGGCGACCGACAAGGCGCTCAAGGCCAGCTACAGCGGCTTCGACTGGAACCCGGAGCTGCTGCACTCAAAACTCCACGCCATGCGCGATGGACTTGAGGTGATGAGCCGCCCGGCGCGGACCATCCAGCCGGGCCGCTATCGGGCCTATCTGGCGCCCGCGGCGGTCGAGGAATTGATGGGGATGCTGGCCTGGGGCGGATTCGACCTCAAGTCGCACCGAACCCATCAGACGCCGCTGCTGAAGCTGGTCCGAGGCGAGCGTTCCTTCGCTCCGGCCATCAGCATCCGCGAGGATCATGCGCGCGGACTGACACCCGACTTCACCCCCGAGGGCTTTCTCACGCCGCCCTCGGTGACGCTGATCCAGGGTGGCGCCTTCGGCGGCTGTCTGGTGGATGCCCGCAGCGGCAAGGAATATGGCGAGGCCGTCAACGCCGCGTCCGAATCGCCAGAATCATTGAGCCTGGAACCGGGCGAGCTGCCCGTAGCCGAGGTGCTCGCCAGGCTGGAGACCGGACTCTGGATCGGCAACCTCTGGTACTGCAATTGGTCCGACATGAACGACTGCCGCGTCACCGGCATGACCCGCTTCGGAACCTTCTGGGTCGAGGGCGGCGAGATCGTCGGTCCGGTCGAGGTGATGCGCTTCGACGACAGCCTCTATCATCTGCTGGGCGATCGGCTGGAGGGGCTGACGCGCGAGCGCGAACTGCTGCTCTCCGCCGATACCTATGATGGGCGATCGAATGCCAGCGCCCTGCTGCCGGGGATTCTGGTCTCAGGGATCGATCTGGCGCTCTGAGCCGCAGGCACAAGGGCTTCGCGATTGGGCGCATCAAAGAGGTTGTCATGGCGATACGATTTAGCCTGTTTCCCGCGATTGCTGTGTTGGTGTTCATTTGCAGTGCGACGGCCATCGCCGATCAGCAATGCGCGGACAGTTGCCAGCTCGGCCAAGTGTCGGGAAAGGCTTCCTGCCAGCTTTGGGATAGCACGCGGGGCGTCTGGATAGACGACGTCGACGATGGCACGGGCCAGTTGCATAACCGCGCGAGGGCCTATCTCCCCTGGCTGCGGGAACGGCTGATGCCGGCCGGCGGAGTCATGAACGCCACCTTCGCCGACGCGACCTATCAGTCGGTCCTCGGCTACGGCGGCGTGCGCGACGCGGCGATCTGGACCGGTGCCTATCTGGCCGCCGAGTCGCTGCGCTACATGGCGACCGGAGCGCCCGATGCGCGGACCCAGATCGCGGAGACGCTGGGGGTGCTGCATCGGTGGTGGAACATCCCGGGCGATCCCGGCTACCTGGCGCGCTTCGCGGCCCCGTCTGACAGCCCAGCGGACATCCTGGCGACGCTGCCCGCCAGCGATGACGAGGTGCATCTCAACCAGCTCTATGAGGGTGCGCTCTGGAACTGGCGCGGCGACGTCAGTCGCGATCAGTATCAGGGCGTGCTGCTTGGCTACTCGCTCGCTTACGAGGCCAGCACCGATGAGGGGCTGCGCGAGTTGATCCGCGCCGATCTGGTCGCGTTCGCCGAGCAATTGATGCGGCGCGAACGGCGCGATGTGGCGCTGATCGTCGGCGGCCAGCGCAGGGTCGTCTCGATGGAGCTGGAGAACGTCGTTTACTCCACCGCCGAGATGCCCGACGGGATTCCGACGCTGGAGCTCGATCTGGCCACCCAGGAGGTCCAGGGCCAGGGGCTATTGGTCTTCTGGCCCAGCCCAGCAGAGTTCCTGCGTCAGATCCCAGGGTTCGGCTGGCTGCCTGACCTGGGGTTGCCGAGTCAGGCGATCCAGTTGGCGGCTGCCTTCCGCGTCGCGCTGCAGGTCACCGAGGGCGTCGCGGGCTACGAGCAGCGGCGCCAGGCGCTCGCCGACTATTACGATCAGCACTTCAGCGCATGGATGGGTATCGCCGCCGAGTGGGAGAACACCAACGACTGCGGCGACAGCTATCACGGGCTCAACATCGCCTTCATGCCGATATTCAACTGGGCGCGGTTGGAAAAGGATCCAGTCCGGCGCGAACAGATCCGGGGCGATCTGCTCAAGGACCGTTTGTGGTCGGCCGTCGCCAGCCACAAGAATGTCTTCTTCGCCTTCATCCATGCCTCGCAGGCGCCCGCCGGAACCGACACCGGCGCCATCGTCGCCGCGCACATCGCCCAACTCGCGGGCTTCCCGCCGCCCCCCAACGCGGCGATCGCGGTCGATCTGCGCAACCGCTATCCGCTGGACCCGGCCTGTCCGGATCAGTCAGCGGTCGCCGTGGATGTCAGCGAGCGCGTGCCGGCCAGCTTCATGTGGGAACGACAACCCTGGAAGCTCCAGGATCCGGGCGTTCCGAACCGGCTCTATGGCGGCGTGGACTATCTGCTCGCCTACTGGATGGGTCGCCATTTCGGTTTCATTGCTGACGATGCCCCCGGAACCTGCCTCGCGTACACCACAAACCCGCCCGGCGGCGCGGTGCCGGCGATCTCAGCCAACGAGGTCAGTGACGTTCTGACGCTCCCCGCTGGCGCATTGCTGAGCGTGCGGGTGCAACTGAGCACCAGCGCGGCGCTGACCGGCACCGCTGGCGATTGGTGGGCCGCCGCCTCGACCGATCATGGCTGGTATCGCTATCTGTATCCAGCCGGCACCTGGGTCTATGCGGGCAAGGCCCCCGATGATCTGAAGGTCACTTATCAAGGGCCGCTCGGAGACCTGTCACCCTATGAAATCGTTCGTACAGACGGCCTCGCCAGCGGGAGTTACAGGGTTTACTTCGGCGTGGACACCACCATGAACGGATCGCTCGACCTCGATCGGGCTTACTACGACGAGGTTCAGGTCGATATTCACTAGCGGTTCCGCTTGAGCCCGAATGCGCCCACCCGATAAGCATCCGCCCGACGCACCACCGGAGCATGCCATGACCAAGTGCAGACTCATCTACCGCAGTACCTGTGCCGCCAAGCCCATGCCGAATGAAGACCTGCGCGCGCTCATCGAGCAGAGCGCCAGCAAAAACCAGGAAATCGGCATCACCGGCCTGCTCGTCCTGTCCGGCGATCAATTCCTGCAGGCCCTGGAGGGGCCGGCGGACGCCGTGAACGCGCTCTACGCGCGGATCATCAGGGACACGCGCCATCATGACCTGAGGCTGATTTCCTACGAACCCATTGAGGAGACCTATTTCCACGACTGGGGCATGTCGTTGGTCGATCTCTACGACCTTCCCAAGCCCACCCGCGAAATCCTCGCGCGCAAGTATCCGTCCAAGGATGGCGCGGTCCTGATCCCGGAGCGCCTGCACGAGGTCTACGCGCTCTTGCTGGATGCCAAATTCATCTGTCTGGGGCGGCCCTGGGATAGGCAAGGTGTTCGATGATCTCAGCCCCCTACTCATTGCCTGCCGTGGCGGCTGGGAGGGAGCAGATCTACCGAAGGGTTTGCATGGAGCGGTTGACTTTCAGCCTACAGCCGTCGGGGAGCAACGAGCGAATCTCATCCACGCCTAACCGATGACCGACTCGTTCGGTTATCTGCTCCAACGATACAACCTCTGACGCCATGTCTTCTTCCGGAGAACGCGCATGCTACCCGCGCACCATATCCTCATTGGCACCCCGGCTTACGCTGGCATGGTCCATCTCGATTATCTAGGCTCCATCTCGGAGTATTTCCGCGCCGGACTGAATTTTTCAATCGCGGCGATCGGTAACGAGAGCCTGATCACCCGCGCGCGCAACGCGATTCTTGCGAAATTTCACGAGGAGCGGCAATACACCCACCTGTTCTTTCTTGATGGCGATGTCTTTCTTTCCGCCGAGGGACTTATACGCCTGCTGTCGCACGAGGTAGACGTGATTGGCGCGGCGGTGCCGCTAAAGGGTTTCAATGAGCGGGGGGAGCGGATATTCAACGTCGGCGCTTGCCTGGGCGAGCGAGGCGGATTGTATGAGATCGACCGCATCGGTACAGCCGCCTTGATGTTGTCCAGGCGGGCCGTTGGCGATCTGGTGGCGGAAGCGCGTGCGGATGGACGAACCTACGGCTCCCAGTTGTCACGAGGGACGCCTCTGGCGCAGGTTCATTACGACGTGTTCCAGGTTGGCGTGGTCGGCGGCGACTACCTCTCCGAGGACTACTGGGTTTGCCACCGACTACGCCAGCTTGGTTACTCCATTTTTCTCGACCCAGAGGTCGCGACACGGCACCAGGGGGTCACGGAATTTTGATGCGATCAAGCCGGAAGAGCACTGCATTCCACAGGCAGTGTGGATACCTTGGGTAAGGTGAAGAACCCTTGGCAAACAACGTTGTTGTATCCGGTTAATTGGCTGCTCTGGACAACGCAATTGGTGAAACCCCCTGTATCAGCAATCGCGCCTGATGAGGAGTTGATCGTCGTGGAACTTGCGCTCTCCACTAATCCACACGTTGACAGCGCTGTTATCAAACACTTGAAACGCGACACAGACTTGCGGACATGAAATCGACGTGGCGTTGGCAGAGGGTATCAGCGCACCGGCTAGGCGTTCGAGGAGATTGCTCGGGGTGTAGCCAAAGTTGGGGCCATTATTCGAGTAAATGCCGGTGAACGGGTTGATGACGCTCGTTTGCGCATGCGCTGGAACCATTATCTTGTCGATCACTGGCTTAACCCATTTCTCAGGTAGCAATGCAACCGTTGCTCCGCCCATCGCCAGCGTCTTGAGCAGGCAGCGGCGTCCTTCCGAGATGACTGGTTCGCTGTGTTTTTCGCTCATTCGTATAGTCCTCTATCAATAGATTGTTGACGAACTGCTTACCCTTGGCTTAGCCGATCTTCAGTGGGCAGCCATCTAATCAGTCCAATACATGACCGCGGGGTGGCGTCATTGTCTGGCTATTCCAATTCTTGAATGCAAGAAGGCGCACCCTCGGTTAAGGTGATGGCTGCATTGGCGCAGGCACCTGATTCAATTCCGGTGATTGTCTTGGGGGATTTGGCGTGCGCGACGCAGTTTTGAAAAAAGAACGGAATAGCATTGATGCTGCTAATCACGCCGGACCCATCGATTGTTCCCACTCCCTGGGCTGGACTGCCGTTCGGTAGGTATCGCGCTCTAACATTGACGCTATTGCCAGATACAGTGAACTCGATGCATACATTCGAGCAAGATAATAGAGGCTGAGCCAAAATGGACTGGGAGGCGGCGTGTGCCGCCGGAACCAGCGTATTGGCCAGACGCTCGAACAAGCTATTTGGGACATAGGTTGTGGCCAAGTTCTTATCGATGTTGACATAAATGCCATCGAAACTGACAACACTGGTCTGTGCGTGCGCCGGTACCAGGATCTTGTCAATGAGGGGCTTGACCCACTTCTCAGGCAGCAAGGCAGCCGTAGCGCCACTGACAGCTAGGGTCTTGAGTAGACGACGACGACCCTCTGCGGTGACCGGACTGTCAAGTTTCTCGTTCATTTCTTGCCCCCTTATTCTGACCATGTAAATGGGCTATCCGCTTGCATTCCGCTCGACCGAACGGCAACCGGACGCCACGCGCAAACCTCATGCAGTTTTCTCGCTTGCCCGAAGATTGGGTCTTACGGCAATGCGTTCGGCAAGCACGGGCCATCTCCTGTCAGCGACATCTGCTCATACTTGCCAGGATGCCCCATGATCTGGCGCTGGACATCGCTCATGAAGCGAAACTCATTGTCCGGTAGCGCCTGCAAGGCCGCGAGACGTTTGAGATTGGCTTGATAGTGGGCATTGCCGAAAGTCGTGGCGTGCTCGCGCGCATGCCACAAATGCAGTGCGGTACGCCCTTGCACCACCGCCACCTCAGCGGTCGTGCGCTCGAGACGCAAGCTCATGGCGTCGTCCTCCCCACCCCAGCCGAGATAGCGTTCGTCAAAGCCTCCCATATGCTGATGCAGCGAGCGGCGCATCATGAACGCACCTCCGCAAAAACAGAGTTGTTCGCGCGCTCCGCGTCTGTCGGAGGCATCCTCGCGGTCGAATCTGGGCGACGCTTCCCCCGCCAACAGGCAATCGCTCTCGGTCCGGTCGAGGTCGGCCAATGCGTCATAGGGATTGACCGCCAACACCCTGCGGGTGCAGAGACTCACGGAGGTTTCAAGGGCTGGTGCGGGCACCAGCAGATCGGCATCGCAAAGAAACAAGAGGTCGCCACGCGCCGCGCGCACGCCGACATTGAGTCCCCACGCCTTGTTGAACGGCCCCGGATTGACCACGAAAAGGTGCTTGATCCCTTCCGGCAAGGGGAAGTCGTCCAGACGCGGTACACCGTCCTGTTCGACGACGACCAACTCCCAATCGCAATGCCGCCGATACCAATCGAGCGTATAGAGCAGATTGCGCGCACGTCGCTCGTCAGTGATGCGGACGGTGGTGATGAAGGATACGGGCATCTTGGGAAAAGAGCGTTGGCCCTGTTGGTGAGAGTGAGATGGGCACGTTCAATGGTCAAGAGCTGTCGTGGTCACAGACGATCCGCCGCTTAAAAGTCTTTCCAGCCACGATGAAACGTCCGTGAGACGGCTGTAGCGGAATGCAAACGCGGGCACATGCCGAGCCAGCGCGGTGACTTTTGTCAATCCATGTTTAGGCAGGTTACGGGCATTCAGCAGGCCGCTCATCAAGGATGCCGCGCACTGCCCAACCGACAGAGTCTCGACCATGAACTCAGTATTGGCCGAAAAACGCGGAAAAACAATCGCGGAGATTGGCAACTCGGAGAGCCAGGCATCGCTACGTGGGATAAGCGTGACCTGCCCACTGGTGCGCGCGCAAGCCAGATCATCCGCTAACCAAGGGAAACCGCGAATTAGATCAAGTCCTGACGCCTTAACATTGAGCGGGCGTGCGACACCGCGCATGGTGCTTTCAGCGTCGATTGCGACCAGTTCGTCGGTCAAATAACGATACCCGTGGCCCAGCAGCCAACTGGTGAGCGTCGTCTTTCCGCAACCAGCCGCCGCAACGCACAACAATCCGCGTCCGGCGCATTCGAGCGCGGCGGCATGCAGCATCAGTTGGCTGTCGTCGTGCTCGACCAATCGCTGGAGCACGACCTGCGACAGGCTCACTTCCAAGATATTGGGCTGGGCCAGGAGCGATGCGGAACCACTTGCGCCCACAAGGCAGTAAGCACTCGCGGCACGATGTACTTCGAGCTTGGGCCAATCATCCGCAAAGGTATTGACCGCATGCGGCGCAAAGAGGAAATCCAGTGCCTCGATGACTTCTGCCGCCTCCGAGCAGACCCGCAGGCGCTGGCCGGCAAAGCTGAAGGCACGCTCGGTAACGGCATTAGACGGATTCGATGAAGCCATGCTCAATCAGCTCATGCAAAATCTCAGGCACCTGCGAGCGGACCGTTTCTGCTTCATCGGGATAGGCATCTACCAGAAGAACGACGATATCGGTGCCGCTTCGTTGCTCGTCGCACAGGCGCCAGACCAGGGCGGCCGTGCCGTTGAGGTAATAAGTGCTGTCGTGCCCGGTTTGATAAATCAGTAGCTCATCGCCGGTATCCTCGACGGCGAGTTCCTGTTGATGCCGAAAACGAAGGGAGAGCGGATCCATACATGCGGTTCTCTTCAAATGGCGGTCTTGAAAAAAGCGCCGCGACGGACTGGTCCCAGGTACAGGCGGCGCAGCCCTTGGTGAATGAAGGCGGCGGGGTGGCGATGGAAAAATACGCCTGACAGACCGCTCGTGGCGGGCACGCCATAGACGAAACGTGCCCACCACTCAGGTGGGCGCAGGGTATCCATCAACAGTCGCCAACGCTCGCGCCGATTACGTGTCTGGGTGAAACCATGACGCGGCCATCCCTGATAATCCTCCCCAACTCCCATCATAGGTTGCGGCTGGTCGGAATTGAGTTCGAGATGCACGTACGCCTTTTCGTCAAGCGGCGAAAAGGCATGCAGTGTGGTAAGGGCATGCCACAGATCGGGATGATCTCGTTTCAGTCGCGGCCAGTCGATCGTGTCCGCATAACGCTCCACGAGGCCAGCAAGGTCGGCCAGTTGCAAGAAACGAAGCGGTTCGGCCAGTTTGCGAAGGCCATGGTATTGCATCCAGAGCATTTGCGTTGGCGCCAGTGTCTGCATGACTTGACCGCTTGCGACATACTCGACGAGTGGGCGCTGGAGTGTGGTAAAGGAGAGGTCGTGTGCCATTAACAGGTTGAAGGCGGCGGTATGTATCTCGACGCTAACCAGGATGTCGTCGGTCATCCGTTGCGCGAGCGGTAGGTGGTGTTGCAGTCTCTCGTAGCGTGTTGTCGGGGCTGGGGCGCGAAAGCCGAGGTTGCAGAGGATTACGCGGGCAGCCTCTCCTTGGTCTGGCGAAACGAGAATATCCAGGTCTTCCATGGGCCGCAGCCCCGGTTCCGGGTAGAGGATGTGCGCCAGGGCACCGCCTTTCAGCACCACTGATTCGATCCTCGCGGCGCGCAAGGCGGCGATGATTTCCGCGAGGGTTTCCGTTTGCGCCACGGCGATGGCTTTCTGTCGCGCAAAGATTGCCGCCAGCGTCCGTCTGATGTGGTTAGGGTAGGGTATGCCGTACTCTCGTAAATGCCAGTAAAGGAGGGGACCGATCCGCTGTTCGGCGGCGATGGGTGGTACTTGCTCCCAACAGACGTCCCTAGCCAGCTCGCGCAATAGTCGCCCACGGGCTTCGGTCGGTCGCGGAGTGCTAACGAGTCCAAGAAGACGGTAGTAGTTCTCGGGCATTGAGTTCGGCGATTCGCGGCAATGCATCATGGTAGCTCGCCCAGAGCCAGGCGGATACGTGACAATCAAGACTCGGATCCCCCTTCCTGAAGCATCACGGGCCATGATCCCCAAAATTATCCACCAGGTCTGGCACCAGATATCGAAAACGAGCGACATCCCAGATGAGCTGCTTGTTTTTCAGCAGACCTGGCAGACGCACCATCCAGGCTGGGATTACCGGCTCTGGGGCGATGCCGATAGCCGCAACTTCCTCGAAAGGCATTACCCAGATTTTGTAGCCATTTACGATTCTTACCCGACCCCCATCTGCCGGGTGGACGCCATCCGTTATTTCTTGCTCAAGCATTACGGAGGTGTCTATGCGGATCTCGATTTCGAGTGTCTGCGACCACTCGGGCCGCTGCTCGACGGAAACGAGGCTCTGGTCGGGCTGGAGCCCGCATCCCATGTGCTTCAGCACCGCGAGACATCGCGCGGTCTGCGTCAGATCGCTTGTAATGCACTGATGGCCTCTCGACCCCAGCACCCATTCTGGGGGCATGTGATTGAACAATTGGCCGTTCATCGCCACGAACCCAACCCGCTGGCCGCCACCGGTCCTTTCTTCCTGACCCATGCGTTGGCCAACTATCCTGGGCCGGGTCGGGTGACTGTAGTGCCCGCCGAGTTACTGTACCCGGCCGATAGCGATGACTGCAGCGAAGGTCGACTGTTCGATCTCGAGCACTGGCATCGCCTGACGCATCATGCATATGCCATTCACCACTGGGTGGGCACCTGGTACCGTGTCCCAGACGATAGCGTTCCGTTGCCGAGCGCTCAAGCCCAAGCAAGGCTGGTGTTCAATGGCAGGGTCATTGCCGATATGGCGGTTTACGGGAGGCAGATCGTTGTCCCTGGCCAGCCCAGTGTGTCCTGCCTGATGGTGACCAAGAACCGAGCGTCGCAGGCGCTTTGCGCGATTCGCTGTTTTCAGGAGCAAACCTATCCGGCAAGGGAGTTGGTCATTCTGGACGATGGGGAGGACGACAGTCTTTCGGTATGGATCGCCAGGCAGGACGACCCGCGCATCCGCTATTTTCGGCTGCCAGCGCAGGGTGTCGCACTGGGGGAGCTTCGCAATCGGGCGGTATCGCTCGCGAGCGGTGAGTACGTCTGTCAATGGGATGACGACGATCTTTACGATCCGGCCAGAATCGAAAGTCAATTGACCATGATCCGCGCGCTCGGGGCCGATGCCTGTTTGCTGAGTCGCTGGCTGATCTGGTGGCCGCGACTGGATCGACTCGCCGTCTCGGTGCCGCGCCCCTGGGAAGGTTCCCTGCTCTGCGCCAAAGCCTGCCTGCCTCCCTATCCGGAGGGACTCCGGCGTGGCGAAGACACGCCGGTCACGGAAAGTCTGATGCAGTCCGCGCGCGTCGTCCTGCTCGACCAGCCGAGGTTGTATCTATACGTGGTGCATCATGACAACACCTTCGACGAAGCGCATTTCGACCAGCACTGGCAGGCTTCGGGTCTGCGCTTCGAGAAAGAGGGCTATGCGCGTGTTGGGCACGAGCTTCGAAAGCGTCTGGATCTGGACGGCTATTTACAGGCTGTCGGACACCCATGCATGGCGGTGGCCGTTGACAATGAGACAGCGCCCGACAGTTCTCCAAGCGTCCCGCTTTCGCGGCCCCGCGATGTCACTGGTTTCAAGACTACCCCGACCCTTGGTACATCAAAGTTGGCTGAATGTCGCCTGATGGCGACCGAATTGCCATCGGTGCTGATCCTGACCCCGATCAAGAATGCCGCTCACTTCCTGCCAGGTTTTTTCGACAACCTGCTGCGACTCGACTACCCGCGCGAGAAGCTCTCTCTGGCTTTTCTGGAAGGGGATAGCGACGATGACACCTGGACGGTGCTGCGCGAGCATGGCGCCAAGCATGTCAAAGAGTTCGTCCGGATCGACAGCTTCCGCCTGGATTTCGGCTTTCGCATCATGGGGGAGCGATGGAGGCCGGACATCCAGTTCCAGCGACGCCGTATCATCTCGAAATGCCGCAACGCGCTGTTCCAGCAAGCGTATCGGCACGAACTCTGGATTCTCTGGATCGATGCTGATGTGATCGACTACCCGAGTGATGTTCTGCGCCGTTTGCTCGATACCGGCACATCCATCGTCGCACCCCATTGCGTGCTGGAACCCAACGGGCCAACCTTTGACCTCAACACTTTTCGATATAAGCCGGGCGCCCGCGCGCGCGCCTGGAACCATTCGTTGGATGGCATCATCCAGCCCCCGCGAGGCGTGGGAAGGCTCTACCTCGACGATTTGCGCGGACAGGAACTGGTGGAGATCGACGCGGTTGGCGGCACCATGTTGCTGGTGAAGGCCGATTTGCATACAGATGGAATCCTGTTCCCCGATTTCAGCTATCGCGGGTATTTGGATACTGAAGGTTTCGCCATGCGGGCGGGCGATTGCGGTGTCACCAGTTGGGGCATGCCAGACTTGGAAATCCTGCATGCCAGAGACTGAGCCAGCGACTTCTTCCGCCGCCCGGAGTAACGTTGCCAAATTCATCCGACCGAGCCTGTCTTGGGATAAAGGGGATAGCCGATGATCGCGCCGCCTTCTCTCGTTACCTGGGTGAAACCGCTTGGCGTTGCCGTCAGCCTGGCGCTTGGCTTGAATGCCTGGGGTGCGGACCAGCTCTACCGCTGGGTCGACGACCAGGGGCAGGCGCATTTCAGCGACCAGCCGCCGGCCAAGTCGACCGGCCCGGTTGAGGTTCAGGCGTTGACCCCGAAGGCTCCGACGACCTCGGAGCAAGCGCCGGGCGATGACCCTTATTCCGTGGTGAATCAGGTCAAGCAGATGGAGCAGGAGCGGCTGGAACGCGAACGGGTTCGCGGGGACGCCGAGCAGCGCCGTCTGGAGGCGCAACGGCAGATCCTCCAGGAGATCGAGGCGGCCGGACAGAACGCCCAGCCCAGCGAATCAACGCAGGCGCCCATGTCGCGCGCCACGAGACCCGCGCAGCGTCCGGAGCGACCCAGTCAAGCGTCTCCGCCGCCTGGGACGCAGCCCGATCAAGAGGGCAACCGCTCTCGGTCCAGTGCGCCTAATCGCTCCAAGGAGACTTCGGACCAAGCACGTCCAGCTCAAAAGAGCCTCCGCTCGCTAACATTCCCCGGACTCTCGCTCCATCCGGAATGATGAGAGGCGGTCCGCCGGGGTTCGCGTTGCGCTTGGGGTGGCCAAGCCGGGCGCCTCCGGCGCTTCACCCTGTCTAAAACCCTCATCGATCGAGCCCCCATCAGAGACGTCGTCACTTGAAAGACCTCATCCGCCTGCGCGGCGTCCGTCAGAACAACCTCAAGAACCTGGATCTGGACCTGCCGCTGGGCGAGCTGATCGTGGTCACCGGCGTCTCCGGATCCGGCAAGTCCTCGCTGGCCTTCGACACCCTCTATGCCGAGGGTCAGCGGCGCTATGTCGAGACCTTCTCGCCCTATGCGCGCCAGTTCCTCGACCGCATGGACCGCCCGGTCGCGGACCGCATCGAGGGCATCCCGCCCGCCATCGCCATCGACCAGACCAATCCGGTGCGCACCTCGCGCTCGACCGTCGGCACCATGACGGAGCTGAACGATCACCTGAAGCTGCTGTTCGCGCGGGCCGCGCGGCTCTTCTGCCACGGCTGCGGCCGGCCGGTGCGGCGCGATGATCCACAATCCATCTGGGAGCACCTGACGGCGGCGAGCGGCGCGGCGTCGCCGCGTCTCCTCATCGTCTTTCCGGTGGCGGTGCCGGAATCGCTCGGCCTGGAGGCCGTGCGGGAGATGCTGGCCCAGCAGGGCTACGTCCGTCTGCTGCGCGAGGAGACCGACCGGATCGAGGTCATCCAGGACCGGCTGCGCCTCGCGCCCGAGAACGCCGGCCGCGCCATCGAGGCGCTGGAGACGCGCGCTCGCCAGGGGCCATGGACGCGCCCTGGTCTATCCCCTGGACGCGGACAGCCAGCCCGGCGAGCCCTGGCGCTTCTCCAGCGACCTGCACTGCGCCCAGTGCGACATCGCCTACCACGACCCGGCGCCCAACGCCTTCTCCTTCAACTCGCCCCTGGGCGCCTGCGAGACCTGTCGCGGCTTCGGCCGGATCATCGGCATCGACTGGGGCCTGGTGATCCCGGACCCGTCCAAGTCGCTGATCGAGGGCGCCATCAAGCCGATCCAGACCGACAGCTACGCGGAGATCCAGGAGGAGCTGATGGGCTTCGCCCACCGCAAGGGCATCCCGACCGATGTCCCCTGGCAGGCGCTCACCGAGGCCGACCGCCACTGGGTCATCGAGGGCGACGGCGAGTGGGATGAGGGCGTCTGGTTCGGTCTGCGCCGCTTCTTCGCCTGGCTGGAGGCGCGCAGCTACAAGATGCACGTGCGCGTGCTGCTCTCGCGCTACCGCAGCTACGACCTCTGCCCGAGCTGCCAGGGCGCGCGCCTCAATGACCAGGCGCTCGACTGGCGGATCGGCGACCAGGCGCTCGCGGATCGGACGCTGGCGCCGGAGCGGCGCTTTCGCCACGCCCGCGCCCGCATGCCGGATGCCGTCTGGCGCGACCTGCCCGGACTCGGTCTCCACGACCTGATCGGCCTGCCGATCGCGCGCGGCCACGCCTTCTTCCAGGGCCTGACCCTGGATGGCCAGATGGACCAGGCGATGGACCTGCTGCTGACCGAGATCCGCGCCCGGCTCGCCTATCTGTGCGAGGTCGGGCTCGGCTATCTGACCCTGGACCGCCAGTCGCGCACCCTCTCGGGCGGCGAGGTGCAGCGGATCAATCTCACCACCGCGCTCGGCACCTCCCTGGTCAACACCCTCTTCGTGCTGGACGAGCCCAGCATCGGGCTGCATCCGCGCGACATGGACCGCGTGGTCCAGGTGCTGCACCGGCTGCGCGACCGGGGCAATTCGCTGGTCGTGGTGGAGCACGACCCCCAGGTGATGCTGGCGGCCGACCGCGTCATCGACATCGGTCCCGGACCGGGCGAGCACGGCGGGCACATCGTCTTCCAGGGCCGGCCACGGGAGCTGCTGCGCGCGCCGGATTCGCTCACCGGCGGCTATCTCGCCGGCCGGCTCCAGGTCGCGCCGCCGCGCCCGCCCAGCCCGCCGGCCGATCCATCCCGCTGGCTGCACATCCGGGGCGCCAGCGCCAACAACCTCAAGGGTCTGGATGTCGCCATCCCGCTCGACCGCCTGGTGGTGGTCACGGGCGTCTCGGGCTCGGGCAAGTCGACGCTGGTGGCGGATGTCCTGCACAAGGCGCTCTGTCAGCTCAAGGGGCACCCGGAGGAGACGCCCGGCGCGCATGCCGCGATCGAGGGGCACGACGCGGATCGCGGACGTGCTGCTGGTCGATCAGTCCAGCATCGGCCGCAGCTCGCGCTCCAATCCGGCGAGCTATGTCGGCGCCTTCGATGTCATCCGCAAGCGCTTCGCCCAGTCCCCGCTGGCCAAAGAGCGCGGCTACACCGCCGGGACCTTCAGCTTCAACAGCGGCAACGGGCGCTGCCCGAGCTGCGGCGGCAACGGCTTCGAGCACCTGGAGATGCAGTTCCTGGCCGATGTCTATCTGCGCTGCCCGGACTGCAACGGGCGGCGCTTTCGCGACAGCACCCTGGAGGTCCGCATCACCGGCCGCGCGAGCGACGCGGACAGCCCCAGCCAGAACGGCGCCCGCTCGATCGCCGAGGTGCTGGAGATGACCGCGACCGAGGCGCTGGACTTCTTCGCCGGCGACCAGGATCTGCGCCGCGCCCTGGAGCCGCTGCGCGCGGTCGGGCTCGGCTATCTGCGGCTCGGCCAGCCGGTGCCGACGCTCTCCGGCGGCGAGGCGCAGCGGCTCAAGCTCGCCGGTCATCTGGCCAAGTCGGCGCGGCACAAGGCGCGCGACGGCGGTCTGCTCTTCCTGCTCGACGAGCCGACCACCGGGCTGCACTTCGCCGACATCGCCGTGCTCCTGACCGCGCTGCGCCACCTGATCGACCAGGGGCACTCGCTGCTGGTGATCGAGCACAACCTGGACGTGATCGCGCGCCGCCGACTGGCTGATCGACCTGGGTCCCGAGGGCGGCGATGGGGGCGGCGAGTTGATCTGCTGCGGGACGCCGGACGAGGTCGCCGGCCATCCGAGCAGCCACACCGGACGGTCACTGCGGGACGCTCTGGAGCAGCGCGCGACGGCGCGAAGTCACGCGGAGTCCGACGCGGCAGCGCCTGTCGGGGCGGTCGCCGACGGGGTCGCGGACTACGCCCCCGCGCGCGGCGCCGGCGTCATCGAGATCCGCCACGCGCGCGAGCACAACCTCAAGGATCTGACCCTGAGCATCCCGCGCGAGCGCCTCACCGTCATCACCGGCGTCTCCGGCAGCGGCAAGAGCACGCTCGCCTTCGACATCCTCTTCGCCGAGGGCCAGCGGCGTTATCTGGAATCGCTCAACGCCTATGCGCGCCAGTTCGTCCAGCCCGCCGCGCGCGCCGATGTCGACGCCATCTTCGGCATCCCGCCCACCGTGGCCATCGAGCAGCGCACCAGCCGTGGCGGCGCCAAGAGCACGGTCGGCACCCTGACCGAGATCCACCACTATCTGCGCCTGCTCTACGTCAAGCTCGGCATCCAGTACTGCCCGAGCTGCGCGGTGCCGATCGAGCCCATGACGCGCGAGCTGATCCTGGAGCGCATCCAGCGCGATCATGCCGGCGCGCCCGTGGTGCTCATGGCGCCCATGGTCATCGCCCGCAAGGGACTCTACAACGAGCTGGCGACCTGGGCGGCGCGTAAGGGCTGGACGCTGCTGCGGGTCGATGGCGAGCCAGTCGAGACCGCGCGCTGGCCCAAGCTCGACCGCTTCCGCGAGCACTCCATCGACCTGCCGGTGGGAGAGATCCAGATCGAGGCCGCGCAAGAGTCGACCTTGCGCGATCTGCTGGCGCAAACCCTGGATCTGGGCAAGGGCCAGGTGCGGCTGGTCCGGATCGAGAACGGAACCTGGGGCGCGGAAACGCCTTACTCCACTGATCGCTCCTGTCACGCCTGCGGGCGCGCCTTCCCGGAGCCAGACCCCCGACTGTTCAGCTACAACTCACGTCACGGCTGGTGCCCGGACTGTTTCGGCACGGGGTCGCGTGCTGGCCGGATTCGATGCCGAGCAGACCGGCGAGGAAGGGCAGTGGCTGGAGTCCGGCGTCGCACCGTCCGGCCCCTGCCCGAGCTGCCAGGGCGCGCGGCTCCGGCCGGAGGCGCTGGCGGTGCGCTTTCGGAGCCAGTCGATCGCGGCGCTCTCGGCCTTGACGGTCGAGCACGCCGCCGCCTTTCTGGATGGGCTGACGCTCGATGCCCGCGAGACCGCCATCGCACGCGACCTGCTGGCCGAGGTGCGCGACCGGCTGGGCTTTCTCGCCGAGGTCGGACTCGGCTACCTGACGCTCGACCGCGCCGCGCCGACCCTCTCCGGCGGGGAGGCGCAGCGCATCCGGCTCGCCGCCCAGCTCGGCTCCAACCTGCGCGGCGTCTGCTACATCCTCGACGAGCCGACCATCGGCCTGCACCCGCGCGACAACCGCCTGCTGCTCGACACCCTGAGCCGGCTGGGGGACAAGGGCAACACCGTGGTCGTGGTCGAGCATGACGAGGAGACCATCCGCCGCGCCGAGCACGTCATCGACCTGGGACCGGGCGCCGGGGTGCGCGGCGGGGAGATCATCGCCCAGGGCACGGCGGCGGAGCTGATCGCCAATCCGGCCTCCATCACCGGGCGCTATCTCGGCCGCGCGCGGGCACGCTCGCGCCCGCCGCGCAGCCTGGAGGACCCGCCCGCCTGGCTCGGCATCCAGGGCGCCAGTCTCAACAATCTCAAGGATCTGAATGTCCGGCTGCCGCTCGGCGCGGCTGGTCTGCGTCACCGGCGTCTCCGGCTCCGGCAAATCGACCCTGGTGCGCGAGGTGCTGGCCGAGAGCCTGAGTCGCCTGCTCGCCGCCGACCGGCCCGCCAGGGGACGCGCGCGCAAGTCGGACCTGGTCGGCTGCAAGGGACTCAGCGGCTGGCAGTCGCTCGCCCGTGTCCTGGAAGTCGATCAGACCCCGATCGGCAAGACGCCGCGCTCCTGCCCGGCGACCTATGTCGGCTTCTGGGACGCCATCCGCAAGCTCTTCGCCGCCACCCAGGAGGCGCGCATCCTCGGCTGGACCCCGGCGCGCTTCTCCTTCAACACCGGCGGCGGGCGCTGCCCGGCCTGCGAGGGTCAGGGCATCCAGCGGCTGGAGATGAGCTTCCTGCCGGACGTGCGCATGACCTGCGAGGTCTGCGGCGGCAGCCGCTTCGACCGCGAGACCCGCGAGGTCCGCTACAAGGGGCTCGACATCGGCCAGGTGCTGGCGCTCGGCATCGACGCGGCGGCCGAGGTCTTCAGCGCCCATCCCGCCATCCATCATCCGCTGACGCTATTGCAGGACGTCGGGCTCGGCTATCTGACCCTGGGCCAGCCGAGCCCCACCCTCTCCGGCGGCGAGGCCCAGCGCATCAAGCTGGTCACCGAGCTGGCCAAGGCCCGCCCCAATGCCGATGGCCCCACCAGCCGCCCGACCCTCTACGTGCTGGACGAACCGACCGTCGGGCTGCACATGGCGGACGTGGAGCGTCTGGTCGGCGTACTGCACCGACTGGTCGACGCCGGGCATTCCGTGCTAGTCATCGAGCACAACCTGGACCTGATCGCGGAGTCCGATTGGGTCATCGACATGGGACCGGAGGGTGGCGAGGCTGGCGGGCGGATCGTCGCCGAGGGCACCCCGGAGCGAATCGCGGAATCCGGGGATCTCCCGACTGCCGTGGCGCTGCGGAGCCACGCGACCTTACGTCAGAGCGTGGATGACGGAATCCGCCACGAGGGGTTATCGTCGCGTCATGGTGCGTAAGGGATGCGGGATGCGGCGGGATGAGAGGAACAAATCGACCTGAAGCGATTTTGAACCGCGGTTTCGTGGCATCCGTTCAGGGTTAGCTGGGAGTAGGGGGCCATGCGCGTGACGGCCGTTCCAACAGGCGCGGGCATGCGGTCGAGGCGGCGCCATTTCGTCATCTCGGCGGCGCTGATCTCGGGCGCGTTGCTGCTGCTTGCCTTGACCTCGGTGATGAACTCGCCTTTTCAGGCGTTCGACTTCTACGGCCGCGCTATCGCGCTGCGGGCGTCCGATTTCACACTGAGGAATACCGCGGGCGAGACCGTTCGGCTGAGCGATTTCCGAGGGAAATTTGTCTACCTGATGTTTGGCTATCTGGGCTGCGACCTGGTCTGTCACTCGCAGGCGCTCACCTTGCTCATGCTCAATCGACGAATCACTTCCGGTCGGGTCCAGTTTCTCTATCTCGGAATGGATCCAGAGCATGATACGCCGGAGAAAATCAGGCACTATTTCGATGCCCGCGCGGCCAATTTCATGGGGCTGGTGGCCAGGGACATGCGGGAGGCGCAGGCGGTCGCGGCCGAGTACCGCGCCTATTTCAGCACCGAGCCAAGGCCGGACGGTGCCCCTTATCGCATCGATCATCCAGGCTTCATCTATCTGATCGACCCCGTCGGGGAGATCCGACTCCTCTATAGCGGAGTCAACCTGAACCTGGACCGGATGCTCGACGATCTACAGCATCTCGACTCAGAATCCATTGGAGCTAAGGAGCAAGCGTATGAGCACAGCCAATACATGGACAGGTCAGTCGGTCGGGCGGAATGACAGAACCCTCGGGTTCGACAGGATCCTCTTCGTCATCCTGTTGGCGCATCTGCCCGTGACCATGTTTCTCATCCCGATGGGCTATGGAACGAGCGATTTCGCCATCTATGCCTCGGTCCTGGTCGGCGTCTTCGCGGTGGCCGCCTATCTGCTGCTCAGGGGCACGCCCGCGTTCGGCTTGGTTTCCGGCATCCTGCTGATGACCCTGTCCGCGATCATGATCCAGGCCCAGCTCGGTCGGATCGAGATGCACTTTCACATCTTCGTCGCACTCGCGCTCCTGCTGATCTACAAGAACTGGGTCCATATCGTTGTCGCGGCGGCCGTTATCGCGGTGCATCACCTCGCCTTGACCGCGTTGCAATTGAATGCGGTCGAAATCGGCGACATGCCGATCATGATTTTCAACTATGGATGCTCCTGGAGCATCGCCTTCCTGCACGCCGCCTTCGTGGTCTTCGAGAGCGCGGTGCTGATTTACTACGCCATCCTGATGAAGCGCGACGAGCGCATCACCGAGATGTTGATGGGTGCCGTTTCCGCGATCGACAGGGACCAGGATTTGACCCTGCAAATCCCGTATCGGGGCGAGATCGCGGTCATCAGCGCCTTCAACGAGATGATCCGCAAGTTCGCCACGCTTACCAGGGACGTGGCCGGTGCCGCGCTGCGGATCAAGTCAGTCTCGCACCAGATCGATGACATCGCCCGCGCGGCCGAGACCGAGATCTCCGCGCAGCACGGGCAGACCGAGCAGGCCGCGACCGCCATCACCGAGATGGCTCAGACCATCAGTCATGTGGCCGAGAATACCCAACTGGCGGCGGATGTCGCCGCCCAGGCGAACGAGAAGGCACTCGACGGACACGAGCGCTTCAATCAGGCGGTGCGTTCCACCGCCGACCTGCAACAGGTCATGATCGAGGCATCGGAGTCGATCCGCCACCTGGAAAGCAACGCCGTCAATATCGGCTCGGTGGTGGATGTGATCCGGGGGATCTCGGAGCAAACCAATCTGCTCGCGCTCAACGCCGCGATCGAGGCGGCGCGCGCCGGCGAATACGGACGCGGCTTTGCGGTGGTCGCCGACGAGGTGCGCACCCTGGCACAGCGGACGCAGGAGTCGACGCGGGAGATCCAGGAAATGATCCAGAAAATCCAGAAGGACATCGAAAGCTCGGTCGCCAAGACGGACTATGGTCAGCGCAAGACCACCGAGACCTCCAGCGACATCCTCCAGGCCGGGCTTGCGCTCAACGAGATCCTGGAGTCGGTCGCGCGGATCAGCGAGATGAACGCCCACATCGCCCAGGCCGTCGACCAGCAGAGTAGCGTCGCCGAGGGCATCACCAGCAACATCGTCACCATCTCCACGTACAGCCACAATGTCGTCGACAAGGCCCGGACCAACCTGGCCTCGGCGTCGACGCTCAAGGGCGTGTCGGAATCGCTGACTCAACTGGTGTCAGGCTACCGTTATTAAGGCTGCGGGACCGCGCGGTGCGATCCGTCAAGCCTATAGGCTCGCGTTCCAGGTAGACTCGCGGCGGATTCCTCTGTTACTGCCGCCCCAGCGGCAACCGAACCAGGAGATAGGATTGATGAAATCACTTGCCCGCATGACCCTGACCGCCGCTTCCGCGCTGTTGCTCATCGGCCTGGCGCACGCCGAGCAGACCGGCGGCAACCCCAATGCGGATGAGGCCAAAGGCATCATCAAGCAGTTCGCCGTCCAGTTGCAGTCCGAGCTGAAGGCCGCGATCGCGAGCGGAGGTCCGGTCAAGGCGATCGGGGTCTGCGAAAAACGCGCTCCGGCCATCGCCGCCGAGCTCTCGAAGGCGACCGGCTGGGACGTCGGACGCACCAGCCTCAAGGTCCGGAACGCCAAGCTCGATACCCCGGACGCCTGGGAAACGACGGTGCTCGAACAATTCGACGCCCGCAAGGCGGCTGGCGAGGATGTTCAGACCATGGCCAAGGCCGAGGCGGTCGAGACCGATCAGGGCAAGGTGTTTCGCTTCATGAAGGCGATCCCGACCCAAGAGGTCTGTCTGGCCTGCCACGGCACCGCGATCACCCCGGAAGTGGCCGCGGCGCTGGATGAGCATTACCCACAAGACCGGGCGCGCGGCTATCGCCTGGGCGACATTCGCGGCGCCTTCAGCCTGTCCAAACCCCTTTGATCCACTGCCGCGGCTGACCCGGGCTTTCGCCTGGGTCTTGGCGCGGGCCTGGAGACGGAGCTTCATGTCGGACGCACGCTTCGACCTCATTTTCGAAGGCATGCTCAAGCCGGACGCCGATCCCGAGCAGGTCCGTCAGCGCTTGGGCGCCATGTTCAAGCTCGACGCGGCCGGGATCGAGCGGCTCTTCCTTGGTCGACCAGTGGTCATCAGCCGTGGTGTCGATGTCGCCAGCGCGGCGCGCTACAAGCGGGCCTTCGACGAGGCTGGCGCTATTCTGACCCTGTCGCTCGTCGAGACGCGCACGGGGCCGAGCGCGGGGTCCGACCCCCGGCCACCCACGGCCCCGACCGCCGGGGATGCGTCCAGTTCCGCGGCGGGGGAGCCGGACGGCGCCCTCAGCCTCGCGCCCATGGATGGCTTTCTTGAGGAGCCCCCCGAGGTTAAGATGCTGGACATCGACACCAGCTACCTGAGCCTGGTCCCCGGTCCGGAATGGAGTCTCGGGGACTGCGATCCGGATCCACCGGAGGTTCGGTTGCCTGATACCAGCCATCTCAAGCTGGCCGACATGGACGAGCAGCCAGACGATCAAAACGGACCAGACTGACGCCACGCCATGACCACGGACTTCGACCACATCATCATCGGCGCTGGCATCAGCGGCCTGGGCGCCGCCCACTTCTCAGCCCGTCGCGGCTTTTCCACCCTGGTCCTGGAGGCCAGCGATCGCATCGGCGGTTGTATCAACAGCCAGCGGTTCGACGCGCTCGGCGGTTTCTGGACCGAGGCGGGCGGACATACCTGCTTCAACAGCTACGGCAACATGCTCTCGATCCTTGACGATCTGGGGCTGACCGGCCAGGTCCGGCCGAAGGTCAAGGTCGGCTACAAGCTGTGGAAGGGCGGCAAGCGGCGCTCCATCGCCTCGGCGCTGCATTTCCTCGAAGCGGCCCGCTCCATTCCTCGGATCTTCACGGCGCCCAAGGCCGGTCGCAGTGTCCGCGACTATTACGGCACCGTCCTGGGACAGCGAAACTACCAGGATCTGCTGCGCCACGCCTTCCAGGCCGTCATCTGTCAGACCGCCGACGACTACCCGGCGGAGGCGCTGTTCCGGCGCAAGCCCCGCCGCAAGGATGTGATCAAGGCGTTCACTTTCGCCGATGGCATCTCGACCATCCCGGCCGCCATCGCCGCCCAGAAAAGCATCGAGGTCCGCACCGGCCAGCGCATCGCCTCCATCGCGCGCGACGGGGAGGGTTTCCGTGTCCTCGGCGAGGGTCTGGGCGAGATCCGTTGCGCCACTCTGACCCTGGCGGTTCCGCCAGACGCCGCCGCCGCGCTCATGCCGAGCGGTTTCGAGGACGCGCGCGCCGCGATCTCCGGAATCGGCGTGGCCGAGATCGAGACGCTGGTCCTGGTCTTCCGCAATACCGATCTGGAGCTGCCCCCGCTCGCCGGCCTCATCGCCGTGGAAGACGCCTTTTATTCCGCGGTGTCGCGCGACTTCCTGCCGGACCCTTTCTATCGTGGCTTCGCCTTCCATTTCCGCCCCGGCGTCCTGGACGCGGATGCCCAGATCGCGCGCGCCTGCACCGTGCTGGGCGTCCGTCCTGAGCACATCGTCGCCCAGTCGAGCGTGCGCAGCCGTCTGCCAGCGCTGCGGGCCGGACATGCGGAGCGGGTCCAGCGCCTGGACGCAGCCCTGGCCGGCACCCGGCTCGGCGTGATCGGCAACTGGTTCCTCGGCGTCTCAATGGAGGATGCGCTGACCCGCGCCCGGGGCGAATTCGACCGGCTGTTCGGCGTCTGACCGCGAAGGCTCTGGGCACCGACCGGTTTCCGCACCTCACCAAGGAGAACAAGGCATGCGCAAGAGGCTCATCGTCGTCCCGTTTCTGATCGGTCTGACCCTGTCCGCCGCCGCCGAGCAGATCGGTAGCGTTTCCACCAAGTTCAAATGGATGGGACCCAACGACAAGATCGTCATCGAGGCGTTCCCGGACGAGGACATCCCAGGCATCGCCTGCTATCTCAGCCGCGCCAAGACCGGCGGCGTTTCGGGCGCGGTCGGTGTCGCCGAGGACACCTCCGACGCCTCGCTCGAATGCCTTCAGATCGGTCCCATTGCGCTGCCCGACGACGTGCGTTCCGGCAAGCGCGATGGGGAGCAGGTTTTCAAGAAACGCACCTCGCTTCTCTTTAAGACGCTCCAGGTCGTCCGCTTCTACGACGCGCCGCGCAATGTCCTGGTCTACCTGACTTACAGCGACCGTGTCATCGAAGGTTCGCCGAAGAACAGCGTCACCGCCGTCGCGATCCAACCCTGGAACAGCGGCGCGGCGCCGCTGGCGCCCGCGCAGGCACCGGCCAATTGATGGCGACGACCGACCCGGACGTCGCCTCTTTCTGGTTGGCCGAATGGCCTGATTCCCGCCCGTGGCCTGTCCAAAGCTCCTTGTCCCGGATGGGAGGTTTTCCCGCAGCCTCTTCGTTATCCGTCGCGGCGATCCGTTAGCCCTGTCAGTTCCCACAGACGATCCAGGTCGGCGCGCAGGCTGGCGACCTCGGTTTCCAGCGCGCGAATTCGCTCGTCCTTGGTCTCGGCGTGATGGCTGGCGGCCGTGTGAGAGGCGCTGGGCGCCCATTCCTCGGCCTTCGGTTTCCCGCAGAGCAGATGTGCATAGCGCTCCTCGCGCCGACCGGGCACGCGCGGCAGTTCGACGACCAGGGCGTGATCCCGCGTCGACAACCCACTCAGGGTCGCGGCGACGGCATCCAGGTCGGCGAAGTCGGCCATCCGCGCGGTGTTGGTCCGCAGCTCGCCGGGAGTCTGAGGGCCGCGCAGCATGAGGACGCACAGGACGGCCTGCTCTTCCCGACTGAGAAAATAGGTTCCAACCATCTTGTGATCGTAGCGCTCGGTCCGACCGTTGAAGCCGACGTGAACCAGGCCCTTGTCCCGCAACTGGTTCACGGCATGACCGACGTCGCCCGGCGAGAGGTTCATCACCGGATCGCGCGCGCTCTTCTGGTTGCAGGCGCTGACCAGGCTGTTGAGGGTCAGGGGGTACTGATCGGGGGTGGTGCGTTGTTTCTCCATCAGACAGCCGAGGATTCGCGCCTGGGCGGACGTGAGGAGGGCATCGGAGCTGGACGGGGCATGATCGTTCGACATCTGTGCTCGGTACTCGTGTTGTGGCCGGTGATGAGACTGGAGTGGCGGCTTCTCGCCCGGTGGGCGCGCCCTTGCCCGTCAAGAGTAAGACAGCTTGCGATCCCATCACAGTTACAGTTACGCCGATGGTCAAGGCTGCTTTCGTGGGTGCGGTGGACGGGATTTTCCCGCCTCACGACGTGCCGTCGCTCAACCTGCCGATTGCATGGCGCAGCCTGGTCAGCATGTCATCACGACCCGTACTGTCGAAGCGGGAGACCAGCTCGGCAAGCGGACGCAGTTGGCGCGCGGCGGCGACCAAGAGCTGGGCGTCCGCCGGGCTGAGGTTTCCGGTCCGCAGCGCGTGAGGCAGCAGTCGACGGGTGAGGTCGGACAGGAGTGGGAGCGTCGCCTCCAGGGTGCGATGGCCGGTGACGAAGGCATCCAGCTCGGTGCGCCGATCGGCCCATTCGCCATCGTCTCCGACACCGTCGATGGAGTAGGGAGATGACAGTGCGCCGAGCAGTGCGACCGCGACCGCTGGGTCCAGGTCGCGCAAGGGTCCGGCAAGCAGGACCGACAGGCGGGATTCGATCCGTTGACTGGCCCGCTCGATCAAGCGCGCGCCCTCGGCCGAGACAGGCTTGAGCATCACGACGGCATGTTCGCCGCTGGCGGCGTTACGGCTGACGCCGATCTGCGCCGGGACGAAGCCGCAGCGGTTCCAGAACCCCAGCAGCTCGGGCGTTGCGCCGAAGCTGGCGCCGACCAGATCCAAACCTTCCGCGTCGGCGTTCCGATGCAACCCAGCCAGCAGCAGGCGGCCGAGTCCACGTCCCGCGACGGTTGGATGAACGGCGATGCGGATCACCCTGAGGTAACGGTAGGCAGGCGCATCCATCAGGCCAGCATGGGCCGAGAGCGTTTGGGGCAGAAGATGACCGCGCGGGCGTCGCTGGCCGCGATAGATCGCCTCCCGCAACCCGGCATCAAGGAAGCCGCCTTCCTCGGCGGCGAGCAGGGTTGCGACGACGTGCCCGGCGTGGCGCAGGACATGGATCCGCACATTGGGTCCGTCGAGCAGCATCCGCAGGTCCATGGGGCGGGTTTGGTAATGGGCCAGCACCAGCAGACCGAAGAGTTCGCGCAGGATCGGGTCGTTCCGAACCAGGGCGTCCCGGTCGATGCGCTCATACTGGCAGGTGTCGGGCGTCGCGGCCTGGATCGTGTCATGCGAGGCTGGCGCGGCGTCCAGGAGCAGGGCACGGAAGGTCAGGTGTTCCAGTGGATCCTTGGGCGCCCAGCGAATCGGGGTGTCGAGCGTCAGTGCTCGCCAGTTTGGCGTTAGACGGTCCAGGGTGGCGCGAAAGCGGATCTCGAATCCTCGACCCGTGCCCTCGTAGCCATGCACCGTCGTCGCGAAGACGATACGGGGATAGCGTTGCACGAGCGCGGCCAACAGGGGCGCGGGGATGCCCGCCGCCTCGTCGACCAGCAGCAGGTCGGCCGGAGACGGGGCGCTGGCCAGCGCATCCGGGGAGGCGAATTCGAGATCTAGTGCCGCGCACGCACCGCCGTCGATCAGCACCGCTTCCGCGTGGTGGTAAATGGCATCGACCGCCGCGCGGCGCGGCGCGGTCACCAGGATCCGCCGCTGTCCCTCCAGCAACAGACGGCCAGCGGCGAGCCCCAGCGCGGCACTCTTGCCACGTCCACGATGGGCGGTCAGCACCAGCGGTCGGTGGGCGCGTCCGCGCGCGGTCTTGAGGATGGCCGCGACGGCTTGTTCCTGGTCGGCGGTGGATGGGCGGGCGGGGTCGTGGTCGATCCGGATGATGGGAACGCGAGGCGTATCTTCGGCTCGCCCCGAGAACAGCGGGGCTGGAGCGCCTTGGTGGAATTGGATGAGCTGGGGATCCTCGGCGAGCACGCGGGCGAGTCGCGCGATGAAGTGCCCGGTCAAGTCTTCCGGTCCATGGGGCCAGACAGCGATGCGTTCGGCTTGGGGGTCGGTTTGCCGAGGCCACTCCGCCGCTGGGGGTGTCAGGAGCAGCAGGCCACCGCCGCCCCGGATCGCGCCCGTCGCGGCGCCGAAGCCGTCTGGATCGAAACCGCCATGGGCATCATAGACCAAGAGGTCCAGGTTGCGGCCCAGCAGCCGCGTTGCCGCATTGAGCGGCAAGACCTTGACGGCCAGCGGTCGCTCCGTCAGCCACAGGGCGTCGAGGTCGGGGAGTGCGGCGACGAGCCGCTGTGCGCCAGCGGCGGTCCAGTCGGGATCGCCGCTTAGCCAGAGGGTGAAGCGATGATTGGCGGCTCGTGCCTGCCGTGCAAGCACGATCACCAGATCGACGGACGCTTGGGGCAGGGCATCCGTCTCAGATGTTGGACGCTGACGGCTCAAGATGACCCATGCGACTCAGATTCATGGCTCCATTGACCCCGTGACCGGTACGAAACGCACGGGTAGCAGGTTGCGGCGGCTCAACTCGCCAGCCTCGTCCTTCATGAACAGGGCTAACTGCTGGATCATGGCCGGATCGCCCAGGGGGATGACCAAGCGACCGCCCGGCGCAAGCTGCTCGATCAGGTGACGCGGGATGCGTGGCGCGGCGGCGGTGACGATGATGCCGTCGAACGGGGCGGCTTCCGGCCAGCCGAGCCAGCCATCCCCAGCGCGCACCCGCACCTGGTCGTAGCCGAGCGTCGCGAGCCGTTGGGCCGCCCGCTCCGCCAGTTCCGGGACGATTTCGAGCGAGTAGACCTCCGCCCCCATGGCCGCCAGCACGGCCGCCTGGTAACCCGAGCCGGCTCCCAGCTCGTAGACCCGATCTCCCGGCCCGACCGCGAGCAACTGACTCATGATGGCCACGATGTAGGGTTGCGAGATGGTCTGTCCGCCGCCGATCGGTAGCGGGGAGTCGAGGTAGGCGCGTGCACGCTCCGGCGCCGGGACGAAGCGGTGACGAGGCACCTGGCGCAGCGCCGTCGCGACCCTTGGGTCCAGTTCGGAAAAACCCAGCTCGCGCGCCGTCGCGCGAACCTCGGCGCGGATCTGATCGATCAGGGCTTCGCGGATGTCGGCCATATCGTCGTCCAGGAAGCAACCCGGCAGGGCGCCGACGCACTGGCGCCCGCTGTCGGGTCGAGGCTACTTGAAGAGGCTCTCGGCCGCGTGGCGCAGCGCGTCCGGATCCTTTGCGCTGTCGCCTCCGCCGCTCGCGGGCGTGGTCGGCTCAAACAGCTCGCAGAAGTTGGCGCGGGTCTTGTCGACGACCCGCTCCACCATCGGTTCCATGCATTCGTTGGGGCGCCCCGGCGCATGGTGCCGACAGTTGCGGCAGCAGTGAGTGGGTTTGTCGCAACCCAGACAGGCCGACTCGCGTCCGTAGTCGAGCCTGCTCAGCGGGTGCCCGCAATTCCAGCAGTGGCCAAGGATTTCGTCCGCCATCTGTATGCCTCGTCGGGATGCTGATCCTGAGCAAGCATAACCCAGCCTCGCAACAAGAGCCTCGGGACGCCGTTATTTCTCGCGCGGATAAGGCCAGGCGACGATGCCGCCTTCCATCACCTTGACGTTGCGCCAGCCGTATCCCTCCAGGATCGCGGCGCTCTCATAGCCCCGTAGCGAGACCCGGCAATAGAGGATGATTTCCCGGTCCTTGTCTTGCGGGAGTTCATCCAGACGTTTGCGCAGGGCGCCCTGCGGGATCAGCCTCTCGCCGATGCCAAGCCGCATCTCCTCGAATTCCAATGGGGTGCGGGTGTCGATGATGAAGCAATCCGCGCCGCTGTCGACGCGCTGTTTGACCTCCGCCGCCGAGAGCCCGCGCAGGCGTCCAAGCAGCTTGTTTTCGAGCACCTGGGCGGCGGCGATCACATGATCGAGCGCCAACGAATAGGGCGGTGCGTAGGGCAGGTCGGCGTTGACCAGATCCTCGACCGTCAGCTTGCCGCGAATGGCCATGGCGATGGTGGCGACCCGCTTGCTCGCGTCGCCGGGGCCGATGCACTGAAAGCCCAGCACGCGCCCGCTCTTGCGGTCGGCCACCATCTTGCTGATGAGCAGCTTGCCCTGCATGTAGGGCGGGATGTCGAGCCCGGAGATCATCGCCGTCTCGATGTCGGTCAGCCCCAGCTCGCGGGCGCGCGCGGCGCTGAGTCCGGTGAAGCCCACCGTGTAGTCGAAGATCTTGCAGATGCCGGTGTGGGTGATCCCCGGAAAGGTGGCGCTGCCTTCGTGGATCAGGTTCTGTCCGATGACCCGGCCCTGGAGGTTGGCGATGTCGCCATAGGGCGCGCGGACCTTGTCGCCGGTGATGAGCGAGGTGCACTCGACGCAATCGCCGGCGGCGTAGATGTCCGGGTCCGAGGTCTGCATGAATTCGTTGACGTCGATCCCGCCCTGATCACCGATCTTGAGCCCCGCCGCCTGCGCGAGCGCGATGTTGGGGCGCACCCCGACCGCGACCACCGCGAGCTGGCAGGGCAGCTCGGTGCCGTTGTCGAGCTTCACGCCGGTCAGGGTTCCACCCTCGCCGAGGAAGGCCGCGACGCCATTGCCGGTGATGATGTCCGCCTCGAAGCCGCGTACATGGTTGGCGACCAGTCGGGCCAGATCCGGATCGAGGAAGGGCAGGATCGAGTCGGTCTTCTCGATAACGGTGGTCTGGATGCCGGCCAGATGCAGCGCCTCGCAGACCTCGAAACCGATCAGGCCGCCGCCGACCACGACCGCGCGTTGCGCCTGCTTGGCGTCGCGAATCGCCCGGATCGCATCGGCGTCGCCGAGCGAGTGCAGGGTATGGATGCCATCGAGATCCGCGCCCGGCACCGGCGGATACAAGGGCGTCGCGCCGGTCGCGATCACCAGTTTGTCGTAGGGGACGGTGGAGACCTCGCCGGTCGGCACATGCTTGCAGGTGACGGTCTTGGCGGCGCGGTCGATGGCGACCGCCTCGGTCAGCACCTTGGCGTCGATGCGCTTGGCGGCCTGGAAGAAATTCGGATCGCGCACGATCCCGGCCGGGGTGCAGATGAGCTGATTGCGGTCATCGAAGACCCCGCCGACGTAGTAGGGGTAACCGCAGGAGGCCATGGAGAGATCGGCCTCCTTCTGGATGATGGTGATGGAGGCATGCTCGTCCAGGCGACGCGCCTTGGCGGCGGCCTTGGGGCCGGCGGCGGAGCCGCCGATGACGACGATCTTCAGTGGTGACGCTGTCATGGCAAAATCCTTGGGCGTGATGGAATGAAGCGCCGGCTCTCGGGTGATCTCAAGGGCGACTGCTTGGCGAGCGGCTGCCGTGCAGTGTGCCCCAAGCGTTCGTGAGCGGATTTGAAGATTCGCAACCTTGCGGGGACGGCGATCAGCGCGCGGGGATTTCCGGCCCCGCCCGCCGCCGCTGATGAGGTGTTGCCTAGGCGAGAATTTCAGCCTTCTCGATAAGCACGTCATCCACCGGCACGTCCTGATGTCCGGCGCGGTTGCCGGTCTTCACGCCCCTGATCGCCTCGACCGTCTCCATCCCCTCGACGACCCGTCCGAAGACGCAGTAACCCCAGCCGTCCTGCCCCGGATAGTCGAGGAAGTCGTTGTTCGCGACGTTGATGAAGAACTGCGAGGTCGCCGAGTGCGGCGCGTTGGTGCGGGCCATGGCGAGGGTGCCGGTCTGGTTCTTCAGGCCGTTCTTGGCCTCGTTCTCGATCGCGGCGCGCGTCGGCTTCTGGCTGAAATCCGGGTTCATGCCGCCGCCCTGGATCATGAAACCCTTGATGACGCGGTGAAAGAGGGTGCCGTCGTAGTGGCCGTCACGCACGTATTGCTCGAAGTTGGCGCAGGTGGCGGGCGCCTTCTCGGCGTCGAGTTCGATGAGGATGTCGCCGTGGTTGGTGGTCAGTTTGATCATGGGGATGCTCCGGATTGGGTGGTCGGTGGCTTGCTCCAAGCCTGAAGCTCGCCGAGTCCGCCCATGTTAAGGAGTTTGGCCGATCCCGAAAAGGCGCGATTGCCCTTGGGCGTTCGCGCTGGTGGCTGCGTCCCTGGGTATGTTCCCCGCAGTCGATTCAAGGTGGCGGGGGCAGCGGCGGGAGCGAGGCAATGGCGGTCGCCTCGGCCAACACGAAGTCGCGAAAGGCACCTGCCGCCGGGGAGAGCCGCTTGCCGCGACGGTAGACCAGATACCACTGACGCCGGTCCGGAAAGCCCTGGGCGTCGAGGATGACCAGGCGGCGGGTCTCCAACTCCAGCTCAATGGTGTGCAGCGAGACCACGCCCAGCCCCAGCCCGGAGCGCACCGCCTGCTTGACCGCCTCGTTGCGGGTCATCTGCATCCCGTGCCGGATGCTTTGGCCGCGCTCGGCGAAGAAGCGCTCCATCGCCTGGCGGGTTCCCGAGCCCTCCTCGCGCATCACGAAGACCTCCTCCGCCAGCCGCGCGATCGGGATGGCGCGCGCCTCGGCCAGCGGATGGTCGGGCGGGGCGATCACCACCAGGGGGTTGTCCATGAAGGCTTCGGATTCCACCTCGACGTCCCTCGGCGGCACGCCCATCAGCACCAGGTCCACCGAATTGCTGTCGAGCATCTGCACCAGCATCTCGCGGTTGGTGACATCCAGCCGCAGGCTGATGCCGGGATAGCGCTGCTGGAACACCGCCATGAGGCGCGGGGCGAAGTAATTGACCGTGCTCGCCACCGCGACCTGCAAACGGCCGCGACTCACGCCCTTCAGCGATTCCAGCACCTCCTCCATCTCCTGGAGCGAGCGGTCAATGGCGCGACTGTAGTGGTGAACCTCCTGTCCGGCCTCGGTCAGGACGATGCGCTTGCCGAGCCGCTCGAACAGCGGCAGACCCACCGTGTCCTCAAGCTGGCGGACCTGCATCGACACCGCCGGCTGACTCAGATGCAGTTCCTCGGAGGCGCGCGTGTAGCTCAGGTGATTGGCGACGGTCGCGAAGACCCGGAGCTGTCGCAAGGAAAGATGCACGGCGATGACCTCAAGCGAAAGACGCGGAGAAGCATAAATTATAGTTTATATAAGACATAAAAAACCTTGAATAGCCTTTATGTTTGCCTTGCTTATACTTGACCACAGAGCGAGGTCATCCAGCGCCAGCGGCCGAGTCCTCGCTCAACTCACACCGAGATCCAGATCCCAATCACCACACCCTGTGCGGAGGACGATCCAGAATGGCCAAGACATACAACGCGGGCGTGAAGGAGTACCGCGAGACCTATTGGATGCCCGACTACACGCCCAAGGACACCGACATCCTGGCGTGCTTCAAGATCACCCCGCAGGCCGGCGTGCCGCGTGAAGAGGCCGCCGCCGCCGTGGCCGCCGAGTCCTCGACCGGCACCTGGACCACGGTCTGGACCGACCTCCTGACCGATCTGGATCACTACAAGGGCCGCGCCTACGCCATCGAGGACGTGCCGGGCGACGATACCTGTTACTACGCCTTCATCGCCTACCCCATCGATCTGTTCGAGGAAGGCTCGGTCGTCAACGTCTTCACCTCGCTGGTCGGCAACGTCTTCGGCTTCAAGGCCGTGCGTGCCCTGCGTCTGGAGGACGTGCGCTTCCCCATCGCCTATGTCATGACCTGCAACGGCCCGCCGCACGGCATCCAGGTCGAGCGCGACATCATGAACAAGTACGGCCGTCCGCTGCTCGGCTGCACCATCAAGCCCAAGCTGGGTCTCTCGGCCAAGAACTACGGCCGCGCCGTGCTACGAAGTGTCTGCGCGGCGGTCTGGACTTCACCAAGGACGACGAGAACGTCAACTCCCAGCCCTTCATGCGCTGGCGCCAGCGCTTCGACTTCGTCATGGAGGCCATCGACAAGGCCGAGCGCGAGACCGGCGAGCGCAAGGGTCACTATCTGAACGTGACCGCGCCGACCCCGGACGAGATGTTCAAACGTGCCGAGTACGCCAAGGAGATCGGCGCGCCCATCATCATGCACGACTACATCACCGGCGGCTTCTGCGCCAACACCGGTCTGGCCCAGTGGTGCCGCGACAACGGCGCTGCTGCTGCACATCCACCGCGCCATGCATGCCGTGCTCGACCGCAACCCGCACCACGGCATCCACTTCCGCGTGCTGACCAAGATCCTGCGGCTCTCGGGCGGCGACCACCTGCACACCGGCACCGTGGTCGGCAAGCTGGAAGGCGACCGTGCCGCCACCCTGGGCTGGATCGATCTGCTGCGCGATAAGTACATCAAGGAAGACCGCTCGCGCGGCATCTTCTTCGATCAGGACTGGGGCTCCATGCCCGGCGCCTTCGCGGTCGCCTCCGGCGGCATCCACGTCTGGCACATGCCGGCGCTGGTGACCATCTTCGGCGACGACTCCGTGCTTCAGTTCGGCGGCGGCACCCTGGGCCATCCCTGGGGCAATGCGGCCGGCGCCGCGGCCAACCGGGTCGCGCTGGAAGCCTGCGTCGAGGCCCGCAACCAGGGCATCCCCATCGAGAAGGAAGGCAAGGAGGTGCTCACCAAGGCCGCCGCCTCCAGCCCGGAACTCAAGATCGCGATGGAGACCTGGAAGGAGATCAAGTTTGAGTTTGATACGGTCGACAAGCTCGACGTGGCGCACAAGTAAGCCCGTAGGATGGGCAAAGCCCGCGCGAAGACGCTCATGTGAGACACCGCGCTTGTCGGGCGTGCCCATCGTTTCGCCGCCGCGTTCGAGTCTGGAGCGATGGGCACGCTGCGCTTTGCCCATCCTACGACTCGCCGACGATCGAATGAGTCTTCCTGAATCAGATTTCGGAGCATCAAACCCATGAGCGACATGCAGGACTACAGTTCCAGTCTCGAAGACGTCAACAGCCGTAAGTTCGAGACCTTCTCCTACCTCCCGGCGATGGATGCCGCGCGCATCCGCAAGCAGGTCGAGTACATCGTCAACAAGGGCTGGAACCCGGCCGTCGAGCACACCGAGCCGGAAAACGCCTTCGACCATTACTGGTACATGTGGAAGCTGCCGATGTTCGGCGAGACCGACATCGACACCATCCTCAAAGAGGCCGAGGCCTGCCACAAGGCGCACCCCAACAACCACGTGCGCCTGATCGGCTTCGACAACTACGCCCAGTCCAAGGGGGCGGAGATGGTGGTGTTTCGCGGCAAGCCGGTCTGAGGGGCCGGGTGACGCGCGACGCTTGATAGGAAAGCTCCTGCGCCGCTTGGCGGGCGGGGGCTTGCCGGGGCGGCGGAGTCGGGGCTCAGCGTGCGCGTCTGGCTTGCTGGGCCTTGGCTTGAGTGACCAGCGCGCGCGTGGCTGCGTAAGCCTCGTGACAGAAGGCGCGGAAGGCGCCTTCCAGTGACGGCTTCGGCCAGACGCCCGTCTCCGGATTCAGTGGCCCGACGGCGATCTGATACTCGGCCAGGGTGTCGATGTAGCGCTTGCGGCATCTGGCATCGATCACCACCGGAAGATGGCCGGAGCGCAAGACCGGAAGGTTGGCGAGCAGACGCGCCAGGCGTCCATTGCCATCCCAGAACGGATGAATATGGACGAATCCAAGATGCAAGCGGGCATAGGCGTCGATCGACTCGGTTTCGCTCAAGTCGCCCCGCGATAAGCGGCGCAGCTCGGCGCGCCAGGCGTGCATCAGGACCGGGACATCTTCCGGAGCGGCGTATTCGATGAAGGTCTGGCGCCCGTCGGCGGTGACCGCGTAGGTCCCATTCGGCTCCCGTTTCCAGGCGCCGCAGGGCTTGAGGATGTCGAGTGTCACCTGGGTCTGGATGGCGCGATGCAGGTCGAACAGATCGGTCTTCCGTCAGATCCTCGTCCAGCCAGCGGTAGATCAGCTCGATGGCGCGGGCGTGGCCGACGACCTCCTGGTGATCCTTCAGCGGCTTGCCGGAGACCGTCAGACCCTCTTCGATGACGAACTTGGTCTCGCCCAGGGTCAGGGTGTTGCCTTCGATGGCGGTCGATCCATGGGTCCAGAGATCCCGGATCTGGCACAGCAGCGCGGCCCGGATGTCCGAGTCGAGTCCAGCGAAGTCCTTCAATTCAATGCTTTTCACGATCGGCGGACACTCCTCGCATCGCAGACCCGAGCATAACTCATCCGGCCGCCAGGGCGGCCGGTACGGCGGAGAGAGAACCCCATGTCAGACATCGACCGCGACCAATATCTGATCGACCAGGAGCCCTATTACCGGCCCGTCCACAAGGAAGTCATGCTCTACGAGGCCGCCTATGCCGCGCGCATGCCGGTCATGCTCAAGGGGCCGACCGGCTGCGGCAAGACCCGCTTCGTCGAGTACATGGCCTGGAAGCTGCGCAAGCCGCTGATCACCGTGGCCTGCAACGAGGACATGACCGCCTCCGACCTGGTCGGACGCTTCCTGCTCGACATCAACGGCACCAAGTGGCAGGACGGCCCGCTCACCGTCGCCGCCCGCATCGGCGCCATCTGCTATCTGGATGAAGTGGTCGAGGCGCGCCAGGACACTACGGTCGTCATCCACCCGCTGACCGACCATCGCCGCAACCTGCCGCTGGAGAAGAAGGGCGAGCTGGTCGCCGCGCACCCGGACTTCCAGATCGTCATCTCCTACAACCCCGGCTATCAGAGCCTGATGAAGGATCTGAAGCAGTCCACCAAGCAGCGCTTCGGCGCGCTCGACTTCGACTATCCGACGGCCGAGATCGAGGCCGAGATCGTCTCGCACGAGGGCGGGGTGGACAAGGCGACGGCCGAAAAGCTGGTCCAGGTCGCCCACCGCAGCCGCAATCTCAAGGGCCACGGGCTGGACGAAGGCATGTCGACCCGCCTGCTGGTCTACGCCGCCCAACTCATCGGCAAGGGCGTCGATCCGCAATCCGCTGCCCAGATGGCCCTGGTCCGACCGCTGACGGATGACCCGGATATGCGCGATACGCTGGATGCGGCGGTGAATACGTATTTTTAGCCGCCAGCCAAATGCTGTCCGGGCTGATTACCACGCTCACGCAGTCGATCGGCTAACCGTCGTCCACCTGCCGAGGGCTTCCGGCTGGCGGCTGGAAGCTGACCGCTGGAGGCTCCCCAAATGACCATCGACTTCACCGACTACCTCTCCTGCCTCAAGGCCGACCCGGAGCACGAGCACGCCCAGGCGCTGGAGTCCAGCTACCACGAGGCGGCGCGCGTTATGTCCCCGCGCGGGCTGGAGCACTATCTCACCGGCATCAAGGCCATGTGCAGCCTGAACAAGGGGCCGGATCTGGTGATGACCTACGTCCAGGAGATGCCGGCCGTGGTCAAGGAGGTCGGGGAGGACATCATCCCCGACATCGTCAGCGCCCTGATGAAGCTGGCCTCGCATACCTCGGGCACGGTCATCATGCTGATCATGGCCAACATGCCGCTCGCCGCCAGCCGGCTCGGCGACTTCGAGGTGATGCGCGGCTATCTCAACCTGCTCCATCAGCTCGCCGGCAAGGCCCCGCGCGGTCTGCGCCCCATGATGGAGAACATGGACGAGCTGCTCGCCAAGCTGACCCTCGGCGGGCTGCGCCGCTGGGCGCTGTGGGGCGCGCAGGCCCACGCGCGGGATCTCGACGGCCAGCTCGCCTATTTCGGGCTCAAGACCGAGTCCTCCCGCGCCGTGCTCCAGAAAGAGCGGCGCGGGACGCTGTTCGTCGACAACCAGCGCAAGCTCAACTTCTATCTGCGCGCGCTCTGGGCGCGGGCCTTCTTCATGCGCCCGACCTCCGGCGACTACGAGTCGCGCACCGGCCTCAAGCCCTTCATCGAGGACTTCCAGATCCATCTGCCGGACGCCTTCGACGCCTGGCGCGGCATCCCCGGCCTGGAGCTTTACCGCGCCGCCGCCGCCCACTGCGCCGCGCACATGGTCTACACCACCCAGGCGATCAGCGGCGAGCAGCTCAACCCGGTGCAGCGCATCTTCATCGGGTTGTTCGAGGACGCGCGCGTCGAGGCGCTGGCGATTCGCGACTTCCCGGGCCTGAAGAAGCTCTGGCTCCAGTTCTTCACCGCCCCGCCGGAGCCGGGCGAGACGGTCGAACTGCATCCACTGCTCGATCTGATGATGCGGCTCGCTCGCGCCCTGTTGGACGCCGACTATCGCGATCCGCTCGACCTGATCGACGAGACCGCCGCCGCCTTCCGCTCCGCCCTCGCCGAGCGCGGCGAGGACAACCAGATCAGTTGGAACGCGGGCGTCGACTTCTACAACCGCGCCGTCCAGATCGCCGCCATCCCCAGCCTGCGCATCCTGGAAGACTGGCCGATCCCCTATCGCGACGACAACGATTACATCTGGTACTTCGACGAAAACCTCTTCCTGACGCGGGGCGTCGACTATCTGCCCGCCAGCCAGCAGCAGGTGCGGCGCAACGTCAACGTCATGGAGATGGTCAACGAGGTGGACTGCGAGCTGGCCGGCGACGATGCCCAGGAGATCTGGACCCTCTCGACCCCCTTCTGGCTCGACCAGGAGGGCTGCACCATCAACGAGCTGGAGGGCAAGGAGCCGGTCTCCGAGCCCTACCATTACCAGGAGTGGGACTACCAGGTGCAGCTCTTCCGCCCGGATTGGGCCACCGTCATCGAGCGCCGCCAGGGCCGCGCCGACCCCGAGGCGATGGATGACATCCTCACCAAGCACAAGCCGGTCGCCAGCCGCATCCGTCACCTCATCGACGCGCTCCAGCCGCAAGGCATCGTGCGCCGACGCGGCTACGAGGAAGGCGAGGAGCTGGACCTCAACGCCGCCGTGCGCGCCATGATCGACATCCGCCGTGGCGTCATGCCCGACCCGCGCATCAACATCCGCATCACCCGACACGTGCGCGACCTGGCGATCGTCGTGCTCATGGACCTCTCCCAGTCCACCAACGAGAAGGTCGGCGTCAAGGAAGGCGAGCCCGGCCACGCCGAGGCCCCGAGCATCCTGGACCTCACGCGCGAATCCACCGGCCTGCTCGCCTGGGCCATCGACTCCATCGGCGACCACTTCGCCGTCCACGGCTTCGCCTCCGACGGCCGGCACGACGTCCAGTACTACCGCTTCAAGGACTTCGACCAGCCCTACGACGACGAGCGCCAAGTCCCGCATGGCCGGCATGAAGGGCGGACTCTCCACCCGCATGGGCGCCGCACTCCGCCACGCCGGCTGGCACCTGACCCAGCAGCCCGCGCAGAAACGCCTCGTCCTCCTCATCACCGACGGCGAGCCCGCCGACATCGACGAGCGCGATCCGCAATACCTGCGCCACGACGCCAAGAAGGCCGTCGAGGATCTGCGCATGAAGGGCATCCACACCTACTGCCTGACGCTCGACCCCGAGGCCGACCGCTACGTCGCGCGGATCTTTGGGGAGAACGGCTATTCCATCGTCGACCGGGTGGAGCGGCTGCCGGAGCGGCTGCCGGCGGTGTTTGCGGCGCTGACGGGCTAGTCGACGAGAAGACGGTATCTTCTTCCTGATCGGGCGACGGCCGCTGCGCTGTCTTCAACTTCGACACCGAGCGCGTCGTCCCGATCGTCATCTTTCTGCATGCCGGCCGCTATCCGACCCAGCTCAGCTGCTCGACCAGCCCCATCTCCTTGGCCACGGCGCCCACGGTCTTGCCATCCTTCACGCGCTATTGAGCGGTCCGCCTGAAACGTGCGGGGCGGGGCGAATGCCCGTCCCGCTGGGGCGGTAAAATTGGAAGTTTCGCGGTCAGTCGGGCTCGGGCGAAGCTTGCGCGCGAGGGCTCGGGATTCCAGATCCTGTCGCGATCCCCTAAAGTAGCTTGACCAGCGCGGCGATCGCTGCCACTTGCGCGAGCATCAGCGGAACGATCCATTTGAGTAAGTCAACCTTGCTTTGCGCAACCTCGCCGCGCAACCGTTCGATGTCGAGCTTCAGGTCGGCGCGGACTTGTTCAATTTCGCGTTGTAGCCGCAACTCGCTCTCGCGCAGATGACCTTGGGTGACCAACTCCGGAAGGTGCGGATAACGCTCCTCCAGACGCTCAAATGCCTCGGCGATCACCCGCGCGCGGGTGTGTTCGTCAGGGGCGTTGGTGAGGGCTTCGTAAAGGGCTATGCTCGAACTCATGTCGCTACTTTGCCACTGCGTGCGGAACACCGCAAGCGGGCTTCGGTTCGGGTCAGGTAGGTCGATACACCGTCGTGGTTGACCCGAATGAGCGCTACCATTTGCTGATTGCTTACCGGTTTGCTTTATACCCACTCAACTCGACGAATCCCTTGCCGGCACTACGTGCCGGTAATACCGACGGGTCCCTCCCAATAGACGAGATAAGAGCTCTGACGGCCATCGAATTCGCAGTTGCGCTCAATGGGTGTCAGCTCAAGCGCCAGATGCATTGAAGGGATGGCGACTTTCCATCCCATCGGGTAGGTGATTCGCGTCGTTGGGCTTTGCCATTTGCCGGTTGCCGTGATCGAGAAGTCCTTCTCGTCCAAGGTCTTCAGCAGTGAGTGCTGACTGACCGTGCCATACCGAACGACTTTCTTTCCGGCGGGCGTGAAGAGATCGAACAACATCACATCCCGTCCGTCCGCCAGTTGCAAGGCGAACCAGTTCCAGCCGAGCGAGCTGACACTGAAGTCCCCCCATTGATGGTCGAACCACGCCTCGCCAGTGACCGGGGACACCTTGCCGGTGGGGCCTGCCGTTCCGGTTACGGCCATGCGTGGGCGTGAGTAGTAATAGCTCGCGCCCGCCGCCTTGAAATCGAGCAGGCCGGTCTCGCCATGCAGGATGGGCTCCGTTGTGCTCGTCAAGGCAAGCTGCATTGCAAACTCAGGGGTCTGCACATTCAGCGTATCCCGCCCATTCGTTCTCGCGACGCGCCACTGACCGAAGCGGAAATCAAATCCACCGGCCGCTGGCGATTCATTCGGCTTTCCCGCGGTTCTTTGCTGCGTGGTGAAATACTTTCCCGTCTGATGGTCGAGAAATGCGCCATGCAGGATCGTGAATTTCGCCAGTCGATTGATCACAAACAGCGCGATATGAAAGCTGTAACGCTTGCCTTCCTGCGTTCGCAGATGACCGCTGTAATACCACCATTCGGTTTGCTGCTCATGCGGGGTGTCGTCCTCGGGAAATTTCACCAGGCCCTTCGATGCCTGGCTTGCCTCATACCACTCGCTCGCGGGCTGATTGGCGGGCAGCATTCCGCGAACCCAAAGCTGGTAGAAGAAGAAGCCCACGGAGAAGAGCAGCAGCATCCCGAGCAGGATCCGAATATGCAGGCGCCGCCGTCCATGGCGATTGAGTCTTCCTGCTTTCTTGCGAGGCGTCGTCATTGCAATGATCCGTGCGTATTCGAGCCGTCAGCGGCCGGAGAATTGGCTCGGCCCGTCTTCATGGACCGACGATGGCGCTTGAACGGACACCACCGCCGGTGACGCGGCTTGGATTCGTTCGGCGCACCTATTTGTATTTATATTGATAGTGATAGCCGCTGTATCCGTAACGGTATCGCAGTCGCGTGGTATCGAGATCATTAAGCACGAAGCCGCTGGTCCTGATGCCGGCGAGGGAAAGGCGTTTGACGGCCTGTTCGATTTCCTGGATCGGATGCTGACCCGCTCGGACCACCATCATGGTAACCCCCGCATAGCGCCCCAGGGATGCCGCGTCCGAAACGGCAAGGATGGGCGGGGCATCGATGATCACATGCTTGAATCGCTGCTTTAACGCCTCGATCAGCAGTTCGAAGCGGGGACTCATCAGCAATTCACTCACCTTTGGCGGCCGTGTCCCGCAGGTGACGATCTCAAGGCCATCCACGAGGGTGGACCTGATCACGTCTACGCTCTGCAAGTCCTGCGACAGATACTCGGAAAGACCCGGATCCCGAGACAGGCCAAAATCCCGATGCAAGTGTCCACGTCGCATGTCGGCATCGACCAGCACCACGGATTCGCCGGTTTGGGCAAGCAGAATGGCCAGGTTCTTCGAGACAAAACTCTTACCGACGCCCAGCGACGGGCCGGTGACCATCACCCCAGCCGCGCCAGCCTCCGCGACGGCGAAGCGCAGCGCGGTGCGGAGGCTGCGCAGGCTCTCAATGGCATCGTCATCCTCATGCGCGACAGCCAGGAGGTTGACCTTGGAACGCCGTTGCTTAGCCGCCTTGCTCTCCTTCACCTCAAGCTTGCTGTGCGGCACCGTTGCATACACCGGCAGCCCGAGGTTGCGTTCGATGTTTTCCGCGTCCTCGACTGTCACGCGCAGATTGCGGATCAGCCAGATGAGCATCAGGCCGGTCAGCACGCCGAGCACGAGGGCCACCGCGAGGATGCGGGCCTTACGCGGCGCGATGGGATCGAATCCGACCGCTGCCTCGTCGATCACCCGCACATTGCCGACCGTTCCGGCCTTGGCCACCCGCAGTTGCTGAGCCGTCTTGAGAAGTTCCGTGTAGAGCTGGGTGGTCACCTCAACATCGCGGTTCAACTGCAGGATCCGTTGTTGCGAGTCCGGCAGCTTGGCAACCGCGCTCTCAAGTTCCGCCCGTCTCTGCTGAAGGAGATGGATCTTGTTGTCGAGGTCATGAAAGCCTGGATAGGAGGGCGTAAAGCGCCGTTCGAGCTCCGAGCGCTCGGCCTTCTTCGATTCGAGCTCCGTATCCGCCTGCACGACCGAGGCCAGCAGCGCCTGCGTTTCGGTGTTCAGATCGACCGAGTTCTCTTGTGTGCGATAACTGTTATGGCACTGGTCGTTGTCGTCGATACGCTCGACGTACTGCCGAATCTCAAAGGCGTAGTCCATGCTCAAGCGCCGGTTTAGCCGACTGATCGTCGGACGAACCTCGTACCAGGAACCAAGATCGACCACAAGAAACACCGAACGTTGCGCGAGGGCTGGATTGGATGCCTCATGGACACGGATTTTCACGCCCGGCTTCACAACTTTCGAGATGCTGGCGAGTACTGCATTCAAGTCTTCCTTCGCGATGTGGCCAACGAACACGCCCGTACCATGCTTAAGTGTCACACCGGGGGGCAGGATTTGACACATCATGGGCACGAATCGCCGAACCCGGGAAACCACACAGAAGAACACCAGGAAGAGCAGGAGATAGGCGTGGAAGAGCAGCCATTCCGGAACCCCAAAATACAACCCCGCCAACCCGAGTAGACCGATTGAGAGGTGGATGAGGACGATCAGTGAAACGGTGGTCTCCACGCTCGCGCCAGCAGCGAGCAGGAGATGATGGAAATGCGTGCGGTCAGGCGCGAATGGCGATTTGCCGAACCGAATCCGGCGGGAGATCGTCGTCGCCGAATCGAACAGAGGCATGGAAAAGAAATAGAGTGCCGCGACGGGCTTCATCAAGGCGTTCTCGCCCTGCGACATCTCGATAAACAGCCAGCCCAGAACGAATCCGACCAGCATGCTGCCGTTGTCCCCCAAATACACATGGGCACGGCGGCGACCGAGGAAGCGCATGTTGAATGCCAGAAACCCCAGCAGTCCGCCGCCCAGCGCGAGAATGAGAAAAAAGGGGCCGTGAACCCCTCCGGCATAGGCCGCTACGCCCAGGAGCGCGAGACTGACGAATGACAGCGAGCCAGCGAGCCCATCGATCCCATCAATCATATTCAGCGCATTGGTGACGCTGAGCATTCCAAGGACGGTCACGGGCAAGCAGAACATGCCCAGCGTTGCCCGCGCGCCAGGGAAGAGCTCCCCGAGGTCGGTCAGCACAACCTCGGCGCCCCAGATCATTGCCAGCGCCGCCGAGGATTGAATCAGGAGCCGAAAACGAAAGCTGAGGTTCCACCGATCATCGGCCAAACCGGTGGCGAAAAGCACCAGTCCGCAGATCAGAAAGACCAGCAATTCCTGTTCGGGGATGGTGCGCAGGCTATTCCAATCCAGCAGGACGAAATACAGTAGCGCCGCCATCACCCCAAAGCCGCCGACGTAGGGCACTGGAGAGGTATGCGTCTTATGCCCCGAGGGGATATCGACGATACCAAGGTTCGGCGCCAGCGCGGCGCTAACGCCCACCACTAGCAGCGAAATTGCCGAAGCGACGAGAAAAAACGTGAATGTATCCATCTGGCCTATCCCGCTTAGCGGCTGTTTGAGAATCCAAAACTCCAGACCAATCCGGGTGCATTGGCTTCCTCACTACCAGATAAATTCGTGCTCTCGGGCGTTCATCAGACAGTCATCATCCTTGCTGATGTGACGTAAATCGTTGAAACAGGAGTTTCCAAACAGCTTCTTAGACTGCCGGGAAGAATTTTACCTGCATTGTGCAAGTGTTTCTTTCGTATGGCAATGCGCGGAGGTCAAGGCGAGGGGTGCGATCGGCTCCGTTGCAAAGCGGCGGGCGACTTCGAGCACTTTCACCCCGAGCGGCCAGAAACGGGCGCGCTTGCTAAGGTGGATCGAGCCGGGTTGGTGCTTTACCGGGTTGACATCCTTCGCGATAACCCTGCACGTTTGGGCTGTCTCGCTCCGAGAGGACTTTGCCTGTGTTCGTGGCTTTATTCCTGGTGACCTGGGCCAATGGCGCGCCGGTGCTCGTCCGTCTGGTCTTGGGTCGGCGCTGGCGGCGCCCGGTGGACGGCGGGCGGCTCTTTGTCGACGGTCGGCCTTGGCTCGGTACTTCCAAGACGTGGCGGGGCTGGGGGGCGACCCTGCTGACGACGCCGCTCCTCGCCGTGTTGCTGGGTGTTTCAGTGGGGGCGGGTCTGGCTGCCGCCGTGGCCGCGATGTTGGGCGATGCGATGGCGAGCTTTATCAAGCGGCGGCTCGGCTGGTGTTCGACTGAATCGGCCCCGCTGCTGGATCAGATACCCGAATCGTTGCTGCCAGCGCTGGTGCTGCGCGAGCCGCTGGGATTATCCAGCCTGGACGTTCTCTGCGTGGTCCTGGGCTTTTTCATCATCGATACGGTCCTGACGCCGCTCGCGGGCAAGATCGAGGCGGGTCTGCGACGTTCCAGTTGAGACGGCGCCATCCGGACGCAGGCTCCGGGTTTTCGTCCGTCCGTCAGTCCGGCCGCAGTTCATGCACCGTGATCTCCGCTGGACAATTGAGGCGCGCGTTGACGACCGAGGTTCCGGCTCCGACCGAGGTGTAACCCCGCATGCCCTGATACCGCCAGTTGCCGGCGGCCATCGCGCGCGGACAGTGTGCGTCCCAGGTGAGCGGGATTCCCCCGGGGAGACAGATTTGTCCGCCGTGGGTATGCCCGCAGAGCATCAGATCGAATCCGCTGTGGGCTGCGTGCCGATAGATCTCGGGGGTGTGGGAGAGCAGGATGGAGAGCGCGTCCTCCGGGATGCCGGCGGCGGCCTTGGCGATGTTGTGGACCTGGTAGTAGTGGGCGTCGTCGATACCGGCGAGATGGATCGTCTGACCACCGCGCGCGATCTGGATCGACTCGTTCAGCAGGACGCGGATCCCTTGGGTCTCGAATGCCGGGACCAGTTCCAGGGTGTCGTGATTGCCGAGCACGGCATAGATCGGAGTCCTCAGGTTGCTCTGGAGCTGCTCCATCGCCGACAGCACGGCATCGAAGGGGCCGAACGTCTTGGCGCGGTAGTCGCCGGTCATGACGCAAAGGTCATACTCCAGCCCCTGGGTGCTCGCGCGGATGGCCTGGGCGTTGCGCGGATCCATGTCCAGATGGAGGTCGCTCAGGTGCAGGATGCGAAAACCACTGAAGATGGCGGGCAGGTTCGGCAGGGTGAGACGGTTGTGGCGGATCCTGATACTGCATGCATTGCGCTGCGCGCGCCCATAGAGCCCGCTCAGGCGCAGACAATGCCGGATGAATCCATGGACGGAATACCAGTTTTCCGGATAGAAGAAATGCGCGCCCGGCCGGTTGAGCACGAAGACTTCGTGGTCCTGCTCCAATCCCAGGCGCTGACGTAGATGCGTGCGTCCGATGCGGGCGGTCAGGCTCTCGATGTCGTCGGGGCTCATCGTGCGGGTTCTCAAGGCGGCGGCGGGAGCTTTTCAGGGGTCCGGGTGACCAAGGGTATCCTGGCCCTGGTTGGCGCGATTCAGGATGCGTTCAGGGTCAGGGATGTAATCTGAGCCCAGACACCAACCAACCAGAATGGTAACAGGAGACGCGCGATGAAACCTTGGACGAGAACACTGATTCTGCTCGCGACCGGAGTCTTGGTGGCGCTGCCCGCCCAGGCCCAGCGTGGCGGTGGCTTCAATGTCGAGGAACGGATGGACCGCCAGCAGGGTGCGATCGAGCGCGGGATCGATTCCGGGATGCTGACGCGCCGCGAAGCGAAGTCCTTGCAGCGGGAGCAGCGTGAGATCCGGCACATGCTCGGGGAGTATCGCCGCGATGGGTATCCGCCGCGTGAGATCCGGCGGGTGCTCGCTGACCGGCTCGACCGCGCCGAGCGACACATTCGGGATCTGAGCCACAACGAAGAAGTCAGCTACCGCGGGCGCGACGATCACCGGCCGCCACCCCCAGCGCGGGACTCCGATCGCTACGGTGATTCGCGGCATGATCGGTAGGAGGCTGAATCTCGCCAAGCATGGAGGCGGCGTACTTGCCCAAGGGACGACGCGGGCATCCCGCGTCGCCCTCTCCCGTCAGAAGGGGTTGTAGTGCATGCGCTCCGTGAAGTCCATGTAGCCGGCACTCAGACCCTGACGCCAACCGGCGCCGACGCGGATCGGGGCCAAAACGACATCGCCCGACCTTAGGTAGTTCATCCCGGCACCACCGATGAAATAGAGGCTTCCCTCGCCTCCGGGGAAGCGTTGGAACAGGGTTTCCTCGTTCGGCAGACGGTAGATGAGAACGAAGACCTTGGACACGTTTACCCCCAGGTCCAGTCCGATCGATGGCCCCTGCCAATAGACCTGACGCGGGTAGCCGCCCTCTTTCATGTTGAGCCGGCCCTGGCCGTAGCGTACACCCAGCCCGATCGCACCGGCCAACTCCTCCCCGGCGATAAATCCATTCGGCTCGCCTTGTTCGCGGAATGCCTTTTTCACGACCTGCGCAAGGCTTTCCGCGCCACGGCCAAAAAAGCCCTCGACCTGCGCGAGGATTTCGTCCTGGCGATAGGTTTGATAGGCCTGCGCGGGCAGGGCGAAGCTGAACAGGAGCAAGAAAGCGGCGATCAAGTTCTTCATCTCATCATGCCTCCGATCGTCAAGTCTGTTGATACATCCATGGCTGGCTTGGAGATTCGCTGGACTGCTCCATGGACGACCGAATTTGCGCCTTCGCACAGGCTAAGCAATCGTCCAGTAACGATTTCCCGCTGGCGCTCCGGCTGGATGGGCATCGCTGCGCTCTGCCCATCCTAGGATCGGGAAATCATTGAGGGACAGCCGCGATCACCAGCGCCTCGATGGCCTTGCCCGTTCCAGTATCCATGTCTGTCTCTCGCCAGCGGGTCAATGTCGGTGCCGCCCATTCTCGCTCAAGTCGGTCTTACGGACGCGGCGAAAAATGAGGAAATCGGCGTTGCGTGGAAGGCGGATGATAGGCCGCTTGCCGTTGGCGAAAGATCCGAGATGTTCAATGGAGAGTCATCGAGACCTGGCCCGAGCGCAGGAGCGGCTCGATCTGGTCGGCGGGGAGCGGGCGGCTGAAGAGATAGCCCTGGGCGACGTTGCAACCATGCTCGATCAGGAAGTCGCGCTGTCCCAGGGTCTCGACGCCCTCGGCGATGATGTGCAGCCCAAGGCTGCCGCCGAGTCCGATGATCGCCTTCACGATGGTGGCGCGCTGCGCCTCCCCGGCGCTGAGGCTGCCGATCTGTTCGAGAAAGGAACGGTCGATCTTGATCGAATGCATCGGCAGTCGGTTGAGATAGCTCAGGGACGCATAGCCGGTCCCGAAGTCGTCGATCGAGAGCGCATAGCCCTGGGTGCGCAGCTCGGAGAGGATCGCGACGGCCTGGTCGATCGAGTGCAGGGTGGCGCTTTCGGTGATTTCGAATTCGAGCTGGGTGGGGTCGACGCAGGCGTCCGAGGTGATCTCTCGGATACGGTCGGACAGCGAGTCTTGGTAGAGCTCCTTGGCCGAGAGGTTGACGGCAATGGGCACGCCGGGCACGCCGTCTCGCCGCCACTGCTGGATCTGATGACAGGCCAGACGCAGGACGACGGGGCCGAGTTCGAGGATGAGTCCGGTGGCCTCCGCGATGGGAATGAAGCGGGACGGCTCGATCATGCCCCACTCCGGATGTTCCCAGCGCGCCAGTGCCTCCAGGCTCAGGATCTTGCCGGTATTGATGTCGACGCGCGGTTGGTAGTGCAGCCGCATCTCGCCGTGCTCGAGTCCGCGCCGCAAGGCTTGTTCGAGCTGGAACTGTTCCAGGAGCTGCTCGTTGAGGGCGGGGGTATAGAACCGGTAACGCCGTCGGCCCTCGGCCTGCGCCTTGTGGAGCGCCGCGTCGGCATGACTGATCAGCTCATCCCTGGTTTGGGCGTCTTCCGGGTAGAGGGCGATGCCGGTGCAGGCGGTGATGCGCGCGGCGTCCCTGCCAAGGAGGATCGGCAGCTCAAGCAGGGTCCGGATCCGCTCGGCCAGATCGACGGAATCGTGAACCTTGCGCAGATTCCCGACCAGCAGCACGAAGTTGTCGCCGCCGAAGCGCGCCAGGCTGTCCTCCTTTTCCAGCAGGATCTGAAGGCGCTGGGCGACTTCGCGCAGGAGCTGATCTCCGGCGGCATGTCCCAGCGAGTCGTTGATGAGCTGGAGCTTGTCGACGTCGATCGACAAGAGCGCCAGCCCATGCCCCTCCCGCCGCGCCTTTGCCAGCGCGCGGTCGATGCGCTCCCGCATCAGGGCGCGATTAGGCAGGTTGGTTAGGGGGTCATAGTGAATCAGGTAGGTCAGGCGTTCGGAAAGCAGCTTCTTGTCGCTGACGTCCTCGCCCAATTTGACGTAGTTCGAGATGGCGCCGTGGGCGTCTCGCAAGGGTGTGATCAGGGCTTGCTCCCAGTAGATTTCGCCCGATTTCTTGCGGCTCTGGAACTCGCCGCGCCAGGTCTGACCGCGCACCAGCGTGCGCCGGACGTCGCGCCAGGTATCCGTGGGCGAGGTGTCGGCCTGGAGCAGATCCACATGCTGTCCGCGCACCTCCTCTCGGGCATAGCCGGTGACTTCGCAAAAACGCTCGTTCACGTACTCGATCCGACCGGTCAGGCTGGTCATGAGGACGATGCTTGGGCTTTGCTCGACCACCAGGCCCAGCCGCTGCAACTCGGACTCCCGCGCCTTCTGCTCGGTGATGTCGACCAGCCCGCCATAGAGGCGCTTGCGCTCCGAGGCGGGCGAATCCACACGGCACTCGGCGGTGGAACGCACCCAGCGCAGGGAGCCATCCTTGTGGCGGATGCGCAGCTCGCTGCTGGCGGTCTCTCCCGGTTCCAGGCCGTTGACGCGGGCGTGGAAAGCCTCCGCATCCTGCGCGCAAACCAGGAAGCGCCAGGATCCGCGCGCGATGACCTCCGCCAGCCCATAGCCGGTGAGGGCCTCGATGGAATCGGTGATCCAGTCGATCTGGAAGTCACTGTCGGGTGTCTCGATGCAGCAGTAAGCGACATCGCTCATGATGGATGCCACGCGCCGATAACGCAGCTCGCTGGCTTGATGCGCGCGCTCGGTCCGCTGACGCACCAGCACGCTGGCGATACTCTCGCCCAGCACCCGCAATCGCCCGATCTCATCCGCGCTCCAATGGCGGGGCTTGAGTCGAGTCTCGAATCCAAAAGCCCCGAGGCGCTGCCCCTCGCTACAGAGCGGAAGGACCAGGCGGGAACGGAAGGCGCGGCGCCGATGTCCGGCGCGCGAATCGAGCGGCTCCGGTGGCAGGAGGGCGACATCGGGGATGTGGATCAGGCCATTGGCGATGAGCTGATCGGGCAGGGTGGCCAGATCGGCGGCCGTCACCGGGGCCGCGGCGTTCGCCTCGTCGGCGCTGCCAGGCGTGAGCCAGTCATGGGTCAGGACAAGCGCCGGATCTTTCGGAGTGCATTGATAGAGATACCCACGGTCGACCTTGAAGAAGGGGCCGATCCGCGCCAAAGCGCTGTCGAGCATCCGGTCCAGGTCTTCGCGCGGGCTGTTCACGAACAGCGAGGAGATGTCCGCGATCAGCTCCTGGAAATGCAATTGCTGGCGCAGGGCCGTTTGCGCCAGCTCACGCTCGGTCACGTCCGTGATCAGACCCTGATAGCAGGTGCGGATTCCGTCGGTGCGCGACTGGATACTGGTGTCAAGCTCAACCCAATGGACGGATCCATCGGCCCAGAGGATCCGGAAGGTCAGGGCAAAACGCTCCCGGCGATTGGCGATTTCGCGGTCGAAGGCCGCTTCCAGTTGGATCCGGTCGTCGGGATGTACCAGATCGACCAGATGCACATAGCCGGCGAGGAAGGTCTGTGCTGGATAGCCCCAGCGGCGCACGTTCTCCGAGGCATAGACCAGCGGCAGCCCTGGCTTGGCCTGCCAGCGGATGGCGACCGTCGTGCTGGCGTCCACCACCTCGGCGGTGGAGCGCAACACGTCACGCTGAGCGATGCGGTCGGTCTGGTCGACGATGGTGCAGACGAATTCCGGCTCCTCCCGCTCCACACCTGGAAGCTGGATCAGGGTCAGATCGGCGATGAGGGTGGTGTAGGTGGCGCTCCGTAGCACGACTTCCCGACACTCGGCTTGACCTCGGGCGCGCGCCGTCTGGAGTGCCTGTTCCAGGACCGGCACCTGGGCCGGGCTGGCCAGATGGGAGAAGAGCTTGCAATCCATCGCCAGCATCTCGGTCGCGGCGCGGTTGTGCTCCTTCAGGAAGCCCTTCCAGGAGATCGAGAATGCTGGATAGGGGAGGTCGCGAAAAAGCCGAACGAAGCGGGCCAGGGCCATGTCGCTCGCGGCCTGACTCTCGCGGAGCGACTCCTGCTGGAGCAGTATCTCTGCGTGGTAGAGGTGGACCTCCTCAAGCAGATCGACGAGTCGCAGGTCTCCGCGTTGAACGTCGCCAATGACGTCCTCGAACGACCGATCCCGCAGGATCCGCCGCGCCTTCTCCCGAAGGCCGCTGGTCGAAGCCAGGTCAGGTTTGAGCTTCATGTCATTGCCCGGCCTTGATCAATCACTCGCGGAACCTGGAATGTTCGAGGACGAGTATAGCCATATGTCCGCGAGTGTAACCACGGGGAATCGCGATTGAACAGGGGGCGAGACTGGACGGTCATGGCCGCGAGCGGTTGGCGACGCGGATGTCAGGGTGGGGACCGATGCGGGTTGGATGCGGCGGGCGGCCGTCAGCGGCAGGGTGAGAGGGGATGCCGCGTTTGCGTTGGGGGTGCCCGTCCCTGGGCCGCGCGCAGTCGCTTGCCGCGACCGCGCTCCTGGGTGTCTCAGCTCTTGGTGGCGAGGAAGGCGATCACATCCGCCCGCGCCTTGGCGTCGTCCAGTCCGTCGTACTTCATGCTGCCGCCGGGGACGACCTTCTTCGGATGGGTGATGTAGGCGTCGATCTGGTCGGCGGTCCAGACAATCTTGCTCGCCTTCATGGCGGCGGAGTACTTGGCGCCTGGCACGCTGCCGGCGGTGCGCCCGATCAGCCCGGCGAAGGATGGACCCTTCTTGTTCTTGCCAGGTTTGAAGCTGTGGCAGTCCGCGCATTCGCTGCTGAAAACATCGGCACCGCTGGCGGCGTCGCCCGCCGCCAGTGCCGGGCCGCTTCCGACCAGGGGGAGCAGGAGCAGGCTGGCGGAGGCCAGCGGCTTGAGGATCTTGGTCATGACATCAGAGGCTTTCATCGTGGGTCTCTCATACGTGCCTAGAAGGACAGCCAGGCGTAGGTGAAGATGGTGTTGTTATCGCTCGCGTCGCGTCCCTCGCCGTCATAGTTCGAGCTCGAACCGTTGAACTCGGTGTAGAGGGTGTATTGCAGGCCGAGCCGCAGGTTGGCCCAAGGCGCGCCCCAGGATGCTTCCTTGCCGAACGGGGTCCAGTTGGCGTCCAGGATCCAGGCCGTCGAATCCGGGCTCCCGGTGCGGCTGCCGGACTGCGCCTCCAGCGGGTAGAGGAGGAAGTCCCTGTCGCCCCAGGTGCGGTTCAAACCGAGGGTGACACCGTAGGTCTGGTCATAGGTGTAGGAGCCATTGAGATTGAAGCTCTGCAGGTTCCCGGAGCGGTTGGCGGCGGTGCCTTCGTCGAAGCTGTAGTTGCGGGTCTGGTCCTCATCAATGAAGCTGCTGAAAACGGTGAAGATGTGCTTGCGCGTCCCGAAAAACTGATAAGAGGCGTCGACGCCGATGTCACGATAGTCGTTGGTGGGACCGGAGAGCCGGTCCGGCTGCAGCTTGGCATAGAGCCCGAACAGTCCGAACGAATAGGCCGACTTGCGGTTGTCCTTCAGGTAACCCAGCCGCCAATAGGGGGCCGCCCCGTCGATCTCGCCCGCCTCGTCGGTCAATCCCAGATTGTGCAGGGTGCCCTGCGAGAGTGAGCGGTAGCCGCCGAGCTCGCCATAGAAGGCGTTGTCCCAGAAGCCATAGGCCGACACGCCGAGCACCTGGCCCTCCAAGCCGCCTTCCAGCAGTGTCGAAGCGGCTGGCGTGGGAGCGAGGTCGGATGACGTATAGGGGAAGCGCCAGGCCGGCAAGGTGCTGAAGGGGTCCGTGACGGTCGGATTGTTGTTCAGGGTCAGTCCGAGGACCGTGTCCTTGCCACCGAGCTGGAGGCTCTGAGCGAAGCGCACGTCGACTTCGCCCAGGGCGAAGACATTGTCGACGCCGGAATAGCCGGCTTCCACAAAGGTTCCGATATTCTTCGTCAAGCCGCCGGCGAGAAAGGCGGTCACTTCCTGGGCGACGAGGTTGTTGTTGTTCCCCGCGTAAGGGCCGGCGTCCTCGACTTGGCTCCCCTGGGTGTGGCTGTAGGTTCCCATGAACATGGCCGAGAGGGGGATATGCCCCGACTCGCCATTCGAGTCGGTGTAGCCACCGATCTTGAACTTGGTCCCGAAGGGCGTGAGCTGGGGACCGAAGCCGCCGACATGACAGGCGGCGCATTCCTGACCCGTCTGGCGCGCATAGCTTGGCAGGGCCTGGGCCGACTGGGTCATGGCGATGGCCAGAACCCCGCAAGAGAGCACCAGCGCGCGGATTCGCGCGCCACGACTCGGGAAGTGCGTCCGTGTCGGCAGTCGCCGATCGAACATCGTCGCGAATACATCCATCTTCAGCCTCGTGAACACAGTGGAGTGGTCGGTCGCCCGCGTCGGGCGACGCGGGGATCAGGCTTGCCCGGAGCGATCGGCCCGAGCGCGGGGGCCAGGTAGCCACGGCAGCATGGCGTTCATCACCCCGTCACGGCGCACGTAGTGATGCCAGAGCGCGGCAAGCGCGTGGGCCGCGATCAACCCCAACAGGGTCCAGGCGCTGAGCGCGTGCCAATCCGCGAGCGTGTCGGCCAGGTCGAGGTCGGTGTCGACCAAGGGGGGTAGGGCCGGGAGTCCGAACAGGCTGGCGTCCTGGCCGTGGGCGTTGGTTAGCGCCCAACCGAGCAGCGGCGTCGCGATCAAAAGGATGTAGAGTCCCCAATGCGCCGCGACCGAGGTCAGATGCAGGAACCACGGCAGGTCGTGTCTGACCAGACTCCGCCAGTGCCAGAGGCGGCTCAGGAGGCGTAGGGCGACTAGGGCGAGGACCAGCAGTCCGATCGACCGGTGTTGCTCCAGCAGGAGTTGTTTGAGATCGCGCGCGCCGACCTCCTCTCGGGTCAGTACGAAAGCGACGCCGGCCAGGATCAGGGCGACTGTGAGCCAGTGCAATAGGATGACGATCGTTGGGTGCCGCTGGCGGAAAGTCTCGCGGCTCTGATCGGTGGCTGTGGTCATTGGGTTCTCATCGCGTGTCTGTGCCCTATCCAAGGGCGGGCGCATCCGGCGGTCGTCTCGGCCGCTGACGGGTGCCTGTATGGCCTGTTTTCGTTTTGAGGCGGGTGGGGGATCGAGTCGACTCAAGGGCTGGAGCGCGGCTCGCGAGCGATCCTAGACGAAGCGTGGTAAAGATTTGGTCAAGGCGCGGCCCGTCACCCGCGCTTGGTTGCGGATGGGTTAGCATGACCGTTCCTGTCAAACACCGCTGGCGGCGCACGGCTGGATGGGCGACATCACCGAAACCACTTGCACTGCGCGGACGGGGCGACGCGGATGAAGATCCTGGTCATCGAGGACAACGCCGATATCACCGCGAATCTCTACGATTATCTGGAGCCGCGCGGGCACGGCATCGACGCCGCCGCGGATGGCCCCTCCGGTCTCGACTTCGCGCTGCACCACCGCTATGACGCCATCGTGCTCGACCTGCTCCTGCCGGGCATGGACGGGATCGACCTCTGCGCGCGGCTGCGCGATGCCGGCGACGACACCCCGGTGCTGATGCTCACCGCCCGCGATACGTTGAAAGATAAGGTGACGGGCCTGGCCGCTGGCGCGGACGACTATCTGGTCAAGCCGTTTGCCCTGCCCGAGCTGGAGGCGCGCCTGGCCGCGCTGATCCGGCGCGCGCGCGGCGAGCAGGGCCGGCGTCTGCTGCGTGTGGCCGACCTCACCCTGGAACCCGCGACGTTGCGGGTGAGTCGCGCCGGGCAGTCGATCGAGCTACCGCCGATCGCCATTCGCATTCTTACACTCTTGATGCGGGAGTCTCCCAGGTTGGTCAGGCGCAGCGTGATCGAGCAAGAGGTCTGGGGCGACAATCCGCCCGACAGCGATGCGCTCAAGGCGCACATCCACCTGTTGAGATCCGCGATCGACAAGCCCTTTGCCGAACCGCTGCTGCACACGGTCCACGGTCTGGGCTATCGACTGGCCGCGCCCGATGCGCTTTAAGCTCAACCTGCGTTCCAGGGTCGGACTCGGCTTTGCGCTGCTCGGGGCGGGTGTGTGCCTGGCGATGACGCTGGGGCTGGATTTCGCCACCGACGAGCTGCAGCAGCATCTGCTCGAAGACACCCTGTCGACCGAGCTGCTCGACGCAGAGGATCATTTCGCCGCCGAGCCGAACCGACCGCTACCCGAGACGGCGACCATTCGCCGCTATGTTCAGACGGACGGCGCCGCCTTCCAAGTGCCGCGGAGTTTGCGCAATCTGCCGCCCGGCTTCCACGAGATCGAGATCGATCACACGACCTATGCGGTCGCCGTGGCGCGCAAGGCCGCCCAACGCTATTTCGTGCTCTATGACAAGACCGCCCTGGCCCAGCATGAGCGCGGCTTGCATCTTTTTCTCACGCTGGGAATCCTGGTCATGGGGCTGCTATCGGCGGTGGGCGGCCGCTGGCTCGCGGCGCGGGTCATCGCCCCGGTCACCGAGCTGGCGCGGCGCGTGGTGGACCTTCCACCCGGCGAGCGCGCGTGCAATCTGGCGCAGGATTTTGCCCAGGACGAGGTCGGCGAGCTGGCCAGCGCCGTGGACCGCTATGCGGAGCGGCTGGCGGAGGCGATCGAGCGCGAGCAATCCTTTACCGGCGACGTTAGTCATGAGCTGCGCAACGCGCTCACCGTCATCCAGGGCGCCGTGGACGTGTTGCGCGTGAACGCCGGGTTGCCGGACTCGGCCCGGCGTCCACTGGAGCGGATCGCCCGCTCAACCTCGCTCATGGACGAGATCAGCAACACCCTATTGAATCTGGCGCGCAGCGATTACGGACACCCCGAGGCGCGCCCGCCGTTCGCCGTCGATGAGCTGGCGCGTGAGCTGATCACCAGCCACCGGGCGCTGCTGAAAGACAAACCGGTGGCCCTGGAGCTGCTGATCAAGGACCGGTTGATCGTCACCGGCGAGCGGGCGGCGTTGCGAATCCTGCTCGGCAACCTGATCCGCAACGCCTGTTTCTACACGCCGCGAGGGCGGATCCGCGTGACGGTCGACGCTCACGGGGTTGCGATCGAGGACAGCGGGGTGGGTCTCGATCCGGACCAGCTCGATCGGGCATGCGAGCGGGGCTTTCGCGGTCCGGTGAGTCCAGGGGCGGGGATCGGGCTGTCGCTCGCCCGTCGATTGTGCGAGCGCAACGGCTGGCGACTGGTGCTGGAGAGCGTCAAGGGCGATGGCACCCGCGCCTGGGTCGAGCTGGGGGCGGCGCCCGCCCGCGCTGACGGCGATTCCGGGCCATTCATCGCGAGAGAGTGCATTTCATGAGATTTTTCGATGGTGCTTTGGGTAGACTCCCCGTCCTTGTCACCCATGGCCACTCCGGAGGTCTTCCTTCATGCACCGCACCAGCGGCATCCTGCTCCATCCGACGTCACTGCCTGGCCCCTTTGGGGTCGGTGACCTCGGACCCTCCGCGTGTCGCTTCATCGATTTTCTCGCCTCGGCGGGGCAGGGGCTGTGGCAGATGCTGCCGCTTGGGCCGACTGGCTATCGCGATTCGCCCTATCAGTGCACCTCGTCCTTCGCGGCGAATCCGCTGCTGATCAGCCCCGAACGTCTGCTGGAGGTGGGCTGGCTGGACGCGAGCGATCTCGATCCGCCGGCCTTCCCGGAGGCGTGGGTCGATTTCGGCATTGTCGCGCCCTGGAAGTACGAGATCCTGGCGCGGGCGATGGCCGGCTTCAATGCGCGCGCCAACGACGCGGATCGCGCCGCCTACAACCTTTTTCGCGAGACCCACGGTTTCTGGCTGGACGACTATGCGCTCTATTACGCGCTCAAGGTCCATCACGATTTGCGCCCCTGGACCGACTGGGAACCGGAGCTTGCTCAACGCGATGCCTCCGCCTTGGCCGCCTGGTCGGATCGGTACCAGGCGGAAATCGAGCTGCAGCGCTTCATTCAATACCTCTTCCATCGACAATGGTCCGAGCTGCGCGCCTATGCCCGCGAGCGTGGGGTCCATCTGATCGGGGACATGCCGATCTTCGTGGCGCACGATTCCAGCGAGGTCTGGACGCATCCCGAGTGGTTCGACCTCGACGAACGCGGGCAGCCCACGGCGATCGCGGGCGTGCCGCCCGACTACTTCAGCGCAACCGGGCAACGCTGGGGCAATCCGCTCTACCGTTGGTCGCGGCTCGCGGCCGATGAGTATCGCTTCTGGATCGAGCGGCTGCGTCGGGTTCTGGAGATGGTCGACCTCGTTCGCATCGACCATTTCCGCGGCTTCGCGGCCTACTGGGCGATCCCGGCCAGCGAAGCGACCGCGATCCATGGGCAGTGGGTTCCGGGGCCTGGCATGGAGCTGTTCGGTGCCTTGCGCGCGGCCCTTGGTCCCGATCTCCCATTGATCGCCGAGGACCTCGGGATCATCACCTCGGACGTCGAGGCGCTGCGCGAGGAACTGGAGCTGCCCGGCATGGCGGTTCTGCAATTCGGCTTCGAGGATTTGCAAGACGGTTTCGGGCGCTCCGCCTTCCTGCCGCACAACCATCGTCGGCGTCAGGCCGTCTACACCGGGACCCATGACAACAACACCCTGCTGGGATGGTGGGCGGATCGGGACGCGACCACCCAGCAGCGCTCCCGTACCTACCTCAACAGCGACGGTCGCGAGATCCAGTGGGACTTCATTCGCGCGGCCCTGGCGTCGGTCGCGTCGCTCGCGGTCTTCCCCATGCAGGATGTGCTTGGTCTAGGCGCCGAGGCTTGCATGAACCGCCCCGGCACCGCCGAGGGCAACTGGATCTGGCGTTATCGCGACGGGATGCTCGACGCGGGCGCCGCCGACCGTTTGCGCGAGCTCAGTCGGCTCTATGGTCGTTCGCCCTATCCGTACGGATAACCGCGACATTCGCCGCCAATCGGTTCAGACGTCCTCGGCGGATACCCTCTACATCGTGATAAGGCTGGCGGCGGGTCTCATTTTTCCGCCGTCAGGTAGGCGATCCAACCCGCATCCGGCTCCCCGCTCTCGACCGGAACAAAATGGCCATCCGGATTGCCCTCCTCATCCCAGCCCTGCCAATAGACCAGAACCCTGGAAAAGCCCGCCTCGATCAGGATCTCCCGGATCTCCGGCAGGGTCCAGAGGCGCCAGTCGTAGCTGAAGGCGCGTTCGATGGCGGAGCCGTCGTCGAAGCGAAAATGGATGTGGCAGACCAGCCGTCCGGTGACCGGGTCATACAGGGCCTGATCCCAGACATAGGTAAAGTCGCCGCCCTCGGGATCCGCGACCCGTCGCTCCTCGCTCAGGATCCGAAAGGCATCGTAGCCACCGTAGGCATCCAGGAAAAAAACCCCGTCATCCAGCAAGACGTCATGGACCTTGCGGAAATAGTGCAGCATCGCCCGACGGGTTCGCAGGAGCCAGTAGCTGAAGTTCATCGCCAACACAATGTCCGGGCCGGGCGTTGCCGCCGCCAGCACATCCGCCTGAATCAGTGCAACGCGCGCTTGCTGCTCCGTTGTCAGCGCCTGGACATGGCGGCGGCGTCCCCAATCGAGCACCGCCGCATCCAGATCCAGACCCCAGGCGCGGTTCGTCTTACGCCGCCGCACCCATTCGCAGCAGACCGCGCCCGAGCCGCAGAAGTCCTCGCGCAGCCGCCGCGCGGCACGGCAACGCAGCATACGGAAGGTTCGATCGACGAAATCGATTTCCGCCGAGGGATTCTGGACCGCGAGTTCATACAGCCGAAAACGATCCGCTTGCCTGGCACGATCTAGCAACGGCGGCGTGGAACCTGGCTTGATGGAGGACACGAGCGGCGAGCACTCCGTGAGGGCGGCAAGGCGCCCATTATGACGGCAACCCCAGCCAGAGTGGGGGCCAGATCCCGACCATCCCCGTCCGCTTGGCGCAAGCTGGGGAGGGATCGTCGGGACGCACCGTTGGATGCATCGGCTTGCGCGGTTGATCGCATGGCGGGTCAGGCGGGAACGAGAGATCAAAGCGCGATTTGAAACCGGCCCCCGCTTCCTGTATCTTTCGCGGCTCCCGAATGACAGGGAGATTCGGTCGGCCACCTCCCCAGTTGGCGTCCCCGCCAAGCGCGATCCGACCAACCATCGCCCTGCGTCTTCCCGGAGAGGTGTCCGAGCGGCTTAAGGAGCACGCCTGGAAAGTGTGTATAGGCTAATAACCTATCGAGGGTTCGAATCCCTCCCTCTCCGCCAATTAAAACAATGTCTTATATCCCCTTCCTGTAAATTCTTGCTCAGTTCCAAATCTGAGCCAAGAGGTCGAAGAAACTCCGCTCGTCTCACCCACGATCGATCGAATTCCGGTTGCCGCGCGGAGATCATGACGCCACGCATGGGACGCAACCAGACAGATCGCCCTCATGCGATGAGATCAGTCCAATGCTCGGAGACCGAAGCAATTCTCGAGCGTTTGCTCGATTGCCCTGTCTTCGAGCAACCTCATTCTGACTTCATGCCTATTGATCTGTTTCAAACGCTTCCCCAGCGGGCGGCGGTCGGGGTGGCGCGGTCCGGCCGACCGGCGCAAGGGATCAGTCCCCTCGATCGCGCTGAGTGGCACCTGGTAAACCTCTCCGTTGTCCAGGGTCAGCGTCCAGATGTCGCCATCCAGCCGCGCCTCGACCTCGTGACCTGTGGCGTTGACGTAGCCGGTTAGCCTTATATCCACAACCTCGGGGGTTGTGCGTTAACATTCCTCGCCCTGCCGATGCGTGGGGAATTCACTTATTTAACGCTCGGGTAAGACTTATGACAGAACAAAAACTCGGCAACCCGGCGGTGGTCGGCCTGGCCGGATTCGGTCTCACCACCATGGTCCTGCAATTCCACAACGTGGGCTGGATGTCCAGCATCGGGCCGGTGATCTGGCTCGGACTGATCTTCGGCGGCGCGGCGCAGTTCTTCGCCGGGCTTCAGGAGCAGAAGACCGGCAACAACTTCGGGTACTGCGCCTTCACCTCCTACGGCGCCTTCTGGATCGCGCTGGCGCTGATGCTGATCGCCAACAATTACGACCTCTTCAAGGCCAGCACCCAGGATGTCGGCTGGTTCCTGGTCGCCTGGACCCTGTTCACGGCGATCCTCTGGGTCGGCTCGCTGCGCATCCACGGCGCCATGGCCATGACCTTCACCCTGCTGCTGGCCGGCTTCATCCTGCTGGACTTTGCGCACTTCGGTTATCCCGCGATGACGGTCGTCGCCGGCTACGTCCTCATGGCCTGCGCCCTGACGGCCTGGTACATGATGGCCCGCATCATCCTGAACGAGGTGTATGGGCGCGAGCTGCTGCCCGCCGGCAAGCCCTGGGTGGGGTGAGCGACCCGTGCTCCCGCCTGTTGCCCCTTCAGTACAGTCTGACGAATGAGGATTCCACGATGGGAAAAATGACTGCTTGCCCTGGCCGGGCTGGTCTTGACCCTGGGTGCCGCCCCCGCGGCCACCTGGGCCGCCGATCCCGCCGCCGCCACCGCCGATGAGGTCGTGGCCAAGGTGCGCGAGGCCGTCCAATACCTGAATGAGAAGGGCCTGGCCGGTTTCTCGGATTTCAACAACAACAAGGACGCTCGCTGGGTGTGGAAAGACAGCTATGTGTTCGTCTATAGCTGCCGCGACGATGTCATGATCGCCCATCCGCTGCGCCCCGACCTGGTCGGCAAGCCCATCCTGCAGATGCGCGACGATAAGGATCACCCGCTGTTTCAGGATCTCTGCAAGGCGGGCACCAACCCGAACGGCGGCTGGGTCGAATATTGGTGGCCGAAGCCGGGCGAGGCGAAGGCGTCGCGCAAGATCTCTTACGCCCACAGCGCGGCGGTCTCGTTCAAGTCCGACATCCAGGTCGGCGCGGGGATCTACGACGACACCCTGACCCCGGAAGACCTGAGCAAGATCGCCGAGGATTCGGCCAAGCCCCAGAAGGCCGTGCCTTGATCTGATTGAGACTCGAAAAAGGGGCGGATTTATTGCTATTCGAGAATGACGAGGAATCAATCTGATCCTGCTTCGCTTGTGGAAGCAGGGTGAGCCGCAAAAAAAGGGCTAATAACCCAGGGCAATCGCATCAAGAAACCCTTATATAGATTATCCGTCAATGCCTTACGCGACGCTGTGAAAGTTGGTTATGCACTGTAAAGCATTGATTTGTAAGGCCGTGCGATTGCCCTGGCTAATAACCCCGTCCCTTTTTCTGGCGCTTCCCTAGAAATCCGTTGGGGAATGATGACATCCGAGCCGGTTGATTGATGGGCTTCGTGCCCAATCAGCCTCGGCGCCAATGAGTTCGCATAATGCCGTGGACACTTCACCCATCTACCCTGCTGACGCCTCGTCGAGGATGCTCTGAGTTGCTTCAAGCATCTTGTCTAGAGATTCAGGGTCGTCGCCTTCATAGGAGATAACAGCTCCAAAGTCCTTGGCGAGAGCACAACTCACAATCATGACGCAGGCGAGATCTCTCAGGCTCGATCGCCAGACCATGCTGATGCAGTAGTCCCGACCATCCGCGATCGCCGCGAAGTCTTCATCGTCTTCGGTAACCGCGTTCGCGTCCTCATAGGAGATCTCGAAGCCAGGTCCCTCTTCACCGTTCAGTGTGAAAGGCAGAAAGCCTGAGTCTTCAAACCGCGTGAAGTCTGGGTGGAGCGTGAGATTGAAGCCCATCGCATCAATCGAGGCTTGAAGCGCGGCTTTGTCGGGTACGGCTGCCCGATTCAGGAACGCGAACTGAGTGTTGGACATGTGGGCTCCTGTGATGCCTAACGTTTGAGTGGCGCTGAGCGGACGCTACCGGCGTGGCCCAGCGAGACTGGAGATGAACCACAATGGCGCGCGAGGTCATGCATGTGGAGTTCCGCCCGAACGAAGGGTTGGGCGTGCATTCTGTCTTTGATATTAAGCCTCTTGCTCTTGTATGCCTAGGTAAGACGCAAGCGCGTGCTGGGTTAGGGTGAGCTAACGAATCCCAACAGTTCGCCCAGCGAGATATCGATCGTGGGAGCCCCAAGCACACCCGCAAGCCACGCCGAAATCAGCGCGGCTACGAGCACAAAATGCGATCCAGTCGACTTTACGAGCGAACTTCATCGCTTACCATAGATTCGCTGTAAGCACTGCAGCGCAGTCAGGACGGTTGGAGCGAATGGACGCATGGCAATTGTCTCACTCACTGTTCCCGCACTCGCACCGAGCGATCCGTTCATCCCCCCAGGGTCAGCCTCATCGACGGCTTTCGCACCGCCGGAGCCGCCACTTCCTTTTGCGCGCTCCGCTTCGCTCGGGAAGACAACAGCTTGGCCAACTCCGCTTCTCGAACCATATCTGATTCGACTCATCGCTGCCCGCATCAAGCGACCGTCATCCATTGCCGAACCTCCGAATCACTCGATCTCGTGGCGCATTAAATGCTTAAACCAATCTATATTCATTTCATAAACGAAATCGCACATGATGGCGAACAATTACGATCATTCATGACGCGAAGCATACTGCAGAAAGCCGTCGACGCCACACGCAAAAGGAGCAAAACATGTTGATCGAAAATAAGAACGCCCCTCGGCTCGCATCTATAATCTCGCTATTGAGCGCGATGCTCGGAGCCATTCCGGCAATGGCGCAAACGGATGAGCCCATCAAACCGCTTCCACTCGAAATAAATTTGGATCCAAAGCGCGTCGCACTCGGCGAAAAACTCTTCCACGACAACCGACTCTCAAAAGATGGCACAGTCTCATGCGCAACCTGCCATGACCTCCGGAAAGGCGGCGTCGATCACGCCAGGGTCTCGGTTGGCGTCGGCGGTGCCAAGGGCATGGTCAATGCGCCGACGGTATTCAATAGCGGTTTGAACTTCCGGCAGTTCTGGGATGGTCGCGCGGCGTCACTCGAAGAACAAGTGAACGGGCCACTCACCAACCCAAGCGAAATGGCTGCCAACTGGCAAGATGTGGTGGCGACACTCAGCCAGGATCAGTCTCTCGTCGCTGAAATCAAGTCCGCCTACCCCGACGGATTGCAGCCCGAAAACATTCGGGATGCCATCGCCACGTTCGAACGATCCCTGACAACACCCTCACGATTTGATCGCTATTTGCGTGGCAACAAGACTGCGATTACAGCCGATGAACAACAGGGGTATCAACTATTCAAGAGCTATGGCTGCGTCGCTTGCCATCAAGGCCAGAACATCGGTGGAAATATGTACCAGGTCTTTGGGGTCATGAAGGATTACTTCAAAGAACGGGGTAGCATAAATGACGCCGACCTTGGACGTTACAACGTGACAAAGGTCGAAGCGGACAGGCACGTTTTCAAAGTCCCCAGCTTGCGTAACATCGCCCTGACGGCACCCTATTTTCATAACGGATCCGCCGCCACTCTTGATGATGCGGTCGATGTGATGTTCCGCTACCAACTCGGCCGTGTTGGCCCCGCGAAGGATAAGGAGCTGATCGTCAAATTTCTGCGGTCATTGATTGGCGAGTACAAGGGCAAGCCGCTCGACGCACCACTATAAAGGGATTTCCCATCATGAAACTCACCCGCCTTTTGATTGTTGCCGCCGCTTCGGCTCTTGTTGCTGTGCTGGTCTTCTTGGTCGTGATGATGCGTAACGTCGATCTGGATTCGCACAACAAGATCATTGCCGAATTACGCGACCTGAAGCAAATCGATGCCAGTTGGAATACCGATGTCTTGCGTTCGAAAACCGGTTTCAATACCAGTTATGACCCCGTTGCTAATCCATTGCCTCTAATCGCGAAACTCGAGGAATCGCTGCAGGCTCAGACAACCGAATTGAGCGACGCCAATGGCGAGGATTTCAAGAAATTCTTGACTGCGTTAGCGGACTACAAGGAAGTCATGGGACAGAAGATCGCCTTGATTGAACACTTCAAATCGCAAAATGCGATTTTGCGGAATTCTTCACGCTATCTGCCCTTGGCTGCGCATGACCTTTCAGCCGCAGTCCATGATAGCATCAAGAAGTACGCGACGAGGATACAAGCAGAAACCATGGTCAGCGAGCTGGCCACGCAATCGATGAACTATGTCCTGACGCCGGACGCGAGTCTCAGCAGCAGCATTACAGAAACACTGACGGCCTTGCGCAAGATCGCGAAAAGATTTCCCGCCGATCTGACAGAGCAGGTCGAAATGTTTTGCGCTCACGTCGAAACAGTTATCCGTCAACAGGATGTCGGCGAAAAACTCCTGGCTGAACTGACGGCCTTGCCCACGGCCCAAAAAATCGATTGGTTAACGGATGCCTTCAACCGTTGGCATGATCATCGTCTGCTGACTCGGCAACACTATGGGCGCATCCTGATTGTCTACTCGATTCTATTGCTCGGCGTGCTGGGATGGTTGACAACTCGTCTGGTGAAAAGCTATCGCGTGCTACGCAAGGCCAACGCGAATCTCAAAAAGGCACATGACGATTTAAAAGAGTCGCAGTCCTACATGATCCAGGCGGAAAAGATGTCCGCGCTCGGGCAAATGGTGGCGGGTATTGCGCACGAGATCAACACACCCCTGGCTTACGTCAAAGGCACCGTCGACTTGTTGCTCGAAGAGATCAACAGCCTGTCGAAGCTCGTCGATTTCACCGTCGATTATACCCATACGACGCGCGAGCAGGCGGACGAGAACGCCATTCCCCAGCAGTTCCTTCAGTTGGAGCAGATGGCCAATGAAACCGCTGACAGCGGCGTCATGGCATCCATGAGCACCCTGTTGCAAGACAGTTCGCAGGGGATCGAGCGGATTGGCGATATCGTTCTGACGCTGAAGAACTTCAGTCGTCTCGATCGGGCCAAAATCAGCGAGTTCAATGTTCAGGAAGGACTCGAAAGCACACTGCTGATCGCTCGGAACGTCCTGAAGAACCGGGTCACGGTCGTGAAGGAGTTTGAGAGAATTCCAAACATTACCTGCTCCCCATCGCAGATCAATCAGGTTTTTCTGAATCTCATTTCCAATGCCGCGCAGGCCATTCCCGATGATCGCCAGGGTGTGTTGACACTACGGACCTTCCCAAAAGGCAACGACCTTGTCTGTATCGAGATCCAGGATAACGGCTCTGGTATTCCCGCCAAAGTGCTGCCAAAGATTTTTGATCCCTTCTTCACGACCAAGGAGATCGGGAAGGGAACGGGCATGGGACTCTCGATTTCCTACAAGATCATTGCCGAGCATGGCGGAACCATCGGTGTAGACACGGAAAATGATATTGGCACCGTATTTTCAATTGAGTTGCCAGTCAGCCTGCCGGAAGAGATTTCCGGCATCGAGCAAGAAGACAGTGTCCTCTTTGTGGACTGACAAGACACCACCGCATACGACCAGCCTCAATAATCAAGAGACATCAAGATGAGCAGCAAGGCAAGCGTTCTTTTCGTAGATGACGAAGTTCATGTCGTCAATCTGCTCAAGGTCATGTTCCGTAACGAGTATGGTGTATTCATAGCAACTTCGGGAGAATCGGCACTCGACATCATCCATTCGCAAAAAATTGATGTGATCGTCAGCGACCAGCGCATGCCCAACATGCTCGGCACTGAGCTGCTCAGTAAGGTCAAGGTGCTTTCGCCTGGAACCATGCGCATCTTGCTGACTGGCTATTCCGATCTGGCGGCGATGATCGGGTCGGTCAACGAAGGAGAGATCTATCGCTTCATCAATAAGCCTTGGAAAAACGATGAAATTCGGGCGGTCATTCGTGATGCCGCTGAAGCAGCCGTCTCAACGGCGAATTCGAGCGTATTCGTGGCACCTGACTCGGTCGCCCAATCCGTCGGCGCTAACGCGGGGATTCTGATTTTGGATCCGGATGTCGCTGGTAATGATTGGTTCAAGGAACATTTTCAATCTAACTACCGCGCCTTCGCCGCTCATAGCATCGATGAGGCACTTCATGTGCTGGAGCAAAACGATATTGGAGTCGTGGTCACGGATACCAAAATTGGCAGCGAAAATACTTTCGATTTCCTGCGGATACTCAAGCAGCAGCATCCACAGGTCATGACGGTGATGCTGACCGCTCACGCAGATGCCGAGGCCGTCATGAAATTGATCAATCAGGCCCAGGTCTGCCGACTCTCGTTCAAACCGGTCAAAAGAGGTGCGATCGATCTTTCCATCCGGGCGGCGATGGCGCTTCACCACCGTTATCGAAGCGACCCGGTCTTGTCAGTGCGGCAGCGCGTGGAAAGCTCGGGGGATTCGGATTCTTCAGTCGTACACTCGCTGGCGGCTCGACTGCGCGGAATCGCCTCACGCTTCGGATTCCATCGCGCCGGAGTGTCGCACTAGCGCTCGGGATAACCGGCGGATCGGTCCCTCACCGCCGGGACTCACGCAATGGCGACAACCTGCTCAGCACGGGCTCATCCCGGTCCGGGTCACCGCTTCGCCACGGATGCCAGGATCTTCCGCCCAATGGCGCGAATAGATGCCAGCCTCGACAAATCGGGCGAAGGTTGAAAACGGCCAATCGCGAACCCGCTCCACATAGACATGCTTTACCGGGTTGATGTGCACGTAGTCGCAATGGGCCGCGAAGTCACGCTCATGACGAATCCTATGTTCCCAGAACCGCCGCCGCCAGATGCCGCGTTCACCGCGCCGCGCTGGCGGATCCGCAGTCGTTCCTCTGCGCCCCGTTCACCCCTGCCTACCGTGCTACGCCCAAATCAGGTCGACTCCCCATCAGGGCTTGCCAAGCAGTACCTTGACGCCAGCAGCCGCGTCAGCGGAATCGACATACCCGATGGCGCCCTCGGTCTTGGACACGTATTCCAACACCTCGGCAGAGCTATTCAGCTCCTTCGGCGGCGTGCCCTTGCCGACATAGCGGCGCACCGTCCAGTAGCCGGTGTACTTGTCTTCGTCCTGGGCGAGGAAGTCGCGCAGGAAGGACTCGCGGATCGCATTGCCGGGGGGTAGGTTGACGGGCGTCACGCGCACGCCGCTGACCTCGACCACCCGACCAGTATAGATCCGCTCGATCGTGGTCCTGTCGAGCGCGGGTACGCTGGGGTTGCCGACGATCACCGGGGCGGCCATGGCGGCGGGGAGCGCAGTGCAGAGCAGAAGGATCGGCAGAGTGCGCATGCTCCTTCTCCTCAAAAGGTGAAGCTGTAGGAGAGCGAGAGGACATTGACCTCTCGATCGCCGCTGTCTTCACCCGTTGGGGCATCGATGAAGCCCGACGCAATGCCCGAACGGGCATGCGCGAACTCGGCCTTGACTTTGCTCGTGCGTGTGAGGTTGTAAGAAGTGCCGATCGCCAGCGTGTATTGGTCGTAGGCAATCGTCCAATCGGCTCCGAAACGCTGACTCGCATTGATGAGCGAGGCATTTGGAATGAAGTCTGGCACACGGTTGTCATTCATCGACTCGTAGAGATCAAGCACATCACCATCAGACCGGATGCCCGCGATATAGACGTAAGGCGTCCACTTCCTGAAGGGTTTGAGGAGTGCCAGATAGGCGGAGTGCGTATCGGCGCCGAGCGTCGCATTCACAATGGTTCGGCGCGCGTATTCGCCCATCAACCGGAAGTCGTTCGGGAGCGCGATGTCGGCACTCAAGGTGAAGGTGTTGCTGATCAGCGACTTGACCATCGGAATACCAGGCCCAGGTATCGTCGACAGGACTTGGTAGTAACCCATCCCGGGCGCTATCGAAACATAGGGGTAGGTCTCCGGAGAGGCGCCCGCATCCAGCTCGATCTGCACGCGGTGGTAGCCGACTCTCCATGTGCTGTCGTTCTGGCGCAGCGTCAGGACCAAGCCTGCTGCTTGGAAATCGGACCCTTCATAACGCGCACCCGACTCGACATAGGGAGGCAGCCCGTCGCGCAGATAGAAACGCCAATCCGAGTGGTTCTGACCGCCATATCCGTCCAATGTCCACTCGGTCTCGCCCCTAAACCAATTCCAGGTAAAGGCCAGACCCGTCACGTCGTTGACAGGGGCGACCGAGTACACTTCTGTTGGCAGGCGCGCGAAAGGATAGGTGACGCCAACGTCACTGTTCGCCGACAAGAGCATGAGCGGAATGCGGAGACTCCCGCCCCGGAACAGCAGGCCATTCGTCGGCCGCCACGAAACGAAGGCCCAGGTTAATTTAGGGTCCCATCCGTTCTCCCGGTGGTCTGAAGGAAAGGCTTTGGCCTGAATGGTAGCGCCCAAGGAGGGGGTGAACTGGCCGTCGAGCTGAAATCCAATGACGGAATCCCGATTCAGTGTACCGTCTTCGTTGATGCTCCGCTGGTAGGTAAAGTCTTGGTCGGAAATGGCTCCGCCCAGAGTACCGAATCCGGAGAGTTGAAGCTCCGCGCTCGCCATCGAAGTAACCAGAGGCGCGGTAGCGAGCAACCAAATGAGCCGGTGTAGTCTGAATCCAGTCATTGATGCAGCCTGTTTGAGAAAAGCGGTATTGCTGATCTCATCAAACGGTACGCGGTGCGTACCCTACCTTGCGCGAAGGATCGCGAGATCCTTCGGTGCGGATGCGGGGCCGAGCTCAACCCAGCCCCAGGATGTTGAACCCGGTGTCCACGTAGAGGACGTCGCCGGTGATGCCGCTGGCGAGATCGGAGCAGAGGAAGGCGGCGGCGTTGCCGACTTCCTCGGTGGTCACGGTGCGGCGGAGCGGGGTGTGTTTCTCCACCTGGTTGAGCATGGCGCGGAAGTGCGCGATCCCGGCGGCCGCCAGGGTGTAGACGGGTCCGGCGGAAATGGCGTTGACCCGTGTCCCCTTGGGGCCGAGGGAGGCGGCCAGATAGCGGACATTGGCCTCAAGACTCGCCTTCGCGAGTCCCATGACGTTGTAGTTGGGCACCGCGCGCACGGCGCCGAGAAAGGTCATGGTGAGGAGCGCGCCGTTGCGGCCCTCCATCATCGGTCTGCTGGCCTTCGCCAGGGCGGAGAAGCTGTAGGAAGAAATCTCGTGGGCGGTGTTGAAGCCCTCGCGGGTCAGCGCGTCCACGTAGTCCCCTTCCAGCTCATATTTGGGGGCAAAGGCAATGGAGTGGACGATGGCGTCGAGCCCGTCCCAGCGCTCCTCCAGCGCCGCGAAGAGGTGAGCAATCTGGCGGTCGCTGCCGACATCGAGCGGCAGGGCGATGTCCGAGCCGAGCTTGGCGGCGAACTCTTCCACCCGGGATCTGAGCTTATCGTTCTGGTAAGTCAACGCGATCTCGGCGCCCTGGCGGTGCATTGCCTCGGCGCAGCCCCAGGCGATAGAGCGATTGCTCGCGACGCCCGTGACCAGAACCTTCTTGCCTTGTAGAAAACCCATGTTTGATCGTCTCTTGCGTTCGGTTGTCGGCGCGGAGGATGCGCCCTGTGTTGTGGTGTCGGGTGAGGATAGAATGCAGGCTTGATGCCCCACGCAGGCGGCGTAACCTTACCGAAACTCGTCATCAGGGGAAAGGGTGGACCAGGAGCATGCGGTTTGACTAACGCGATTCGGCTGATGCTGCTCGGCCTCTGGGTCTTGTCGATGGCCGGCTGCGGCGACTCGACTTGGAACGCCCCTTATCCGGACGCGGATGCCGGGACCAATACCTATTACAACTCGTTCGAGGAGCGCCCCAAGCACCTGGATCCGGCGCGTTCCTATTCATCCAACGAGAACGTCTTTCTGGCTCAGATCTACGAGCCGCCCTTGCAGTACCACTTTCTGCTGAAGCCTTACCGGCTGGTGCCGCTCTCGGCCGCCGAGGTGCCGGTGCCGCGCTATTTCGATGCGTCCGGGAACCCCTTGCCCGAGGACGCGCCAGCGGCCGAGATCGACCGCAGCGACTATCTGATCCGCATCCAGCCCGGCATCCGTTTCCAGCCGCACCCGGCCTTCGCCCAGGATGCGGATGGACGCTATCGCTATCACGCCTTGGCCGAGTCGGATCTGGCGGGCATCAACCGGTTGGCGGATTTCCCCGAGACCGGCACGCGCGAGCTGACGGCCGAGGACTTCGTCTATCAGATCAAGCGGCTCGCGGCGCCCTGGCTGCATTCGCCCATCGTCGGGCGTCATGCAGCAGCACATCCAGGGTTTCGCCGAACTGACCGATCGCCTCACGAAAAGCGATCCGAGGGATGATTTGAAGCGGGTCGAGACGCTGCGCCAAGCCAGGCTCGCCGGTGTCGAGGTTCTCGACCGCTACCAGCTTCAGGATCAGCATCAAGGGCAAATACCCGCAGTTCAACTACTGGCTCGCGATGCCCTTCTTTGCCCCCATGCCCTGGGAGGCGGAGGTCTTCTATGCCCAGCCGGGGATGGAACGAGCGCAACATCGTGCTGGATTGGTATCCGGTCGGGACCGGGCCTTACATGCTGACCGAGAACAACCCGAATCTGCGCATGGTGCTCGACGCGCAACCCGAACTTCCACGGCGAGACGCTATCCGACCGAGGGCATGCCGGAAGACGCGGACTCCGGTGTCCTCGCCGATGCCGGCAAGCCGATGCCCGTTCATCGACCGCGCCATCTACAGCCTGGAGAAGGAGGACATCCCGCGCTGGAACAAGTTTCTCCAGGGCTATTACGACAGCTCTGGGCATTTCCTCCGATGCCTTCGATCAGGCCGTGCAAATCGACGCCCAGGGCGAGCGCGATCCTGACCGACGCGATGCGCGAGCAGGGCATCGCGCTGCTGACCTCGGTCGAGCCGTCCATCTTCTACGTCGGGTTCAACATGCTCGACCCGGTGGTCGGCGGGGATTCGACGCGCGCGCGACTCCTGCGGCGGGCCATCTCCATCGCCGTCGACTATCGAGGAGTTCATCTCCATCTTCACCAACGGGCGCGGTCTGGTGGCTCAGAGTCCGATCCCGCCGGGGATCTTCGGTCATCGCGAGGGCGAGGCGGGGATCAACCCCTTCGTCTACGAATGGCGCGACGGTCGCGCCGTGCGGCGCGGTCTCGACGAGGCGCAAGGTGCTGATGGAGCAGGCCGGTTATCCGGGCGGGATCGACCGGGAGACCGGCCGCACCCTCGCGATCAACTACGAGGCGGTCGCGACCGGTCCGGACGATCGCGCGCGGCTGAACTGGTTCCGCAAGCAGTTCGCCAAGCTCGGCATCGAGCTGGTGATCCGCTCGACCGACTACAACCGTTTTCAGGACAAGCTGCGCAACGGCACCGGGCAGGTCTTCATGTTCGGCTGGAACGCGGACTATCCGGACCCGGAGAACTTCCTCTTCCTGCTCTACGGTCCCAACGGCAAGGTCGAGCATCAGGGCGAGAACGCCGCCAACTATGCCAATCCGGAGTTCGATCGGCTGTTCGACGCGATGAAGTTCATGGAGGACGGTCCGGAGCGCCAGGCCATCCTCGACCGCATGATCGAGATCGCGCGCACCGACGCGCCCTGGCTCTGGGGCTTCTTTCCCAAGGCGTTCAGCCTGCACCATCGCTGGCTGTACAACGCCCATCCCAACCAGATGGCGAACAACACCCTCAAGTACCGACGCATCGACCCGGAGCTGCGCCAGCAGCTGCGGCGCGACTGGAATCGGCCGATCGTCTGGCCGCTGTGGGCCATTGCCGGTCTGATTCTGGCCGCTGGTGCTGCCCGCCTGGTGGCTGGTGCGGCGCCGCGAACGGAGTACCGCGCTGTGACCGCCTATATCCTGCGTCGGCTGCTCTATGCCGTTCCGATCCTGATCGGGGTCAACCTGCTGACCTTCGCTGCTCTTCTTCGTGGTCAATTCACCGGACGACATGGCGCGCATGCATCTGGGCGAAAAGCGCGTCACCCAGGAGGCGGTCCAGGTCTGGAAGCAGGAGCATGGCTACGACAGACCGCTGCTCTACAACCCGGAGCGCGCGGGCCTGGAGCGTCTGACCGAGACCATCTTTTTTCGAGAAATCGGTCCAGCTGTTCGTCTTCCAGTTCGGCTCGTCGGACGATGGCCGCGACATCGGCTACGACATCTCCCAGCGCATGTGGCCGAGTCTGGCCATTGCGGTCCCGGTGCTGCTGATCGGTCTGCCTGCTCGATATCAGTTTCGCGCTCTTCATCGTCTTCTTCCGCGCGACCTATATCGACCTCGGCAGCGTGGTCCTGCTGGTGGCCATGCTGTCGATCTCGGGCCTCTTCTACATCATCGGCGGCCAGTTCCTCCTCGGTAAGCTCTTCCATCTGGCGCCCATCTCGGGCTACGACCACGGGGTTGAACGCCTGGAAGTTCCTGATCCTGCCGGTGATCGTCGGGGTCATCGGCGGCATCGGCTCCGGCACGCGCTGGTATCGCACCCTCTTTCTCGAAGAGATCGCCAAGGACTATGTGCGCACCGCGCGCGCCAAGGGTCTCAGCGAGCGGCTGGTGCTGTTCCGGCATGTGCTGCGCAATGCCCTCATCCCCATCCTGACCGGCGTGGTCGTGGTGCTGCCGCTGCTCTTCATGGGCAGTCTCATCACCGAGTCCTTCTTCGGCATTCCGGGGCTCGGCAGCTACACCATCGACGCCATCAGCAATCAGGATTTCGCCATCGTCCGCTCCATGGTGTTCCTCGGGCGCCGTGCTCTATATCCTGGGTCTGATCCTGACCGACATCTCCTACACCCTGGTCGATCCGCGGGTCAGGCTGCAATGAGGACGCCGCTCCATGCCGCTGATGCCGGTCGTCCTCTGGACCGATGCACTGGTCTTTCTGCTGATCGCGCTTGGGCTGGATTCTTCGTCTCTATGCCGCGCGCCACGAGCATCTGCGCGCACCCTGGCGGCGTGTCGTCCGCTCGCGGGTCGGGGTCGCGACACTGGTCGTGCTGGCGTGTTACGGACTGGTCGGCTTGCTCGATACGGTGCATTTCCGTCTCAAGGCGCAGATGGAGCGCAAGCTCAACGGATCGACGAGACGCCGCGCCTCGCTATGCGCCCGAGGTCCTGAGTCTGCTCGATCTGGCCCTGAGCGGTCTGCGCGAGCGTCAGGAGAAGACCTATTCGGCCCCCTTCGCGACCCATCTCTTCGTCAAGGAGGCCATCGAGCAACCCGACGGCACGCGTGGTCCGCGACTATCCCCGGCTCGAACACGGCGGGGTCCATCTGGACCGATCCGGCGCGCCCAGCGCGGCGTCGACATCGCCTTTCGATCGCTCATCGGGATCCTGAAGGGGCTGGTCGCCTGGGTGCTGCTCGGCGACCGGCATCCTCTGGCTGATCGCGCGCCGGCGCGGCGAGCCGATGGCGGCGACCCGCGCGGCGATCCTGGCCGGGCGCACGCGCGATCCCCTGGCGCACCGCCCTGCGATGCTCGGCCTCATGCTGGTGCTCGGCGTTCGTCTCCGGCGAGCTGGCGCTCAAGTACCACATCCTGGGCACCGACAAGGTCGGCGAGGATGTCTTCTACCAGACCCTCAAGAGCATCCGCACCGGCCTCCTGATCGGGACGCTGACCACGCTGGTGATGCTGCCCGCCGCCATCCTGCTCGGCATCGCGGCCGGCTATTTCCGGGGCTGGGTGGACGACGTCATCCAGTATCTCTACACCACGCTGAACTCCATTCCGGGCGTGCTGCTGATCGCCGCGGCCATCCTCATGCTCCAGGTCTACATGAGCAACCACGCCGAGGACTTCGACGAGCCTGGTGCGAGCGCGCGGATCTGCGCCTGCTATTTCTCTGTCTGATCCTGGGCGTGACCAGTTGGACCGGGCTCTGCCGACTGCTGCGCGGCGAGTCGCTGAAGCTGCGCGAGGTCGACTATGTCCAGGCCGCGCAGCGCCTTGGGCGTCGGGCACTTCACCGTGATCGCCCGTCACATCCTGCCGAACGTCATGCACATCGTGCTCATCACCCTGGTGCTGGATTTCAGCGGACTGGTGCTGGCGGAGGCGGTGCTGTCCTACGTCAACATCGGCGTGGACCCGACCATGAATTCCTGGGGCAACATGATCAACAGCGCCCGGCTCGAACTGGCGCGCGACCCGGTGGTCTGGTGGTCCCTGACCGCCGCCTTCCTCTTCATGTTCGTCCTGGTGCTCGCGGCCAATCTCTTCGCGGACGTGGTGCGGGATGCCTTCGACCCGCGTGTGTAGCTGGGCGGAACGGCCTCGGTCGTTCAGAGAGGGAAAGGAAAAGCCGCGCCATGTATGATGGACTTTCCAATGACCCAAGGCGCCCTTGATGGCGCAAGAGGCAGCGGTGGTCGAGCAGGAACGCGGAGCCAGACCGGAGACGAAGGGCGCATCGCCGATCTATCTGGTCGCCATCGGCGCCTCGGCGGGCGGATTGCAGGCACTGCGGCCCATCGTCCAGGGTTTGGAGCGCCACGGCCGCGCGGCCTATGTGCTGGCGCAGCATCTGTCATCCAGCCAACCCAGCAACCTGACCGAGATCCTCGGTACCCACTCCGCGCTGACCGTGGTCACCGCGACGCACGGTGCTCCGCTGTGGCCCGATCACCTCTATGTCTGTCCCTCGGGGTTCGATCTTGAGGTGGACGCTGGTCATCTGGTACTGAGTGAACCAGACCCGTCCGCCTTCATCGCGCCATCCATCGACAAACTCTTCGTGTCGGCGGCGGCGAGTTTCGCCAGCAAGTCGGTTGGCGTGATCCTGTCCGGCTCGGGGCATGACGGCACCGCCGGCGCCATGGCGATCAGTGCGGCGGGAGGCCAGGTCATCGTCCAATCCCCCGAGGAGGCGACCCATGCATCCATGCCCGACTCGGTGCTCGAAGCGCACCTTGCCGTCCTGCGAGGTCGCTCGGAACAGATAGTCCGGTGGTTGAACGGCATCGAGACCCTGCGCGAGCAGACCGACGACCAGCAGTCGGAACCCGATACCTCGCCCTTTGCCGAACTCATCGATCTCGTCTCCCAGGCGACGGGGCTCGATCTCGGTCAGTACAAGGAGACGACCCTGCGCCGCCAGGCGGCCAGACGCTACCAGTCACTGGGCTTCGCCTCGCTGGCTGACTATCTGGAGCATGCCCGGAACGACGAGGTAGAACTCCAGCGACTGCAACGGCAGTTTCTGATCTCGGTCACCTCCTTCTTTCGCGACCCCTCGGCGTTCGGCGCGCTGGACCAGGCGCTGCGTCGCCTGATCGCCAGCAAAGGGGAGGGCGATGCGATTCGGGTCTGGGTGCCGGCCTGCGCGAGCGGCGAGGAGGTCTATTCCGTCGCGATCCTGCTGGCCGAGATCCTGGGCGATCGCCTGGGCCGCTTCGATGTGCGGATCTTCGCCACCGATATCGATCAACAGGCGCTCGAACTGGCGCGGGCCGGCGTCTATTCGACCGAGGAGCTGGGCCATCTGGATCCCGCGCGCCGCGAACGCTGGTTCAGCCGGCAGGGCAACCAGTGGCGCATCCTCAAATCCGTGCGCGAACTCTGCGTCTTCTCGGTCCATGACCTGATCCGACAGCCGCCCTTCATCAACATGGATCTGGTCAGTTGCCGCAATCTGCTGATCTATTTCAAACCCGAGCAGCAAGAGGATCTCTTCGGCACCTTTCACTATGCGCTGCGGCCCGATGGCCTGCTGCTGCTCGGACAATCCGAATCCGCCGGATTCGGCTCGCGTCTCTTCGAGACACTCGACGCCCACCAGAAGCTCTACCGGCGCCGGACCACCACCGCGACCGCGCCCCATCATTCCCCCTATCCCCGGTTCGCTTTGCCGACCGCCCTGGGTCATCCCCGCCCCCCGAAGGCCGATCCCCATCCCGCGCGCGAACCCCTGATCGATGCCGCGAACGCGGTCCTTGCCAGGGCCTATGGTCCGCCCGGCGTGCTGGTCGATGCCAATTTCGAGCCGCTGCGGTTCCTGGGCGACTCGAAACGCTATTTCACCCTGCCCACCGACACGGCCGATTTCTCGGTCTTCTCGCTCGGTCTGCCGGAGTTGCGTGGTGAACTCAAGGCGCTCGGTTATCGCATCTTGCACGACGAGGCGGACGTGCTGCCGGGGATCGGCGTGATGCTGACGCTCAATGGCGAAACGGTCCGGGTCAGGCCAGTCCTGCGTCGGGTCAAAGCGGCGGCGGACAACTCCGCAGCGGCCTTTCTCATCAGTTTCGAGGAGACGCCGGTCGCTGACTCAGGCGCAACCAGTGGCGCGGAGGACGATGCCAGCGATCTGTCCATCCGCCAGTCCGATGAGATCGCGCGGCTGCGGCGGGAGCTGGTGGACACGCGCGACCATCTCCAGGCAGTGATCGAGGAGTTGGAGACATCCAACGAGGAATTGCAGTCGATGAACGAGGAGGTGCAGTCCTCCACCGAGGAGGTGCACGCCGCCAATGAGGAATTGCAGTCGTCCAACGAAGAACTCACGACCCTGAATGACGAGCTGCGGCTCAAGTCCATCGAATCGGCCGAACTGGGCACGACCCTGAGCAATATCCAAAGCTCGATTCGCCTCGGGCTGGTTCTGGTGGATCGGGACGGCAAGATCGTCCGTTTCAACAACCTGGCGGTCCGGGTCTTCGGGATGGTCGAGAACGACATCGGCCAGCATCTCTATGGCGTGCCCTGTCATCTCCACCTGCCCTGTCTGCGCGAACAGGTCAGCGGCGTCATCGCCACGGGCAACTCACTGGTCAAGCGCGTGAATCAGGGCGATTTCTGCTACCTGATGCGGATCGACCCCTACCACGATGAGCTGGGCGTCATCGCTGGCGCCGTCCTGACCTTTGCCGACATCTCCAACCTGCGCCGCGCCGAGCAGGATCTGACCGACAGCGAGTCGCTCTATCACCTGACGGTCAACGCACTCGCCGAGGGGGTGATCCTCTTCAGTCGCGAGGGCCAGGTATTGGCGTGCAATCCCTCGGCCGAACGCATCCTGCGTCTGTCGGAGGCGGAGTTGAAGACGCGGAGCGCCGGGCTGGCCGACTGGCGGCCCGTGCACGAGGACGGCAAGACGCCCATCGCGCCCGACGAACTCCCCGTCGCGCGCGCCATGGCGACCAACCAGCCCCAGCGCGGCGCGGTCTTGGGCGACATCGACCCCGATGGCCGATTGACCTGGCTGCTGGTCAACGCCGAGCCCATCCTTGATGGCTCGCCCAACTTTCCCGCCGCGGCCGTGGTGTCCTTCACCGATATCACGGCCCGCAAGCAGGCCGAGCAGGCGTTGCGTGACAGCGAGCAGCGCATGCGCTTGGCCCAGGACGCCGCGCAGGTGGGCACCTGGGAATGGTGTCTGGACAGCGACCGCAACCATTGGTCCGATCGGATCTGGGCGATCTATGGGCTCTCGCCCGATCTCTGGGAGCCGTCCTATCAAGCCTGGCGGGAGTCCATCCATCCGGATGACAGGGGCCGGGTCGAGACCCTCATCGGCACGGCGGTCATGCAAGCCCGTGACTTCGAGGTCGAATGGCGGGTCAACCCGACGGTGGCCGAACCGCAACGCTGGGTGCTGTCGCGGGGGCAGCCGGTGGGCCAGGAGTCCGGTCGGCCCGATCGCTACCTCGGCATCGTCATGGACATCACGGAACGCAAGGAGGCGGAGCAGCGCCAGTTCCACAGCCAGTTGTTCGAATCCGAACTCAAGATCTTGCAGAACCTGCTCGATACCAGTTTTGCCGGCTATTTCGACTGGAACATCCAGGCGCGGACGGAGTATCTGAGTCCGACCTTAAAACGCATGCTCGGCTACCGGGATGACGAACTTCCTATCTCCGAGGAAAACCGGCCGGAACTGATCTTCGAGGAGGATCTGCCCGGGGTTGTCGAGGTCTTCGACCGGCACGTCATGAGCCACGGGGCGGTGCCCTATTTCAACAAGGTGCGTTACCGTCACAAGGACGGCTCCCTGGTCTGGGTCATCAGTACCGGCCTGGTCGTCGAATGGGCGCCGGACGGGGATCCGCTCCGCATGATCGGCTGTCTCATCGACATCTCCGAACTCAAGCGAACCGAGCAGGCCCTGAATCAGGCGAAGGAGGCGGCGGAGGCTGCCAGCCGCGCCAAGAGCACCTTCCTCGCCAACATGTCGCACGAGATCCGCACCCCGATGAATGCCATCATCGGGCTGACCCGCCTGCTCCAGCGCAATACCCCGACCCCGCATCAGCGCGACCATCTCGACAAGATCTCGACCGCCGCCGATCACCTGCTCTCGGTCATCAACGACATCCTCGACATCTCCAAGGTCGAGGCCGGGAAGCTGACCCTCGACGCGACTGACTTCACCCTCGATACCCTGGTCGAGAACCTCGCCAACCTGATCGCGGAGAAGGTCCAGGCCAAGGGGCTGCGCTTCTCCGCCAGCCTGAGCGGTCTGCCCCAGGCGTTGCGGGGCGACCCCACCCGCCTGAGTCAGATGTTGCTCAACTACCTGGCCAACGCGGTGAAATTCACCGAGCAGGGCGAGATCCATCTGCGCGGACGGATTATCGAGGACGGGGCGTCCGAGGTGCTGCTGCGCTTCGAGGTCGTTGACACCGGCATCGGCATCGACCCCGAGCAGGCGGCACGGCTCTTCGGCGCCTTCGAGCAGGCCGACAGCGCGACCACGCGCAAATACGGCGGCACGGGTCTGGGGCTGGCGATCAACCGCCACCTTGCCCTCCTCATGGGCGGCGAGGTCGGGGTCGAGAGCAGGCCAGGGATCGGCAGCACCTTCTGGCTGACCGCGCGGCTGGGCAAGGGCAAGGCCGCGCCGCCGCTCGACAGCGGCCAGGGGTTTGGCATCAGCGCGGCCGAGGAGCGGCTGAGCCGACAGCATCGCGGCGCCCGCATCCTGCTGGCCGAGGACGACGAGATCAACCAGTTGGTGGCGATGGAGCAGCTTCAAGACACCGGTCTCGTCGTCGATCTGGCCGACAACGGCCATGACGCGCTCGCGATGGCCAAAGCGCGGGCCTACGACCTCATCCTCATGGACATGCAGATGCCGCTGATGGACGGTCTGGAGGCCACGCGGGCGATCCGCCAACTGCCCGGCTACGCCGCCACGCCCATCCTGGCCATGACCGCCAACGCCTTCGGCGAGGACCGGCAAGCCTGTCTCGACGCGGGAATGAACGACCATGTGCCCAAGCCGGTCAACCCCGAAGTGTTCTACGCGGTGCTATTGCGCTGGTTGGCGAAGTAGATCCAGGGATCGCTGCTTGCCCAGCGAACCCCCAAATTGGCACGATAGGGAAGGATCCAGCGTTATCGTTTTCGGATGACAGCGGCTTTTTGTGAAACGGAGGCTTGTGCGATGCTGACCACTGACCACTGACCACTGACCACTGAAAACGCTATCCGGCCACCAAGTCGGATCATTTCCCCATCCCACGCCTCGCTTGCTGATCACTGAAAACATGACCGAATCCCTGCTCCAGGTTGAAGGGCTGACGACCCTGCTCGGCGACGCAACCCGGCCGGTGTGCGTGGTCGATGGGCTCGATCTGCGGATCCGTGCCGGCGAGACCTTCGCCTTGCTCGGCGAGTCGGGTTGCGGGAAGTCCATGACCGCCTTGAGCCTGATGCGGCTGCTGCCCGCCTCGGGACGCATCACGGCCGGAACCCTGCGGCTTGGCGAGACCGATCTGCCGCGTCTGACCGAGGCCGAGATGCGCCGGGTGCGCGGCGGCCGCATGGCTATGATCTTCCAGGAGCCCCAGACCTCGCTGAATCCGGTGATGACGGTCGGCGAGCAGATCGCCGAGGCGGTTCGGATCCACCAAGGCCGCTCGCGCGATCAGGTGTCGGTCCGGGTGGTCGAGCTGTTGCACGCGGTCGGCATCCCGGATCCGGCGCAACGGGCCAAGGAATATCCCCATCAGCTCTCGGGCGGCATGAAACAGCGCGTCATGATCGCCATGGCCCTGGCCGGAGATCCGCAACTCCTGATCGCCGACGAGCCCACCACGGCGCTGGATGTCACCATTCAGGCGCAGGTGCTGCGGTTGTTGAAGGATCTCCAGCGCGAGACGGGCATGGCGGTTCTGCTCATCACCCATGACCTGGGCGTGGTCGCCGAGACCGCCGACCGTCTGGCCATCATGTATGCCGGTCAGATCGTCGAGACCGCCGCCGTGGCGGATTTTTTCGCCAACCCGGCCCATCCCTACAGCCGCAAGCTGCTGGAGAGTCTGCCCACCGCCGCGCTGCGCTCAGGCCGACTCGCGGTGATTCCGGGCCGCGTGCCGCCGCTTGACCGGGTCTTCCAGGGTTGCCGCTTTGCCGATCGCTGTTCCATGGCGATGGACGTCTGCCGCGTCGAGACGCCCCAGTGGCGGGCGATCGGGGAGGGGAGGGGAGTCCGCTGCCATCTCTGGGACAAAGGTCAGTGGTCGGAGCCGGCGTCCGAGGTCGCCAATCGCGAATTGCCTCCCGCGACGGTCGAGCCGAAGGATGCTCTGCTGCTGCGAGTCGATGGCTTGCAGGTCCATTTCCCGATTCATCGCGGGGTGCTGCGTCGCGTCGCAGGTCAGGTGCGTGCGGTAGACGGCGTCTCGCTGGATCTCCGGGCCGGCCGTACCCTCGCCCTGGTCGGCGAATCCGGCTGCGGCAAAACCACCGCCGGCAAGGGCATCCTGCAATTGATCACCGCGACGGGCGGTTCGGTGCGGTACCGCGAACAGGAACTCGTGGGCCTCGGCAACCGGCGGATGCGTCCCTTCCGCAAGGACTTGCAGATCATCTTTCAGGATCCCGTCGCCTCCATGAACCCGCGCATGCTGGTGGGCGACATCATTGGCGAGGGTCTCCAGGCGCTCGGCATCGAACCGCGCCGCCTAGGGCGGATGCGCCGAGTGACCGAGCTGCTGGATCTGGTCGGCATGGACCCGGAGGCCGCGAACCGCTATCCGCATGAGTTTTCGGGCGGACAGCGTCAGCGTATCTGTATCGCCCGCGCCCTGGCGGTGGAGCCCCGGATCATCATCTGCGACGAGCCGACGAGCGCCTTGGACGTCTCGGTGCAGGCGCAGATCCTCAACCTGCTCAAGGATCTCCAGGAACGGCTCGGGCCTGGCCTATCTCTTCATCACCCACAACATCTCCGTGGTCGCCTATCTGGCCCACGAGGTCGCGGTCATGTACCTGGGGCGGGTGGTCGAGCGCGGCCGGGTCGACGAGGTTCTGGACCATCCGCGTCATCCTTATACCCGCGCGCTGCTCTCGGCGGTGCCCGTGATCGACGCCGACCAGCGGCGTCAGGTCATCCGCCTGGAGGGTGACATGCCCTCGCCGAGCCATCCACCGTCGGGTTGTCATTTCCATCCGCGCTGCCCCGAGGCTGTTGAGCTCTGTACCCAGATCTACCCGGAGGAGACGCGGCTGACCGAGACGCATGGGGCGCACTGTCATCGCGTCGGGTGAAAGACGAGCCGAGCGCGGATCTGCTGATAATTTCGTCGATTTCAGTGACCGATCCGGGCACGATTCGGCGCTTGCGCTTTTGGATTTCTCGACGTATGTTCCCGCGCACACAGGCGGCATCCATGGGATGCGAAAAGTTCCGACAGGACGAACAAGAAGAACCGTCGAAGGATGACTAAAGTCAAGAAAATACTCTGTATCTACCCCGAGCCCGCCGAGCTTCGGATCAGTGCTTTATTGAACCGGCAGGGTGTCGCGGTGGATCTGACCGAGGCATCCACCCCCGAGGCCCTCCGTGAGGCACTTGGTCAGCCACAGTGGTGGGATCTCGTCCTCTGCGACGAGAGCGCCTATTTCAATCGCGATATCGCGGCGCAGCTCGACACGGTCAAAGACAAGCTCGACGCCTCTCTCGTGCTCCTCAAGCCAGCCAAAAGTCAGCTCACCCCGGTCGAGGGATTCGGTTGCGGCGCGATGGATGTCGTGGTCCGCGAGAGCATCGATCATCTGCTCATGGTCTGCGAGCGTGAGATCAAGAACGCCAATGAACGCAAGCAGTTGAGACAGTTGCGTCACTCCGTCCTGGCGTTGGACTCGGATGCCAAGGGTCCGCTGATGCTGGCAACCATCAATAACTTGAGCAGGACGGCCAAGTCGGGCAATCCATCCTCCCGCTCGCCGGACGCGGAAGCGCTCGATCCGGCACGGTTGCGCTCGCTGATCGATGCCGGAGGGCTCACGCTCGAATATCAGCCGATCGTTTCGTTCAAGCCCGCCGAGGAACATCGCAACATGTTCGAGACCTTGGTGCGACTCAAGGACGAAGACGGCGGCCTTCTGCTGCCCAATGTCTTCCTCCCGCTCGCGGCCGAGGCGGGATGGATGGGCAAGATCGACCTCTGGATCTTTCGGCAAGCACTGGCGGTGCTGGAGGAGATGCAGGCGGGTGGTGCCCGCGACGCGACCCTGTTCGTGAACATGGCCAAACAGACCCTGGAGTCCGAGCAACTGATCAAGACGATTGGGACATTTATCACGGCGGCGCATCTCGCGCCGGGCTCGATCGTGGTCGAGGTTCGCAAGTCGGCCTTTGAGGAGACACCGAGCGGCTTGAGCCGCCTGGCATCCATGCTTCAGGTCAAGCGACATGGTTTGCTGGTCGAGGATCCAAGGTTGGACGACTGCGCCTTTCTTGAGGCAAATCGTGGGCTCATCACTCACGTCAAGCTCTCCCGCGAGATGACCCAGGGGTTGGTCGAGGGGCATGCCTCGCAGAGCGCGCTGAACGGATTCGTGACCTGCGCCCGCCGCGAGGGGGTGCGCGTGATCGCGCTTGCCGTCGACAGCACCGACCTCATGCCCATGCTGTATGCGGCGGGCGTGGACGCTATTCAGGGTAACTTCATGAGCACGCCCAAACCGGAACTCATGTATCCGACCGTCACGCTGGTTGAATCCGGCCTCCTCGCGTGACGATCGGATTCATTGGCGGACCTCCATCTGCGCGCGAGGTTTGAAAATCGGCCTGATCCTTCGTGATGGCCATTTTCGCGGATCGATTCTGGGTTATAATTATCTAATAGAATAAAGACCGCGTAGCCGCTCTCGCGGCGCACCGGCAAGTCTGTTTCCCTAATCCAATAGACTTCGACTCACCGCAACGGCTTGGGTCCAACTGGCACAATCGATATTCGCATCCTGCTATTACCGCGCGACCCTCCCACTGAATATCACGCACGGCCCGGCCGAGCCGATCCGTTGAGGGTGTCGCCGTGAGGTATGTATCGGTTTTTCTAGTCGTTGGACTGGCTGCGCGAACGAGAAGAGCGCGCGGGATTGGTCAGCGGACCATCCGCCATTCGTTTTGTTCGGCAACAGAGGATGGCTGAGACGGGATGAGTCGATCAGGAATGACGCTCGGCCACGAGCAGTCAAGACGCCGGCTTCGATGGGATGTCGGGTCATCTTAATACCAACCGAGGTTGGTGCGTTTTTAGCGATGAGGTTGTTATGGCAGGCGAATTGGTTTCTGGAACGGTCAAGTGGTTCAATGACGAAAAAGGCTATGGCTTCATTGAGCGCGAGGGCGGCAAGGATGTCTTCGTTCATTTCAGCGCCATCAATGGCGCGGGTCGTAAGTCCCTGGCCGAAGGCCAACGGGTAACGATGGAAGTCACGCAAGGCCCCAAGGGTCCGCAGGCGGAGAACGTGACGCCGAACTGAGGTTCCCACAGCGGTTTTTCCGCTCGGGAAATTCCGCGGCACCCACCGCGCGCGGCCGAATGTTTGGACCAATCTCGGTTGGTCATGCGAGGCGCGCGGTGAGTGTGCCGTATTGCTTTCTCGCGAATCCCAAGACAGCGTAGCGTCCGGGCGTCTGGATCGTCACTGCGTCCGGGCCGCGACCTGTACTGGAAATCGCGCGAAAGATTGCCTGTAACGCTATAATACGCTCCAATATTTGGAGAGGCGCATGGCACAGGCAACACGCTACGGGCAGTTGACATTCAGCGATCACGTCGAGCGCGCATTGCGCGAGGGCGCCATGTGGTCCCTCATGTGCGTCGCCGTTTACCTGTCGCTCTCGCTGGTCAGTTACTCGTCCCAGGATCCCGGCTGGTCCTATGTCGGCGATACGATGCAGGCAACCAACGCAGGCGGTCGCACCGGCGCCTGGTTTGCCGACGTTTCCCTCTATTTGTTTGGCTATTTCGCTTTTCTCCTGCCCTTCATGGTGGCTTGGAGCGCCTGGCTCGTTTTCCGTGGACGCGGCGAGGATGTTGCGCAGAGAACATGGCTGCTGTCGCTGCGCTGGCTCGGCTTTTTGGCCACCATGGCGGCGGGTTGCGGCTTTGCCTCGCTTCATTTGCGGATCTCGTGGATGGATCTTCCGAATGGTCCTGGAGGCGGATTGGGCATGCTGGTCAGTGGCCGGATGCTCGCGGCCTTCAACCCGGCGGGAACCAACTTGCTGTTGAGCGGGGCCTTGGCCGTGAGCCTGACGCTCTTCTTCGGGATTTCCTGGCTCAGACTGTTGGACTCGCTGGGGGCCACCGCGCTACAGGCGGCGCGCATGGTCTGGTCGGCAGTGGGTGGAATGGCTACGGGTCTTGCGGTCAGGCGTCTGCGGGACAGGCAAAAGCGTGAGATCTACCCCGGCGGATTGCCCAAGGAACTGAAGCTTCTGGATCCCGTGGACGCTGAATTGCCGCAATCGGAGATCCAGCGACCGCCGCCCAGGGCGCGACGTCCGCTCAAGAAACTGCCCCCGGAAATCCAGGCCGCCCTAGCCGAGCCCACGGCCTTCCTCGTCGACGAGGCGCCGTTCGACGAGACCCCCGCCATTCCGGAAGTTGCTCGCGGACACAAGGTCACCGCGAAAGAGCCCCCGCTGATGCGGCCGGTCGAACGGACGGAGCCGAAGCGGACGGACAAGCCCGAGCCGTTCGAAAAGTCCGCGCGCGAGATCAAACCCAGGCTTGCATCATCTGGCGATCTGCCGCGTCCACCGCTAGATCTGTTGGACGCCCCGCGCAAGAGCGGACGAGGCTATTCCCCGGAGCAGATCGAGGAGCTGTCCCGACAGGTGGAGAGCAATCTGGCCGACTTCGGGGTCGATGTCCAGGTGGTGGCGGTCTATCCGGGGCCCGTGGTCACGCTGTTCGAGCTCCAGCTCGCCCCCGGCATCAAGGCCAGCAAGATTACCGGTCTGGCCCGGGATCTGGCCCGCGCGCTGACCACGGTCAGCGTGCGCGTGGTGGAAATCATCCCAGGCAAGTCGGTGATCGGGATCGAGATTCCCAACCGGCAGCGCGAGACGGTCTTTCTGCGCGAGATCTTCGGTTCGGCGGCCTATCAGGACGCCAGCTCGCCGCTGACCATCGGACTCGGCACCAACATTTCCGGGCTGCCGGTCGTGGCGGACCTGGCGCGCATGCCGCATGCCCTGATCGCCGGCACGACTGGCTCGGGCAAATCGGTGGCCATCAACGCCATGATCCTCAGCCTGCTCTACAAGGCGGGGCCGGAGGATGTGCGGCTCATCATGGTCGACCCCAAGATGCTGGAACTCTCCGTCTACGAGGGGATTCCGCACCTGCTGACTCCGGTGGTCACCGATATGAAGGAGGCCGCCAACGCCCTGCGCTGGTGCGTGGGCGAGATGGAGCGCCGCTATCGTCTGATGTCCAAGCTCGGGGTGCGCAACATCGGGGGTTACAACCGGCAGATCGCCGACGCGGCGGCGGCGGGGGTCCCCATCCCGGATCCGACGGTCAAGCCGGAAGACCTTTTGGCGATGGGCGGCGCGGCGCCGGACCTCCAGCATTTGCCCTATATCGTTGTCATCATCGACGAGCTCGCCGACATGATGATGGTCGTGGGCAAGAAGGTGGAGGAGTTGATCGCTCGCCTGGCGCAGAAGGCGCGCGCCTCGGGCATCCATCTCCTTCTGGCCACCCAGCGGCCCTCGGTGGATGTGCTCACGGGTCTGATCAAGGCCAATATCCCGACGCGCATCGCCTTCCAGGTCTCCTCCCGGATCGACTCGCGCACCATTCTCGACCAGATGGGCGCCGAACAATTGCTCGGCCACGGCGACATGCTCTATCTGCCGCCTGGGGGCAACATACCGCATCGTGTCCATGGGGCCTTCGTCGATGACCACGAGGTTCACCATGTGGTGGAATTCCTCAAGGAACAGTACGGCGAGGCGGACTATATCCACGATGTGCTGCGCGAGCCCACCGAGTCCCTGCCGGGGATCGATCCCGAACCGCGCGGAGGCGGCGATACGGAGGACACCGACCCGCTCTTCGACGAGGCGGTCGAGTTCGTCGTGGAGAGCCGCCGCGCCTCCATTTCCGGGGTACAGCGTCGGCTCAAGATCGGCTACAACCGCGCCGCCCGCATGGTGGAGGAGATGGAGCGGATCGGTATCGTGGGATCGGCCGAGACCAACGGCAACCGCGAAGTGTTGACCCCGCCACGCGCGCAGGATTGAAGCGCGCGGCAAGCTCGGCACCGCAGGCACCCGAGCGGATCGGGGCACTTTGCCGCGATCCGGGTGTCACTCCCGATGCCACCAGACGCCAGGATACTTCCACCATGTTTGTTTGCTCTACCCCAAGCCGCAACGCCCAGCGCCCGATCCCCATGCCTGGTCGACCCCTCGTCATTCTCGGACAAGGGTTGCTTCTCATCGCCTTGGCCCTGTCGTGGGTCGGCGGCGCGCGCGCCGCCGACGGAGCCAAGCGGATCGACGACTACCTGAAAGGTCTCGTCAGTCTCCAGGCGGATTTCCAGCAATACACCTTCAATGCCGATCACAACCGCATGATCGAGGCGCGCGGCACTCTCTACCTTCAGCGTCCTGGTCGTTTCCGCTGGGAGTATGCCAGCCCGAACAAACAGGTCATCATCGCCGACGGCAAGCGCGTCTATCTGCATGACCTGGAGCTGAAGCAGGTCTCGCATCAGAGCCAGAGCCAGGCGTTGCGCGGGACGCCGGCGCTCCTGCTGGCCAACGAGGAGCCGATCGAGCAGCACTTCGCCGCCACGCCGATCGAGAGCACGGACGGCCGCGACTGGATTGAGCTGATCCCGAAGGAGCGGGATACCGATGTGGTCCGGATCCAGGTCGGTTTCGGCAGCGACACCCTCGACAGCCTCATCATGGAGGACAGCTTCGGTCAGGAGACCCGGCTCAATTTCACCGGCGCGCAGCGCAACATTCGTCTCAAGCCCGAGCTCTTCAAGGTCGATCAGAGCGCCGTGGACGATTTTCTCCAGGTCGACTGAGCCGTCGCGGCTTTTTCAGCGCAATGAGCCCGCTGGCGGAGCTGGGGGACGGGAGTCCGTTCGCCGAGCAGACCGCCTCGGAGGCAGTGCCTTGGGATAGCGGCGTCGGTGGACCGACTGGATCACGTCAGGCGGCGATATTTGCCTTACACTGCGCCACGAACCCCGTTCGACGAGGAGATGACGCATGTTCGAGGCAACGAAGGTCGGTCGCTCGGTCAGCAAGGAGGACTACAAGGACCAGCAGGAAGAGCTGCGCACCCAGCTCCTGGCGGTTCAACGCGATCTGAAGGAATCCAATGTCCCGGTCGTCGTGCTGGTCTCCGGTGTCGAGGCCGCCGGCAAGGGCGAGGTGGTCAACCGCCTCAACGAGTGGCTGGACGCGCGCGGGGTGCAGACCTTCGCCTTCTGGGATGAGTCCGACGAGGAGCGCGAGCGCCCACGCTACTGGCGTTTCTGGCGCTCCATGCCGCCGCGCGGCGAGATCGCGATCCTGTTCGGCGGCTGGTATCAGACCCCGATCGAGCACCGCTTCCGGGGCCACTGCACCGACGCGGAGCTGGACGGCGAGCTCAACCGTATCGTCGATTTCGAGCGGATGCTGATCCAGGACGGTGCCCTCATCGTCAAGTTCTGGTTCCACATGTCAGAGGCGGATCAGAAGGCGCGTCTGAAGGAGCTCTCGCGCGACGACAAGAGCCGCTGGAAGATGCTCCCGGAGAAGAGCAAGTTCTCCGAGCACTACGCCTCGTTCGAGCAGGTCGCCGAGCGAGTCATTCTGCACACCGACCGCGGCATCTCGCCCTGGTACCTGATCGAGGCCGGCGACCGCCGCTACCGCGACCTGACCGTCGGCAAGACCCTGCTGCACGCCATCCGCTCCCGTCTCGCCGAGACAGGCCCCGAGGATCAGAACAGCACCCTCGCCGGTCCCGAGCTGCCGAGCAGTACCAGCGCCCAGATCACCCTGCTGGACCAACTGAATCTCGCGCTCACGCTTTCGCGCGACGACTACCGCAGCGAGATTAAGCGCCTGCAGAGCGAGATCAACGAGTTGGCCTGGACCGCCTACAACAAGCAGCGCTCCACCGTGTTGGTCTTCGAGGGCATGGATGCCGGCGGCAAGGGAGGCGCCATTCGCCGTATCACCCATGCCGTTGACGCCCGGCTGTTTCGCGCTATCCCGGTCGCCGCGCCCACGGACGAGGAAAAGGCCCACCACTACCTCTGGCGCTTCTGGCGGCATATCCCGCGCGCCGGCCGCATCACCGTCTATGACCGCTCCTGGTACGGCCGCGTCCTGGTCGAGCGGGTCGAGGGCTTCGCCGCCGACGCCGAGTGGCGACGCGCCTACTCGGAGATCAACCGCTTCGAGGAACAACTGGTCGACAACGGCATCATCCTCATCAAATTCTGGATCCACATCAGTCAGGATGAGCAGCTCGACCGTTTCAAGGACCGCGAGAACGTCCCCTACAAACGCTACAAGATCACCGACGACGACTGGCGCAACCGCGAGAAGTGGCCGCAGTACAAAGAGGCCGTCAACGAGATGGTGGTACGCACCAGTACCAAGCACGCCAGTTGGACCCTGGTCGAGGGCAACGACAAGCCCTACGCGCGGGTCAAGGTGCTGCGCACCATCTGCGACACCCTGACCGAGGCGCTCAAGGGCGATCCGGTGCCGACATCGGGCTATCTGCCCTGCGGTGAAAAGCGGATCGAGGAGTCCAGGCCAGCGAAAACGGGGAATGGGGGGCTGACCCAGGGCTGAGCGTGCGGCCACGGAGCCCGCGAATCCATTGCATCGTCTCCCGGATACGCTCGGATCGGCAAGGCGCGTCCAATCCTCGCCCAGCAGCGCGCGTTGGCCGTGCAGGAACCGCGGGATGGCATCGGGTTTCGGAGGCGTCCCCTGCCGTTGGATCTCCTCCCACAGGGCGATACGCTCGGCTGGCCAGCCGCAACAGGAGCTCAGCCTGATCCGGCTCCATGGAGAGCGCGCTGTCGAGCGCCGCGCGGTTCTCCCACATCACCAGCGACTCCTTAAGCATCCCCTTCGCCGTCAAGTCGCGGGCTGTCCGTGACCTCGGCGTATGCGTTCAGGGCGTGCAAGCAAGCCACGCAGAGGCAGTCGTCATAGAGCGCGCGGATGTCATGAAGCGTGCTCGGAGCCAGGTCGACCAAGGCGCAATCGCAACGCTCCACCAGATTTGCCATGCAGCGGAAGGAGAGCCCGCATCGCGGGCAGGTCTTGATCTCGGCGTCTGTCATTGAGGGACTCGTTAGGGTTGCGCTCAGTGCGCGGAAGGAAGGACTCTGCCCGAACATTGTAGAGCCCGTCTCAGTCCTTGGCCAACGGGTGACCGGTCTGGCAATGATGGGGCGCACGGCATTTGGCGCGTAGCACTCAGGCCCTCTTTCCGAGCGGGGAGGATCTAGGTTCCAGATCATTGCGGCCCACGGAATCCATGCCTTACCCTGACGGGAAACTCACTCGATTCGCCAACCGTCGACTGGATTCGCGCACACATGGAACTGACCGGACATCTTGGGCTCATCCTCGGCGCCTGTCTGCTCGACATACTCTTTGGCGACCCGGTCTATCGACTGCATCCGATCCGCCTCCTCGGTCGCTGGAGTCTGTTTTGGGAGCGATGGCTGTTCGCGATCGGATGGAACGGCCATCTCGGTGGGGTCTTGCATTGGGTGCTGGTGGTGGGTGGCGCGCTCTTGGCGTGGCTGGGCGTTCACCTCGGGCTGGCGCGCGTCCATCCGTGGCTGGCCTCGGGCTGGGATCTCTTTATCGCCTACAGCCTGCTGTGCATGCGCGATCTCTTAACCCACGGTCAGCGGGTGCTGGACGCGCTTGATGACTTACCGACGGCCCGCCAGCGCCTGGCGCTGCTGGTCGGGCGGGACACGGACCAATTGCAACGCGATGGCATCGTGCGCGCCACCATCGAGAGTCTGTCAGAGAATTTGACCGACGGGGTGTTGACGCCCCTTTGGGCGCTCTGTCTCTTCGGCCTGCCCGGCGTGATTCTGGTCAAGGCGGTTTCCAGCCTGGATTCGATGGTTGGATACCGGAATGAGCGCTACGGCCGCTTCGGCTGGGCCGCTGCCCGCTCCGACGATCTGGCTCACTGGATCCCGGCACGGCTCTCCGTCCCCCTGATCGCGATGGCCGCCGCGATTTTGAGCCTGCATCCACGATCGGCGATCAAGGCCGCGCTTGCCGATCACGCTGTGCTCCCGAGCCCGAATTCCGGCTGGAGCGAGGCCGCCTGTGCCGGGGCACTCCGGGTCCGCCTGGTCGGACCCATCCGCTACGCTGGGGTCTTGGTCACCGAGCGTTACATCGGCGAGCCAGCGTGGCCGGCCGATCTTGGCGCCGAACACCTCCGTCGGGCACTGCGGCTGATCGCGCTCTCTTGCCTGCTTGCGCTGATCCTTGGGGTCATGATGGCGATCATGTGGGCGCCGATGCACTGACACCCCCAAGACCTCTCCCGCCGATCGGTCGGGGCGATGCGCGTCACTCCTCGAGAATTAGCAGAATATTGCGCGATAAGGCCAATATCGTGGCATCTTCGCAATCGCCTGCCTGGTTATTTTGGATACTCTAACCCCGTCGGCTTACCGGCCGACAAGCTCGGGCAATCGCCCACCAGGCGCGCGCCTCCCAGACTCTCGTCCCAACCCGGACCTGAGTGGCCCGATCCGCAACCCGGAAGCAGGCCAGGATAGACCCCTTCAACCGACACGCTTTGATCAGCCAGGAGAATCCTATGAGCCACTTCGACCACCGTCGCTACCGCCCCGGCCCGGTGGTCGATCTGCCCAACCGGCAATGGCCCAGCCGCACCGTCCAGCAGGCCCCGATCTGGGCCAGCGTGGACCTGCGCGACGGCAATCAGGCGCTGCCAGAGCCGATGAGCGTGGCGCAGAAGCGCCGTCTCTGGGGCTTGCTGGTCCGGCTGCGGCTTCAAGGAGATCGAGGTCGGGTTTCCGGCCGCCAGCCAGCCGGATTTCGACTTCGTGCGCTGGTTGATCGAGGAGGACCGGATCCCGCCGGACGTGACCATCCAGGTGCTGGTGCAGGCGCGCGAGGAGCTGATCCGGCGGACCTTCGAGGCGCTGCGCGGCGCGCGTCAGGCGATCGTGCATGTCTACAACTCCACCTCGCCGGTGCAGCGCGAGCTGGGTCTTCGGGCAGGACCGCGAGGGCGTCAAGGCGATCGCGCGCCAGGGCGCGGCCTGGGTCGCCCAGGGTGCGCGCGACTATCCCGAGACGCGCTGGACCTTTCAGTATTCGCCGGAGAGCTTTACCGCGACCGAGCTCGGACTATGCGGTCGAGGTCTGCGAGGCGGTGCTGGATGTCTGGCAGCCGACGGCGGAGCATCCCTGCATCATCAATCTGCCGGCGACGGTCGAGGTGGCGACGCCCGAATGTCTTCGCCGATCAGGTGGAGTATTTCGCCACCCACATCAGCCGCCGCGAGGCGCGTCATCCTCTCGGTGCATACCCATAACGACCGTGGCGGGGCGGTGGCGGCGGCGGAACTGGCGCTGCTGGCCGGCGCGGATCGGGTCGAGGGAACCCTGCTCGGCAACGGCGAGCGCACCGGCAACGCGGATCTGGTGACCCTGGCGATGAATCTCTACAGCCAGGGCATCGATCCGGGTCTGGATCTGAGCCGGCCCGGACGAGATCATCCAGGTCTGCACCGAGTGCACCGGGTCTGCCGGTTCATCCCCGGCATCCCTGGGTCGGCGAGCTGGTCTACACCGCCTTCTCCGGCAGTCATCAGGACGCGATTCGCAAATGTCTGTCGCGTCAGGACGCGGAGGCAGCCCTGGCAGGTCGCCTATCTGCCGATCGACCCGGGCGACCTGGGCCGCGAGCTACCAGGCGGTGATCCGCGTCAACAGCCAGTCGGGCAAGGGCGGCGTGGCCTTCGTGCTGGAGCGCGAGTTACGGTCTGGTGCTGCCCCGCTGGCTCCAGGTCGAACTGGCGCGACTGGTCCAGCAGGCGAGAGCGAGGTCCGGGGCGGCGTGCTGGATGCCGGGACGCATCCGCGACCTCTTCCGCGGCATTTCGTCGTGGACCAGGCGCCGAACCGGCTGGTGGGCTACCGGCTCGACCGCAACGGCCATGATGTCATCGAGGCGCGGATCGGCGACGCCGGATGGCGAGCGCCAGCTCCGAGGCGAGGGGCAGGGCGCCATCGCGGCCTTCGTGGCTGCCTGGACGGGCTGGAGCGGCAGCCGGGTGCGTGTGCTGGACTACCAGGAACACGCCATCGGCGAGGGCACGGACGCGGAGGCGGCGGCCTATGTGCAACTGGAGGTCGATGGGGTGCGCATGAGCGGCGCGGCGATCGATCGGGACACGGTCGCGGCCTCGCTGCGCGCGGTGCTCTCCGCCTTGAACCGCTGCCAGGCCGTCCGGGCGGAAGCGGCCTGAACCAACTCGGCCTGTTCGATGCGCGAACAGGCCGGGTTCATGATCGATTCCTCAGCTCTCGATCTTGATTTGACGGATACTAAAAGCTCTAGGTGGTTGTTATCCCTCGGCGCAGTCAAATCAAATGATCAAGAAGATCAATATTGAAGATATCCGAATGGGCATGTATGTCCATGATCTGAATTGTAGCTGGATGGAGCATGGGTTCCTGCGCAACCAGTTTCTCCTGAAAACGGAGGCGGGGGTCGAGCAGATTCGCCGCGCCGGTATCCGCGAGTTCTACATCGATACGGATAAGGGGCTCGATCAGCCGTCGGCACCGAGCGAAGCCGAAGTCATTTCAGATCTAGAGGATGGGCTGGTCGATGCCGCCAGGAAAGGCGCTGGTCGGACCGGCCCCGTTCCCTTGGCCGAAGAGCGGATCCAGGCGAAGCGTATTCACAACGAGGCAATCCGCGTTGTCAGCGGGCTCATGGAGGACGCGCGCCTGGGACAACAGATCGACCTGGAGCGCGCCCGCCCGGTCATTGGGGAGATGGTTGGCTCCATCTTTCGCAATCAGAACGCGCTGATGGGCTTGGCGCGCATCCGTCACATGGACCGCTATACCTTCGAGCATTCGGTCAACGTGTCCGTGCTCATGGTGTCCTTCGCCCGTAGTCTGGAGCTGGAGCAGAAGTTGATCCAGGAGATCGGGATGGGCGCTCTGCTGCATGACATCGGCAAGATCAAGGTTCCCCAGGAAATCCTGAACAAGCCTGGGCGGCTGACCGAGGACGAGTTCGCTGTCATGCGCAGCCATGTGGTCCATAGCCGCGACACCCTGGCGGTGGTTCCCGGCCTGCCCGCCGCGGCCCTGGCGGTTGCCGCCGAACATCATGAGCGGGTCGACGGCAGCGGCTATCCGGACGGCAAGGCCGGCGATGCGATCACGCTCTATGGGAGGATGTCGGCGATCGTCGATGTGTATGACGCCATCACCTCGGATCGCGTCTATCACAAGGGCATGGAACCGCACGAGGCGCTGCGTAAGCTGCTGGAATGGAGCAGCCATCACTTCGAGCCGCAACTGGTGCGGCAGTTCATCCGCTGCGTCGGTATCTATCCGGTCGGCGCGCTGGTCCTGCTCCAGAGCGGACGGCTGGGGGTCGTGGTCGAGACCGGGCGCAAGGAGTTGCCCCAGCCGGTGGTGCGGGTCGTCATGGACGCCAAGCAGCGGCGCTATTTGACGGTCGAGGATGTCGACCTCGCGCGCCCCAGGAAGGGTAAGAACGATAGCATCCTGAATGCCGAGTCACCTCAGCGCTGGGGAATCGACACCCAGGAGATTCTCCAGCTTCCCTGCTGATCGTGCTCCCGCCCGCCGCCGGCAGGCGAGCGGCGAGTGTGGCCGCGCCTGTCAGCGCTGCGTGGCGACCGCCGTGTCTTTTGGCACGACGCTCAGAACATTGCTCATGATGCGCGGAATGCGGCGCAGGATCTCGGGGTGATCGCTGAGGACCACGACCGTGGCGCCGATGTGCTGGAGACGCTCGTTGAGCATCCACAAGAGGGCGATACCCGAGTCGAACACCCGTTCCAGCCGGGTCAGATCCATGATGCAGGTCCGCAGCGTGGCCGGGATCAAGGCGGAGACCTGGCACACGTCCTCCGTGATCGTCAGATCCAGATCGCCATCGAAGGACAGATCCAGTCTGTCCTCGCTCGGAATGAACGACGTAATCAACGGCATGGGTCATCCTCCAGTGGTGTACCGCGAGGCGGTTCGCCCAAATCGCGGCACGGTTGTGCGGTCTCTTGTGGGCACTCAGCCCGCGCTCTTGAGACTGTGAAAGTCTTCGCTTCCACCATCCACTGGCGGTCTGTCGTCGGCTGGGATGAGCTTGCGAATCCCAGCATTTCAGCCGCTGACGCAGCACCCCATTCTGGGTTTCGTCCCTCAACCCAGCCTTCTACGAAGAATTCTTGCCCAATCTCTCTTGCTTGGCTTGGTGCCAATATGGACCTTATTGATCGGCGTTTTCCCAGCATGCCCTTGGGTCGTCCCGCGTCTTACGGGGAGGATCGAAGGGGTCTCGGCTTACCAATGACTCAGTCTAGTTGCATTTATGCAACTAGATAGTCCGTATGATTACGTATGCCCGGTGTGGATTTTCACCGCATTCGGGCAGCAGCGAAGGGGATGGCTATGCTCGCGGCCACGTTCGGGCACGGACCACGAGACCTGGGTCAGGTGGGGAGTAGCAGGACTTCCTGGGGCTTGATCCCCCAGCGCTCGGGCGATTCGGCGCTGAGGATTCGTTCTTTCGATCGCTTGGCAAGCCGCGACAGGTCGACGTCCTCGACGGCGATGTAGCGGCGCCGATCGGCGTCCATGACGACCCGCACCACCGGGTGGAAGAGCCCCTCGCGGCCGGACTCGACGACGACGCCGAGCCGGCCGCTCTGCAGTCGTACCAGGGTGCCCACCGGATAGATGCCGACGCAGCGGATGAATTGCTGCACCAGTTGCGGATCGAAGTGATGACTGCTCCATTCCAGCAGCTTGCGCAGCGCCTCGTGCGGCTCCAGGCCCTTGTGGTAGACGCGATCGGAGGTGATGGCGTCATAGACATCGACGATCGCCGCCATCTGACCGTAGCGGGAGATCGCGTCACCCACCTTCTGCTTGGGGTAACCGCTGCCGTCGATGCGCTCGTGATGCTCGGCGACGATCGCCAGCGCGATCTCGGGGATGTTCGGGATCCGCGCGACCATCCGATAGGTATGCGCGACATGCTCGCGCATCAGGGCGAATTCATCGTCGTCGAGCGACCCCGGCTTGTTGAGGATGGCCGAGGGCAGGAGCGCCTTGCCGAGATCGTGGAATAGACCCCCGATCCCGATCGCCCGGATCACCGAGTGCTCCATCCCGAGCGCCTTGGCGAAGGCGAGCAACAGGGCCGCGACATTGACCGCGTGCTCCAGGGTGTAACGCCCCTGGCGGCGAATCCGCGAGAATCCCAGCAAGGCATCCTGATTGCGCAGGATGGATCCCAGCATGTCATCGATCAGCGGATCCACATGCTCCAGATCCAGCGCACGGCCGAGACGCGCGTCCTCCATCAGGCTGCTCATCAGGCCGAGCGCCTCGTTCTGGATCCGGCGGGCCTGGATCCGCTCCTCTGCCAGCGGAACCTGATGTTCCTCGCCCGGCCCCAACTCCTCGGCGACCTGGGTCAGATCCTGTTCCAGCGCCTCCGCGACCTCGCTTTCGGTCGGGGCCTGGGGGACGTCCAGTCCCTTGTCCGTGTCGATGTAGAGCTCGTGAATCCCAAGGTCTCGGATCTTCTCGAGATTCGCCTCCGCCTTGAGCAGGAAGCGGCTGCGCAGGAAGCCGTGATCCAGCCAGCCGCAGTTCAGATCATGGATGTACATGCCCAACTGTAACTGCTCGATGGGGATCTTCTTGATCATGCGCCGCACTCCGCGAACGCCTTGGGAATCGCCCAGGCCGCGCTCATCGCGCCCACTCCAGCATCTCGCGCGCATGGTCGCGGGTCGTGTCGGTGATTTCGGTGCCGCCGAGCATGCGGGCGATCTCGTCGACGCGCGCGCTGTCGTCGAGCGGTTCGATGCGGGTGTGGGTCTGACCGTCGATGGCCTCCTTGCGCACCCGCAGCTGGTGATGCGCCTGGGCCGCGACCTGGGGCAGATGGGTGACGCACAGCACCTGCCGGGACTCGCCGAGGCGGCGCAGCAGTCGGCCGACGATCTCGGCCACGCCGCCGCCGATGCCGACGTCGACCTCGTCGAAGACCAGGGTCGGCACGCTGCCGCATTCGGCCGTGGCGACCTGGATGGCGAGGCTGATGCGCGAGAGCTCGCCACCCGAGGCGACCTTGGCGAGCGGTTGCATGCGGTTGACCTGGATTGGCGCTGACCATGAACTCGATGCGTTCGAGTCCGCCGGCGACCGACCCGTTCGCTGGGGAGCGGCTCGACCTGGACGCTGAAGTGTCCGCCGACCATGCCGAGCTGCTGCATCGCTTGGGTGACGGTGTCGGCGAGTCGCGCGGCCGCGGCCATCCTCGCGGCGGAGAGTGCTTGGGCTTGCTCCATGAACGCCTGCCAGGCGATCTCGCGCCGCTCACGCAGATCGCCGAGGGTGACATCGGCCTGTTCCAGGGTCGTCCAGCTCGGCGCGGCGGTCGTCGAGCAGATCCGGCAACTGGAGCGGCGATGACGCGGTACTTGCGGGCCAGATCATGCACCTGAGCCAGGCGCGCCTCGACCTCCGCGAGCGCCGCCGGATCCAGCTCCAGCCCGTCGAGATAGTGCCGCAGCCCGGCGGCGGCCTCGCCGACATGGATCGCGGCCATCTCCAGCAGATCCCGACTCTCGGTCAGGGCCGGATCGATCGTCGCCAGTTCCTCGAAGATCGGCGGTCGCGGCGCGCAATTGGTCCTCGATGCGCCGGTTCGCCCTCTGTCAGCAACTGCAGCGATCAGCGCCCGCCGGTTTCCTGCAGGCGCCCGAGATGGCTCAGGCGACGCTGCTCCTGATCCAGCCCCTCGATCTCGTCCGTCGTCAGATCCAGTGCCGCGAGTTCCTCGACCTGAAAACGCAGCAGATCGAGGCGCTCGGCGCGCTCCTGGCTGGCCGACTCCAATGTCTTGAGCCGCTGATCGAGCGCGCGAAACTCGCGAAAGGCGTTCGCCACGGCGTCGGCCATCGGCACCTGACCACCATAGGCGTCGAGCAGTTCGCGCTGGGCGTTGGCGCGTAGCAGCGACTGGTGGGCGTGCTGGCCGTGGATATCCACCAGCAGATCACCGAGGTCGCGCAACTGAGCCCCGGTGGCCGGCCGACCGTTGACGAAGGCGCGTGAGCGCCCCTCGCGCACGATCAGGCGGCGGACGAGGCAGGCGCCCTCGTCGTCCAGATCCTGTTCGATCAGCCAGCGCGCGGGCGGCGGGGCCGCGTCGAGGTCGAATCTCGGCCGATGATCTCTGCGCGCTCGCGAGCCAGTGCGGATCATGGTGGCATCGGCCTTGTCGCCCAGGACCAGACCCAGGGCGTCGATGAGGATCGACTTGCCCGCCCCGGTCTCGCCGGTGAGGGCCGTCATCCCACGCTGGCACTCGAGTTCAAGCTGACTGACGATGGCCAGATCCCTGACCTGGAGATGGGTCAGCATGGCTGCGCTCGCATCGAGTTGTGGCCGCCCCAGTGCAGCTTGGCGCGCAGAATCTGGTAGTGGTCGTGCCCCTTGGGGTGCAGCAGACGGGCGCGGTGGGGGTGACGACTGATGCAGACCCTGGCGTTCGGCGGGAGCTGCAAGTCGGTCTGTCCGTCGCAGGTCACCTGGACATGACCCTGATCGTGTCCGCGGACCCGCACCTCGATCAGCCGGTCGCCCGGTATCACCAGCGGCCGATTGCTGAGGTCGTGCGGGCAGATGGGCACCAGGAGAATCGCATCCAGCGCCGGATCGACCAGTGGTCCGCCCCCGGAGAGGGCGTAGGCCGTCGATCCGGTCGGGGTGGCGACGATGAGTCCGTCCGAGCGCTGGGCATTGACGAAGACGCCGTCGATGTAGGTCTCGAATTCGATCATGCGCGCCGTGTTCCATTTATGAATAGCGACGTCATTCAGCGCCGAGTGCGCCGGTCCCGCGACCTCATCGCACAGGATTTGCGCGCTTAACATGGAACGGCTGTCGGCGTCGAACTCCCCGGCCAGGACTTGGTCGATGGCCGATTCGATGTGATTCGGCGAGACGTCCACCAGAAATCCTAGACGTCCCAGATTGATGCCCATCAGGGGCACGCCCTGAGCAGCCAGACTGCGCGCCGCGTGCAGCAGAGTGCCGTCGCCGCCGACCACGATGACCAGATCGCAGCGCGCGCCGAGTGCCTCGATCGAGACAGCGGCACCAAGGGTCGCGTCCAACAAATGCGCGCTCTCGGCGTCGAGCAGCACCTGTAGGGCGCGTGCGCGCAGATGGTCGCGGAGTCGTTGCAGGGTACCTAGCACCCGCTCGGGATCACCCTGCTTGGCGATGATGCCGACGGTCGTGAATGGCGGCATGGATTTTGTCGATGGAAAATGGGCCGGCGGCGTGGACAGTTAAACGTTAGCATGGGCCGTCGAGCACGCCAATAGCGGTCAATTTCGCACGCCGATCGCCGACCCTGGGTGCCGACTCCCGCCGCAGCGCCGCACCGGCTATTCGCGCGAGCCTTGACAGGTTCGGGACGAATCCCTAAATTGCGGTGTTAGCACTCTGTCTCGGTGAGTGCTAAACCGGATCCTCCAACGCTCAACCCGCTCAACAAGGCCGTCATCAGCACCGTGGGCACTGCCAGATTTACACTCGCGACCGATTCGCCTCCGCTTGACACCAGGGTCAGCGAGCGCGCTCAGCACTTCTTGAAGGTGCTGGTCGAGCGTTACATCCGCGAGGGGCAGCCGGTCGGCTCGCGCACCCTGGCCAAGGACACCGGCCTGGATCTGAGTCCGGCGACGGTGCGCAACGTGATGTCCGACCTGGAGGATCTGGGGCTGGTCGTCTCGCCTCACACCTCGGCCGGTCGCGTGCCGACGGTCGCCGGATATCGGCTGTTCGTGGACTCGCTCCTGACGGTGCGTCCGCCGTCCGATGACGACATCGCCTCGTTGCGGACGCGCTTCGACGCGCGCATGGACCCCAAGTCGCTGATCGAGACGGCCTCGACCCTGTTGTCGGGCATCACGCACCTCGCCGGCGTGGTGATGCTGCCGCGTCACGAGCGCAACGTGTTTCGCCAGATCGAGCTGCTGCCACTGTCGGACTCGCGGGTGCTGGCCATCCTGGTGACGAGCGAGGGCGATGTCCACAACCGGATCATCAATACCGACCGGAGCTTCACGCCGTCGGAGCTGGAGCAGGCGTCGAACTATCTGAATCAGATCTTCACCGGCCAGGATATCAAGGACGTGCGCAAGCGGCTCCTGGACGACCTGAAGCGCACCCATGCCAACATGGATCAGCTGATGATGCGCGCCTTGACGCTGGCCCAGGACGTGGTCGAGTCTGCCGAGGCGCGGGACGATTGCTTCATCGCCGGTCAGACGAATCTGATGGAGTTCGGCGAGCTGGCCAGCATGGACCGGCTCAAGCAGTTGTTCGATGCCTTCAACCAGAAGCGCGAGATCCTGCACATCCTGGACCGCTGCATTGCCGCCGATGGGGTGCAGATCTTCATCGGCGAGGAGTCCGGCTACGCGCTGCTCGACGATTGCAGCCTGGTGACCGCGAGCTACCGGGTCGACGACCAAGTCGTCGGTGTGCTGGGGGTGATCGGTCCGACGCGCATGGACTACCAGCGCGTGATTCCGATCGTCGACGTCACGGCGCGGCTGCTGGCGGCGGCCCTGAGACAGTGAACTACCATTCAACTCAGTTAGGGCCTGGCAGCCAGACGTCGATTCTGGGCGTCGCGGCGAGGTCGTTGATCGAATCGGAGGTAACAATGAGCACGGATCCGCAGTCTGTGGAATCCAACGGACAGGACGCGCCACTCGCCGATGGGGCGGTCGTGCGCGCGGCGAGGATGCCTACCTGGAGACCAGCGCGACCGACCCGGCCACGGCTGGCAAGGCGATGCGGCGCAAGCCTCGCGCCGCCGAGTTGAGCGCCGCGCTCGACGCGTCGCGCGCCGAGGCGGACGAGCAGCGCGACCAGCTCCTGCGCGCGCGCGCCGAGCTGGAAAACATCAAGCGCCGCCATGCGGCCGAACTGGAGAAGGCGCACAAATTCGCGCTCGACGGCTTCGTGCGCGAACTGCTCCAGGTGCGCGATAGCCTGGAGCTTGGCCACGGCGCCGCGACGGAGCGGGGGCTGATCTCGCCAGATTGCGCGAGGGTACCGAGCTGACGCTCAAGCTGCTGGGGGACGTGATGGACAAGTTCGGCGTGGCCGTGGTGGACCCGGTCGATCAACCGTTCGACCCGGAGTTCCATCAGGCGATGTCCATGCAGCCGCGCGAACGACGTGCCGGCCAATACCGTCGTCGCCGTCATCCAGAAAGGCTACACGCTCAACGGTCGTCTGGTGCGCCCGGCCATGGTTCTGGTGTCCCAGCAAGGCGCCGGGGAACGGCTTGAACGGCGCGGGGTTTTCCCCCAACTGAATGAATAACTTGGCGCCGCGGCGCCACAAAAAGCCATTTTGGAGAATACACCCATGGGAAAAATCATCGGTATCGATCTCGGCACCACCAACTCCTGCGTGGCCGTGATGGAAGGCGACAACGTCAAGGTCATCGAGAACGCCGAGGGCGATCGCACCACGCCGTCGATCATCGCCTACACCGGCGATGGCGAGGTCCTGGTCGGTCAGTCCGCCAAGCGCCAGTCGGTGACCAATCCGGCCAATACCCTGTTCGCGATCAAGCGTCTGATCGGGCGCCGCTTCGAGGACTCGGTGGTCGGCAAGGACAAGGACATGGTCCCCTACAAGATCGTCAAGGCGGACAACGGCGACGCCTGGGTCGAGGTCCACGGCAAGAAGATGGCGCCGCCGGAGATCTCGGCGAAGGTCCTGCAGAAGATGAAGAAGACCGCCGAGGACTATCTCGGCCACGCGGTCACCGAGGCGGTCATCACCGTCCCGGCCTACTTCAACGACTCGCAGCGTCAGGCGACCAAGGACGCCGGGCGCATCGCCGGTCTCGAGGTCAAGCGCATCATCAACGAGCCGACCGCGGCGGCGCTCGCCTACGGCATGGACAAGAAGCGCGGCGATCAGAAGATCGCCGTCTACGACCTGGGCGGCGGCACCTTCGACGTCTCCATCATCGAGATCGCCGAGATCGAGGGCGAGCATCAGTTCGAGGTGCTGTCGACCAACGGCGACACCTTCCTCGGCGGCGAAGACTTCGACATGCGCATCATCGATTTCCTGGTCGAGGATTTCAAAAAGTCCCAGGGCTTCGATCTGCGCAACGATCCGCTGGCCCTGCAGCGTCTGAAGGAGGCCGCCGAAAAGGCCAAGATCGAGCTCTCGACGAGCCAGCAGACCGACATCAATCTGCCCTACATCACGGCCGATCAGACCGGGCCGAAGCATCTCAACGTCAAGCTGACCCGCGCCAAGCTGGAGTCGCTGGTCGAGGATCTGGTCGATCGCACCATCGAGCCCTGCCGCATCGCGCTGAAGGACGCCAGTCTCACCGCCGGGCAGATCGACGAGGTGATCCTGGTCGGCGGTCAGACCCGCATGCCCAAGGTCCAGGCCAAGGTCGAGCAGTTCTTCGGCAAGACCCCGCGCAAGGACGTCAACCCGGACGAGGCGGTCGCCATCGGCGCGGCCATCCAGGGCGGCGTGCTCGGCGGCGAGGTCAAGGACGTGCTGCTGCTCGACGTCACCCCGCTGTCGCTCGGCATCGAGACCCTCGGCGGCGTCATGACCAAGCTGATCGAGAAGAACACCACCATCCCGACCTCGGCCCAGCAGGTGTTCTCGACCGCCGACGACAACCAGACCGCCGTGACCGTGCATGTCCTCCAGGGCGAGCGCGAGCGCGCGGTCGAGCAACAAGTCGCTCGGCCGCTTCGATCTCAGCGACATCCCGCCGGCCCCGCGCGGCGTGCCGCAGGTCGAGGTCAAGTTCGACATCGACGCCAACGGCATCCTCAACGTCTCGGCCAAGGACAAGGCGACCGGCAAGGAGCAGTCCATCATCATCAAGGCGTCCTCGGGTCTGTCCGAGGCCGAGATCGCGCAGATGGTCAAGGACGCCGAGGCCCATGCCGAGGAAGACCGCCAGTTCCATCGCGCTGGTCGCCGCGCGCAACCAGGCCGACAGCATGATCCATGCGACCCGCAAGTCCATGGAGCAGCTCGGCGACAAGATGGAAAGCGGCGAGAAGAGCGTCCATCGAGGCCGCCATCAAGGAGCTGGAAGAGGCCATGAAGGGCGAGGACAAGGAGCGTATCGAGTCGCTGACCAAGACGCTCGGCGACGTCTCGGGCAAGATGGCCGAGCGGCTCTATGCGCAGAGTCCGGCGATGCCGGGGCGGCCGACGCGGGCGAAGCTCCGGCGGGCCATCAGGGCGGCGGAGCCCACGACGACGTGGTCGATGCCGAGTTCGAAGAGGTCAAAGACGACAAGAAGTAAGGTGAGCTGGCTAGCCGCCGGCTTCCTGTCCTCAAGGTGAAAGCGTACAGGCGTCCGATGATGCCCGTGCGCTTTCTGCTTTAGGCAGGGTGGGGCGGGGTAAGCGACGGTGGCTAGTGGCTGGAAGCAGAGACATGGCAAAACGCGACTATTACGAAGTTCTGGGCGTTCAGCGCAACGCGAGCGAGGCCGATCTCAAGAAGGCCTTTCGGCGTCTGGCGATGAAATATCATCCCGACCGCAACACCGGCGATGCCGATGCCGAGGCCAAATTCAAAGAGGCCAAGCTGGCCTACGATGTCCTGAGCGACCCGAAAAAGCGCTCGGCCTACGACCAGTTCGGCCATGCCGGGCGTCGATGCTGGCGCGGGTGGTTTCGGCGGTCCGGGCGACTTTGCGGGTGCCGGGTCCTTCTCCGACATCTTCGGCGATGTCTTCGGCGACATCTTCGGTGGACGCGCTGGGCGGCGGACGGCGCAGCCAGCGTGGCGTCGATCTGCGCTACGACCTGTCGCTCACCCTCGAGGACGCGGTCGCCGGCAAGGAGGTCAAGATCCGCATCCCGACCCAGGTGGACTGCCAGTTCTGCGGCGGCACCGGGGCCAAGCCGGGCACCAAGCCCAAGACATGCCCGACCTGCGGCGGCATCGGCCAGGTGCGGATGCAGCAGGGGTTCTTCTCCATCCAGCAGACCTGTCCCGAGTGCCGGGGCACCGGCAGCGTGATCGAGGAGGCCTGCTCGCCATTGTCGCGGTCGCGGTCGGATCCAGGAGGAGAAGACCCTCTCGGTCAAGGTGCCGCCCGGCGTGGACACCGGCGACCGCATCCGCCTGGCCGGCGAGGGCGAGCGCGGCGAGCAGGGTGGTCCGCCTGGCGATCTCTATGTCCAGATCCAGGTCAAGGAGCATCCCATCTTCACCCGCGAGGACAGCCAATCTCTACTGCCAGGTGCCGATCGGCTTCGTCACGGCCGCGCTGGGCGGCGAGTTCGAGGTGCCGACCCTGGACGGCAAGGTGATGCTGAAGATCCCGGCCGGGCACCCAGACCGGCAAGATGTTCCGGGTTCGCGGCAAAGGCGTGAAGCCGGTGCGCGGCGGCGCGGTCGGCGATCTCATCTGTCGCGTGACGGTCGAGACGCCGGTCAATCTCACCGAGCGCCAAAAAGAGCTGCTGCGCGAGTTCGAGGCCAGCGTGCAGGAGGGCGGATCGCGGCACAATCCCGCAGTCGCATTCCTGGCTGGACGGGGTCAAGAGCTTCCTCGAGAAGATGGGGCTGTGAGGTCTTACATTTTCGCGATCGGCCATCGTGGCCATGGATAAACGAACCGGCTCAGTCTTGGAGTCTAGTGAATGAGTGAGATCAGAATCGCCATCGCCGGTGCTGGCGGGCGGATGGGCCGCACGCTGGTGCAGGCGGTGAACGAGACCGAGGGCCTGCGGCTTGGGCGCGGCGACCGAGCGCGCCGGAGAGTTCCCTGATCGGCGCGGATGCGGGAGAGCTGGCGGGGGTCGGGCGGCTGGACGTGGTCTGGTCGCGGAGCTATCCGAGGTGCTCGGACGACTTCGATGTCCTGATCGACTTCACGTCGCCTGCGGCGACCATCGCGCATCTCGCCATCTGCCGCGCGGCCGGCAAGCGCATGGTGATCGGTACGACCGGGCTCGACGAGACGCAGCGCGCGGCGATCGCCGCCGCCGGCGAGGAGATCGGCATCGTCTTCGCGCCGAACATGAGCGTCGGCGTGAATCTCTGCTTCAAGCTGCTGGACATCGCCGCGCGGGTGCTCGGCGACGACGTCGATATCGAGATCATCGAGGCCCATCACCGCCACAAGGTCGATGCGCCCTCGGGGACCGCATTGCGCATGGGCGAGGTGATCGCCTCGGCGCTCGGACGTGATCTCAATGAGGTCGCGGTCTACGGGCGGGAAGGGCACACGGGCGCGCGAGCGCGCCAACCATCGGCTTCGAGACCATCCGCGCCGGCGATGTCGTCGGCGAGCACAGCGTCTGGTTCGTCGCCGACGGCGAGCGGATCGAGATCGCGCACAAGGCATCGAGCCGGATGACCTTTGCGCGCGGGGCCGCGCGGGCGGCAGGCTGGATCGCCGGGCGGAAAAGCGGGCTGTTCGACATGCAGGACGTGCTCGGGCTCCGCGATGACTGAGATCGCGGCATCGGTCAGCGGTGCTGGTGGCGAACCTCCACTGGGTACTTCCGCCTTGCGTGGGTTGCCAGGTCTCACGACCTGAGAACCGACCCGCGCTGTCGTAGTAGACTTCCACCCGAGGGGTTCTCTTAAGGCCGCGCGCGACGTAACGCCTGGGGGAGTCTCACGTCGGGGAGGAGCCTCTGGTGACGCTTCACATCAAGCTCGAAACGCTGTGCTACATCATCGATAAAGCGCGGGAATTTCAGGCCAAGGAGGACGTGGTTCTGCCGGATACGCCGGCCAGTCCATCGGAGGACTGGGCGTTGCAGGTTCTGGCCGATCACAGCGAGGATTACAGTTTGCGCGAAATGACGCATGCCATCGGTGAGATGACGGAGCGCCAGCGAGCGGAACTGGTGGCGCTCATGTGGCTTGGACGGGGAGATTACGGCCTTGATGAGTGGGAAACGGCGGTGGACGACGCGATCGGCGACTACTCGCTCAACGCCGCGGGCTATCTGCTCTCACACCCAATGGTCGCGGACGACCTGGAGGAAGGAATCATCGTGCACGGTTATTCCTGCCAGGATTGACACCCGCCACCGCCAGCCTTCCGCTCGACGATCCAGCGTCCCGCACGCGCGCCTCCTCGGATGGGGCGAGGCCATCGAGCCAAGGCACCGACCATCGTCCCATAGCGAAATAAAACTTGCGGAGAACGAATAGTTCGGCTAATATTTAAAGCTCAGTTGCGGGGTGGAGCAGTCAGGCAGCTCGTCGGGCTCATAACCCGAAGGTCGTAGGTTCAAATCCTGCCCCCGCTACCACATAAATCAAGAGCTTACGGTTAATCACCGTAAGCCTTTTTTTGTTTGCAGCCGTTTATGTAGCCGGCAATTTTAGAAATCCAAATCAACGCGGCGACCATGATCTCCATGCGCGATGGCGTGGAACAGTGCTCTCGGACGGATTCGACCCGGAATCGGAGCCTCGAGTTTTTCGCGAATGCCCAGTTAGGGCAGTCTCGGACGTCCGACGCCTGGACCGGTCCCGCTGAGCCTCAAGCGTCTTGGCGCGCGCCTTCAGCTTGGCGTGGGCTTCCTGGTAGGCGCTGACTTGCTGGCGGTAGAAGACCAGGGCGAAGAACTCAGACGGCGGGATACCGCCGCGTGAGTAGCCCGGCGGGAACAGCAGCCCCTGGTGGACTTCCCAGCCATCCCAGCCGGACCAGGGAACATACCCGGCGAGGATCGCCAGGAGGCGCACGGCAGCGACATCCGCGCAGCCCCGGACGTGCCAGCGCCGCACCGTGCGTTCATCGACCCCGCACAGCTCGGCCACCTGTCCCAGGGTGAAACCGCAACGCTGTTGCAGCGCCGTGAAGACGGACAAATTGCCCGCGTAGCCCTGAACCAGCAGATCGGCCTCGGACCAGTCCTGACACGCCCTGGAGCCCGGATCCGGGGTCTCCGGGGTCTCCGGGATTGCGCATAATGTATATTATGTTAATTAAGCTAAATGCGGCTGTTGATCATCGCCAACGGCGTGAGAAATTGAGCCTGCAAAGGCTCACTCGCCCCGCGCTGATCCGATTCCGAGCCCGAAGCTGGGGGCGCGAGATTTCAGGGGCGATTGGCGTTCTCCGTAAAAAAGAATGGCTATTTCGCGTTACAATGGTGCCGCCGATTGAGTCCCTGGTTGGCGCTGGCGGCGCAGTCAGCCCCCTCGCCCTCGCGGTCCTTGCCCGATGCCACGCTCACTCTTTGGTGGGTCGCGCGGGTTGCCAGGTGTGGCCCGTGCCTGTCCGCGCACCCCGGAACGCCTCGCTCAAAATTATCTGATAATCGAGAACATCATGACTGCTCGAATGCTCGGAATCATCGCTTTCGTCTTCACCCTGGTGACTGCTGGGGATCTCCGGGCCGGCGACGAGCCCGGTGTCATGGAGCCCGCCCCCAGCGAAGGCACGCCAGGAGATTTCACCTTCGCGGCCGTGGTCAGGCGCGCGGCGGATCTGGCTGCTGGCCGCTACGAGCCGGATCGTCCCGCGCTCCCCGACTATCTCGAAGAGTTGGATTACGATCAATATCGCGATATTCGTTTCGTGCGCGAGCAGAGTCTCTGGGGGCAGGATGGCCTCCCCTTTCAGGTTCAGATGTTTCCCCGCGGCTTCCTGTTCAAGGACCGCGTGACGCTCAACGTGGTCGATGGAGGCAGCATTAACCCCGTGCAGTTCCGCCACGACCTGTTCGACTACGGTAAGAATCGAGTGCCCAAGGAGATGCCTGGGGATCTCGGATTCGCCGGTTTGCGCCTGATGTACCCGATCAATCGGGATGATGTTTTTGATGAGGTCATGGTTTTCCTGGGCGCGAGCTACTTCCGCGCGGTGGCCAAGGATCTGAACTACGGGATTACGGCGCGGGGGCTCGCCATCGATACCGGACTCCCGACCAAGGAGGAGTTCCCGGTCTTTCGGGAGTTCTGGATCCGTAAGCCGAATCCGGACGCGCTCGACATCACCTTCTACGCGCTGTTGGATAGCGATAGCATCACCGGGGCCTACCGCTTCACGGTCCGCCCGGGCATCGAGACCGTCCTGGACGTGAAGGCCCACCTCTTCGTGCGCCATCCAGTGCAGCGACTCGGCATCGCGCCGCTGACCAGCATGTTTTTCCACGGCGAGGATACCGATCGGTTCATCGACGATTTCCGCCCAGAGGTCCACGACTCGGATGGCCTTCTGGTCGAGAATGGCAATGGCGAGCGTATCTGGCGGCCTTTCGTGAATCCGGTCGGACTGCGGGTGAGCGATTTCGTGGCGAACAATCCGCGCTCGTTTGGCGTGTTCCAGCGCGATCGCGACTATCGCAGCTACGAGGATCTCGAGGCGCGCTATCAGAATCGTCCCAGCGCCCGGGTGGAACCCATCGGAAACTGGGGCAAGGGGTCGATCGAGCTGGTCGAAATCCCAAGCAACGCAGAGCGTTATGACAACATTGTCGCTTACTGGGTGCCGGAGCGGGAAACCAAGGCTGGCCAGGAGCTGGAGCTCCAATACCGACTGCGTTTCGGCCGTGATCTGGAGGCCGGTCTGCTCGGCGGCCGCGCGACTTCCACCCGGATCGGCGCTGCGGGGACGGATATTTTGGATCCAAGCAAGCGGAAATTCGTGGTGGATTTCACGGGCGACACGCTGGCCAAGATGGATCCGGCAACACCGATCGATGCCGTGGTCACAAGCACCTCTGGTGAACTTTCCAAACCGGTCGCGCAGCCAAACCCGGAGACCAAGGGCTGGCGTTTGTTCTTCGAGCTCAAGCCCGATGGTGACAAGCCCACGGATCTGCGGGCCTTCCTTCGTCATGGCGATGATGTCTTGACCGAAACCTGGAGCTTCCGATGGGTTCGGGAATAGCGCGCGCGAGCGGCGGCGAAACCGCCGCCCCCACGGGACTCACCGCCGACACCTGGCGAGGCATTGAGCGGCGGGTGACGGCCTATCTCAATGCCCTGGGCGTCAGCGACGCCGAGGAGATTGAGCGCCTGCGTCCGCAGATATTGCAGCGCGTCGAGGCCCACGCGGCGGTCGTTCACCTGGGCGAACCCTTGGAGGCGGCAATCGCCGCCGCCCACCTGCTGCTCGATCGGTGGCTGGTGTCCGAGCTTGGCATTGAGGGGGACGCGAATGCGCTCTCCGCCGCCCGCGCCGCGGTGCTCGGGGGACATGTGCCCGGTTGGACCGCGCGCTGGGCAGGGCTGTCGGACGAATCCTTGGCGGAGCCTATCCGCGCCGCGCGGATCCTGCCGGTGCCGGAATTGGCGCCGCTGGTGATGGAGCCCAATCCGATCCGACTTTGTTGTCACCGCCTGCTGATTAGACTCCTGGCTCGGCTGGGCCGGCTCTTGGGCACTCGCGGCAGGAAGGCCGCACCCATCAGGGGGAATGCATGAACACAAACCAAGGGCTCGCCGCCTCCCGGCGTTATCTGCATCGGACGCTCTATTTCTCGCTGGTTGTGCTCTCGACACTCGGCGCCATGTCGCTGCTGTCCGTGGCAATCCAGGATGGCGGAACCACGCCCCTGGAGCTGGTGCTGCTCGTGCTCTACGCCATTTTGATGCTGTGGATCAACGCCTCCTTCTGGACTGCGCTGATCGGCTTCGTCCGTCTCGTCCAGCGGCGCTTCCGGGGACCAGCGGCCCTCGCCGAGGCGGCCAATACGGCAACGCCGCACGAGGATGGCGTCGATTTCAAAACGGCGCTGGTCATGCCGGTCTACAACGAGGATCCGGAGCGGGTCTTCGCGGGGCTGCGCGCGATGTACCAGTCACTGGTCGAGACCGGCCAGCACCAGGGCTTCGAGATTTTCGTGCTGAGCGATACCCGCGATCCGGACACCTGGCTCATGGAGGAGATGCTGTGGCGCCGCTGGGTCGAGGAGCTCGGTCAGCCAGCGCGGCTCTTCTATCGTAATCGGGTCAAGAACAAGGCGCGCAAGAGCGGAAATCTGGAGGATTTCTGCCACAACTGGGGCGCGCGGTACCGCTATATGATCGTGCTGGATGCCGACAGTATCATGAGCGGCGAGACGCTGGTGGAGATGGTCCGCCGCATGGAGTCCGACCGTCGGCTGGCGCTCCTGCAGGTGCCTCCGGTCCCCGTCAACCGGTCATCCTTGTTCGCGCGCATGCTCCAGTTCGCGGGCAGCCTCTATGGACGTATGTTCGTGGCTGGCTTGACCTATTGGCAACTGGATACGGCCAATTTCTGGGGTCATAACGCCATCATCCGGGTGCGTGCATTCGCGGCGCACTGCGGTTTGCCGCAACTCCCGGGACACGAGCCCTTCGGAGGCGACATCCTAAGCCACGATTTCGTGGAGGCCGCCTTGCTGGCGCGCTCGGGCTGGAAGGTCAGGCTCGCGGACGATCTCGGCGGCAGCTATGAGGAGATTCCGCCAACCCTGATCGATTACGCCAAGCGCGATCGCCGCTGGTGTCAGGGCAATCTGCAGCATGCGCGGCTGGTTCTGGCACGGGGCTTCAAGCCTCTAAGCAGGATCCATTTCGCCATGGGCGTGATGTCTTATCTGGCCTCCCCGCTCTGGCTGCTGTTCCTGATCGCCAATGGGGTCGACGCCTACTTCGAGAGTCTCTCGGTTCCCGTGTATTTCCTCGGTCACAGCGTGGTCCCGGTCTGGCCGGAGTCTTACGTGGTCGAGATGACGACGGTCTTGTGGGTGACGCTCGTCCTGCTGTTTCTGCCCAAGGTCTTGGCGCTGATCCTGCTCATCCTCGATCCCGAAGATGCGCGGCGATACGGCGGACCCTACCGGGCAGGTCTCAGCATCCTGATCGAAAGTCTTTTGTCGGTTCTGCTCGCGCCAGTTTTGATGCTCTTCCAGAGTAAATTTGTCGCCGCGATCCTGTTGCGTACCACGGTTGGCTGGCCGACACAGCAACGTGGCGATCACCAGACCGGACTGGCCGAGGCATTCGGTGCCCACATCGTGCATACGCTGATTGGCTTTACCATTGGATACTTCACCTATCTGCACATCCCGCATTTTTTCTGGTGGTTCACACCAGTGCTCGCTGGCTTGGTGCTTTCGATTCCCGTCTCCATGCTCACCAGCCGGACCTCGCTCGGGCTCTTGGCCAAGCGCGCCAGACTTTTCCTGACTCCGGCCGAATCCGAGGAGCCTCGGGTTCTCAAGCTGCTCGATGAAAACCTGGCGGCACCGCAGCCGTCCTATTGCGTGGGCGCTCAGGGTCAGTCCCTATGGACGACCGCCATGGTTCAGCCCTGCGCCTATGCCCTGCATGATTCGATGCTCGCGGACGAAGTTTCGAACAGAAGGCGGCGTCATGCCTTGGAGGGGCTGATCTTCCAACTGCAGGACGATGGTGCCGAGAGTCTTGGCGAACGCGAGAAGCGATCGCTCTTGACCCATCGGGAGGGTCTCTATCTGCTGCACACACGGCTCTGGGCATCTCCGGAATCGCCAGTTCGCGGCGGCTAGTGGCGTCTCACGCGGATGCGTCGCGGGCGTGTCAAATCGCCCTCTTCCTCCTGGGAGAGGGCCTCAGCCAAGCGAACCGACAGTGACTAGGCTGCGTAATCCCTGATGCTGCCAACGCCAAGGCCATTGGCGGCTAGAGACGTCGTAGCGGACACCCTGGCAGGGATCCAAGATCAATCGCCGAGGGATTCCGGAGCGAAATCCCCCACGGCTTTTTCCGAGCGCGGATTCAAGCTCCGATAGCGCCCGCGACCAAGCAGGCAGGTCGCGGTTCACTAATGCCCGCCACTGACGATCCCAGAAGACAAGTACATCGCCGTGCCGATCGGATGGGTCTCTACACCAGTCATCCAACGTCCGATGGGGGCGCCCCGCGAGACGGCTCAGCCCGAGGATGAGTGGATGGTCACCGACGAGGGCATCCGGGAGAGCGCCCGTCACTCTCGGCAAGCGACCTCCTCCCCAGGTCCAGAGGCCATTGATCTCTGGCTGGCCGAGCGAGGTGCGCCGGCTGTTGATGGGATGGGCGTGAAACAGCATCTGCGCCTCGTTCAGCAGCCGCATCCACGCGATCGCGTCCGGGCCGTTCGGCAGATGAGCCGCCATCGACCCACCCTGGACCCGAGACAAGGGGTTCATCCGCGCTTGCGGTGCGTGCTCGACGCGAAGATACCAGCGGCTCGGCGTCGGCGCGATGAGCGCGAGCCCATCGTTGGCAAAGTGTCGGTTGAAGGCATCCGCCAAGGCATCGGCCTCGGCGCGGTCCGGCGCGATGTCCTTCCCGGCATAGACCAGCAAAAGGTCGCGATCGGGGCGAAGATGCACCGGATCGGCGTGCATCCAGTAGCCATCCAGCGTGGCGTCTGGAGCCTCACCCAGCACACAGATCGAAGCAGTCGGGAGATCCAGATCCAGCTCGCTTGACACACCGCAGGCGGCGAGCAACGTGGCCTGCGGATCGGCATCGGCCCGTAACTCCCTCGCGGATCGGCTCAGCACGCGGTCGAGGATCGGGGTTCGCGGGAATGGGTGTGGCACCATTGGCAGGGGGCCGAGTAGCCCGGGGCAGACCAGCTCAAGGGTATCGGAACGCGCCATTTGCTAACCAGCTCGAGCGACTCCCGTGATCCCGTTTCCCTTCACCCCATTTGTGCTGATGGTTCTCGCGACCAGCAGGGTCGACACCCGAGTAATGAAGGCGCCCAGGATGAGCGGCCAGAGGAGTTGAGTCGATATCCAGGTGTCCACATAGCTCAACCCCAGCCCGGGGACATGCGACCTTAGGACGAGGAAGTAGATCATCGCCAACCAGAAGCCCACGGAATCGAGCAGAAGCGAGACGACAATTCCCCAGACGGAGTAACCCGCGCCCACCACCAGACAAACCAACATGATGACCGAACTGACCAGCAGGCTCGCGATGGCGATGCGTTTTTGCCCGGTGTACCAATAGTAGCGATGGCTCCTAAGGTGCAGCGACGATAGGATCCTGGACAGCTTATGGAACATCGGCTGAGTCGCTTTCATCGCTTTCCCGTCAGTCCTCCGGAATTCGGCTTCGCTCACCGATCGTGCTGAAGGTCGGAAAGATTTGTGCAAGCGACACCAGCCAGCCCTCGCGCCAGATCCGCCCGGATGTCGGCGACATCCTCCAGTCCGACAGCGACCCGCACCAAGCCATCGCCGATGCCAGCCGTGGCCCGGTCCTCGGGGCTCAAGCGCCCATGGGTCGTGGTGGCCGGGTGGGTAATGGTCGTTTTGGTATCTCCCAGGTTGGCCGTGATAGAGATCATGCGCGTGGCGTCGATCACGCGCCAGGCGCCGTCCCGACCGCCGCGCACATCGAAGGCAACGATGCCGCCGCCGGCGCGCTGTTGGGTGCCAACCAGATGATGCTGAGGATGCTCGGGCAGACCAGGATAGTAGACCCGCTCCACGCCCGGCTGCGTCAGCAGCCAGTCGGCCAACCGAGCTGCACCACGCGCATGGGCGAGCATGCGCAACTCCAGAGTCTCAAGACCCTTGAGGAACACCCAGGCATTGAACGGGCTCATGGTTGGCCCCGTCGTGCGCAAGACGCCGAAGACGTCCTCGCCCACCCGTTTGCGATCTCCCACCACGGCGCCTCCCATACAGCGTCCCTGACCGTCAAGGTACTTGGTCGCGGAGTGAACGACAATATCGGCGCCCAGCGTGAGCGGACGCTGCAGGGCTGGCGTGCAGAAGCAATTGTCGACGACCAGCAGGCACCCGCGCCGATGCGCGATCGCAGCCAACTGTCGCAGATCGACCATCTCGGTCAGCGGATTCGAGGGCGTCTCGCAGAAGAGCAGCCGTGTCCGCGCATCGATCGCGGCTTCCCACGCCTCCAGATCGCTCAAGGGCACATAGGCCGTCTCGATGCCGAAGCGTGCCAGATACTTGTTGAACAGTAGGGTCGTGCTGCCAAAGAGACTGCGCGAGGAGAGGATGCGATCGCCCGCACTGAGCAAGCCCATGCAGACCGCCAGGATGGCCGCCATGCCGGAGGCTGTCGCCACGCATGACTCGCCTTCCTCAAGCGTTGCCAGGCGCTCCTCGAAGGCGCGCACGGTGGGGTTGGTGAAACGCGAGTAGATGTTGCCCGCCTGATCGCCGGCGAAACGCGCGGCGGCCTCGGCCGCGCTCGCGAAGACGAAGCTGGAGGTGGTGAAGATCGGCTCGCCGTGCTCGCCCTCCTCCGTGCGTCGATGGCCCGTGCGGATGGCACGGGTGGCGAAGCCGAAGCCGTGCTCGGATCGGGTCGGATCCTCGGGATCCAGGGCGTCAGTCGGAGTTGTGGAGATCAATGGCGCTCTCGTCGCGGGAAAGACATTCCTCCTTGGCGCCATCGTTGCGTCGGGCCTCGAGCGCCTGGAGATATTCAGGGGTCACGTCGCCGGTCACATAGGTCCCATCGAACACCGAGGTATCGAAACGGTCCACATGCGACTTGCCCTTCTTCTGCACCGCCTCGATCAGATCGACGAGATCCTGAAAGATGAGGCCATCCGTTCCCAGTTCCCGCGCGACCTCCTCCTCGGTCCGACGATGGGCAATGAGCTCGCTCGCGGCCGGCATGTCGATCCCGTAGACATTGGGGAAGCGCACCGGCGGTGCCGCCGAGGCGAAATAGACGCGATGAGCACCCGCGTCGCGCGCCATCTGGATGATCTGCTGCGACGTGGTGCCGCGCACGATGGAATCATCCACCAGCAGCACGTTCTTCTTGCGGAATTCCAGATCGATCGCGTTGAGCTTCTGGCGCACCGATCTCTTGCGCACCGTCTGGCCGGGCATGATGAAGGTGCGACCGATATAGCGGTTCTTGATGAAGCCTTCGGCGTAGTTGAGACTGAGCTGGTTGGCGAGTTGCAGGGCAGCGGTGCGGCTGGTATCCGGCACCGGAATCACGACGTCGATATCGTGGTCGGACCAGTCGCGCTTGATCTTGGCTGCAAGCTTTTTCCCCATCCGCGAGCGGGCCTTGTGGACGGAGATATTGTCGATAATGGAGTCGGGGCGGGCGAAATAGACGAACTCGAAGATACAGGGCGACAGCACGGGTTGCGCGGCACATTGGCGTGTGTGGAGCTCGCCATCGACACTGATCAGGACCGTTTCGCCCGGCGCGACGTCCGCGACCAGGTGGAAGCCGAGCGTGTCCAGGGCGACGCTCTCGGAGGCGATCATGTATTCCGTGCCCTCGGCCGTTTCTCGACACCCATAGACGAGTGGCCGGATCCCGTGAGGATCGCGGAACCCGAAGATGCCGAATCCGGGGATCATGGCAACGGCCGCATAGCCGCCGCGGCAGCGTCGATGCAGGCCGGCGACGGCCCTGAAGACATCCTGGTCGTCGATCCGCGGTTTCCCCTGAACCTGGAGTTCATGGGCAAGGATGTTCAGCAGGATCTCCGAATCCGACTCGGTATTGAGGTGACGGAGGTCGTCGACGATCAAGTCGTGCTTGAGATCCTCGGCATTGGTCAGATTGCCGTTGTGGGCCAGAACGATCCCGTAGGGAGAGTTGACGTAGAACGGCTGCGCCTCGGCCGAGCTTGCGGCTCCCGCCGTCGGGTAGCGCACATGCCCGACACCCATGGTCCCTTTCAGGCGGATCATGTGGTGGGTCTGGAAGACGTCCCGCGCCAAGCCGTTATCCTTGCGCAGGTGGAGCTTGTTGCCCTCGCAGGTCACGATGCCAGCGGCGTCCTGGCCACGGTGTTGCAGGACCAGCAGTGCATCGTAGAGCGACTGGTTGACTGGACTTTTACCGACGATTCCGACGATACCGCACATGTGAAGCCTCGCCCGCGTGACAACCAGGAGTCAGACGCGGATGGTTGGGAGCCCGGCAGGTGAGCTGGAGCGCACGCAAGGGACAAGCAGGGCGTCGAACGCGACGCTCTGGACCCGATCTCAAATCTGTTTCAGCTTGGACTGAATTTCCGGAGGGACCATGCCGAGGACCCATTGGCCCAGCGTCTGAAAATCACCGATCAAGTGAGACTCTTGCCAGAACGGGTCGGTCTGCACCGGGGTCAGCGCCGCCAGGAAGACAGCCATCGCCACGAGCACGGCCCCGCGCGCGCCTCCGAAGGCGAGCCCGAGCGCGCGATCGGTTCCCGTGAGTCCAACCTTGTCCACGAAAGTCGTGAGAATCGTGGCCAGGATCGCGCCAAGCACGAGCATCAGGAGCACCAGTCCAATAAAGGCGACGGCACTGCGGACCACGGGTTGAGAAAGCTGTGTCGTCAACAGACCCGCCACTTCATCGTGAAACAACCAGCCGACCCCAAGGGCGAGGATCCAGGTGCCAAGCGAGAAGACCTCGCGAATCAATCCGCGCGCCACCCCCACCAAGGCCGACAGCAGAATCGTGGCAATGATGGCGTAATCGACCCAGTTCATCCGATCTCCTCAAGGTTCGCATGTTGGCTACGGATACCGTTGAATCAAGGTATCCAGCTTCTGTTGCTGGCGCAGCATCGCGGCGGTGCGCTCGGCGTTGGCGCGATCGACGTCTGGTCCGACCCTCACCCGATAATAGAATTTCCCGCCGATCTCGGCCTTTTCCACGAAGGACGAGAAGCCAGATTGCTTGAGCTTGCCCGCCAGCTTGTCGGCCGCCTCGGACGACCCGAGGCTGGAGACCTGCACGACCCAAGAGGGCATCCCATCGGCCTGTTTGCGCGGCTCGGGTGGCTGAGGTGGCTCGGTCACGACTTCCTTTCGCGGTTTCGCGGCCTCCTTCGTCGTGGGGGCCGGTTTCGCGACGGCTGCCGGTTTGGCTGCGGGCGCCTGAGTCACCGTCCGGGGTTTCTTGGGCGCGCTGGCGTTCTCAGCGCGCTCGCGGGGCGTAACCTGTCCAAGCTGACCGGGCTCCCCCTGAACCTCAAGGTCGGGCTCGTCGCCCTGCCCCGCTGGCGCCGGGAGCGCCAGCGGCTCAGCCTCGGACGCGAGATTGGCGTTCTCACCGTCGGCGGCAGCCTCATCGGCGGTTGGCGCCGCAGGCGCCGCGGGGGCATCCGCGACTGCTGGATTCGGGAAATCGGGCTCGCTCGGGATCGCTTCCTGCACTTCGGGAGGCGCCAGCGGCCCTTCCTGGAACAGCATGGGGACGAAGATCACCGCTAGAGCGACGATCACCACCGCACCCGCTAACCGCCTTTTGGCCCCTTCTCGCATAGTCTCATCACCCAGTTGCCGAGTGCCGGCACCCAGTGCCCGCGCGTTGTCGCCGATAACGCCCCTGGATCGAGGCATCCGCTAGTATAGCCTGTGACGGATCCCATCAGGTAACGGCGGAATGCGCCAATGCCCGGGCGACCGTCGTGAAAGATCCGAGCACGAGCAGGCAATCGCCGGGCGCCGAAGCCGCGAGCGCGGCGTCGAGCGCCTGTCCGATATCGCTGAAGATCCCGACCGCCGCCGTCCCGAGCATCCCATCCAATCGCTCGGCCAGTTGCCCGACGGGCATGGCGCGCGGATCCTCGCTTTGAGCGAGGTACCATGCTTCGATATGGGGTAGCAGCGGCTCGGCGATGCGCTCCGGTGATTTGTCGGCCAGGACCGCCATCACCGCCCGGATCCGGCCGGGACAGGCAAAGGCGCGCAGATTGGCCGCCAAGGCCCGCGCCGCCTCGCCATTGTGCGTCACGTCCAGAATCCAGGTCACCGCGCCGGGGATCACTTGGAAACGCCCTGCGAGCCGCGCCCGCTGCAGGCCGACGCGAATCGCGTTGACGGGGATTGGCAGGCGGTCGTGCAAGCACCGCAGGGCGGCGATCGCGGTGGCGGCGTTATCCAGTTGAAAAGGGCCACGCAGTGCTGGAATTGGCAACGTTAGCCGCTCGCCGCCCTGCCCCTTCCAGATCCAACCGGATGCCGCCGGCTCATGCTCGACCTCGTGCCCGAGCTGGAGCGGCCTGGCGCCAAGCCGCGCGGCGGCATCGCGCAACGCGCGCGGGGCATCGCGCTGCCCCAGGACTGCCGGCCGTCCGGAACGCAGAATCCCCGCCTTCTCGATGGCGATCTCCTCCAGCGTCTCGCCCAACCAATCGGTGTGGTCCAGCCCGATCGTCGTGACCACGGCGACATCCGCATCCAGCAGATTGACCGCGTCCAGCCTTCCGCCGAGTCCGACCTCCAGGATCGACCAGGTCCGGCCCAGCGCGCACGAAGAGATCAAGCGCAGCGAGCGTGCCGAATTCGAAATAGGTCAGGGGCACCGCCGCGCGTGCCTGCTCGACGCGCGCGAAGGCGTCGCACAGCGCTGCGTCGGAGACCGGCTCGCCCGCGAGTTTGACGCGTTCGTTGTAGCGAAGCAGATGCGGTGAGGTATAGCTCGCGCAGCGGTACCCGGCGGCGAGCGCCATCGCCTCGATCATGGCAACGCACGAACCCTTGCCGTTGGTGCCGCCGACAGTGATGACCGGGAAAGGAATTTGCGCCGGTCCAAGTCGTGCCCAAACCGCCGCCACGCGCTCGAGTCCGAGTTCCATGCGCCGTGGATGCAGGGTGGACTGCCAGTCTAGCCAAGCCGACAGCGTCTCGAATGGCGGCTGCGGGGCCGCATCGTCGGAAGGCGCCGAGGGGCGCCCTGACTCAGCGCCAGAATCCGGGTCGCGCGCGCCCATCCCTCAGTGCTGGACGGGAACCACGGTGCGGCAGAAGCGGGAGCGATGCGCCGAGGATGGCAAGCAGATCGGCGATGCGCTCGCGCAGGTCGCGGCGGTCGATGATCATGTCGAGCGCGCCCTTGTCCATCAGGAATTCGCTGCGCTGGAAGCCCTCGGGCAGTTTCTCGTGCACCGTCTGCTCGATGACGCGCGGACCGGCGAATCCGATCAGCGCGTTGGGCTCGGCGATATTGATATCGCCGAGCATCGCCAGACTCGCCGAGACGCCGCCCATGGTCGGATCGGTCATCACGGAGATGAAAGGCAGGGACGCGCTCGCGCATCCGGCCGAGCGCCGCGCTGGTCTTGGCCATCTGCATCAGCGAGAAGAGACTCTCCTGCATGCGCGCGCCGCCGCTCGCGGAGAAACAGACATAGGGTGAATCCTGCTCCAGCGCCGCGTCCACGCCACGCACGAAACGCTCGCCGACCACCGAGCCCATGGAGCCGCCCATGAAGCTGAACTCAAAGGCGGCGGCCACGATGGGTGCATCCTTGAGCCGACCGCGCATGACGATCAGCGCATCCTTCTCGGCGGACTGCTTCTGCGCCTGAACGAGACGATCCTTGTACTTTTTCAGATCCTTGAACTTGAGCGGATCCAGTGACTCCAGATCGGCGCCGATCTCCTCGCGGCCCTCGGGATCGAGAAAGGCATCGAGCCGCCGGCGCCCGCTCAGACGGCTGTGATGGCTGCACTTGGGGCAGACCTCCAGATTGCGCTCCAACTCGGCGCGATAGAGGATCGCCTGACAGCCCGGACACTTGGCCCAGACGCCTTCCGGCACCGCGCGCTTGGTGCTGGACTCGATACGGATGCGGCTCGGGATCAGTTTCTCGAACCAGCTCATACCCTTGTCCATCGCCTGCTTCACCGTGGCGCCTGTTGGAGGCTTGGGTCGCTGGGGATTTCATCGTGAATCGCGGCCTCGGTCTTCAAGCAGTCGGCGGAATCGATCGCGGCGCGCAGGCCGGCGAGGAAATCGGCGATCTCCGCCGGAATCCGCTCCGGACGTCGCGGCGAGCGCCTCGATGCGACTCACGATGGCGCTGCCGACGATCACGGCATCGGCGACCTTGGCAACCCGGGCCGCGGTCTCGGCGTCCTTGATGCCGAAGCCGACACCGACCGGCAGCGAAATCAGCGAGCTTGATCGTGGCCGACCTTGCTCGGCGACGGCCGCCGTGTCCAGATTCCCCGCGCCGGTCACGCCCTTGACCGAGACGTAATAGACGAAGCCCGATGGCCACCTCGCCGATCCGGCCGATCCGCGCCTCGGTCGAGGTCGGGGCGAGCAGATAGACCAGATCCAGCCCGTGGGCCTTCATGGTCGTCGACCAGCTCGTGGCCCTCCTCCGGCGGCACATCGACGATCAGCGCGCCATCGACGCCGGCTCGCCTGGGCCTGTTCGGAGAAGGTCGGCGTAGCCCATGACCTCGATGGGATTGAGATAGCCCATGAGCACCACCGGGGTCTCCTGGTCCGCGCGCGGAAGTCGCGCACCATGTCCAGGACATCGCGCAGCGACACGCCCTTGGCCAGCGCCCGCTCGGTCGCCCGCTGGATCACCGGACCGTCGGCCATGGGATCCGAGAAGGGCACGCCCAGCTCGATGAGTCGGCGCCCGCCGCGACCATGGCATGCATCAGGGGCACCGTGGTGTCCGGGCGCGGGATCGCCGGCGGTGACGAAGGGGATGAGCGCGGTGCGCCCGCGCGCCTTGCAGTTGCTCGAAACGCTGTGCAATCCGGCTCATAGGACCAACCCGTCGTGACGCGCGACCGTGTGCATGTCCTTGTCGCCGCGGCCGGAGAGATTGACCAGGATGCTCTGGTCGGGGCGCATGGTCGGCGCGAGCTTGTGTGCGTAGGCGAGCGCGTGGCTCGATTCCAGGGCCGGGATGATGCCCTCGGTCCGGGTCAGATGATGGAAGGCAGCCAGCGCCTCGTCATCGGTGACGGCGTCGTAATGGGCGCGTCCGCTGTCCTTGAGCCAGGCGTGCTCCGGGCCGACGCCCGGATAGTCGAGCCCGGCCGAGATGGAATGGGTCTCGATGATCTGGCCGTTGTCGTCTTCCATCAGATAGGTGCGGTTGCCGTGCAGCACGCCCGGCCGACCGGCGGTCAGCGGCGCGGCATGATGGCCGGTCGCGATCCCCTCGCCCGCCGCCTCGATGCCGTAGATGGCGACCTCGCGATCCTCGATGAAGGGATAAAAGAGCCCGATGGCATTGGAGCCGCCGCCGACGCAGGCGACCAGGGCATCCGGCAGACGTCCGGTCCGCTCCAGCATCTGGGCGCGCGCCTCGCGGCCGATCACGGTCTGGAAGTCGCGCACCATCATGGGATAGGGATGCGGTCCGGCCACGGTGCCGATGATGTAGAAGGTGTTGTCGACATTGGTCACCCAGTCGCGCATCGCCTCGTTCAGCGCATCCTTGAGCGTGCGCGAGCCGGAGGTGACGGGAACGACGCGGGCGCCGAGCAGACGCATGCGGTAGACGTTGGCCTCCTGCCGGGCGACATCGACCTCGCCCATGTAGACGACGCACTCCAGTCCCAGCCGCGCCGCGACCGTCGCGCTCGCCACGCCATGCTGACCGGCGCCGGTCTCGGCGATGATGCGGGTCTTGCCCATGCGTCGCGCCAGCAGCGCCTGACCGATGGTGTTGTTGACCTTGTGCGCGCCGGTGTGGTTGAGATCCTCGCGCTTGAGATAGATCTGGGCGCCGCCGAGTTCGCGGCTCCAACGCTCGGCGTGGTAGAGCGGCGAGGGACGGCCGACGTAGTCGCGCAGATCGGCGTCCATCTCGGCCTGGAAGGCGGGATCGGCCTTGCAGCGCTCGTAGGCCAGACGCAGTTCCTCCAGCGGGTGCATCAGCGTCTCGGGCACGAACATCCCGCCGTAGGGACCGAAGTGGCCCGCCGCGTCCGGCATCGCGTAGGCCGCCGCGCGACCTGGCGCCAGGCGCGCGTCCTGGCTGTTATCGGCATTTATCGCCATCTCTTACCCCTTGCATGAAGGCGAAAATCAAATCTGGGTCCTTGACGGCCCTTGGCGGCCTCGACGCCGCCGCTGACATCGACACCATAGGGTCGTACCTGCTTGATCGCCTCGGCCACGTTGGCAGGGTCGAGACCGCCCGCCAGCAGGATCTCGCCAGCAATGGCCTTGGGGATCCGATCCCAGTCGAAACGCTGACCGGTTCCGCCAGCGCGGTCGGGCATCGTAGGCGTCCAGCAGCAGACCGTCAGCCGCCGCGAAACGTTCCCGCTCCGCCACGAGGTCGATCCCGGGGCGCATCCGCAGCGCCTTGATCCAGCGACGGCCGAAACCGGCGCAGAAGGCCGGATCCTCGTCGCCGTGGAACTGGAGCAGATCGAGCGGCACCTGCTCCAGCGTATCGCCGCGATCATCGCGGCTGAGCGCATCGACGAAGAGACCGACCGCCGTGACGAAGGGTGGCAGGACGCGGCACAACTGGCGAGCCTGCCCTGGTGTTACGGCGCGCGGACTGGACGGATGAAAGACAAAACCGACGGCATCGACCCCTGCGGCGACTGCGGCATCAAGGTCACATGCGCGGGTCAGACCGCAAATCTTAACTCGGGTACGGATCATAGACGAAGACTTAGGGTGGACGATTTCCGTGCGTCGCCGGAGGCTGCGAAGGATCAATGCCTTCGCATTGCGGCAACGCAAACTCGGGTGGGTAATCCGCCCTGACGAAATAAAGGCCGTGGGGCGGTGCCGTGACGCCCCCTAGGGTGCGATCTCGAACCGCCAACAGCTCGCGCGTCCAATCGACCGGGGCGCGACCACGCCCAATCGCGATCAGGACGCCAGCGAAATTACGAACCATGTGGTGGAGAAAGCCGTTGGCCCCGACCCGCAGGGTGACAAAACCGTCCTCTTCGGAGAGAGTGAGATAATGAACCTGTCGGATCGGGCTCTTGGCCTGACAGGCGACCGCACGAAAACTCGAGAAATCGTGCTCGCCCACAAGCGCCACGGCCGACTGGCGCATCCGCGCCAGATCGAGCGGCTCGTGGATCCAGACCGCGCGATCGCGCTGAACGGGCGAACGCGTCCGCCGAGTCATGATCCGATAGCGATAATGACGCGCCTGGGCGCTGAAGCGTGCATGAAACCGGTCATCCACCGGATGTGCCCAGCGTACCGCGATATCGGGGGGCAGATTCACATTGCAGCCCAACACCCAGGATCGCTCGCTACGGGGGACGCTGGTGTCGAAATGCACCACCTGCTCCAAGGCATGAACTCCGGCATCGGTCCGCCCGGCACACTGAACCTTCACCGGATGGTTGGCTACTCGGCCGATGGCGGCCTCGAGCTCGGTCTGAACGGTACGAACTCCGGATTGGGTCTGCCAACCCTTGAATTGCGTACCGTCGTACTCGATGCCCAGGACAATGCGTCCAGGCTTCAAGGCACCGCGACCTTGAAGGAGGAGTTCGGCGGTAAGATTGTCGGTCCAGCCGATCGCCGCCGCTCATAACGAAGTGGTAGGTTAGTCAAGGGCTCAAAACCATCGGGCCGCGATCAGCGGACGATTAGGACAACTTATCCAGCATGGCTTGCGCCTCGCTGCGCTGCTCGTCGCGCCCCTCGGCAATGACCTCCTCCAGGATCTCACGCGCCGCCGCGCTGTCATCCATTTCGATATAGGCACGCGCCAGATCCAACTTGGTCGCGGTTTCGTCCCAGATGCCAGAGTCGATCTGCCATTGCGACGAAAGCAGGTCAGTGGGGACACTCTCCTGATCCGGCGACAGGCCAGGTTCGGACGAATCGTCTCTTCCGCTCGAAGTGAGCGGAGAGATGTCCGGGCCGGATGGCCGCTCTCCTTCCATCTCGTTGCGCGCCAGCGTGGGCTGATCGGTGCTCACGGAGTCAAAGATGGAATCCAGGTCGTCCACATCCTCGACCCGGTGCTCCTCCAGCGTCAACTCTAGCTCGGAGTCGCGTTCGGTCTGTTGATTCACCGCGACGGTGAGCGCATTCCCGAACGAATCGCGGTCGAAGCCGAGGCCGTCCTGAATGCCCGTGCCGCGCCGTGTTTTGTCCAAGGCATCGTCGCTAATCTTAAAGGACGCGTCCTCGCCCAAGTCGATGTCGCCGAAGGGGTCCGGTCGCGGCGTCGGCTCCGAACCACGCTGAACATCGCTGACGTCCAGCGAAAAGGAATCCGTCATATCGAGACCGAGCGAATCGTCATACCCGTCTCCAGAACCCGGCGGCAGATCCTGTACCTTCGCCATCGAGACCGGCGGCGAGGGATCCGCGGCACCGGACTGGAGCTGCCCCACGAAGGTCCGCATGCGTTGCCATTGCGCCGGATCCTGGGTGTCTCCTCCCGCCGCCTGGATCTCTTTCAGTACCTCGTTCAGGGCGTCGAGATTCTTCGCGATGGCGAATGACTCGGCGAGCTTGTATTTGATGTCAAGCCGTTCGGGGGAACGCCGCAGCTCGTTTCGGAGCAGTTCCTGGGCCTCGCTGTGTCTTCCGTAGGCGATGTAGATATCCGCCTCGGACAGGACGTCCGCCTCGTCGGTCTCGGCATCGAAATGGCTCAGGGACGACATCACCGACACGCCCGAATCGACCCCGAGATCCTTGGTGGGCGTTGAAATCCCCTCGGAAAGGTCGCCGCGGTCAACCTTGGAGGTTGCAACGATGGTCTCGCCATCCTCGCCAACCACCGAGGTCCGTGGCTGGGTCGTCGCATCGAGCGGCTCGTAAAGATCCTCCGGCTCCTCCCCATACGCGAGCGCCTCTTCCTCTTCACGCCGACGGCGCGCCGTGATCCAGGAAAAAGCCAGGATCCCAAGAGCGGTCACGCCGGCCAGACCGGCCAGGGGCAGCAGGAGAGAGTTCCAGGTCGATGTCGTTTCGGCCGCGACGACAGGCGCGGCAGTCGTCGCGGCGGGCTTGGGCGCCACGGCGACCGGCGCCTCGGTGACGGGAATTGGCTCGGGTGTCGGAACCGGCACCAGGCTCGGGGATGTTACGGCCTCCTCTGCCTTGCTCTGCGTGTCCGCGCCCTCGGTCGGCTGGGAAGCGCCGGCGGTTTGCTCCGCGGTCGTGAGCGTTGGGCCGACCGGGGGCGCCTTCGTTTCCTCGCCGGTCGAAGATTCCTGCCCCATGGGCGGCTTGATCTCGGCTTGCGCCACAACGGTCGGCTGGGACTCGCCTGGCGCCCGCTCGCCCAAGGCGCCGGGAACGGCCTCCCCGCCCTGCATCCGGGCCAACTCGGCGTTCCTGAGCTTCAGGAGGGTCTGGATATCCGAAAGCTGGGTCTCGAGCTCCTTCACGCGCCCCCGCAGCTCGACCGTCTCTTGGCGAGTACTTTCGCTGGTCTCCAGGGCAGTCAGCAGATCCTGTTGCACCTGCGGCGAACTCGGGGACGGCGCGTTGCCTGGGGTCGCCGCGGATCCAGGCGTGACCGGCATCTGGGCCGCCGTGGAGGCGCCGCGCGGCGCCGCAGCCCCCGCGATCCGCAAGCGCGAGAGCGCCTCAGGGGATACGCTGGTGATCGGCGCGCGGTATCCGGGCCGACCACGCAGGGCCGCCAGGTATTCTCGCTCGGCATCGCCCGCGTCGAGCGCGAACAGCTCGTCGCGGGTCGGGATGACGAGCGTCTTTCCGGCCACCAGGCGGTTGATGTTGCCGCGAATGAACGCATTTTGGTTATTGCGGTAGAGGGCCATGGCGGTCTGCGCCGCGGTTGCCCCGACGGGCACGGATTGCCGCGCCAGCGACCAGAGTCCGGTCCCGTTTCCGACCGGTCCGACGAAGACCGGAAACCCATCGCCAGGAGCTGGGATATAGGCCGCCGAGGATGCCGAATCGCGAGCCAGGCTTGCAACCGAGCCCTGGCCGCTGCTCGACGCATTGCGAACACGTGGGGACTGGACGTTGGGCGCCTGCGCCTTGGACGACAGCGGAGGATCCAGGAGAACCGTGTATTGTCTCACCAACTGACCATCGGGCCATACGACTTCAACCACGAAGTCCATGTAGGGTTCGCGAATCGGCTCCTGGCTGGAGACTCGGATGACGGCCTTGCCCTGCGGACTGATCTCTGGCGTAAACTGGAGGCGCGTCAGATAGTAGTAGCGCTCCACTCCCACCTTGGAGAAAGCATCCGACGAAGCGATTGATGCCTTAATGGCGTCCAGTTCGTCTGGCTTGGCATCCTGCAGATCGATCTCGGCGGAGAATGGCTGGTTCAAGCCGGATTGGGTACGAAGCCCGCCCAACCCGAGGGCGAAGGCATCGGTTCCGGCCAGCACCATCGTGATGGTCGACGCTAAAATGAGCTTGCGAGACATCCTACTCCCTCGTGCACCACGCAATGACATAAACCTACCCTAGAGTACGCCAGAGCTTGCGCTCGGCCTTCCAAGCCCATTCGCGACAAATGTTTATGTTCCGATGCGGTCAGGAAGTGCCATCGGACCAGAGAACGGCAAGGCGACGGCGGCCTAGCCAGCTCCGACGGTCGCGCCAAATTCGAAGGCGCTCGACGATGCCGCACACGCGCGGACTATAGCCGAATGCCCCAGGTTTAACCAACTCGATACCGGCCCCTCGATCGGTGCGGCTCAGTCATCAAGCAGGATCGCAAGCATGCGCCGCAAAGGCTCAGCGGCGCCCCACAGCAGCTGGTCGCCAACCGTGAATGCGGAAAGATACCGGCTTCCCAGATTCATCTTGCGCAGACGACCGACTGGAACCTCCAGGGTGCCGGTGACGGCCGCTGGCGAAAGCCCGCCAACCGTATGTCCGCGATCGTTTGGCACGACACGGACCCAATCATTCGCCGCCGACGATCAAGCGTTCGATTTCGTCGATCTCGACATCTCGTGTCAGCTTGATGGTCAGCCCCTGGCTATGGCAGCGCATGGCTCCAATACGCACGCATAGCCCATCGACAGGCACTGGATCCACATTTCTTCCAAGGATTCTATTCGTCTCCGCCTGTCCTTTCCACTCCTCGCGGCTCTGTCCGTTTTCGAGTTGTGAATCGATCCAGGGAATTAGACTACCAGCCAGCGGAGCACCGAAATTCGCCGCTCGGAAATTGCGGACCGCGCATGGTCTCGGTGACGCGCCGATCAATGTCCAGGATCGCCGAGGCCGGATCCTCCAGAAGCGATTTCACCGCGCCATGCAAGTGCGCCCATCTGCTCCAGCAGCTCGCGCATGTTCTTGGCGCCGGCACCGGAGGCCGCCTGATAGGTCATGGCGCTGACCCACTCCACCAGACCCGCCTGGAAGAGCCCGCCGATCGCCATGAGCATGAGGCTGACGGTGCAGTTGCCGCCGATGAAATCGCGCTTGCCGGCATCCAGGGCGGCGTCGATCACCGCGCGGTTGACCGGATCCAGGATGATGGTCGCGTCCGGCTCCATGCGCAGCGACGAGGCCGCGTCGATCCAGTAGCCGTCCCAGCCGCTCGCGCGCAGCCGGGGATGCATCGACTTGGTGTAGTCGCCGCCCTGACAGGTGACGATGACGTCCATCTCGCGCAGCGCGTCCAGCGACTCGGCGTCCAGCAGGGGCGAGCGCACCGCGCCCGACATCCGGGCCGGGCTGACCGACCTGGGAGGTGGTGAAGAAGACCGGCTCCGCGATCCGGGCAAAGTCATTCTCCGCGCGCATCCGGTCCATGAGGACCGAGCCCACCATGCCACGCCAACCGACGAAACCAACCCGCTTCATCACAGAACCCCGCTATCGTTGATGCGCTTCACGCTCAGGCGCCGACCAGCGCCGCGACCACCGCGTCGCCCATCTCGACCGTGCCGACCTGCCGCATGCCCGGCCGACATGATGTCGGCGGTGCGCAGCCCCTGATCGAGCACCTTGGAGACGGCTGCCTCGATGCGCTCCGCCGCCTCGGGCGCGCCGAGCGAGTAGCGCAGCATCATGGCCACCGAGAGGATGGTCGCCAGCGGATTGGCCACGCCCTTGCCGGCGATGTCCGGGGCCGAGCCGTGGATGGGCTCGTACATGCCCTGCCCGTCCGCGTTCAGCGAGGCCGAGGGCAGCATGCCGATGGAGCCGGTCAGCATGGAGGCGCAGTCCGAGAGGATGTCGCCGAAGATGTTGCCGGTGACCATGACGTCGAACTGCTTGGGCGCGCGCACCAGTTGCATGGCGGCGTTGTCGACATACATGTGGCTGAGCGCGATCTCGGGATAATCCGCCGCCGTCTTGATCGCGACCTCGCGCCACATCTCGGTGCATTCGAGCACGTTCGCCTTGTCGACCGAGCAGACCTTCTTGCCGCGCTTCATGGCGATGTCGAAGGCGACCCGACAGATGCGCTCCACCTCGGACTCGGTGTAGACCATGGTGTTGATGCCGCGACGCTCGCCGGAGGGCAGGGTCTCGATGCCGCGCGGCTGGCCGAAGTAGATGTCGCCGGTCAGCTCGCGCACGATCATGATGTCGAGCCCGGAGACGATCTCGGGCTTGAGGGTCGAGGCATCGGCCAGTTGCGGATAGAGGATGGCCGGGCGCAGGTTGGCGAAGAGTCCCAGACCCGCGCGCAGGCCGAGCAGACCCTTTTCGGGACGCTTGGAGATGTGCAGCGGCTCCCACTTGGGCCCGCCGACCGCGCCGAGCAGCACCGCATCGGACGCCCTGGCGGCGGCCAGGGTCTCCTCGGGCAGCGGATCGCCGGAGGCGTCATAGGCCGCGCCGCCGACCAGGGCATGTTGCAGGGTCGACGTCGATGGAACCGTCGGCCTGCAGGGCGTTCAGCACCTTGACCGCCTCGGCCACGATCTCCGGGCCGATGCCGTCGCCCGCGAGGACCAGAATCTTCTTGCTCAAGTCTCTCTACTCCAAATCCAAATGCGTTCTATCGGCGCGCGGCCGACCGGCTAGGCGCCGATGAAGAGCCAGGGTGCTTCCTGTTTGCGACGGACCTCGTAGGCGCGAATGGCGTCGACCTCCTGCAAGGTCAGGCCGATGTCGTCGAGCCCCTCGATCAGACAATGCTTGCGGCCGGCCTCGACCGTCGAAGGGAATGCACGGCGCCATCGGCCGGCGTCAGGGTCTGGGCCGGCAGATCGACCGCGATCCGCAGCGCCTCGGCGCCCGTCGCCTTGGCGAACAGCCCATCGATGACCGCCGCGTCCAGCACGATCGGCAGGATGCCGTTCTTGAAGCAGTTGTTGAAAAAGATGTCGGCGAAGCTCGGGGCCAGGATGACGCGGATGCCGAAGTCCGCCAGCGCCCAGGGCGCATGCTCGCGCGAGGAGCCGCAGCCGAAGTTCTCGCGCGCCAGCAGGATCTCGGCCTTGGCATAGCGCGGGTCGTTCAGCACGAAGTCGGGATTCAGCGGCCGGTGGGTGCAGTCCATGTCCGGCTCGCCGTGATCCAGATAGCGCCACTCGTCGAACAGATAGGGCCCGAAGCCGCTGCGCTTGATGCTCTTCAGGAACTGCTTGGGGATGATGGCGTCGGTGTCGACATTGGCGCGATCGAGCGGCGCGACGACGCCGGTGAAGTTCTTGAACGGCTCCATCAGAGCTCCCTCACGTCGACGAAGTGACCGGTCACGGCGGCGGCGGCGGCCATCGCCGGGCTGACCAGATGGGTGCGACCGCCCTGCCCCTGCCGGCCCTCGAAATTGCGGTTGGAGGTGGAGGCGCAGCGCTCGCCCGGCTCCAGGCGGTCGGCGTTCATCGCCAGACACATGGAGCAGCCCGGCTCGCGCCACTCGAAACCGGCCTCGGTGAAGATCTGTGTCCAGACCCTCGGCCTCGGCCTGCTCCTTGACCAGACCGGAGCCCGGCACCACCAGGCCAGCTTGATGCTGGCGGCGACCTTGCGGCCCTTGGCCACCTCGGCGGCGGCGCGCAGATCCTCGATGCGCGAATTGGTGCAGGAGCCGATGAAGACCTTGTCCGGGCGGATCTCGCTGATCGGCATCCCGGCGGTCAGACCCATGTAGTCGAGCGCGCGGCGGATGCCGCTCGGCCTTGACCGGATCGGACTCGGCGGCCGGATCCGGCACCTGGTCATCGACCGGCAGCACCATCTCGGGCGAGGTGCCCCAGGTGACCTGCGGCTTGATGGCTGGCGGCATCCAGATGCACCACGCGATCGAAGTGGGCGTCCGGGTCGCTGACCAGGGTGCGCCAGTGCGCGGCCGCCTGCTCGAACAGCTCGCCGCTCGGGGCATAGGGACGGCCGCGCATGTAGTCGATGGTCTTCTCGTCGACCGCGACCAGACCGGCGCGCGCGCCGGCCTCGATCGCCATGTTGCAGACCGTCATGCGCCCTTCCATCGAGAGGGCGCGGATGGCCTCGCCGCCGAACTCGATGACATAGCCGGTGCCGCCGGCGGTGCCGATCTCGCCGATGATGGCGAGCACGATGTCCTTGGCGGTCACGCCCGGCCCGAGCTGCGCCGTCGACGCTGATCAGCATGGTCTTGGACTTGCGCTGGATCAGGCACTGGGTCGCCAGCACATGCTCGACCTCGGAGGTGCCGATGCCGAAGGCCAGCGCCCCGAAGGCGCCGTGGGTCGAGGTGTGGGAGTCGCCGCAGACGATGGTGCGTGCCCGGCAGGGTGAAGCCCTGCTCGGGGCCGATCACATGCACGACGCCCTGGCGATGGTCGCCCATCGCGAACTCGGTGATGCCGAAGTCGGCGCAGTTGGTGCCGAGCGTCTCGACCTGGAGCCGCGAGACCGGATCGGCGATGCCCGCGGCGCGATCGGAGGTCGGGACGTTGTGGTCCGGCACCGCCAGATTGGCGCTGATGCGCCAGGGCTTGCGGCCGGCCAGACGCAGCCCCTCGAAGGCCTGCGGCGAGGTGACCTCGTGGACCAGCTGGCGGTCGATATAGAGCAGCGCCGTGCCATTGTCGTCGACACGGACGACGTGCTCGTCCCAGAGTTTGTCGTAGAGGGTCTTGGCGGCCATGGCCGAACCTCAGTGGAAAAAATCGAATCGGCAAGGATAGTCGGGGTGGGACGTGACTTCAATGAAAACCCATGCCAGCGACCCACGACCGCCCCGGTGGCGATCGGCGGCACGCGACGGATTTGGCGTCTCGGTCGTCCGCGCGGTGAGTCGCCCGGTCGCGAAACGCCCGCGTTGATGGATCCCCGCGTGGAGCCCTCGCGATCATTTCGATGGGGCCATCGCTGCGCGTGATCGGCGGTCTAGCACGGCGCGAAGGGTTCTTCAGTGCATCGCAGTTCGAGGAAGGTCATGGCGAAGGCATTACGCTCATCGGCCGGATGCTCGATACGACTCGCCTCGCGCCACTGCGTGGGATCCCAATGCGGAAATCGGACGTCGCCCTCGACTGCGGCGTGCACTCGGGTGAGCAAGAGGCGACTGGCGCGCGGCAGGGCCTCGGCGTAGAGCGAGGCGCCGCCCACGATCATCAGTTCCGACTCACCCATCGCGCCCGTGAGCGCCGCGTCGAGTGAGGTGACGACCCAGCAGCCCTCGGCGGTAAAGCCAGGATCGCGCGACAGGACGATGTGCCGTCGGCGCGGGAGCAACCCTGGCAGCGACTCCCAGGTGCGACGTCCCATGACGATGGTCTTGTCGAGGGTGACTCGCTTGAAATGTGCCAGATCCGCTGGCAGCCGCCACGGCAATGCGTTCGCGCGTCCGATCACCCCGTTTTCGGCGACCGCCACCACCAGGGCCAGACGCGGCATCCCGCTAACCGTCGCTTGGGCCAACTTCATGTCCTCCATGCCTGCTCTAGACCGAGCCGGAAGCGACTGTCGGCACGACCGCGGGCGCGGACCAGAGTCGCTCCAGGTTGTAGAAGTCCCGCACTTTCGGAAGCATGACGTGGACCACGATTCCGTTCAGGTCCACCAAGGCCCACTCGCCCTCCGCCAAGCCCTCGGTTCCGAGCGGCGTCTCTCCGGCATCCTTGGAGCGAAAGGCGACCGTTTCCGCGATCGCCTTGACATGCCGATCGGAGGTGCCCGACGCGACGACCATGTAGTCGGTCACGGCGGTCTTTCCGCGCACATCCATGACCTCGACATCGCGCGCCTTCATATCGGCCAGCGTGTCGAGGACCAGTTCCCGAAGTTGTTCAAGCTGCATGCGTTCTCCTCGGTTGTAGTGAATAGTGGGCGCTCAAGGCCCCCGGGTTTCAGTCGGCGCTCGCGATCTTTCTCCGACGCGCATCATCGATAGAGTCCCTCGCGCTCGATCAGCGCGAGCACGGACTCCGGGAGCAGATAACGCGGACTCAGTCCGCGACGCACCAGATCCCTGATATGCGTCGAGGCGATATCGACCTGGGTCACCTGCTGAAACAGGATGTGACCGCCGGGTCGCTCGGCCAGCGATCTGGAATCGCCACGGGCGCGCTCCAGGTAGAGCTGGCGGACTCTCGGGCTTGCCACCGGGTCATGCCCGGGCCGCCGCATGACCACGAGGTGCGCCAGATCCAGGATTTCCATTGGCCGATACCAATCCAGAAACCCCGCGAAGGCATCGGACCCGATCAGCAGGCACAGAGGAATCGCGGCGCCAAATTCCGCCCTGAGTGAAGTCAGGGTGTCGAAGGTGTAGGAGCCCCCCTCCCGCCGCAGCTCCCGTGTGTCGACGACGAATCCCGGCTCATCCGCGACCGCCGCGGCGAGCATCGCCGAACGCTGCCGGGACGAGGCGAGGGGTTGCGGACGGTGTACGGCGACCTGGAGCGGGATGAAGCGCACCTGATCCAAGCCGAGCGCCTGGAGACAATCGAGGGCCGGTCGCAGGTGTCCGTAGTGGATGGGGTCGAAGGTACCGCCGAGGATGCCGATCATGGTGGCGCGACCGCTCGCGGACATGCCCGGCTTGGCCGATGCGCGGAAGGAGCACTTGGCCTGTCGTCAGATCTAGGATTTGCGTCGGACGCCAAGGCGTTCGACTGGCGACGAAGCGCCGACGCGACCCCGGCTTGGCGGATGCTGACGGAAGCGGCCTGAAGCAATGTCTCCCGATCCATCGCGGAAAATGAGCCAACAGTGGACCGAACGTTAGCAGAATCCCTGGCGCTTGTCCTTCTCTCAAGACAATGACCTGCTTCAGCGGTCATTGCGCAAGCGACGGCCAGTGGATCGCCATGAACGCCGATCAGGGCCGCCCTGGCGCGCGTCTCCGCGACACGCACAGGGCTTATTGGAAGATCCAGCCGCCCGTCAGTTATGCGACTTCATCATGAGCTTGAGAATCTTCAGATTGATGACCCAGAAGCGATAGTGCTGCCAGATGAGAGAGGTCCGCATGTATTTGGTGAAGCCCGTCGGGACCGGCGGATAATAGGCCTGCTGATAGGGCTCTTTGTTCTTGACGGCCATTGGGCGTTGCCTCGCTGATGGTGATGCTTGGACGAATCGATCCGGGAGCGGTCAATCGGGAAGGATGGACCAACCCGGCCGGAGCTTGGCCTGATAGATGAAGACATGATGCAGGATGTACTTCATCCAATGCCCGGCGAGCCCAACCTCGCCAAAGGTCAGGTTCATGTCCCGCCCATACTCGGGGTAGGTCTCGTAATCGGGCACGACTGGGAAGACCGTCATGGTCGCGGCGGTGCCCTTGAAGATGTCCGAGCCGGTCGAGGCCAGGCAGGCCGCGCCCATCGCCGCCATTGAAGCCGTGTGAGTCGGCTCCTTGGCGCCCTTCAGCATGTCGCGGATACTCCCCGCGACGGCCTTGCCGATGGTGGCCGAGGGCATGCCGGTGCGCGGCGGGGTCGGACTGATCTGGGTGCCGTTGGGGCTCTTCATCACCTTGCTGATGGGGTGCGGCGGCGCGAAGGCGATGCCGATCGCAAAGATATTTTTGTATTTCGGGGTCTGATAGGTCTTCGGCCAATCCGCCTTGCTCCAGTCCTCGAACGGCCTTGGGGTTGTAATCCGCGTCGACCTTCATGAAGCCATTGGGCGCGAAGACCTCGCCGGTGATGTCCGCGCCCGCTTTGTCGAACGCCTTCAAGCCGACCCCCGCGAACGGCGGGATCAGCATGGAGAAATCGAAATCCAGCTCGTGGTAAGTGCCATCGAGTAATTCGTAGTGGATCTTGCCCGGCTCGATCTTGGTGACATGCGCGCGGGTGATCCACTCGATGCCACGCTCGACCATCAGCGACTCGGCGAAGACCTTACCGTTGGTCATGTAGCCGCCGCGGGTGATATGGACGCCGCCCATGCCGAAATCGCCCAGTTCGAACTCGTTGCTGATCCAGACCAGCCGCGCCGCGCTCGCGCACGCCGGCCTCGCGCAGGGTGTGGTCGACGTTATAGATGTACTCGAAGGCCGCGCCCTGGCAAGTGCACATGCCATGCCCGGTGCCGACCACGAAGGTCCGCTGCTCGCCGGCCTTCATCGCCTCGATGTTTTTTTGCAGTTGCGTGTTCGCTTCCATGGCGTGCGTCGGCGTGCACACGGACATCGTATAGCCGCTCTCTGGTCCAAGACCCGGCGTCGCGCCGAAATTCAGCTTGGGACCAGTCGCGTTGATCAGATAGTCATACTCGATGGATTCGGTCTCGCCCGCCCTGGCGACCTCGGTGTATTCGACGGTGACGAAAGGCTTGTCCAGTTCGGCGCCGCCCTCGGGATGGATGGAAACGGCCTTGGCCTGACGGAAATCGACGTTGATCTTCTGATAGACGGGAGCCAGCTCGAAGGTCACCTGAGACTCGGTCATTTCGCCCACGCCCACCCAGATGTTGGAGGGGATCCAGTTCCATTTGGCGTTGGGTGAAACCACGATGACTTGGTGTTTCTTGCCGACCCACTTGCCCAGATAGCGGGCCGCCGTGTGTCCGGAAATGCCCGCTCCAAGGATGAGGATACGTGCCATATAGAGTCTCCAGGTGCGATTGAGCGTTGGAAGCCGATGACGGAAATCTCATCAAACAGCGATGTGGATCAACGTAACCGGTATTCTTATCAAGTCGATTGAGGATTGTCGAGGACAACCGGACGAACATCCTGTCTAGCCCAAAATTCGGGCGATGTCTCAGGTCCGCGTCTCGCCATTGCCGAGCACGACAAACTTGACCGAGGTCAGCCCCTCCAGTCCGACTGGGCCGCGCGCGTGGAATTTATCCGTGCTGATACCGATCTCCGCGCCCAGACCATACTCGAAGCCATCGGCGAAGCGGGTCGAGGCGTTGACCATGACCGAACTGGAATCCACCTCCCGCAGGAAGCGCCGCGCGAGGCTGTAATCCTCGGTGACGATGGCGTCGGTATGGGCCGAGCCGTGGCGGGCGATGTGATCCACGGCCGCATCCAGACCATCAACGACCCGGATCGCGAGGATCGGCGCCAGATACTCGGTGTCCCAGTCCGCCTCGGCCGCTGGCAGGGCATCGGGCAGGATCGCGCGGGTACGCGGACAGCCCCGCAGCTCGACTCCCTTCTCCCCATAGGCGGCGGCGAGCCTTGGCAGAATCTTGTCGGCCACGGGCACATCCACCAGCAGGGTTTCCATGGTGTTGCAGGTGCCATAGCGCTGGGTCTTGGCGTTCATGGCGATCCTGAACGCCTTGTCCAGATCCGCATGGGCGTCGATGTAGACGTGACAGATGCCGTCCAGGTGCTTGATGACCGGAACCCGCGCATCGCGGCTGATCCGCTCGATCAGCCCCTTGCCGCCGCGCGGGATGATGACATCGATCGACTCCGGCATGGCGATCATGGCGCCAACCGCGGCGCGGTCCGTCGTGGCGACCACCTGGACCCCATCCTCTGGCAGACCCGCTTGCGCCAAACCCCGCTGGACGCAGCTCGCGATGGCCTGATTGGAGGCGAAGGACTCCGAGCCGCCGCGCAGCACGGTGGCATTGCCCGACTTCAGACAGAGCGCGGCGGCATCCGCCGTCACGTTGGGGCGAGACTCATAGATGATGCCGACCACGCCGAGCGGCACCCGCATCCGCCCAACCTGGATCCCGGAGGGGCGATAGTTGAGATCCGTGATGGCGCCGATGGGATCCGGCAGGGCGGCGACCTGGCGCACGCCCTCGATCATGGCGTCGATGCGTCCGGGCGTCAGCTCAAGCCGATCCAGTAGGGCCGCATCCAGCCCCTTGGCCGCGCCGGCCTCCAGATCGTGACGGTTGGCCTCCGCGATCATCGCACGCTCCTGGTCCAGGAGATCCGCGATGGCAAGCAGGGCGGCATTCTTCTCGCCCGTGCTGGCCCGCGCCATGGCACGGGACGCCCGGCGGGCGCGCTGTCCGAGGTCCGTCATATAGGCGGCAATATCGTTGATCCGGGTGTCAGTCATGGCAGAACCTGTTGGCGTCTGAAATGGGCATGTCTGGAAGCGATCGGGAGGCATTTGCCCCACCTGATCGGCGCGCGTCGGCACGCTGAACGCAGGATGATAGTCGATAATCCGTGCCAGTCCGCAGCCCTTGGCCGGGTCGCCCGGCTCACGCGAGAATCCCCGTCAGGCCGCGCCGGTTGGGTCCGGGGTCAGTGAATCCTTCCGGTGCAGAGGCCATCCGCGATGACCGCCAGCCGGTGCCAGGCATCGTCCTGCGCAACGCCCTTGATCGACAGGTCTGCCAGGGCGCATTGCTGGATCAGTCCTAGTAAGGTTGGGACCGACAGCCGTCGCAGGGCACGCTCGATCGTCTCCTGGCGCATGCGCGGAACCCGATGGGCGGCGAGCACGGACGCGGGCGACGCGCGGCGCGCGATCGCCGCAGCCGCTTCCGCGAGCATGCGCAGCTCGCGCGCCAGGGCCCAGAGGACCAGTACTTCCGAGGTTCCCTCGCCGCGCAGCACCGACAGCACCCGTGCCGCCCGCGCCCGATCCCCGGAAACCGCTGCGTCGGTCAGGGCGAACAGATCGAAACGAGCGCTGTCCGCCAGGTTGCCCAGCAGTTCACTCACGCCCAAGGGACCGGGTTCGTGCAAGAGCCGCAGCTTCTCGACCTCTTGCGCCGCCGCCAGCAGATTGCCTTCCGAGCGCTCCGCTAACAGGGCCGCGACGCCCTCTCCCGGCCGAAACCCCGCGGCCTGCAACCGCTGGCCAAGCCAGGATTCCAGCTCCCTCTCCTTCAGGGGCCAGACCTGCACCAGCGCGCCGAGTGACTCGACGGCCTTGGCCCATTGGGCTTGCAGCTCCTTGCGGTCCATCTCGGGAGCAAGGATGAGCAGCAGATTGTCCGGACAGGGGCGCTTGCAATAGGCGCGCACCGCCTCGCTGCCATCCTTGCCGATCTTGCCGTTGCCGATGCGCAGCTCGATCAGCTTGCGCGCGGAGAAGAGCGACATGGCATCGGCCGCCGCCGACAACAAACCCCAGTCGAAGTGGCTATCGGTATCGAGGACTTCGCGTTCGTCGAAGCCCGCGCGCTTCGCCTTCTCGCGCACCAGACGCGCGGCATCGCCGAACTGATAGGGCTCGTCGCCACAGATCAGATACACGGGCGCGAGCCCGGATTTCAAGTGCCCGTCGAGTTGGTTGAATCGGACCTGCATGGGCGATATCCAGAAAGCCTCATCCCAGTGAAGCGGAAGTCTCGACGGATTAGGATTAACTGGATTTCCAAGATGTTGCGAAGACATCACTCGCGATCCTGGCCACCCACCATTATCCCAAAACCGCCCGCAGTCGCATCAGGATCCGGTCGGCCGCGTCGGTCGCGAAATCCTCGTAGATCATTTCCTGCTCAAGCTGCTTGCCGAGGACTTCGACGTCTGGATTGTCGAAGGTGCGTGTCAGATCCATGGTCTGGGCCGGTACCCGTGGCTGACCATCCGTGCCAATGGCGTCGAAGCGAACCAGATAATGCAGCTCGTAGGCCAGCGTCTTACCGTTCGCGTCGACGGCCGCGACACGCGAGGAGCGCTTCTCGGACAGGATCCGAAGCGTGAGCCTGGCCTCGGCGGGCTTGGTCGTCAATCCCACATTGCTGCCCACCAGCAGATCCCGAATCGCGCGAGCGACCGACGAATCGCCCCCAGCCTGGATGTACATCGGATTGTATTCTTTCGGAATCTCGACATTGCCGCGCAGGTGAAACCCGCAACCGGCCTGCATGAGGAGGAGGACCGCAAGCAGCAGGGCGAGGGCGGCATTGCGCCCCAACCCGGCTGCAAGCGGCACTCCGTGCTGAAGATCAAGCCATGTCTTCGGCTGGCTCAAGCGACGCATCATCCGACCACGATGTTGATAAGTTTGTTAGGCACCAGGATGACCTTGCGCACGCCTTTGTCGTCGATGAACTTGAGCACCTGCACGTTGGCCAAGGCCGCTGCCTGGATCGCGTCCTTGTCGGCATCGGCTGGTACCCTGACGCTCCCACGCATCTTGCCGTTGACCTGGACCACGTACTCGATGCTGTCCTGCTTGAGCGCCGCCTCGTCGACCTGGGGCCAGTCGGCGCCCAAGATGTCCGTCGCCAAAGCCGAGTTCACGCCAGAGATGATGGGTGACATGCGGCGCGATCGGCGCCAGCAGACGCAGCACGATGCCGACGCCCTCGCGCACCAGTCCCGCCCGCGCGGGCGATGGCTCCAGCCGGTAGAGCGCGTTGACCATGGTCATGCAGCCCGAGACCACGGTATTGAACTGCTGGCGCTCGTAGTCGTAGAGCGCCTTTTTCAGCGCGCCATGGATCTCGCGGCGCGCGTCCTGGGCGGCCTCGTCCAGTTCGTCCGGGTGCCACGGCGGAGCGGATGGCATCCGCCTCGCCAACGGCGAGCGCCCACAGCCGGCGGATGAAGCGGAAGGCGCCCTCGACGCCCTCGTCGTTCCATTCCAGCGACTGATCCGGCGGCGAGGTGAACATGGTGTAGAGCCGCACCGTATCCGCGCCATAGCGCTCGATCAGCGCCTGCGGGTCTACGCCGTTGTTCTTCGACTTGGACATCTTCTCGATGCCGCCGAAGGTCACCGGCTGGCCGTCGGCTCGCGAGCTTGGCGCCGATCACCTTGCCCTTCTCGTCGCGCTCGACCTCGACATCGGTCGGGTTGAACCACTGCTTGCGGCCCTCGGCGTCCTCGCGATACCAGGTCTCGGCGATCACCATGCCCTGGGTCAGCAGGTTCTTGAAGGGCTCGTCGCAGTCGACCAGACCCTCGTCGCGCATCAGCTTATGGAAGAAGCGCGCATAGAGCAGGTGCAGCACCGCGTGCTCGATGCCGCCGACATACTGGTCGACCGGCAGCCAGTACTTGGCGCGCGCGTCGAGCATGGCGGTGTCGCAGTCGGCCGAGCAATAGCGGGCGTAGTACCAGCTCGACTCGAAGAAGGTATCGAAGGTGTCGGTCTCGCGCGTCTCGCCGCCGCCCAGGTCCGAGAAGGCCGGCATCTGCTTGAGCGGCGAGCCGGAGCCGTCGACGATCACGTCCTCGGGCAGACGCACCGGCAGATCGGTCTCGGGCCGCACCTCGCCATCGGCGGTGCGGACGACCGGGATGGGGCAGCCCCAATAACGCTGGCGCGAGACGCCCCAGTCGCGCAGACGGAAGTTGACGGTCTTGCGTCCCCCTGCCCCGCTCGGCCAGCCAGGCGGCGATGGCGTCGAAGGCATCGGCAGAGGTCAGGCCATCGAAGGGGCCGGAATTGAAGAGCACGCCCTTCTCGACATAGGCCGCCGCCTCGATCCCGCAGGGGCTGCCGTCCGCCGAGCGGATGACCGGCCTTCTTGGGGATGCCGTAGCGCTCGGCGAATTCCCAGTCGCGCTGATCGTGCGCGGGCACCGCCATGACCGCGCCGGTGCCATAGCCCATGAGCACGAAGTTGGCGGCATAGATGGGCACGGGCTCGCCGGTGATGGGATGGATGGCGTCGATGCCGAGCGGGAAGCCCTTCTTCTCCATGGTCTCGATCTCGGCCTCGGAGGTGCCGCCCTTGCGGCACTCCTCGATGAAGGCCGCCAGCTCGGCGTTGCCCTCGGCCGCGCGGCGCGCCAGCGGATGCTCGGCGGCGACGGCGACATAGGTCACGCCCATGAGGGTATCCGGGCGCGTGGTGTAGATGCCGAGCGTCTCGTCGGAGCCGGCGATGCCGAAGTCCATCGACACGCCTTCGGAGCGGCCGATCCAGTTGCGCTGCATGATGCGCACCCGCTCCGGCCAGCCGTCCAGGCCGTCGAGCGCGTCCAGCAGTTCCTGGGCATAGTCGGTGATGCGCACCAGCCACTGCTCGATCTCGCGCTTCTCGACCGGCGCGCCGGAGCGCCAGCCCTTGCCGTCGATGACCTGCTCGTTGGCCAGCACGGTCTGATCGATGGGGTCCCAGTTGACCGTGGTCTTGGCGCGATAGGCCAGCCCCTTCTCCATCAGCCGGGTGAAGAGCCACTGCTCCCAGCGGTAGTAGTCCGCGTCGCAGGTCGCCAGCTCGCGGTCCCAGTCGTAGCCGAAGCCGAGCTGCTTGAGCTGGCCCTTCATGTAGGCGATGTTCGACTTGGTCCACTGCGACGGCGGGATGCCGTGCTGGATGGCCGCGTTCTCCGCCGGCAGACCGAAGGCGTCCCAGCCCATCGGCTGGAGCACGTTCTTGCCGAGCATCCGCTGATAGCGCGCGATCACGTCCCCGATGGTGTAATTGCGCACATGCCCCATGTGCAGCCGGCCCGAGGGATAGGGGAACATGGAGAGGCAGTAGAACTTCTCCCGGGACGGGTCCTCGACGGCCTTGAAGGACTGGCTGCTCTTCCCAATAGCGCTGGGCCGCGGCCTCGATGGCGCGCGGATCGTAGTCGGTCTGCATGGATTTCGGTCGCGTGGCTGGAGATGGGTGGATGTCGATCGCGCAAGGATACCGCAGAGGCTTTTGCTATCCTAACCTCTGAACATTCAGCCGAGGGTGATTCGTCCATGGAAGCCATCGACTACGGCCGCCACTACCATCGTATCGATATCGAGCAGTTCCACCGCATGATCGAGGCCGGGCGTTTTCCGCTCCGGGGATCGCGTGGAGTTGATCGAAGGGGAGATGCTCGATATGTCGCCGATTGGACCACCGCACGGGGGCACCACCGCCGAATTGATCATGATTTTCGCCTCGCGCCTAGCGGGCAAGGCGGTCGTGACATCCTCGGGTCCGCTGACACTCGACCGACGTAACGAACTCTATCCCGATCTCCTGGTACTGAAGGCCCGCGACGACTTCTATCGGCGCCGCAACCCCGGCCCCGCCGACACGCATCTTGCGATCGAGGTCTCGGACTCAAGCCTCAAGCATGATCTGAAAACCAAGCTCCCGATCTACGCCCGTCACGGAGTTCCCCAGGTCTGGATCCTCGACATCCCGGGAAGCCGCGTCCATGTCTTCCGGGATCCCGACCCAAGCGGCGCCACCTATCGAGAGACCCAGGTGCTCGACGAGGGCACCCTGGCGATCGAGATCGCGGGCGTCACGATCTCACTGGATATCGCGAACCTGTTTCGCGCCTGACCAGACAATCCCCCAACCAACTGACCACTGAAAGACCCCAGCGACCCAACCGGAGTCCCACCCATGAGCGAAGACCAGAAAAACGAGACCACCGACAAGTTGGTCAATGCCTACGAGCAGATGCTCAAGCAGACCCACGAGACCATCGAAAAGGCGCAGCAGGAATCCGTTCCCAAGTTTCGCGAGATGCTGGAGAAGGCGCGCGACAACATGGTGGAACTGGGCGAGCTGACCCGCGAGGAGGCGGACAAGGTCTCCGACTACATCAAGCGCGACATCGAGGACGCCGCCAACTACATCGCCGAGACCGGCCAGGACATCCGCGACTGGTGGCGCTTCGACCTGCAACTGGTCGAAAAGCGGATGATGGACATGTTCAAGCTGGTCGCGGATCAGACCAGCCTGCAACTCGCCCAATGGGCCGAGACCGCGCGTCAGATGAGCCTCTACCAGGCCGGCGAGGTCACCGGCCCCGGCACCCTCACCTGCGACCGCTGCGGGGCCGAGACCCACTTCGTCAAGGCCGGGCGCATCCCGATTTGCGCCGATTGTGGCGGAACCGTCTTCCGTCGCCGCGCCGAGGGATCCGACAAGAAGGACTGATCCCCGCGCGTCCAACAGGGCGACGGCTTGCTGGACGCGCGCGGTCAGGACGCCATCACCACGTCCTCGTAGAGATCCGCCAGCGTCAAGGTAAGACGTTGATCGCCGCAGTCGAATCTCAGCTCGCCGTCCTGTTCGAGGATCCGATGCCGCCAGACGCCAGATTCCTCGCGCTCATAACATTCGACCCGTCGCGACGTCTGGCTGACCAGCAGGTAATAACGCAGGGCATCCAGGGTGCGGTAGGCGATGAGCTTTTCGCGACGATCGATGATCTCGGTCGAGGGCGACAACACCTCGGCGATGAAACAGGGCGCGGATTTATAGAGCGAGGCGCCATCCTCGGGGTCGCAGGTCAGGAGCACGTCGGGGTAATAGAAGGCGTCATGGGACTCGACCCGCACTTTCATGTCGCTGATGAAGACCCCGCACGGCGTTCCGCGCGTGGCCGAACGAATGTGAAAAAACAGATTCCCTGCAATGCGGTTATGAACCTCCCCCGCGCCCGCCATCGCGAACAGCTCGCCCGCGACATACTCATGGCGGATATCGCGCGACTGCTCGGCGAGCAGATACTCCTCGGAACCGATGTACTGAATCGGACCGGCAAGAGACATGGCGTGATCCTCGTCTGAAAAGTCGCTGTTGTCTGGGTCAGTATATGTCGCATCCCGGAGGGGTACATCTGGCTGGCACCGTGGCGGCGCACATCTGGAAATCCGATCGTCCGGCGCTTATAGTGGCGGCCTTCGTGTCATGTCCCGTGGGAGAGACCGGCCTTAGCGGCCGGCGCCGAAGGCGCAACACCGCCCGGAATCGCTCAGGCAAACGGACCGCGGGGATAACGACCGACTCTGGAGAGTGGTGCCGGCTGCAATCCAGCCGCCACCCACCGACGGGGCAGCGGCAGGGATCCACCGATTCTCCGCCGCAAACTCTCAGGTCTAGGACAGAGGGGCGACATCGGGGGCTTGCGCCTTCGGCTGTTGTCGCGTTGCCGCCGGTCGCCAGGCCGGGTCAACCCCTTACACAGACCCAGCGGAGAGTCGGATGGGATTGCGCACGCCACTTGTATTCCGAGCACGAGCGTCTCGGCGCCCGTCTCGTCCCCTTCGGCGGCTGGGACATGCCGCTGCACTATGGCTCCCAGATCGAGGAGCATCACGCCGTGCGCCGCGCCGCCGGCATGTTCGATGTCTCGCACATGCGCCCCGTCGATGTCGAGGGCTCCGGACGCCCAAGCCTTTCTGCGCCACCTGCTGGCCAACGACGTCGCCAGGCTCAAGTCGCCCGGCAAGGCGCTCTATTCCTGCATGCTGAATCGACGCAGGCGGCGTGGTCGATGACCTCATCGTCTACGCGCGCGGCCCGGAGCGCTTCCGCGTCGTGGTCAACGCCGGCACGGCGGACAAGGACATCGCCTGGATGCGCGCGCACTGCGCCGGTTTCGAGGTCGCCATCCAGCCGCGCGACGGATCTCGCCATGATCGCGGTGCAGGGACCGCAGGCGCGCGAGCAGGCCGCAGCCCCTGCTCCCGGCCGATCTGCGCGATCCGGCCATGGACCTCGCGCCCTTCTTCGCCGCCGAGGCCGGCGACTGGTTCGTCGGCCGCACCGGCTATACCGGCGAGGACGGCTTCGAGATCATGCTGCCGAGCGGCGAGGCCGTCGCGCTCTGGCAGGCGCTGCCGCCGCCGGGGTCCAGCCCTGCGGACTCGGCGCGCGCGACACCCTGCGTCTGGAGGCCGGCATGAACCTCTACGGCCAGGACATGGACGAAGGCGTCGGCCCGCTGGAATCCGGGCTGGCCTGGACCATCGCCTGGGAGCCCGCCGAGCGCGACTTCATCGGGCGCGCGGCCCTGACCCGACTCCGCGACGAGCCCCGCGCGCCGCGACTTCGTCGGGCTGCTGCTGACCGGACGCGGCGTCCTGCGCGGCCATCAGAAGGTCTTGCGCGACGGCCTGGAGGTCGGCGAAATCACCTCCGGCGGCTTCTCGCCGACCCTGGAGCGCTCGATCGCGCTGGCGCGGGTCGCGCCCGGACTGGGCGGCGACCTGCGAGGTCGAGATCCGTGGCAAGCCGGTCGCGGCCAGGGTGGTCAAGCCGCCCTTCGTGCGCCATGGCCGGGCCTGTATCGCGGTCTGATGGCCGTCACGAAACCAATCACACGAACAGCGAACGAACCGATCCCCCTGGATCCCGTGAGGAGAGAACAATGAGCGACCTGCCTGCCGATCTGAAATACACCAAGACCCACGAGTGGGTGAGAGACAACGGCGACGGCACCGTCACCGTCGGCATCACCGACCACGCCCAGGAGGCGCTGGGCGACATCGTGTTCGTCGAGGCCCCGGAGACCGGGCGCGCGGTCGACGCCGACGAGGCCTGCGCGGTGGTCGAATCGGTCAAGGCCGCCTCCGACATCTACGCGCCGCTGGCCGGCGAGATCGTCGAGGGCAACGCGGTCCTGACCGATACCCCGGACGCCATCAACACCAGTCCCTACGAGGACGGCTGGATCTTCCGTCTGGCCCCGAGCGACATGGGCGCGCTCGACGGCCTGCTGGACGCCGCCGCCTATGAGCAGGTCGTCGAGGACGAAGACTGATCGATCCGCGCCCGCCTGACTGACAATGGGTCCGCAACGCGGACCCTGGATACCCCTATGCCTTTCATACCCCATACCGCATGACGACATCGCCGCCATGCTCGCGACCATCGGCGTCGACTCCATCGATGCGCTGTTCGACGAGATCCCGGCCGAGCTGCGGATCGGCGAGCTGGCCGCCATCCCGACCGCGCTGTCCGAGATGGAGATCGCCCGGCTGATGCAGGCGCGCGCCCGCGCCGACGGGCAGCCGCTCTGCTTCATCGGCGCCGGCGCCTACGATCATCACATCCCGGCCGCCGTCTGGCAGATCGCGACGCGCGGCGAGTTCTACAGCGCCTACACGCCCTATCAGGCCGAGGCCAGTCAGGGCACGCTGCAGGTGCTCTACGAATTCCAGTCGATGATGACCGCGCTCACCGGGCTGGACGTCTCCAACGCCTCGCTCTACGACGGCGCCTCGGCGCTGGCCGAGGCGATCCTGATGGCGGTGCGCGCCAATCGCCAGACCAAGTCGACCCGGGTGCTGGTGCCGCGCGCGCTGCATCCGGCCTATCGGCGCACGGTGCGCGCGCATCGTCGGAATCCCAGGGAATCGAACTGGTCGAGGTCGCCTTCGATCCCCAGGGCGGACAGACGCCGGTCGAGCAACTGGAAGCGGCCGCCAGCGGTGGCGAGTTCGCCGCCCTGGTCATCAACCAGCCCAATTTCTTCGGCGTGCTGGAAGATGTCGATGCCCTGACCGACTGGGCGCATGCCCACAAGGCGCTGGTCATCGCGCGTCGTCAATCCGATCGCGCTGGCCCTGCTCTCGCCGCCCGGCGACTGGGGCGCGAGCGGCGCCGACATCGCCTGCGGCGAGGCCCAGCCGCTGGGCATGCCGCTGTCCTCCGGCGGTCCCTATGCCGGCTTTCTCTGCTGCAAGCAGGAATTCGTGCGCCAGATGCCCGGCCGCATCGCCGGCACGGACGCTCGACCTGGACGGCAAGCCCGGCTTCACCCTCACGCTCCAGGCGCGCGAGCAGCACATCCGGCGCGGCAAGGCGACCTCCAACATCTGCACCAACCAGGGCCTGCTGGTCACCGCGGCGACCATCCACATGGCGCTGCTGGGCGCCGAGGGTCTGGAGCGGGTCGCGGCGGCCTGTCATGCCAATACCCGCCGACTCAGCGAACTGCTGTGCGAGATCACCCGGCGTCGAGCCTCTGTTCGACCGCCCGGTCTTCCACGAGCAGGCGCTGCGACTGCCGGCCCCGGCGGCGGACCTGCTGCGCTCGCTGGCGGCGCACAACATCCTGGGTGGTTTCGATCTGAGTCCGGACTATCCGGAACTGGGCCCGGCCGTGCTGGTCTGCGCCACCGAACTCCGCACGGAGGAGGAGATGCGCGGCTATGCCGACAAGCTGGCGCGGATCATCGCCACCCGGACCCAGGCGAAATGCCCGGTCGAGCCGAAATTCGCTTGAGCGGATCGTCATGCGGATGAGTGGATAGCCGACGGAGGCGCGATGGTTCAAACTCCCTGCCGGCATTCCGCCTCAACCCTTCGCCGCCAACCACTGACTCACCAACCACTGGAGACGCCCATGGCCCAGACCGCACTGCAAGGCAACCCCGTTACCCTCAACGGCGATCTGCCCGCCGTCGGCAGCCTCGCGCCCGATTTCAAACTGGTCGACAAGGATCTGGGCGACAAGACGCTGGCCGATTTCGCCGGCAAGAAGAAACTGCTCAACATCGTGCCCAGCCTGGACACCCCGGTCTGCGCGACCTCGACCAAGAAATTCAACGAGGCCATGGCCGGCAAGACCGACGCCGTCGCCCTGGTCATCTCGGCCGACCTGCCCTTCGCCATGGGCCGCTTCTGCGGCGCCGAAGGGATCGAGAACGTCATCAGCCTCTCGATGATGCGCTCGCGCAACTTCGCCAAGGACTACGGCGTGCTGATCGAGGACGGTCCGCTGGCCGGCATCACCGCCCGCGCGGTCGTCGTGCTGGATGCCGACAACAAGGTGCTCTACACCCAACTGGTGCCGGAGATCACCCAGGAGCCGGATTACGACGCCGCGCTGGCCGCGCTCTGATATCCGGCATCGTAGGATGGGTAGAGCAACGCGAAACCGCATCGAACCACGGAGCATGATGGGTTTCGCTCTCGCTCTACCCATCCTACGTCGGCCGCCGCAAAGTTGCGGTGACATGTCTTCTGCATTGGCATAGACCCTATCGCCATGCTGATCCACGACCAATCCCGACCCGGCCGCCGGGCGACCGCCCAGGCGCCGCTCCATCCGCTCGCGGCTGACGGACATTCCCGCAGGGCTTGCGCCGCCGCGCGCGGCCCGCGCTGCCGGAGGTCTCCGAGATGCAGGCGGTGCGTCACTACACCCGGCTGTCGCAGAAGAACTTCTCGATCGACACCCATTTCTATCCGCTCGGCTCCTGCACCATGAAGTACAACCCGCGCGCCTGTAACAGCCTGGCCATGCTGCCCGGCTTTCTGGCGCGCCACCCGCTGGCGCCGGACAGCCACGGGCCAGGGGTTCCTGGCCTGTCTCTTCGAGCTGCAGGAGATGCTCAAAGAGGTGACCGGCATGCACGCGGTCTCGCTGGCGCCATCCGCCGGCGCGCAGGGCGAGTTCGCCGGGGTCGCCATGATCCGCGCCTATCACCAGGCGCGCGGCGACCTGGCGCGCACCGAGATGCTGGTGCCGGACGCCGCGCACGGCACCAATCCGGCCTCGGCGGTCATGTGCGGCTTCACGGTGCGCGAGATCCCGACCGGCCCCGACGGCGATGTCGATCTCGACGCACTGAACGCCGCCGTCGGTCCGCAGACCGCCGGCATCATGCTCACCAATCCGAGCACGGTCGGCGTCTTCGACCGCAACATCCAGGCGATCGCGCGCACCGTGCACGCGGCCGGCGGTCTGCTCTATTACGACGGCGCCAATCTCAACGCCATCCTCGGCAAGGTCCGTCCGGGCGACATGGGCTTCGACGTCATCCACATGAACCTGCACAAGACCTTCTCCACCCCGCACGGCGGCGGCGGTCCGGGCGCGGGTCCGGTGGGCGTCTCGCAGCGTCTGGAGCCCTTCCTGCCGGTGCCGCTGGTCGAGCTTCGATGGCGACGACTACCGCTGGCTGACGGAGCGCGAGCGCCCGGACAGCATCGGTCGGCTCACCGCCTTCGGCGGCAACATGGGCATCCTGCTGCGCGCCTATGTCTATGCCCGCATGCTGGGCCGCGAGGGCATGGGACGGGTCGCCGAATTCGCCACGCTCAACGCCAACTATCTGATGGCGCGTCTGCGGGCGGCCGGCTTCGAGGCCGCTTATCCGGAGCGCCGCGCCAGCCACGAGTTCATCGTCACGCTCAAGCGCGAGGCCAGGGAACTGGGCGTCAACGCCATGGACTTCGCCAAGCGTCTGCTGGACTACGGCTATCACGCCCCGACCACCTATTTCCCGCTGCTGGTGCCCGAGTGTCTGCTGATCGAGCCGACCGAGACCGAGACCAAGGAAGACCTGGACGGCTTCGTCGAGGCCATGATCGCCATCCGCCGCGAGGCGCAGGAGGATCCGGACAAGGTCAAGGGCGCGCCCCATACCCTGCCGGTGCGCCGGCTCGACGACGTGCGCGCCGCGCGTCAACTGGATCTGGCCTGGAGACCGCCGACCGGAGATCGAGGACGCGCATGGCTAACAACAACGTCAGGGGCTGGCGGCGGGTGATCCGCGCCTTTGGCTACTCGATGAACGGCTTCAAGGCCTGCTTCGAGCTGGAGGAGGCCTTCCGACAGGAGGTCTTTCTGCTGATTCCCCTGCTGCCGCTTGGCGCTCTGGCTCGGCGAAACTCCGGTGGAGCGCGCCATGCTGGTCGGCAGCCTGCTGATGGTGCCCATCGTCGAATTGCTGAATTCGGCCATCGAGGCCAATGTCGACCGGGTCGGCCTGGAACGTCACGAACTCTCGGGACGCGCCAAGGACATCGCCTCCGCGGCGGTGTTTTCGAGCATCGCCTTCTGCGTGGTGATCTGGGCCCTGATCCTGATCCCCAAGTGGCTCTGATGTTCCGGGACGGCGGTCGGTTTCCGGGCGCCAGGGCTGTTCCACCCATCGAAACAGCACGAGGAGGCGCCATGAGCGAGCACTTTAGCGAGCAGCCCTTTCTGCCGCTCAGGATCGCGATCCTGACGGTCTCGGACAGCCGGGGCGAGGATCAGGACACCTCGGGCAAGCTATCTGAGGGACAGCGCCGAGTCGGCCGGGCATCGAGGTCGTCGCCAAGGAGATCGTGCGCGACGACGTCTACCAGTTGCGCGCGGTCTTCTCGCGCTGGATCGCCGATCCCGAGGTCAACGTCATCCTGAGCACCGGCGGGACCGGCGTCACCGGGCGCGACAGCACGCCGGAGGCGGTCCTGCCGCTGCTGGACAAGGTCGTCGAGGGCTTCGGCGAACTGTTCCGGCAGGTCTCCTTCGCGGAGATCGGCGCCTCGACCCTTCAATCGCGGGCGCTCGGCGGACTGGCCAACGGCACCTTCGTCTTCTGTCTGCCGGGCTCGACTGGCGCCTGCCGCACCGCCTGGGAGCGGATTCTGCTGCCCCAGCTCGACATCCGCACCCGCCCCTGCAACTTCGCCCAGCTCATCCCGCGTCTGCGCGAACGCTGAGACGGCGAGACCCATGAGCAACGCATCAACGACTGCGCCCCGGCATCGGACGAGCGACCCGGACCTGACCAAGGACGAGGCCATCGACTTCCTGTGCGACGGGTCGAGCCCATCGCGGACACCGAGACCATTGCCACCGAGGCGGCGCTCGGGCGCGTGCTCGCCGCGCCGGTGATCAGCGCCATCGACGTCCCCGGCTGGGACAACAGCGCCATGGACGGCTATGCCATCCGTCACGCCGATCTCGCGCCCCACGGCGGCCGGCTTCCGGTCGCTCAGCGCATCGCCGCCGGGTCGGTCGGGCAGCCGCTCGTGCCCGGCACGGCCGCGCGGATCTTCACCGGCGCGCCCGTGCCCGAGGGTGCGGATAGCGTCGTGATCCAGGAGATCTGCGAGCCGGACGGCGATGGGGTGCGCATCCCGCTGGACTGCAAGGCGGGCGCGAACATCCGTCGCGCTGGCGAGGACATCCGCGCGGGCGCCGAGGTCATCGCGGCCGGCACCCGGCTCGCGCCGCAGCACCTGGGGCTGGCGGCCTCGGTTGGCGTCGCCGCGCTCCAGGTCCATCGTCGGCTCAGGGTCGCCATCCTCTCGACCGGCGATGAGCTGGCGATGCCCGGCGAACCGCTGGGTCCGGGCCGGATCTACAACTCCAACCGCTTCACCCTCATTGGTCTGCTGCAGGGCTGGGGCTGCGAGGTGGTCGATCTCGGGATGGTCGCGGACACCCTGGAGGCGACCGTCGCGGCGCATCGCCGAGGGCGCGCGCGCGGCGGATCTGATCATCGCCAGCGGCGGCGTCTCGGTCGGCGAGGAGGATCACATCAAGCCGGCGGTCGAGCGGCTCGGCCAGCTCGAGCTCCATCACATCGCGATCCGTCCCGGCAAGCCGGTCGCCTTCGGCTGGGTGGAGGGCACGCCCTTCTTCGGCAGCCCCGGCAATCCGGTGTCGCTCTTCGTCACCTGCTGTCTCTTTGCCCGCCCGCTGGTGCGGCGGATGCAGGGCATCAGCGGCGACGCGAGTCCGCGCATGCTCAAGGTCCGCGCCGCCTTCGACTGGCCGCGACCGGACAAACGCACCGAGTTCCATCGCGCCCGGCTCCAGACCGGCGCGGATGGCGAGACCGAGCTGGCGGTCTTTCCCAGCCGCTCTTCCGCCGTGCTTTCCTCGGTTGCCTGGGCGGACGGCTTTGTCCAGCTCGCGGCCGGGCAGGTCATCCAGCGTGGCGACGCGGTCGACTTCATCCCCTTCGCGGATCTCCTCCACTGAGCCCCGACCGGCCTGATGCCCATGATCAAGATCCTCTATTTCGCACGCTTCCGCGAACAGCTCGGTCTCGGTGAGGAGCGGCTTGAGATCGGCGGCAAACCCTGCACGGCCGCTGATCTGATTGAACATCTGCGCGCCAGGGGCGGCGTCTGGTCCGAGGTTCTGGGCGAGGGGGAGCGCGTTCTGATCGCCGTCAACCAGGATCTGGCGCGGCCCCAAACCGCGCTCCAGGACGGCGACGAGGTCGCCTTCTTCCCCCCGGTCACCGGCGGCTGAGCAGCGCTTGATCTCGCCGCAAGCCGGGCTTAGTGTTTCGGCAGGAACGAATCCACGAGGAAAGAGGCCATGCGGAGCGCGAAACAGGAGGTGGCCGAGCTGCTGCGGCGACTGCCCGACGACTGCACCCTGGAAGACATCCAGCATGAGTTGTACGTCATGGCGAAGGTCCACAGGGGACGCGAGGACATCGCGCAGGGCCGTGCCTACCTCAACACCGAAGCCAAGCAGCGGTTGGATCGATGGCTGGAGAGCTGATCTGGTCGCGCGCCGCGCTCGATGACATCGAGGCGATTGCCGCCTTCATCGCCCGCGATTCCAGCATCCACGCTCGCCGCCTGGTCGAGCGGATCATCGCGGACAGCGAGCGTCTGTGCGCCCAGCCCGCGAGAGACCAGCGGATTCCGGAGTCCAATCGGAACGGTGTCCGCGAGCACTCGATCGACGGCTTCCGCATCCTCTATCAGCATCAGGGCGAGGATCTTCACCTGCTCGCGGTCGTGCATGGTCCGCGATTCCACGATGCCCTATCCAGCTCTCCTCGCGCAGCGACGAGCGACTGAGCGGTGACATCCGTCGTCAGCCGCCCTTGGCGGCCTCTTGTGCCGGCGCCAGCGCCTTGATGGACAGGGCGTGGAGTTCGCCGCTCGCAACCTGTTCCTTGACGGTCTCCATGACCAGACGTTCGCGCTTGATGAGACTCAGTCCCTCGAAGGCCGCGCTAATGATGACCGCCTCGAAGTGGCTGCCATCGCCGGTGACTTGAACATCGGCATCCGGGATGCCGGCGCGGATGAGTTGGGCGATTGCTTCGGTTTCCATGTTTAGCTCCTTCAGACGGATCAGAGTTCGCGGGTCGCCATGAAGCGCACATCCGGCCAGCGCTCTTGCGCGAGGCTCAGATTGACCATGGTCGGCGCCAGATAGACGAGTTGGTCATCGCCGTCCAGGGCGAGGTTCTCGTAGTTCTTTTCCCTGAAACGATCCAGCATCTTGGGGTCTTCGCAAGCGATCCAGCGGGCGGTCTTGACGCTCACCGGCTCGACCGTGGCATCGACTCCGTATTCGTCCTTCAGTCGATAGGACGCCACGTCGAATTGAAGGATTCCGACAGCGCCCAGGATGAGGTCGTTGTTCTTCAGCGGCCTGAAGGACTGGGTCGCGCCCTCCTCCGAGAGTTGCAGCACGCCTTTCTGCAGCGCCTTCGTCCGCAGCGGATCCCGCAGCACCACCCGGCGGAACAGCTCTGGCGCGAAATAGGGCACACCCTCGTATTTCAGCTCCTCGCCCTCGGTGAAGGTGTCGCCGATCTGGATGGTGCCGTGATTGTGCAGGCCGATGATGTCGCCCGGCCAGGCCTCTTCCACCTGCCGGCGCTCGTCGGCCTGGAAGGTGATGGCGTTGGCGACCTGGATCGACTTGCCGATGCGCACATGGCGCATCTTCATGCCCTTCTGATAGCTGCCGGAGCAGACCCGCAGGAAGGCGACGCGGTCGCGATGGGCCGGATCCATGTTCGCCTGGATCTTGAAGACGAAGCCGGTGAACGCCTCCTCGGCCGGGGTCACCAGACGCTGCCGGGTCTCGCGCGGGCGCGGCGGCGGGGCGTACTCGACGAAGGCGTCCAGCAGCTCGCGCACGCCGAAGTTGTTGATGGCCGAGCCGAAAAACACCGGCGTCTGCTTGCCGGCCATGTAGTCGGCGAGATTCAGCGGGTGGCTGGCGCCCTGCACCAGTTCCATCTCCTCGCGCAGTTCCTGGGCCTGATCGCCCAGAATCTCGTCCATGCGCGGGTTGTCGAGCCCCTCGATGATCTCGCCCTGGGTGATGCGTCCGCCGTGCTGGGCGCTGAAGAGGTGGGTCCGGCCGTTGCGCAGATCGAAGACGCCCTTGAAGCGCTTGCCCATGCCGATCGGCCAGGTCACGGGCGCGCAGCGGATCTTCAGGACGTTCTCGATCTCGTCCAGCACCTCGACGGCATCGCGGCCCTCGCGGTCGAGCTTGTTGACGAAGGTGAGGATCGGCGTATCGCGCAGCCGGCAGACATCCATCAGCTTGATGGTGCGCTCCTCGACGCCCTTGGCGATGTCGATCACCATCAGCGCCGAATCGACCGCCGTCAGGGTCCGATAGGTGTCCTCGGAGAAGTCCTCGTGTCCGGGCGTGTCGAGCAGGTTGACGATGGCGTCGCCGTAGGGGAACTGCATGACCGAGGAGGTCACCGAGATGCCGCGCTCCTTCTCCAGCTCCATCCAGTCCGAGGTGGCGTGGCGCGCGGCCTTGCGCCCCTTGACCGTGCCGGCGAGCTGGATGGCGCCGCCGAACAGCAGCAGCTTTTCGGTCAGCGTGGTCTTGCCGGCGTCGGGGTGGGAGATGATGGCGAAGGTGCGACGTTTGTCGAGTTGCTCTTGAAGCTCGCTCATGGGGATCTGGTCAGGCGCTGATCGCGCGGCTAAATCGCGGAAGTATACCGGTCAGGACAGGACTTCGCTCGACTCGATCCCCGTCAATTCCCGCGCCAGCACGGTGGCATCCTCGCGACCCTTGCCGGCCGGATAATAGTTGCGACGGGTGCCGATCTCGCAGAATCCTTCCGCCGCATAGAGCGCGCGAGCGCTGGCATTGGAGGCCCGCACCTCCAGAAAGGCGGTCTCGGCCTTGCGCTTGAGCGCGAGCGAGAGCAGGTGACGCAACATCCGGCGACCCAGGCCCAGGCGTTGCCACTGCGGATGGACGCAAAGATTGAAGATGTGGCACTCCCCCACCGCGACCGACATGATGCCGTGCGCGACGATGCTCGCCTTCGATCTCGCCGACCCAGCAGCAATATCCGACCCGCAGGCAGTCCTCGAAGATCCCATCGCTCCACGGATGCGCATAGGCCGCGCGCTCGACCGCGACGACCGCCACGAGATCCTCTTGCCGCATGGGTCTCAGCACGAATCGCGAACGCTCCTCTGCTCGATGCGCCTTCAGCCCCGCTTCCATCATCCAATCCCGGCCAAACCATTTCATCCCGAACCAAGACGCCCGCGACTATAGGCGGAAGCCCCTGATCATGCCAGGGCTGCTCCAGTGTCAGACGCGCGAAGACCGTCAGTCCGTGTGGATTTCAGTCTATAGTGGCGCCGACCGCATGGCTCGCGCCTCTTCGCGAGAGCGCCCTGATCGCCGAGGCGCGCCGCCGCGATGGCGACTCGCGGCCCCCTTTCCATTCCCTCGACACCGAGGTCTACTCCAACACCGGCGGCCAGAAGTCCAAGGCCACGCCCGCTGGGCGCGGTCGCCAAGTTCGCCGCCAGCGGCAAGGCGACCTTCAAGAAAGACCTGGCCATGATGGCGATGGCCTACGAGAACGTCTATGTCGCCCAGGTCGCGTTCGGCGCCAAGGATGTGCAGACGGTGCGCGCCTTCATGGAGGCCGAGTCCTATGACGGCCCATCGGTCATCATCGCCTATTCGCCCTGCATCGCGCACGGCGTGGATCTGTCCAACAATCTCCGTCAGCAGGACATGGCGGTGAACTCCGGACACTGGGCGCTGTTCCGCTATGACCCGCGCCGCGCCGCGCAGGGCGAGAATCCGCTGCTGATCGACTCCAAGCCGCCGAGCATGCCCTATCGCGACTTCATCGCCACCGAGACCCGTTTCAGTCTGTTGAACGCGCACGCATCCCGAGGACGCCGAGCGTTATCTGCAACTGGCGCAGAAGCATGTGCAGACCCGCTTCAGTCTCTACGAGCAGCTCGCGCATCTGGCGGTGCAGAAGGCGCCGACGCCGAGCGGAGACTGAGCCTCAGTGCAGACGAGAACACGCAAGCGACAGCCGCTGGACATACGCACTGCAATGCGAACCCGACCAAGCGGTTCACAGCGGAGCCAGATGAACCTGACGACCAACTATCTCGGCCTGGAACTCAAAAACCCGTTCGTTCCCTCGGCCTCGCCGCTCTCGCAAGAGCGTCACCATCGCGCGGCGAGCTGGAAGACAGTGGCGCGGCGGCCATCGTCATGTGGTCGCTGTTCGAGGAGGCCATCACCGCCGAATCCGAATCCATGGTGCGCTTTCTGCACCATCAGGAGACCGGTTTCGCCGAGATCGGCAACGGCTTCCTGCCCCAACAGCCCGATTTCGCGAACTGCGCTCGATCAGTATCTGGAGCACATCCGCAAGCTCAAGGACGCGCTCGACATCCCGGTCATCGCCAGTCTCAACGGCGTCACCGCCAGCGGCTGGATCCGTCATGCCGCGCGAACTGGAGCAGGCCGGCGCCGATGCCCTGGAGCTCAATGTCTACTATGTCGCGGGCGACATCACCCAGACCGGCGCCGAGGTCGAGGAACGCTATCTGACGCCTGCTGCGCGAGCTGCGCGGTCAGGTCCGGATCCCGATCAACATGAAGCTGTCATCGACCTTCAGCTCGATCGGCAATCTGGTCAAACAGACTGGCGGCGCCGGGCGCCAACGGGGTGGCGCTCTTCAACCGCTTCTATCAGCCCGACATCGATATCCAGGGCCTGCGGCTGCAATCCGAGCTCTGCGTCCCTCGACCTCAGCCGAGATCCTGCTCGCGATGCGCTGGATCGCGCATCCTGCATGGCCGGACTCGGCGATCTGTCGCTCGGTGCCACCGGCGGCGTCCACACAGCCGGAGGACGCCATCAAGCTGCTGCTCGCCGGGGCTGACGTGGTGCATCTCTGCAGTGCGCTGCTGGAGAAGGGACCGGCGTACACCGGCCATCATCCTCCAGGGCATCGAGGACTGGATGTGCGAGCAGGGCTTCAGCCGCGTCGGCCGGGGGCCTGACGGCCAACCCGGCGCCCCGCGTGCCAACTCGCACAGGCTGACGGAATCGGGGCTAGGCGCCACGATCGCCACCAAAACCCCGCCTCATCACCTATTTTTCGAGGGTTTTCAATTCTAGTCATAGATAAAAAGAATCATCGCGCTCATTGACGGTCGTGACGACGCGCCAACAGAATCGCAGGCTCCCCGGATCGCGCGCACGCAATCAACAACAAGTCCATGAGAGCGCCGTGCTCGCCTCACGAGCACGCGGGTGGCATTGTGCGCAAGCCTCGACCGGGGGCACCGTCCGCGGGACACCCCTGTGCCACCTGACTCTCGTTATCCACTTCAGATTTAGGAATGCGACAATGCAACAAGACTCGGTAGACGCCATCAAGGCGCATCCGCGGTATCAGGAGTTGGTGTGCACCCGTAAGTGCTTCGCCTGGAACCTGACCGTCCTCATGCTCGCCATCTATTACGGCTTTATCCTGGTGATCGCCTTCGCGCCCAAGCTACTGGCCACGCCGCTCTCAGAGGGGGCCGTGACCACGATCGGCATCCCGATCGGGGTCGTCATCATCGTCAGCGCCTTCATTCTGACCGGGATCTATGTCGCCCGCGCGAACGGCCGCTTCGACGCACTGACCAAGGAAATCCGGGAGAGCGTGCAATGAAGCGTTTCGCAACCTGGGGCGTTCTGTTCGCCCTCCTGACCCCTTTCGTGCTCGTCGCCGCACCGGCCTTGACCGGTGCGGTCGAGAAGCAGGCGATGAACTACACCGCCATCTACATGTTCCTGGCGTTCGTCGCGGGAACCCTGGGCATCACCTACTGGGCGGCCAAGCGCACCCGCACCGCCAAGGAGTTCTATACCGCTGGCGGCGGCATCACCGGTTTCCAGAACGGTCTGGCGATCGCCGGCGACTACATGTCGGCGGCCTCCTTCCTGGGTATCTCCGGCCTGGTCTTCGCCTCCGGCTACGATGGCCTGATCTACTCCATCGGCTTCCTGGTCGGCTGGCCGATCATCATGTTCCTGATCGCCGAGCAGATTCGTAACCTCGGCAAGTTCACCTTCGCCGACGTCAGCTCCTACCGCTTCGGTCAGACCCAGATCCGCACCATGGCGGCGATTTCCTCGCTGGTCGTGGTCGCCTTCTACCTGATCGCGCAGATGGTCGGCGCGGGCAAGCTGATCCAACTGCTGTTCGGTCTGGACTACTGGATCGCCGTCGTCATCGTCGGCATCCTCATGATGGTCTACGTCATCTTCGGCGGCATGACCGCGACCACCTGGGTGCAGATCATCAAGGCGGCGCTGCTGCTGTCCGGCGCCACCTTCATGGCGTTCGCCGCGCTGTCCACACTTCGGATTCTCGCCCGAGGAGATGTTCAAGCAGGCGACCGAGCACCACGGCAAGGGTCTCGCCATCATGGGCCCCGGCACCCTGGTCAAGGATCCGATCAACGCCATCTCGCTGGGTCTGGCGCTCATGTTCGGCACCGCCGGACTGCCGCACATCCTGATGCGCTTCTTCACCGTGCCGGATGCCAAGGAGGCGCGTAAGTCCGTCTTCTACGCCACCGGCTTCATCGGCTATTTCTACATCCTGACCTTCATCATCGGCTTCGCGGCCATCGTGATGCTCACCCAGCATCCGGACTGGTTCAAGGCGGACGCCCTAGTGGATGGCGTCATCAAGGATCCGAAGGGACTGATTGGCGGCACCAACATGGTCGCCATCAAGCTGGCCGAGGCCGTCGGCGGCAACCTCTTCCTGGGCTTCATCTCGGCCGTCGCCTTCGCCACCATCCTGGCGGTGGTGTCGGGTCTGACCCTGGCCGGCGCCTCGGCCATCTCGCATGACCTCTATGCCAGCGTCATCGCGCGCGGCCGTAGCAACGAGACCACCGAGATCCGCGTCTCCAAGATCGCGACCTTCGTTCTGGGTCTGGTCGCCATCGCGCTGGGTATCGCCTTCGAGAGCCAGAACGTGGCCTTCATGGTGGGTCTGGCCTTCGCCATCGCGGCGAGCGCCAACTTCCCGGTCCTGGTCGCCTCGATCTTCTGGAGCAAGATGACCACGCGCGGCGCCTTGATCGGCGGCTTCGCCGGCCTCATCAGCGCCGTGGTGCTGACCGTGCTGTCCAAGGCGGTGTGGGGCGACGTGCTCGGCAACCTGGGCGCGGACGGCAAGCCGGTTGGCCTGATCATGCTGGACAACCCGGCCATCATCTCGATCCCGGTGTCCTTCATCTGCATCTGGCTGTTCTCGATCCTCGACGGCTCCGACCGTGCCAAGATCGACCGCGCAGCCTTCGATGCGCAGCGGATCCGTTGCGAGACGGGTATTGGGGCCGAGGGAGGCGCCAGCCACTAGTCAGATTACCCGTAGGCTGGGTTGAGCAGAGCGAAACCCAGCATCGCAGACGCCTTAACGTCGTGATTGCTGGGTTTCGCAAGCTCAACCCAGCCTACGGCCTTACATCCGGGTCAGTGGTCAGTGTGATCCGATCACCGGATCATTCCGAACGCAAGCCGCCAGCCACCGACCACATTTCCCTCAGATCGACGCCGGATACTCGGCGATTCCTGGATTCCCCGCGACATTCTTGAGCTTCGGCGTGTTGAGCCGTGCGACCTTGACCGTTTTCACATCGCGTAGATAGGTTGCGACCGTCTCCCAGATCGGTTCGCCTGGCGACTGACTCCCGACCGTGGCCCAACCGGCGACCACGTATTTCTTCCCCGCCTCGATCCCCGTCCCGTCGTTCAGGGTCATCTCCTGAATGCGCTCGCCCATGCCCGCCGTGGGATCGCAGACATAGTTCAGACCGCCCAGTCGCACCATGTCCCCGCCCTGCTGCACGTAGGGATCGGGATTGAAGAGGTTGTCGCAGACGTCCTCCAGAATCATCTTGATGTCCGCCCCGCTCATCTCGCGCCGATAGGTCTCGGGATAGGTGATGCAGGTCTGGTCCATGACGTTGTCCATGGTGATGGCTTGTCCGGGCAACACCGTGGTACCCCAGCGGAAACCTGGAGATAGGCTGATTTGAGCGTCATGCACCTTCAGCAGCGCGTCGCAGATCACCTGATCGAAGGTGCCGTTGAAATTGCCGCGTCGATAGAGCAGCTCCTCGGCGGTCGCCAGCTTCTCCTCTAGTTGGGCCTTGTAGGGCGCGCGCACGCCGGCGATGTAGTCGGCCATTGCCGGGTTGGGCTGCAGCAGATTGGAGAAGACAGGCAGCAGCCGATAGCGAAAATCGCTCAACTTGCCGTCCTTCACCTCAAGATCCATGACGCCGACAAACTTGCCGTTGGAGCCGGCGTTGGTGACCAGCGTCTTGCCACTGGCGTTCTCGACCAGCGTGGGCGCCGGCATGCCGTCGTGGGTGTGGCCGCCGAAAATGACGTCGATGCCGGTGACCCGCGAGGCCATCTTGAGGTCCACGTCCATGCCGTTGTGCGAGAGCACCACGACCAGGGCCGGCTTCTCGTCCTCCCGCACCTGGTCGACGATCTCCTGCATCCGCCCATCCTCAATGCCGAAGGTCCAATCGGGAATGAATCGCTGGGGATTGGCGATCGGGGTGTAGGGAAACGCTTGGCCGATGACAGCCACCTTGACCCCGCCCACCTCCTTGAGCGTATAGGGCTTAAAGGCCAACCCCCTATCCTCGTCGAAGCCCGCGAATTTGCTGAATCGGTAGTCGAACATCGCCTCCTCGCGCACCCTAACATTCTGCGCGACGAAATCGCCCCTGAAGGCGCCGATGTTGCGAATGATCTCGTCGTCCCGATAGGTGAACTCCCAGTGCCCTGTCATGACATCGACGCCCAGCAGGTTGGCGGCGCCGACCATGTCCATCCCGCGCGTCCAGTAAGCGGTGCCGGATCCCTGCCAGGTATCGCCGCCGTCGAGCAGGAGGCTGTTGCCATCGCCGGCCTCGGTCCGGAGCCGGTCGACCAGCGTCTTGAGATGCGCGAAGCCGCCCACCGCGCCGAAGCGCTCCGCGCTCGCCGCGAAGTCGAGATAGCTGAAGGCGTGGGCCTCCGCCCCGCCTGGGGTGATGCCAAAGTGTTTCAGCAGGGCCTCGCCGACCAGATGGGGAGGCTTTCCGAGCGCGGGGCCGACCCCAAGGTTGACGTTCGGCTCGCGAAAATAGACGGGGTTGAGCTGGGCGTGAGTATCGGTGATATGCAGCAGCCTCAGGCTGCCGAAACTGGGCAGATCGTAGAGATCCGAGGGCGGCTTCCTTTGCGCGAAGCTCGCGGTGGGCAACAGACCGGCGGCGCTGGCGAGCGCCATGAGGCGGACAAATTCGCGTCGTGAAAGCGACATTGGCTGACGGTCCTCCTAGGTGTAACGGGAACGATGCTGTTCTTATGATTCGCCTTGCCCTTCACCACCGACAGCCCGGAGAGCTGGGGAGGTCAGACCGGACGAGTGCAATACCAACCGCGGCGTAACGGGCCAGGTGGTCCGCAAGGCCTGGGCCATTGTCCAACGCCCGAGCGTCCGTTTCCATGCTTGAAATCCGACGTTTGCCCTCAATCCGGATTTGCTGGCAAATGAGATTGTCGCGCTTGGCGCAATGATGATTGTCATCCACCAGGCGTCCATGCTTCCGTTAGCGCGCACCCGTGCTAGGATTCCGCGTTAGGGACGCCTTCGCTCCGCGCGTCAAACGCCATGGGAACGACCAATAAAGGGTGCCGGGAATCGGGGCCATCCGATCCAACGGCCCAAACGCCAGTCACCAAGAGGAGGCTTTGCATGCCGTCAACCCCGCTCCATCAACCACGCCTGTGCGTGCTTGCGCTCGGATTCTCGGCGCTACTGTCTGGCCCCGCGCTGGCCGGCATGCCAGCGGATTTCGTGCTGAACGGCGATGCCGCCGCGGGCAAGGAAGTGGCCAACGACCGCGCCAAGGGGAACTGTGTCGCCTGCCACGTCATGGCGGGCGCGGAATCGCCCGGCGCGATCGGACCGGCCCTGGTCGCGATGCAGACGCGCTTCCCAAGTAAGCAGGATTTGGCCAACCAGATTTGGGACGCGACCGTCAAGAATCCGGAAGCCGTGATGCCCCCCTTCGGTCAGCATGAGATCCTGACCCACAAGGAATTCGCCGACGTCGTCGAATTCGTCTGGTCCCTGTAAGGCATCGCCATCGGAGGAAGCACGACCATGAGCAAGATCATCCGCGCACTGATGGCCGCCGGCCTAACCTCTGTCCTCGCAACTCCGTTTGCGGCGGAGACGCCCCAGCAGGATCAGGAGGCGTTCAAGACCTATTTCAAGGAGCGTTTTCCAAGCGTTCCCGAGGGCGATTTCAAGAACGGCGCCTACGCCATTGATCCCGTCGGCCGCGAGAATTGGGAAGCCATTGAGGAATTCCCCCCCTACGAAACCGCCGTCAGCAACGGCGAGAGCATGTGGAAGACCCCTTTCGCCAATGGCAAGGGCTACGCGGACTGCTTCCCGGACGGCCCGGCGATCCAGGGCAAGTACCCCTATTGGGACAAGCAGCGCGGCATGGTGATGACGCTGCCGCTCGCGATCAACGACTGCCGCAAGGCCAATAATGAAAAGCCGCTGAAATACGAAAAGGGCCCCATCGCCGACCTGCTCGCCTACATGGCCTTCCAGTCGCGTGGTCAGATCACCCAGGTCGAGATACCCGCCGACGATCCGCGCGCGCTGCAGGCTTACGAGAAGGGCAAGCAGTTCTACTTCGCCCGCCGTGGCCAGCTCAATTTCTCCTGCGCTCACTGCCATTTCGCCAACTCTGGAAACAAGCTCCGTACCGAGATCCTGAGCCCAGCCTACGGACACACCACCCATTGGCCGGTCTACCGCTCCTCCTGGGGCGACATGGGCACCCTGCATCGCCGCTTCGCGGGCTGCAACGAGCAGGTCCGCGCCAAGGCGTTCGAGGCGCAGGGCGAGGAATATCGCGACCTGGAATACTTCATGACCTACATGAACAACGGCCTCGAACTCAATGGCCCAGCCGCGCGCAAATAGCCGCCAGTGTCGCGAGGCACCACGTCGCAACAGGGTCTGTCGCCGCCCGATCGGCCCCGTCAGAGATGAGAGAGGAGTGAGACCACAATGAAATTCACCAACCGATCAAGGGGCGTTCTCGTCATCGCCCTGATGACCTGTCTCCCCATGTCCGGCGCTTGGGCCACCCATCGCGCCGAGGCGGAGCAGGCCATCGCCGAGGCGCAGGCCGCGCATGAGAAGGCTGCGTCGAAAAACGCCGCAGCCCCCGAAACAGCCGCCATGATCGAGCAGGCACGGGAGCTGCTTGCCTCGCGTCAGTTCACCAAGGCGCTCGAGATCGCCAACAAGGCGAGGACGGAGGACACTTTCACCGCCGAGCAAGAGTCTAGGACCGCCAAGGCCACGGACGCGGGCGCCAAGGGAGAGGAGGCGCTAGCGTCCATCCGCGCAGCGGAGGAGGCCCGCAAGAAGGCCGCCGCCGTTGGAGGCGAGTGGCGGGATACCGCCGAGATGATCACGAACGCCGAGGGACTTGCGAATTCCGGAAACGATGCCGAGGCGATCGATTTGGCGAACAAGGCGAAGCGTCAAGGCGAGCTGGGCTACACTCAGGCGATGCGCGAGAAGAACGCCGGCATCCCGTCCTACGTCTACAAGAAGCCCTGAGCGGCGGAATCGCTGCCAGCGCCACGATCGCCTCATTTCCATTACTCAGGAGGACTGCATCATGCAGATGAAAACGCCTTGGCCGCTCGTTGCCTTGCTTGCATGTCTCGCCACTCCCCTCGCGACCATCGCCGCCGAGAACAAGATCACACAGACACTGGAAAGCGTCGAGGTACTGAACAACGGGGAAAAGCTCACGATCAAGCGTGGGCATGACCGCAATGCCACGCTGCCCGAAATCTTTCAGAAGACCGATCGCGGCTGCCCACCGTTCTGCGTGCAGCCCATGGTCGCCGTCGACGGCGTCGAAACCGTGGGTGAGATCGAGGTCCTGAACTACCTGCACCGCATCGCCCAAGGCGCGCAAGACATTCTGGTCATCGACTCACGCACTCCGGATTGGGTCATGCGGGGCACCATTCCAGGATCCGTGAACATCCCCTGGAACAAGATCAACCGCGACAGGTCCGGCACTTTCGAGACACCGACCGAGGCGGACAGTTTTCACCAGATCCTGGAGGACGAGCTCGGAGTCAACCGCAACGCCCAGACAGGGGCACTGGATTTCAGCCAGGCCAAGACCCTGGTGTTGTTTTGCAACGGCATCTGGTGTCCGCAATCCACCACCAATCTCAAGACCCTGGTGGAAATCGGCTACCCCTTGCACAAACTCAAATGGTATCGGGGCGGCATGCAAGATTGGGTCAGCGTCGGTTTGACCACCGTGACCCCCTGACAGCTTCCATCAACCTTGTGGGGCGCGCGGCACGGAAGCCGCAGTCCCCCGCGAGCACCGCACGCCGACCGTTACCCAGCGGTCATTCCGCTTTACCTAAAAGCAGGCTAAACTAGCGGTCTCGCGTGGGTGGCGGAATTGGTAGACGCGCTGGATTTAGGTTCCAGTGGAGTAATCCGTGGGGGTTCGAGTCCCCCCTCGCGCACCAAACATCTTATGACCGCGCCGCTCCTCAGCTTGACACCCGCCTCGGAGCCCTTCCCTTCCCTGATTTGATTCGGCTTTGTCTGCCTCGACGACGCTTGCCCCTGATCTCCGATCTCTTCGGCCCGTTGCTGGCTGAATGCGCCGGAGCATGAACTGCCCCCCCGTGGTTCAGACGCCCAGCATCTCTCGACCGCCTAGATAAGGCCGCAGCACCTCCGGGATACGGATGTTGCCGTCCGCCTGCTGGTAGTTCTCCAGCACCGCAACCAGGGTCCGACCGATCGCGAGACCCGAGCCATTGAGAGTATGGACCAGCTCGGGCTTGCCGGTCTCCGGGTTACGCCAGCGCGCCTGGAGCCGACGCGCCTGGAAGTCGCCGAAATTGCTGCACGAGGAGATCTCGCGATACGCCTGCTGGCCGGGAAGCCAGACCTCCAGGTCATAGGTCTTGCGCGAGGAGAAGCCGAGATCGCCGGTGCAGAGGGTCACGACACGGTAGGCGAGCCCGAGCCGTTGCAGGATGGACTCGGCATGCCCGGTCAGTTCCTCCAGCGCCTGGAAGGAGTCCTCGGGGCGGACGATCTGGACCAGTTCGACCTTCTCGAACTGATGCTGGCGGATCATGCCGCGCGTGTCCTTGCCGTAGGAGCCGGCCTCGCTGCGGAAACAGGGGGTATGGGCGACCCATTTGCGCGGCATGGCGTCGGCTTCGAGGATGACGTCCCGGACCAGATTGGTGACCGGCACCTCGGCGGTCGGAATCAGATAGAGATCGCGCTCGCCCGGCACCTTGAAGAGATCGGCCTCGAACTTGGGCAATTGCCCGGTCCCTCGGAGACTGTCGGCATTCACCAGATAGGGGACATAGGTCTCGGTATAGCCGTGCTCGCTGGTGTGGGTGTCCAGCATGAACTGGATCAGCGCCCGGTGCAGCCGCGCCATCGGCCCCGAGAGCACCACGAAGCGCGAGCCGGTCACCTTGGCCGCGAGGTCGAAATCCATCCAGCCGTTGATCGCGCCCAGATCGACATGATCCTTGGGGTCGAAGTCGAAGACGCGGCGGCTCGCCCCAGCGACGCTCCTCGCGATTGTCCGCCTCGTCGCGACCATCGGGCACGCTGGCATCCGGCAGATTGGGCAGCCCCAGGCTGATGTCGCTCACCTCCTGCTGGATCTCGGTCAGGCGCGACTCGGCGGCCTTGAGCCGCTCGCCCAGGTCGGAGACCTCGGCCAGCAGGGGCTGGATGTCCTCGCCCGCCGCCTTGGCCTTGCCGATCGTCTTGGAGCGGGTGTTGCGCTCGTTTTGAAGCTCCTGGACCTGGATCTGGAGCCCCTTGCGCTCGGACTCCAGCGCGGCGATGCGCCCGGTGTCCAGTGTGATGCCACGGCGGGCCAACTGCGCGGCGACCAGATCGAGATCGGTCCGCAACAAACGTGGGTCTAACATTCTGGTTCCCTGGATGGTGGTTCTTCGACGGCATGGCCGCGAGGCGGGCAAGCCGTCACTCGGCGTTGGCCGGGCGTTTCCAAAAGGCGACAGTGAAGTCCCCGACCAAATAGCCTTCCTGGATCTCGTAGTCGACCTCGAGCTCTTGGCCCAAGCGCTTGATCTCGCGCGGGAGGTAAAGATTATAAATGGTCGAGGTGTTCCACCCCTTGAGCAGGTTGAAGACGAAGCCGCGTCGACTCGCCGTCCAGGCACCGCTCGAATGAAGGCTCGGCTCTCCTCGCGCGTCATGGTGTTCATCGCGCCGCTGCACAGATAGATGTCGGCCTCCGGCAGATGGTCGTTCAGGATGTCACAGATACGGATCTCGCAGCCGGTGCGCTCGCGCGCGGTCTCGACCATGGGTTCCATGACATCGAGACCGATGTAGTTCTTCGGTTGGTCGCCCTGTTTCAACAGGTAACAGTAGAAATCGCCGAACCCGCAGCCGGCATCCGCCAGCGTCGTCCCGGACAGTTCCTCGGGGAGCTGGGAACGCAGAACCCGGAAACGGACCTCCTGGCTCTCGGTGGAATTCCAATGCACCCCCTCGGCGGTCGCGCCATGGGCTGCCAGGGCGCTGCTGTAGAAGGCTTCGTTGTCGACTCTGGGCATTGCTATCCCTTTTGATTTGGTGACTTGCCGCGCGAGGGGTCACCTGATGGATGGGCGGTCGGACAGGCTGATTGCAAAGGACATTGCGGACAGACTGGCCGCGTCCGGCACGCCTGTTTGGCGTGACGAACGATTAAGGCATGGTACTCCTTGTAAAGGGGCACGTCAGGCCCAAGGGCCTGCTCGAAGGCGGCGCGGATCGGTTCATAACCCTCGTCGCCGGCCAGCAAACCAAGCCTGGCGAAGATGCGTCGGGTATAGGCGTCGATCACGAACACCGGCCGATCGAAGGCATAGAGCAAGATGTCGTCCGCCGTCTCGGGACCGACTCCCTTCACCGCGAGCAGTTCCTGCCGCAACCGATGGGTCGCGAGCCCCTTCATGACATCCAGGCCGCCCGCCGATCGGTAGTACTCGCAGAACGCCGTCAGGCGACGCGCCTTGACGTTGAAATAGCCAGCGGGCCGCAAGGCATCCGCCAGGTCCGTCGGATCGAGCGTCAGGATAGCCTCGACATCCAGCGCGACCCGCTCCTTGAGACGCGCGAGCGCGCGCTCCACATTCGTCCATGCGGTGTTTTGGGTCAACACAGCTCCCAGCATGACCTCGAAAGGATCGTCGGCTGGCCACCAGTGTTGCGGGCCATGGCTCGCGAGGAGCGCAGCGAAAATCGCGCGAACCCGCTCTGCGTCCAGCGCGCACTCGCCTTCCGGTCTTCGCAAATGCTGAATCCTATCGGTTACACTCATCGTCTCGCGTCGTGGCGGCGATCGCTGTGGGAAATCGCGCCGACAGGTGACGGGCGCTCCGTGGAGCGCTCATGCCCCGCAACATCAGGGAGCCTCTTGTGCCATTCACGCCGACCCTTGTCCGCCCGACCCTCTGTCTGCTGCTCATGCTCCATTGGGGTCTTCCCGCCGCCGCCGTGGATGTCGTGCTGGCGTTGGACCGCTCCCTCAGCATGAACACCAACGATCCGGACCGCGACAGTCTCAAGGGGGCCGAGCTCTTCAGCGAGATGTTGAATCCGGACGATCGTCTGGCGCTGACGACCTTCGCGCAGGATGGCCAATCCCTGCTGCCACTAACTCCCTTATCGGACGCGCGGACGCTGAAACAACTCATCGGCCTGATTCGCCAAGTAAAAATGAACGGCACCCGGACCGACTTCAGCGCCGCCCTACGGCTGGCGTACCGGACCCATTCGGACGGCCTTCGCGAGCCGCCCGCCAAGCGGATCCTGGTATTGTTCTCCGATGGCGAGCTCAACCTGGGCAGCGAGGGGGCCACCCAGGCCGCGCGCGCGGCGATTATAGACGAGCTCATCCCGCAATTTCAGGCGGCCGGCATCCAGATCCATGGGGTCGCCTTCTCGCCCGAGGCCGATCTCGGCTTTCTCCGTCTTCTCACCGATGCCACGGGGGGACAGTCCTTCCGCGCCGACCAGCCGGAAGACATCTATCTGGCCTTCGTGAAGCTGTTCGAACAGGCCGATCACCCGCTGACGGCGCCGGTGATCAATGGCGTGGTCGATGTGGATGCCAATGTCCACGAGCTCAAGCTGTTGGTGAAGCGCGGCCCGCACGACACACCGATCAAGCTGACCGATCCCAGCCAGCGGGAGTTGTCCGCCGGAGACCAGCGGCCAGGGGTGGCTTGGCACTCCACGCCGCACTTCGACCACATCACGATCCAGCAACCGGAGGCGGGATCCTGGAAGATCACCGCGGATAACCCGGAGAAGCGGGCCTATCTCGAAAGCGATCTCGATCTGGAGGCAACGGTTCCGACCCAGGCCCAGGTCGACGAGACAGTGACCGTCGCGGCCAGGCTGACGCATCGCGGGGCAGTCGACGCACAACTCCTGAGTTCAGCGCGCTTCACGGCGACCGTGCTCGACGATTCCGGCGCCGTCCAGCAGCGGCTCGACCTAAAGCCGGACGCGGCTGGCCAAGCGGATCCGCAATGGCGCGGGGCTCTGCGCTTCCCGGCCCTCGGCACCTTCCAGATCAGAGTGGCTGCGGAAGGCCAGGGTTTCCAGCGCGGGAAGGTCTACTCGATCCGCATCCTGGAGGCCGGGGCCGCCGCGCCAACGCAGGCGCCCCGCACCGTTGACGCAGAGAACCGCCATTCCGCCATGCTCATCCTGGTATCGGGCAATCTCGTCCTCGTCGTCCTTCTGGCGGGCGGCGCCAGCATTTGGTGGTGGCGCCGACGCCGGAGGAACAAGCCGCTCGATTTCGAGCCAGACGAATGAGGCGCCGCGCATGAGCTTGACCCATTACGTTTGGATCTACGGCCTCGCCGAGGCTTTGGCCGTGGCCGTGATCGTGGCCGCCATCCTGGGGAGCAAGTGGTGGCGTCTGCGCCGGGAGCACTTGGCGTGGCTGAGTGCCTGCGAGCGGATCGATGGCCTGATCCATGAGGAAATCGCGCGCGCCCGGGACAAACCGACGGCGCGACCCGAACTGCGGGATAGTCAGATTCTCGCGCTACGAGCGGTATCCAGGCCATTCCGACACTGCCAGCTCGCCGAGGAGGACACCTGGAGCGAGGCCCTGGACCAGCTCGACCGCTGCTTTGAAGGTCTGCGGCAAACCACCTCGGGCCTGACCGCGACGGGCCATCGCGCGACATCCAAGGCCCCCGGCACGCCAGCGCCAGAGCATCCCGAATCACTTGAGGACGAAGGGCTCTCGTCGCCGGAGATGGATTCGGAGATCGAGGCGCTGCTCGCGCAAAACCGATTGGGCCGGTCGGCCTTTTCCTTGCATCGTGAATCCGGGGTCGACCTGAAGCAGAGATACCGGGATCTGCTGCATGTCAATCAGGGGCTGCGCGGGCGGATCGATAGCCTCGCCCAGACCGGCACGACCGATCCGCTGCGCGAAGAACTCGACGCCTTTCTTCAGAGCAACCTCGCATTCATGCAGGCCGCATTTGCCACGGAACGTAATTTCAATCTCTTGGAGCAGCAATTCGACGACTTCGAGGAGCGCATCCACAACCTGCAGGTGACCATCAACACCTATCGCAAGTCGGTCCACAAACTCGTCACCGAGCGCGATCTGCTCAATGATGAAAAGCTGCAATATCTGACGCAGCTCGATCTCAAGGAGAAGGTTATCGCGCGGCTGAATCGCAACTACGAAAACCTGCGACGGGAATACGCCAAGATCTACGGCGTAACCTCTTAAAAGCTGTCCAGTAACCATCCCCCGTCGGAGCCGGGCGATTTCTCATTAAATTCTGGCAATTGTGTTACGGTTTCGAGACATCGGTGTTTCCATCGGTTAGTCTGACCCGACAGTCCGTCCCGCCATTCGACACGCGCTCCGATCGCCGCCCCTGTGAATCCTTCAGCCAACTCGCCCACCGTTCGCCAGCGTCTCCTGTCCTGGGGCTCCGCCATGCTGTTCGTGGCGCTCTGGTACGTCCTGGCGCAAACCGTCATCAGCCATTTCTTCCTGATCGTGCCGGGGAGCGCAACCTACCCGAGAGACCTGGCCGCGCATCTGCTGATCGGCGCGTTCCTGTTCGCTCTATCGCGCTCGCTACCCCGCTTTATGATTGCCACCACGGCGCTCTTCACGACGCTCACCCTCGGCAACGCACTCAAGCTCTCGATCCTGGGCGCCCCGGTGATGCCGGATGACTTCGCCGCCGCGCGCAACATGTTTCTGTTGCTCGACGGGTGGCTGCTGGTTGGCGCGATCCTAATGGTCACGGCGCCGGTATTGCTGCTCGCCTGGACCATCGCCTGGAAACGCCGCGCGACCTGGATCAGTCTGGGCGGCGGAGCGCTCGGCATCGGCCTGATCGTCGCCTTCGCCGGCCCGCTCTCCACCGCGATGGACGAGTGGCTCAGCAACTCGGTGTGGAATCAGCCCGAAAACTTCCAGTCGCGCGGCTTGCCGATCCATCTGCTCCAAGAGGTCGTTCGCAACCTCTCTCGACGCACGGCCCCGCCGACGGAACCCGAAGTCGTCGCGGCGCTGGCCGTCGTCCGGGACGAGCGCAAGGACGCCTTGCTCCCGGTCACCGATACCGCCAATCCGCCCCGCCGCAACCTGCACATGATCGTGCTCGAATCCTTCTGGGATCCGAAGTTGTTGCGTGCCTCCCGCCTGTCAGCCGATCCGTTCGATCCCGAGTTTCGCAAGCTCTGGGCCGCCGCCAAGCACTCGCACCTCCTGTCCCCCGTGTTCGGCGGCTACACCGCCAACACCGAGTTCGAGGTCCTCTGCGGCTTTCCGGTCACGCAGGACAATGTCTTCTTCGAGACCGGCCTGAAGCGCGACGCGCCCTGTCTGCCCCGCCATCTGCGCGACGCGGGATATTGGACGACCACCGCGCATCCCAACGCAGCGTCCTTCTGGAACCGGGTCAACGCCTATCGGCGCATTGGTTTCGAGACCTATTGGGCCGACAAGGATTTCGTGCTGGACGACATGAACCGGGAGTTTCTCAGCGACGCGTCACTGTACCGACAGGTACTCGCGCATCTCGGGCCGACACTGCAAGGACCGCGGCCGGTATTCGACTATGTGCTCACCTACTTCGGACACCTGCCCTACCCGCTCAACGAGCGCCGTCCCGCGGTTATCAGGGCGGCCAAGGGGCATGACGTAGTCGCCGCCTATGCCAACGTCATCTATTACAAATCGCGGGAGCTCATGGCCTTCTTGCGCGAGCTGCGGCGGACCGACCCGGACGGACTGATCGTCCTTTTCGGCGACCACATCCCCGCGCTGGAGGCGAATTTCGGCGGCTATACCGAATCCCATGTCCTGGCCCAACAGCGTGGGGATTTCACCGACCCGATGTTCCACTCCCTGGTTGCCACCCCGCTGATTCTGATCGACGGCCAGAAGGGACCAGTCCCGGTCGGCGACGTGCCCGCCTATCGACTGCCCGCCTTGCTGCTCGAACGGCTGGGCGACCGGCAACCGACCATCATGGATCTCGCCACGCAAGACGCGGACAAGCCACGCATCCGCCCGTTACCGGGCGTGCACTTCTCCCTCGACGGCAAGCAACTCACCGTCTGCCGAGGCACGGACGCGGACGCCGCCACCTGCGCCGACTCGGCGCGATGGGTGCAGGCCATCGAAACGCTGCGCACCGATATCTTCGGCGGCGATCAGCACACGCTCCTGGAGCTGCGGGTATCGGGCGTGGATCTCCGCGAGGCTGCCCTGGCCGAGCCCGTCAGACCGCCGCGCAAGCGGCTCTAGCGCCTACGGCACAGCGTGGCCCTGAAAGAGCCCGCCCGCCGCCGCCCACAGGCAGCCCCGCTGATCGCGGGACCGAGGAGGACAACCTGACGCTGGATCGGCCGGTCTCCCCGATTCACGGACAAGAAAAAACCCTTGTGCCCGGCGCGGGCACAAGGGTTCAGCACCAATCGAAACGGGCCTTGGTTAGACGAGGATATCCTCGGCGTGCAGCAGGTCGGCGTAGAGGTCCTTCTTGATGACTTCCCAGTTCTTGCGGGTCTTGGCGGCCGCGCCGAGGATGTAGCGGCGGGCGATGAAGACCTTGCGGCTGTCCTCTTCGGCCTCGTCCATCAGCAGCCAGCCGGTGTAGAGGTAGGAGTAGATCTCCACCAGTTCCTTGGCGGCGACGCTCTGGATGTGCTTGTCGGTCTTGTCGGTGACGAACTTGAGTGCGTCGAGGAAGAGGAGACGCATCTCCTTCAGCTCGTCGGCGAGCCGGCCGAGGCTGCCGCCGGTCTCGCGCAGCTCCCGCGCGGCGAAGTCATCGCCGAGGATGTCGTTGATGACCCCGCCGATCGCCGCGACGATCTGGAGCTGGGACGTCCCCTCGTAGATGTTGGTGATGCGGGCATCGCGGGTCAGGCGTTCGACGTTGAACTCCTTCATGTAACCCGTGCCGCCATGGATCTGCAGGGCGTCATAGCTGACCCGGTTGGCGTTCTCGCTCAGCACGTACTTGGCCATGGGGGTGAGCAGCGCGGCCATCCGGGTCGCGTCCTTGAGCTTGGCATTCTCGGCGCTGGCGTCCTTACCCTCCGCCTTCAGCTCATCGACCCGCTCCTCCAGCTTGTTGCGCAGATCCACCCAGTGGCAGGCGGCGTAGAGCAGGCTGCGGTCGCTCTCCAGGGTCACGCGGATGTCCATGAGCATGTTGGTGACCACGGGGATCTCGTAGATGCTCTTGCCGAACTGCTCGCGCGCCTTGGCGTAGCGCAGCGCCTCCTCATAGGCGGCCTGGGAGATGCCCAGGGCCTGACCGGCAACGCCCAGACGCGCGCCGTTCATCATGTCCATGACGTACTTGATGAGGCCGAACTTGCGCTTGCCGATGAGCTGCGCCGGGGTGTCGTTGAACTGCATTTCGCAGGTCGGCGAGCCGTGGATGCCGAGTTTGTTCTCGATGCGACGGATGACGATGTTGTCCTTGCCGTAGCAGGCGAAGAGGCTCAGGCCCCGGCCATCCTTGGTGCCCGGCTCGGAGCGCGCCAGGACCAGGACGATCTGGGCGTTGCCGTTGGTGATGAAGCGCTTGACGCCCTTGAGCCGCCACTGGCCGTCCTCGTCCTGATAGGCCAGCATGTTGACGGCCTGGAGGTCGGAGCCGGCGTCCGGCTCGGTCGAGCGCCATGGCGCCCGTCGCCGCGCCGCTGGCGAACTGCGGCAGGAACTCCTGGCGCTGCTCCTCGGTGCCGTACTTGTTGATGGTCTCGGCGATGTCCTGCAAACCGAAGAGGTTCATCAGGGACGCCTCGGCGCGCGAGACCATCTCGATCGCCATGGTGTAGAGCGTGGTCGGGATGTTCAGACCGCCGTAGCGACGCGGCAGGGTGAAGCCCATCAGCTCGGCCTTGGTCAGTTGCTCCAGGGCCTCCTGGATGCCCTTGGCGTACTGGACCTTGCCGTCGACGAAGTGGCTGCCCTCCTCGTCCACGGCGGCTGCCTGGGGGGCGACCACGTTGGCGGTGATGTCGCCGACGATCTCCAGCACCTTGCGGTAGTTGTCCAGGGCGTCCTGATAGTCGACCGGGGCGAAGTCGTATTCCTTGGCCTCGGCGTAGCCGTGCTCGGCGATCTCGACCACTTCTTCGAGCTTGAGTCGGTTGAAATGGAAGAGCAGATCGGTGTTGTCGTTGAAATAGTTGGCCATGGCTCGCGGCTACTTGAGTTTGTGCTTGTAGGCGTCGATGAGCATCGGGATGACTTGCATCACATCGCCGACGATTCCGTAGTGACAGACACCGAAGATCGGCGCGTCGGGATCATCGTTGATGGCGATGATCTTGTTGGAGTCACTCATACCGGCGCGGTGCTGGATGGCGCCCGAAATGCCGCAGGCGATATAGAGCTTGGGCCGCACCGTGACGCCGGTCTGTCCGACCTGCCGGACGTGATCGATGAAGCCGGCGTCCACCGCCGCGCGCGTGCCGGCGACCTCGCCCCCGATGACGCGGGCCAGCTCGTAGAGGATCTGGAAGTTCTGGAAATTGCCCATGCCGTAGCCGCCGGACACGATGATGGGCGCGGCCTTGAGGTTGACCTTGGACTCCTCGTGATGCCTGGCAATGATGCGGACCAGGTGGTCGACCTCATTGGGCGTGTAGGGCACCGGCGTGATGCGCCCCTCGACCGGCCGCGCCAGCGGGATCTTCTCCATGACGCCCTCGCGCACCGTGGCCATCTGCACCGGGGAGTCCGGACAGATGATGGTGGCGATGATGTTGCCGCCGAAGGCTGGACGGATCTGGAGCAGGAGCTGGGCGTAGTCCTTGCGCAGATAGGTCACGTCCGAGATCTGCAAATCCGTGCAGTCCGCCGTCAGACCGCTACGGGTGTGGGAGGCGACCCGTGGGGCCAGATCGCGGCCGATGAAGCTGCCGCCGAAGAGCACGATGCGCGGCTGGTGACGGTCCACCAGCTCGCTGAGGATGCGGCTGTACGGCAGCGTGTTGTAGTGCTCCAGCTCCGGATGATCCGCGAGCAGCACCTCCGTGGCGCCGTAGCGAAAGGTCTCCGCCGCCAGCGCCTGCATGTCGTGGCCGATCAGCACCGCCTTCAATTCACCGTTGAGGCTCTCCGCCAGCTTGCGGCCCTTGGAGAGCAGCTCGAAGCTCACATCGGCGGGCTTGCCCTCGCGCTGCTCGATGAACACCCAGACTTCTTGTTGTTTATCACTCATAGGGGCTTATCCGAAGATGTGGTCTTCCATCAGCTTGTCGATCAGCGCGTACATGCCATCCTTCGTCGCCGGGATGGTTTCATGCGCGCCGCCACCCAGGACCACCGACTCGATCTTGTGGACCTTGGTCGGCGAGCCGCCGAGACCGCAACGCTCGACGTCGATGTCCAGGTCGTCGGCGGTCAGGGTGGGGATGAACAGGCCCCTGGAGACATATTCCTCCTTGAGCTGATCCACATAGAGCAACGAATTGCCCTCGGTCATCTTTTCCAGCTCCAGCAGGGTATGGGCGTTCTTGTAGGCCATGACCCGCTTGGCGCGGAAGGGCCGGGGCGTGGCGGCGTCCTTGATCACCGTGATCAAGAGGGGCAGCGTGCCCTCCAGCACCTCGAAGCCGTGATCGATCTTGCGCTTGACGGTGATCTGCCGGCCCTGTGCCTCCAGGATGCCCTCGGCATAGGTGATCTGCGGCAGCCCCAGTTTCTCGGCGGTCTGCGGACCGACCTGGGCGGTGTCCCCGTCGATCGCCTGACGGCCGGCGAAGATGATGTCGTAGGGGGCCAGCTTGCGCAGCGCCTCCGACAGCACATAGGAGGTCGCCAGGGTATCGGCGCCGGCGAATTTGCGGTCGCTGACCAGGATCGCCTCATCGGCGCCCATGTAGAGACAATCGCGCAGCAGGTCCGATGCCTTCAACGGCCCCATGGTCAGCACCCGCACGGTGCCGCCGAAACGGTCCCGGAACTGGAGCGCCAGCTCAAGGGCGACCTTGTCCTCTGGGTTGAAGATGGTGGGGAGTTTGCTACGGTTGACGGTCCCGTCCGGTTTCATCACCTGACCAGAAATATTGGCCGTGTCCGGAACCTGTTTGACCATTACGATGGAATGGTAACTCATGCTCTGCCTTGTAATATTTTTCTGGATGAGTTGGGGGACGCGGCCACGGCAAGGCCCGACGTTCGGAGAACGGGGCTGCGGTGGTCACATGGCCCGGAAGGCGGTTAGCGTCGAAACCCAGCCGAACTTCGGAAAGCCGTGATTGCGGGCTGGGATGTCCAAGCCGCGGCGGCAGGACCACCGCCAGCGGAACATCGACGCTAATCGCCACCTGGAAAAGGCGACGCGCAATCTTACTCTATTTCCCGTGGACCGGCGCCAGCCGCGCGGCTGGGGTACGGGGCGCCCGAGCCCCACCCTTCAAGAAAGCCGCCGCAGGCTGACGAATATCAAACGGAAATTCAACCGCTTCCGCTCGCGTCCGATCAGGGCGCCTCGCCCGCATCGACCTTGTTGCGCTTGATCTTGGCGCGGTCCTGCATGTCCTTCAGCATCTCGGTATAGGCTTGGCGTCCCATGACCTGGGTGAGAACGAATGCCTCTGGCGCGGCTTCGCCCGCTTTCGCCGCCCTGACTTCGCCATCCTGGACCCGGGTCACGCGCACCAGCACCGCGTCGCCATTGTCGATCACTGCCGTGCCGATGCTCGCGGCCCCGTCCTTCGGGAGCCCGAGCTTGAATGCCGTGTCGAGCACCGCAGCCGGGATATCGGACGCCTTGCGGTCGACGAGTCCTGGCGACTCGGGCTTCAGCGACGCGGTTGTCCCCGCCCAATCGGCGCCCTGTCTCAGCTTCTCGGCCAGGGCATCGGCCGCCGCCTTGGCACCGGCCTTCGCCGCGTCTTTCCTGATCTCGGCGATGATCTCGTCGCGCACTTCCGCCAGCGGTTTGACTGCGGCATCGCGATGATCCGCCACGCGTAGAACCACCGCTTGCAGCCGATCCTGCTCCGGTTCAACCATGTCGCTGTTGCGGCCCTGGCTCAGGACATCATCGCTGAAGGCGGCGGCGATGACCTTGGGTTGCGCCAGTATCCCCTCGCCGCTGGCTTCACGACTGATCCAATCGCTATGCTGAATGGCCAGGCCGAATTGCTGGGCGGCGGGTTCGAGGCTGTCGGGCGACTCGTAGGTCACGCTGGCGAGACGCTCGCCTTGATCGTAGTAGAGCCCCTCGGCGCGCTGCTTGGCGATCTCGGCCCGCAAGGCGTCGCGCACGGTTTCGAACGGCTTGGCCTTGGCCGGGACGATCTCGGTGACCTGGATCAGGTGATAACCGTAGGGGGTGCGCACCGGCTCGCTGATCTCATCCTTGGGAAGCGCGAATGCCGCCTGATCGAAGGCCGGCACCATGACGCCCGACTCGATGGTCCCGAGCGAGCCGCCCTTGGCCGCGCTGCCGGGATCCTGCGAGAGCGTCTTTGCCAGCGCCTCGAAGGATTCGCCCGCGAGCATGCGTTGCCGAATCCCCTTGACCTCGTCAAGGACCGCATTGGCAGCCTTCTCGTCGGCATCGGCCGGGACCTTGCGCAAGAGGTGGCGCACGGCGCGCCGCTCGGGCTCGACAAAGCGCGCCTGGTCGGAATCGTAGCGCTGGCGTAAGTCGTCCTCGCTCACCTCGACCTTGGCGGACAGGGTTTCCGCGTCGAGCATCAGATAGTCCAGCTTGACCTGCTCAGGCGTGCGGAAGCGCGCGGCGTTCGCATCGTAGAAAGCCGTGATCCGCGCCTCGTCGATCGGCGCATCCTTCTGGTAATCGGCCACTGGGAAGCGAACATAGGTCAGCTCGCGCTTCTGATCCATCAGCCGCTGGTATTCGGCCACTTCCGCCCGGGTGGCGAGCTCGCTGGCGGACACGGCGCGGATCAGTTGCGACGCCGTCATCTTTTGCCTCAGCTGCGCCTCGTACATCGCGGGCGACATGCCTTGGTATTTCAAGAGACGGGCGTAGTTCTCGTGATCGAATCGGCCATCCTTGACAAAGGAAGGGTCCGCCAGGATCTGCATCTGCACCTCTTCGTCCGAGACGCGCAGCCCCAGACGCCGGACGACATCCATGAGCAGGGACTCTCGAATCATGGTGTCGAGGACCTCGGAGCGTATCCGCTTGTCATCGAATTCGGCTGGATCGTAGGCGGCGCCCAGGCGTTCCCGAAGCTCGAACCGAGCCTGCTGAACACGCCGGTCCAGGTCACGGGCGGGGAGTTCGACCCCGTTCACCGTGGCGGCGATGGGCTCGCCGCCTCCCCCGATGTAGGATTCGATTCCCCACAGAATGAAAGGAATACTGATCAGGATTACGATGACCCAAGCGATCCAGCCTTGGGCACGGTCACGAATGGTCTGAAGCATGGCGGTAAGTGCGGCGCTTGAATGAGCTATAGAAACAAAAACGGGGTATCCGATGGATACCCCGTGATGATGCAAGATGGCGGAGCGGACGGGGCTCGAACCCGCGACCCCCGGCGTGACAGGCCGGTATTCTAACCAACTGAACTACCGCTCCAAAATTTTGGTGGGTGCTGCAGGGATCGAACCTGCGACCCTCGCCTTGTAAGGGCGATGCTCTCCCAGCTGAGCTAAGCACCCTTGAGGCAAGTCACTATTGTACTGCGTCCTTGAGTGCTTTGCCAGCCTTGAAAGCCGGCGTCTTCGATGCCTTGATCTCGATGGTCGCGCCCGTCTGCGGATTGCGACCGGTGCGCGCGGCGCGCTCTTTCAAGGAAAAGGTCCCGAAGCCAATCAAGGATACCGTATCACCTTCCTTCAGCGCAATGGCAATCGAATCGGTGAAGGCATCCAGCGCGCGCGCGGCGGCGGTCTTGGAGATATCAGCGGCATCCGCCATTTTTTCGATGAGATCCGATTTATTCATTTTGTTCCCCTGTAAAGCCCCTGTTGAATGCCTTGAGTGATCACCGCGAATCCGCGCTCTGGTGCCGGTTGGAAGCCCCGCCCACCCCTGAAGACCAAGGGCCAGGACGCCAAGTTTGGGTGCCCGCGACTGCCCCGCATCCTATGCGGAGAGACCGTCAGTGGCAACTGCGATTTGAGCCAAACAGCCGTGCGAAACCAGTTGCGGCAACCCCTCGCACGTCTCCGGACATCGCGTTCGGCGGCCTCCACGCGCGGTGAAGTCAGGCCGGAAAGACCCCTGTCGACAGGTATCGATCGCCGCGGTCGCAGACGATGGCGACGATCACGGCCCCACTGACGTCGGTCGAAAGCCGCAGGGCCGCCGCGACGGCGCCGCCCGAGGAGACGCCGGCGAAGATGCCCTCCCGCGCAGCCAGCTCCCGCGCCGTCTGCTCGGCGAGCGCCTGGGAGACGTCGATGATTCGATCGACGCCGGAGGGATCGTAGATCCTGGGCAGATAGGCTTCTGGCCAGCGGCGGATGCCAGGGATGCTGGATCCCTCCTCCGGCTGCACCCCGACGATCTGGACCGCCGGGTTTTGCTCCTTGAGATAGCGCCCGGTGCCCATGATGGTCCCGGTCGTGCCCATGGAGCTGACGAAGTGGGTAACGCGGCCCTGGGTGACGCGCCAGATCTCGGGGCCAGTGGTCTCGTAGTGGGCGGCGGGATTGTCCGGGTTGGAGAACTGATCGAGCCGGATGCCCTCCCCGCGCGCCTCCATGGCGATGGCCAGATCGATGGCCGCCTCCATTCCGCCGTCCTTCGGCGTGAGCACGATCTCGGCACCGAAGCTCTTCATCGCGCCCCGGCGCTCCTCGCTCATGTGCTCCGGCATCACGAGACGCATCCGATAGCCCTTGATGGCAGCGGCCATGGCGAGCGCGATGCCGGTATTGCCGCTGGTGGCCTCGATCAGGGTATCGCCCGGCCGGATGGTCCCGCGCTCCTCGGCGCGCCGGATCATATTGAGCGCCGGGCGGTCCTTCACCGAGCCGGCCGGGTTGTTGCCCTCCAGCTTGGCGAGAATCAGGTTGTCGGTCGCGCTGGGCAGGCGCTGGAGCCGAACCAGCGGGGTCTCGCCCACGCAGTCTTCGATCGTTGGATGTGACATGCGGCCCTCGTTGAATCTCTGGGAGTGGGTGCCGAAGGGGCACCCGGAGTCGATCGACCCCGTCACTCTAATTTCCAACCGCTCCAAACGCCATCGGGATGGACCGCGACCCGATGTTCTCGTTACAGTTCCCGTGATGCCGGCCACGATCAGGAGCGACAGATGCCGAATACGATCAACCAGGAAACCGCAACGGACGCCTTGGATGTTCGCGACGAAACCGCCGCGCTGGCGCTTGCGGGCGGCGATGCCGGGCTTGCGGCCGAGCTGCTGGAGGCACTGCTCGCAGGACTCCCCGAGGAACTGGCGGACTTGCGCGCCTGTCTGGCCGAGGCCGACTGGCCCGGACTGGCCGAATACGCGCATCAGATCCGAGGCGCAACCCGTTACTGCGGCGTGCCGGCGCTGGATGCCACCATCGAGACCCTGGAGCGGGCCGCCCGCGTCGGTGACCCGGCGCGCTGCCGGGATGCCTTCCACGGGGTCGAGCGGCAATCACGGCGGCTCCAGACCCAACTGGGCCACGCGACTGGCCCGCTCGCCACCGACTGAGACGGCGCCTGTCGCCATCGGCATCACCCCTCCGCGCCCGTTTCGTCGGCGAGCAGTCCGTTGCGCGTCAGCACACGCCGCACCTTGCGGCTGATGCCGATCAGGCGCGAAAGGTCGCCCAGACCGGGCTTTTCCCCTTGATTCAGCCGCGTCTCCCAATCCTCCAGCTCGCTCTCCAGGAAGTCGAGCAGCTTCCGCGAGCAGCCCTGACAGGCGCCGGAGCAGACCTGAGACTCGGGCGTATCGAATGGCAATGCTGCACGCACCTGCCTGATCAGGTCACGCATCGCCGTTGCGATATCCGGTTTTCGCGACCCAGGTCTCCGATCGGACTCAATGCTCTGTGCCATCATTTCCCGCATTTCCAGATCGCCGGAAGCCAACCGAACGGTGTCGTTGTGTCTTGCGCCGGATGAATCGGCCAGGCGTCTCGACTCGCTCGCCATGAGCGTCGCTCCCAACGGACTCGAGTGATATCCCACCATGCTCAATCAGCTCAAGATCAAAACCAAACTCCTCCTGCTCGCTGGCGTGCCAGCCCTCGCGCTGCTGGGGCTCACCCTTCTCGGGGCGACACAACTGAGCGCGGAGATGGCGCAGGCCAGCCACGCCAAGCGGATCGGAGCCATGGTCGTCGCCTTGGGCGAGGTCGCCCACGAGCTCCAAAAGGAACGCGGCATGTCGGCCGGATTCCTGTCCAGCAAGGGTATCAAGTTCGCCGATCGGCTTCCTGGCCAACGCCAGGCGGCGGACGCGACCATCGCGAGTCTGAAAGCCACGATCGGCGCGATCGACCTCGGGAAGGTCGCCCCCGACTTCCGATCCCTCCTGGGACAGGCGAGCGACGGCCTGGGCCAGCTCGCCGACCTGCGTGGACGCATCAGTCAATTGCAGGTGCCACCGCCGGTGTCCTTTCAGGAATACAGCCGATTGATCGGCAGTCTGTTGGAGATCGCCACCCGTTCCGGAAATGAATTGCCGGACGCGGCGCTCGCCAGACGCTCCAATGCCAAGACCGCCCTCCTCTATCTGAAGGAGCGCAATGGTCAGGAGCGGGCCATCCTGAACGCCGCCTTCAGCGCCAGCCAGATCGCCCCGGCCAACTATGAAATCCTCCTCACCCTGTTGAGCGATCAGGCCAATTTCCTGCGGATGACCAAGGCATTCGCGACGCCCGAGCAGACCGCCCTGCTGGAAGACAAGCTGAACCAGCCGATCGTCAAGGACGTCGCGCAGGTCGAGCAGATGGTCAAGGAGACCGGGGCTGGAAAAGAAATTGTCTATCCGCCAGAGATCTGGTTCGAGCAGATCACGAAGAAGATCGATCTGCTGCGGGAGGCGGAGCAGCGGTTCTCGCACGATATCGAGGACGCCATCGCCGCCAGCGCGAGCGCGGCCGCGACCAAGCTCGCGATCTTCCTGAGCGCGATCGGCGCCGTCCTCTTGCTGACCCTGGCGCTTGGTGTCCTGATCGTCCGCGGCATCCTCCGGCAGATGGGCGGCGAGCCAGCCTTTGCGCTCCAGGTGGCCCACAAAATCGCCGAGGGCAAGCTGGACAACGCGATTCCACTGCGCGCTGGGGACGACAAGAGCCTGCTTGCGGCCATGAAGAACATGCAGCAACAACTCCGCGAGCGTATCGAGACCGAGCAGCGTGTCGCCGCCGAGAGCCTGCGCATCCAGCGCGCGCTGGACAAGGCATCGACCAACATGATGGTGGCCGACAACGAGGGCCGGATCATCTACATGAACGCCGCCGTGACCCGCATGATGCGGGACTCGGAGCAGGACATGCGCAAGGATCTGCCCAATTTCACGGCGGAGCGCCTGCTGGGAAGCAATTTCGACGAATTCCACCGCAATCCGTCGCGCCAGAAGAACATGCTGGGCAGCCTGACCCAGGAGCATGTCGCGCAGATCGGCATCGGCGGGCGTATCTTCAAGCTGGTCTCCAACCCGGTCCTGAATGCCCAGGGCGAGCGGCTCGGCTCGGTGGTCGAATGGAGCGACCGCACCAACGAGGTCAAGGTCGAGCAGGAACTCGGCGCCCTGCTGGCGGCGGCCGTGCGCGGCGACTTCAGCGCGCGCCTGGATCCCGCCGGCAAGACCGGCTTCTTCCAGCAGATGACCGATGGGCTGAACCGTTTGATGGAGATCGTCTCCGCCGGCCTGACCGACATCGCGCGGGTCATGAACGCGATCGCCAAGGGCGACCTGACGCAAGGGATCGCGGCCGACTACGAGGGCACCTTCGGTCAGCTCGAAGACGACACCAACGCCACGGTCCAGCAGTTGCGCGAGGTGGTGGGGCGCATCCTGGAAGCGACCGAATCCATCAACAGCGCCGCCCAGGAGATTTCGGCCGGCAACTCCGACCTCTCGGGGCGGACCGAATCCCAGGCCAGCTCGCTGGAAGAGACCGCCAGCTCCATGGAGGAGCTCAACGCCACCGTCCGGCAGAACGCCCAGAACGCCCAGCAGGCCAATCAGCTCTCGGTCACCGCCAACCAGAGCATCGAGCGCGGCGGCGAGACCGTCAAGGCGGTGGTCGGCACCATGGACAAGATTCAGGAATCCAGCCGCAAGATCGCCGACATCATCGGCGTGATCGATTCGATCGCCTTCCAGACCAACATCCTGGCGCTCAACGCGGCGGTCGAAGCGGCGCGCGCGGGCGAACAGGGCAAGGGCTTTGCCGTGGTCGCGTCCGAGGTCCGGCACCTGGCGCAACGCAGCGCCCAGGCGGCCAAGGAGATCAAGGACCTGATCGTCGACTCCATGACCAAGGTGGATGGCGGCGCCAAGCTGGCGCACCAGGCCGGCGGCGAAATGGACGAGGTGGTGACCAGCTTCCACCAGGTCGCGACCCTGGTCTCGGAGATCGCCAACGCGAGCCGCGAGCAATCCTCCGGCATCGAGCAGGTGACCCAGGCGATCGGCCAGATCGACGAGATGACGCAACAGAACGCGGCGCTGGTGGAAGAGGCCGCGGCCGCCACCGAGAGCCTGGAGGATCAGGCGCGCGAGCTCGCGCGCGCCGTGTCCATGTTCAAGCTCGATCTCTCCGCGATTCCGGAGCAGGCTTGGCGGGGCAACGAGCGGCGCGGACCCGAGCGCGCGACCAATGTGACACGACTGCCTCAGGAAAAGATCCAGGCGGGCAAGAAGACTGGGCTAGCCGCGAATCCAGTACCCACGAAGCAAGGCAAACCAAAGGCCCCGATGCTCTCGGGATCCACGGCCGGTGGCGATGAATGGGAGGAGTTTTGATATGCAATCAACCAATCGCAAGTATCTGTATCTCTTGGTGCTGCTCGTTGGCCTGGCACCGTTGGCGAGTTTCGCGAGCGGTCACGGCGAGAAATCGATCGGAGGGCACCTATCCCGGCTACATGCCGCTCTCAGCCGCCGCTGGTCGTCAACCTGGCGAGCACGCGCAAATCCAAGTATCTGCGCGTGGATCTCCAGTTCTTCATCGAAACCCCCGAGGACGCGGCGGCGGTGACGGAAGCAGATGCCACGCATCCGCGACCGCATGATCAGCCTGCTGGGTGGACGCGATCCGGATCAGATCATGACCACCGAGGCGCGCGAACAATTGCGCTCGGACCTGCTCGCGAGCCTGCGCGAGACCATGACCGAGCATACGGGCAAACCGGCGATCAGCGCCCTCTACTTCACCGGATTCATCATTCAATAGCCGTGACGGCGCGCGGCCGTCGGTCGCGCGCTCGCGGTCAGGGCCAACGGTAGACGGCCTCGACCGAATATCCCGCCTCGGCCTGGTTCAGCGACTCGCAAACATCGCGCAAGCGGCGCATGCCCTCGCTCTCCCGAAGCGTTTCCGCCCCCGTGGTCGCGAAGGCGACCTCGCCCGCCCCATCGGCGACGCCCTCGACCCTGACTTTGAGACGTCCGCCGACCGGCAGGCGCGTGTACCAGATTTCCATTCGGATGGCCGTCGCGCCGCCGCGCTCCGCGCCAGCCCCTCCGTTCGGATAGGCCGTCGCGCGGTCCGGGCCACGACGCGAGACTTGGGCGTAGAGCTCCGCGACCATGGTCTCCAGGATCTCCATCTGCGGTTCCAGGCCATCCATCAGTCCAAGCGGCTTGAGCACGGACTCGATCGAGCGCGGCCCCGCCAGCGGCTCGTCGCGCCACTCGACCGACCAGCGCCAGTCCCCCTCGGGAACGGAGCTCACGCCCGGCTGGGGAATGGCGAACAGCGACGCATTGATGGGAATCTCCAGCGCCGCGATGTCGTCGGGCTGCCCGACATCGCCGCAATGCGCCTCCAAGGCATCCGCCAGCGCCGGAAAGACCGGCTGGCCGTGATCCCAGCGATCGAGCAGATGCCGCAACCGCGCCTCGCCAAACGGGATGCCCCGCTGGTCGCGCGCCGCCAGCAAGCCGTCGGTGAACATCAGGATGCCGTCACCCGCCGCGATCTGGGTCCGACGCGATGTATCACCGTCGGGCAAGGCCGGCAGCACACCCAGCGGCAGTGCATGCGAGGCGAGTTCGATCAAGCCCTCGCGGATCCTCAGCCAGGCGCTCGGCATGCCGCCGTTCCACCAGCGCAGTTCCTGTCCGTTACCCGAGATCGACACCAGGCAGGCCGCCATGAAACGGTCCGCTGGTAGCAACAGGTGCAGCTTGCGATTGATCTCGGCCAGCAGCTCGTCGTCCTCGATCCCCTTGAGGGTCATGGCGTGAAAGGCCTCGGCGACCGGCAGCGCCCCGATGGTCGCGCCCAGACCGTGGCCGGTGATGTCCGCCAGCAGGACGCGCAGCCCACCGTCCGGGAGGTGCTGGGTCAAGAGCAGATCGCCGTTGAAGGTGGCCGCCGAGCGCTGGATCAGCCCCAGCCGGTCGGTCGCGACGTTGCGGTTCTTGATGGCGCGGGTGAAGACGCGCTCGGCCAGGAGTTGCTCGCGCTGCCGACGTTCCATCAGCTCGACCAGGGGCAGGTTGTCGGCGGCGATGCTCCGCTGCGCGTCGCGCGCCCGTTCCATGGAGAGGATCCGGGCCTTGAGCAGGGTCGGGTTGAGCGGCTTGACGAGATAATCGTCCCCACCGGCGCGGATGCAGTCCATCATGGCGTCGTCATCGTCCAGCGCGGCGAGAAAGATGACCGGCACCAGTTGATCGCCAGCCAGCGCCTTGATCCTGCGCGTCGTCTCGATGCCGCTCATGTTCGGCATGATGACGTCCATGAAGACGATGTCCGGCCGCTCGCGCTCGAAGTGGCGGACCGCCTCTTCCCCACTGCGCGCCGCGAGGGTGGCGAAGCCCTCCTCACGCAGCATGCGGCTCAAGAGCCGCAGATTGATGGCGTCGTCATCGACAATCAGCGCCGTGCCCCGAACTCCAGGCGCCGGGACGCCGGACTCGCCATCCCGAGGATCGGGGAACTGCTCGCTTGGGATGGACGGAGCCACGGGAGTTGTCCTGGTCGCATGGAGAAGAGCACGCCGACCTCTAGTCTGGTCTAGCGCGGGTTGGGGTGAAGCCCGGTCACCATCGGTAGCTGGCCTCGGCCGCCGAGCCGTTGCCCCTGAATTCGATCGTCTCGCACAGATGCTGGAGCAGCGGAATGCCCCGCCCATCAAGACGGGTGAAGTCCCGACCCAGCGGCCGGGCGTCCTCAGGACTGAAGCCCTCGCCCGAATCCTGGACACAGATCCGCACGCGACCGCCATCGGCGAGCGGCTCCAGCGTGATGCGGATAGCGATGGCGCCGACATACCCTTGCTCAAGTCGTTTCGCGCGCTCGCGATAATAGTCATCGAACCCCGCCGCCGTCGCCTTCATCGCCGAATCCAGCTTGAGAATGCCATGCTCCAGCGCGTTGGCGAAGAGCTCGGCCAGGATCGTCTCCAGCACGACCCGGTGTCGCGCCAGGCCCTTCATGAGACCCAGGGGTCTGAGCGCGGCTTCAAGCGAGGGTTGCACGAGCAGGCGCTCACCCTCCAGATCGAGCGCGATCGTCCAGCCGCTGTCGGGACAGACCTCCGGTTCTGGCTCCGGCGCGGCGAGAACGCGCGGATCGAGCGGAATCTCCAGCGCGGCGATATCGTCAGCCTGCGGCGTCTCGGTGCAATGGGCATCGAGCCGGGCGAAGAGCCGTGGCAGCACGCTGGTTCCGTGCTCCCAGTCGCGCAAGACCTCGTCCAGTCCTGCGTGCAGGAACATCCGCCCCTGGGTGTCTTCCGCTTCCAGGAGGCCATCGGTCATCAGTAACAGTCGATCGCTGGGGTCCAGGCGGATACGCCTGGGCTCATCCAAGACTGGCAGCTCGGGAAGAATGCCGAGCGGGAGACCATGCGGACACAGCTCTCGCAGCTCGGTCGCGGTGCGCAGCCAGGCACTCGGCATGCCGCCATTCCACCAGCGAAACACCTCCCCGCTGCCCGGAATGGTGATCAAGATGGCGGCCATGAAACGGTCGGCCGGGAGCAGTTGGTAGAGCTTGCGGTTGAGCTCGGCCAGGAGGCGCACGTCGCCGACACCCTTGCGGGTCATGGCATGAAAGGCGTCCGCGACCGGCAGCACGGCGACGGCGGCGGCCAGGCCGTGCCCGGTGAAATCCGCGAGCAGGATTCGCAGCCCACCGTCGGGAAGATGCTGGGTGAGAACCAAATCGCCGCTGAAGATGGCGGCCGGGCGCTGCACGAGTCCAAGACGGTCCATGAGCACGTTGCGGTTCTTGACCGCGCCGCTCAGCACCCGCTCCGCCAATGCCTCTTCCTCGTGCTCCCAATCCAGCAAATCGGTGAGAACCCGTCGGCGCGCCCGCTGGATGTTCTGAAAATCGCGTACCCGCTCCGCGACCAGCAGACGCGCCTTGAGGATGCAACGCTGAATGGGCTTGAGGAGAAAATCGTCGCCGCCGACCTCGGTGCAGCGCAGCAGCGTTTCCTCATCGAGCTGGCCGGTCATGAAGATGACCGGGACCAGCTCCGCGCCGGATGCGCGCTTGATGGCGCGGGTGATCTCGCAGCCATCCAGGCCGGGCGCGTCGACCTCCATGAAGACGATGGCGGGCCGCTCCGCGCAAAAACGCCGGATCGCCTCCTCGCCATCCGCGGCCGCCAGAACCCGGAACCCCTCCCACTTCAGCATTTCGCCCAGATGACCGGCATCCGCCGAGGCTGGCGTCACGATCAGCGCCAGCCCGCGCGCGCCCGGCTCGGCGCCGCCGGCCTGGTCGGATCCCGCCGCGCTCCAGCGCAAATCGGCACACCGAGGCCCGGACATGCAAACCCTCAGTCGAAAGTGAAGAGCTTGTCGAAGTTCGCGATCCGGAGAACCCGCCGCACATCCTCGCCGCTGCCGGTGATGCGAACGCGCGACGGATCGCTCCCGACATGCTCGCGCAGCAGCAGCAGCATGCCCAGCGCCGAGCTATCGAGATAGGAGGCATCCGAGAGATCCACGACGAAGTGCATCGCCTTGGTGTCGGCATCCTTGTAGGCGCTTCTGAACGCCTTGTGCTGCGCGAAGTCGAAGCGCCCATCGATCGCGATGGTCACCAGACCCTTTTCTTTGTCAATTCGAGCTGTCACACCCATTGGCGTCTCCGTGATGATCCGGGCGGTTATTTTGAGCAGGCTATCGTATTCAGCCCTTTTCCTTGTTGACCAGCCCCTTGAGCAGGGCGGCCGCGATCTCGTGCAGGGGCAGAACCTGATCCGCCCCGCCGCGCTTCACCGCCTCGCCTGGCATCCCCCACACCACGCTCGTCGCCTCGTTCTGCGCGATGGTATGCACGCCCAGATCGCGCAGCTCCTTGAGCCCCTGGGCGCCATCGGCCCCCATGCCGGTCAGGATGGCCGCGCTGGCGTTGGTTCCGGCCGCCTTGCGCCACCGAGCGGAAGAGGACATCCACGCTCGGGCGATGCCGGTTGACATGCTCGCCCTGATGCAGGCGGCAGACATAGCGATTGCCGTCGCGCGCCAGTTCGAGATGATAGTCGCCGGGGGCGATATAGGCATGACCTGGCATGACGCGGTCGCCATCGGCGGCCTCCTTGACCACGAGACCCGTCTGGCGATTCATCCGCTCGGCGAAGGCGGCGCTGAAACCGGGCGGAATATGCTGCGCGATGACGACACCTGGGGTGTCCGCCGGCAAACGCAACAGGACCTCCTTGATGGCCTCGGTTCCGCCGGTGGAGGCGCCGATCGCCAGCACCCGATCCGCGGTTGCGAAAGGATTGGAGCGAACGTTGCGGAAGCACGGATTCGAGCGTCAGCCTCGCGGCCGGCGCGGGTCTCGACGGCAGCGCCCTGACCTTGACGGCCGCCGCCATGCGGATCTTGTCGACCAGCTCGTCGGCATATTCGCTGAAGACCGAGCGCCAGATCCCGATCGGGCTTGCGGACGAAATCCACCGCGCCGAGTTCCAGGGCCTGCAGCGTCACCTCGGCCCCGCGCGCGGTCAGCGTCGACACCATCACCACCGGCATCGGCCGCAGCCGCATCAGATTGCGCAGAAAGGTGAGGCCATCCATGCGCGGCATTTCGACATCGAGCGTCAGCACATCCGGCTTCAGCGCCTTGATCTGCTCCCTGGCCACGTAGGGATCCTCGGCCGTCCCGACCACCTCGATCCCAGGCGCGGCGTTCAGTATCTCGGTCAGCAGCTTGCGCACCAGGGCGGAGTCGTCGACGATCAGGACACGAATCGATGTTGCACCCCTCAGAAGAGCTCGATATCGCCTTCGTCCATGGACTTTTGGGTCACCGGGCGATGGGCCGCCGCGATCAGCTCCTGTCGGAGCGTCTCCAGACGCGCCTCGGCCTCCTGGATGTCTTGCGACGAACGCACCTGACCGAGCGGGATATGGCGCAGCTCCGCGACGAAGCGATCCATGAAGTCGATCCGCATCTGTGCCTGCGCCAGCACCTGACGGGAGATGTCCTCGAACTGAAGCAGGCGGATCGCCGCGTCGACGTTGCCCTGGACCCGGTTGGACACCACCGCCAGCTCGCGCAGACCCTCCGCCACCGCCGCGTTGACCGACTGAACCTGGTGGATCATCTCGTCCATGGCGCCCTTGGCCGTGATCGAGGCATTCATGTCCTGCGAGGCCATTTCGCCGACGATCTCGCGGGTATCGGCGAAGACGAGCTGCGCCTGCTCGACCTGATGGCGGATCTGATCGTTGAACTCGGCGGCGTCCTGCGAGAGCTTGCGGACCTCCTGCGCCACCACGGCGAAACCCGCGGCCCGCCTCGCCGGCGCGCGCCGCCTCGATCGCGGCGTTGAGCGCGAGCAGATTGGTCTGCCGGGCAATCCGCTTGGCGCCCTCAAGCCGCTCGAAGATATCGTCCATCTGCGAGGAGAGATCGTCGATCTGATGGGCGACCTGGACGCTGTGCTTGCCCATGTCGATGAGACGCTCGACGTTCTCCGCCAGCAACCGGCTGTTCGCGTTGAGGAAGTCGTTGATATCGATGAAATCACTCTGCCCGCTCGTCGCGCTGCCGCTGCGCGAGACCAGACCCAGCACCAGTTGCTGCTGCGCCCTGGATTCGGCGGAGAGTCCGTGGAAGCTGCCTTGCAGATCGGCTGGCGGCATGTCCGACCAGATCGCTCGCCTGTCGCACCAGCTCGCGCAGCTCCACCATCTGGGGGCCGATCAGACGGTCGGTTTCGACCACCAGATCCCAGAGCTCGCGCTCGGACTGCCGCGTCGGCATTCCCGCCAGGGCGGGCGCCTGGACATCGACCGACTGGCGCGGGCGTGCGCGCCCGCCAGACGACCCAGAGGGTCCAGCACAGGGCGACCAGCAGAACCTCGGCCCACGGCGGCAGGAAACCCGGCGCCAGGAGCGTTTGCAACAGGAGCGCCAGGCTGATCAGCAGCGGTGGCCAGTGCGATTTCAGTGTATCCAGCATCTCGATCCCCTTCCCAGCCAAATCCTTTCCAACTCCGCGCGCCCCACGGGGCACCGTCAGGAAAACAGTTCGACGTCGCCCTCGACCCGCGCGCGCCGCAGACTCTCGCTGTAACTGAGCTCGCGCTCGATGATGGTGTCGTTGTGCATGCTGCGCAGCTTCTTGACCAGCACCCGGCCGGTGTTGGGAAAGAAGTAGACCTTGCGCGGATGATTCCCCAGCAGATCCTTGGCGACCACCGGAATGGCTTCCGTGGCGAGATAGTCGATCACGAAGCGGGCGTTGCGGTCCCCGACGACATGATTCTTGAATCCCGGCAGGACATTGCCGGCGCCGAAGACCTTGGCCTCCAGATTGGAGCGGCGCGCGCCCAGCTTGAGCAACTGATTGATGAGGATCTCCATCGCGTAATCGCCGTAACGCATCGAACGGCCGAAGCGACTGTCCTCATCCCGCTTGTCGTCCGGGAGCATGAAGTGATTGATGCCGCCGATTCCGCTGACGCGATCGCGCACGCAGGCCCCGACACAGGATCCCAGCACGGTCACCATCAGGATCTCGCGCTTCGAGACATAGTACTCGCCCGGCAGTATCTTGACCGCATCCATCTCGAAGTGGCGGTCGTAATAGAGGTTGGGCGCCAAGACTTCCTCGAATCCATGATCCATGTCGGTTACGTCTCACTTGGTGGCCACTGGGGCGTAGACAGTCTTACCCTGCAAGCGGAATAGATCCGCGACGTGCGTCAGACTTTCGGAATGACCGACAAACAACAATCCGTCCTGACGCAGCAGCGGATGGAACCGCGCCAGGATCTTGGACTGCGTCTGCTTATCGAAATAGATCATGACGTTGCGACAGAAAATCCCATCGAAAGGCCCTTTCATGGGCCACTTGTCGTCGAGCAGATTCAGCGGATGAAAATTGACCAGCGCGCGGACCTCCGGACGCACCCGCGCCATGCCCTCCTGGGCGCCCTTGCCACGCAGAAAGAAGCGCTTGAGCGTCTCCTCGGGCATCTTCTCCACCCGGTCCATCTGATAGACCCCTTGGGCGGCGTGCCGGACCACATTGGTGTCGAGGTCCGTCGCCAGGATCTTGACCGGGGGCTTCCAGGAGCCGAAGGCATCGATCAGCGCCATCGCCATCGAGTAGGGCTCCTCGCCGGTCGAACAGGCGGATGACCAGACCATGACCGGGTCGTGCCCCTTGCGCTTGGCCTCCAGCGCATGCGCCGCGAGGATCGGAAAGTGGTGCGCCTCGCGGAAGAACGAGGTCAGATTGGTCGTGAGCGAGTTGGTGAAGTGCTGCCACTCCTCCGGATTCGCGGCGAGGAAATCGAGATAGCCCTCGAAGGAGGTCAACCCCGTCGCCCGCAGACGGCGGGCGATCCGGCTGTAGACCATGTCGACCTTGCCGGAGCCGAGCGAGATCCCCGCGTGCTCATAGATCAGCCCGCGGATCTGCTCGAAATCCCGATTGGTGAACTGAAATTCACGCTCGCGCATCAGGGCTAGAACTCCTCCCATTGGTCGTCCGAGCCATTGAGTCGGCTCGGCACGTCCGCGGGCGCTCGGCTCTGCGGCGCCTTCGCCGGCCGCGACGGCCTTCTCGGGGCAACGCCGGTCGAATCCATCCGCGACCTTGCAAGCGCCGAGTCGTCCACCCGAAACACCGCCACCGCGCGCGCCAGACCTTGCGCCTGCTCCTCCAGCGACTCGGCGGCGGCCGCAGCCTCCTCAACCAGCGAGGCGTTCTGCTGGGTCACGTCATCCATCTGCGTGATCGCCTGATTGACCTGCTCGATGCCGGAGGTCTGCTCGTCGGACGCGGCCGAGATCTCGGCGATGATGTCGGAGACCCGCTTCACCTGGGTCACGATCTCGACCATGGTCTCGCCCGCCTCGCGGATCAGCTTGCTGCCGGTCGCGATGGTGGCCGAGTCCTCGCTGATCAGGGTCTTGATCTCCTTGGCGGCGGCGGCGGAGCGTTGCGCGAGCGCGCGGACCTCAGCCGCCACCACGGCGAAACCGCGTCCCTGCTCGCCCGCGCGGGCAGCTTCCACGGCGGCGTTGAGCGCCAGGATGTTGGTCTGGAAGGCGATGCCATCGATCACCGTGATGATGTCGCTGATCTTCACCGAACTCGCGGTGATCGCGGTCATCGAGGTCACCGCCTGCTGGACCTTCTCTCCGCCCACGGCTGCGACTTCGCGGGCGCCGTTGGCAAGCAGATTGGCCTGACGGGCGTTGTCGGCGTTCTGTTTCACCGTCGAGGTCAGCTCCTCCATGCTGGAGGCGGTCTCTTCCAGGCTCGACGCCTGTTCCTCGGTGCGTTGGGACAGGTCCGTGTTGCCGACCGCGATCTCGCGCGCGGCGGTATTGATGGTATCCGCCGACTCCTTGATCTGGCCGATGAGATCCCTGAGCTTGGTGACCGTGTTGTTGGTGTCATCCTTCAACTGACCGAATGTGCCCTGATAATCGCCGTCCATGCGCTGGGTCAGGTCGCCATGCGAGACCGCGCCCAGCACCCGAACCACCTCGCCCAGACCGCGCGCGGTGAGTTCCATCAGGGTGTTGATGCCGTCACCGAGCCGCTTGAAGAAGCCATCCAGTTCCTCGGTCGCCACCCGATTGGAGAAGTCGCCGGCCACGGCGCCATCCACCAGGGCGGTCACCTCCCGCTCGATCTTCACTTCCTCGGTGCGATCCTTCCACTCGATGACGGTGCCGAGTCGGGTGCCATCACTGTCGGAAATGGGATTGGCGATGAGTGCGAAGATGCGTCCGCCGATGGTGATCTGAGTCTCATACCGGGAACGCATCGCCTCCATCATCCGGTTCTGATGCGCGGGGTTCTTGTGGAAGAGGTCGATGCTCGACCCGACCAAGCGCTCGGGATCGAAGTTCGGCAGATCCCGACGAATCTCGACGACACCATGGCGGAACATCTCGATGACGGACGGATTGGCATAGATGATCTCGCCGCTTGGAACCGACACCATGACATTGGAGGCCACGCTGTCGAGGGCATAACGGATACGCAGGCTCTCGGAGGCGACCCGTCGGGTCTCGCCGATATCGGCCTTGAGCTTGGACTGCATGCTGGCGAGTCCCTTGAGGGCTTGACCCACTTCGTCGCGCCGGTCTTCGTCGATGACCTGGTCATAGTCGCCGTTACCGATGGCCGCGAATTTTTCCACCAGCGAACGCAGCGGGCGAGCCAGGCTGATGAAGGTGAGGATGCTCAGGATGACGGAAAAGACGAAGACGACCGCAGCCAACAAGATGGTCTGCTGTATGTGGGCGCCTGCATGTTTCACCGCCTCATCGGCTTGGGCGGAGGCGCGCGCCATGTTGCCGGCGACCATCTCCTCGGTACTCTCGCCCATCTTGCCGGAAATGGGGAACACGGTTTCCACGACGCGCCGGTAGTCAGCCATCAGCTGGTCGAAACGGGCCTGATCCTTGGCATCGATCAGCGCCTGGAGCAGGGCATCCAGTTCGACATAGGCATTCCGCCAAGCCTTGAAGTCCTCCGTCATGCGGGCGAATTGCTGCCGTCCCTGTTCCGTCAGTCGGGGTATCTTGGAGACCGCCTCCCAGTTCTGATCGATCGTTCGCCACGACTCGGCGCGTTTTTCCGCGATCGCATGGAGCTTGACTTTGCTTTGAGCGACGTCCTTCTGGGCCATTGCCTCGAAGGTTTGCGCGCGAATGAGCGCGCGATCGGTATCAATGCGCGTGAGCGCCTTGATGGTTGGAAGACGATTGTCGCGAATTTGCTGGGAATAGATCGACCAGCTCTCGAAGCCGTCGAAGGCTTCGTAACTGATATAGGCCAGCGCCAGGAGCAATGAACCGCTCAGTACGCCGATCTTGATACTCGCGGGAAGATTGTCGAACCAGCGCATCGGCCTGACTCCAGTGAAATTGAACCAAGGACTATAGTGATCCCGCCTGCGCTTGTTCGACCAAACCCATCTCGCCGCTGGTGATGAGCTTTTCGATGTCCACCATGATGACCATGCGGTCGTCCAGGGTCGTCAGCCCGTCGATATAGGCGGTATCCATGAGTGCGCCGAACTCCGGGGCCGGACGGATCTGCTCGCGCTTGAGCGCGATGACGTCGGAGACCCCGTCCACCACGATCCCCACCACGCGCCCGCTGATGTTAAGGATGATGACGACGGTGAACTGGTTGTATTCGACCTGGCCCAAACTGAATTTGAGCCGCATGTCGATGATGGGCACGATCACGCCGCGCATGTTGATCACGCCCTTGATGAAGGCGGGCGCGTTGGCGATCTTGGTCACGGCGTCGTAGCCGCGGATCTCCTGGACCTTGAGGATGTCGATGCCGTACTCCTCGTCGCCCAGGGTGAAGGTCAGATACTCGCGCGCGCCCTCGCTCGCCAGCGCGGCGCCGTCCTTGCGTTCATCGTTCATGTTGGGATCCCCCATGTCGGAAATCGGATCAGGCCAATGAGCGGTCAGGCCGCCCGGCGGTTGAGTCGCGCCAGGGCGTCGACGTCCAGGATCAGGGCGACGCGCCCGTCGCCCATGATGGTGGCGCCCGAGACGCCCTCCACCTTGCGGTAATTGGTCTCCAGGCTCTTGATGACGACCTGGTGCTGGGCGACCAGTTCGTCGACCAGCAGGGCGGCGCGGCCTTCGTTGGTCTCGACGATCACCAGGATGCCGTCCTCGTGCCGGGTCTTGGGGTCGCCGCCAGCTGGAAGACCTCGTGCAGCACGACCAGCGGCAGGTACTCGCCGTTGATCTGCACCACCTGGCCCTTGCCGGACGACCGTCTTGAACTGCTCCTTGCGCGGCTGGATCGACTCCTGGATCGCGGTCAAGCGGCAGGATGAAGATCTCCTCGCCCATCCGCACCGAGAGTCCGTCGAGGATCGCCAGCGTCAGCGGCAGGCGGATGGTGATATGGGTGCCGCGTCCCGGCGCAGGATTCGATCTCGACCCGGCCGTTCATCTCCTCGATGTTGCGTCGCACCACGTCCATGCCGACGCCGCGCCCCGAGATGTCGGTGACCTTTTCGGCGGTCGAGAAACCGGCGTGCGAAGATGAGCTGCCAGACCTCCTTGTCCGAGTCGGATGCTCGGGCATGGGGATACCCTGCTGGGCGGCCTTGGCCAGCAGCTTTTCGCGATTGAGCCCGGCGCCGTCGTCGCTGCACCTCGACCACCACGCTGCCGCCGCGATGACTGGCGCGCAGGGTGATCTCGCCGGTCTCCGACTTGCCCGCCTCGCGACGGCTGCTCCGGCAGCTCGATGCCGTGATCGATGCTGTTGCGCACCAGGTGATTGAGCGGATCGGCCAGACGCTCGATCAGCCCCTTGTCGAGTTCGGTGTCCTCGCCGATCAGCGTCAGCGTTCACCTTCTTGCCCAGGTTGGCGGCGGTATCGCGCACCACGCGCGGGAAACGATTGAAGACGAAACTGATCGGCATCATGCGGATGGACATCACCGCCTGCTGCAGATCGCGCGAATTGCGCTCCAGGTTGGACAGACCGCTGAAGATGCGCTCGTGGATGACCGGATCCAGCTCGGAGGCGGATTCGGCCAGCATGGCGTGGGTGATGACCAGCTCGCCGACCAGATTGATGAGCTGATCGACCTTTTCGACGCTGACCCGGATCGAGGAGTCACCCGTAGCGGGGCGCTTTGGCGCGGCGCGCTGCCTTCTGACCGGCGCCGCCGACGGAGCGAAGCGACTGCGGCACTCGCCACCGGGACATCCGCAACGCCCTGGTCGTCCGGCCTCCCATTCGGGGAGCACCGGGCGCCGGATCGAAGAAACCGATAACCCTGATCCTGCTTCAGGCGATCCGCGGCTCGCCACCGCCGCGACCCGCGTCCATGCCGGGACTGCCGCCGAAGAGTCCGAAGCCATCGAGATCCTGGTCCAGCGCGGCCTCGCTGCCGGGCGCGCCATCGAAGAAGCCGAATCCGCGTCATCCTCCCAAGCCGCCGCCGACGGACCGGGCACCGCCCGCATCCGCTGGCGTGATCCTGATCTGACGCGGATCGCAGACGAAGGCGAAGATCTCGTCGATCGCCTCCCGCGTCGACGCCGCGTCGTACAGTCCGCCAGACGACAGAGTTCGGCGCCGTTCCCCGGCAGCGTATCGATCGACCCCAGATCCGCTCAGGGCCTCGAAAAGTCCCTCTAGCCCCTGCCCCGGCTGAATGTCCACGCTGTCCGGCCGGAACTCGATCAACCAGACCGGGCGCGTCGGCGCCGGACGCCGGGGCAGTCGGTTCCGCGATCCGCGTCGCCACATCGTCGCCATGCGCCAGAATTTCCAGCCGCCCGCACACCTCGGCGATGCGCGGATCCGCGTATTCCGCACCCTCCTGATGGGCCGCCAATTGTGCCCTGCAGCACATCGCCAGCCTGCAGAAAGGTGTCGATCATTTCGACGGTCGGGTCGCAGTTCCTGCTTGCGCAGGCGGTCGAGCAGCGTCTCCAGAACATGGGTCACCTCGGCCATGTCGCTGAAGCCGAAGGTGCCGGCCCCGCCCTTGATGGAATGCGCGGCGCGAAAGATGGCGTTGAGGTTTTCCAGGTCGGGCGGCTCGACGTCCAGACTCCAGCAACAGACCCTCCATCGCCGCCAGGTGTCTCGCCGGCCTCGTCGAAGAACACCTGATAGAACTGACTCATATCGATGGTCATTGCCCTTCCCCTTGCCGATGGCGGCGCGCGGTCAACCGATTACCTTGCGGACGACTTCGAGCAGCTTTTGCGGGTCGAAGGGCTTGACCAGCCAGCCGGTCGCCCCGGCCGCGCGACCCTGGGCCTTCATCGCGTCGCTCGACTCGGTCGTCAGCATGAGGATCGGCACCGTCTTGTACTGCGGCAGCGCGCGCAATTGCTTGATCAGGGTCAGGCCATCCATGCGCGGCATGTTCTGGTCGGTGAAGATGAGGTTGAAGCTGCCCGGCGCGGGCCTTGTCGAGGCCGTCCTGTCCGTCGATCGCCTCCGAGTACGGTGTAGCCGGCATCCTTCAGGGTGAAGGACACCATCTGCCGGATGGACGCGGAATCGTCCACTGTGAGGATTGTCTTGGCCATGTCATGCGCCCTGGAATTTGCTGTGGTTCTGATCCATAAAGCCCGGTCCAATCATGGGCCGCGCTTCGCCCCTAATCCCTGCCCTGTGCGTGGAATGCGCAGCGAAACCGCTCCGCGCTCGCACCAAACGACCGGCGGACCGCCAATCGCCCGTCGCCGAGGGGGTTACGTTGAAACGATGCAATGCTGGAAAGGTTCGTCGTGTCATCCTGTTCCGGATCCGCTTCCCGGCGAGCGACAGAGGTTTCCGCGTCGTTGAGGATACCGCATGACCAATGGGTGTCGAGGGACCATCGGCTACGCTGGATTGGGCCACGAGCGGTTGCAAGCAAGACCCGCTGCCGTCGATCCGCTTGATTCGTGATGTCCATCACACACTCGATCATCCGCGGGTCAACACCCGACCCCACTCGACGCCCGATCCCGCCGCCGAGCGACGCTGCGGTGGTGGCCCCTAGTGTGCTTGATGGAGCGATCGCGATATGTGACAAAGGTCGCTCAAACGAAAACCGGCCAGCACCAGCCGAACCGCCGCGACCATTTTGGCCCCATCCGTGCCCGCGCCAGCGCGCGGAGGCCGGATCCCCCTGGGGCTGGTATAGCCGCTGTGGCGAAAAGTGCAACGCCCAGGGCGCGTCATCGCAGTGCAACCGCGCCCCCCCGCTGTGCGAGAATTCCCGCCCATTCCGAAGAACCGAGGTTGTTTCAGCACGATGCATTCGCCGTCCCCAGCAACCCCGCACTCCCCTCTCGACCCACCGCTGCCGCAACGCGCCGGCGAGCGCCTGCTCTGGGGTCGGCTCTACGGCGCAAGCACGGCGCTCGCCATCGCCCGCGCCGCCAGCAAGCATCAGCGGACTCATCCTGGCGCTGGTCGACGATGTCCAGACCGCCGCCAGCCTGCGCGCCGAACTCAAGTTCTTCCTCGCCGGGAGCGAGCGGCCGATGCTTGAGTTTCCCGGACTGGGAGACCCTGCCCTACGACGTCTTCTCGCCGCTGCCGGAGCTGGTGTCCGAGCGGCTGCTGACCCTGCACCGCCTGTCCGACCCTGACCCAGGGCGTGCTGGTGGTGCCGGTCGGCACCCTGATGCAGCGCCTGCCGCCGCGCGACTATGTCGACGGTCACTCGCTGGTGCTCGCGGTCGGCGACCGGCTCGACCTGGACGCGACCCGCCGCCGTCTGGAGCGCGCCGGCTATTCCTGCGTCTCCCAGGTCATCGGACACGGCGAATACGCGGTGCGCGGCTCGCTGCTGGATGTCTTCCCCATGGGCAGCCAGGTGCCGCTGCGGATCGACCTCTTCGACGTTGAGATCGAGAGCATCCGCACCTTCGACCCCGACACCCAGCGCTCCAAGGACAAGATCGAGCGCATCCGCCTGCTGCCCGCGCGCGAGTTTCCGCTCGACGAGGAGGCCATCGCCGGCTTCCGCCAGCGCTATCGCGCCAGCATCGAGGGCGATCCCCAGGCCAGCCTCATCTACCGCGAGGTCTCCGACGGTCAGCACCCCGGGCGGACTGGAATACTATCTGCCGCTCTTCTTCGACCAGACCGCGACCCTCTTCGACTATCTGCCCGAGGGCGTGCTCGTCTTCGAGCCAGCCGACGCTGCCGCGAGACCGCGACGCGCCTTCTTCGCCGGTGTCGAACAGCGTTACGAACAGCGCCGACACGACATCGAGCGCCCCCTGCTGCCCCCGGCGCGGCTCTATCTGCCGCCCGACGAGCTGGCGGCGGCGCTGAACCGGCTCTCCGGCGTGCTGCTATCAGTCGCCCGAGGTCCCCAGCCGCCGCAAGGGCTACACGGACGTCTGCAACTTCGCGACCACCACCCTGCCCCCGCTGGCGATCCAGGCGCGCGCCACCCAGCCCGCCCAGGCGCTCAAGGACTTCCTCGCCGCGCCCGCGCGCCGGGTGCTCTTCGTCGCCGAAAGCACCGGGCGACGCGAGCTGCTGGCCGAGCACCTGACGGGGTTTCGACATCCGCGCCCGGCCGATCCCGGGCTGGCAGGCCTTCCTCGACGGCGACCGACCCCATCGGTCTGACCGTCGCGCCGATCGAGCAGGGTCTGCTGCTGGAGGACGCCCAGCTCGCCATCGTCACCGAGACCCAGCTCTACGGCGAGCGGGTGCGCCAGGAGCGCCGCCGCCGCGCCCGCGAGCGCGACAGCGACGCCATCGTCCGCAACCTCACCGAGCTGACCGAGGGCGCGCCCGTGGTCCACGAGGACCATGGCGTCGGACGCTATCTGGGGCTGCAGACCCTCGACGTCGGCGGCATGACCACGGAGCTCATGGCGCTGGAGTACGCCAATGGGGACAAGCTCTATGTCCCCGTCAGCTCGCTGCACCTGATCTCGCGCTACACCGGCGCCTCGCCCGAGAACGCCCCGCTGCACAAGCTCGGCGGCGATCAATGGGACAAGATCAAGCGCAAGGCCGCGCAGAAGGCGCACGACGTGGCGGCCGAGCTGCTGGACATCTACGCCCGCCGCGCCGCGCGCCAGGGCGTGGCCTTCCCGGACGGCGGGGACGACTACGCCGCCTTCGCCGCCGCCTTCGCCTTCGAGGAGACGCCGGACCAGCAGCGCGCCATCGAGTCGGTGCTGGCCGACATGGCCGACCCCAAGCCCATGGATCGCGTGGTCTGCGGCGATGTCGGCTTCGGCAAGACCGAGGTCGCCATGCGCGCCGCCTTCATGGCGGTCAACGGCGGACGCCAGGTCGTGGTGCTGGTGCCCACCACCCTGCTCGCCCAGCAGCACTTCGAGAACTTCTCCGACCGCTTCGCCGACTGGCCGGTCAAGGTCGAGAGCCTGTCGCGCTTCCGCACCGCCAAGGAGCAGAAGGTCATCCTGGAGGGACTGGCCGACGGCACCGTCGACATCGTGGTCGGCACCCACAAGCTGCTTGCAGCCGAGCGATCAAGTTCAAGAATCTGGGGCTGGCCATCATCGACGAGGAGCACCGCTTCGGCGTCCGCCACAAGGAGCAGCTGAAGAACCTGCGCAGCGAGGTCGATATCCTGACCCTGACCGCCACGCCCATCCCGCGCACACTCAACATGGCCATGTCCGGGCTGCGCGATCTCTCCATCATCGCCACCCCGCCGGTCGAGCGGCACCCCATCAAGACCTTCGTCAGCGCCTGGAACGACGCCCTGATCCAGGAGGCGGTGCTGCGCGAGCTGAAACGCGGCGGCCAGGTCTACTTCCTCCACAACGAGGTCGAGACCATCGAGAACCAGGCGCAGAAGCTGGAGGCGCTGATCCCGGAGGCGCGCGTGCAGGTCGCCCACGGCCAGATGCGCGAGCGCGACCTGGAGCGCGTCATGCGCGACTTCTATCACCAGCGCTTCAACCTGCTGGTGTGCACCACCATCATCGAGAGCGGCATCGACGTCCCCAGCGCCAACACCATCGTCATCAACCGCGCCGACAAGCTGGGACTGGCGCAGCTCCACCAGTTGCGCGGACGGGTCGGGCGCTCCCATCACCGCGCCTATGCCTATCTCATCACCCCGCCGGCCAAGACCATGACGGCGGACGCCAAGAAGCGCCTGGAGGCCATCGAGTCCATGGAAGACCTGGGCGCGGGCTTCACCCTGGCGACCCACGACCTGGAGATTCGCGGCGCGGGCGAGCTGCTCGGCGACGAGCAATCGGGCCAGATTACCGAGATCGGCTTCACCCTCTACATGGACCTGCTGGAGCGCGCCGTCCAGGCGCTCAAGGCCGGCCGCACCCCGGAGCTGGACCGCCCGCTCGACCACGGCGCCGAGATCGACCTCGGCATCCCCGCCCTCCTGCCCAGCGACTACCTGCCCGACGTCCACGCCCGCCTGGTGCTCTACAAACGCATCGCCAGCGCCCGCGACCGCGAGGAACTGCGCGAGCTGCAAGTGGAGATGATCGACCGCTTCGGCCTCCTGCCCGAGCCCGCCAAGAACCTGCTGGAGATCACCGAGCTGAAGCTCAGGGTCCAGCCCTGGGGCATCCGCAAGATCGAGGCCGGCCCCGCCAGCGGGCGCATCCTCTTCGACCGACGAGCCCAAGATCGACCCCGCCAGGCTCATCCGGCTGATTCAGACCAAGCCCAAGGAATACAAGCTCGAAGGCGGCGACAAGCTGAAATTCTTTAGGGACATGGCCGAGCCAGGGCAGCGGGTGCAAGCGGTGGGCGCGGTGGTGGAGCAGTTGGTGGGGTAGCACTGGGCTACAATCGACCCAGCGAGAAATATTTGGACTACCTATAAAGACCCGTGTGATTATGTACCGCGCAGAAGCTACCCTTTGTTCCAAGCCCGCGAGGTGCTGCGCACACTGCGCGATGAGCTGAGGGAGACCAAGCGCCCACGGCCGAAGACGCCTTCACCGACCTGACGGGACACCTGACGATGAAGCTGAACTTGCATCGCAACGCCCGCACCACACCCGCGATTCGTCAGGAGTTGCGCGCGTCCACGCAATCGGACCGCGAACTGGCGCGCCAATACCACTTGAATCGTGCCACCGTGCGCAACTGGCGGCGGCGCGAAAACGTTCAGGATGCGTCGCATCGCCCGCATCGGATTCATGCCACCTTGAACCCGGCGCAGGAACAGGTGGTGGTGGCGCTGCGCCAGACCCTGCTGCTGCCGCTGGACGAAAGGAATTCACGGATCGCTTCTGCGCCACCGGCGAGCGAGCGCCGACCGGGCGCCATCTCTTCGACCAGGATTGTGCCCGTCACGGCATCGAACACCGGCTTATTGCTCCCCGCCACCCGCAGACCAATGGCATGGTGGAACGCTTCAATGGGCGCATCGCCGACGTGCTCGCCACCACCCGCTTCGATTCCGCACAGAACCTCGCGGACACCCTCACCGGCTATGTGCGGCTCTACAATCACCAGATCCCACAAAAGGCGCTGGGACACGTCTCGTCGATTCAAGCGCTCAAACGCTGGCAACAGAAATGCCCAGAACGCTTCAAAAGAAAGGTCTATAATCTTACGGGACTTGACAGCTAGAAACTCGATGATCGAGTCTCGCAGTCAGGTGGCGTAATATTAGCCGCAACACTCTTCAGACGCCTTTTTAGATCCCCCGATATTTCCTGCGCCTCATTCCAGATGGCGAGGAACTGCTTTCCGGCTCTATTTATTTTGTACGCTTGCAGCGACACTGAAACAATCCTCATTCCTTCCGCATTGACTGTCTGGTCTACCTCCCAAAATAGCTGATCGTCCATCAATCCGAAATCAGACGGCTGCTCTCCGAGCCGCTCTTTCGGCCATTTCCCCGACTCGAGAAGTCGAACATCTATTCCTGAGTTCATCTCACGGACGATTCTATAGCAAAGCTCACCGTCTCCTATGATTTCATAGCTATCGGGAAGAACGAAGGTTCTCTTGACAACGAACTCACCATCGGAAATTCGGATTCTTTTCGCCTGCTCTTCCAAATAACGGCGTGCCCGCTCACACTCCCCCCGCGGTTGATGCTTCCAGATAACTACGGCCGAGATTTGCATCTGCGCGGAATTGACAATATCGACCGGAAAACGAGTAAGCAATGCAGCAAGCTTTATACTCAACTGATGGTTTGATAGTACGTCCTGTAGACCGTCAACCTTACTCGCAATCTCTGACTCAAAGAGCTCACGGATCTTAGTGCTCGGATAAATGTAATCTTTCTCGCGAACGACTTTATCCCTGACATTTGCAACATCCATTGCAGAGTCTGCAATTGAGGGCGACTCTCTATTGCTCCTCATCGTCGCGATGACCCGTTCCGGATCAGCGAACTCATCTCCTTGTTTCCGCTGCGTGCGAGAAAAAGGGACAGATTGCAGGGACTGGGTGCGTCTCACGTGAGGATGAGCACTGATGCGAAGGATCGCGTCGTGCATTTCGGGTAGTGGCGCTCTAAGTTTGATCATCGCATCCATATCCGAGTCTCCATAGACTAGGCCGGCTTCGACCACCTCTTTCATTTCCTGAAACGCCGACAGCATCTCCCCCCATGCACAAACATTGACTGCAGCGAGCACGTAAACCACGGAAGGCGGCTCTGGCGGGAAATCAAGCGCGAAGTCTCGTGCGAACCGTCTGTCAACGACGTTGTCTCGTGCAAGCTGTCTCGCTGCGGTCTCGATGTAGCCGAGCCATTTCTCACCGAGTGTACCTGTGCCGCTCAAGATCCTTCCAAGCTGGTCCTTGACTCCGCTCCAGGTTTTATCCGGCGCTGTCTTTGCAATGGCTTTAGATAGGCTGATTCTGGCTTTCTCCTCGTCGGCATCAATCGCTTTTAGCAGCTCCTTGAGGTTCTTCAACCGCCAGGAATCCACCACCCTACGCTCCGTAGTCCTAAGTTCCGACATCGACAGACCCTCCGGCATAACGTCGGCAACACCGACATAAATCGCTATTCCCGAATACGGGACTGACAATGCTATCAGAAAATTGCGGTTTTCTAGTCGGACTAACAGAGAAGGACGAGCGCGTTGAAGGGACGTACGTAAAACGGTCGATTTCCGAAGAACCACTCGGCGAGTGGCACTACGAGCCTGACAACAAAAACCCATTAATAACTAACGATAACAATTAGATATGTTGAAAAAACAAGAGAAGATGAGTAGAACTACCCGCACGCGAAGGGCGCGCATGCAGAGACTCTGCGCTCGCTGGATTTGCGGCATGCATTTGCTCCAACTACATACTGAATTTCTTAATGGCCAACATTGAAAGGAGGAAACGTGGATCACGCTAGTTTCGTGCTTCTGGTCGATGCGCTCAGCTTCGCCGCGTACAAACACCGCAATCAGAGACGCCTCGACCACGATGCCTCTCCCTATATCAAGCACCCCATTGACTTGGTGCGTGTACTGTCGGTCGAAGGCGGTGTGCACGATCCGCAGATACTCTGCGCCGCCTTGCTCCACGACACTGTGGAAGATACCGGCACGACTCCTCTCGAGCTTCTAGAGCGTTTCGGGGCTGAGATTTGCGATCTGGTCATGGAGGCGAGTGATGACATCACGCTCCCGAAGGCAGAACGCAAGCGCCAACAGGTGATTCGCGCGCGCGAGGCAAGCCACGGAGCGAAGCTCATAAAATTAGCGGACAAGCTCTGCAACATAGGGGAGGTTCCCGCCAATTGGGAGATCGCCCGGTGCCAAAGCTACTTTGACTGGGCCGCGGAGGTAATTGCCCAAGTTCGCGGAACGCATACGGGATTAGAGTCGCTCTTCGATCAAGCCTATGCGCATCGTCCCTCTGGCAGCCTATCCAAGGAGAACTAATTCTATCTGGTGTGTCTCGCCTATTTCTAAGTACCTCAATAGAATCGCTAATGGGTAATGAATGCGATAAAAATCAATTTAATCTTTAATAATTACTTATAAATCAATATTTTGTAAAAATTTATTTTTTATAAATAGAAAATTATTTTCTACAAATAATTCTATTGAGTTACTTATATTTCCAAAGCAAATCACGGGATCAACAGCTATCAGGTGCTCCATACCTTGATGACCAGACTCCGGGCAATCCACATCGAGATGCCAACATTAAAAGTGAGCATTTTGGAGTCTGGAATCGCTGCACAAGGAAGGATCTCTGCTGAGAGAAGGATTATTGTGATCCACGTCAATCAGGTAAGCATTATGCAACGTTTAATCAATGATCTCTGCACACACACGGATGCTCTTCTGGGCGCCAGACCGGAGCCCGTCGTGCTGGAATTAGATGAAATCGTGCGCCTCGAGGTGCCGCTCAAATCTGGCAGTCAGCTAATTGAATCTCATATTCTGTTCGACCCGTCTAGCCAATTGCTGCTCTGGCGGGCACCGCTTCTGGAGGAACGCAGCGAGCAGCAGTTGTTCCATTTCAATGTTCTGAATGGGGAACCGGGCTACCTGGCACTTACCCAGGCAGCAGAGTTGGGGCGCCTCAGGACCACTGATGAAGAAGGTCCGGTATTCGAGATTGTCTTGCCGATGACAATCGAGACGCTGTCGGAATCAACGGTACGTCTGCTCATCGTCGAAATGGGCTGGGCCTTCACCCTGCAGCGGGCCTGCAAGTGGGCCGTGGATGGGGGTGGTATGGAATTGAGTCCGTGGGATGAGCCCGAGATGCCAGACATGGCAAAGCAAGAAGAAGAGCCGGCCGCCAAACCAGCCCGGTTTGTTGCAAAGGGCCGCGTCGCGGAAATCGACCGGGCCATTCAACAGGGTGATATCAACCTCGCGCGCCGTCTTAGCCGTGGCGGCGACATCGACATCCCTGACGCAGTGTAAGCGGAGGCATTTGATGAAGGAACTTTTACTGTTAGCGAAGGGCCTCGCGTTGCGGGAAAACGCCAAAGTGGTGGCCATGCCCCACCTGCGCCAGGCGTCGTTGTACTGTGAGGCCCGTGGTGGCAACCCGGCGCTGTTCAACCACCTGAAAGCCAAAGCAGGCGAACCTGATCCGGCGATCGATGCCGAGTCGATTGTGACCCGTGCCGCGCAAGAAGTCCCTCTGGATCATGACGACCATGTTCAGAACTGGATCCGAAAGCTGCTCACGGTGGGGCTGGAAGTTCGTTTGAAAAATGCCACATCCAGCCGACTGCCGTCGGCCCTGACGACTGCGGCCCGTCTCCGATCCAGGCTGGAGCGCGACTTGAAAGGCCAGCCGGCAGTCGTGGAGGCCATGTCCGCCTATTTTGCGGGTCGTGGACAAGACGAAAAAGGTTTGCGTGGCGTCTATGTGTTCGCCGGCCCACCGGGGTCGGGCAAATCCCACGCCGCCCACCTGCTGGCCGATGCACTGGGTGGTTACCGGATCTGGGAATACGACTGTGCAGCCGTTGATTCGGCGATCGAGCGCTGCGCCTTCGACGGCACCCGCTCGGCCTTTCAGGGTGCCCGCCCGGGGGAGCTCACCAGTTTCGTGCGCCTGAATCCTAGAGCGGTCATTGTGCTGGACCATTTCGACCGGATGAACCCGAATATGCAGTCATTCTTGACCCCATTGCTAGAAACCGGCTGGTTGATCGATCAGCATGGTTTCTTCGAGAACGACGACAAGAATAGGAAACAGATCGCGCCGCCCGAAATCGACTTTAGACAGTGCCATCTCGTCCTCTGCATCGAGACGGGTGAGGAGCTTTTCGACGCGCCGGCCCTGCTCGCCCGCCTGGAACGCGAAGGCGGCGAGGCTCGTGTCGCTTCCGCGCTGCTGGCCAGTCTGCGCCGTGCCTACAACACGCTCTCGCAACCGCCAGGGCCCTGTTTTTCCTCCCCGGTCTTGTCGCGTCTGGCATCGCTGGGTGTCCTGTGCCTGTTCCGGCGGCTGGACTGGACCGGGCTGTTGTCCATTGCACGCGACAGCCTTGGACTGGCCGTACAACGCTTTGAAGCCAAGCATGAGGTCGGCGTCGACATCAACGGAATCGAGGATCTGACCCGACTGCTCGTCCTCGAACATGGCGGCCAAGTGGATGCACGTCGCGTTGATCTGCAAAGCCTGTCGAGGCGTCTGTTCGAACCGGTCATGCAGCGTGCACTGACAACGCAGTGCTGGTGGAGCCGGATTGAGATCGCGGTGACCGATGCCGCTCGCATCGCCCTGGCCGACATTTTGCGCGAGCTGAGCCCGGATCCCGTGAAGACCCTCTTGCGGACCATGAAACGGGTCGAGTTCGACATCGATGTCAGCATCCAGGGGGAGAGGCTCGCGATGGCCGTCGTGAAACCGCGCCTGGTCAAGATTGTCTCCGCGGAGGATTTTCAGGGCGACGCGGCGCTGCTGGTCGAGGCACCCGACATTCGCTTCAGCGATGTCGCGGGCATGGACAAGGTCAAGGCCGAGATGCGTCGCCACGCGCGACAACTGCACGACTGGGCCAGCCTGCGTGAGCAAGGCCTGCGCCCGGCCGGAGGGTTGCTTCTCCATGGCCGTCCGGGAAGCCGGCAAAACGATGCTCGCGAAGGCTCTGGCTCACGAGGCCGGGTTGCCGTTCCTGGCGGTAACCGGTACCCAGATGCTCGATCTTGGATTTCAAGCCAAGGTCTTCGAGCGCATCAAGCGCTATGCGCCCGCGATCCTCTTCATCGATGAACTTGACGCACTGGGCAATCGGCGCCAACAAGGCTTCAATCCCGCTGTGAACGCGCTCCTGGCCGCGATCGACGGAATCAGCAGCCAGACCGGTGAACCCATCTTCGTGGTCGGCGCGAGCAATTTCCCGCCGGACCGGATCGATCCAGCCTTATTGCGCCCCGGGCGCATCGAGCTGAAATTCGAGATCGGCGCCCTGGACCGCGAGGCGCGTCGCGTACTGTTGTCGAGAATGAAGGATCGCTTGTCAGCGGAGGAAATCGAGACGCTGGTCAACTTCAGCGTCGGCTTGAGCGGCGCCCAGATGATTGCCGCCATGCGGGAAATGCGGCTCGCCGAAACACTGGACGAACGCGGCGCACGCGACGCGCTGGAGTATGTGGCCTTTGGCGAGCGGGTCGACTATGCCCAAGGCATGCGTGAGGGCATTGCTTATCACGAGGCCGGCCATGCCGTTGCTCACATCGTGAATGGCATCGGCCGCGTCGATTATGCCTCACTTACGGCACGTGAAGCGAACGCTGGACACGTCTGGACCTCGCGCGACACGATCTCTGCCGCCGGCATTCAGGCCACTCGCTCCATGCTGGCCGCGTTGATGGCCGGTCGCGTGGCGCAGCGGCTGCGCTTTGGTGACGAGGGAGCCGACAACGGCGATGCCTCTGACTTGAAGCAGGCCACCCGCATGGCCTATGAGGCTGTCGCCCATTGGGGACTCGACCCTGAGATCGGTGCCATTCACCTGCCGTCCGCCGACTCGGGCATCCGCATGCCGGGCCTGGAACAGCAGGTCGAAACCCGTGTCCGCGTCTGGCTGAACCAGGCAGAGAAGGATGCCAGGGCCTTGCTCAAGGCCCATTGGCCGGCGATCGAGGCGGTCGCCTCGGCCCTGTTGGACCATGGAACGCTGGCACATGACGCGCTGTATGCGCTGGTTGCAGAGACATCCCCCGCCGCGCTCAACGAATCGAGTGAATCATGAAACAGAAAAAATCCAAAGCTATGAATCGTCCTCAGATCCCGCTGATCAGCGGCAAGGACTTCCCGCTTTGCGTCCGGCGTCAACTGGTCATGGCGGCCAACCAGGATTCCCCGCATGGGGGCGGCTTTGATGATCTCTTGGCAAATGGCTTGTTGGGCAGCCTTTCTCTCGATTTCTCCGAGAAGTGTCGGGTGATCGATGCCCCACTGAATGGGTTTCAACATGACAGCCTGCTTGAGGTATGGCACGAAGAGACGAAAAAATTTGCGGAACTGTCACGGACGCAATCTCAAGCCATCGTGCAGCTTTTGGCAAAACAGGTCTTCGTCGGTTTTCGGCTCGCCAGTTTTCAGGGGTTGTCGATATCCTCGGAGGTCGAGGATGCGCTTGCCTGCCGGATGGCACGCCGTGCAGGGCGCCGCAGCGCGGCGAACATGCTGGACGGGTTGCCTGACGCATACTGGTCCGCTCAAAAGTTAGCGGCCTGGTTCTGGCGCCACCTGCTGCCTGCGGACCATGTTGCCTGGAGGGTGGTACCACCGATATCAGCCTGGAAGGTCTCGATCTGATGCAATCAGGCTCATCAGCAGGCAGGACGGAGATGACGCGACCTTCTCCGCTGATCCGGAGATCGCCTTCGCTCGCTTCGCCAACAACACACGCATGACCAGTACGGCTAGACCGACGGCAAGGAGGACACAGCAAGGCTTCACGAGCTCGTCGACCGTCAACGGCCTCGAGTTCGTGGAGGAGTACACTGGGACGGTGAATCTTCGTGATTTGAAGATAACCGGGGTGTCATCGTCGCTCAGGATGCGTTGCGGGACTCCAAGTCGCCCCAACGCCCTCGCGACGAGACAGCCTTTGAGCCCGCGTTCGCCCCACATTCGCTACGCCGGTTTCACAACGGGCGCGCACTGGCGGCCTGGCTTGGCCTGATAGGTGTAGCCGCTCGCAATCATCCGAGCCCGTGCGCGCAATCATCGGGTTTTTCCTGCTCGGATTAGCTGATTCTATCTTCTGGGCTGTGCTCACATTCTTTGCAACTCAGAGAGCGGTCGCCTGCTCGTACTCGCAATCATCCGCTGTCTGCTCACATTCGCTGCAACTGGCGAAGCGCTCCTGACCCACCCCTCAAATGGGCACCCCGGTGGCCTGCAATCGCTCCCGCAGTTCAGTCGCACGGGCCGGGTCCAACTGATTCCCGAACCACGCCTTGATCTCTGCCGGCTTGGCATCGAACTGCTCGACCAGGTCACGGAGCCGATACCCGTGGCGGGCCAGGGAGGGGTAGGCTCGGGATACGTGTAAATTTTAGGCTCTACGAGTTCTCGCCCAAAATCGGCAGCGGTCTCGGACAGAGCGGCGGCGGCAGAACTTCCATGTCGACATCGAAGTTGCCGAAGCGTCGCAGGTGGTCGCGGATGGTGGGCGCCGTCCGCGCCACGAGCTCTCGGGTGACCGGCAACCCATCTGCAGCCATGCCGACGAGCACATCGGTCAGGTCTGCAACGTTCTGCAGCATCACGGAGTTGGCGACCAGCTCCATGTACTTCACCTGCTTGAGCTGTTCCACCGGGTCGCCGCTCTTGATGACTGGTCCACCGAAGCCGATTCAGTCCAGGAAGTCATTGTAGGACTCGATCTTGGTGGTCTCGGCACGGATGCTCTGGCGCAGCTCGGCCTCGGAAATGAAGCGCAGCAGGAACAGGGTCCGCACGACACGCCCGAGCTCGCGGAAAGCCAGGTAGAGCCGGTTCTTTCTGTTGCGGCTGCCGAGCTTACGCAACAGCATCGACGGCAACACCTTACCGGCCTGGATCGACAGGACAACCTGCATCATGTCCTGCCAGTGGGCCTCGATGACCCGCCAGTCGATGGTCTTGGTGAAGAGCGCGTCGAGGTGGTCGTACTTCGACGCGGCGTCAGGCCTGTAGAATTCGGCATCGTTCCAGGTCCGCATCTGCGGCAGCAGCTCGATGCCGAGTAGGTACGCCAGACCGAACACCGGCTCGCTCTGACCGTGGGTGTCGGCGTGAACGGTATCGACCACGAGCTCCGGGTGGTTCTGGAGCAGCCCGTCGAGGATGTAGACCGTCTCCCAGACCCCGCAGGCGATGAAGTTGCTGAACAGCGCGATATAGGTCGCCGAAATGTGATGGTAGGCGATGCCGCCGTAGCGGCCGTAGCGGATGTGCTACTCGCCGAGGAGGTTGTTCTCGCGTAGCTCCCTGTGCGTCCCGTCGGCGATGGCCACGTTCGGTTTGCCCCAGAGCTTGGGCAGCTCGAAACGGGCATACTCAAGGATGATATCGGCGGAGTGTTGCTGCGCACTGAAAACTCCCCAGTCTTGAGCTCCTCTGTGCGTTGAAAATGACCCAGGGTGATTAACGTTCTCCGCTCCGTAAATGGGACGGGGAAACCGGGAGATGTAAAGTGGGCCCCATGTCCAGGACAGTTTTTCCCCGAATTTAAGTTGTGCTGCCGACCTCAATCGCAGCGGTTTGGCGCTGCCCCCGTGTGGTCTCGCCGAAGCGATCCACGATGTTGGCTCCCCCGCCTTCCCCCGAGCGGTCGACCGCCTCCGGCGTCCGGTACCCCAGGGATTGGTGAGGGCGTTCGCCGTTGTAGAAGGCGAAATACTCGGTCAGTCCCAGGAGCAACTCGGGCAAGCTGGCATAGCCCTTGAGGTCGATATCTTCGTCCTTGACGCTGCGCCACAGTCGCTCGACGAAGATGTTGTCGAGTGCCCGCCCACGTCCATCCATGCTGATGGCGATTCCTTCGCGTAGGAGCACGCCCGTGAACGCCGCGCTGGTGAACGGTGCCCCCTGGTCGGTGTTGAAGATCTCGGGCCTGCCGTGGGCACGCAGCGCCTCTTCCAGACAGTCCACACAGAATCCGGCATCCAGGGTGTTGGACAAACGCCAGGCGAGCACACGGCGCGCGTACCCGTCGACGATGGCCACCCAGTAGGCAAAACCAGGCGCCAGACGGACGTAGGTGATCTCCGTACTCCACACTTGATTCGGGCGCGTGACCTCGACTCCGCGCAGCCGAGACGGGTAAATCGTGTGCTCGGGGTGGGGGGCGCTCGTGGCGGGTCCCGGCGCCATGCCCGCGAGACCCAAGATCCCCATCAGTCGCTGCACGCGCTTGCGGTTCACCGCCTGGCCGTGCGCCTTCAGAAAGACCACCAGGCGCCGGCTGCCATCGAACGGGTGACGGGTATACTCGGCGTCAATCAACGCCAACAGGATCCGGTCCAACTCGCTCACAACCTCCTCCGTGGAGCGGGTATAAACCATCCCCTTCCACACATCTCATAACCGCTTGTATTGACTGGCGTATTTGAGGCCGACGGCGACATCTTGAACCCGCTGCAAGCCGAGCCACAGGCTCTTGGCGCCGGGTTCCCCGTCGCCCTTACGGGCGAGGAATCCACCATGGCGGGCGATCAGGCGGATGACCTCGTTGAGGCGTGGCGGCTTCTCGGGCGGTGGCTGTTTGGCCAGGATGTAGGCGGCCTGCCATTCCTCGGGTTCGAACAGCAGGTTGGCCGGCAGGTCGGGGACGGTGCGACCCAGGCGCATCAGGCGTGTCACGCGCCAGGCAATGATCAGATACAGCGCCAAGGCGCGCTCCAGGCGCTCACGGCTGGCCAATTGCAGGGCCTCGACACGACAGCCTTCCTTGAGGACCAGAAACAGCAGCTCGATTTCCCAGCGCGCCCGGTACCAGTCGATCAACTCGCGCGCGGCCTCCAGGGTGGTGGCTTCACGGTTGGTCAACAGGCGCCAGGTGACCGGGGTGACGCCGGGCGGCGGGTCGATCTCGCTGGCCATCAGTGCCGTGACCTGAATCTCACCACCGGCGCTGTCGGGGATGCCCAGCCGTTGGATGCGCAGGGCTTGGCGCACCGCGCGCGCGCGTCGTCCTTTGCCGCGGGGGGCGGTGAAACGGATCTCACCCAGCGGGGCGCTCGCACCGAGCGCTTCCCACAGACGCGCACCCTCGGGCAGCACGCGGTTGTGCTGGGCGCGCACCAGCCAGTCGGCCGGGGCGCCCAAGCGCTCGGCACGCACCATCAAGGCCAGGATGTCCGCTTCACGATCGGCGACATAGACCAGACGTGTCTCGGGCAGGTGCGCAGCCAACTCGGCCACGCGCGCATAGCCTTCGAGCCAGCGCTCGCTCTCCTTCGCGCCGGGGCGTGTTCCATCCGTGCCTTTGGGCTCACGCGCCCACATCCACGCATCCAGGATCCCCAGCGGCTCACGCCCCGGCGTCACCGCCAACGTCGGATGCAGGTACATCCCACGCTGCGCCTCGTAACTCAAGGGACCGAGCCCGCTGATGGCTTGCCCGTTGAAGTCCAACTCCGTGGTGTCTTGCAGGCACAGCACCACCGGCTGCTCAGCCATCCGCCGCTGGGTGCACAGGCGATGCGGTTCCAGTAGGTCGAGCCAGTCGTAGCCCTCATGGGCGAGAAAGCGATACGCAGCCTGGATCTCTGCCCAGCCGTGGCAGGCACCCGGAATGCTCGCCGTCGGACGCTCACCCAAGCGCTCCAACACCCGAACCGCCCGCCGCTCGCGCCGCCTGTCACCCAACCTCAGCCCCGCCAATTCCGCTTCCGCCCAGCTCATCATGCCCCCAAGTCTGCTTCTGGGAGCATTATCCTATGGCTCGCGCCCTAACGGTCAAGATGTGTGGAAGGGGATGGGTATAAACCCCGGAGCGCGCGACCCCGGCCAAGGCACATGGCCGGCTGACCGCCACCTCACCTTCATGCTCGATCCACCCGCGACGGATGCTCACAGACTCAGCCCGGACTTTTTTTCAACCAGTCCAGTTCCCTCTTCAGGCGCCCAATCTCGCTGTCGAGGCGCTCCGGCGCGCCCTGATCATCCGCCGGCTTGCGCCCACGGTTGGTCTCGAACAGCGTGCCAGCTTGTTCCAGAATCTCCTTCTTCCATGGCCCGACTTGCACCGGGTGCACACCATGCTCCTGGCCAATCTCGTTGACCGTCTTCACGCCACGGATGGCCTCCAACCCGACCTTAGCGTTGAACGCTGCCGCGTAAGTTTTGCCCTTTGCTTCACCCATTTCGATCAACCCTTTCGGGCCGGCTTGACAGCTTAAATGACGGTCCGGTTTTCGGGGTCCACTTTATAGCTCAGGGTCAACGCCCTGCCAGTTTGGCGCTGGGTTAAGATCAGCTTCAGCCACGGTCGAACCTCTCGGAAAGGTTGGTGGGTGGTCAGGGCCTCGTAGTGGTGCTGTCGCGGGGCCTGTTCGTGTCGGGGCAGGCGCGCGGGGCGTCATGGGCAGAATGACGGCGCATGGACGCAGCCATAGGCTTTTTCGACTCAGGGCCTTAGCGCCTCGGGATGATTCGAGGCAACTCGCAGCAGCGCCAATGCCGGGCCGCGTGGGTGTCTCCGGCCTTGCTCCCAGCCTTCCAGGGTCCGGGCGCTCACACCCAGCAAGGCGGCGAAGGCGTCTTGTGTCAGGCCCATGCGCTGCCGGATGGCGCGGGCGTCTGGGTCCGTTACCTCATTCGTGCGAAGGGTCACTTCGCCGCGTTGGTGGGCCTTGATTTCCCGGATCCCGTCTAGGATTTCCTGCCCGATGTCACGCTCATTCATAGCTGATTTCCTCCGCAATCGCCCGCAGGATGTGGGGCGGGATGTTCGCTCGTTCGTTCTTGGGGTAGAGCGTCAGTAGCCAGATTTGCCCGGCTCGGCTGCGCCAGTAATAGAGGATCCGCAGGCCACCACGCGTACCCCGTCCCGATCCAGCCCAGCGCAGTTTGCGCACGCCTCCGCTACCGGGGACCATGGCGCCCGTCTCGGGATGAAGCATCAAGGCAGCTTGCAGCGAGGCGTACTCGTCGTCGGTCAGGTGTTGGGCGACGAGCCGGGTAAAGAGAGAGGTTTCAATGAAGACCATGCCCTTGATGATACGTCAAAGGCGTTGTTTCGTCTGTGCTGCGTGGTGGGTTATCCAGCCTGTTTCTGGGTTGGCAGAGGCAAGGCCACAACCTCGCCGCGCGGACGTAGACCCGTGGCACTGAGAAGAAAATCGGCGACGGCTTGCATGGGTTTCCGCAACCGCTCCACGTCGGCAACGATGTAACCGGCGGTTACGTCATTGGTCATCTTGTGGTTGACCAGCCGCTTAACCGTAAAGACCCGCGTGATTATGTACCGCTCAGAAGCTACCCTTTGTTCCAGGCCCGCGAGGTGCTGCGCACCCTGCGCGATGAGCTGAGGGAGACCAAGCGCCCATGGCCGAAGACGCCTTCCCCGACCTGACGGGACACCTGACGATGAAGCTGAACGTGCATCGCCACGCGCGCACCACACCCGCCATTCGTCAAGAGTTGCGCGCCTCGACGAAATCGGAGCGCGAACTGGCGCGCGACTACCATTTGAATCGCGCCACCGTGCGCAACTGGCGTCGGCGCGACACCGTTCAGGATGCCTCGCACCGTCCGCACCGGCTTCACGCCACCCTGAGCCCGGTGCAGGAGCAGGTGGTGGTGGCGCTGCGCCAGCCCCTGCTGCTGCCGCTGGACGATCTGCTGGCGATCACCCGGGAGTTCATCCACCCCGAGGTCTCGCGCTCCGGCCTGGATCGCTGTCTACGGCGCCACGGCGTCTCCAACCTCAGTGCCCTGATCCCGCCACCCGAAGGCGAGGCCAAGCCGGTCAAGACCTTCAAGGACGACGCGCCAGGGTTCGTCCACATTGATGTCAAAGACCTGCCGCAGAGGCCCGAGGAGGCGGCGCATCAGTCTCTGTTCGTCGCGATCGATCGCGCCTCGCGCTGGGTCTACGTTGAAATCCTACCCGAGAAAACCGCCACCAACGCCCGCGACTTCCTCCAGCGCCTGGTCGAGAAAGTCCCGTTCACCCTCGAGAAGATCCTGACCGATAACGGCCAGGAATTCACGGATCGCTTCTGCGCCACGGGCGAGCGAGCGCCGACCGGGCGCCATCTCTTCGACCAGGATTGTGCCCGTCACGGCATCGAGCACCGGCTGATTGCTCCCCGCCACCCGCAGACCAATGGCATGGTGGAACGCTTCAATGGGCGCATCGTCGAGGTGCTCGCGACCACCCGCTTTGATTCCGCACAGAACCTGGCGGACACCCTCAACGGCTATGTGCGGTTATACAATCATCAGATCCCACAAAAGGCGCTGGGACACGTCTCGCCGATTCAAGCGCTCAAACGCTGGCAACAGAAATGCCCAGAACGCTTCAAAAAGCGAGTCTACAATCTCGCGGGACTTGACACCTAACCTAACCCCTCGCTCAAGCTGAGCCCCATTTCCCAGAACCCCCATGTCCTCACTACTTACGCTTCTTCCCCTTGCGCTAATGTTTGTCTTCTACGCCCTTCTCATCAAAGTTGCAGCGAAGATCTACAAGAAGTCCCAGCTCCCGTGGAAGCACGCATTCGCATTCTGCGGAGTCGCAGTATTGGTCGGAGTGATCGGAGCAGTACTCAATCGGTTTACTGGTTCTGCGCTTGGCCCACTGCTTGGAGTCCTCCTCGGGCTCGTAACACAACTAGTGCTGGGCGGCTGGTATCTTGGCCCTCGAACGAAGACTCCAACTGGAGAGCCAATAGGATTCAAGGGTGGGGTTTTGGTCTCTGCCATCGGCTATGGCGTCGTCGTTATCCTCGGCACCGTCGCAGCCATCTTTCTTCCAAGCCAGGCCTAACCCCTCGCTCAAGCGTCCCACCGTCGTCGCCCGCTTGGCTCGAACGTTAGGCGGCACAGGCACACATCATGGGTATCTCACTATCCTGGATCGCCGTCGAAGCACTTCCAGCAGACGAAGCACTCTCCCGCCTGTCCTTGCGCAGGACGGCAAGGAACTGCGAGTACCCCGTCAAGGGTGTCGCAAGTCATGCTCTGCCAAACAACTGGTTCTTGGTTGCAGCCGGACGCTGCGATCACCGAATCGCGAATGCAGAAAGCATGACCGCACTTTCGAGGGGCTGTCGAGCCATCGCCTGCGCCATCGAAGAACATGTCAACTTCGCTTCAGCAGAGCTTTGGCAAGACGGCACGCGGGTCTGGCATCTCCAACACTAAGGCCAGGAGTGTCAACGTCGCTCAGGATGCGTTGCGGGACTCCAAGTCGCCCCAAAGCCCTCGCGACGTGACAGCCTTTTGGCCCCGGCTCGTCCCACTCCGGGGTCACGGCTTCGGCCCTGCGCGCCTTCGCCATGACCCCTGCGCGAATGACTCAACGGTGTGTGGGATGCGCTCTGCATATCGCCTACGCGGCTTCGGGTCTGCGCCCCTTCGCCACTGCGGCGCTACGCCCGCGCCCACACCTACCGGGGGCCGCTCGGCCTCGCTTCGCTCTCCATGCCTCGCGGAGACGAAGACGATGAGAATATTTCTACCGAGGGCCAAGTACCTCGGCGATTTCAAGAGTTAGTTGCCACTGTTGAAACTGCGGACAGCGAGAATCTCGAAGGTCACTTTCACATGGATATCCCGCTCATCCTCGCAAAGGATCTCGCCGGCTTTCGCCATGATGAAAGTAACGCCGAGTTCGACCGCACTCCCTTTGACGAACTTACAGACCTCCAAGCCAAGAGTAGTTGGTGGAAGCCGTGGAAGTGACGCCTAACCCCTCGCTGGACTCCCGCCTTGGGCGCCGGGTTAAAGTGGACCCCGAAAACCGGACAGTCATTTAAGCTGTCAAGCCGGCACGAAAGGGTTGATCGAAATGGGTGAAGCAGAAGTGGCCCCGCCTGTTTGAACAGATTTCGGGGTGACGATAAGTGGAACCCGGTCGTTCAAGCTGCCCGTTGAATCGCCGGCAGCGACGCGAAGTAGAACTCGTCAGGGGTCTTCTTGCCAAGCGACGAATGCGGTCGCCGTGTGTTGTAGAACGCGATGAACTCGCCGAGTTGCGCCCGGGCATCGCTGACTGAATCGTACGCGCGCAGGTAGACGTGCTCGTACTTGATGGTGCGCCACAGCCGCTCGACGAACACGTTGTCGCGCCAGCAGCCCCGTCCGTCCATACTGATGGCCACGCCGCGCGAGTTCAGTGCCTCGATGAAGGCGGCGCTGGTGAACTGACTGCCCTGATCGGTCTTGAAGATCTCGGGCCGACCATGTTTGGCGAAGGCATCCTCCAGCGCCTCAATGCAGAAGGCCGTGTCCAGGGTGATTGATACCCGGTGCGCCAGCACACGTCGGCTGGCCCAGTCCACGACAGCCGCCAGATAGACCCAGCCACGCGCCATGGGAATGTAGGTAATGTCCATGGCCCAGACGTGATTGGCCCGCTCGATGGCAAGCTTCCTGAGCAGGTACGGATAGACCTTGTGCTGCGGGTGCTTGCGGCTCGTGTTCGGCTTTCGGTACAGCGCCTCGATGCACATCTTGCGCATCCGGTGGCCACGCGCTTGCGCCCGACCTCATGACCTTGCCGATTGAGGATGTCGCGCCGCAGCCGCGACCCAGCGAACGGCAACTCCAGGTGCAGCTTGTCGATCTCCAGCATCAGCGCCTGGTCGGCGTCCGAGGTCGTCGTGCGCGAGACGTAGTACGCCGTGCCGCGTGAGATGTCGATCAGTTCGGCTTGCCGCGTGATGCTGACCTGATGGTCGGGGGCGATCATCGCTTTGCGCTCAGCAGGCCGACCTTGCCGAGCGCGCCGGACAAAAAATCGATCTCCAGCGCCTGCTGACCGATCTTGGCATGCAGCGCCTTAAGATCGACCTTGGCCTCATCGGCTGCCGCCGGCTCGGCCCCGAAGACGCCTGCCGCCCTCTCCAGCCGTTGGCTCTTCCAATCGGTGATCTGGTTCGGATGAACGTCGTGAAATTTCGCCAACTCGGCCAGCGTCTTCTCGCCGCGAATGGCATCGAGTGCCACCTTGGCCTTGAACGTCGGCGAGTGGTTGCGCCGCGGTCTTCTGCTCATGCTCTCGTCTCCTTCAGGCCCCGCCTTCGGGGACCATCACAAGACCGAGTTTGCACTTATCGCCGTGTTCAAGAAATCGGCGCCACCTCTAGGGCGTGTCATCAATTCTGATCGTGTGGGATTAGCACTGAGATCAAGGAGATGTCCATCACGTGAGCAGGATGCTCGCCGCTGCTAAATGAACCCCCGCCAGGAAATTGCGGGCCAACGTGTCATAGCGCGTCGCAATCGCTCGGTCTTGCTTGAGTTTTTGAAAAAAAATCTCGATCAGATGGCGTGCTTTGTACAATTCCTTGTCATCGTCACGCTGAACGAGGCGGTTGCGCTTCGGGGGGATCACCGCGACGGTTCCCATCGCGTCCAACACCGCGAGCACCCGCTCATCGGCATCAAAGGCTTTGTCGGCGAGCAACGCCTCGGCCTCCAGGCCGGGAAGCAAGTGATCGGCACCCACCAAGTCAGACTCCTGCCCCCCGCTCAGATAAAACCCGGTGGGGTTACCCAAAGCGTCCGTGCGTGCATGGATCTTGGTGCTCAAGCCGCCTTTGCTGCGCCCGATCGCTTGGTCACCACCGGCTTTTTTTGGGCGCCCGCGCTCTGTTGATGCGCTCGCACGATGGTACTGTCGAGCATGGCGTACTCATTGTCGGCGTCCGCTGCCAAGGTCTCGAAGATCCGCAACCACACCCCGGTGCGCGCCCAACGCGAGAACCGCGGATGAATCACCCGAAAATCGCCAAAGCGCTCCGGCAGATCGCGCCAGGGAATCCCGGCCCGGTAGCGATACAACACCGCTTCGACAAATAATCGGTTATCCCGTGCAGTGACCCCAACGTCACCGGGGCGGCCCGGCAGGAGATCCTTGATGCGATCCCATTGGTCATCACGCAAGGCGTAGCGGCGCGGTGTCATCTCACGGGGCTCCATGATCGTTCGTCAGCGGAAGTGGCAGGCCCGATAATCCCACACGATCAGAATTGATGACACGCCCTAGCAAAGGGCGTTGGTGCATAAAGAAGCATTGGGACAGGATTCCCCTTTCCCCATTTTCTCAGGACGCAGTGGCCCCGACCCGGACCGACACCGGCATTCCCAGGTAGGTCATCCTGTTCATGGCCGCGATCCGCGCATGGACCTCGTTCACCTGGGCGTCGAACCGGCGTGAGGCAACGCCCGTCCCGAAGAGCTGCTTGAGGCGGTCCATGGCGTTTTCAGCGAGGCTGCGATGGTGGTCACCCGCGTCTTTCTTCCACGGTGCCAGGCCCTTCTCCTGGATCTCCGCGAGCGCCTGCGTGCGCGGGTGATCGGCGTCCCAAGCCACCGCGTTTTCTCTGGGCGGAACCACCAGCGTCGCCTGGTGTTGCGCCGCCACGTCATACGCTTCGCGGGTATCGTAAGCCCCATCGGCATCCATCTGTTCGATCGTTCCCTCGACCTGGCCCAGCAGATCCCCAAACACCTCGCCATCCGTCCAGGCAGCGGTGGTCACCGCCACTGCGATGACATCTTTGGCGTGAGCATCGACGGCCAGATGAACCTTGAGCCAGGTGCGCCGCTTCCCGGCGCCGTGTTGGCGCACCGTCCATTCCCCCTCGCCGAAGACCTTGAGCCCGGTAGAATCGACGACGACATGGATCGGCCCCGTGCGTTCCTGACGCGGGATCTGGACCGTCAAGGCCCTGGCGCGACGCGACAGGTGTGTGTGATCCGGGATCGGCAAGTCCAACTCCATCGAGCGCATCAAGGAACGTCCAAACCCTTCCAGGGCACGAGAGGGCAAATGGAACACTTGCTTCAAGACCAGCAACGTTTGGATGGACCCGTCCGAGTCGCGCCACGGCGCACCTCGCTGACCCGTTGGCTCCGGCGTCCAGCGCTGCGTGATCGCCTCCTGATCGAACCAGCACGTGATGTCCCCGCGGGCCACCAGTGCCCGGTCGTACGCCGACCAGTTGGTGACGCGGTAGGTCGCTTTCTTGGGAGAGGCGTCTTCGCAACCGTCGGGAACTGTCGATGACATGTCAGGGAATACGCTTCGCAGAAACCACCGCTAGATTAGCCGCTGTCGGCAGGTTTATGCACCAACGCCGCGTTCTGGGCATTTCTGTTGCCAGTCCTTGAGCGCTTGAATCGGCGAGACATGTCCGAGCGCCTTCTGCGGGATCTGGTGATTGTATAACCTCACATAGCCGTTGAGGGTGTCCGCCAGGCTCTGCGCAGAATCGAAGCGGGTGGTCGCGAGCACCTCGGCGATGCGTCCGTTGAAGCGTTCCACCATGCCGTTGGTCTGCGGGTGGCGGGGGGCGATGAGCCGGTGTTCGATGCCGTGACGCGCACAGCCCTGGTCGAAGCGATGGCGTCCGGTCGGCTCGCGCTCGCCGGTGGCGCAGAAGCGATCCGTGAATTCCTGGCCGTTATCGGTCAGGATCTTCTCGAGGGTGAACGGGACTTTCTCGACCAGGCGCTGGAGGAAGTCGCGGGCGTTGGTGGCGGTTTTCTCGGGTAGGATTTCAACGTAGACCCAGCGCGAGGCGCGGTCGATCGCGACGAACAGAGACTGATGCGCCGCCTCCTCGGGCCTCTGCGGCAGGTCTTTGACATCAATGTGGACGAACCCTGGCGCGTCGTCCTTGAAGGTCTTGGCCGGTTTGACCTCGCCTTCGGGTGGCGGGATCAGGGCACTGAGGTTGGAGACGCCGTGGCGCCGCAGACAGCGATCCAGGCCCGAACGCGAGACGGCGGGGTGGATGAACTCCCGGGTGATCGCCAGCAGATCGTCCAGCGGCAGCAGCAGGGCTGGCGCAGCGCCACCACCACCTGCTCCTGCACCGGGCTCAGGGTGGCGTGAAGCCGATGCGGACGATGCGAGGCATCCTGCACGGTGTCGCGTCGACGCCATTTGCGCACGGTGGCGCGATTCAAGTGGTACTCGCGCGCCAGTTCGCGCTCCGATTTCGTCGAGGCGCGCAATTCCTGACGAATAGCCGGGGTGGTCCGTGCGTTTTTATGCAGATTGAGAGTCATCGTCAGGTGCCCTGTCAGGTCGGTGAGGGCGTCGTTGCAGGGGGCGCTTGGTCGCTCTCAGCTCATCGCCAAGGGTGCGCAGCGCCTCGCGGGCCTGGAACAAAGCATAGCTCCTTTTTGGAATATAATCCCACGGGACGCGACATCTAATCAACTGTTGACATAAAAGGATAAGTGGTGAAGGTTACATTTGATTCAAATGTTTGGCGGATTGTCTCGTCGCCAGATTCCTTTCCAAACGAAACTGCGATTTCAGAATTTCGTAAAATTCATGTCGCGATAACTCAAGGGAATATCAAGGCATATCTGTCCGAAACGGTGTTTACCCTGGAAGCTATTAAGAAATCTGGACGACATCAGTTCTTTGCCGAGTACAAGCCTAAAATCAACTGCGAAGAAAAGGTTCAGGACGATGGCTTGATAGTGCTTTCGGTAGGTATTGGCCCCGATCCAAACGCCCATCCTGTGAATAATACTTATCTTACGAAGCATTGGGCGGACGCTGAAACGATAGGGTTCAAAATTCTTCATTGCACGAGAATAGCAACGGCCAAGAGTCCGGACCTAAAGTCTGAGTGGTTTATCCCAACAACCCATGATTTCGCGGAAAGGTTTGGCACCTGCGGAAGAGATGTCGAAGCGCATGGTTGCGGTCTTAGCCAATTGAAAATAATTGGCCAAAAATACGCCCCTCCCAATAAGCCGTGGCACGCTGGAATTTCAGCAGCACCGGACTCAGAAGAGAAACCGATAGCCAAAGCCGTTGCTGAATGGGCGGATGGCGATGCGGTATGTGTTCATTATGCTCATGGAAATGACTATTTGTGTACGCGAGATATCGCCAAAGCTGCGGGCAGCAATTCAGTGTTCGCCGCCACAAATAGAACTTGGCTGGAACAGAAGTACGGCATCAAGTTCATTACTCCGGAGGAACTGGCAAATCTTGTCTAACCACAGCGTTAACTCGGACGGCCAACTGCGCTTCTTCCCGCTGGGGGCCGTACATGCGGGCGGAGGCGTCAGGTCTTTCAATCAAGCATTGAGCCTAGACAGTTGGGAAGGCTAAGTGCGTTGCTCATTCTGAGCGAATTTGCCAGCGGAGCCGCAGAAACTTCACTTCGGGTAAATAGAGATTGGCTCTATCGACGAAAGGAAGATTTGGCAACCGATGAAGATCACTGAAATCTTGTCCATGCTCAAAGATGATGGCTGGTACTTGGTTGCTACAAAGGGAAGCCATCGTCAATTCAAACATCAGACGAAGTCGGGGCGCGTAACGGTCCCCGGAAAAGCGAATGATGATGTCGCGCCGGGAACCAAGAACAGCATCTTCAAACAGGCAGGCTGGAAGTGAAATGATGCGCTACGCAATCGTTATCGAAAAAGCAGCGGGCAACTTTTCCGCCTACGTTCCTGATCTTCCCGGCTGCATTGCGACAGGAAACTCGATTGAGGAAGTCGTGAAGGAAATCAAGGAGGCTATTGATTTCCACCTGGAGGGGATGCGAGAAGATGGAATCACGCCTCCTGTCCCGCAAAGCCATGTCGAATACGTGGAAGTAGCAGCCTAATACATAGGTGTCGCATCCCGTGGGATTATATTCCAAAAAGGAGCTATGCTTTGTTCCAGGCCCGCGAGGCGCTGCGCACCCTTGGCGATGAGCTGAGAGCGACCAAGCGCCCCCTGCAACGACGCCCTCACCGACCTGACAGGGCACCTGACGATGACTCTCAATCTGCATAAAAACGCACGGACCACCCCGGCTATTCGTCAGGAATTGCGCGCCTCGACGAAATCGGAGCGCGAACTGGCGCGCGAGTACCACCTGAATCGCGCCACCGTGCGCAAATGGCGGCGACGCGACACCGTGCAGGATGCCTCCCATCGTCCGCATCGGCTTCACGCCACCCTGAGCCCGGTGCAGGAGCAGGTGGTGGTGGCGCTGCGCCAGCCCTGCTGCTGCCGCTGGACGATCTGCTGGCGATCACCCGGGAGTTCATCCACCCCGCCGTCTCGCGTTCGGGCCTGGATCGCTGTCTGCGGCGCCACGGCGTCTCCAACCTCAGTGCCCTGATCCCGCCACCCGAAGGCGAGGTCAAACCGGCCAAGACCTTCAAGGACGACGCGCCAGGCTTCGTCCACATTGATGTCAAAGACCTGCCGCAGAGGCCCGACGAGGCGGCGCATCAGTCTCTGTTCGTCGCGATCGACCGCGCCTCGCGCTGGGTCTACGTTGAAATCCTACCCGAGAAAACCGCCACCAACGCCCGCGACTTCCTCCAGCGCCTGGTCGAGAAAGTCCCGTTCACCCTCGAGAAGATCCTGACCGATAACGGCAAGGAATTCACCGATCGCTTCTGCGCCACCGGCGAGCGTGAGCCGACCGGACGCCATCGCTTCGACCAGGGCTGTGCGCGTCACGGCATCGAACACCGGCTCATCGCCCCCCGCCACCCGCAGACCAACGGCATGGTGGAACGCTTCAACGGACGCATCGCCGAGGTGCTCGCGACCACCCGCTTCGATTCTGCGCAGAGCCTGGCGGACACCCTCAACGGCTATGTGAGGTTATACAATCACCAGATCCCGCAGAAGGCGCTCGGACATGTCTCGCCGATTCAAGCGCTCAAGGACTGGCAACAAAAGTGCCCGGAACGCTTCAAAAAGCGAGTCTATAATCTAGCGGGACTTGACAATTAGACAGAATCCTTAAGTATGGTGTTAGACAGATTCCACTTTGACTGTACTAGACAGAGTCAACCCAATCTGAAAAACCTTTAAGATCAAATCACTTGCTCGGCAAACCCCGCCGCCTTAACCACCCGATCAATCTCAACCAGCGTCTCAAGCAACTCCCGCATCCGCCCGAGCGGCCAGGCATTGGGTCCATCGCTCAGCGCCTCATCCGGGCGGGGATGGGTCTCCATGAAGAGTCCGGCGACGCCGGCGGCGACGGCGGCGCGCGCGAGCACGGGGACGAACTCGCGCTGTCCGCCGGAGCGGTCGCCCTGCCCGCCCGGTAACTGCACCGAGTGGGTGGCGTCGAAGACGACCGGGCAGCCGGTCTCGCGCATGACCGCGAGCGCGCGCATGTCGGAGACCAGGTTGTTGTAGCCGAAGGAGACGCCGCGCTCGCAGACCATGATCTGGTCGTTGCCGGTCGCGCGCGCCTTGTCGACGACATGGCGCATGTCCCAGGGGGCGAGGAACTGGCCCTTCTTGATGTTGACCGGCTTGCCCTGGCGGGCGACGGCCTGGATGAAGTTGGTCTGGCGGCAGAGGAAGGCGGGGGTCTGGAGCACGTCCACGACCGCCGCGACCTCGGCCAGCGGGGTGTCTTCATGGACGTCGGTCAGCACCGGGACGCCGATGCGTGCCCGCACCGACTCCAGAATCCGCAGCCCTTCCTCCAGACCCGGCCCGCGAAAGCTGCCGGCCGAGGAGCGGTTGGCCTTGTCGAAGGAGGATTTGTAGATGAAGGGGATGCCGAGCGCGTCGGTCATCTCCTTGAGCGCGCCGGCCGTTTCCTCGGCCAGGGTCTCGCTCTCGATGACGCAGGGTCCGGCGATCAGAAAGAGCGGTTGGTCGAGTCCGGCCTGGAAGTGGGCAAGTTGCATCAGGCGGCCTTGTTCCCGACCAGCTCATGCTGGGCGAGCGCGGCGCGGATGAAGCCCCGGAACAGCGGATGGCCGTCGCGCGGGGTCGAGGTGAACTCGGGATGGAACTGGCAGGCGATGAACCAGGGATGGTCGGGGATCTCGATGATCTCGACCAGTTTGTTGTCCAGCGACCAGCCGGAGAAGCGCATGCCGGCGTCCTTCATGGCGTTGAGATAGCGGTTGTTGAACTCGTAACGATGGCGGTGGCGCTCGCGGACCTGGGGCATGCCATAGACGGAGCGCGCCAGGCTGCCGGGTTCGAGCCGGCAGTTCTGACCGCCGAGACGCATGGAGCCGCCGAGATCGTCGCCCTCGGCGCGGGTCTCGACCTTGCCCTTTTCATCGCGCCATTCGGTGATCATGGCGATGACCGGGTGCGGGGTCTGGCGGTCGAACTCGGTGCTGTGCGCGCCCTCCAGACCGGCCAGGTGACGGCCGTATTCGATGACCGCGACCTGCATGCCGAGACAGATGCCGAGATAGGGGATGCGTTTCTCGCGGGCATAACGGACGGCGGCGATCTTGCCTTCGATCCCGCGCTCGCCGAAGCCGCCGGGGACCAGAATCGCATCCAGGCCGTCGAGACAGGCGGTTCCGGACTGCTCGACCTCCTCCGAATCCACATAGAGGATCTCGACCCTGGTGCTGGTGTGCACGCCGGCGTGGGCGAGCGCCTCCGACAGCGACTTGTAAGCCTCGGTGAGGTTCATGTACTTGCCGACCATGCCGACGCGGACCGCGTGCTTGGGATGGTCGAAGCCCTCCATCACCCGGTCCCATTCGCTGAGATCCGCCTCTTTGACGTCGAGATGGAACTGACGGACCACCAGCTCGTCGAGGCTCTGGGCATGCAGCAGACGCGGGATGCGGTAGATGTTGTCGGCGTCCACGGCCGAGATGACCGCGTTCTCCGGGACATTGGTGAAGAGCGCGATCTTGCGGCGCTCGTCGTCCGGCAGGTTCTTCTCGGCGCGGCACAGCAGGATGTCGGGCTGGATGCCGATGGAGCGCAGTTCCTTCACCGAGTGCTGGGTCGGCTTGGTCTTGATCTCGCCGGCGGCGCGGATATAGGGCACCAGGGTGAGATGCATGAAGAGCGCGTTCTCGCGCCCCTCCTCCACCCGCATCTGGCGGATCGCCTCCAGGAAGGGCAGCGACTCGATGTCGCCCACGGTGCCGCCGATCTCGACCATGGCGACATCGGCCCCCTCGGCACCCAGGCGGATGCTCTGCTTGATCTCGTCGGTGATGTGCGGAATCACCTGCACCGTGCGGCCGAGATAGTCGCCGCGACGCTCCTTGCGGATGACGCTCTCGTAGATCTGGCCGGTGGTGAAGTTGTTGTTGCGACCCATGCGGGTGCGCAGGAAGCGCTCGTAGTGCCCCAGATCCAGGTCGGTCTCGGCGCCGTCGTCGGTGACATAGACCTCGCCGTGCTGAAAGGGGCTCATGGTGCCCGGATCGACGTTGATGTAGGGGTCGAGCTTGATCATGGTGACGCGCAGGCCACGGGCCTCAAGGAGGGCCGCGAGCGAGGCGGACGCAATGCCCTTGCCCAGCGAAGAGACCACTCCGCCGGTAATGAAGATGTACTTTGTCATAGGGAAGCCGAAGGAGGGACGCGAAATTGAATGGCCCGGATTAAAGGTTGAGTGGCCCGGATAACCGGGCAAACTACCAAAATCGCCGCATGGGCTCAATCCGGACGGTTACCAACGACAACCCGGAGGCGCTGCTGAAGCGTGCGGGTCGGGGCATCGGCGGCAAGTCGAAACGGCCGTCGTACACGATCCGGAATACTTGTATTCTGACATGGATCAGGTTACAAAATACTGATATTTGACCCAGATCAATCGTTCGAACGTTGCCGAGCCATCGGAACACTTATAGGGGCGGTGTCTTGAGCCAGAGCAGAGTTATCTCGCTAGAAACGATCCGGGTGGCATGCAAGAACTGCACGCTCGGCTCACTGTGCCTGCCCATGGGCCTGGCGGCGGAGGATGTCGAGCGCCTGGATGACATCATCAAGCGCGCGCGGCCCTTGCATCGCGGCGATTTTCTGTTCCGCGAGGGCGATCGGTTTCGCTCGCTGTTCGTCGTCAAGACCGGCTCGGTCAAGACCTTCGCGCCAAGCCCGGAGGGCGGCGAGCAGGTCTTGGGCTTTCACCTCCCCGGCGAGATCATCGGTCTCGACGCGATCGAAAAGGATCAGCATGCCTGCTCGGCCAAGGTGCTCGAAACCTCGGCGATCTGCGAGATTCCCTTCGGCCGGCTGGAGGAACTGACCGCCACCATCCCCAGTTTGCAGCATCAGATGTATCGCCTCCTGAGCAAGGAGATCAGCCAGGACACGGACATGCTGCTGCTGCTCGGCAAGAAGAACGCGGAGGAGCGTCTGGCCGCATTTCTGCTCAGTCTCTCGCAGCGGCTACACCGGCGGGGACTCTCCGCGTCGGACTTCTATCTCAGCATGTCGCGCCACGAAATCGGAAACTATCTGGGACTTGCGGTCGAGACCGTAAGCCGCCTCTTCACCCGCTTTCAGGAAGACGGCCTGATGCGCGTGGACCGCAAGCACATCCAACTCCTCGACATGGCGGCCCTGGAAACCCTCGTGGGTGGCGCCGGCCAAAATCGGCGCCAGCAGCAACAGCAAACCTGACCTCGGCAATGCCTCCGCGCGGAAACGCCCCTACCTGAGCCAAAGGCAGCCATCCGGCCCGGATGACTGAAGCGCTTGCAGCCGCGCGGCGTGAGCCTCGCATTCGGCGGGGTCGGCTCGCACGACGCGCAAAGGCGCACGGCGCGGATCGAGCGTGCCGCGATGTTGGACGCGATCGGCCTGGGCCTGAGCATCCGACGGATCGTCGCCGAGGTGCAGCGAGACCTGCCCGCCCGTCATCGCGCGATAGACATCGGCCAGGATCTCGGCATCCAGCAACGCGCCGTGCAGCTCGCGATGCGAGTTGTCGACCCCGTAACGCTTGCAGAGTGCATCCAGCCCGTTGCGCTGCCCCGGATGGAGCCGGCGCGCCATCACCAGGGTATCCGTCACCTCGCAGAGATCGGCGATCCTGGGCGCGTCCGGCCGCCAGAGCTCCAGCTCGTGGTCGAGAAAGCCCACATCGAAGGGGGCGTTGTGGATGATCAGCGTCGCGCCCTCGACGTAGCGCACGAAGCTCTCGGCGACCTCGGCGAACCGAGGCTTGTCGGCGAGAAAGGCATTGCTGATCCCATGCACCTCTTGCGCGCCCGCGTCGATCTCGCGGTCGGGCTGGAGGTAGAGGTGGAAATTGTTGCCGGTCAAACGGCGATCGACCATCTCGACACAGCCGATCTCGATGATCCGATGCCCATCCCGCGGCTCAAGGCCCGTGGTCTCGGTGTCCAGCACGATCTGACGCATCAACGGACTCCCGTCTCGGCACGCCCTGGTTGGCGAGCCGATCGGCCCGCTCGTTCTCGGCATGCCCGGCATGTCCCTTGACCCAACGCCAGCGCACCTCGTGCTCGCCGAGCGCAGCGTCCAGCCGTTCCCAAAGATCGCGATTCTTGACCGGCTGGCGACCAGCGGTCATCCAGCCATTGCGCTTCCAGCGCGGCATCCACTCCCCGACGCCGCGCTTGACGTACTGGGAGTCAGTGGTGATCTGGATGCATGAGGGGCGCTTGAGCGACTCCAGGGCGGAAATCACCGCCATCAGCTCCATGCGGTTGTTGGTCGTCTCGCGCTCACCGCCCGAAAGCTCCTTCTCCACCTCGCCCCAGCGCAGGAGCACGCCCCAGCCGCCAGGTCCCGGATTGCCCTTGCAGGCACCGTCGGTGAAGGCATCCACGTAATCAGGCATGTCCGTTGTCCCGGGTCGTTGGGCGAACCGCGCCGCCCGCCAGGAGGGCGCGCCGACCGGACCGCATCGGTTTGAGTGGCGTGAGGGTCGCCACCCGCTTGACGGCGCGAATGACATAGATCCCACCCAGGACGGGCCACACCCGACGCCCGATCTCATCGATGGCCGCGCAGCGCGCGCCGAGCCTGGGACCAAAGGGAGCACAGAACAGCATGGAATCGCGCGCCTCGATGTCGAATCCCAAGTCGGACAGCCAATCCTCGACCTGGGAAGTAAACCGAAAGTATCCGCACCAGGGCATCCGTCCCCGCGAACGCCATAAGAGACGCCGGAGTCCCCAGACACTCAGCGCATTGAAGCCCACGATAACGACCCGCCCCTCCGGGATGAGTACCCGCTCGACCTCGGCAAGGACACGCCTGGGCTGATCGCAGTAGTCCAAGGTATGCGGGAGCAGCACCGCATCGACACTGTCCGAGGCCAGCGGAAGTTGCGTTGGCAGACCCACGACAGCCGGCGCCAGGAGACCGTCCAGGCGCTCCCCTGGCAACTCGATCCGATCCCGGATGCGACTCGTCGCCAACGCCTCGCGAAAGCTCTCGATCACACCGATCTGGACCAGGTAGTAACCGAAGGTATTGGCGAGAAGCCGCTGCACCGAGGCGCACTCGATCCTCGCCACCTCACCGCCAAGCGGCGAGCGATACCATTCCTGCAAGCGTGCGAGCTTGGATGCCCGGGCGGGGTCGACAGTCATGCTTGGAGCCTCTCGTAGGCGTCCATGGTAACCGTGATCGCGCTCGCTGTCCCGAGGACGAGCCGAGGTCGGTGCAAGCATGGCTTCCCACGCCAGCTCTGGACGAGTGACGGGGCGGCCACGCTGCTCGATGGACGGCGAGCGGTGGTGCGCGACGGCTCGCTTCCCGAGCGCGAGATTCTGACCGGAATCGCTCGCGTGAAGGTCCAAGCGCCGAAGGAGCCTGACCGTTCGGGATCCTCGCTCAGGAAAGCCAGCGTTCGAGCGGCTCGGGTCGGCCGACCCAGTATCCTTGCGCGAAGTCGACGCCGATCTCGACGATTGCCTCAAGCACTTGATCGTCCTCGACATACTCGGCGATCGTGCGTTTGCCCATGATCTTGCCGATGTCATCGATCGAGCGCACGAAAGCCAGGCTCACGGGGTCGCGGGTGATTTCGCGCACCAGATTGCCGTCGATCTTCAGGTAGTCGACTTCCAGATCCCGCAGATAGAGGAAGGACGAGTGCCCGCTGCCGAAATCGTCCAGGGCGAATTTGCAGCCGATATCCTTCAAGACGCGGATGAAATGCTTGGCCGAGTCGATGTCCGAGATAGCGGCGGTCTCCGTGATCTCGAAACAGATCCGCTCCGCAGGCACCCCGGTGGCGTCGAATTGCTCGACGATGAAGTCCAGAAGACCGCAGTCGTTGATGGAGTGTCCCGACAGGTTCACCGCGAACTCGCTGCGTTCCAGCGCTGCCCGCCCGCTGGATGCCAGCAAGGAAAAGGTTTCGCGGATGACCCAGCGATCCAGCTTGACCGAGAGTCCGTAGCGTTCCGCGAGCGGGAGGAAGGCGCCCGCGCTGTGGAGGTTCCCCTGCTCGTCGAGCATTCGCAACAGAACCTCATAGAGCGCGACCTCGGTTCCTGGGTCGGTCGCCCTCGCAGACGCGGGCACGATGGGTTGGGCAAACAAGCGCAGGCGGTGGTCCTTGAGCGCGCCGGTCAGGTGGTTGAGCATCCGGCCGTCGTCATTGAGCCGGCGCTGGCTGTTATCCGCCTCGCGGTAGACCTGGATCGCCCCGCCGCCCTGATGCCGCGCGACCCGACAGGCATCCTGCGCCTGGCGCAGCGCAACATCGCCGGAGCGCCGTCCACTCCCGATCGAGGCGAGTCCGATACTGATGCTGATATCGAAGGGCTGACCGGCATGGGACATCCGTTGTGCGTCCACGATATGGATCAGGCGTTGCGCCAGGGCCAGCGCGCCTTCCTGGCTGACCGGATCGACGACGATCCCGAATTCATCTCCGCCGAGGCGCCCCAAGGCGATCTCCCGACCCGCCTCGCGACGCAGGATATCGGCGATGATCCGGATCACGCGATCGGCGGCCTGGTCGCCGCCATAGTCGCGGATCAGGCGAAAGCGGTCGATGTCGAGATAGAGCAGATACCACGGCTGTCGCGCGGCCGATCCGCCATCGAGCAAGTCTTGCAGACCTGACTCGAAGGCACGGCGATCCAGCAGGCCGGTCAATGGATCGAGCGAGTGGACACCAGGATTCGCCGGCGGCCCGGCGGTCGAGGATGCGTCCGCCCCCGGCCATCCGACGCGGTGTCCACAGGGTGCGCTGGCGGATGGATCGCGGCAGCCTCGGACGTGCCAGACCGGCCTAGGGCGAGCGACAGGACATCGCAATGGAGTTCGAGCAGATTCTCGTGCCACTGCTGGAAGCGAAACGGCGCGCGGCTCCACACCGCCAAGGCGCCCAACCCTCGCGGCGCAACAGCGATCGGCAGCACGATCAGGCTGCCGTGCAGCCAGGCCGAGCGCTGGGACAGATCGGGCTCCCGCAGCGCACACCCGGTGCGCCTCACGGTGACCGCGATCTCCGCGCCGACCTCCGCCAGCGCCGGTGACAGCCCGGCGACCGCCGTCGGCGCGCGGTCGCCGGACGCGGGATGATCCTGATCCGCGCTGTTCCAGGTAGATGGCGCAGCCGTCGAAATCACGATGCTCGACCAGCGCGTCCAGCGCCTGGCGCAGCGCAGCCGCGTCCGCGCCGCCCGCCACCGCTGCGATCAGCTCGCGCAGCGACCCGAGCGCGTCGACCAGGAAGAGGACGCCGGAATCCGGCCAAGGAGGCGTGCCGTCGGTCTTCATGGCTCGATGGCTCGCGAGGACGGAGGCCAGCCGGTCGATGTTGTCGGCCTGCTCCCGCCAGTGCTGGATGGCCCGCTCCCAGTGGATCGGACGGATGCCCAGCACCTCGAGCAATTGGACGCGGGCATCGGCGTCGGCGTCCTGAGCTTCGCCGTCACCCTGTTCGCCACTCACGCCGCTGGCCAGGTTGGTCAGGGCGACCAGGGGCCAATCCGCGCCCCGATAGGCACTGTCCAGGTGATGGCGCATCGCCGCGCCAATGGGTGCCGGCAGACGCCAGGCGGCCGCGATCTCACCGCCCGCCTGGGCGTGATCGAGGCCAAGCAGCGCGCGCTCGATGTCGATCAGCGAACGCATGGGCTCGGCCTCCGCCTGCTTGAAAGCGATGTCCATGCCGTCCGGCGCGACATGGACCAAGGCCAGCAGCCCGAGATTGTGCAGCAGTCCGGCGAGATAGGCCTCGGAGGGATTGGGCGCGTCCTTCAGCGCGACCGCCGAGGCCAGAACCCGCGCCAGGGTCGCCGTCAACATGGCGTGCCGCCAGTAACGCATGGGCCTGAAGCGCGCACTCTGCTGGACACGAAACGATTGTCCGAGAATCAGCGACATCGAGAGGTCGCGAACCAGATTCAGGCCGAGCAGGCGTATGATGGCGTCCGACACATGCCGGGGCGGCATGGCGCTCTTGAAGAAGGGCGAGGCCGCGACTCCCATGATCCGCGCCGCCAGCGAGGGGGTTTGCTCGATCAGCTCGACCAGGCGCAGGATATTCAACTCCGGATCGGACAGGAGGCTCAGCATCTCGTGCGAGCGGCGCGGCAACGGTGGCAGCGCGATCAGCCCCTGGATACGCGACTGGGCGGACTCGCCGGCATGGACGGCGGCCTGTGTATGACGATCATCGTTGTAGTGGTTCATCGCTGGCTCTTCCCTGCACCCCGAAGTGGGAGACAGTGCCATCAATAGCAGGGGCGGCGGCGGGATGCCTGATGGTCGCCTAATGCTTCGCTGATGTTTTTCTGAAGGTTTTTTCAGTCACCGAAACAGTTGGTTAGAGATGCTGGCGTGCAACTGAGCAAGACTCTTCAAGAACGTCGAATCGGACCATGGCGGCTGCTTCCGGCGCTGAACGCACTGCGGCGCGATGGCCAGGAGATTCGCCTTGAGCCACGCCATGTGGATCTGCTCCTCTTTCTCTCCGACCGGCCGGGCGATGTGGTCGGAACCGAGGAGATCATCGCCAGCGTCTGGAACGGACAGGTCGTCGGCGATCAATCCCTGTATCAGGCGATCGCCAAGCTGAGAAAGGCGCTCGGCGACGATGCCGCCAACGCGACCTATATCGAGACGGTATCGAAGCGCGGCTATCGACTGATCGCCGAGGTGGAGGACATCGACGCCATTCCGCCCGCCGATCCCGCGCCGACACCCGCGCGGCACGGCCCGGCCGACCTGCCGCCTCATGCGCCAGTCCTGGATGGCAATCCGCCGGTGGCGTGCGCTTCTGGTGGTCGCGCTCCTGGTGACCCTGCTCGGCGGACTCTGGCGCTGGCTTGATGCGCCAACGCCCGATCCGGCCACTTACCGAACCCTGGTCGTGCTGCCCTTCGCGAGTCTGTCGCGCGATGCCTCGGACGGCTATATCGCCGGGGGATTCGCGATCGAGCTGGCCAATGCCTTGGGGCGGTCGAATGACCTGCGGGTCGTGGGGCCGGTGTCCTCCAAGCTGGTCAGCGAGGCGCGGATGGAGCTGGCCGAGGTCGGACGCCGCCTGGCGGCGAATGCCGTCGTCAGCGGCAGCGTGAGGCAGGCGGCCGGACACTTGCGAATCGCCGCCACGCTCACGGATGCCGCGACCGGCTATCAGCTCTGGACCCACATCTTCGACCGGCAGGATGGCGATATCCTCGCCATCCAACGCAGCATCGCCGACGAGATTGCCGAGGCGCTGCACCGCACGCTGGCGGTCGACGGCAAGACGCCCGCCGTCGAGGCCGAACCGGAAAGCCCACGCGCCTACGATCTCTTTCTGCTCGGACGCTATTACCGCGCCGCGCGCTCGTCGGATTCGCTCGGCCGCGCGCTTGGCTATTTCCATCAAGCCCAGGAAGTCGACCCCGGCTTCACGGCGGCGCGCCGCGAGATGGCGACCTCCTACCTGCTGCTCTCTTTCTATGGCGATCTGCCTCTGGCCAAGGCGCTCAAGGAGTCCGAGCCGCTGCTGGCGGCCTGTCTGCGCGAGCGCCCGGACGACGCCGAGGTCATGGGCGCCATCGGGCTCTCGCATTACCTGCGGGGCGCACATGGACTGGCCGAGGACTATCTGACGCGCGCGGTCGCAACCCAGCCCAATTACGCCGAGGGCTGGATGTGGCTGGGTCTGGCGCGGCTGCAACAAGGCCGGCTGCCGGATGCGACCACCGCCTTCGCCAGGGCGCGCGGCCTGGAGCCGCTGATGGTGACGGCGGTCGGCAACCATGCCAATGCGCTGGCCTGGGCCGGCGACACGGCGAGCGCGCGCGGCCTGCTCCTGGATCTCGCGGCAACGGTCGTCGATCAGCCTCAGTTGTTGCGCGTCCTGTCCGGCATCGCGTTGGAGTCCGGCGACCTGGTCGAAGCCCACGCCTGGGCAACCAAGGCGCTCGCCATCGACCCGAAAGACGCCTTGTCCAAGGTCAACCTCGCGATGGTGCTCGGCTTTCTCGGCCAGGCGGAGGCGGCGGCCACGCTCGTTGCCGAGGCTTGGACCAACCCCCAGCCCGGCCGGGCCGTGCAGCGTTACCTCGATCGGCTCGGCATCGCCGCGCCGAGCCTCCTGCCCGCGGATCCCGACGAGGCTTACCTCGCCCGGCTGCGGGCGGAGCCAGACCTGCCGGAAATCGACTGGCGTCTCGCCAACGCCCGCTCCGGACTGGCGCGCTATGTCGCGGGCGAGAACGCCATCGCGCGCGACCGTCTGCGTCAGGCGCTGGATGGTCGCGCCTACCCCATCGAACGCACGGATTACGATCTCTTCCTCTGCTCCACGCTCGCGGACGCCAGCCAGCGCGCCGGGGATACCGCCGAGTCCGCCCGCTGGCTCGGCCGCTGTGAAAGCGATCTGGCCGAGGCCAAGCGACAGGGCTGGAAGACCCTCCCGCTGGAGTACGCCGAGGCGCGTCTGCTCATGCTGCGCCAGGCACCCACCGCCGCGCTCGAACGGCTCGACGCGCTGATCGCCCGAGGTTTCAGAAACCTGAAGCTCCTGCAGACCGATCCGGTCTTCGAGGGGCTGCGCGAGGATCCGGCGTTCCGAGCGCTGACGGCCAGGATCGAAACCCTGGTTCAGCAAGCCTGGGCGGAGGTCCAGGCGACGGGCCATTGAGCCTGTTTCGATTGCCACAAGCCCAAGGCCATCCGCGTCCCCGTCCGCGTTTTCAAGTCGTCCGAGTCTCCTTCCCTATGATACCCAATAGGTCATACCTCATGACCTATTGGGTATAATCGTCGTCTTTACGTCCGCGTCTGACCACGAGCCCGAGCCCCATGCTGGATAAAAACTACGACCCCCAAACCCTGGAGAAGACCTGGTACCAGCATTGGGAGGAGCAGGGCTATTTCGTCCCGCTCCGAGCGACAGCGGACGCGGGCGCCTACTGCATCATGATCCCGCCGCCGAACGTGACCGGCAGTCTGCACATGGGTCACGCCTTCCAGGACACCATCATGGATGCCCTGATCCGCTATCACCGGATGAAGGGCGAGCCGACGCTCTGGCAGGCCGGCACGGATCACGCGGGCATCGCCACCCAGATGGTGGTGGAGCGGCTGATCAACGCCGAGGGCAAGACCCGCCACGATTTCGGCCGCGACCGCTTCATCGAGCGCGATCTGGGAATGGAAGGCCGAATCCGGCGGCACCATCACCCGCCAGCTCCGGCGCATGGGCGCCTCGCTCGACTGGGCGCACGAGCGCTTCACCATGGACGAGGGGCTGTCGGCGGCGGTGCGCGAGGTCTTCGTGCGGCTCTACGAGGAGGGGCTGATCTATCGCGGCAAGCGCCTGGTGAACTGGGATCCGGTGCTGCACACGGCGGTCTCCGACCTGGAGGTGCTGTCCGAGGAAGAGAGCGGCCACATGTGGGACATGCGCTACCCATTGATCCAGCCGCCCGGCGCGGATGGGCCGCAGTACATGGTCGTCTCCACCACCCGCCCCGAGACCCTGCTCGGCGACTGCGCGGTGGCGGTGAATCCGGAGGACGAGCGCTACAAGCACCTGATCGGCGAATTCGTCGAGCTGCCGCTGACCGGCCGGCGCATCCCCATCATCGCCGACGAGCACGCCGACCCCGAGTTCGGCACCGGCTGCGTCAAGATCACCCCGGCGCACGACTTCAACGACCATCAGGTCTGGCTGCGTCATCGCGACGAGACCGCCATCGCCGATCAGCCGCACGGCGGGCTCATCAACATCTTCACGCCCGGATGCCGCCATGCGCGACAACGAGCCGGAAGAAGGTCAGTTGCTGCCGGCCGCCTACATCGGGCTCGACCGCTACGAGGCGCGCAAGCGCATCGTCGCCGACCTGGAGTCGCTCGGCCTGCTCGCGGCGGTCAAGGACCACCGGCTCCAGCAGCCGCGCGGCGACCGCTCCGGCGCCGTCATCGAGCCCTATCTGACCGATCAGTGGTACGTGCGCGTGCAGCCGCTCGCCGATCCGGCGATCACGGCGGTCGAGAACGGCGACATCCGCTTCGTCCCGGACAACTGGAAGAACACCTATTTCGAGTGGATGCGCAACATCCAGGACTGGTGCATCAGCCGCCAGATCTGGTGGGGGCACCGCATCCCGGCCTGGTACGACTGCGAGGGCAACGTCTACGTCGGCCGCTCCGAGCAGGAGGTGCGCGCCAAGCACGGCTTTGGCCCCGAGGTCGTGCTGGTCCAGGACCCGGACGTGCTCGACACCTGGTTCAGCTCCGCACTCTGGCCCTTCAGCACGCTCGGCTGGCCGGAGGACACCGACCGGCTCAAGACCTTCTACCCGACCTCGGTGCTGGTCACCGGCTTCGACATCATCTTCTTCTGGGTCGCCCGGATGATCATGATGGGCCTCAAGTTCATGGGTGACGTGCCCTTTCGCGAGATCTACATCCACGGCCTGGTGCGCGACGCCCACGGCGACAAGATGTCCAAGTCCAAGGGCAACGTGCTCGACCCCATCGATCTGATCGACGGCATCGAGCTGGAGGCCCTGGTCGAGAAGCGCACCAAGGGCATGATGCAGCCGCGTCTCGCCGACAAGATCGCCAAGGACACCCGCAAGGACTTCCCCGACGGCATCCCCGCCTTCGGCACCGACGCCCTGCGCTTCACCTTCGCCGCGCTCGCCAGCACCGGCCGCGACATCAAGTTCGACCTCGGGCGCACCGAGGGCTACCGCAACTTCTGCAACAAGCTGTGGAACGCCTCGCGCTACGTGCTGATGAACACCGAGGGGCAGGATTGCGGACTGGGCGTCGGACACCCATCGAACTGAGCGCCGCCGACCGCTGGATTCGCGCCCGGCTCAACGCCACCATCGCCGCCGTCACCGAGGCCATCGAGGGCTACCGCTTCGACCTCGCCGCCCAGGCCCTCTACGAATTCACCTGGAACGACTTCTGCGACTGGTATCTGGAGCTGTCCAAGCCGGTGCTGACCGGCGACCGGGCATCGGACGCCGCCAAGCGCGGCACCCGCCAGACCCTGGTCCGCACGCTGGAGACCCTGCTGCGGCTCGCCCACCCCATCATGCCCTTCATCACCGAGGAGATCTGGCAGAAGGTCAAGCCGCTCGCCGGAGTCGATGGGGACACCATCATGCTGGCGCCCTTACCCCGTCGCCGATGCCGGCGCCGAGGACGCCCAGGCGGTCGGCGAGATCGACTGGGTCAAGCAATGCATCCTCGGCATCCGCCGCATCAAGGGCGAGATGAACATCCCGCCCGGCAAGCCGCTGCCGGTGCTGGTCGCCAACGCCTCCGAGCAGGACCGGCGCTGGCTGGAGACGGCCCGACCCTATCTCGACTTCCTCGCCCGCACCGAATCCATCACCGTCCTCGAAGATGAGTCCGCGGCTCCCGAATCGGCCATCGCCCTGGTCGGCGCCATGAAGCTCCTCATCCCCATGGCCGGCCTCATCGACAAGGACGCCGAGCTCAAGCGCCTGGACAAGGAGATCGCGCGCCTGACCGACGACGTCGCCCGCACCGAGGCCGAAGCTCGCCAACCCGAGCTTCGTCGACAAGGCCCCCGAGGCCGTGGTCCAGAAGGAGCGCGCCAAGCTCGCCGAGCATGCGGCGGCGATCGGCAATCTACAGACTCAACGGGAGAAGATCGCAGCCCTCTGATCCAGCCAACCGTTGTCCGGAAGGCGCCGCGCATGACGAACCTTGGTCGTGCGCACGCCCATACTTGGCTCCAAAGAGCCAGGGTCGGCGCATGACCGAAAACCAGTTTCAGCGCATGCTCTCGATCAGCGACAGCATCGCGGACTGGCCATCGCAGGGGCTCCACATCACCAAAAGGCTTGCCACGGCCGCTCGATCCAAGTGAAATCGGCCCATCGTTTTTCGTGGCTACCCCAGCCAGGTCGAATCCATGAGCAAGCCTGACAGCATCCTCTTCTTCGGGACTTGCCTGATCGACCTCGTCAATCCGCACGCTGGATTAGCGGCGATGCGCTTGATCCAGGGCGCCGGGGTCCGGGTTCGTTTCCCTCAAGGGCAAACCTGCTGCGGCCAACCGGCCTACAACGCGGGTTACCGGGAGGAGGCGCGGCGCGTGGCGCGCCTGCAACTGGATGTCCTCGCTGGCGAGGCACCCATCGTGGTGCCCTCTGCCTCATGCGCCGGAATGATGCGCCTGCACTATCCGCGACTCTTCGCGGATACGCCGGATGCATCGCGCGCCGAGCAGCTCGCCAGCCGTGTGGTCGAGCTATGCGACTTCCTCGACCGCGTTCTCCGGATCGATTTGATCGATCGGGGACCGCCGACGCGGGTCGCGCTCCATCAATCCTGCTCCGCTCGCCGCGAGATGGCGGTGGCCGATGCCGCAACCGCCCTCCTCCGTCGCCTGGCCAACGTCTCGCTCGTCGAGCCGGATCACCCTCAAGAGTGCTGTGGCTTCGGTGGAACCTTCGCGATCAAGGAACCCGAGATCTCGGCCGCCATCGCCAGCGACAAGGCCGCCGCCATCGCGGCCACCGAGGCGCCCCTACTCGTCAGTCAGGATTGCGGCTGCCTGATGAATATCGGCGGCACGGCCCAGAAGGCGGGATATGCCTACCAGGTGCGGCACATCGCCGAATTCCTGTGGGAGCGCACCCAACCGGCGGGCGGCAACCAGGGACGCTGAGCCGACAATCAGACCGCCGCATCGACCAGAACACGGGGGATCCGCATGAGGAGTGAATTCCGTCTTCGCGCCGAGCGCTCGCTGGGCCGGGAAAGGGCTCGTAACAACATCCGCCGCGCGATGGACGGGCTGATTCTGAAGCGGCGCGCGGCCTTCCCCGACAGCGAGGAGCTGGAGCGGCTGCGCGATCAGGGCCAGGCGATTCGCGATCATGCGCTCGCCAATCTGCCGGAATTGCTGGAACGGTTGGAGCGGCGCTGCGCCACCAACGGGATGCATGTGCATTGGGCCGAGGACGCGGACGAGGCCAACGCCATCATCCTTGGCATCATCCGCCGGCATGGAGGCCATGCCGTCCTCAAGGGAAAATCGATGGTGTCGGAAGAAATCGGCCTGAACGCCTTTCTCGCTGAGCACGACATCGAGCCGATCGAGACGGACCTCGGCGAGCTCATCATTCAGCTCGCCAAGGAGCACCCCTCACACATCGTCGCGCCAGCCGTTCACAAAGACCGACGCGAGGTCGCCGAGCTGTTCGCGCGCCACTTTCCCGAGGAGCCCTACAGCGAAGACATCGAGCAACTGACCGCCCTGGCGCGGCGGATGATGCGCGAGCGTTTCCGCGCCACCCGGATTGGATTGTCGGGGGTCAACTTCGCGGTCGCCGAAACCGGCACCCTGTGCCTGGTCGAGAACGAGGGCAATGGGCGACTGAGCACCACGGCGCCGGAGGTGCATATCGCCGTCACCGGCATCGAGAAGGTGATTGCGCGGCTGGAGCATCTGGCCCCGCTGTTGACTCTGTTAACGCGCAGCGCCACCGGCCAGCCCGTTACGACTTACGTCAACCTGATCAGCGGTCCACGCAAACCCGCCGAGCTAGACGGCCCTCATGAGGTCCATCTCGTCCTGCTGGACAATGGCCGCTCGCGCATCCATGCCGACCCAGAGCTGCGCGCGACCTTGCGCTGCATCCGCTGTGGCGCCTGCATGAATCATTGCCCCGTCTACCATCGCATTGGCGGACATGGTTACGGGACGGTTTACCCTGGCCCTATCGGGGCGATTCTGGAGCCCCAGCTCCAGGGGCTCGACCGCCTGGGTGAGCTCGCCCAGGCGTCGACCCTCTGCGGGGCCTGTAGCGAGGTTTGCCCAGTGCGCATCCCGATCCCGCAATTGCTCAACCGCTTGCGGTTCGAGCACGCGCAGGGCCGGACGCTGTTCAGCAAACGGCAATCGGGCGTCGAGAGACTGAGCTGGCGGATCTGGTCGGCAATCCATGCGAGCCCAGCGCGGTACCGCGCGATGACCGGACTCATGACGGGATTGCGGATCCTGATGAGGATCCGGCTCGGCCCCTGGACACGCACCCGCGCCGCCCCACGGATCGCGCCCCGCTCACTCCACACGCTGGCGCGCCAGAAGGGTTTTCAAGATGACTGACGCACGCGAATCCATTCTGTCTCGGCTCGGGGCACAGCCGAACCCGCGCCTTCCCGAGCCCAGCATACCGACGCGCCGGATCGCTTGGAGCAGGGACGAGGCCGTGGATCGATTTCAAAGCATGCTGGAAGCGGTTCGCGCCGAGGTCCATCGGGTCGGTGACGACTGGCCGAGGGTACTCGCGGACCTATTACGACAAGGCAAGGTCGGCAATCTCCGCTACGGACCAGAGGGAACGCTAGGGCGGGAGCTAATCGCTGGCTGGCCAGCCGATGGACCCCGACTCATCTCGCACGATCAGCCGATCGAGGTCTGCCGTGAAGAGCTGTTTGGCGCGACGGACGCGGCTTTCACCAGTTGTCTAGGAGGGATCGCCGAGACTGGATCGCTGGTGCTCTGGCCGAGCCCGGCGGAACCGCGTCTTCTGTCATTGGTCCCACCCATCCATTGTGCGCTGGTCGAAGCCAGTCAGATTGGCTCAACGCTGCACGAGATGATCAGCGATCAGGGCTGGTCGGAAGCCATGCCGACCAACGCGCTCTTGATCTCGGGGCCATCGAAATCCGCCGATATCGAGCAAACCCTGGCCTATGGCGTTCATGGCCCGGCACGCCTGATCGTGCTGATACGCGGCGCTTGTTGAGGGTTCGCGTGGAATTTTGGAAACCGGCGCGCGGTAAACCGGGAATCAACTCCCGGTCATTGCCGCGACCCTGACCGTTTCGATCGGGGCGCGGACATGCCTTGTGGCGGCCGCGCCCCTCCAGAGCAGTGATTGGAGACGTGACTTACCGCATTTGCTCCTGCATCAGCCCCAGGATCCGTTGGGCATTCGGCGACTGATCCGGGGTTCCGTCCGCGTTCTGCACCATGACGCGGGATTCGGTCTGATTGCCCGTCACCTTGATCTGGTATTGCTTCACGCGGTCGACCTCGTCCTTGCGCCAGAAGGCCATGCGCGACATCAGGCCAGGTTTCTTTTCCTTGGCCCCAGGCGGCGTACCACCATCGGGTCCGTCACGACCGGCATAGCGCACGTAATAAATGCCCTTGATCTGGTCGCGGTCCTCGACGGCGAAGCCGGCCCGATCGAGCGCTGATCCGACCAGACCCCAAGCACTCCGGAGTTCCCCGGGGATGACCATGACTTGTGCCCCACCCTGGGTCGCCATCCTGAATCGTGGTGCCTGGGGCTCGCTGCTGGTCGTCGTCGTGGCAAGCGTGGCGCCGGCCGCGCGCTGCGAGGCGCCCAGATAGACCATCAGCCGCCGCAGCATCTCGGCCTCCTTCTCGGTATCCGACCCGCTCGGCTCCCAGATGGTGCGGCTGCCATCGCCGATCGCGTTGGTGACCAGACGCTCGGACATCCCGCGATGGGTCATGTGAATGTCGGTCGTACCCGCTTTCGTTCCCTCTTCGATGCGGGCACTGTACTGATCGCGGCTAGAGGTCGAATAGAGTCCCTCGGCGACCTTGCTTACCATGCGCGTGACGAAGTCCTTGCGGATCTCCGCGCGGTTATCCAGCCAATCGGTCCGCATCAGCCCGATCGCCGGATTCTGCTCCACCAGCAAGACACCTTGCTCGCGCCAGAACGCGACGACCTTGGACCACACCGCCTGGGGCGACGCCTGAACCTCGAGCCAGCGGTCGTTGCCACGACGCTTGAGCTCTACGTTTTGCATCTCGGGAAGCACATCGCCGCGCTTGGCGACCTGCTGACGATGCTCGCGACCGCCGGAATATTCGGAAAAGGTCGTGGGCGCGCCCGCCGCGTCGGGGATATCGAGCGCATCGTCATAGCTGCCGGCCGCCAGATCCGGCGGGATCTCCAGATTCTCGCCGGCTTCGCGTTGCTTCTTGTAGACGAGTCGCTGATCCGGTAGAGAGTCGGCGATCTTGGTCGAGCTACAGCCGATCAACTGCGCGGCGAGCACGAACGCGGCCACCGTCAAGACGTGCGTAAGACGTGGTCTCAACATCAAGAACCTCTCAGTGGAATTGGTCATCCTGGCCGTCGCTGCCTAGAGGATGTTTCACAGCAGACCGGCCGCGCCAAGGGCGTGGCGGACGCGCTCGTGGTGCTCGTCGGTGAGCCAGGTCAGGGGCAATCGAATCCCCTTCGCGCAGAGCCCCAGCTCGGCCGCCGCCCACTTGACCGGGATCGGATTGGATTGCACGAACAGGTCGTGATGGAGGGCATTCAGGGTCGCGTTGATCGCATGAGCCCGCTCCCTGTCACCCTTCAGAGCGGCCTCGCACATCGATTGCATCTGGCGCGGCGCCAGATTGGCGGTCACGGAAATGACGCCATCCCCGCCGAGCAGCATGAACTCGCACCCCGAGGCATCGTCACCGCTATACAGCGCGAATGCATCTCCGCAACCCTCGCGCAGACGGGCCACGCGCCCGAGATCGCCAGTCGCCTCCTTGAGGCCGATGATATTGTCGACCGCCGCGAGTCGCGCAACGGTCTCTGGCTGCATGTCGCAGGCGGTCCGACCCGGAACGTTGTAGAGGATCTGCGGGATGTCCACGGCTTCGGCCACGGCCTTGTGATGCAGATAGAGCCCTTCCTGGGTCGGCTTGTTGTAGTAGGGTGTCACCAGCAAGGCTGCGTCGGCCCCGACCTCTTTCGCGCAGCGGGTCAGGGTGATGGCCTCGCGGGTCGAGTTCGCTCCGGTACCGGCGATGACCGGGATGCGACCAGCCGCGCATTCGACCGTGCGACGAATGACGGCGCAATGCTCGTCCTCATCCAGAGTCGCCGACTCGCCGGTCGTGCCAACCGCAACGATCGCGGTCGTGCCTGCGGCGACGTGAAAATCGACGAGACGTTGCAGGCTCGCATCATCGATCTCGCCATCGGCGTGCATGGGCGTAATGAGCGCAACGATGCTACCGCGAAACATGCTCCAACCCCACTAAACCAAAGCCGGTAAGTTAAGCCGCCATGGTAGCTTGCGCGGGCATGCGGAGACAACCGATGGTCAGCCTTCAGCCGTCAGGGAGTGTGGCGAACCATCAAGCGGAGTCAGACTCGAAGCGGGTCGCTTGCATCACGCAAAAGCCGCCTGGCACAGCGACAGCAGCGCCGCCGGAAACAGACCCAGTGCCAGCAAGGTCAGGCCATTGGCCGTCATCGCGATCCGCACGCCGCCAGTCGTCACGAGCGCTGGCGCATCCTCGGCGGGCTTGTCGAAGTAGATGTACTTGACCACCCGCAGGTAGTAGAAGGCGCCGATGATGGAGAAGAAGACGGCGACCAGGGCCAGCCAGACCATGTCGATGCGGATCACCGATTCCAGCACCAACAGCTTGGCCATGAAGCCGACCGTCGGCGGAACGCCGGCCATGGAGAACAGGATAATCGCCATCATGGCCGCGTACCAGGAGTCGCGGTCGTTGAGCCCCTTGAGGTCTTCCAGCCGCTCGGCATCGAAGCCCTTGCGGCTCAGGATGATGCAGGATGCCGAAGGCGCCGGCGGACATGAGCGCGTAGACGATTGCGTAGAACATCGCCGAGGCATAGCCCTGCTGCGACCCCGAGAGCAGGCCGAGAAAGATGAAGCCGACATGCGAGATGGTCGAGTAGGCCAGCATGCGCTTGATATTGGTCTGCGCGATGGCGACCAGATTGCCGAGGCCCATGGAGAGCACGGCCAGGATCACCAGCATGCCCTGCCAGTCCGGCTGCAACTGGTGCAGCCCGTCGACCAGCATGCGTGTCGCCAGCGCGAAGGCGGCGATCTTGGGTGCGCTGCCGAGGATGAGGACGGCGGGCGTCGGGGCGCCCTCGTAGATGTCCGGCACCCACATATGGAAGGGCACGGCGCCGAACTTGAAGCCGATGCCGATCACCAGGAAGACGATGCCGAACACCAGGACCTTGTTGGTCACCCCATGCTCCGCGATCGCCTGGGCAACGGGTCCGAACTCGATCGAGCCGGTCGCGCCATAGATCATGGAGACGCCGTAGAGCAGCATGCCGGAGCCGAGCGCCCCGAGCACGAAGTACTTCATGGCGGCCTCGGCGCCCTTCTTCGAGTCGCGGTCGAAGGCGACCAGGGCATAGAGCGTCAGCGCCTGGAGTTCGAGCCCGAGATAGAGCGTCAGGAAGCTGTTGGCCGAGACCATGATCAGCATGCCGAGCACCGCGAACAGACCCAGCACATAGAACTCGCCGACCAGCATGCCGCGGTCCTGGAGCCAGGGGCGGGCGTAGACGAAGGCCAGCAGGCTCACCACCAGGATCGCCCCCTTGAGCAGATCGCTGAGTGCGTCGCGGACCAGATTGCCATCGAAGAAGATCTGCGCCTCGCCGCCGCCGACGGCGCCGGTCAGGGCGATGGCGATCAGGATGCCGACCAGGGTCAGGATATGGTTGAGTCCCTTCTCCTGCTCGCTGAGATAGAGATCGACCAGCAGCACCACGCTCGCCGTGACGAGGATGACGATCTCCGGCAGGATGGGTATCAGATTGGCGGCGTCGAATGGCATGGGGTTATTCCAACTTCAATTTGGATCGGTGCGACGGCGCGCGACGATGCCTAGGGTTGACCGAGGCTCATGGCGACCGGCGCCGCTGGCCGCGCCAGCTCGCAGTCGTTGCTCTCCGCTGCTGGCAGCTTGCAGACGCTGACCTGGGCGACCAGATTCTCGACCGTTGCATGCATGACGTTCATCAGCGGCGCGGGCCAGAGACCGAGCGCCAGCACGGCCGCCGCCAGAACCCCCAGATTGATCCGCTCGCGGAGATCCAGATCCGCCAGCGCGGCCACCTTGTCGTTCTTGACCTCGCCGAAGATGACGCGCTTAACCATCCAGAGGGTGAAGGCGGCGGCAAGGATCAGGGTAGTCGCGGCCAATACCGCCCACCAGAAATCGGCGCGGAAGGTCGCCAGGATGACCATGAACTCGCCGACGAAGCCGGAGGTACCCGGCAGGCCCGCGTTCGACATGGCGAAGAAGACCATGAAGGCGCCGAACCAGGGCATGGTGTTGATGACGCCGCCATAGTCGGCGATCTCGCGCGAATGCACCCGGTCATAGAGCACGCCAACGCAAAGGAAGAGCGCGCCCGAGATGAAACCGTGCGAGATCATCTGCACCATGCCGCCCTCGATCCCCATGACCGAGCCACCGGAGACGCTGGGGTTGGCGATGATGGTGAAGACGATGAAGAAGCCGAGCGTCACGAAGCCCATGTGGGCGATGGACGAATAGGCGATGAGCTTCTTCATGTCCTGCTGCACCAGGGCGACGAAGCCGATGTAGAGGATGGCGATCAGCGACAGGGCGATGATCAGCCAGTCGAGCGAGGCGCTGGCGTCCGGCGTGATCGGCAGCGAAAAGCGCAGGAAGCCGTAGCCGCCGATCTTCAGCATGATGGCCGCCAGGATCACCGAGCCGCCGGTCGGCGCCTCGACATGTGCGTCCGGCAGCCAGGTGTGGACCGGGAACATCGGTACCTTGACCGCGAAGGCCAGCAGGAAGGCGATGAAAATGAGGATCTGCGCCGTCATGCCCAGTTGCAGCCCCTGGAAATCCAGGATGCTGAAGCTGCCGGACTGGAAGTACATATAGATCAGCGCGACCAGCATGAAGACCGAGCCGAAGAAGGTGTAGAGGAAGAACTTGATGGTCGCGTAGACCCGGTTCGGCCCGCCCCAGACCCCGATGATGATGAACATCGGGATCAGCATCGCCTCCCAGAAAACATAGAAGAGGATGGCGTCGAGAGCCGAGAAGACGCCCACCATCACCCCTTCCATGATGAGGAAGGCCGCCAGGTACTGGCGTCGGCTTATAGGTGATGACCTCCCAGCCGGCGATCACCACGAAAATGGTGATGAAGGTCGTCAGGATGATCAGCGGCATGGAGATGCCATCGACGCCCAGGAAGTACTCGACATGGAAGGTCGGAATCCAGGGCGCGCGCTCGACGAACTGCATCTGCGCGGTGCTGGAATCAAAACCGATCCATAGACCCAGACTCACCAGGAAGGTCAGGATCGCGAAGGCCAGGGCCGTCCACTTGGACAGGCTCTTCTCCTGATCGCCACTCGCCAGCACCACCAGACCGCCGATGATGGGCAGCCAGATGGTCAGCGTTAGCAGAGGGAACTCGTTCATGCTCGATCGTCTCCCTTCGGCGTCAGAGCGTCACGAAGAGCGTCAGGAGGCCGACCAGCCCGACGATCATCGCAATGGCGTAATGGTAGAGGTAACCGGTCTGGAGGTGACGCGCCCATTGGGCCATCCGCCCGACCGATCGGGCCGAGCCGTTGACGATGGCGCCGTCGATCAGCGCCTGGTCGCCGTTCGTCCAGAGTGCCCGGCCCAGGTTGCGGCCACCGCCAGCGAAGACCCGCTGATTGAAGTCGTCGAAGCCGTACTTGTCTTGCAGGATGCGCGTGACCGGACCGCCAAGGGTTTGCAACTGGTCGTCGATTCGCGGATTCCAGGCGAAGACCAGCCACCAGACGAGACCCGCCAGCGTCAGGCCGGCCATGGCCAGATAGAAGGGCAAGGCAGTCAGACCATGCTGGATGAAGGCCGCCTGACCGTGCCAGTGCTCGCGCAGATGGTGGAGCGTGTCGTGCTCGTGGGCGACCACGATCGGATTCCAATCGCCGGAGGCCAACCAGTCGGTCACCAGCAGCGGCTCGACGGTGTACCAGCCGATGAAGACCGAGGGAATCGCCAGCAGCACCAGCGGGACGGTCACCACCCAGGGCGTCTCGTGCAGATGATGCCTGGTATGCTCGTCCATCCGCTCCTTGCCGTGGAAGACCAGGAAGTACATGCGGAAGCTGTAGAGCGCCGTGACGAAGACGCCGAGCGGTGAGCAGGAACGAGGCATAACCAGCTCCGAAGAGATGCGAGTCTCCCGACCGCCTCGATGATGGCGTCCTTCGAGAAGAAGCCTGAGAAGCCGGGGAAGCCGATCAGGGCCAGCGAGCCCAGCAGCGCCGTGATCCAGGTAATCGGCATGTACTTGCGCAGCCCGCCCATGTGGCTGATGTCCTGCTTGTGATGCATGGCGATGATGACCGAGCCGGCGGCCAGGAACAGCAGCGCCTTGAAGAAGGCATGGGTCATCAGATGGAAGATGCCCGCCGCGTAGGCCGAGGCGCCCAGCGCCGTGACCATGTAGCCGAGCTGGGACAGGGTCGAATAGGCGACCACGCGCTTGATGTCGTTCTGCACCAGACCGATCAGCCCCATGAAGAAGGCCGTGGTCGCGCCGATGATGAGCACGAAGCTCAGGGCCGTCTCGGACAGCTCATAGAGCGGCGACATGCGCGCCACCATGAAGACGCCCGCCGTGACCATGGTCGCGGCATGGATCAAGGCCGAGATCGGGGTCGGGCCTTCCATCGAATCCGGCAGCCAGACGTGCAGGGGCACCTGCGCCGACTTACCCATGGCGCCGATGAAGAGCAGGATGCAGATGAGCGACATGAGCGAGACGCCGCCGAAGACGGCCACCTGAGTGTCGGCCAGCGCGGGAGCCCGCGCGAAAACCTCGGCATAGTCCATCGAGCCGAAGAACATGCCGATGGCCGCGATGCCCAGGATGAAGCCGAAGTCACCCACCCGGTTGACCAGGAAGGCCTTGAGATTGGCGAAAATGGCACTCTCGCGGGTCGACCAGAAACCGATCAGCAGATAGGAGACCAGGCCCACCGCCTCCCAGCCGAAGAACAACTGCATGAAGTTGTTCGACATCACCAGCATCAGCATGGAGAAGGTGAAGAGCGAGATATAGCTGAAAAAGCGCTGATAGCTGTTCTTACCGGAGAGCGACCCGTGCGGCCAGTTGTGCTCGTCGTCCGCCATGTAGCCGATGGTGTAGATATGGACCATGAGAGAGACGAAGGTCACCGTCGCCATCATCAGCGCCGTCAGCTTATCGACCAGGAAGCCGACCTCGAAATGGATGCCATCCGAGACCATCCAGGTGTAGACGGTATCGTTGAAGACCGGCAGATCGCCCCAGATGAAGCGCCACCAGCACCCACAGCGACAGCAGCACCGAGATACCCACACCGGCAATGGTCACCGAATGCGCGCCGCGACGGCCGATCCGGCCACCGAAGAAACCGGCAACGATGGCGCCGATGAGCGGCGCGAGCACAATGGTCAGGTAGACGTTTTCCATCTTTTCGTTGGCTCTTTCGCTATGTTCGCCGAATCGTCGGCGGATGAATGCTGCGCGTACTCCGCGCCCGATTCCCGAGAATCCGGCGCGAATCCGGGTGACTAATCGGAGGCCACTCTAAAGACCGAGATCCAAGGCTCAACCCTTCAGCGCATCCAAATCCTCGACATTGATGGTCTGCTGGTTACGGAACAGCACTACCAGAATCGCCAGACCGATAGCCGCCTCGGCCGCCGCGACCGTAAGGATGAAGAAGACGAAGACCTGCCCCGTCATGTCGCCCAGAAAATGCGAGAAGGCGACGAAGTTCATGTTCACCGCGAGCAGCATCAGCTCGATGCACATCAGCAGCAGGATGACGTTCTTCCGATTCAGGAAGATCCCGGCGACCGCGATGGAGAAGAGCAGGCCGCCCAGAATCAGATAATCCGAGAGCGCGATCATCGAGCCTCCTCCTTCTCGGTCGAGATGACGCCAGCGGTGACCGCGACGACATCCTCCGCTGCCATCTGGACCAGCCGAACCCGATCCGGCCCCTTGCGCGCGCGGACCTGACGGGCGGGATCGACATACTTGTTGTCCGGGCGACGACGCAGCGTGAGCCGAATGGCGGCGACGATGGCCACCAGCAGGATCACGGCCGCGATCTCGACCGGATAGACGTAGACCGTGTAGAGCAGGATACCCAGATCCCGCGTGTTGTTGGCGTCCACCGCCGCTGGCGCGGGCGAGGGGAAGGCCGCAAGCCCGAAATTCGCCGGCCCGACGACGAGGAAGATCTCGACCGCCATGATCGCCGCGATCAGGATGCCCGAGCGGCAGGTAACTGATGAAGCCGGCCCGCAGGGTCGCGATGTCCACGTCGAGCATCATGACCACGAAGAGGAAGAGCACCATGACCGCGCCGACATAGACCAGCACCAGCACGATTCCCAGGAACTCGGCCTCCAGCAGCAGCCAGAGCGCGGCGCTGGTCAAGAAAGCCAGCACCAGGAAGAGCACGGCATGCACCGGATTGCGACGGGTGATGACCATCCCCGACGCCCAGAGGGTGACGAGCGCGAAGACGTAGAAGAGGAATTTTTCAAAGCCCATGATTATTCTCGATTAGCGATAGGGCGCATCGGCCGCGCGGGCGGCGGCGATCTCGGCCTCGTACTTGTCCCCGATCTCGAGCAGTTTCTCCTTGGTCATGATGTGCTCGCCGCGCGTCTCGAAGTGATACTCGTAGATGCCGGTCTCGACGATGGAGTCGACCGGGCAGGACTCCTCGCAGAAGCCGCAGTAGATGCACTTGAAGAGATCGATCTCATAGCGCGTGGTGCGGCGCGATCCGTCCTCGCGCGGCTCGGCCTCAATCGTGATGGCCAAGGCCGGACAGACCGCCTCGCACAGCTTGCAGGCGATGCAGCGCTCCTCGCCGTTCGGATAGCGGCGCAGGGCATGCAGCCCCCGGAAACGCGGCGAGATCGGCGCCTTCTCCTCCGGATACTGAACGGTGAACTTGCGCTTGAAAAAGTAGCCGCCAGTGACGGACAGGCCCTTGAACAACTCGACCAGCAACAGGCTCTGGAGATAATCGCGCGCGGTTTTCAGCATCGTTTGTCTCCCGATCACGCCGACCACCAGGGCGGCAGTTGATAGACCACCGCGAGCGCCACGACCAGGATCCAGACGATCGTGATCGGGATGAAGACCTTCCAGCCCAAACGCATGATCTGGTCATAGCGATAGCGAGGGAAGGTCGCCCGCAGCCAGAGGAAGAGGAACATGAAAAAGAAGGTCTTGAGCAGCAGCCAATGGAAGCCGTCCTGAAGCACCCAGACGCCCTGGATCCAGGCCGTCGGCAGGGGCGAGAGCCAACCGCCCGTGAACATCAACGCGGTCAGCGCCGAGATGAGGACCATGTTGGCGTACTCGGCCAGGAAGAAGACCGCGAAGGCCATGCCGGAATATTCCACATGGAAGCCGGCCACGATCTCTGACTCGCCCTCGGCCACGTCGAAGGGTGCCCGGTTGGTCTCGGCGACGCCCGAGATCAGATAGACCCCGAACAGCGGCAGCAGCGGCAGCCAGAACCAGGTCAGCAGATTTCCCTGCTGGGCCTTGACGATGGCCCCGAGGTTCAAGCTCCCGGCCGCGACCAGCACCCCCACCAGGGCGAAGCCCATGGCGATCTCATAGGCGACGATCTGCGCCGCCGAGCGCATGGCCCCGAGCAGCGCGTAACGCGAGTTGGAGGCCCAACCGGCGATGATGATGCCGTAGACCCCCAGCGAGCTGAGCGCGAGGATGTAGAGCAGCCCGGCGTTGATATCCGCCAGCACCAGCCCCTCGTCGAAAGGGAAGACCGCCCAGACCGCCAGCGCCGGGGCAATGGCGATCATGGGTGCCATCAGGAAGAGCGTCTTGTCGGCCTTGGTCGGGATGATGATCTCTTTCATCATCAGCTTGACCGCGTCCGCGATGGGCTGCAGCAAACCTCGCCAGCCGACGCGATTGGGGCCGATGCGGACCTGCATGTAGCCGATGACCTTGCGCTCGGCATAGGTGTAATAGGCCACGAGCCCAAGCAGCGGCAGGACGATGGCGGTGATCTTGAGCAGGATCTGGATCACCAGCGGCAATGCGTTCCAAAGTTCGATCATCGTTGCCTCATCACTTCTCGCCAGTGGCCCGGGACTCGCTCAGGCGCTCCAGGCTGATCGGACCGATCAGACAGCCAAGCCCCTCGCTTCCGGCGACGCCGGCGGGAATTCGCGCGCAGCCCATGGGAACGCGATCATCCAGGATCACCTCCGCGCGGGCACTGCCGCCCTGCTGGCGCACCAGCACGGGGTCACCGCCGCCGAATCCGTCGGCCTGGGCCTGAGCCGGATGCAGATAGACGCCGAATTTCGCACCCGGCACCGGCATGCGTTGCAGTGCCGGGGCCCGACGCACGACCGCGTCCAGGGCATAGGTGGGCACCGTGCCGATCCGCATCAGTCCGGTTGCGTCGCTGGCGGCGTTCGGCTGGAAGACGCCGCGCGGGGCGTTGTCGAGCGGCGTCCCGGCGCAGAGCGCGGCCAGCTCGTCGTGGACCTCGGCCCCGTCGCGGTACCCGAAGTCCGGCAGGTCGAGCAGGTTGCCGAGAACGCGCAGCACCTTCCAGCCCGGCCGCGCCTCGCCCGGAGGGGCCACGGCGCCCTGAAAACGCTGCCAGGTTCCGTTGGCGTTGACGAAGGTACCGGAGGTCTCGGCGAAGGCGGCGATAGGCAGCAGCACATCGGCTGCGGATCGCAGTGCCGGGGTGTCGAATGCCGAGCAGGCGACGACGAAATCGGCCTGATCGCAAGCCGCCATCATGGCCGTCGGATCCGCGACATCCAGATCCGGCTCCAGGCCCCAGAGGACCAGGGTCTTGCGCGCATCGGCCAGCATCCCGGCGGTCGCGAGGCCCGCCTTCTCGGTCGCTTGCGCGCCAGGCAGCACGGCGGGGTGGGCACCCGCCAGATAGGCCCCAACACTGTTCGCGGCCGCAGGAAGATATCCGAGGCGGCAGTCGCTCGCCTCCGCGATCGCGTAGGCGAGCGCCTTGAGCAAGGCATAGTCCGGATGGGCGGTCGCCAGCGCGCCGAGCAGCACCAGACCGCCCCCTTGACGGCCCGCCTCGGTCAAGGCCGCCGCAGTTGCGGTATGGGCCTCACTCGGCTCACTGGCGCCGATGCAGTCGTTGAGCGCCGCCGAGCCGCTTACCCCCAGGGCCTTGGCGATCGCGGCGAGGTCTGCAAGCATGTCGGCGGGTGTGCCGACGAACTGACGCGCCGCGTGATTCAATTCCAGGGCGAGCGGATTGACGCAGAACACATGCGCGCCGGAGAGCGCAGCCTTACGGATGCGATGCGCCAGCAGAGGCTGCTCCTGACGGATCTCCGTGCCGATCAGCAAAAGCGCCTGTTGCAGCTCCAGCTCGGCCACCTGCACGCCCAGCCAGGGTAGGAGTGGATCGGCCGCGTCGCCGCTGAAATCCTGTTGGCGAAGCCGGTGGTCGATGTGCGGGCAACCCAGCCCTCGGGTGATCCGCTGGGCCAGATAGAGTTCCTCAAGGGTGGCGTTGGGCGCCAACAGCCAGCCCATTCCTGCCGAGTCGGCGGCCTTGAGACGCTCGGCCACCAGCGTCAGCGCATCGGTCCACTCGACCTGACGCCAGACGCCTTCCTGCTTGACCATGGGAGCGCCCAAGCGATCCCCGCTCTGGAGCCCGGAATAGCTGAAACGGTCGCGGTCGGAAATCCAGGTCTCGTTGACTGCCTCGTTGTCCCTGGGATGCACGCGCATCACCTGACCGCGCCGCACATGCAGACGGATATTGGAGCCCAACCCATCGTGCGGGGCGATGCCGTCCTGGCCGCTCAACTCCCAGGGCCGCGCGGTAAAGCGATAGGGCTTGGAGGTCAGCGCGCCGACCGGACAGAGATCGATGATGTTGCCCGAAAGCTCGTGCGTGACGGTGTGGGCAACAAAGGTGCCGATCCGCATGTCCTCCCCGCGCCCCGTGGCGCACATCTCACGCACACCGGCGATCTCGGCCCCGAAGCGCACGCAGCGGGTGCAGTGGATGCAACGGGTCATATCGGTCGCGATCAGCGGACCCAGATCCTCATCCATCACCACGCGCTTACGCTCGGCGAAGCGTGAGACATCGTCGCCATAGCCCATGGCCACGTCCTGCAGCTCGCACTCGCCGCCCTGATCGCAGATGGGACAGTCGAGCGGATGATTGATGAGCAGGAACTCCATGGTGCCCTGCTGGGCCTCGATCGCCTTGGGCGAGCGGGTCCAGACCTTCATGCCCTCGCCGACCGGGGTCGCGCAGGCCGGCACCGGCTTGGGGAAGGGGCGACCGCCCTGCTCGGCCTCGACCAGGCACATCCGGCAGTTGGCCGCGATGGACAGCTTCTTGTGATAGCAGAATCGGGGGATGGAGATACCCTCGCGGTCGGCGACCGCGATGATCATCTCTCCCGGCGCCGCCTCGCAGACGCGGCCGTCGATCTCGATGTTGATCTTGTCCGTCATTTAGGTCTCTCGATCGGCACCAGTAGCGCAAACTCTTGGGGTGCGTCCAACGGAGCCATGCGGACTCCAGCGCACCGCGCCCCCGGCACCAGCCGTGGCGAATTCTGCCTGATTACTCGTTTAATCGGCGGGACGCCATGCCATCACGCGTCCCGCGTCGGATTGATCGATCGGGCCGGATCAGGCCGCCATGGCGCGGCCGTGCTCGATCATGTACGCAAACTCATGCCGATAGTGCTTGAGGAAGCTCTGTACCGGCATGGCCGCCGCATCACCCAATGCACAGATGGTTCGGCCGCCGATCCGGCCCGCGACGCTTTCCAGCAGCCCCAGATCCTCGGGGCGGCCCTGACCGTTCAGGATGCGCTTGAGGACCCGCGCGAGCCACCCGGTCCCCTCGCGGCAGGGCGTGCACTGACCGCAGGACTCGTGCATATAAAAGTGCGACAGGTTGTGCAGCACCTTGACCATGCAGGTCCCCTCGGCGATCACGATGACGGCGCCCGAGCCGAGCATGGAGCCAACCTTCGCGATCGAGTCGTAGTCCATGTCGACACCCATCATGATGTCGCCCGGGACCACGGGCACCGAGGAACCGCCGGGGATGACCGCCTTCAGCGGCCTGCCATCCTTGACGCCGCCGGCCATCTCCAGCAAGTCCCGGAACGGGGTGCCCAGGGGCACCTCGAAGTTGTTTGGCTTTTCCACATGCCCGGAGACGGAGAACAGCTTGGGGCCGCCATTGTTGGGACGCCCCTGTTCCAGAAACCACTTGCCGCCCTTCTCCAGGATCACCGGGATCGAGGCCAGGGATTCGGTGTTGTTGATCGTCGTCGGCCGGCCATAGAGTCCGTATTGAGCCGGGAAACGGCGGCTTGAAGCGCGGCTGTCCTTTCTTGCCCTCAATGGATTCGAGCAGGGCCGTCTCCTCGCCGCAGATGTAGGCCCCAGCCCCCATGTGGGCATGGAGATCGAAATCGACGCCGGAGCCCTGGATATCCTTGCCGAGCAGACCTGCCGCGTAAGCCTCCTCGACCGCACCCTCGAAACGGGCGATGGGCTCGAAGAACTCCCCACGGATATAGTTGTAACCGACGGTCGCGCCGATGCAGTAACCCGCGATCGCCATCCCCTCGATCAACTGGTGCGGGTTATAGCGCAGGATGTCCCGGTCCTTACAGGTCCCCGGCTCACCCTCGTCTGAATTGCAGACGATGTATTTCTGGCCAGGCGCGTTGCGTGGCATGAAGCTCCACTTGAGCCCGGTCGGGAACCCTGCCCCGCCACGGCCGCGCAGACCGGAGACCTTGACCTCCTCAATCAGATCGCTCGGATCGGGGCGGTCGCGCAGGATCCGCTCCCACTGCGCATAGCCGCCAAGATCCCGGTAGGCGGCAAGCGTATGGCGGATGGCCTCGTCGAGGTGCAGCGTGCGAAAGCAAACGGTGTTCTGATTCTGGACCACGCTCTCACTCCAAGTCGTCGATCAGCTTGTCCAGCGACTCCGGGGACAGGTTTTCGTGATAGACCTTGTCCAGAAGCACGGCTGGCGCGTGACGGCAGGCGCCGAGGCACTCGACCTCCTTGAACGTGAAGCGTCCATCCTGGGTCGTCTCGCCCGGCTTCACATGATATTTGTGCTCAACGTGCTCGATCAGCTCCTCGGAGCCCCGCAAGAGACAGGAGATGCTGTTGCAGACGCAGACCTTGTGCCGACCCTGCGGCTCCAGGTCGTACATGCCATAGAAGGTCGCCACCTCATAGATCGAGGCCGCCGGCATGTCGAGATAGATGGCGATGTCGTCCATCAGCTCCGGGGTGAGCCAGCCGCCGTTCGCGTCCTGGACAATGCTCAGCGCCGGCATGGCGGCGGACTGCTTCCACTCTGGCGGATACTTGGCGATGGCGGCATCGATGGCATCGCGGATCTCGGGCGTGAACAGGGCCGTCTTGTCGTGCTCCTGAACGACGGCGAGCGGTGCGTTACGGTAGCTCATCAGCGGTCGATCTCCCCGAACACGATATCCAGGGTCCCGATGATGGCGACCACGTCGGCCAGCATGTGCCCCCTGGACATCTCATCCAACGCGGCTAGATGCGGGAAGCCAGGCGCGCGGACCTTCAGACGATAGGGCTTGTTGGCGCCGTCCGAGATGATGTAACAGCCGAACTCGCCCTTGGGTGCCTCCACGGCCGCGTAGACCTCGCCCGGCGGCGGGCAGTAGCCCTCGGTAAAGAGCTTGAAGTGATGGATCAGGGATTCCATGTCCCCCTTCACCTCGGCGCGCTTCGGCGGCACGACCTTGTGATCCTCGATCGAAACCGGCCCGGGATTCCGCCGCAGCCAGTCGACACATTGCCGGATGATCCGGTTGGACTGGCGCATCTCCTCCATCCGCACCAGATAGCGGTCATAGCAATCGCCGTTAACGCCCACCGGGATGTCGAAATCGACCTTGTGGTAAGCGGCGTAGGGCTGCTTCTTGCGCAGATCCCACTCGATACCCGAACCGCGCAGCATGGGCCCGGTAAAGCCGAGCTGCATCGCCCGCTCCGGAGAGACCACACCGATATCGACGGTGCGCTGCTTCCAGATCCGATTGTCCGTCAACAGTGTTTCATATTCGTCGACGTGACCGGGGAAACGGACGGTGAAGTCCTCGATGAAATCCAGCAAGGATCCCTGGCGCGCGTCATTCCGCTTGGCGATCGAGCGCTCACTGTGCCACTTGGAACTACCCTCGTAGCGGGGCATCCGGTCCGGCAGATCGCGATGGACGCCGCCCGGACGGTAATAGGTCGCGTGCATCCGCGCGCCCGAAACCGCCTCGTAGCAATCGAGCAGATCCTCACGCTCGCGAAAGCAGTAGAGGAAAACGCTCATGGCGCCAATATCCAAGGCATGCGCCGCAAGCCACATCAGGTGGTTCAGGATCCGCGTGATCTCGTCGAACAAGGTGCGGATGTACTGGGCACGCTCCGGAGGCTCGACCCCAAGCAGCTTCTCGATGGCGCGCACATAGCCGTGCTCGTTGCACATCATGGACACGTAGTCGAGCCGGTCCATGTAACCAATGCTCTGGTTGTAGGGCTTGTACTCCGCGAGCTTCTCGGTCCCGCGATGCAAGAGTCCGATGTGCGGATCGGCCCGCTCGATGACCTCGCCGTCCAGTTCCAGCACCAGACGCAGCACGCCATGCGCGGAGGGATGCTGGGGACCGAAGTTCAGGGTGTAGTTGCGGATCTCAGGCATTGCCCGTCTCCCTACCGATACCGGCTCCGGCGTATCGGCTGTCTTCCCGGATCACCCTCGGCACCAGCACACGCGGCTCGATGGAGACAGGCTCATAGATGACACGACGCTGCTCAGGGTCATAACGCATCTCGACCTGACCGCTCAACGGAAAGTCCTTGCGGAACGGATGACCCACGAAGCCATAGTCGGTGAGGATGCGGCGCAGATCAGGATGGCCGCTGAACAGAATGCCATAGAGATCGAATGCCTCACGCTCGAACCAATTGGCCGCTGCCCACACTGGAATCAAGGAGTCGACGATGGGCTGCCCACCACCGACATAAGCGCGCAGACGCAGCCGACGGTTGTGCGCCAGCGACAGTAGGTGAACGACCACCGCAAAACGTTTGGGATCGTCGGCGACCACCGAGAGGTCGCGATCCACGCCGCGCCCGAAGCCGGTGAAGGACGCATCTTCCGTCTCCCACTCGGATTGTCCGAGGGCTGCGTAATCCACGCCGCATAGGTCGATCAATTGCTCGAAGCGGAAATCGGCGTGGTCGCGCAGGACGCGGGAAACCGCGAGCAGCCGCTCAACCGGCACGATCAGGGTCAGCTCACCGAACTCGTCGATCAGCTCACACCCTTGTTCGGCGAAGTGCTCCCCGATGGAAACTGCAAGCGCATCCACCCTGGCGGTGCGGGTCAGGATATGTGTAAGCATGTTCTCTGAACGACAACTCAGCGGGCGATGGTGTTGGTTCGGCGAATCTTGTTCTGGAGCTGCAAGATGCCGTAGAGCAGCGCCTCCGCCGTCGGTGGACAGCCGGGGACATAAACGTCAACCGGCACGATGCGATCGCAACCGCGCACCACCGCATAGGAGTAGTGGTAATAACCGCCGCCGTTGGCACATGACCCCATGGAGATCACCCAGCGCGGCTCGGCCATCTGGTCGTAGACCTTGCGCAAGGCCGGCGCCATCTTGTTCACCAGAGTACCAGCGACGATCATGACGTCGGATTGACGCGGACTTGGACGAAAAATGATGCCGAAGCGGTCCAAATCATAGCGCGCCGCGCCGGCGTGCATCATCTCCACGGCGCAACAGGCGAGCCCGAACGTCATCGGCCACAGCGAGCCGGTGCGCGCCCAATTGATGAGCTGATCAGCCGTCGTGGTAACGACGCCCTTTTCGAGAAGACCCTCTATTCCCATTCCAGCGCCCCTTTCTTCCACTCGTAGACAAAGCCCACCACCAGAATCCCGAGGAAGATGACCATCGACCAGAAAGCAAAGATCCCGAGCTCCCCGAGCGCGACGGCCCAAGGAAAAAGAAACGCAATTTCCAGATCGAAGATGATGAACAGAATCGCGACCAGATAATAGCGAACGTCGAACTTCAGCCGAGCGTCTTCAAATGCCGCAAAACCGCATTCGTAGGCTGAGTTCTTCTCGCTGTCTGGCCGACGCGGGCCGAGTAGGTAACCGATTACGAGCGGGCCAACGCCCACCAGCATCCCGACAAGGACAAAGATCAGGATTGGCAGATAGTTGTTGAGCACTGTCCTCTCTCTGTCATTTTTCTAATATTAGCAACCGGATGAAGAGTCTAGTGCAGCCGTCGCTTCAGTGTCAACTCAAACATCAATCCAAATTATTTGATAATTCAAATCGTTAGAAGCCAAGACGGCAAAAAAAAACGACATGCCACGAAAGCGGCATGTCGTTTGCTTTTGGTGCCGACGGCCAGACTCGAACTGGCACGGCTTACGCCACTACCCCCTCAAGATAGCGTGTCTACCAATTTCACCACGTCGGCTAGAACTTCTAGATCAACTCAAAAAACTAATCGCTCGACTTTTTTGCTTTATCGGCAGCGTCGCCACTCGGAACATCCCCAGTGATCGCAGCCGCCTGTCCTCCGGTAGCGCCACCCTCAGGCAAGGCGGGCACGTCAGAGGCGGCTCCCTCGCTCTTCGCGGCGACGTCACCTGGAGACTCTGGCACATCCGTCGCGGGAGGGACAACCGCCGGCTTTTCTTTAGGCGCCTCGGGAATGACCGCCGCAGCACCAAGCTTATCCATTAACCCTGCGGGCTCGACGCCCTGCGTTGCGTAGTAGGCCAGCGCCATACTCGTCAGGAAGAATAGTGTCGCCATGATCGCCGTCATTCGCGTCAAAAACGAACCCGAACCCTGTGCGCCAAACACCGTGGCCGACGCACCGCTTCCGAAGGCTGCACCAGCATCCGCGCCTTTCCCGTGCTGAATCAGCACCAAGCCGATTAGGCCTAGCGAGAGAAAGACCTGAAGAACTGTCAAAATCGTTTGCATGGATTACTCAGTAGACCGGGCCGATCAGCCTGCGACCGCCTCTCCAGCCTGACAAATCGCCAGAAAATCCTCGACGGCCAAGGCAGCACCACCGATCAGACCACCGTCAATGTCTGCTTGCGAGAGAAGATCCGCAGCATTCCCAGGCTTCATACTACCACCATAGAGGATCCGAATTCGACTGGCGATCACCGGATCCTGGTCGGCGATGCGCCGCCGAATAAAGGCATGCACCTCTTGCGCCTGCTCGGGCGTGGCGGTCTTGCCCGTGCCGATGGCCCATACGGGCTCGTAGGCAATTTCAATCCGACCGAACGAAGTCAATGCCGTTACGACTGATGATTCCGTCGATCTGACCCGCGATCACCGCCTCCATCCGCCCCTGCTCACGCTGCTCAAGGGTTTCGCCAACGCAAAGAATCGGCGTCATGCCACGCGCGGCGACCATGACGAGCTTTGCCGCAACGATCTCGCCTCGTCTTCACCGTAATACTCCCGGCGCTCCGAGTGCCCGCAGATGACGTAGCGGCAATCGAATTCGGCGAGCATGGACGCCGAGACCTCTCCGGTATAAGCCCCGCCCGCCTCGGTACAAACGTTCTGCGCGCCCAGACGAACATTACTATCGGCCAGCAGACGCTCCCCGAGATCAAGAAAGGGAAATGGCGGACAGACGGCAATTTCCGCCTTCCCAATCCCCTTCGCGCCAGCGACGACACCGCTCAGCAGCGCCGTGGCGCTCGACTTGGTGCCATTCATCTTCCAGTTGCCTGCGATCAGTGGCTGGCGCATGACGGTACTCCTTGTGGTGAGCCGGCAATCTTAGCCATTTTTTTCTGGATTTCAAGAGGCAATTCAAAATCCGTCCCGCGGAGCGCCCCGAAGCCAGCCGCACGGTGAGCGTTTAATCACGGCGCATGTTTCCGTTACACTGGCGCAATGGCCAAAAGTAACAAGCACGCATCCGACGGCGGCTCGACCATCGCTCTCAATAAGAAGGCGGGGCACGACTATTTCATCGAGCAACGCATCGAGACCGGACTGGTCCTCGAAGGCTGGGAGGTCAAGAGCCTGCGCGCCGGCCGGGTCCAGCTCAAGGAGAGCTACGTCAAGATTCTGCATGCGGAAGCCTTCCTGATCGGCTCCCATGTCTCGGCGTTGGCGACCGCCTCCACCCACATCAACCCAGACCCGACCAGAACGCGCAAATTGCTACTCAAACGCGCCGAGCTCAATCGCCTGATCGGCCTGACCGAACGGTCCGGGTACACCTTGATCCCGACGGCCATGTACTGGAAGCGCGGCCGAGCCAAGCTCGAAATCGGACTCGCCAAGGGCAAGAAGCAACACGACAAGCGGGCGACCGAGAAAGACCGCGACTGGCAGCGCGACAAGGAGCGGCTTTTCAAGACCGGTTGAGCTTGCCGGGGAACCAAAGCTCACCTATAGTGACCAACTGATTACCTGGGGGCGACATGGCTTCGACGTGGGTCACAAAACCCGAGGTGCATGCCGAGGTGCGGGCTACCTCGTAAATCCATCCGCAAACTTATAGTTGCCAACGACGACAACTACGCTCTCGCTGCTTAACCCAGCGGGCCTCTGACCGTCACTTGCCTATGGGCGACGGGTTCCAGGGGTAAAATCACATGGGATCGCGGTGACGGGAGTCCGGACCTGAGCTGCTAAAACCTAACGGAATCGCTGACTGATCGCCCTGCCCTTCGGGCGGTGGAAGGCTAAAAACAATAGAACGGGATAAGCATGTAGAACCAACGGCAGAGGATTTGCGGACGCGGGTTCGATTCCCGCCGCCTCCACCATTTAAGCATCCAATAAGATACAGCAACGTATCCTGAACCCCAAGGCAATCGCATAACCTTTTTGATGCGATTGCCCTGACCTAAACCCGCCTAAGTGCGGGTTTTTTAATAGAATGAGAAATCTCCCGGCTTTGCAGGGGATTTCTCATTTCTGCATATCCGCCCTGGATTGCTGGCGGAAATCATCCGGCAAGTCGCCAACGCGCCTGAGTTTAGTTAAGGGAATCATCCCGATGATCAGTTTCGCCCCCAAGCGCTATCAGTAACAGGTGCTGGACAGCGTCGAGGCCTATTTCAATGCCTGCCACGAACTGCCGTCGCCGTCGATTGCGTTCACCGCCACCACGGAACGACGGTGGGGGCGCGGCAATGCGTACCACCCGCTGTCGGACTTTCCGGCCGACATGCCGTATTTCTGCTTGCGCGTGCCACCGGCGGCGGCAAGACCTGGAAGGCGTTCCCGGGTCGAGGACGAAGAGTCCCGCAAGGTGTACCAGAGCAGCGGCGCGCTGATGCACTACTTCGACAATCTGTCGCCGACCCAGCGCGACGGGTTGTTGAGCGAGGGCGTTGATGCCGAGCGCAGCACGCCCTGCTCGCTGGCCAACATGCTGCGACTGCGCCACCCGACTGTTCAGCAGGACTGAGCCCGCGAGTTCGTCGCAGTGAACCATGCCACCCTTGCCACCCTGCGTGATCGCCACCCCGCCTGGCGGCTGCTGGCCTCGCCGCACGCACCGCTGGTGGCGAGCTTCCTGCACCGGGTGTTCGTGGCGTCCAATGTGCGGGTGATGAACCAGGCCGATCTCGCCGAGGCGCTAGAGGATGAGCTCTTTGCCTTGCGTGAGCAGCTAGGCGCCGACGCCTACCCCAAAGGTGCGCGGGAGTACCTGAACGACTGGACGGCCCCCGACAAGGGCTGGCTGCGCAAGTTCTACAAGCCGGGCACGGACGAGGCGCAGTTCGACCTGACGCCGGCCACCGAGAAGGCCATCGCTTGGCTGGTGTCGCTCACCGAGCGGCCCTTCGTGGGTACCGAGTCGCGCTTGCTGACCTTGTTTGCGTTGCTGGAGCAGATCAGCGCCGGCACCGAGGCCGACCCGATCAAGCGGGTCGAGGACCTGCGCAAGAAACGCGACGAATTCGATGCCGAGATCGCCAGGGTGCTGGCAGGCAACGTGCCGCTGCTGGACGACACGGCGGTCAAGGACCGCTTCCAGCAGTTCCAGCAACTGGCGCGCGAGCTGCTTGCCGACTTCCGCGAGGTGGAGCACAACTTCCGCCAGCTCGACCGCAAGGTGCGCGAGAAGATCGCCCTTTGGGAAGGTGCCAAGGGCGCGCTGCTCGACGAGATCATGGGCGAGCGCGATGCGATCGGTGACTCTGACCAAGGCCGCAGCTTCCGCGCCTTTTGGGACTTCCTGATGTCCAGCCGCCGGCAGGAGGAACTCTCCGAGCGACTGGATCAGGTGCTGGCGCTGCCCGCCGTCGCTGCGCTGAAGCCCGAACCGCGCACCCGCCGCGTGCACCACGACTGGCTGGAAGCCGGCGAACACACGCAGCGCACCGTGGCCCAACTGTCGCAGCAGCTGCGCCGCTTTCTGGACGATCGTGCCTTCCTGGAAAACCGCCGCATCCTGGACCTGCTGCACGGCATCGAGAGCAAGGCGCTGGCACTGCGCGCGTCGCCGCCCACCGCCAACCTGATGGCGATAGAGGCGATGGGCGCGAACATCGAACTGCCGCTGGAGCGGCCTCTGTTCACGCCGAGCGTGAAGACGCGTCTTGCCGATCTGGCGCTCGTGGCGGGCGAGGACGAGATCGACACCGCGCGATTATTCGACCAGATCGTGGTGGACAAGGCGCGCCTGCGTTCGGCCGTCCAGCGCGCACTGCGCCGCCAGCCGCAAATCACGCTGCGCGAATTGCTGGATGCCGAGCCCTCTGCACCAGGGCCTGGCCGAGCTGGTGGCTTATCTGGAGCTGGCCCACGCGGGAGATGGCAGCGGCGCACTCGAAGGCGTGCGCGCCCTTGTCGATGAAGCCGTGGAAGAGCCGATCCGTTGGCAGGCCCGCAGCGCAGCGGGCGATGCCGTGACGCGCGAGGCTCGCTTGCCACGCGTGATCTTCACGCGCTGAAGGCTTGGGCCGGCCAGGGAGAGAAGAGCATGAACGACACGCTGCACGAGAACGATCCGGTCGAGATCCCGCCCAGCGCGCTGCCAGCCGTGCCCGAGCTGTCGCAGCTGATGGTGCACCTGCTCAAGGGCGTGCTCTACCGCGAGGACGACGAGCGCCTGTGGGCCAACCTGCTGCGCTTGCAGGCGCGGGTGAGGGAACAGGCCGCCGTGCTGCTGCTCGATCTGGTGCTGGACGAGGCCGAAGGCCACGCCTTCCTGAAGAGCCGCCCGGACCCGGACGAGTCCGAGGGGGCGCCGCGCCTGCCAAGGCTCGTTGCACGCCGGCCGCTCTCTTACCCGGTGAGCCTGATGCTGGCGCTCCTGCGCAAGCGCATGGCCGAGTTCGACGCAAGTGGCGGCGACACGCGGTTGGTGCTTTCGCGTGACGAGATCGCCGAGCTGATGCGGGTGTTCTTGCCCGATGGCACGAACGAGGCCCGGCTGATCGACCAGGTGGACGCGACGATCTCCAAGGTGGTCGATCTGGGCTTTCTGCGCCGGCTCAAGCCCGCGACCGGCGGTGGGCAGGACAGAGGCCACTACGAGGTTCAGCGCATCCTGAGAGCCTTTGTCGACGCGCAGTGGCTGGCGGAGCTCGACGCGCGGCTGGAGGTCTACCGCACGGCTCTTTCCGCAGCACCTGCCGACCTGTCAAACAAAGGGGCAGCCGATGCTTGAGGCGCCGACGCTCTGCCTTGATTTCGTGGCCGATGACAGCCGAGTGGGCTTCCGCCTGCAACGGTTGGAGGTGCTCAACTGGGGCACCTTCGACAAGCGCGTCTGGCGCTACGAGCTCGACGGCCGCAACGGCCTGCTCACGGGCGATATCGGTTCGGGCAAGTCCACGCTGGTCGACGCCATCACGACCTTGCTCGTACCGGCGCATCGCGTGGCCTACAACAAGGCGGCCGGGGCGGATGCCCGCGAGCGGTCCTTGCGCTCCTATGTGCTCGGCCACTACAAGAGCGAGCGCAACGAAGTCACCGGCAGCGCCCGGCCCGTGGCGCTGCGCGATGCGTCGAGCTACTCGGTCATCCTCGGGATCTTTCGCAACGAGGGCTATGACCAGGCCGTGACGCTGGCCCAGGTGTTCTGGTTGAAGGATCCGCAGGGTCAGCCGGCACGCTTGTTCGTGGCAACCGAGCGGGCGATGGCGCTTGCCGAGGACTTCGCCGGTTTCGGCAGCGACATCACCGCCTTGCGCAAGAAGCTGCGCGCCTCGGGCTGCGAGCTGTTCGACAGCTTCCCGCCCTATGGCGCTTGGTTCCGCCGGCGCTTCGGCATCGAGCACGAGCAAGCACTGGAGTTGTTCCATCAGACGGTGTCGATGAAGTCGGTGGGCAACCTCACCGATTTCGTGCGCAGCCACATGCTGGAGCCCTTCGACGTGGGCAGCCGCATCGAAGCCTTGATCCGCCACTTCGACGACCTGGGCCGTGCCCACCAGGCGGTGCTCAAGGCCAAGCGCCAGATCGAGTTGCTCGCACCGCTGGTCGACGATGGCCATCGTCACGCCGCACTGGTCGCGGAGATCCAGGGCTGACGCGATGGGCGTGACGCGCTGCGCCCGTACTTCGCCCGGCTCAAGGGCGAGCTGCTGGACCATCGCCTTGCGCTGCTGGAGGAAGAGGCCGCCCGGCTCGACACCCAGAGCGAGCGCCTGGACGCGGAGCGTGATGCCGAACGCACCGAAATTGCGAAGCTGGAGCGCAACCTGCGTGACAACGGAGGCAATCGCCTGGAGGAACTGGCCACCGACATCCGGCGCTTGGGCCAAGAGAAGTCTCAGCGCCAGCAGAAGGCCGACCGCCACTCGGCCCTGCTCGGCCGCATCGACGAGGCGCCGCCGTCAGATGAAATGGCCTTCCTCGCCCAACAGCAGACCATCGCGACCCGCGCCGAAGGCTTGCGCCAGCGCATCGCAGACCTGGACAACCGCGAGCGCGAGGAGGATTTCGCCTTCCGCAAGGGGCGCGAAGAACACACGGCCTTGTCCGAGGAGATCGACAGCCTGAAGCGTCGCGAGAGCAACATCGACGCCGCCCAGGTGCGCATCCGCGACGCGCTGTGCTCGGCGCTGGCGATCGGCGAGGACGAACTGCCCTTCGCGGGCGAGCTGATCCAGGTGCGCGAGGACGAGCGCGACTGGGAAGGCGCTGCCGAGCGGCTGCTGCGCGGCTTCGGCCTCGCGCTGCTGGTCCCGGACGCGCACTACCAGGCCGTCGCGGAATGGGTGGACCGCCAGCACCTCGGCGCACGGCTGGTGTACTTCCATGTGCGGCCGAGGAAGGCCGTGCAGGGCGCGAGCCTGCATCCGCAGTCGTTGGTGCGCAAGCTCGTCATCAAGCCGGATTCGCCGCACTACGAGTGGCTGGAACAGGAACTTCGCCAGCGTTTCGATGTGGCCTGCTGCGACACGGGCGAGCAGTTCCGCCGTGAGGGCCGCGCCATCACGCGCGCTGGTCAGATTAAGGACCCATCGGGCCGCCACGAGAAGGACGACCGCAGCCGCATCGACGACCGCAGCCGCTACGTGCTCGGCTGGAGCAATGCCGACAAGCTGCGCGCCTTGCGGGACCAGCGGGAGCGGCTTGAGGGGAAGCTGACCCTGCTTGCGCAGCGCATCGGCGAGATTAGCCAAGCGCGCCAGGAACTGGAAGGCCGCCTGGAGACGCTCGCCCGGCTGGAGGAGTTCACGCGCTTCGCAGACATCGATTGGATGAGCCTGGCACGCGAGATGGCGGCGCTTGCCGAGGAACGCGCGCGGCTCGAAGCGGCTTCGAACACCCTGCAAGAGCTCGGGCGCCAGTTGAGGGCGGTGCAAGACCGGCTGCTTCGAGACCGAAGGCAAGCGTGGTGAGGCTCTGGGCAAGCGTGGGGAGGCCAAAGCCAAGCGAACGGCGGCCCAGGAGCTGCGGGATCAGGCCCGTGCTGTCTGCGACGCCATGCCGCTGGCCGATGCCCAGATGGAGCGCCTGGAAGGCTGGCGTGCCGAAGCACTGGGCGAGCATCAGCTATCGGTCGAGTCCTGCGATAACCGCGAGCAGGAGCTCCGTAAATGGCTGCAGGAGCGTATCGACGCAGAGGACAAGCGCCTGGCCCGTCTGACCGAGCGCATCGTCAATGCCATGCGCGGCTTCAAGGAGGAGTTCAAGGCTGAGACCGTCGAGATGGACGTGAGCCTGGCGGGCTTAAGCGAGTACGAGCGAATGCTCACCGGATTGAAGAGCGATGACCTGCCGCGGTTCGAGGCACGCTTCAAGGAGCTACTCAACGTCAACACCATCAACGAGATCGCCAACTTCAACGCCCAGCTCGCGCGCGAGCGGGAAACGATCAAAGAGCGGGTGGCGATCATCAACCTGTCGCTTCAGGGCATCGACTACAACCCGGGGCGCTTCATCAAGTTGATGGCGCAGCCCAGCCCGGATGCCGAGATCCGCGACTTCCAGCAGGATCTGCGCGCCTGTACCGAGGGCGCGCTCATGGGCTCGGCCGATGAGCAGTATTCGGAAGCCAAGTTCCTGCAGGTCAAAGCCATCATCGAACGCTTCCGGGGCCGCGAGGGCCTGTCGGACGCTGACCGGCGATGGACCGCCAAGGTCACCGACGTGCGCAACTGGTTTCTGTTTTCGGCCAGCGAACGGTGGCGCGCCGATGGCGCCGAGCACGAGCACTATTCGGATTCCGGCGGCAAGTCGGGTGGCCAGAAGGAAAAGCTGGCCTACACGGTGCTGGCCGCGAGCCTGGCCTACCAGTTCGGACTGGAATGGGGCGCGGTGCGCTCGCGTTCATTCCGCTTCGTGGTCATCGACGAGGCCTTCGGGCGCGGATCGGACGAGTCGGCCCAATACGGGCTGCGCCTGTTCCAACAGCTCAACCTGCAACTGCTGATCGTGACGCCGCTACAGAAGATCCACATCATCGAGCCCTTCGTGGCCAGCGTGGGGTTTGTGCACAACCAGGGCGGGCGGGATTCAAGGCTGCGCTGTCTGACTATCGAGGAGTACCGGGCGCAGAAGTCCGCAGGAGGCGGCGCGGCACCATGAGCTGGACCACGTCGGCAGACCTGCGCGCCCAAGTCCAGCGCTTGTGGGATCGCGGCGAGTTGCTGCGCTCGACCGTTTCGGAGGCGATCGCCTGGCCGCTGCGACTGAGCTTGAAGGCACCGGCTGCCGCCGACCTGTCCGATCGCTTCGAATTGGTGCGCGACTGGGTGCGCACCACGGCCAGCACGCCCCGCGTCCGGATCGACTGGCGCGATTGGAACCATCGAGTTCAGGGCGTGCAGCGGCTGCCGGCCGCCGTCTGGGTCGACTCACTGCAGGATGCCTTAGCCTTCATCGGACAGGCTCGGCAGGCGGAGCGCTTCCAGGCGCTTTGGCGGCAGACCGCAGCCGGGCAGCCGGCGCTGCAGGCGTGGCTGATCAAGCGCCCGCTACAGGCCCTGGATCTGTCCGACCGTTGGGAACGTCTGCTGGCCGTGGTGGCGTGGCTGCAGGCCCATCCTCGGCCGGGCGTGTATTTGCGCCAGGTGGATGCACCGGGGGTGGACAGCAAATTCATTGAAGCCCAAAGGGGAGTGCTGGCCGAGCTGCTGGATTTGGCCTTGCCGCCCGAGGCGATCGATGCGGCGGCGACCGGGAGGACGCAGTTTTGCCGCCGGTACGGTTTCCTGGACAAGCCGGTGCGCATCCGCTTGCGACTGCTCGACCCGGCCCTGCCCAGCCTGCCGGGCTGTCGGGGGCTGCCTGATCTCACCCTGGACGCGGCGAGCTTTGCCGCGCTCGCGCTGCCCATCGAGCGGGTGTTCATCACCGAAAACGAGACCAACTTCCTCGCCTTCCCGCAGGTGGCTCGATCCATCGTCGTCTTCGGTGCCGGCTACGGTTGGGAGGCGCTGGCACGCGCCGCTTGGTTGCATCGGTGCCGCCTGCACTACTGGGGCGACATCGACACCCACGGCTTCGCGATCCTCGATCAGCTGCGCGGCCATTTTCCTCACACGGCATCGCTCTCCATGGATCGTGAAACGCTGCTCGCCCATCGCTTGCACTGGGGCGAGGAACCCGATCCGGCGCGCCACGATTTGCCTCGTCTCACGCCTGAGGAGGCGGCGGTCTACGACGAGCTCCGATTCGATCGCATTCAACCCAAGCTACGGCTGGAACAGGAACGCGTTGGCTATGGCTGGCTCAGTGACCACCTCAAGTGTATTTCCGCGATGTCGCGCGCACGGTAGTTCCAGTGATCGTAAGCTCGGAAGCCGTCTTTCCACCCGGCAAACTATCCGCCACCATTTTTGCATCCGGGATCAACATCGGTGGCAACTGTCAAGCCCACCAAATGAGTTGCCCAAAGCGCCTTTGACCGATGCCAAGATGCGCAACGCAAAGCCCGGCGACAAGCCGATTAAGATTTCCGACGAGAAAGGTCTTGATCTGGAGTTGGCCCAGAGCGGCGGGAAGCGATGGCGACTGAAGCATCGATTCGGCGGTGATGATGGCCGAGACGATGGTGGGAATCGATCATAAGCTATTGAAAATATTTGAGGCTGAGCCCGGAATCGAACCGAGGTACACGGCTTTGCAGGCCGCTGCATGACCACTCTGCCACTCAGCCAATGGCCAGCCATTTTAATCGCAAATCAGCCACATGTCACCTGTCAGCAGAGGACAGATACCCGGCCGAATATTCCGTGACGAATCTACTGAAGTCGATCTCCGCCCGAGCCGATTGCGCCAATTGGCGGTTTCCCACAAAAAAAGCCAGCGAGGAGCCGGCTTCTGGTAAGTCTTTGTCTTAGTTTGAGCCGATGCGGGGATTCGAACCCCGGACCTACGCATTACGAATGCGTTGCTCTACCAACTGAGCTACATCGGCGATTAAGCCGGCGATAGTATCCAAACAGGGCCACATGCTCAAGGGGCTGAAGCGCTATATCAGCAATTCCCGCTCGACCAAGAATCGAGCGGGCACGACGGACATGGGGCGCCGTTGAAGAGCGACAGGCAGGAGAACACTTCCCGGCGAAGAAACGCAATTATCGATCAGAGAGCCAGCATCACCAAGCTGATTCAGAAGCAAACGTTTACAAAGAACTCTTCTTGAAACCAATCCAGCTCGCTGTTTTCACGGAAAAAATATTTTCACCGGCATTGCTGGCGCTACATCGCGCCAGTGCGCATCAACGCGCGGCGTCCAGCGCATAGGGGGCTGGGTTGAGGACCGGTGGGCGGTCGAGCATGAGGTCGGCGATAAGTCGGGCGGAGGCCGGTGCGGTGACCAGACCATTGCGGAAGTGGCCGGCGTTGATATGGAGTCCGGCGATTCCGGGATAGGCGCCGATGTAGGGGATGCCGCTCGGGGAGCTGGGTCGCAGCCCCGCCCAATGATCCTCGATGGGGGTGCGTTTGAGGACCGGAAACAGTGCGATCGCGTCGCGATAGAGCGCCTCCTTGTCCTCGGCGGTCGTGGTCTTGGTAAAGCCGGTGTGTTCGAGCGTGCTGCCGAAGAGGATTCGGCCGTCGCGGCGCGGGATGATGTAGCGATCCTCGCGCAGGGTGATGTGACTGATTTGGCCGGGCTTGGCATGGAAGAGGATCATCTGGCCGCGCACCGGCCGGATGTCCGGTGCCGTACCGAGCGGCCCGAGCAGCTTTGCGGTCCAGGCGCCGGCACAGATGACGATTTGCTCGGCCTTGACTCGGCCCTTGGCGGTGCGCGCGCCCACCGCGCGATCACCCTCGATCAGCAGTTCGACGACTTCCTCCTGTTCACGCAGCTCGATGTGCGCGTCGAGCGCGCGGCGGAGCGCCTTGGAGAGACGCGGCGGGCGGACCTGGGCGATCTCCGGGAAGAACAGGGCGCGCGCGGGGCGCGGTCCCAGCTCGGGCTCGATCTCGTGCAGATGTGGTCCCTGGACAACCTCGATCGGTTGGGCATGGCTCGCGCCCCAAGCGAGGGCCAGCTCCAGCTCGTCGGTGTCTAGGATCAGCATGCCGCTGGGAGTGAGCTCCGGATCCGTGCCGGTGGCGTCGAAAAGCTCGACGGCGAGAGCTGGGTAGACCTCTTGACTCCAGCCCGCCAGGGCGGTGACGGCAGCGGGAGCGCGCCAGGGGTAGAGCGGCGAAATGATGCCGCCGCCAGCCCAGGAGGACTCGCGGCCGGTCTCCCCCATCTCGATCAGGGTGACCTTGGCCCCAGCCAGCATCAGCTCCCGCGCGGTCATGAGGCCGATGATGCCGCCACCGATGATCAGGACATCATTCATCGACTCGTGTCTCCGGCGTTGATGGTTGTTGGGGGGCGTTAGGCAAGGCTCAGGGTGTCAGGTTCTGGCGTCGGCCAGCTCGCGCGGGAGCGGAAAGACCACCTGCTCGCGAATGCCCTCCTGCTCTTCCACGGCTGCGGCCCCCCAGTCCCTGAGCTGCTGGACCACGCGCTCGACCAGCACCTCTGGCGCCGAGGCCCCGGCGGTCAGGCCGACCCGAGGCTGTCCGTCCAGCCATTCGCGATGCATGTCTTCCGGGCCGTCGATCAGGTAGGCGACGCAGCCTTGCTTCTCGGCCAGCTCGCGCAGGCGGTTGGAGTTGGAGCTGTTGGGCGAGCCCACGACGAGCAGCAGGTCGCTGCGGGCCGCGAGATCCCGCACGGCGTCCTGACGGTTTTGCGTGGCGTAACAGATATCACTCTTCTTGGGTCCCTGGATCGCCGGAAAGCGGGCGCGCAGGGCGGCGATGATCTCGCGACTATCGTCCATCGAGAGGGTCGTCTGGGTGACGTAGGCGACCCGCTCGGGGTCGGTGACCGCCAGCGCCTCGACATCGGCCACCTGCTCGACCAGATGCATGGCACCACCTTCGCCGCTGCACTGCCCCAGGGTTCCTTCCACTTCCGGGTGGCCACGATGACCAATGAGCACGACGCTGATGCCGTTCTTGCAGTAGCGGGCTACCTCCAGGTGGACCTTGGTGACCAGCGGACAGGTGGCGTCGAAGACGCGCAAGCCGCGAGCCTCGGCCGCCTGGCGCACCGCCTGGGGCACGCCGTGGGCACTGAAGACGAGCGTCGCGCCGTCCGGAACCTCGTCGAGATCCTCGACGAAGATGGCGCCGCGCGTCCGTAATCCTTCCACCACGAAGCGATTGTGGACCACCTCGTGGCGCACGTAGATGGGCGCTCCGTGGATGTCGAGGACGCGCTCGACGATGGCGATGGCGCGATCGACGCCAGCGCAGAATCCGCGTGGATTGGCGAGTTGTATATTCATGGCACCGAAGGATAGGGAAGAAGGCTCCGGCGATACAGATCGGTCAAGCAGGTTTTTTGGAAAGTGCCGATTGCGCGGCACCTCATGGGTTGACCGATAGCACCTTGATGCGCATCGCGAGATCGCGTCCGGAGAATGGATGGTTGAAATCGACCAGGATGCGCTGCTGCTCCAGGGCGAGAATGATTCCGCTGGTCTCGTGTCCCGCTGGGGTCGCAAAGCCGACCACTTGTCCGGGCGCGGGCTCCAGCCAGTCCGGAAACTCGCCGCGATCGATCCAGTGGAGATTGGATTCGTCGTAGGGACCGAAAAGCAGGGAGCCGCTGGCGACCAGACAGGTATCGGCCCCTTCGTGGAGGCCCTTCAGGGATGCCTCGAAGGCCGGCGTGAACGTGCCATCGCCAAGGCGGCAGCCGATGGGCTCTTCATCGAAGGTGGACAGCGCCACGAAGCCGTCTTGAAAACGCACCTCGAGATGGAGTCGGATGGCGTGTCCGTCCTGGATGACCGGCTCGCTGCCCATGCTGCGTTCGGAGCAATTCGTCTCAAGGTGATGCGGCATCGCGTGAGCGTCTCGCTGGCTCGGGTGTGGCGGCGTCGCGCTAGACCAACTCTTGGGTCACGAACAGGTAACCCAGGGAAAAGACGACGACGGCGATCGCCAGATAGGGGAGTAAGATGCAGATACCCGGCAGATCGTTACAAATCCGACTGTACTTACAGAGTTTACAGCTTTTCATGCCCTGTCCGTCCGTCTGGTGTGAATCGAGGCCGGCGCATCATGCTCGCCGGTTCGCTTGGCCGCTCGGGTTCGGGAATCGCGTGACGCAGTATCCTCACCGAAATTCAGACACCAGGCAATGGATGATTGGACCGAAAATGCAAGTGCCCGGTCGTGTCTCCGCGGGTGATGGATCGGGACGGGTGCGCGGCATCCAAGGCGGTTCTACACCCGGTTTCGGTCGGGCGCCCGACGTGGATTCCCGCAACGGCGTCCATCGCGACGCAACCAACCTCAACCCCCAGGCGTTTCCTTACGTGAATACCCTCATCGACTCCATGCCCAGCATCGGCATCGTCAGTCTCGGCTGCCCCAAAGCCACCGTCGATTCGGAACGGATCCTGACGCAACTGCGCGCCGAGGGTTACCAACTTCAGCCGAGCTACGCCGACGCCGATCTGGTGATCGTCAACACCTGCGGCTTCATCGACGCGGCGGTGGACGAATCCCTGGACGCCATCGGCGAGGCCCTGGCGGAGAATGGGCGCGTGCTGGTGACGGGCTGTCTCGGCGCGCGCGCCGAGTTGATCCGCCAGCGCCATCCGGAGGTGCTGGCGGTGACCGGCCCCCATGCGCTGGATGAGGTCATGGCTGCCGTGCATGCCCATCTGCCGGCACCGCACGACCCCTTCAGCAGTCTGATTCCGCCCCAGGGGGTGCGGCTGACGCCAGGGCACTACGCCTATCTGAAGATCTCCGAGGGCTGCAATCACCGCTGCAGCTTCTGCATCATCCCCAGCCTGCGCGGCGATCTGGTCAGCCGTCCCATCGGCGATGTCCTCGCGGAGGCGCAGCGGCTGGTGGAGTCAGGCGTGCGGGAGCTGCTGGTCATCTCGCAGGACACCAGCGCCTACGGCCTGGATCTGCGGCATCGGCCCGATTTCTGCGGTGGGCGGCCGCTGCGGACGCACATCACGGACCTGGCCAGGGCGCTGGGGGAGCTGCCGGCCTGGATCCGGCTGCACTACGTCTATCCCTACCCCCACGTGGACGAACTCATCCCGCTGATGGCGGAGGGCGTCATCCTGCCCTATCTCGACATGCCGCTACAGCATGGCAGCGAGCGGGTGCTGCGGGCGATGCGCCGGCCAGCGGCGACGGAGAAGGTGCTCGACCGGCTCGCGCGTTGGCGCGCCCAGTGTCCCGAGCTGGTCCTACGCAGCACCTTCATCGTCGGGTTTCCTGGGGAGACCGAGGCTGAGTTCGAGCAACTGCTGGACTTTCTGCGCGAGGCGCGGCTGGATCGGGTCGGCTGTTTCGCCTATTCGCCCGTCGCGGGGGCGGCGGCCAATGCGCTCCCGGACCCGGTACCGGAATCCGTGAAGCAGGAGCGGCTGGAGCGTTTCATGGCGGTGCAGGCTGGAATCAGCCGGGAGAAGCTCGCCGCGCGGGTCGGGCAACGGCTCACGGTGCTGGTGGACGCGGTGGAGGAGGACGCCATCATCGCGCGCAGCCACGCCGACGCGCCGGAGATCGACGGAGAGGTGATCATCGAGGGCGCCTGGGAGATCGATCCAGGAGACTTCATCGAGGTCGTGGTCACCGAGGCCGGCGACCACGATCTTTGGGCGATACCGGTGGAGGATTGATGCCGCGATCCTTCAACGGGCTCGGCGGGTCCAAGGTCGGGGTCAGAAGGCCGGGCCGCTCTCCTTGCCCAGCTTCTTCAGGATCAGCGCCAGCGGACAGAAGCCGGTGAAGGCCGATTGGAAGAGGTTGGCGCCGACGAAGGCGGTGAACCAGAGCCAGTTGGGGCTGATGGCGTAGGCCAGGCCCACGGAGATCAGGATGAAGCCGCCAGCGACGGCGAAAACAATGCGTTCGATCGACATGGAATTCTCTACACTTGTAATGGAATCGAAGACAGATTCTTGATCTTACTCAGCCCGGATGGCTTTGTTCAACAGAGCCAGCCACGGCAGCATCGCCAGCCTTGGCCCCTGGGGCGTCATGGGACGGTCCGAACGCTGGCCAAACAGGCGCAAGCGAATGGTAGCTGCATGAAGCCCGACGATTTTCCGGCTCTGATCGACGGTTTGAAACGGCCCGATGCCTATCCCCACCCAGCCGATGCCATCGAGCACATCGAAACCCATATCTCGCACGTCCTGCTGGCGGGCGACTACGCCTACAAGCTGAAAAAACCACTCGATCTGGGATTTCTCGACTTCTCGACCCTGGAGCGCCGCCGTCACTGCTGCGAGGAGGAACTCCGACTCAACCGGCGACTGGCCCCAGAGCTTTACATTGAGGTCGTCGCGGTGACCGGGAGTCCAGAGCACGCCCCGGATCGGCGGTGAGGGGGCGGTGCTGGAGTATGCGGTGCGGATGCATCGCTTTCCCCAGACGGCACTGTTGAACCGACAGAAGCTCACCGGCGAGCTCATGGCGCGGTTGGCCGAGTTGGTTGCGGAATTCCATGCGCGCATTCCGGTGGCGGATCCGGAGAACGCTTTCGGCACCCCCGAGGCCGTCCTCGCGCCCATGATCGAGAACCTGAGCCAAGTCCGGGCGCGCGCCATCCACCCCGAGAATCTGGCGCGTCTGGAACGCCTTGAGGCGTGGACGCGCGGACGCTGCCGTGAGTTGACACCAGTCATCGAGCAGCGACGGATCCAAGGGTTCGTCCGCGAGTGCCACGGCGACATGCATCGGGGCAATATCGCCCTGGTGGGCGAGCGGATCCACATCTTCGACGCCATCGAGTTCAACCCCAAGCTGCGCTGGATCGATACCGCGAGCGAGATCGCTTTTCTCGTCATGGACCTGGAGCAGGAGGGCGAGGAAGGCTGCGCGCGCCTCTTTCTCAATCGCTATCTGGAACGCAGCGGCGACTATGGCGCACTGGCCGTGCTCGACTTCTACAAGGTCTATCGCGCCATGGTCAGGGCCAAGGTGCTGGCCATACGGCTCGGGCAGGGTGACCTGGAGCCTGCCGAGGATGCGACGATCCGTCGCGATTGCACGCACTACCTGAAATTGGCCGAGTCCTATACCAGGCCCAGGCGACGCCACCTGTTGATCGCCTGCGGTCTGCCCGGCTCGGGCAAGAGCCGACTCGCCTACCGACTGCGCGAGGCACTGCCGCTAATCCACCTGCGTTCGGACGTGGAACGCAAACGGCTATTCGGGCTGGCTGAAATGACCAAGACCACGAGCCACATCGACAGCGGAATCTATTTCCCGCGGGCCACCGACTGGACCTACGACCGCCTGCATCGACTGGCCGACGCGATCCTCGGCGCGGGTTACGACGTTCTGGTCGACGCGACCTTCATTACCCGCGACCGGCGCGCGCATTTTCAGGAGCTTGCGCTCCGGCACGGGGCTGGATACGGGATCCTGGCCCTTGATGCTCCGCTGGACGTGCTGCGCGAACGGGTGATGCGTCGGCTGGCGCGCGGCGACGATGCCTCGGAGGCCAGCCTGGCGGTCCTGGAGCGCCAGCACGCGGGGCGTCAATGTCTGGGCGACCAAGAGCAAACGCACGCCGTGATCGTCGATACCAGTCGTGATCCATCCTTCCCCGAGGTCCTCGCGCGCATTCGGGATGTGCTCGAACTGGACGCCGCGGACCCCGGCGATGTCCAGCGGCCGCCCAAGATTCAAGCGGGTCTGCAAGGCCGATAGGCCCAGCGATCGGAAGCCGCTCCCTTCGCGGCCTTCGCGCCTCCGAGGTTGGGCAAGAATTCTTCGTAGGCTGGGATGAGCGGGAGCGAAACCCAGCATTGGCCGCTGCGTCAGCGGCTGAAATGCTGGGATTCGCAAGCTCATCCCAGCCTACGAACTGCGTTTCCAGCGGCCGGACCTGGGTTCAGGGTTTCGCTGCGGTGGCCGAGGTCACGAACATGGCGCGCAAGGCCGGTGAGGTGACTGGCGAGCCGTACAGAAAACCTTGGGCCATGTCGCAGCCGTGTTGCAGCAAGCGATCCCGTTGCGCCTCGGTCTCGACCCCTTCCGCAATGACCTGAAGCCCGAGCTGGTGGGAGAGATTGATGAAGGTCGAGACCATGAGGTTGTCGTCCGCGCTGCTGACGAGGTTGCGGATCACGCCCTGGTCGATCTTCAGCTTGCTGAAGCCAAAACGCTTGAGGCAGGACAAGGACGAGTGCCCCGCGCCGAAGTCGTCCATGACGACCGCGACGCCCATCCCTTGCAGGCTGTCGAGCACCACCTTGGCCTCGGGTGGCGCGTGCGTCAGGGAGTCCTCGGTCAGCTCAAGCTCCAGACGCGAGGCGGGCCATCCGGTCGTGCGCAGGATTTCGCGGACAGCCGCCGGGAATTCGCCCGTCAATTGTTTGGCCGACACATTGAGCGAGAGGAAGAATCCGTCCTCCAAACCGCCCCAGCCGGTCGCCTCCTGGCAGGCGTGGCGCAACAGCCAGAGGCCGAGCGGGCGGATCGCCCCGGTGTCCTCCGCGACTGGGATGAACACCCGCGGCGGAACCTCCCCAAGCTCCTGATCCCGCCAGCGACAGAGCGCCTCGACGCCGAGCAGGTGGCCGTCCAGCAGATTCACCTGGGGCTGGAAGAGGATTTCCAAACCTTCCTCGCGCACCGCCTGGCCGAGCCGCGCCTCCAGCGTGAGCCGCGCGCGAATTTCCTGGCCGAGATCCGGCGAATAGAGGCAGTAGCCGCCCGACCCACGCTCCTTGGCGGCATACATGGCGGCGTCCGCCCGGCTCAAGAGTTGGCTGGCGCTCTGGGCATCGGACGGGTAGAAGGCGATGCCGACGCTGGCTCCGACGACGACCGTTCTTCCGCCTGCGAGTAAGTAGGGCTGCGAGAGGCGGGCGATCAGCTCCTCGGCGAGCTGGACCGCGCCCTTCTGCCGCGGGCAGGTCTCGATCAAGAGGGTGAATTCATCGCCGCTGCGCCGCGACACGGCATCCGAGGTTCTGACCCGCTCGGTGATGCGCCGCGCGACCTCGCGCAGCAGGGCATCGCCGACCTCGTGCCCGAGGGTGTCGTTCACGGTCTTGAAGCGATCGAGATCGATAAACAACAGGGCGACTTGTGTGTGCGTGCGCTGGGCTCGCAGCAGCGCCTGCCCGAGCCGCTCGTCGAAGAGCCGGCGGTTCATGAGTCCGGTGAGCCCGTCGTAGTAGGCCAACTGCTCAAGCTGCTCCTCCGCCGTGCGATGGGCGGCCAGTGCCGCGCGCAGGGCATCGCCGAGAACCGAGATCTCGTCGTCCTGGCCATCGCTGGGGATGTCCTCGGGTCGACAGTTGGGGTTCTGGACGATGACCGCGGCCAGCCGCTCCAGGCGGCGGCTCACCGCATGGCCGGCCAAGCCGGCGACCCACCAGACGACCAGCGCCAGCGCGATCGAGACCAGGGCCAGCACGATACCCCGCGTGATGAGTCCCGCAAGCCAGGGGTGGCCGGTCGAGTGCACCACCAGCTCCAGGTCATAGCGCGGTTCAGTCTCGGCATGCTGGATCCGATAGGACGCGGCGGCGTGGGCGTCGCTACTCGCCGCGCCCCGCAGTCGCCAGGCGATATCGCCAGTGCTGATGATGACGCCCCGTTCGCTCGGATCGACCGCCAGCTCCTCGCCCAGCATGGCCTCCAGGTCGATCGCCCCCAGTAACAAACCGATTTTGTCGTGCGTATAGGGATAATCGATGGGCGCCCCAATCCAAAACCGGCCCGGTGAGTCGCGGAGCAACCGCGAGGCCGACTTGCCCGAGGTCAGCACCTCATCGACCAAGTGCTTGGCATCGCCGCCGCCACTGGGCATCAGCCCCTCGTCACCAGCGACGAAACGCCCGCGATAGTCGAGCAGTGCCAGACGGCTGTTGGGCAACGCCTGGTTGCGCTCCCGCAGAAAGGGACCAAGGTAGGCATCGCGGTCGCGCGAGTCCGAGAGCGCCGTCCAGACCAGGGTGCTCGCCGCCAGATGCAGGATCTCGCCGACGCGGTTGTTGAGCGAGGCGCTCATGTAGGAGCCAAACACGCGGGCGACCACCTCATTCGCCTCGCGCTCCGCGCGCGGCAGATCCTGGAGCGTGATCATCAGCTCGGTGACGCCGATGGCGCCGGCCACGAGCATGGCAACGCCGAAGGCCGCGAGTTGCACGCGGCGTTTGAGAAGCCGACGGGTGCCAACCCGTCTGGGTTCGGACTGCGCCAAGTCGTGCCTACCTGACCGCATTGCCAGCGGGAATCAATTGGCCATCCTCGCGGTAGCGGGCCATGAAGACATCCTCGGGGAAGAGTGCATCGTGACGCTCCGGGCTGAAGGGCCGCTCGTAGTGGCGGACGAGCCCTTGGTAAGGCCCCAAATGCTCCAGCGCGTCGCGGATCGCGGCGCGATCCGTGCTGCCCGCCAGATCGATGGCGCGGGCCAGCAGATGGGTCAGATCGTAGGCTTGAGCGACGCCGACCGGGCTCTGGATCGACTCCGGTCCAGCCACGCCGTAGCGCTCGCGCAGCGCCTGGAGCACACGCAGGGCGATGGGATCGGTCCGACCGACGAAAGCGTAAGTCTGCACCACGGCAAACTCGACGTGGCGCAAGGCGTCGCCCGTCAGCCGCGCGAAATCGCCGCCCGTCACGCCCCAGTGGCTGACGATGGGTAGCCGCTCATCCGCCGGTAGGCTCGCAACCTCTTTCACGAAAAGCGCGCCTTCGGGCTCGTTGGCCACGAGCAGGATGGCTTGGGCGCCTTGCCGGCGGAGATCCTGGTAGGGCGCGAGCAAGGAGCGGTCGCCCCAGTTGTACCAGTGCTCGCCGACCAGGCTGACGCCCAGCTCGCTCACTGCGTGGGCGATGGCCTGTTGATTGCTCCGACCCCAAGAGGTATTGGGCAGCAGCGCCCCGACGCGGGTGGCGCCGTAAGCCTCCTTGGCGAAGCGCAACATGGTCGGAACCGCCCAGGAATCCTTGAGCGAGAGACGAAAGCTGTAGCTCGGCCGAAACCCGTGGTCGGTAATGATGTCGGCGGCCCCCCAGGGGTCCATTAGCGGGATCCCCAGCTCGTGGGCGACAGGCAGGCATTCCACATAGACAGGACTGAACTTACCCCCGAAGACGGCGACCAGGTCCGGCAGGGCCGCAAGCTCACGCAGGTCATCGACACCCCGTGCCGTGATCGAGCGATTGTCCCGGACGACCAGCTCCAGCGGGCGGCCACCCAACACCCCGCCAGCGTCATTGACCTCGGCGATCGCGAGCTCCATCCCCTGCTGAACCGCTTGGGCGGAGGAACTGGTCGTGTGACCGAACTCCGCGTCCAGGCCGATCAGAACCGGCGCTGGCTGTCCGGCGGCGGCTGCCATGTTCAACAGCAGGGCCAACGCAAACCGGCTGCGTTTCTTTTCGAACGGCATGGCTCTACCTCACATGGGTGGCGGTGACGGCCCTAGGTTATACCCCAGGCTAACCCAGGTGAAATCGGCCGATCCTGTTTCACTGATCGCCGTTTTCCATCGAGGCCCCAGCGTGCCGCCAACTGTCGGAGCGCTGTCTCAGAGGAGGATCAAGACCACACCCGACAGCATGACGATCCCGGCCGGCAGCCGGGCCGCCAGGTCGGGCTCGCGAAAGAGCAACCCCCCGTAGAGGATGCCGAACAGGAGGCTGACCCGCTTGACGGCGATCATGTAGGCGACTTCGACCTGCTGGAGCGCGAGAAAATGGGTGAAGACCATGACGCCGATCAGACCTCCGACCGCCAGCACCGGCCAGGGCCGTCTCGCCAGCTTGAGCAGCATTCGGGGGCGCGGCAGCACCACTGCGACGAAGACCGTCAGTCCCAGCAGGCCGTAATAGAAGGCGCCGAAGACATCCGCTGGCAGATAGCGCATGGCCCCCTTGCCGAGCGTCGCCGTGACGGCATAGATGGCCGCGACGCCCAGCATCATCCGGGATCCCGGCTCGTGCAGAATGGCCGCGAGGGGCGCCGCCCAACTGCGCCAGTCGCGCGCCCTGGCCTGGCGACTGTTCAACAGCCAGGCCCCGACGACCACCAGCGACACCCCGCCACCGCCCTGAAGCGTTACCCGCTCGCCAAGCAGGAGCCAAGCGATGCCGATCACGAACACCGGGGTGAAGGCGAGGTAAGGCAAGGTGAGCGAGAGCGGATGGCTGCGGATGGCGCTCATGTAAAGCCACATCGCCGCCAACTCCAGCGGGATCAGAGCAGAGATCCACCCCCAGAACGCCAGTGGCAGATCGCTCGGTGCCGGGAGATTGCCCAGCAGCGGAATCATCAGCAGAGCGGGCACGCAGAAGCGCACCACCAGGAGATCAAGCGCCGAGAAATCGCGCAGCCACGCCTTGGTCGCGGCGTCAGCGCTGGCCAGACTGAAGGCGCACAACAGCGCGAGGGCGATCCAACTCATGAAAATGAAATCAGCGATTCACGCTTCTCACCGGGCTGGTCAAAGGTGCGGAGCAGTTCCACCCCCGCGCCTGGAAGATGCGCCTGTTCGCTGATCCGCCGACGCCACGCGCGTGCCCCGGGTTGGCCCTGGAAGAGCCCGAGCAGGTGACGGCTCATGGCGCTCAGAGGGACGCCAGCCGCGAGTTGACGTTCGGCATAGGGAATAAAAGCGTCCAGCACCTCGTGGCGTGTCGGTGGGGGATGTGCGTCGCCAAAGATACAGCGATCGGCTTCCGCCAGGATCCAGGGGTTGTGATAGGCCTCGCGGCCGATCATCACGCCATCCAAGGTATCGAGGAAGCCCGCCGCTTCGGAGAGGGTCTTGATGCCGCCATTGAGGACGATGACGAGGTCCGGGAAGTCCTGTTTGAGTTGCGACACGACATCGTATCGGAGCGGGGGCACCTCGCGGTTTTCCTTGGGGCTCAAGCCATTGAGCCAGGCCTTGCGCGCATGCACGATCAGGGCGTCGCAGCCCGCATGGCCCAGTCCGCCGACGAAATCGACCAGCTCCCCGTAACTATCCCGGTCATCGATGCCGATCCGGTGCTTCACCGTCACCGGAACCGAAACCGCATCCTTCATCGCCGCCACGCAGTCGGCCACCAGCCTGGGCTCGGCCATCAGACAAGCCCCAAAGCGCCCGTTTTGCACCCGGTCCGAGGGGCAGCCGACGTTCATGTTGATCTCGTCGTACCCCCAATCCGCGCCCATCCGCGCGCACCGCGCCAGCTCGGTCGGGTCCGATCCGCCGAGTTGAAGCGCGACTGGACGCTCGGCGGGATCGTGGCGCAGAAAACGTTCCCGGTCCCCGTGGAGTAGCGCGCCCGTGGTGATCATCTCGCTGTAGAGCAGCGTGTGGCGGCTGATCAACCGCAGAAAATACCGGCAGTGGCGGTCTGTCCAGTCCAGCATCGGGGCAACGGAGAGCCGTCGATGCTGATTCATCGATGGATTGCGGGGTGATTCGCGCTTTTCGTCTTCTTCTTGTTCGTCCATTTCGGCATCGCGCATCGTCGCGCCACATGAAGCAGATTCGCTCCCGCCTTCAGCTTGGTCGGCAAGGCGGCGCGACCGTTTTAGGGGGTAAGGCCAGTCAACAACCACCAGCTAAAGCTGGTGGGTTGAAGTGACGGACTGAAAGTCCGGATACGGGTCGAGAGACCCGTTCAGGGTGCCTTGGCTCGGACATGATCGTCTGTCTTCGGCTCACATGATCTCCCAGATACGCGTTACGTATTTCGCCCGTCACGCGTCGCTGGATGTCACGCAAAAGCCATCGCGCACCCAGCCAGGCATCCCACGTCATGTTTCTCATGCTGATCAAGGATCGCATGGCGACGATCTCCATCATTCGTCGCGTTGGCCACACGCCGCAAAAGGCTTCAAAGATAAATCTGACCGCCTAAAGAACGTGATTAATTTGCTTTCTTGACATCGTGCGCGACGTAACTTACTAATAGTATTAGATGCCGCGCAGCGACCCTCGAATTAATCAGCATTTCCCTAAAGCGGTGGTTTTAACCTTGCTTCGGACAATAAAAACAGCCGGTACAACTCTCTTGCCTTCATCCCATGGATCATGGGTACTATCCCTAACTTTATACCTGAGCGACGATATCAACGACCCTTTTCATGATCCGCCCGGCTTTAGACGTGCGAGGCAAGCCCTTGCGGAAACTCTACCAGCCGCGCGCCAATAACGGCCCCAGAAACCGCCCCGTATGCGACCGCCCGTTGACCGCAATCTCCTCCGGCGTCCCGACCGCCACGATCTCCCCTCCCTTGTCTCCGCAGTGTGCTCGATGACGACGACGGTGTTGCCCTGGCTGCGGAAGCAGTGCAGCACATTGACGATTCCCTCGAAGGGTTGCGCCTTGGCGCTGCCCTTCTCATGCGGCAGCTTGAGCTTGAGCTTTTCCTTGCCGCTGCCGTAGAGGATCACGAAGCAGCTCCAGCCAAGGGGTCTCCGCCCGGAGTGTCAACGTCGCTCAGGATGCGTGGTGGGACTCCCAGTCGCCCCCACGCCCTCGCGACGTGACAGCCTTTTGGCCCCGGTTCGTCCCACTCCTTTCACGAGCCCAGAGTGGGCACCATCAGCGATGTCGTTGAAGCCTCGTCAACCGAGGTCGCGGAGCCAGACCAATGGCAGCGTGTCGCAAAGAGCCTGTTGTCACGATGGGCCTCGACCTGGCCAAGAACAGCGTGCATGCGTACGGCGTGGATGCGCACGCACGCCAGGTGTTCAGCACGAAGGTGACCCGCGGGAAATGGACGGCGTTCATGGCCAATCGCCCGGCCTGTCGGGTGGCGATGGACGCGTGCGGCAGCGTCCACCATGGGGCGCGGGTGTTTCGCGACGTCGGTCACGAGGTGCGCCTGATGGCCCCGCAGTTCGTCAAACCGTACGTGAAATCGAACCAGAACGACGCAGTGGACGCCGAGGCGATTGGCGAGGCCGTGCAGCGGCCGAACAGGCGCTTGGTGGCGCTCAAGCGTGTCGAGCAACAGGATATCCAAGCGCTCCATCGGATGCGCCGACTCAGTGTTGAGCGGCGCACCGCCCAGATCAACCAGGGGCGCGGCCTGCTGCTGGAGGATGGCGTCGAGATCCCCCAGGGGCACGCGGCCGTGATGCGGCGTGTTCCCGCGATGCTCGAGGACGCCGAGACTGGCTTGAGTGAGCGCTTTCGCGCGGAGCTGAATCGATTGCTTGAAGCGCTGCGCCACCTGGATGAGCGCCTCAAGCAGGATGATGCACAGATCCAAGCCATGGCCCAGCGCGAGACGACGGCTCAACGGTTGATGACGATCCCGTGATAATCGGCCGGACGACTATATCGGGCAGGTGTTGAACAATGTTTCGGATATTCCCAATCATTTTGCTCGGCAAGACCAAGGCCGCTTCGCCCTTGGCTATTATCATCAGCGGCAGGCGTTCTTTACCAAATCCGCATCGCCCACGCAGACCACCGACAGTCCGGAGCAAGGATCATGAGCCTCAACAACCGCTACGACTTCGTCCTGCTCTTCGACGTGCGCGACGGCAACCCCAACGGCGATCCGGATGCCGGCAACCTGCCGCGCCTCGACGCGGAAACCGGCCATGGGCTGGTCACGGATGTCTGCCTCAAGCGCAAGGTGCGCAACTTCGTCGGCCTGACCCAGAACCAGGGCGAGCGCGACCCCGCGCCCGGCGAGAAACGCTTCGAGATCTATGTGCGGGAAAAGGCGGTGCTCAACCTTCAGCACCAGCGTGCCTATTGCGCCCTGAAACTGGACGCCGAGGATGCGGAAACGCCGCCGTTGGAACTGGTCGAGCCCGTCCCGGAGAAGAAGGCCGGCAAGAAGGAGAAGCGCAAGGGTAGCGCCGACAGCGTCGGCAAGGCGCGCGACTGGATGTGCCAGAACTTCTACGACGTGCGCACCTTCGGCGCGGTCATGTCCACCGGCATCAACTGCGGTCAGGTGCGTGGTCCGGTGCAACTGACCTTCTCCCGCTCCATCGACCCCATCATCTCCCAGGAGCATTCCATCACCCGCATGGCGGTCGCGACCGAGGCCGAGGCGCTGAAGCAGGACGGCGACAACCGCACCATGGGCCGCAAACACACCGTCCCCTATGGTCTCTACGTCGCCCACGGTTTCATTTCGTCCTTCCTGGCCAAGCAGACCGGCTTCAACGAGGACGATCTGGGGCTGCTCTGGCAGGCGCTCGGCCAGATGTTCGAGCACGACCGCTCCGCCGCGCGCGGCGAGATGGCCACGCGCGGGCTCTATGTCTTCAAGCACGACTCCGAGCTGGGCAACGCCCCGGCCCACAAGCTCTTCGAGCTGATCCAGGTCGCGCGCAAGGACACGTCCGCGCCGGCGCGCGGGATCGACGACTACCGGATTACGGCACCGGCCGCCGGCCGGCTGGACGCCTTTCCGGGTGTCGAGCTGCGGATTCTGGTTTAAGTGGGAGGCATGCCATGACTCAAGTCCATTTCATCGTCGAGGAATCCCCGGAAGGCGGCTATCTCGCCCGCGCGGTTGGGGTCGATATCTTCACGGAGGCTGATGACCTCGCGGCCCTGCATGACGCAGGTTCAGAGACGCCGTGCATTGCCATTTCGATGAGGCGGAGATGCCCAGTCTGATTCGGCTGCACATCACCCGCGAGGAGGTCATCGCAGCATGAGGATTCCGCGCGATCTCTCGGGCGCGGAGTTGATCGCGCGGCTCGCACGCTTGGGATATACCGTGACACGGCAGACGGGCAGTCACGTCCGCCTCACCAGCCCTGCGCCTGGGGAGCACCATGTCACCATTCCAAATCACGACCCCCTGCGGATCGGCACCCTCTCGTCCGTTCTCAACAGCGTCGCCAACGCCCATGGACTGACGCGCGACGAGTTGCTTACGCGCCTCTTCGAGTGAGCCAGCGCCATGACCCAAACCGATGATCTGGTTCCGCTCTCCGCCCTCCAGCACTGGATCTATTGCCCGCGCCAATGCGGGCTGATCCACCTGGAGCAGGTCTTCGAGGACAACCTGCACACCGCGCGCGGACAGGCGGTCCATCATCTGGTGGACCAGCCCGGTGATGAGCTGATCAAGGGTGTCAGGGTCGAGCGCTCCCTGCCGCTCTGGTCCAATCGGCTGGGCCTGATCGGCAAGGCGGATCTGGTGGAGTTCCACCCCGGCGGGGCCATCCTGCCGGTCGAGTTCAAGCACGGTCGCAAACGCCAGAAGACCCATGACGACATCCAGGTCGCCGCCCAAGCCATTTGCCTGGAGGAGATGTTCCAGCGCCCCGTTCCCGTTGGCGCCATCTATCACGCCTCCAGCCGGCGCCGCCGCGAGGTGACCTTCACGCCGGAACTGCGCGCCCTGGTCGGGCAAACCGCCGAGGCGATCCGCGCCATGCTGGCCTCCGGGCGTCTGCCCCCGCCCGTGAACGATCAACGCTGCCGGGAATGCTCGCTCAAGGATCTCTGCCAACCGGAGGCCATCGCCGCGCGAGCCAAACAGCGCGCGCTGCGCGACACCCTCTTCGACCCGAACGGCGCAATGGACTAGCGACCATGCAAACCATCCAGAACACCCTCTACGTCATGACCCCCAACGCCTACGCGCACCTGGACAACGCCACGGTGCGCATCGAGGTCGAGCGCGAAACCAAGCTGCGCGTGCCGCTGCATCACATCGGCGGCCTGGTCTGCTTCGGCAACGTCCTGGTCTCCCCCGCGTTGATGCACCGGCTGGCCGACGAGGGCAAATCGCTGGTGCTGCTCGACAACTCCGGCCGCTTCAAGGCGCGGCTGGAGGGGCCGATCTCCGGCAACATCCTGCTGCGCCAGGCCCAGCACAAGGCGGCCGGCGATGGCGCGATCACGCTGGAGCACGCCCGCGCCATGATTGCCGGCAAGCTCAGGAACAGCCGCTCGGTCTTGCAGCGCGGCGCGCGCGAGGCGAGCGACAGCGACGAGGCCGCCACCCTCGGTCGCGGCGCGGATGCCATCGCCGCCTCGCTGCGCGCCGCCCGCGACGCGCCCGATCTCGACAGCCTGCGCGGCGATGCCATCCCTTTCTGAAGTTGGGATTGCTGCGGAATTGATTGGATCCAAAGCCCTGCCAACCGCAGATATCACCGAGACCACATCAACGACCACATCAATCACCGCCACATCAACCGCCACTGCCCAACCCTAACGGACTCGAATCAATGACAGTCATTGCTCGCGGTGAATCCTGGCAAGCTCAGTTATCCCACAATGGGAAGCGGTACCGCCGCAGCTTTCCCAGTCGGGTTGATGCTCAGTGCTGGGAATTAGAGGCGCGTGCCCTGTTGCTGCGTGGTCTTCCCATCCCTGAATCCGGCGCAAGCGTCCCTTCCGCATCGCCCGGCTATTCAGCCGGGCGCGGATTGAAACATGACAAGCGCACCAAATGCTGGCGCTGTCTCACTGCATCGCCCGGCTATTCAGCCGGGCGCGGATTGCAGCGTGCAGCTGCAACTACGGCTATTCGCGTTCAACCAACCGAGGCGGCGGGCCAGAAGGGCTGGATGGCGTTCCCAGCCACGTCGCTGATGGCTGCTGGAATCAAGTCGTCGGCGGTCTCGGATCAGGTTAGGGTGTGTTCGTCGCTCCAGTCCGCCCGCAGGGTGGCGAGGTCATGGCGATAGGCGTCCGCGTCGCCATAGCTGAAGAATCGTTGGGTCCGCGGATGGGGATCCAGGGTGCGCTGGGCGTGCTTGGAGCTATGCTCGGATCTGGTGTATGAGCGAAGGCTGATAGGGGGCTTGGAAAGCGGCGCACCGTTGCTGACAATGCGGTTGTCAACGACCCCAAGCAGCAACGAAGAGGTGCGCCATGAAAGACGATACGAGCAAGCAGAAGGGCGGTGCAAGTGCGGTTCCGCCACCCGGGGCTTTGGAAGAACTGGGCATGCCCTTGGAAGAACTGATCCGTCGCGGCGCCCGCCAACTCATTGAACGGGCGATCGAGGCGGAGGTGGAGGCGCTGCTGGCGCAGTACGAGACGGTCACCCTGCTGGACGGCCGCCAGGCGGTGGTGCGCAATGGTGATCTGCCGGCGCGCGACATTCTGACCGGGATTGGCCCGGTCGAAGTGCAGGTGCCGAAGGTGCGCGACCGTTCGGGATCGGGCGTGAAATTCAACTCCAGTCTGGTGCCCCCGTATGTGCGTCGCACGCCGCGGGTCTCGGCGGTGGTGCCCTGGCTGTATCTCAAAGGGGTCTCCAGCGGGGATCTGGGGGAAGCCTTGCAGGTGCTGCTCGGTGAAGAGGCCCAGGGACTGTCGCCGAACGTGCTGGGGCGGTTGAAGGCGCAGTGGGTGGAGGAGCATCAGGACTGGACGCACCGCTCCCTGGCCGGCAAGGAATACGTCTATTGGTAGGCCGACGGGATCTACACAACCTTGCGCGCCGACGATGACGCGCGGATGTGCCTGTTGGTGATCATTGGGGTCATGCCCGAGGGCAAGAAGGAATGGGTGGCGATCAGCGACGGCTTTCGTGAATCGACGGAATCCTGGCTGGATGTCTTGCGCGAGTTGAAGGACCAAGGGCTGGCCCTGGGGCCGCGCCTGGCCGTCGGCGACGGGGCGTTGGGTTTCTGGAGCGCCCTGGCGCAGGTCTATCCCGAGACCACCCATCAGCGGTGTTGGTTTCACAAGAGCGGCAATGTGCTGGCGGACTTTCCCAAATCCCTGCAGGGCAAAGCCAAGGCCGACCTGCAGGCGATCTGGATGGCACCGACCCAGCGGGAAGCCGACCGCGCCTTTGACCGCTTTGTGAAGCGCTATCGACGCCAAATACCCGAAGGCCACCGCAAAACTGATCAAGGACCGCGAGCAGCTGCTAGCCTTCTACGCCTTCCCGGCCGAGCACTGGATCCATCTGCGCACCACCAACCCGATCGAATCCAGTTTCGCGACGGTGCGCCATCGCACCACGCGCACCAAGAACTGCGTCACCCGCAAGACCTTCCTCGGGCTGGCCTTCAAACTGGCCGAGGAAGCCGCCAAGTCCTGGCGACGGATTCGTGCCCCGGAGAAGCTCAAGGAACTACTGGCGGGCACTCGCTATGAAGACGGAATCCCGGTGACCGTGACCGACAACCCACCGGAGGAGCTACGGGACGCCGCCTGATCCGACGCCCATTCACCTGGCATACACCAGATTTGACAATAGCTCCTAGTTCTTCCGGGATAATGCCGGTCTTACCGATTGTTCCCGCGATGCTGATATAGAGGTCAGATGAATAGATGACGTAGTTGTAGTTCTTAATTTCACGGTGAACCTCTGGACTGACGTAGTGCAAATCGCGAGTGTCGATTGTCCCGAAGTCGGTGAACTCGGTAACACGCAAATATGGGTAGTCCGTCGGTTCAGTTACTAGCTTGTAGCCTTTCGGGACTCTCTTGCCACCTTTCACCTGAGCGATATCGCCAAGCGTTGTCTCCACCCATCCCTCACCCCGCTCCGTGAAAACGGATTGCAGGTGGCTTTCAAACAAGGCGCGGGCGTTCTGGAGATTCTTTTCGGCGTTGGCTTTGGCGGTGGCGATGCCGTCGAAGGCTTCGTCGAGGATGGCGACGATGCGGTGTTGTTCGGGGAGTGGGGGTACGGGAATCTGCAATCACTGACTTGCGCCAACGGCAGGTTCAGCTGCCTTGAACGGTTGCGCCAGTCCCTTCCTCGATGATTCACGATCGGTAACGGTCTGGAGCCAGCCATAGATAAGAAATCTGAACAACACGATTCGGGTCGCGCTTGAGCCGAATGATCGACGCGCTATGGTCTTGTATTGATCGCAACGATGTCTCGAGTCGAGCACGAGTACGACCATCCATGAGCCGACTGCGATTGCAATGACAATGTTGCCTGCTCGGATGTTTGGTGGCGCTTCAACGCATCGTAACAGTTCTTCCGTGCATTCGGCACTCTGTCTCTGTAATGACTGTCTTGCCGCATGTCAGGACGATTCAGCCCAATGAAATTCGTTCCCGAATAATTCGGCACGATCCGATAGTCTTTTGGCGTAGTCCCCTTGGTCACCAACTCGACACAGATCGCCCAGATTTTTTGTCTGCCACCCGCCTTCATAGCAGCGCCCTGATATTCGCCAGCACCTCCGCGCTCTCGGCATCCAGCGCCGCGATCTCGTCCATGATGTCCTGCGGGCTGCGGTGGACAACTGCCTCGCCACCGTTCGGGATTCTTCACCGAGAGGTCATAGGTCGCGGTGTCGATCGTCGCGGCATCGACGCTCCAGCTCTTCGGCGTATCGGCCTTGGTCTTTTGCAGTTCGACAAACTCAGCCAGATCGGCGTCGTTGAGCGGGTTGGTCTTGCCCAGGTTGCGGCCGGGATCGAGCTGGTAGTACCAGATCTTGCGAGTCGAGCGTTCCCTTCTCGAAGAACAGCACCACCGTCTTGACGCCCGCGCCCTGGAAGGTGCCGCCGGGGCAGTCGAGGACCGTGTGCAGGTTGCAGGATTCCAGCAGCAGCTTGCGCAGGCTGACCGAGGCGTTGTCGGTGTTCGACAGAAAGGTGTTCTTGATGACGACGCCGGCGCGGCCACCGGCCTTGAGCATCTTGATGAAGTGTTGCAGGAAGAGGAAGGCCGTCTCGCCGGTGCGGATCGGGAAGTTCTGCTGCACTTCCTTGCGCTCGCCGCCACCGAAGGGCGGATTGGCGAGGATCACGTCCATCCGATCCTTGTCCTGAATGTCGGCCAGGTTCTCGGTCAGGGTGTTGGTGTGGATGATGTTCGGGGCTTCGATGCCGTGCAGGATCATGTTCATGATCGCGATCACATAGGCCAGCGGCTTCTTTTCCTTGCCGTAGAAGCTGCGCTCCTGAAGCGTCTTGAGGTTGTCGGCGGTCAGCTCCGGGTTGCTGCGCAGGTAGTCGAAGGACTCGCACAGAAAGCCGGCCGATCCGCAAGCCCCGTCGTAGATGCGTTCCCCGATCTTGGGCTGCACCACCTGAACCATGGCCCGGATCAGCGGGCGCGGGGTGTAATACTCGCCGCCGTTGCGTCCGGCGTTGCCCATGTTCTTGATCTTGGCTTCGTACAGGTGCGACAGCTCGTGCTTCTCGGCCTGGGAGCGGAAGCGCAGCTCGTCGATGTGGTCGATGATCTCGCGCAGGGTGTAGCCGCTCTGAATCTTGTTTTTGATCTCGCCGAAGATCTCGCCGATCTTGTATTCGATGGTGTTCGGGCCGGTCGCCTTGAGCTTGAAACCATGCAGGTAAGGGAACAGCTTGCGATCCACGAACTCCCGCAGGTCATCACCCGTCAGCGCCTTGTTGTGGTCGAGTTTGCCGTCTCTATCCTTGGGTGCCGCCCAGGATGACCAGCGGAACGCTGGATCCAGAATGAAGCTGTAGTGCTTCCCCTCCAGTTCGGCCTCCATCGCCTTGTCCTGCTCCAGCCCGTCGAGATACTTGAGGAACAGCAGCCAGGAGGTTTGTTCCGTGTAGTCGAGTTCCGTGGTGCAACCGGCTTCGTTGCGCAGATCGTTGTCGATATTCTTGAAGGCTTGCTCAAACATGCGTTGGGCGGTTTTCCAGTCGATGACCCAAGAACTGCACTCGACTGAAGCACTGGTCGTGCGACCAAGCGAGTGCGGCGAAGAGTGGTAGGCGCGTCGCGCTTTTCGCGGTGCCTGATGATAGTCGACCCGGCGGAGCCATTTTGACCCTGACGGTTGACCGAAGGGGTGCGAGTTAGAGGACTTGCCCGAAGGCCGATGCCTCGCGCAAGCACCCAGGGACAGCATGTCGGATAGGTCCCGGTCAGGTCGGTCGGACAGAACACTGATAGACAGATCGTTGACGCGGAGAAACAGCAGGAACTAGCGTGCTCGCGTCGCGGACTCCGACTCCCGGATAGCTTGGTGCTACCTGTGATTCGTCATTGTTCAGCCCACCTCGCCCCGGATCGCCGCCCGTCGCACTCTCCCCACCCTCAATGCTTTTCCTTCAATTGTCCCAGGGAGCGCACCAGGCGGAGACTGGCGTTGAAGAAGTCGTCCTCCGGATGCTCCTTGCAGATGGCGGCGATCCGTGTCACGGCGGCATCCAGCTCGGCGCCGCGCAACACGTCGCGTCCGGTCGCGAGATTCAGCCCGCTCACCAGCCCGGCCAGCCATTGGCGATAGCGCAGATAGTCCTCGTCGGCGATCCCCGTCGGCGTCGTTTGGCTCGGAACCGTCGCCAGGAAGGCGGCGCAGGTGTTAACGCCATAGCCCCACAAGGCCGGGGCGGTCTCGGGGTTCTCCTTGGGTGCCTTCGTCTCCTTGCTCCCCGCCGTCTCTGCCCCGGCACTGGCACCGCAGATCAGGGCCAAGGCCAAACCCGCCGAGCGACCAATCCCGATCCAAGTCATACCATCACTCATGTCATTTTCCTTTCGTCCGGATGCGAATCGCGAGCGTGCAAGGGTATCATGCTGGGATTTTTCGGTTCCCGGCGAATCCCCAGCATGCGCGTTCTGATGATCTCGGATGTCTATTTCCCGCGCGTGACCGGCGTGTCGACGTCAATCCAGACCTTCGCGCGCGAATTCGTCGGCAAGGGTCATGAGGTCACGCTGATCGCGCCCGACTATGGCGCGAGCGCTCCGGAGCCGTTCGAGATTCTGCGCATCCCCTCGCGCTATCTGCCGATCGATCCGGAGGACAGGATCCTGCGCACGCGCCGGATTCGCCGTCTGGATGACGAGATTGCGCGACGCGGCTTCGATCTGGTGCATATCCAGACCCCCTTCATCGCCCACTACTCGGGGCTTCGTCTCGCCAGGCGGCTCGGCGTCCCGACGGTGGAGAGCTACCACACCTTCTTCGAGCAATACCTGCATCACTACGTCTCCTTCGTTCCTTCGCGCTGGCTCCAACGGGCCGCGCGCCATTTCTCCCTGGCGCAGTGCAACGACGTCGACGCCCTAGCGGTCCCGTCCCAGGCCATGCTGGACGTGCTCAAGGGTTACGGCGTCAAGACGCCGGCCGAGGTGATCCCCACCGGGATTGAGCTGGTGCAATTCAGCGGAGGCGACGGCAACCGCTTCCGCGCCCGCCATGGCATCCCGCCCGAACGGCCAGTGCTGGTCCACGTCAGCCGGCTTGCCTTCGAGAAGAACATCGCTTTCGTCCTGCGCGCGCTGGCCAGGATCAAGGCGCGGATTCCGGATGTGCTGCTGGTGATCGCCGGAGAAGGTCCGGCGAGACAGGAACTCACAAACCAGGCACGGACCCTGGGACTCGCGGATAACGTCCTCTTCACCGGTTATCTCGATCGGGATGGCAGCCTTGAGGACTGTTACTGCGCTGGCGCGGCCTTCGTCTTTGCCTCCCGGACCGAGACCCAGGGGCTGGTCCTGCTGGAGGCGATGGCGCTTGGCGTCCCCGTGGTCTCGACGGCGGTCATGGGCACCAAGGAGGTGCTGGGCGATGGGCGTGGGGCATTGATCGCGGACGAAGACGAGCAGGATTTTGCCGGCAAGGCCGTGCAACTGCTCCAGGATCCGCTACTGCGTGACCGCCTCGCGCGCGAGGCGGTCGAGCACGCGCGCGCCTGGTCGGCGCCGGCCCTGGCGGACCGCATGCTGGGATTTTATGAGCAGGTCACCCGGAGTTGGATCGAGCATCCCCGGTGACGACTTGGGAGGGCGGCAAACCCGAGCATCAGGCCATCACGTCAAGCAGACGCCCGATCGACTCGTCGGAGGCTTGGAGCACCTTCGCCGACGCCTCGACCTGACGCAGGTTCTGGGTCTGCTCCACCAGCGGCTGACTGATATCGCGGGTGGAACTCCCCTGCTGGCGAATGCTCGCGATCTCGGCGGCATTCGCGCTCAAGCCAGCCATGCCCCTTTGGATGCCCGTTTGACCCGCCTGTGACACGCTTGAAATCATCGTCTACGACTCTTGAACGGTTGAGGGTTTCTCACCTGTAGTTTAGCAAGTATATTCGCAATTTTTTCTAGATCACCCGCTTGCCATGGTTGAAATCGACGAATGGCACTACGGCTGCTTCATTCTTTGAATCTGGACGACTCGGACGAGCATCTTGCACACCGCCGAGGGAAACCATCCCCCGGCAGAGCCGGGGGCTTTGAATTCGTGAGCCGCGCCAAGCGGCAAGGGGTCGCTAACGCGGCCCCACGGTTCTTGGCCCGCCTAAAGGCGGCAGATCAGCGCCACAGGTTCAACTGTTCTAATCGCTGATCCTCGGCCTCTTGGCGCTGAATGTACGTTCGGATCGTCGCTTCATCGCGACCCACCGTCGAGACAAAATAGCCGCGCGCCCAGAAATGCCGACCTCGGTCGTCCCGTTGCCGCTCGCCGTAGACCCGCGCTAGGTGGATAGCGCTCTTGCCTTTGATGTAGCCACCTAGCGACGAAGCCGACCCATAGGGTCGACTGGCGTGCAAGCGGCTCTAGCGCCTACGGCGTAGCCCTGAAAGAGGCCCGCCCGCCGCGCCCCCTTCACTCGACTCGGTCGAGCCCATCGTCAGGTCGCCCGGCGACCACGGGCGGGTTTGGCTCCCGCGCGGGGCCTACTTCGCGGCGCGCGCAAGTCCCTCGAGCGCCTTGCCGGAATCATGCACCGGGGCGCCGCCTGCTGAGACATCCGAAAGACTGTGCAAGATCCGGACATCGCGACCATGAGCCGCTGAACGCTGAACAAGGTCTTCGGACCGTTCAGGACGTGATGGAACGGACGTTGGCGCACCGCACCTCGGCGGCGGGCGTCGACGAAAGTATCCAGCGCAGGCGGTCGCCGATTAGGTCTGTTCAATTTTCGGACACCCGAAAACGCGCTCCATCGCATTGATTTATAAACAATCACACAAAAATCGCGCGGCACTTCGTGTTCAATCATCTGCACGCTTCGCTCCGCTCCACAGCCGGCAGATGTCTGAAAGGCATTATTAATCAGAAGCTTATTAAGATGGCACAACAATAGCTTATTGCTGGGTGCCATTCAGCCGCAGCAATCACCGGCAGGCACTCGAGAAACCCGACGCACACAGCAGCTGATTGCGCTTTCCCTTCAGACCATCCCGACAAACGGAGAACCATCATGGCAAAGCAAGTCGTACTCTCCAGCTCGAACAATATCTGGACCGCACCGAACAATAACGACTTCGAGGTATTCGGTAACGGGGGTAATGACTACCTCTATGCCAAGGCGGGCGCGGATATCCTCCGTGGCGGTGACGACAATGACACGCTCTACGGCAACGCTGGCAAGGACACGCTCTACGGTGACAACGGCGCAGACTCCCTCTTCGGTGGCACCGGCGCCGACTCGCTGGACGGCGGAGCGGGGGATGATGCGGTTGATGGCGGGGCTGGCGCCGACGTTGCCAGCGGGGGCGACGGCAATGACACCTTGAACGGCGGTGGGGACGACGCCAACGATACCTTGAGCGGCGGCGGGGGCGACGATTCGCTCGACGGTGGTGACGGTAATGACGTCCTCAAAGGAGACGCCGGCAACGACACGCTTAATGGTGGAGAGGGGAACGATACGCTGTCGGCCATTAGCGGCCAGGATGAGCTGAACGGCGGTGGCGGCGACGATGTGCTGAACGCCGGGACCGGCCCGAACGACACGCTCAATGGCGATGATGGCGACGATACGCTGAATGGCGGCAGTCAAGCGGACACTCTCTTCGGCGGCAACGACGGCGACTACCTTTACGGCAACGCTGGAGCCGACTACCTCGACGGCGGTGCTGGCGACGACTTCCTTTACGGCGGTAACGATAACGACACGATCTACGGCCAGTCTGGCGATGACTACACCGACGGCGGCAAAGGGGATGATCTCATCGCGGACGATGGCGGTTACGACGAGATCCACGGCGGCGCCGGTAATGACACCATCTCGAGCGGCATCGATAACGACACCGTCTACGGCGACGACGGCAATGATGTGGTCGACGGCGAAGAGGGTGATGACGCGATCTACGGCGGCACCGGGAACGACAAGCTCACGGGGAGCGCCGGTAATGACACGATAAACGGCAACACCGGGAACGACACCCTTAACGGCGGTGAGGGCGACGACTCACTCGATGGAGGCGACAACAATGACAAACTCGTCGGTGCGGGGGGCGATGACACGCTGATCGGCGGCAATGGCACCGACAGCATGGATGGTGGGGAGGACAACGACAGCATGGTAGGCGGGGAAGGCAACGACACCATGGCTGGCCAAGGCGGCGACGACACCATGTGCGCTGGCAACGGCGACGACTCCATGACCGGCGGCGATGGCAGAGACTCTATGACCGCCGATGGTGGCCAGGATTACCTATCCGGCGGTGACAGTGATGACACCCTCTATGGCGGTGACAACAACGACTCCCTCTACGGTGACGCCGGCAAGGACCACCTCTATGGTGACAACGGTAACGATCTGCTAAACGGCGGTTTGGACAAGGATACGCTGGCCGGCGGCGAGCAGGACGACACACTGATCGGCGGCACGGGGAAATTCGAAGACACCTTCGTGTTCAATGTCAACGTCAGCGGTCATGGTGCCTACGTCGATAGCGCTGAGATCTCCTCACACGACGTCATCAAGGACTTCCAGCTGTACACGGACGTGCTGGATCTCGACATCGAAGGACTCAATGTGAGCCAGCCGGGGGACCTGGACACGGACTCCTACCTCCACGTCGCCGACTCGAATGGGGACATCACCATCTGGTTCGACGAGGACGGCGATGGCAGTTGGACCAGCGACGCGGAGGACTCGATCCTCATCAAGGGCGCTGGAACGCCAACGGGAAACTACATCGACACCTTCCAAGAACTCGCCGACCACGGCGTTAAGATCGACTTCCAGGACTATGTCTGATGAGGCCATGATGGCTCAGGGCTAACCGCCCTGGGACAGGCACGGGCTCCGGCCCGTGTCTGTCTTTCACCGTTCCACTTTGGATTTTGAGAAGCAGCGAGGATCCGTCAACATGCCGCGCTCGATATCATATGAGTGATCACGTCCTCAGCAACCTGCTTCGCCGACTCCGCGGCTCATTCATCGCGGCCGGTATCTTCAGCATCTTCTTCAATGTGCTGGTCCTGACGATACCCATCTACATGATGTCCATCTTTACGCGCGTCATGAGCTCGAAGAGCGAGGAAACGCTCGTTCTGCTCTCGGTGGCCGCAGCAGTCGCGCTCGCCATGCAGGCTCTGCTCGATTTCCTGCGCTCACGCCTCGCCGTCAACATTAGCTTGGCGCTGGATGCCCATTTGTCGCCCCAAGTTCTGGAGGCGGTCCTGCGCCAAGCCGCCGGGAGCGCGCAGCGCAATTCGCAACGTCTGCGCGACGCCAGTGAGCTGAGGAACTTCCTCAACAGCTCGGCGGTGTTCGCATTCGTCGACATCCCGTTCGTGCCTCTGTACGTCCTGGTGATTTTCCTCCTGCACCCCGCGCTCGGAACGCTAGCGCTTGGAGGCAGTCTGCTGCTGCTCGGCGTCGCATTTGCCAACGAGCTCGCGACACGCAAGCCGCTCAAAGAGACATTGCAGCTCAACCGACAGGCCCTTGGACGGGTCGAGATCTGTGTGCGCAACGCGGACGTCATTGCAGCGATGGGCATGATGCCCGCGATCCTGCTCGACTGGCGCACAAAAAATGTCGACACCCTGTCCGCCATGTCAAGCGCGGGTGCCAGGGGCACGATGGCGACCTCGAGCGCCAGATTCCTGCGCACCATGTTGCAGGTCGGGATCTACGGTCTCGGCTCTTACCTCTACATCGAGAACGCGATCTTGCCGGGCGCGATCATCGCCGCGTCGATCCTGATGGGGCGCGCGCTCGCGCCAGCCGAGACGGCGATCAGCGCCTGGCGCAATATCGTCTCGGCGCGGGCTGCCTACCAGCGCCTCCATGAGGTTCTCAGCACGGAGCGCCTTGGTCGTTACCGAGACCGGACCTCCCTGCCAGATCCGGAAGGCAAGCTCGTGGTCGAACGGGTCGTCGTCAAAGCGCCTGGCTCGGACAAGATGATCCTGAAGTCGGTCAGCTTCCACCTCGCACCCGGCCAGTTCATCGGCGTCGTCGGCCCGAGCGGCGCTGGAAAGACGACGCTCGGTAAAGTCATCGTGGGCATTCTGCGGCCCACTGCGGGTGCTGCCCGCCTCGACGGAGCCGACCTTGCGGATTGGAATCCGGATGAGCTCGGGAGGCACATCGGCTATCTCCCCCAGGATGTTCAGCTCTTCGCCGGGACAGTGAGGGACAATATCGCGCGCCTCTCCCGTGACGGTGATTCGCGCGCGGTTGTTGCAGCGGCGCAAGCGGCAGGCGTGCATCAGATGATCCTGGGATTGCCGAACGGGTACGAGACGGACATCGGCGATGCGGGTAACTTACTGTCCGCGGGCCAGCGACAGCACATCGCGCTCGCGCGTGCGCTCTATGGATCTCCAAGGCTCCTGGTGCTCGATGAGCCCAACTCAAACCTCGACAGTATGAGCGAACGCGCATTAGTGAACGCGCTCGGACAAGCCAAGAAACGGGGGGTCACCATCGTGGTCATCACTCACCGCCCAAAGATTCTCGGCTCCGCGGACAAAATGCTCGTGCTGCAGGACGGGAGGGTGGATGTCTGCGGCAAGCGCGTTGACGTCATGGCCCGACTTAACCCCGGCGCGGCCAGAGAGAACGACCAACAACGCATGAAGGTTGTGAAGGGTGACGGTCAATGACCGCGTCAGATCCTGATACCAAGCCTGACCCTGACACTGAGAAGGCGCTTACTTTTTACTCCGGGCCTCCGGCCGACATCGACTATGTCATCGGCATTGAGCGAACTCGGCGCCGCCTTATCATGACCGGCATGCTGGTCATTGTGCTCGGATTTGGAGCCCTGGGTGCCTGGGCCGCACTCGCGCCGTTGAAGAGCGCAGTCGTTGCGCCCGGCATCGTCAAAGTGGCAAGCGAGCGTAAGACCGTCCAGCACTTAGAGGGTGGCATCATTAAGGAGATCCTCGTCGAGGAAGATTCCAGGGTGGAGGCCGGACAGGTACTGGTGCGCCTCTCGGACACCATGGATCGCACGCGAATGGCCCTGCTGCGTGGTCAGCACGATGCGCTTGCCGCCTCCAGCGCGCGACTGGAGGCGGAGCGCAGTGACCGTGACCAGGTCGAATTCCCGCAGGAGCTTCAGGCAAGGCGTGAAGACCCCCAGGTCGCGCGGCTCCTCGACGGCGAAGAGCAGGTGTTTCGAGCCCGCCGAGAGGCATCCCGAGGCGAGAGCAACGTCTTGGGTCAGCGGATCGAGCAATACCACGCCGAAATTGCCGGCCTCGATGTGCAAGTCAAATCCGCCACCAAACAGCTTGCGCTGATCAAAGAGGAGCTTACCGCCGCCGAAACCCTCTACAAGAAGGGACTCTACGAGAAGCCAAGATACCTGGCACTCAAGCGCGCGGACGCCAGATTGGAGGGCGAGGTCGGCGAGCACATCGCCAAGATCGCCGAGATCCGGCAAGGCATCGCGGAGACCGAGCTGCGCCGGATATCGCTGCGGCAGGACCTGATGAAAGAGGTCAACAACGGACTGCAGGAGGGGCGCGCCAAGATCTACGACGTGGTCGAACGGATGCGCGCGGCGCAGGACAGCCTGGATCGCGCCGCGATCGTCGCGCCCCTGACGGGAACTGTCGTCGGCCTCAATGTGCACACCGTTGGCGGTGTGATCGGCGCGGGTGAGCGCATTCTGGACATCGTGCCGGCGAACGATAAGCTCGTCATCATAGGGCGGGTGCGACTGGAGGATATTGACGTCGTATCCGCGGGCGCTCCCGCGGAGGTTCGGCTCACGGCATACAACATGAGGACGACCGTTCCGCGTCACGGCGTCGTGACCAAGGTCTCAGCCGACCGCCTCACCGATCAGACGACCGGCGCGGGTTTCTATCAGATCGAGGTCGAGATCGCGAATGACGATACAGGGAGGACGGCGCTCTACCCTGGCATGTCGGCCGAAATTTACGTCATGACCGGGGAGCGGACGGCGCTCCAGTACCTGATGATGCCGGTTCTCGACACGCTTCACCGCGGATTACTCGAAGAATGAACGTCCTCTTCGTCCACCAGAACTGTCCCGGCCAATTCAAACACCTGGCACCGCGCCTCGCCGCGTCGCCAGACAACCAGGTGGTGTTTATCACACGCCCCGGAAAGCCCAACCTGCCAGGGGTGAGACAGGCGACTTACACGCCTCAGCGAAAACCGGGAGCGACAACGCACCCCTACCTCCGCCAGACCGAGGAGGGGGTGCTGAACGGGCAGGCTGCGGCTCGCGCCGCACTCGACCTCAAGAAGGCGGGCTTCAAGCCCGATCTCATCGTTGCGCATGTCGGTTGGGGTGAAGCGCTTTACCTCAAATACGTCTGGCCCAACACGCCGTTGCTCGGATACTTCGAGTGGTTCTATCACCCCTTTGGCAGTGACGTCGACTTTGACCCAAAGGCACCACCAACGCTCGACGACATCTGCCGGATCAACACCCGCAATAGCCTGCATTTGCTCAACCTCGAAACCGCGGACTGGGGCATCACGCCGACACGTTGGCAGTGGCAGCAGCACCCGGCCCGCTATCGAGAGAACATCTCCATCATCCACGATGGCGTAGACATCCTTAACTTGCGTCCGGATGCGAGCACGACAGGAACACTTAAGGAAGGCCTTCGACTGAAGGCGGGGGAGGAGATCGTCACCTATGTGGCACGGAATCTTGAACCTTACCGCGGGTTCCCCTCGTTCATGCGTGCCGCCGAGATCATCCTCAAGCGCCGGCCGAATGCGCGGATCCTGGTCGTGGGAGGCGACGGCGTCAGCTATGGCCGAGCACCCGCGAATGGGCGAACCTACCGCGAGAACCTGCTCGCGGAAGTCGATATCGACCTGGACCGCATCCACTTTCTCGGGCGCGTGAAATACGAGGTATTTCGCAGGGTTCTGCTGCTCTCCGCGGCACATATCTACTTAACGGTGCCGTTCGTCCTGTCGTGGTCCATGCTGGAGGCGATGGCAGCCGGATGCGCCGTCATCGGCTCGCGAACCGCTCCCGTGGAAGAGGTTATCCGGGACGGGCACAATGGCCTGCTGGTCGATTTTTTTGACCCGCTGCAAATTGCCGACAGTGTCGATCAAGTCCTCAATCACACTGACCGGATGCAGCGTCTGCGAAACGCCGCCCGACAGACCGTGGTTGAGCGATATGCACTGGAGGCATGCCTGCAACAGCAGGTTCGTCTGATCGAACGACTCGCGCGACCACGAGCGCGCGTCTCGCGACAGAGCCCTGAGCAGGGGCTTCGAGCAAGTCGGAAACGCGTCAAGAAACACGCCGCGTCCTAGCAGCACGGACCCTAGCACCTCACCCTGCGGTAGGGGACGGAGCGAGTCCGCCAACAGTCGCGGGAGCTTATCCCCCGGGGCAATGGCCGAGCCACCCGAGATCGCACCGGGGAGCGCTGAGCCCTGTCACTCTTGTCTCAACAGGGTACCGCCGCCCTTCGTGTACAGTGCGTCCCGACGAGGGCGGGGGAATGTCTCCCGCGCCCACATCCCGATACGCTTGTCACACTTCACAGTGAAAGAGCGCGCCGCTCCCCGTCCATATCAAACTGCCGCGCAGCCCGTGCTTCGCATCCCGTCAAATGCCGGTCCGGCCGATCACACCCGTCGGCTCTCGGCTGGATGTTTGTGATGACACACCTGCGCCGCGCCCCTGACGACCATCGCCCGAGATCAAGGAACTGGAGGCATCGGGAACTGCCTGCTTTCCGCCAACGAGGTCGCCGTTAACTTTGATTTCGTGCTTCTCCAGCAATCGATAGAGCGTTCCGCGGGTCACACCCAGGACGCGGGCTGCCTTCGAGAGATTGTTTTGGGACCGCAACAACGCCAGCGTGAGAACATTTTTTTCGGCGAGATTCCGCGCTGAATCGAGATCAAGCCCGACGTCCTCCTCAACGATGTCATGAAGACCGAGGTCTTCAGGCGTAACAAAGGGCTTTTCGGACATGATGAGCGCCTGCCTGATGCGATTGCTCAACTCACGGACGTTACCGGGCCATCTATAGCGCTGCATAGCGGCCAACGCCTCACCAGTAAATCCTTTGATGTGAGGTTGGCGCTCCGAGGCAAGCCGATTGAAGAAGTGCTCAGCCAACCGGACGATATCCTCCGGTCTGTCGCGCAGTGGCGGCATGTCGATTCGCAGAACATTCAGTCTGTAATACAGATCCTCACGGAAACGGCCCTGCTGAACGGCACGCCAGAGGTCGACATTCGTAGCAGCGATCACCCGCACGTCGACCTCGGTCTCCTCAGTACAGCCAATACGTTGAATTCTCCGTTCTTCCAGGAACCGCAGCAGGTTCACCTGGAGATCGAGAGGCAGATCACCGACTTCATCCAGGAAAACAGTGCCCGACGAGGCGGCTTCGATCTTTCCAATATGGCGCCTGTTGGCCCCGGTGAATGCGCCCCTCTCGTAACCGAATAGCTCCGACTGAATGAGCGACGGCGGAATCGCGCCACAGTTTACGGCTACGAACGGGCCACCGCAGCGACCGGAAGCGGCATGGATGGCCTTTGACGCGAGTTCCTTACCACTTCCGCTTTCACCGCAGATCAAAACAGGGGCCTCCGTGCGCCCCACTTTTGAAATGGATCGTCTCAAGAACTTGATCGGTTCGCTTGCTCCCACGAGGCCGCAGTCGCTAGGCTCTCCATCGGAAAAAGGGCGCTGCCTCCGCTCAAGATCGGCCATGCCAAAGGCATGGCCGAGCGTCACTAGAAGTCGATCAAAATGCGTTGGAAGCGTTTGATAGTCGTAGAAGCGAGAGCAGACCAGGGACCGCAGGTGCGGCTGCTCCAGTTCCGACTTCGAGGTGAGAGCGATCCACTTCATGTGGGCTCCCCCAATCAGGAACCACTCGGTCAGATTGGCCTTGCTCCAGGTGTCGCCGGCCAGATGCACTATCGCGACATTGCATGGCGTGGTGACACGGTGATCGCCCGGACGACCGATTGGCCTGGTGATCGCCGTCCAGCCGGACAATGCGAGCTTCTGAATCAGCGCTTGATCAGGCACCGCTGCCACATAAAGCACCTCTCTCGTCCCAGGGTAGCCGTCGGGACTACCAGAAAATCTTATCTGCTGCGAGAACATACGTCACCTAACCCATGTTTAACCTGCGCCGTGGAAAGGCTGTGATATCCCAGTGGGTGAGAAGCCCACCGAAGCAACTGTCGTTTCAGCCGGAAGCAACCGGAGCAGTCATGGAGGTAACGAAATGGGTGAAGCCTCTGGTGACGAAATCCATCTGCGCCATCGCCCACAGCCCCATCGCATCAACCCAACCATGCGCGGGCGATTCAGTGTCTGCGAGTCGAGCACCGGTTCGCCGGGGTAAGGAAGCCCCCGAGACAGCCGTGGCCAAAGTCCCTGCCATGAGATAGGCCAACAGGCCCGTCCTCCGCATGATCATTTGCATGATGTTTTCCCCATTTATGATTCTTATAATGTGTACGACGCATCTGTGAATTACGCGAAAAGGCACCTCCAGACATAGGCAAAGAACAATCCACGAACTGTTCCCATATTTTTTAAAGAATTTTCAAGCCGGGAGATTCTGCGTTCGCATGTGTAAAAAAACCTGACAGCCGGCAACAGAATGGATCTCCGATTAGCCTAAGTTTAGCAAGTATATTCGCAATTTTTGCTAGATCACGCCGCTTGCCATGGTTGGAATCGACGAATGGCACTACAGATGCTTCATTTATTTGAATCTGGACGACTCGGACGAGCATCTTGCACACCGCCGAGGGAAACGCTCATTAATCGATACTCGCATCGCGCCACGCCGAATCAGCGGCTTAGGTCGCAATTGATATCCGAAAAGGTCATTAGCACCCATGCTGGGATTCACGTTGTTCATCCCAGCCTACGTCGGATGGATATCGCGGCGGAAAGGTGATCGGGGTCACAGGTTGAACCCTCATAGGCTGGGATTGACGCCGAGGGCCTCGATCTGCCGTTGACCGGGCTCTAAGAGGCAAAATCTTAGTGCCCGGACCTGATCTGGAAATGCGGGGTGATTGCGCTCCAAGGGCGGGAAGACACTCGGGAACATCCCCGCGATGGAACCTCAATGTCGCCAAGCGTTTCGAGCTGAGTCCAGCGAATCGACTGCGAGGCCGCTATCGATTTTCTTGCGGGCAAAGCCGAGGGCGACCAGACCGATCCCCAGGAGCGAGATAACGCCGGGTGCGGGCACGGGAGTAGAGACACGCGACTGGTACGCTACCCGCACGTTGTCAATTCCCACAGCGGAGCTGCCGTTGCCAGCGTGACTCAGTGAGAGTGAACCGCAAGGCAACTGGCGCGTTCGAGAGACCGGAATAGCTCGACACTGGTAATGATATGAACTCTGGTTTTGTCCGACGGTGCCGCCAAGTCTAGCGGCGGAATCGGCGTGGTCGGCAAACCGAACAACTCGACCATGAAGTGGTCGTGATTCGACGTATCTTTGGCATCGAAAACGATAGTCAAAATCGGTGAACAAGGTACCGGTACCGCTCAACGTGAACAGGAATTCCACCCACATAGTAGAGTGCGTGCCGGTGTTGTTGTCGCCGCCGTTGGGCGCCCCGCCCAAATTCCCGCTGAAATCGCCGATAACGAGGAATTTGCTATTAAAGAAACCGTCAAATGTAGTGTCTCCGAATATGTCCGAGGTTCCGTCTTCATTGATAGCGTTGGTCTTCGTACGCAAGTTGATGGAGTTTCCGCCCGTATCGTCGACTGTCGTCAAGTCTTCATTGATCCCGATGATCCCGTCGTTTATTAGATCCACGAGCGTTTCGTCGTTGAAGTCTTGCTCGACCAGGCTAACACCGCGCGGGGGCCATGTTAGGGACGAGGAGCGTAGCCGCGATAACGGCCAAAGCGATGACTCCAGCCCGCGCTGAAGTCAAAGCTCGCTTACGCTGATGTGGCGTGGAGCGCGCGACTGCCCCCCGCGATATCAGAGCCGTCCTAAGGTGATTCGATACCAACGCCTGACTGATCATGACTCTGTCCTCTAACTGCTGACGGAAAAAGGTTTACGGCGAGCAAGGGAATTCCAGCTAGCTCAGCCGGACCTAAAGCATGCGCCATGCCACCCTTTACCGCACTTGATAAGTGATTGTTATATAAAACATAATATTTGACATCACAGGGAATCTGAGTCCCTGTGAGTGTCACCACGCCAAGACACTGTAAAGTATCCTGACACCGTCGGTGCCGCAGCGCGCTGGATCCGCCTGGCTGAGGAAACCTGCAAACAGGTTGTTGTTAAATGGCAGCACGCCGGAACAGGTGCGAAGTACACGGTTTGCCCTGGCCGATCCCGATCTCGCATTGAAACAGCAGGAGTCCGCATGAAGACAACAGCGACCGAGCGCGAGAAAGAGCGCATCAGCGAGGTCTCGCAACTGCTCTACAAGGCGAGTCAGCCGCTGCGCATTCTGCGCGCCATCGCCTGGGCGCCGGAGGTGAAGGAGACCTTTCTGGCCAATGGCGGCCGCGAGCTACCGCAGGTGACCTATCCCGCTTTCGATCCGACCCCGAGCATCGAGGCGGTGCGCGAGGCGCGTCGGCGGGTCGTGCCGGTGACGACCATCGACCTCTGGCTGGACCGTCAGGCCCAGTCCATCGAGCTGGGGGCGCGGATGCTGGCGGCGGTGGGGACGCCCGGTTTCTTCGAGTACGGCCGTCAGCTCTACGGCGAGCCGTCCGCGCCGCTGCGCTATGTTCCCATCACCCCGCTCGATCTGGCGCAAAGCGTCCTCGACACCATCGCGCAGCTCGCCCACATCGATATCCACACGGCGCCACCAAGCACCCACACCGCCGAGGAGGTCGCGGCGGATCTCGACCGCGCGGTACGCGCACACTTCGGCGAGCAGGCGCCAGCGATCGAATTGGTCGACCGCCTCTCCGCCAATGCCCTGGCGACCACGCGGGCGATCCGCATCCGCCGGGGAGCCTGTTTCACCGACCGCGACTTCATCCAACTGCTCCACCACGAGGCGTACATCCACGTCGCCACCTCGCTCAACGGCAAGGCCCAGACCGAACTGCCGATCCTCGCGGCCGGGCATCCAGGCACCACGCGCACCCAGGAAGGGCTGGCCGTCTTCGCCGAGGTGATCAGCGGCTCCATCGAGCTCGACCGGCTGCGCCGCCTGGCGGATCGGGTGCTGGCGATCCAGATGGCGATCGAGGGCGCGGACTTTCTGGATGTCCATGGCTTCTTCCTGGAGCGGACCGGCGATCCGGATCAGGCGTTCGAGAACGCACGGCGCGTCTTTCGCGGCGGGGTCATCACGGGCGGCGCGCCCTTCACCAAGGATCTGGTCTATCTGCTGGGACTGCTCCAGGTGAACAACTTCATCCGCGCCAGCTTCGCCGCCGGGCGCGCGGACTGTCTCGGCCTGCTCTTCTGCGGCAAGCTCGACATCTTCGACATCCCGGCGCTGTGCGAGCTTTACGCGCTGGGGCTCTGCCGACCGCCGCGCTTCCTGCCGCCCTGGATCAGCGATCCGCGCAATCTGCTCGCAACCCTGACCTTCTCGCTCTTCACCAGCCGGATCAGCCTGGAGCCAATCGTCGAGGTCGCGCGTAAGCTGCTCGACAGCGCGCCGGTCGTCCGGCTACCGGCGGCGGAGGACGGGTAAGCGGCCGTGAAGTAACGGCGCGTCGGGGGGCGCTGCTAACTCGATCGAAGACGCCGGTTTCCACCATCGCTCAGTGGGGTTGGCAGCAGAAAGGCCAAGGCACCAAGAATCAGGGTGCTGCCCAAGAGGAACAGATGAAGATTGACCGCGCCGGATAGCGCCAGCTTGGGATCGACCCCCAGCGGCACCAGCGCCGCGACCGCCGCCAATTCGTAACTGCCACTGCCGGCGATGCCGTGAAAGGGCAGCACGCTGGAGAGCTCCGCGCCCATCACTCCGGCCAGCAGGCGCCAGACATCGATCGGCACGAAGAACCGGAGCAGAATCGTAAAGGCCGCGAATTTGAGGCTCCAGATCCACACGGTCCAGAAATAGACCCGCGCGATCAGCCAGGGATCGCGGGGCGCGGCCAGCAGCACGCGGCGCGCGATCACGCGAAGCCGGCCGGCTCCGGCCAGCACCGGCGCCCGACCCATCCCGCTGATGATGCCCAGGACTGCCAGCGCGGCGAGCCAGAGCACCGCCACGGCCCACCACAGCCAGGAGGGGTTGCTCAGATTCAGGATCAGGATCCCGATCAGGGCCAGAAAATGCAGATCCAGCAGCCGGATCCAGATGAGCGCGGCGGCGGCATCCAGCAGGCCGTGCCCGAAATAGCGGCGCATCAGCCAGGGGAAGACCAGCTCGCCGGTGCGCATCGGCATCAGGTTGTTGGCCGTGTTGTGGAGTACGGTCAGCCGCAGCATGACCGGGAATTTCCCGGCGAAGCGCGGGCGGAAATAGTCGCTCACCCGCACCGCGCGCAGGGTGTAACTCAGCGCTGTCAGCAGGAACAGAGCATGCCAGCAGCCAGGGCGAGAGTTCGCGCCAGGGCGCGAGCAACGGCCCCCAGCCGACAGTGACTTGCACCGCGACCACTAACGCCACCAGCAACAAGCCGCCCAAGGCCCAGTCGCGGGGACGGCCGAGCCGCAAGGCGCCGTTGCCGTTGGTTTCCCCATTGGGTTGATTCACTTGCGACGTCTCCGTTTTGGGGGATAGATGGACGGCTCGCCGGGCGGGCGGGTCTTGAAGCGGCGGTGGACCCAGAAATACTGTTCCGGCATGACGTGGAGCCGTGCCTCGATGACCTGATTCATGCGCGCGGTATCCGCTTGCGGATCGCCGCTCGGAAAGTCCGCGAGCGGCGGATCGAAGGTCAACTCCAACCCGCGCCCCCAGGGCAGGAAGCGGGCGAAGGTGGGAATGACGACCGCATCGGTCATGGCCGCGAAACGCCCGAGCATGGGGACGGTCGCGGCGGAGCAGACCGCAGAAGGGGACGAAGATACCGCGCCGCCCGGCATCCTGATCCGGCAGATAGAAGAAGGGCGTGCCTCGCTTGATCTCCCGGATCAGACCGCGCAGGTCATCCTGGCGCTCGATGGAGATGCCGCCGTATTGCCGGCGCGCGCGCCTGACCCGCTGGTCGATCACCGGGTCGCGGATCTTCTGGTACATGTAGACGCCCGAATGCACCAGACCGGTAAAGGCCGCGCCGCCCAGCTCCAGTCCGACGAAATGCGGCACCAGGACGATCACCGGCCGCCCCTCGGCGATGCAGGCGTCGATGACCTCGCGGTTGCGGATCTTGACCAGCCGGGCAAGCCGCGCGCGCGAGATACCCCAGCCCACGCCCTGAGCGAGCGCCGCCACCCCGAGCCAGCCGAAATGGGCGCGCAGGATACGTTCGCGCCGGGAGGCGCTGGCCTCGGGGAGACAGATCTCCAGATTGCGGCGGGCGACGACCCGTCGGGGGCCGGCGAACAGGTAACCCAGCCGGCCCAGCAAGGATCCCAGCCCCCAGATCAGCGGAAACGGCAGGCGACCCAGCCCCTGGACCAAGCCCAGGACGAGCCAACTGGGCCAGAATCTGGGATGCCAGAGCGGTCGCTCAGTTCTCGAATTTGAAGAAGACGTCCGCACCCTGGCTTTCACCGCTCTCGGTCTGGAGCTCGATATGCTTGGAGAGGTCATACCGCAGCTTGACCTTGTTGGCCTTGTTACCGAGTCCACTCTCGTACTCCATGTAGACTTTGGGCGCGACATAGGTGCCGACCGCAAGACCGGCCTTGTCGGTCTTGTCATTGGCCGAGGGCGGGATGCCGGTCACAAGGTATTTGGTGATCTCGGCCTGCGTCATGCCCGGATCGCTCTCGGAGAAGAAGGCCATCTTGGGGGTGCGCAGGGTACCAAGCACACGCACGCCAGCCGTGGTGTCACCGCCCTCGCGCTCGGCCTGGAGCAGCAAGCCGGGGTTCTCGATCGGACTCTTGGCGTAGATCAAACGGCCCTGGGTGATCTTAAGCGGTGGACCCAGCTCGGCGGCAATGCCGAAGCCCCCCGAGAGCCGGTACTCGCCATCGGTGATCTGCAACTGGCCATCTCCGAGCATGTCCTTGCCAGGCGCCTGCAGGACGCTCAGACCGCCGGATAAGCGACCGCGCACACCGAAGGCGTCGATCGTCACCTCGTCGCCCAGGAGGACACGCAGGTCGATGCTGACCGGGAAAGGCGGCTGCGGGTCTTTTTCCCGCAGGACGACGTCGCCCGAAGGCGAGACGGTCCCGGCCGGGACGGACTTGGGTCGGATACGCGCCTCGGGGATGCGGATCTCGCCGCGCACGGCGGCGCCCTTGGAGGTCAGATCGACGTCGATGTTGGGCGACACCCGCGCGAAATACGCCTTGGTATCCGCGACCTTGAGATTGTCGCCCGCGATGCGCAGCTTGGCCGTCATGCCATCGCCAGCCATGCGGCCCGCCCCGGTCAGCTCCAGTTTGCCGCCGCCCAGACTCGCCTGGCCACGGATATCCAGTTGCCCGAGTGCCGGGGCATTGGCGCTGATGTTGACGTCCTTGACCGCGAGCGCGATCAGCGGCACCTGGAAGTTCACGTCCCGCACGCGGACCTGACCGGTCACGCCGGGCTTGGCAAGGGTTCCGCCCAGGGCCAGATCGGCATCCACGCCGCCGCTGAGGCCGGTGATATCGGGCACCATGTGCGACACCCTGGCGAGATTCTTGAGTTCGCCTTGCAACCTGCCCTGGAGCGCTTGACCGGGTCGGGCCGGGGCGTCCAGACGCCAGCCGGGGAGACTCACATCGCCCTCGATCTGGCCCAGATCCTTGAGCGGAAGCCCGAGCCGGGCGGACAGGCCCTTGGCGCCCGCATCCAGCGTCAGGCGCGTGTTGGAGAAATCCAGCTCCTCGCGCTTACCCTTGCCCAGATCGAGCCGTAACCGACCTTGCGGGATCTCGGCAGTGGCATTGCCGACCAGGGTGCCGCCATCGGCCTGAAAGCGTCCCTTGATCCGGCCCGCGCCATCGGCGGTCATGGTCGCGGGCAAGAGCCCCTTGAGCAGGGCGAAATCGAGCCGATCCAGATCCACGGCGGCGTTCCACTTGCCGGCCTGACTCTGATCGAATTCAAGACAGCCGCCCGAACCCTTGGCCTGCCGCAGACAGAGTGGACCGGCGGCGATGCGCGACTGCTCCAGGGTCAGAGGCACCGGGCGTTGCAACGACCAGGCGCCGAAATCAGTCGAGTTCAGATTCAGGGTCGCCAACCGACCGCTATAACCGCCGCCAGCCTTGAGTCCGCCAGCAGCCGCGAGCTTGACCGCAAGCGGCTTGCCGGTCAGGACCACCGAGAGCTTGTGATCCGCCCTAGTGCCCTCGCCCCCCAGGTCCGCCGTGTCCCAGCGCATGTCACCCGCCGTCAGGGTCTTGCCCTTCAGCCGCGCCGAAAAACGGCCATTCGCGGCCAGATCCAGATCCGCCGCCCCGGTCAGATCCGCGATCCCGTTCCCGGCCAGTGCGACCTCCTTGGCCTGGAGATCGAGCTTGATCCGTGGCGCCGCGAGCGGTCCCTGCACCTTGCCGGTGACCGAAAGGCGCCCCTTCGCATCGGGCAGCAGGCTCGCCAGGTTCGATGAGTCCAGGTCAAAGGCGAGATCCAGCGCCTCGTCGATCCGACCCTCGACGCGCGCCTTGCTGGGTCCAGAGCTGGCGGTCAGACCTTCGATCCGCGTGGTTTTGCCCTCCATCACGACCTTGCCGGCGGCGGCGATCGGATAGCCGCGCAGGGTGCCCTTGAGCTCCTCGATCAGGGCCGTCAGCTTGGGTCCAGCCGCATCGAGGACGCCCTGACTGGTCAGCCGCCCGTCGATACGGCCCGGCCATTCAGGCGCATAGGTGCCTGGATTGATACCGGTCATCGCGAGCTTCGCATCCCATCCCAGCCGGGGGGCGAGATCCAGGCTTGCCTGTCCCTCGATGCGTCCATCCATGAGATCCAGACGCAGGCGTTCCAGCTCGGTCCGTTTCAGATCCCCCTTGCCCGCCAGGCTCAGACTGGCGGGCGGCAGGCCCGGTCCCGAGGTGGTCGCGGCCAGGTCGTAGTCGAAGGCATCTGGACCGCCCTTGGTGTCCAGGCTCAGAACCACGCGATCGTCCAGTCCCTTGACGAAAACACCTGGATTCAGATCCTTGCCACGTAGCTTGAGCGCCCAAGTGGGTGCGGGAGACCAGGCCAGATCGCCCTCGCCTTCCAGCCGACCATCGAGCGTGTCGAGGGCGAGCGACTCCAGGCGCGTGGCCTTGGCGTTGCCCTGCCCCTTCAGGGCGACCTTCGCGCTCGGGAAGCTGGGCCCCAGGGCCTCGGCGGTCAGCGCATAGACGAAGTCCTCGAAGCTACCCGACGCCGTCAGGGAGCCTTGCGGCGACCGGGCGACCAGATCCCCGCTCAGTGGCCAGCGCAGACGCTCCCAGGCGCCTTTGACGTCGAAGCGACCCGGCTCTGCGCTGAGATCCAGCTTGCCCTCGACGCGGACGTCGGCATCGGAGACCTGTTCGGTCATCTCCAGGCTGTGAACGGTGAGGATGCGATCCTTCCAGGCCAGGTTGAGCACAGCGGCGAGATGACCGAAATCCGGCAGATCCGGGGCCTTCGCGTCGAGCGTTCCGGTGACGGTCGCCTCGTCCAGATTCCCGCGCGTCTCCAGTCGCGCGCTGGTCGCGACCTGGGGCAGATCCGCCCGGAAGGCCGGCAGATCGACCCGCAGGATCGTCAGCAGCCCGTCCCAACTCGGTCGCTTGAGCACATCCTGGACATGGACATCCAGATCGGCATCCACCGCGCCCCGCAGCCGATACAGCACGCCAAGCCGCTGCAGATCGCCGCTGGCCTGACCCTCGCCGGTCAAGCGGGCCGTTGCCGGAAGGCCCAGCTCCCACGCGAGATCGAGCACGAGCGGGTAACTGCTCGCCAGATTGACGTGGCCCTGGGCGTTGGCAGTGAGACGAGGCGTCTCCAGCCGCGCCTCGGCGCTGAGCAGTTGCAGCTCGCTGCCCTTGAGCCTGGCCGACAGGGCGGCATGGTCCAGAACGAAGAACGGCTCGGTGGCGCCCTGCTCGAAGATCCTGAGCCGATCGACCATGGCCTCGCCGACCTCGAAACTTAGCGGCAGGACGATGTCGGGAAGGACCAGCGGCGCCTTTTCCTTATCTGGCGTCGGTGCCAGCACGATATCGATGTCCCTGACCGCCAGCCGCGCCACCGCGACCTCCCTGGAGAAGATCGACGAGGGAGACCAGTCGAGATCGAGTTCACCGATCCGCACCTCGGTCGTCGGCAGTCTGACCACGAGATCCGTCAGACGCAGGCGGCCCAAGACCCGGCCATCGACCTGCCCAACCGTCAGGACATTCGGCGCAAGCCTCTGGGTCAGATTGATGGTGACACGCAGACCAGACTGGGTTCCCAGCACCGTCGCCAGACCCGCCAGCGCGATCAGCAGCAGGGCGAGGAGAAGACCCAGGACCCACTGGGTCGCGCGCCGGCGCCTTCGTCCCGCCGGCCGGTCCGTCGCCTCGCTGGGATCCGACCGGTCCTCGACCCGATCTGATTCGGTGCTCGCGCTGTTCTCAGTCATGAATCAGGCTCATAGGTCGGGGCCGATCACGATATGCAGCCTGGCCGGCGGAATGCCCTCGTAGTTGCCCTGGTCCTTCGACAGCGCGAAGGCGAGGTCCATGCGGACCTGTCCGATCGGCGAGGCCCAGCGGACACCGACACCGACGCTCTGCGCCAGTTCCTGCTCGTAATCCGGATCGAAGGCATTGCCGAAATCGGTGAAGATGGCGGCGCTCCAGGGCCCCTTGATGCGGCGCTCAAGTTCCAGACTTGCCACGGCGAGATAACGTCCGCCAACGGTCTCGTTCGTGACGGGGTCGTTTGGACCCAGGGCGTCGAAACCCCAGCCACGGATGGAACTGTCGCCGCCGGCATAGAAACGCCGGCTCGCGGGTAAATCGTCCACGCTCCCGGCCCAGGTCGCCCCAAGGTCGGCGCGGGTGATGAAGCGGTAGTCGCTCGCGAAGCGGCGGACCCACTTGGACTGCATCTGTCCGCTGAGATACGAGGTTTGGGACACCATGCCCTGCATGGTCCCGAGCAGCGTGTACTTCAGCCGGTAACCGTTGCTGGTATTGACGGGATCGTCCGAGACCGTCTTCGACCAGGAGATATTGGGGACCAGTTCGTTCGTCGCGCCCTGCGACTCCTCGTTGATAGCCAAATCCTCGTAGCTATAGTCAAGACCGATGTTACGCCGCCAACCGCTCGGGGTCAGGGTCGAATGGGCGGTCTGGATGCTCTGAACCCAACCCTTGCGGGTGGCGGTGTTGTAGTAGGTGGAGCGCGGCTTGATGACGATATAGTCGCGGGTCGGATCCTGGATGGGGATGCGATAGTCCAGCTCCCATTCGGAGAGCGCTGGCGCCAGACTGAGCTGGGTGCGCAATTTGTGTCCATAGCGGGTGAGGTAGCGGCGACGGTATTCCAGGGTCAGGCGCGGTCCGGCGTCGGTCGCGTAGCCAAGTCCGATGCGATATTTGTTGGCCTTGTTGCGCTTGGCCACGACCTCGATCGGTACCTCGTGATTCGGTCCGGCCTGGTCCTTCAGCGGGACGATCTCCACGTCCCCGTAGTACTCGCTACCCAGCAGGCGCCCCTGCAGCCCGAGCAGATCGTCCGGGTCGTAGACGTCGCCGGACTTGAAGGTCACGTAGCGTCTCAGCAGCCCCTCGTCGAGCAGATCCTGCTTGAAGACGACTGGCCCGATGCGGTACTGGGGTCCGGTGTCGAGCGCGAAGGAGAGATGCGCCTGGTAGGCCACCGGGTCGATCAGAACCTGATGGCGAAGCAGTTGGTAGTCCAGATAACCAGCGGCGGTGGCGGCGTAGCGGATGTCTGACTTGGCCTTTTCGTAGCGGTCGTGCAGCAGCACGTCGCCGGTCTTCATCGGGAAGGTCTTGGGAAAGACGGGGTTCGCGGCCCCCTCCCCGGTCACCTGATAATCGACCGTGGCGATCTTGACCGGCTCGCCCGACTCGACCCGATACCTGGCGGACCAGGTTGCCGCGCCGCCCGAGGGCGCGTCCAGCTTATCCTCGACCTGGACGCGATAGAGCCCGAAGGGTGCCAGTGCGTCCTGGATCTGGTGCGGGGCCGCGCGATGCAGCGCCTGCACGCGCTCCGCCGTCAACTCGGCGTCGCCGCGCTCCTGATAGATGCCCAGCAGCGCCAGGACGTTCGCCTCCTGCTCTCCCTTGAGTCCCTCGACCCGCACGTTCAGCTTGAGCGCCAGTGCCGGACCGGCTCCCAACGCCAGCCAAAGAAGCAAGAGAGCGACCGACCAGCGAGGCGGATGGCTGGCGCTGGCGTTCCTTTCCTGGCGCGACTCGGTCATCGAGCGGATTCCTCAGGTCTCGGGGGCGTGCCTCACGCCAGCTCCGCGCCATAGCCGGCCGCGATCACGGCGGCGATGAGGGCCTCGGTCGGTGCTGCTCCATCCACCTCAGCCAGCCCGGACGCCAAATCGACCCTGACGGCATCCGCTCCGGGGACGGATTCGAGCGCCTGGGTCACGGCGCGGAGACAGTGCTGGCAGTTCATGCCCGAGATCTTGAGCGCGGTCGTCATTCTGTCACCTCCCTTCCGGCGGGGACGCCGTGGTCATTGCGAAGCCAGGAAACGCGCCGCGCCGAGCAGCGGGGTGTCGGGTTGCATGATGACCCGGACCGGCATGCGGCGCATCAAGGAGCCCATCCGACCCTTGTCGAAAAAGCCTTCGAGGAATCCGCCCTTGCGCAGACAGGCGAGGTTCTTCAGCGCGATGCCCCCGCCCAGGTACACGCCACCCAGCGCCATGTGCTTCAAGGCCGCGTTCCCGGCCTCGCGCCCATAGAGCCGCATGAACAGGTGCATGGTCTCCAGACAGACCGGGCAACGCTCGTCGGCGGCGGCCTGAGCCACGGCCGCCGCCGTATCGCCACCCTCCGCGATCGCCTGGCTCAACCAGGCGGGAGGCTGCGTGCCATGACGGGCCAGCAGGAACTCGAACAGGTTCGCGATCCCCGGCCCGGAGATCAACCGCTCCCAACTCACGCGACCGAAGCGCGCCTTGAGATGGACGAGCAGGGCGAATTCGAGGTCGTCGACGGGCGCGAAATCCGTGTGCCCGCCCTCGGTCGCGAAGGCATGATGGCAGACACCGTCCCAGAAGAGGCCAGCCTGACCAAGACCGGTTCCGGCCGCCACGACGCAGGCGTTCCCGCGACTGAAGGCATCGCCGGGATGGATCTCGGCAAAATCCTGTGGCTTGAGGACGGGGACACCCCAGGCGACGGCTTCCAGGTCGTTCAGCAGCTCGACCCCAGTGAAGCCGAAACCGTGCTCCAGCGCCTCGGCATCGAGCGACCAGGGGAGATTCGTGGTCTCGCAGCGGCGATCATGGATCGGCCCGGCAACCGCGAAGGCGCCAAACCGGCAGGTCAGTCCGGTTTCGAGGTTGTAACGTTGGATGATCTGGTCGAAAGAACTGAATGCCGCGCTCGGATAGCGTCTGGTCTCACTGATCCTGACCGCCCCCCCATCTGTCTCCGCCACGCCGAGAACCGTCTTCGTGCCACCAATGTCACCCACCAACAAGCGCATATCCAGTCTCCAAAGTCCTCAAGACGGCGCACGGCCTGTCGCCATCGGCCGAAATATCGGGCCGCGGATCAGTCGATGGGGATCATAGCAAGATGCGGGCGCGGCAGCGAAGCCGCCTGTGGGCACGGCGGTGGGCGAAAGGCTTTGCCCGATCCGACGGGAACGGGCAAAGCGAGCTGATCGGTTTGCCGATCAGCTACTTAGCGGTTGAGACACTCGGCACTGCGGGGGCGGCCGGAGCGACGGCCGGATAGGCGTAGGCGGGATAGGCAAGACCCGGATACCCGTAAAGGGGTGCACCCCAGCCGTAGGGAGCGCCATAGACCCCGTAGGGATACCCGCCACCGTAAGGATAGCCGCCATAGCCGCCGTACCAAGGCGAGCCCCAGGGACCGCCTCCCCAAGGGCCGCCCCAGCCACCATCCCAGGGACCGCCTCCACCGAATGGCCACCAGCCTCCCCAGAAGGCGTTGGCGGGCAGGCTGCCGAGGGCGGAGACGCCGGCAACGATGGCGGCGAGCAAGAGTCGTTTCATCGTCATCTTCTTGATCCTCGCTTCAGACTGTCTTACGGGAGTCGCCGATCGATGCCATCCCTGAGATCGACCAGCGAGGAACCGGACCGTCGCGCGGTTCCGATTCCCGACTTCTCGATGAGACAAGCACCCCGTAAACGGCGCGCGCATCCTCCGTGCCGTGGGGAGTGCAGCGCGTATCATGGCCTCGCGCGCGCCTGAAACCGTCGCCCGAGACGATGACCGCGTCAGAAAGATTAGGACGGATGCGCGCGGATCAGATTGATCTCAATCAACAACCGCTAATACAAGGATCTCCTGATAATCCCGACGTGACCATGAGCGGCGATGGTCAAGCGGACCGCGCCGCCTGCTGGCGCGCTCCGGTCTTGACAATCGGCTTCAAGCCCTCACTCAAAATACGGTCATTGAACCGGAACGCCGAACAAGGTCCGAATATCGAAATCTCGCGAGACATCACCGTGCGTGGCTGGTGCTTGTGAGTCCCAGAGGGATCGACATGAGCCCATCGAGAACGCAACTCCCCAAATCCCCCACCGGCATCCAGGGGCTGGACGAAATCACCGGCGGCGGCTTGCCCAGCGGGCGGCCGACGCTGGTCTGCGGCAGCGCGGGCTGCGGCAAGACGCTGCTGGCCATGGAGTTCCTGGTGCGCGGCGCGACGCAATTCGACGAGCCGGGCGTCTTCATGACCTTCGAGGAGACCGCCGAGGAGCTGACGGCGAACGTCGCCTCGCTCGGTTTCGATCTCGATGACCTGATCGCGCGCGGCCAGTTGGCGCTGGATTTCGTGTTCATCGAGCGCAGCGAGATCGAGGAGACCGGAGAATTCGACCTGGAGGGTCTGTTCATCCGTCTCGGCTACGCCATCGACACCATCGGCGCCAAGCGCGTCGTGCTCGATACGGTCGAGTCGCTGTTCGCCGGGCTGCCCAATCCAACTCATCCTGCGCGCCGAACTGCGCCGCCTGTTTCGCTGGCTGAAGGACAAGGGCGTGACCGCCATCATCACCGGCGAGCGCGGCGATGGCACTGCTGACGCGCCAGGGTCTGGAAGAATACGTCTCCGACTGCGTCATCGTGCTCGATCACCGCGTCAGCAACCTGATCTCCACGCGGCGGCTGCGCGTGGTCAAGTATCGCGGCTCGACCCACGGCACCAACGAATATCCGTTTCTGATCGACGAAGACGGCATCTCGGTCCTGCCGATCACCTCGCTGGGCTTGCAGCAGGTCGCCTCCACCGAACGGGTCTCCACCGGCATCCCCCGCCTCGACGCCATGCTGGGCGGCGCGGGCTATTATCGCGGCAGCAGCATCCTGGTCTCGGGGACCGCGGGGACGGGCAAGACCAGTCTGGCCGGACATTTCGCCGTCGCGGCCTGCCAGCGGGGCGAGCGCGTCCTCTACTTTGCCTTCGAGGAATCCGCCAGCCAGATCATGCGCAATATGCGCTCCATCGGGATCGACCTGGAGCCCTGGGTGCGACAGGGACTGCTCCAGTTCGAGGCGACCCGCCCGACCTTTGTGGGCTTGGAGATGCATCTGACGACCATGCACAAACAGATCGCCGGATTCCATCCGCGGATCGTCATCGTGGATCCGCTTGAACAGCTTCATCAACGCGGACAATGAAGCCGAGGTCAAGGCGATGCTGATGCGCCTGATGGACTTCCTGAAGATGAGTCAGATCACCGGACTTCTTCACCAGTTTGACCTCGGATGCCAGCCAGCTCGATCACACCGACGCCGCCATTTCATCCCTGATCGATACCTGGCTGCTGCTGTTGGCCATTGACGCCGGCAGCGAGCGCAATCGCGCCCTGAGCATCCTCAAATCGCGCGGCATGGCGCACTCCAACCAGACCCGCGAGTTTCTGATCACCGCGCAGGGCATCGAATTGCGCGATGTCTATGCCGGTCCGGGCGGCGTGCTGACCGGCTCGGCGCGCGAGGCGCAAGAGGCGGCGGAAAAGGCGACGCGGTTGGGCGCCCAGCAAGAGATCGAGCGCACCCAACGCCTGCTGGAACGCCGGCGCACGGCCCTGGACGCGCAGATCGCCGCCCTGCGCGCGGAGTTCGAGGCGCAGGAAATCGAGACCCTGGCCCAGATCGAGCGCGAACAGGCGCGGGCCGGGCAACTGGCGCTGGAGCGCGTGGACATGGCGTGGAGCCGCCAGGCCGATGCCCCGGAGGACAGCGGAGGTCAGCCATGACCACGATCGCCCGAAACACCGCCGGCCGAGGCCGAACCGGACACCTGGACCCTGCGGCTGTACGTGGCCGGGCAGACGCCGAAATCCCTCCTCGCCTTTGCCAACCTCAAGCGCATTTGCGAGGAGCACCTGGCCGGGCGCTACCACATCGAGGTGATCGACCTGATGGAACAACCCCAACTGGCGCGCGGCGACCAGATCCTGGCGATCCCGACCCTGGTGCGCTGCCTCCCCGCGCCGGTGCGCAAGATCATCGGCGACCTGTCGAATACCGAGCGCGTGTTGGTTGGACTGGATCTGCGCTCGCGCGTCGAATCCAAGCCATACTGAGGATCGAGGATCGCCGCCATGTCAACCGAACAGACCCCCGATGTGCCCCCGGCGATGGAGCCGGCCCCGGTCAGCCCGCCACCGGAAGACTTTCTCCTGCGGCTCTATGTGACCGGCGTGACGCCGCGCTCGGCCCGCGCCATCGCCAACATCAAGCAGATCTGCGAGGAGCACCTGGAGGGGCATTACGCGCTGGAGGTGGTCGATCTCTACCAGCAGCCCCAACTCGGGCGGGGTGAGCAGATCATCGCCGCGCCCACCCTCATCAAGGAACTTCCGCTCCCCTTGCGGCGGATCATCGGCGATCTGTCGAGCACCGAGCGCGTCCTGGTCGGGCTGGACTTGCGTCGGAAGGACTAGGATCAAGCAAGCGCGCCGTATGGATAAACTCATCGCTGAAAACCAAGACCTGCGCGCCCGGCTGGCGGAGGCCGAAGAGACGCTCAACGCCATTCGCAACGGCGAGGTGGACGCACTGGTGGTCTCAGGGGTCAACGGCGAGCAGATCTTTACGCTTCAGGGCGCCGATTATCCCTACCGGGTGCTGATCGAAGGGATGGGCGAAGGGGCGCTCATCCTGACCGCCGGGAGCGGCATGATCTTTTACGCCAACCAACGCTTGGCCGACATGCTGAAGACGCCGCTCGAACACCTGATCGGCGCGACCTTCGAGCACTGGATCGCCCCCGCCGATCGGGCCGCTTTTCAGGATCTACTGCACCTCGATCAACCACAGCCGCAACGACGGATCGAACTGGCACTGGTCGCCAGCGATGGCACGGTCGTCCCCTGCTATCTCTCCTTCAGTCTGTTTCAGATGGAAGATGTGCAGTGCAGCGTGTGCCTGGTCGCCACCGATCTGACCGAGCAGAAACGCAGCGAAGCGCTCGTCGTGGCCGCCGAAAAGCTGGCGCGCTCGATCCTGGAACAAGCCGCCGAGGCGATCGTGGTGTGCGATCACAGCACGCGGATCATCCGCGCCAGCGGGGTGGCGCACGTCCTCTGCGGCGAGAACCCGCTCGGGCAGCCGTTCGAGCGCGTCTTTCCCCTGCAACAGGCCGATGGCACGCCGTTTTCGCTGATGGAGATCGTCAACGCCGGCCAGCGGCGCCGGGTCGAGGTCAAACTGGAGCGCGCGGGGTCGATCATCTACCTGCTGGTCAGCGTCGGGCCGCTCGTGGGTCCGCACGGCGAGCCGCTCGGCAGTATCGTCACCCTGACCGACATCACCCAACGCAAGGCGGCGGAGGACCAGATCGAGCAACTCGCCTTCTACGATTCGCTGACCCGGCTGCCCAATCGGCGCCTGTTGCAGGACCGGTTGCGTCAGGCGTTGGCGGACGGTGCCCGCAGCCATCGACAGGGGGCGCTGCTGTTCATCGACCTGGACAATTTCAAGTCGCTGAACGACACCCTCGGCCACGACATCGGCGACCTGCTGCTCCAGCAGGTCGCCCAGCGCCTGATCGACTGTGTCCGCGCGGGCGACACCGTGTCGCGTCTGGGCGGCGATGAGTTCGTGGTGATCCTGAAAGACTTGAGCGAGCAGCCGGAGGAAGCCGCCGCCCAAACGCAGGACGTGGGTGCGAAGATCCAGGCCGCGCTCAACCAGCCCTACCGGCTCGCCGGACACGACTGCCACAGCACCCCGAGCATCGGCGCCACCCTGATCAGCGACCACCAGGCGACGGCGGACGATCTGCTGAAACGGGCCGATCTCGCCATGTACCAGGCGAAAGCGGCGGGCCGCAACACCCTGCGCTTCTTCGACCCGGACATGCAGGCCGTGCTGGAGGCGCGCACCGCCCTGGAGGCGCAACTGCGCGACGGGCTGCGGGACGGGCAGTTCCTGCTGTATTACCAACCCCAGGTGGACAGCGAGGGCGTCCTGACCGGGGCCGAGGCCCTGCTACGCTGGCGGCATCCCCAGCGCGGGATGGTCGCGCCCAACGACTTCATTCCGCTGGCCGAGGAGACCGGGCTGATCCTGCCGCTGGGTCACTGGGTACTGGAAACGGCCTGCGCCCAACTGGCCGCCTGGGCACGCCAACCCGAGACCGCCGGCCTGATCCTGGCGGTCAACGTCAGCGCCCGCCAGTTCCGCCACCCGGACTTTGTGGGACAGGTGCGGGCGGTGCTCGCATCAGCCGGGCGTCGATCCGCATCGGCTCACGCTGGAACTCACCGAGAGCCTGCTGCTGGACGACGTCACGGACACCATCGCCAAGATGACCGCGCTCAAGGCACTGGGCGTGGGGTTTGCGCTGGACGACTTCGGCACCGGTTATTCCTCCCTGACCTACCTCAAGCGCCTGCCGCTGGATCAGTTGAAGATCGACCAGTCCTTTGTCCGCGACGTGCTCACCGACCCCAACGATGCGGCGATCGTCCGCATTATCGTCGCCCTGGCGCGCAGCCTGGGCCTGGCGGTCATCGCCGAGGGGGTGGAGACCGAAGGCCAGCGGCAATTCCTGCTCGACAGCGGCTGCCGTGACTTCCAGGGGGATCTGTTTGGGCGGCCGGGACCGGCCGAGGCGCTGCGGGGGAGCATGACGCCCGCTGGCGCGCCCCGGCCTTGACATTCGGCCTCAAGCCCTCACTCAAGGCGCGGTCATTGAATCCGCAGCCAAATATCGTCACTGCCTATCGACGCGATACTTACAATCCATTTCTCGGATCGTTCGTACCGGGATACTCTGTGCCACGTCGAACGCACACTGCCGACCTAAAAATCTTCAACCCAACCGATCACCCTTGACCTTCAGGAGAGTAGAACGATGTTTCAGGACCGTACCGGAAGCCGTATCCCCAGCGTCACCTTCCACACCCGTCGCGGCCATGAGTGGGTGGATGTGACCAGCGACTCACTCTTCTCCGGCAAGACCGTGGTGGTCTTCTCGCTGCCGGGCGCCTTCACGCCCACCTGCTCGTCATCGCATGTGCCGCGTTATCACCAATTGCTGCCGCTCTTCAAGCAGCACGGCGTCGACGACATCATCTGCATGTCGGTCAACGACACCTTCGTCATGAATGAATGGCAGAAGACCCAGCATGCCGAAAACCTGATCTTCATCCCGGATGGCAACGGCGAGTTCACAGAGGGCATGGGCCTGCTGGTGGATAAGGACGACCTCGGCTTCGGCAAGCGTTCCTGGCGCTATTCCATGCTGGTGCGCGATGGCGTGATCGCCAAGATGTTCATCGAACCAGAGGTCGAGGGCGACCCCTATGGCGTCTCCGACGCCGACACCATGCTCAACTATCTGGCGCCCGACGCGCCCAAGCCGCTCAGTGTCACCGTGATGACCCGCAATGGCTGCCCCTTCTGCGCCAAGGCCAAGGATGCGCTGCGCAACGCCGGGATCGCTTACGAGGAACTGCTGCTCAACCGCGATTACACCGACCTGACCCTGCGCGCAGTCGCCAACGCCACCTCTGTTCCGCAGGTCTTCATCGACGGCGAGTTGATCGGAGGCTCGGATAAACTCGAAACCTGGCTGAAGACCTACGCCGCCTGACACGGCTGGGTTCCGCTTCGGTCGCCGGAGCGGGATGCCCCGGCGATCATCGACAGCACGGGGGCGAGAGGCTCCCGTTCGCGTTTGAATGGTGCGGGCGACACTGGCCCCGGCACTCGCCCGACCCTTCATCGACACGGATTTGGATTAGGAGAGATTGATATGAGTCAGCATTTCGACCTGATCGCCATCGGTGGTGGCAGCGGAGGTCTGGCGGTCGCGGAGAAGGCCGCCCAGTTCGGCAGGCGCGTCGCCCTGGTCGAGAGCGGAAAACTCGGCGGGACCTGCGTCAATGCCGGATGCGTCCCCAAGAAGGTGATGTGGTACGGCGCGCAACTCGCCGCCGCCGTCGCCGACGCACCGGATTTCGGCGTGCGCGCACACTCCGACGGGCTCGACTGGAAACACCTGATTGCGGGCCGTAACCGCTATATCGGCAACATCAATGACTATTGGGATGGTTACGTCGATCGCGTCGGCATTACCCGCATCGACGGCATGGCTCGTTTCGTCGACGCCCGCACCGTCGCCGTGGGCGACGCCCACTACAGCGCCGATCACATCGTGGTCGCGACCGGCGGTCGACCAATCGTGCCGCGCATGCCGGGCGCCGAGCTGGGCATCACCTCGGATGGTTTCTTCACGCTGGAGACTCAGCCCAAGCGCGTCGCCATCGTCGGCGGCGGCTATATCGGTGTCGAACTCGCCGGAGTCCTGAGCGCCTTCGGTACCGAGGTCACGGTGGTTGCCCTGGAAGACCGGCTGCTATGGCTGTTCGACCCACTGATCAGCGCAACCCTCGCGGAAAACATGCGCGCCCATCAGATCGATATCCGGCTCGAATTCGCGGTGGCCGGTCTGGAACGCGACGATCAGGGCACCACGCTGATCGCCAGCAGCGGCGAACGCCTGACCGGCTTCGATCAGGTCATCTGGGCGGTGGGCCGCGCGCCCAACACCCGCGAGCTCAATCTGGAGGCCGCCGGGGTCAGGGTCGAGCGTAACGGCCTGGTGCCGACCGATGCCTTTCAGAACACCAACGTCCCGGGCATCTACGCTGTCGGGGACATCGGCGGACGCGAACTCTTGACGCCGGTCGCGATCGCCGCTGGCCGTCGTCTGGCGGAGCGTCTGTTCAACGACAAACCGAACCTCAAGCTGGACTACGAGAATGTCCCGACCGTCGTCTTCGCCCACCCGCCCATCGGCAAGGTCGGTCTGACCGAACCCGAGGCACGCGAGCGCTTTGGCGACACCCTGACCATCTACGAGACCAGCTTCACGCCGATGCGCTACGCGCTCAACGCGCACGGCCCCAAGACCGCCATGAAGCTGGTCTGCCAGGGCGCCGAGGAACGCGTGGTCGGCATCCATCTGATCGGCGATGGCGTGGACGAGATGCTGCAAGGCTTCGCGGTCGCCCTCAAGATGGGCGCCACCAAGGCCGACCTGGACGCGACCGTCGCCATCCACCCGTGCAGCGCCGAGGAGTTGGTGACCATGAAGGAGCCGGTGCGGCGTCCGGGTCAAGGCGGCGCATAGCGCCGCGACATTGCTCGTGGCGAATCAGGTTCCGGCCTTTCTCGGCGAGGAAATCGCGACCAGTTCGAGCGCGAAGGTCAGATACCGGCCAGCGAGCGGGTGATTGCCATCAATGATGACCTGCTGATCGTCGAACGATTTGATGATGAACGAGATTGGCAGGCCGTCGGGGCTCTCGGCGCTCAGGATCATGCCCTCGACAAGCTCAATGTCGCCAGGGATCGCCGAGCGCGGGATCTCCTGAGTCATTTCCTCATCGTAATCACCATAGGCATGAGTGGGCGCGATTCTCACGTCCTTGCGTTCGCCGATGGTCATCCCTGTCACCGCCGCCTCGAAGCCGGGGATGACGCCGCCCGCGCCGAGGATAACCTCGATCGGCTCGGAGCCGAGCGATGAGTCGAATTGGGTGCCGTCGTCGAAGGTTCCGGTGTAGTGGATCCTGACGGTATCGCCGATCTTGGCTGTGGACATGAACATAGCTCCTCTTGAGCACAGTCAGCGCGCCCACCCGCCACGCAACATGCGCGAACGGACAAGCGGGGATTGAAAGTTGGGGATTTCCAAATGGGAAGATGAATGGATCGGACGCCTCGTATGCAGCCGGGGAGAGGCTCGGTCAGGGCTCAACCCCTGGCCATCCGGGGCGCGCCGCGCTTGAGCACCTAAGGCTTTCCCGTCACCGTCTTCAGCGCCTCGCGCGCGCGATTGCTGGGCACCGCGAAGCCGATGCCGACGTTGCCGCCACTGGGTCCGATCAGCGCGGTGTTGATCCCGATGACCTCGCCAGCAAGACTGATCAATGGTCCACCCGAGTTGCCAGGATTGATCGAGGCATCGGTCTGGATTAGCTTTCCCAGGTGGCTTCCACCGACACCGCTGCGCCCGACCGCGCTGACGATCCCCATGGTCACGGTCTGCCCCAGGCCAAAGGGGTTGCCGATCGCGATGACGAAGTCCCCCACTTCCAACCGGTCTGAATCTCCCAGCCGAAGCGGGCGGACATCCATCGGCGGAATCTGGAGAACGGCGAGATCGGAGCCGCTGTCCGCTCCCAGGCGACGGGCGCGGAAGGTGCGCCGATCCTTGAGGGTGACCATGATGCGGGTGGCATCCTTCAACAAATGTTCGTTGGTGATCACGTAACCGTTGGCTGCGTCGACGATCACGCCCGAGCCGGTGCTGCTATGTCGCTCCCTCGGATCGACCTCGATGGGCGGAAGTCCCATGCGATCGAGGAAGCGCCGGAACTCCGGATCACTCGTAAAGGGATGTTCGTCGCTCGGCCCCCTGGACTCGACCGCGATGTTGACCACGGCCGGCGTCACCTGGCGCATCAGGGCCGCAAGCGAGGGATAGCCGCCGCCGGATTGGCCGAGGAAAAGGCCGACAGGGCTCTTGGATTCCGGCTGAGTAACGGGGCTGGCCGGCGGCGGTGTCGCGCAGCCGGTAAGCAGGAGCACCAAGGTGAGCACCCCGACGCGCCGATAGGAGGCTTCAGGAAGGATGGGCATGGATGGTCCTAAGGATGCGCAAGCCAGTGGACGTTTGCCGGATCAGCGCACCAGGCTACTGGCGACACGCCGTCGCAGGTTGTAGTCCACCGCCTGATTGATCATCAGGGCGAAGGGTGTCCAGGTGCCATTGCGGCGCACATAGCCCGCGTAGCTGCTGACGCCGCTCAGGGTTCCCGTCTTGGCGCGGACATCGGGGTTGCCGTCCTGCTCGGGCAGCAGATCCTGGTAGGGGGCGAACGCCACCACGACATCGACGAGCTGGCGCGCGCTGATCCGATTGCCGTGCGACAGGCCCGCGCCGTCCTCGATCTTGAAGTCCCGCCAGCCGAAATGACGGCGCGCGAAGCCGGTCATCGCCTGCCTGGCCGCGCTCATACTCACGCGGCCACGCCCCTCGGGCTCGGCGAGTCGCAGGAAGAGCCCATTGGCGACGAAATTGTTGGAATACTTGAGCGTCGGCTTGAGGATCTCGCTCAAGGTGCGGCTGTTCTCGTGGCGGTAGATACGCCGGGCGTTGGCCGGGACGGGGGCGTTGCGTTGCCGCGCATCGACGCGAATCCCGGCGGCTGTCAGCTTGGCGGCCAGAAGCTCGCCGAAATAGCCGACGGCGAGCGGACGCTCGCGCAGATTCACCCGTTGCTTGCCGGCGGGGCCAGTGGCGCCGAAGCGTCGGGCGGTGGCGGTGAGCGGCGTCTGGGGTTCGGCGCTACCGATCTGATGACCCAGACGCAGCAGGTTGAGGGTGTTGAAGTTCGCCGCCAACGCCGTGACCGGGGCGTCGTAGGGATTGTTCGAGGACGAGCGCCCGGCGATCTCCACATCCGGGCTGAAAAAGCTGTCGTCGAGACCGATGCCGGACACCTCCCGCAGCCCCTGCTGCTTGAGCGCCGCGACCATCCGATCCAGTTCCTCGGAGACCAGATAGGGATCCGCGTAACCCTTGACCCAGAGCCAGCCGTCCCCGTCCTGGAAGAAATCGGTCTGGAAGCGATAGTCGCGGCCCCAGGTCTCCAGCGCGGCGTAGGCCGTCAGCAGCTTCATCGTCGAGGCCGGAATCCGGGGCGTATCGGCTTGGTAGGCGATGAGATCCTTCCCGCCCTCCTTGACCAGGAGACTGGCCTGGCCGAGCCCCTTGACCTGCGCCACCGGGTCGGTGGCCGCCCCGACGGCCGAGGCGCCAAGCGTCAAGACGAATAGGGTGACGAGCCAAAGGTAGGGACGGACACCCCCTGATCTGGCGGTTGAAATCTTCATAAGCGATCGCGGCGATGGGTGGAAGAAGCCCGAGGGGGCGAACGAGGCGGATAGGATAGCCCAGAATCGCGGCAAGCTGGCTAGCCTTCGCGGCCTGATGGGCGTACCAAACCAAGATCGAGCCGCTCCGGGTGCAGGTAGTAGGCGACCACGTCCGGCTCCGGCGCGTCGAGCCAGGGCACGACACCAAGACAGGGCGCATCGATCAGCGTTGCCAGGGTGGCGAGATTCTCCTCCGGCACCGGCATATCGCGCTCCACCTGATTGGCGATCCAGCCGCCGAGAACGACGCCGCTCGCCTGGATGCTCTGCACGGTCAACAGGGCGTGATTGAGGCATCCGAGCCTGAGCCCGACGACGAGGATCACGGGAAGCGCGAGCGCCTTGGGCAGATCGCCGAGGAACAGATCCGGACCCAGCGGTACCCTCCAGCCGCCCACGCCCTCGACCACGACCAGATCGGCCTCACGGGACAGCGCCTGGTAGGCGGTGGCGATGGTCGTCAGGTCGATCGTGACGCCGGCCTGCCCCGCGGCGATGTGCGGTGCGATCGGCGGGATGAAGGCGTAAGGGTTGACAATGGCGTAAGGCGCCCCGGCCGTGCCTTGGGTCAGGAGCCGCATGGCGTCCTCGTTGTACACGCCGGCCGGTCCATGTCCGCTGCCGCTCGCGACGGGCTTCATCCCGAGCACCCGCAACCCGTGGGATTGCAGGGCCGCCATGAGTCCGAGACTGACCTCCGTCTTGCCGCAACCAGTATCCGTGCCCGTGATGAAGACGCCGGTCATCGCGGTGGGAGATCCGACTCGATCCCATTGGACGGGGATGCCCGGCGCCGACCGATCGCGGAGACCGGAATCGCCACGCCACCCGTCACGGGTTTTTGCTCCGGCGCCCAGGCATGGCCGTAAAGCACCTCGTAACTGGCCGGCAGCCGACCGTCCTGGCGGTGTTCCTCGTAAGCCGTTTCCAGCGCGGCCAGGCGGGCGCGTCCGCAGAGCGCGCGCGGGCGGTCCAGGGTCGCGTTGCGGGCGCCGAGCACCTTGAGTTCGCGCATCAGTTCGGTGAGCTCGCGGTAGGTCAAGGTGAACCGCTCGGCATCCATGACCGGATCGGCGAAGCGGGCACGGACCAGTGCGTCGCCGATGTCATGCATGTCCAGAAAGGGGCTCACATGGGTATGGCTGTCCACCTGGCTCCAGGCACTCGCGCAACTCACTCAGCGTGTCGGGGCCGAAGGTCGTGAACATCAGGAGACCGCCCGGCCGCAGCACCCGCAGACACTCGCCGAAGGTCCGCTCCAGGTCGTTGCACCACTGGAAGGTGGCGTTGGAGACGATGAGATCCATGGAGCCATCGGCCAGCGGCAGGGACTCGGCATCGGCGCGGATGCAGCGGGGACGGCGCATCCAGCCGCCGCGACGGCGCGCCTGGAGCAGCATGGCGTGGGCGAAATCGAGCGCGAAGACGCGCGCCTTGCGATAGCGGCGATGGAGCTGGTCGATGGCATAGCCGGTCCCGCTGCCCAGGTCGAGGATGCGCTGGGGCTCCAGCCGGACATAATCCAGCCGCTCCAGCATCCGGTCCGCGATCTCCCGTTGCAGCACGGCGACGCTGTCGTAATCCGCCGCGGAACGCTCGAAGGCAAGGCGGGCGCGCTTTTTGTCGATCAGACTCATCGTGAACCGTCGGGCCTCCCCTGCCCGGCTTCGGGGCTCGGGGCCAGTCCGTCGAGGAAGGCGCGGATGGCGGCTCCGGTCTCCAAGGGGTGAGACAAATGCGGGGCATGCGCGGCGCCCTGAATCACGCGCGCGCTCGCCCCCGGCATGAGCACCTCGACACGCTCGGCCACCCGCGCGGGGACGAGCGCGTCCTGGCTGCCGAATACCCAGAGCGCCGGGCAGCGGATGTCCGGGAGCCGTGCGCGCAGGTCTTCGTCGTGCAGCAGGTCGAGCCCCAGGGACAGGGCGGCCGGCTGTGGGTCGGGCCGACTGGCCAGCCCCTGTCGCAAGCCGCGCAGGGTCTCGCGGGCCTGATCGCTGCCCCGGACTTGCAGGGCGAGAAAGCGGGCCAGGGTTCCGGCCGGATCCGCGACCAGCCCGGCGTGGAACTGGTCGAGCGTCGCCGCCGGCATGGCGGGTGTCCAGTCGACGGCCTGCACGAATCGGGGCGTTGCAGTCAACAGAATCAGCGCCTGGACCCGCGCGGGCGCGCGCAGCGCCGCTGCCATGGCCACCAGTCCGCCGAGCGACCAGCCGAGCCAGACCGCGCGCTCCGGTGCCGCCTCCAGACAGGCGTCGGCCCAGCGCCAAAGGTCGTCCAGCCCCGCTGGGAAGGGGCTCTCCCCGTGGCCTGGGAGTTCGATCCGATACTGTGCCAACCCGTTCCAGACGTACTCGGGAGCGCCGTCCCAGACAGCCGCGTTCATGCCCCATCCGTGCAGCATGACCAGTTCGTCTTGAGTGTCCTGTGATTGCGGCATCGGCCTTGTCCTCAATGGATCGTCGTCGGCATGGTGTCAGTGCGGGAGGGTCGCCAGGGCATCGAGCAGCCGGTCGACATCCGCGTGCGAATGGGCGGCGGAAAGGGTGACGCGCAGCCGCGCCGTCCCCTCGGGAACCGTTGGCGGTCGGATGGCGCGAACCAGGATCCCGGCCTGTTCGAGCGCTTTGCTCCAGGCCACGGCCCGCGCCGCGCTACCCGCCAACAGCGGCTGGATTGGCGTCCGCGAGTCGGCGAGCGCGAGTCCGAGTTGAGCGGCTCCGGCGCGAAAGCTGGCGATCAGCGTCATGAGCTGCTCCCGTCGCCAGGTCTCGCGCTCAAGGATCGCGAGACTCTTGAGGGTCGCCTCGGCCAGCGCCGGCGGGGTGGCCGTGGTGTAGATATAACTGCGGGCGCTTTGGATCAGGGTCTCGATCAGATCCTCGGAGCCGGCGACGAAGGCGCCGAAGGTGCCGAACGCCTTGCCTAGCGTCCCCATCAGGATGGGGACGTCTTGGATGTCCAGACCGAAGTGATCCAGTGACCCGCGTCCGTCTTGACCCAGAACGCCGAGCCCGTGGGCATCGTCGACCATGAGCCAGGCACCGGCGGCGCGGGCAACCGCGACGAGCGCGGGCAGCGGGGCCAGGTCGCCGTCCATGCTGAAGACGCCGTCGGTCACGATCAGACGGGCGTTGCCCTCGCCGATCAAGCGTCCGAGCGCGGCGGTGTCGGCGTGCGGATAGCGGCGCAAGGCGGCGCGCGAGAGCAGTGCGCCGTCGAGCAGCGAGGCGTGATTCAGCCGGTCCTCGTAGACGTCGTCGCCGCGACCCGCCAGCGCGCTGATGACCCCGAGATTCGCCATGTAGCCGGTCGAGAAGAGCAGCGCCCTGGGGCGGCCGGTGAAGGCGGCCAGCGCCTCCTCCAGGGCGTGATGCGCGCGCGCTGTGGCCATTGACCAGATGCGCCGACCCGCTGCCCACGCCCCAGCGCGCGGCCCCCTGCTGAAAGGCCGCGATGACCTCGGGATGATTGGCAAGTCCCAAATAGTCGTTGCCGCTGAAATTCAGCATGGGGCGCCCGTCAACCATGGCGTGGGGCTGCTGCGGGGCATCCTGGAGACACCGCTGGCGGTACAGGTCTTGCGCCTTGAGCGCGTCAAGCCGCGGACGCAGCTCCCTATCCGGTCCTGGTCGAGAGGGCATGACGGCGCGCCTGTTCAGTCCGATGCGAGGGGCCGCCGACAATATGCCGAGCGAAAGGCTCCCAGACTCACACCCCGAGGCTCTACCCTCGCCCATGCGGGCCGATTCGCGCGGACCAAGGGGCTGCGGGCACTCACAGACGAATCCGATGCTCGACCGTCTTGTGGCAGGCGCCCGGCTCGGTGCGCTCGGCCTCGACCTCCTCGAAGGCGAGTCCCAGACGCTCGAAGAGCTGGCGGTCCCGATCGGATTCGGCATTCGGGGCGGTCAGCAGCCGCTCGCCATAGAAGATCGAGTTGGCGCCGGCCAGGAAGCAGAGCGCCTGCAAGCTCGTCGCTCATCTCGCTGCGCCCGGCGGAGAGACGGACATGGGAGGCCGGCATGAGGACGCGCGCGGCGGCGACCACGCGCACGAACTCGAAGGGATCGAGCGCGGCGCGACCGAAGAGTGGCGTGCCCTCGACCTGCACCAGCAGATTGATCGGCACGGACTCCGGGTGCGCCGGCAGGTTGGCGAGCTGACGCAGCATGGAGGCGCGGTCGCGGCGCGACTCGCCCATGCCGAGGATGCCGCCGCTACAGGTCTTGAGTCCGACCGCGCGCACATGTGCTCCAGGGTATCGAGCCGATCCTGGTAGGTGCGGGTGCTGATGACCTGGCCGTAGAACTCGGGCGAGGTGTCCAGGTTGTGATTGTAATAATCGAGCCCGGCGTCCTTGAGCCGGCGCGCCTGTTGCGGCGGTCAGCATGCCGAGGGTGACGCAGGTCTCCAGCCCCAGCGCATGGACGCCCTCGACCATGGCGAGCACCTGATCGAGATTCCGGTCGGTCGGGTTGCGCCAGGCGGCGCCCATGCAGAAGCGCGTCGCGCCCTGCTCGCGCGCCGCGCGGGCGGCTTTCAGCACCTCGTCCGACGGGCATCAGCCGTTCCGGCTCCAGCCCGGTCTCATGCCTGGCGCTCTGGGCGCAGTAGCCGCAATCCTCCGGACAGGCGCCGGTCTTGATGCTGAGCAGGGTGCTGACCTGGATCCGGTTGGGATCGAAATGGGCGCGATGGACGGTCTGGGCGCGAAACATCAGATCGCCGAAGGGCAGATCGAGGATGGCCTCGACCTCGGTGAGCGACCAATCGTTGCGCGGAGCGTATGGGGTGTGGGTCAATGACATGAGGTTAATGATGCGTCGAATCCTGTCCGAGGAGGGGCAATTCACCTTGGACCTGGAAAAGGTCGTCACTCTAGGGGGTTGGGGTGTCTTGTCAACTCGTTTTTTCAGTTTCGGTTTACAGCGCTCATGGAACAACAGCACGCCCCTCGGGAAGCGCTGAGCCTTAGATGAGCGGCAATGGGCGACTCGGCCTGGATGCCTTGGTCGGTCTGCTCTTCCCGCCGACCTGCCTACTGTGCGGCGCGCCGGGCGCGGACGGGCGCGACCTCTGTCGCGGCTGCGCGGCGGATCTGCCGCGCAATATCAACGCCTGTGCCCGTTGCGCCCTCCCCTTCGCCGCGCCGAGCCCAGCGGGCGCGCTCTGCGGCCGATGTCAGCGACGCGCCCCACCGTTCGATCGCTGTCTGGCCGCCTTTCGCTACGAGGGTGTCGTGCCCACGCTGGTGACGGACGTCAAGTTTCGGGGGCGGCTCAACGTCGCGCGTCTCCTCGGACAGTGCCTGGCCGAAGGCGCGCGGAGCCAGGAAACGACGCTTCCCAGCCTGCTGATCCCCGTGCCCTTGCACCCAAGACGACAGCGTGAACGTGGCTACAACCAGGCACTGGAGATCGCGCGAATCGTGGGGCGTGAACTCAAAATTCCGGTCGCGGCCGACCGCTGCATCCGCGCCATGGCGACGCCGCCGCAGACGGGGCTGGACGAGCGCGAACGTCACCGCAACATTCGCGGCGCCTTCGCCGCGCGCGGCGACCTGACGGGAGTCGATCTTGCCATCATCGACGATGTAGTGACCACGGGCAGCACCGTGTCCGAGCTGAGTCGGATCCTCAACGCCGCTGGCGCGCAGCGGATCGAGGTTTGGGCCGTGGCCCGCACACCGTAAGGGGCTGTGAATTAATAGCTGGCCGCGAGCGCGGCCTGTCGTGATGGATCAGCGATCGGCCAGGCAAGTTTCGGTGACGTGGCAGAACATGCGATGCTCGAACTTGGTCCAATTGCTGGTGCCGGACGGGAAGCGGCGCACGTCGATGGCGAGGCCGAGCGCATCGGCACGTTTCTGCCGCTCCACTTTCCAGCGTCGGCTGCGGCTGGCATTGGCTATCACCCCCCGTCGGCGCTGGCCAGGAGCGCAAGGGTGCCTACGACAGCCCTCGGATGGCCCGGGAACTTCGAGCCCTGAAGCGCTACCTCGGCGTCAGGCCACGATCAGCAGGTGAAAGCGCCCCCCGCTCCCGGCGGTCTCGATCAGGATGCGAACACAGTTATTGAGTTCGTCCAGGAGTTCGTCCCTGTCCTCATCGCTCATATCCTCCAGGCGATGCGATGCGAGATCGTCGCGAAGCGCCTGGAGCGTCTTCAGTCCGTCGGCGGCGTCGAACCATGGCATGTCGTCGATGCCGTAACCAGCATCCGCGACCGGATCGCGGTCGACCTCCTCCAGCGCCTCCTCATCAAGGTCATCCAAATGATCGTCGAAGTTGTAGGCCAGATCCGTCTCGTCGAAGAAAGTGCTCAATTTGGCGACCTTGAGCGCAAGGCAACGCTCATCAAGGACGTCCGCGAAGCGGTACATCCAACTGTGGTCGTCGCTGTCCAGGGAGGCGTCCGAACCCTTCAGCGTCTGGATCCAAAGTGTCATGCCCATGGTAAAGTCTTCCTATTGATTACCCAGGCGTTATTGGAACAGCACACACAACGATGTGTCCATGGTTATACCCCTCCCCTTCCACACATCTCGACCGTTAGGGTGCAAGCCATAGGATAATGCTCCCGGCAGCAGACAGGGGGCATGATGAGCTGGGCGGACGCGGAATTGGCGGGGCTGAGGTTGGGTGACAAGCGGCGCGAGCGGCGGGCGGTTCGGCTGCTGGAGCGCTTGGGTGAGCGACCGACGGCGAGCATTCCGGGTGCCTGCCGCGGCTGGGCCGAGATCCAGGCAGCCTACCGTTTTCTCGCCCATGAGGGTTACGACTGGCTCGACCTGCTGGAACCGCATCGCCTGTGCACGCAGCGGCGGATGGCCGAGCAGGCGGTGGTGCTGTGTCTGCAAGACACCACGGAACTGGACTTCAACGGCCAGGCCATCACGGAACTTGGCCCCTTGAGTTATGAAGCGCAGCGCGGGATGTATCTGCATCCGACGCTGGCGGTGACGCCGGGGCGCGAGCCGCTGGGGGTCGCGGACATCCTCGCCTTGATGGTACGTGCCGAGCGTCTGGGCACCCCGACCGACTGGCTGGTGCGCGCCCAGCACCACCGTGCCCTGCCCGACGGGGCGCGGCTGTGGGAGGTGGTGGGCGCGAGCGCCCCGCTGGGCGAGATCCGTTTCAGCGCCCCGCGCGGCACAGGCCGACGCGCGCGCACGGTGCGCCAGGCGTTGCGCATCCAACGCCTCGGCATTCCGGACCGCGGCGGTGGTGAGCTTGCGGTCACGGCACTGATGGCCAGCGAGATTGACCCACCGCCCGGTGTCACCCCGATCACCTGGCGCCTGTTGAGCAACCGAGAGGCCACCAGCCTGGAGGCCGCGCGCGAGCTGATCGAGTGGTATCGGGCGCGCTGGGAGATCGAGCTGCTGTTCTTGGTGCTCAAGGAGGGCTGTCGGGTCGAGGCCCTGCAATTGGCCAGCCGTGAGCGCCTCGAGTGCGCCTTGGCGCTCTATCTGATCATCGCCTGGCGCGTGACACGCCTGATGCGCCTGGGCCGCACCGTCCCCGACCTGCCGGCCGACCTGCTGTTCAAGCCCGAGGAATGGCAGGCGGCCTACATCCTGGCCAAACAGCCGCCGCCGGCAACGCCACCGCGACTGAACGAGGTCATCCGCCTGATCGCCCGCCATGGCGGCTTCCTTGCCCGCAAGGGCGACGGGGAGCCTGGCGCCAAGAGCCTGTGGCTCGGCTTGCAGCGGGTCCAGGACGTTGCCATCAGGCTCCAATACGCCAATCAACTCATGCGGTTATGAGATGTGTGGAAGGAGATGGGGATAAACGGCTACCACTCGTCTTTGTACAAGATCCGCTCTTTCACGATGAACGAAAGCGATAACATGACGAGCGCCATATGGTGGTGCCATGCATTCCATTTCCTGACTTGGTAATCCGACATCCCGAACTCACTCTTGGCTTCCTGAAACGCGCGTTCGACCCAATAGCGCTGCGCCTGCATGTAAGCGAACCGCTGGATCGATGTGGCAAGATCGTCGGCATTGCTCAAAGAGCACTTGATCTTGTTGTCCGCTTGATTTCGGCTCATGACCAGGATGCGCTCGGTCACTGCGTTCGATTTGCCGTCCCAGAGCCAGACGCGGGTCGCATGCATCGAGAGCATCAACGGCCCCTTCGTGCCGTCTCGAACGGTGACCGTCTGCCATTCGTAAGAAGGCAGTTGCTGGGCGTACAAGTCGACGCGAATGGGATCGCAATCGGCGCGTCGTTTCGTTGGCTTCGCTCCGCGTTTCGACGTGCTTTCAGGAACACTAAGCTGCGGCTTGAAGGGATAGATGCCAAGTCCCGTAAGATTATAGACCTTTCTTTTGAAGCGTTCTGGGCATTTCTGTTGCCAGCTTTTGAGCGCTTGAATCGGCGCGATGTGTCCGAGCGCTTTCTGCGGGATCTGGTGATTGTAGAGCCGCACATAGCCGGTGAGGGTGTCCGCGAGGTTCTGCGCAGAATCGAAGCGGGTGGTGGCGAGCACGTCGGCGATGCGCCCATTGAAGCGTTCCACCATGCCATTGGTCTGCGGATGGCGGGGTGCGATGAGCCGGTGTTCGATGCCGTGACGCGCACAGCCCTGGTCAAAGCGATGGCGTCCGGTCGGTTCACGCTCGCCGGTGGCGCAGAAACGGTCGGTGAATTCCTTGCCGTTGTCGGTCAGGATTTTCTCGATGGTGAACGGCGCTTTCTCGACGAGGCGGTGCAGGACATCGCGGGCGTTGGCGGCGGTTTTCTCGGGCAGGATTTCGACATAGACCCAGCGCGAGGCGCGATCGATCGCGACGAACAGAGACTGATGCGCCGCCTCCTCGGGCCTCTGCGGCAGGTCTTTGACATCAATGTGGACGAACCCTGGCGCGTCGTCCTTGAAGGTCTTGGCCGGTTTGACCTCGCCTTCGGGTGGCGGGATCAGGGCACTGAGGTTGGAGACGCCGTGGCGCCGCAGACAGCGATCCAGGCCCGAACGCGAGACGGCGGGGTGGATGAACTCCCGGGTGATCGCCAGCAGATCGTCCAGCGGCAGCAGCAGGGGCTGGCGCAGCGCCACCACCACCTGCTCCTGCACCGGGCTCAGGGTGGCGTGAAGCCGGTGCGGACGGTGCGAGGCATCCTGCACGGTGTCGCGCCGACGCCAGTTGCGCACGGTGGCGCGATTCAGATGGTATTCGCGCGCCAGTTCGCGATCCGACTTCGTGGACTCACGCAACTCTTGACGGATCGCGGGCGTGGTGCGGGCGTTGCGATGCAAGTTCAGATTCATCGCTCAGATGTCCCGTCAGGTCGGTGAAGGCGTCGTCGGCTGAGGACGCTTGGTCGCGCTCAGCTCATCGCAGAGTGTGCGCAGCGCCTCGCGGGCCTGGAACAAAGGGTAGCTTCTGAGCGGTACATAATCACACGGGTCTTGACGCAGGCCGGGAAGCAAGTGATCGGCACCCACCAAGTCAGACTCCTGCCCCCCGCTCAGATAAAACCCGGTGGGGTTACCCAAAGCGTCCGTGCGTGCATGGATCTTGGTGCTCAAGCCGCCTTTGCTGCGCCCGATCGCTTGGTCACCACCGGCTTTTTTTGGGCGCCCGCGCTCTGTTGATGCGCTCGCACGATGGTACTGTCGAGCATGGCGTACTCATTGTCGGCGTCCGCTGCCAAGGTCTCGAAGATCCGCAACCACACCCCGGTGCGCGCCCAACGCGAGAACCGCGGATGAATCACCCGAAAATCGCCAAAGCGCTCCGGCAGATCGCGCCAGGGAATCCCGGCCCGGTAGCGATACAACACCGCTTCGACAAATAATCGGTTATCCCGTGCAGTGACCCCAACGTCACCGGGGCGGCCCGGCAGGAGATCCTTGATGCGATCCCATTGGTCATCACGCAAGGCGTAGCGGCGCGGTGTCATCTCACGGGGCTCCATGATCGTTCGTCAGCGGAAGTGGCAGGCCCGATAATCCCACACGATCAGAATTGATGACACGCCCTAGGGTTGCCGAGTCGAATAAATCAGCGTTTCCTTAACGCAAACATATAGTCAAAAAAAATTCCCCGATCGCTTTGCCAGGGTTGCGGCGAAGCGGATGGGGAATTCAAGGATACCGCGCTCTATTTAGGGATATTCCCAATCGACCCCTAATGAACCGCCTGACCTCGACGATCAGGGGTACTCTCGGGATCGTGACGCGCGATTTTATTGATGTTAGCGTCGGAACGCGTCTCGGTCCGATGCTCCTCCTCGTCTTCTTCTCGTTATGATCGGCGTGTTCCGGAATTCAGCACCCGAGGCGATGGCGGCGCCGATTGCCACTGGCCACGCGGCTCGGCCCTGGATGGCAGATCAAAGACAGCCCAGTGGTTCGCGGACGCTGCCTCTCGCCACCGCGCCGCTTCGTTCTTTACCAGCGAAGAAACAGAGCCGGAAATACCCGGTATCGGTCTGAGGTCAGAGTTGTCGACATTCATCACATTCCTCGCGGATCTGTGTATGACACAGACGCTTGAATTGGCTCGCGTAAAACATCTCTCCGAGCCGGTGAGCCTGTGCTCGACCTAATCGCGGTGGGCGATGGAATCCATTGCAGGCGTGGGAGGGATGATTTGAAAAATCGATCCCCTGTATTTGCCCGTTAGAGTAGTCAGGGTCGCCAAGCGGCGCTATCCGTAGCTCCACTCAATTGGTTACAGCTAATGTACCTGGCAAGGGGACTGCGACCGAGGACATCGGTGACCTCCCGGCAACCGCTTGAGTTTCGCCGCCCGCGATCAGCCGCTGGCTGAACGCGCGATCGCGGCGGATTGACATACCGCCGACATCCGGCACAGCTCGGCGAGATTTCCCGCGCCCATTTTTTCCATCATGCGTGCCCGGTGGTTCTCGACTGTGCGCGGACTGATGCCAAGCTGACGGGCGATGTCCTTGTTGGTCAGCCCCCGCGTGGTCAGGGTCAAGACCTCATGCTCACGCGGGGTCAATTGGCGGAAACGCTCCAGGATCTCGTTCTCGCTCGCTGCCTCGTCCCGCCTGCGGCGGTCCTCGGCGAGAGCCGCCTCGATCCGCGTGAGCAGGATCTCGGTACTGGCGGGCTTTTCGAGGAAATCGATCGCCCCGCCCTGAATGGCGCGGACCGTGGTTGGCACATCACCGAATGCGGACAGAAAGATGATGGGCAAGAGTGACCCACGCTCCAGCAGCACGCCCTGCAAGTCGAGCCCGCTCATCTCCGGCATCCGCTGGTCGAGGAGCAGACAACCGCGCTCTCCCGGCGCGAAGACCGCCAGAAAGTCGTTCGGCGAGGCAAAGCTTCTGACGCGGTGCCCGGCAAGCTCCAGAATCAGGGTCAGGGAATCTCGCATCCCCTGATCGTCGTCAACCAGGAAGACCGTTTGAGCATCAGCCATGGAGCGGTCCCGCGACCACTTGCGCCGCGCGATGCCCCAGACAGCCAGTCGGTGCATGCCACGGCATCTGGCGCGCCAGCGCCGATTGCCTCAGACCAGTCTGACAGTTCCGATCGTTTCTCATAAGCCCTTGTCGAAGCCCCGTTTAGCGTTCGAATATAGCGCCCGCCGCGACACATGAACAACCCGCGTCAGCAGGTCGCTCGCTTCTAGCACGCGAGCCAACGCGGGGAGATTGTGCTGCAGACGCGGAATCCAATACCACAACTCCGGGCTTTCGGCGCCAAGGTAAAACCCGCTACTCTCGCGGCCATGAATCAAACGATGCTGGCCTTCGTCGCCATTGGCTCGAACATCGAGCCTGGGCAGAATATCGCGCGCGGTCTCGCAATGCTGGAGGAAATCCCCGCAACGCGGGTCGTCGCTCGCTCGTCCTGGTATCGCACCCGCCCTTGGGGCCTTGAGGCGCAGCCGGATTTCGTCAATCTGGTGGTCAGCCTCGCGACCAGTCTGTCGCCCCCGGAATTGTTGCGGGCGACCCAGTCCATTGAAAACCGCCTTGAGCGCGTCCGGACCTTGAAGAACGGCCCGCGCACGATCGACCTGGACATCCTGCTGCTCGGCGATCGGATCTGGGACGATGGGGACTTAAAGATCCCCCACCCTGGGCTATTGCTCCGGGACTTCATGTTGATCCCGCTGGTCGAGATCGCGCCAGATGTCCGGCATCCAGAATGGGGGTTGCCGGTCAGGGATCTGAGCGACGAAATCCGCTACCACCAGATCCTGGAGCGAATCCCCGCTGGGGAGATCGACGCGCCCCCCTGACCGACATACCGCGCGGCGCCTTCAATCGCGGATTGGATCAAACCTTGGGATAGAGATCGGGGATCGGATCCACCTCGGCCCCTTCGGCTGACGCGGTGAAACCGTCGATAAATGGGGCGAGCGTTTTCCATCCCATGGCGCCGTCCCAATTTTCGCCAGGCGGGGCATAGATCGCACGGTCGATCGCTCTCAAGGTCGCGCCGAACGCCTCATCTCCGACCTGGATCCGCAGTGCCTCAAGCCCCTGAGTGGCAAGGTTGGGCCAGCGGATCCGCGCCCAGGTGATGAGGGAGGCGCGCGCCGCCCTGGGATCGTTGGAAAGACAGGCGCGCTCCACCTCGCGACGGGCCGAGGCGAGCGATCCGGAGCCTGCGGAAGCGACCTGCTCGGGAGCGCCAGCCGGCTTAAGCCGGGAGCGACGCTCGCCGCGCCGCCACAGCAGGGTCAAGATCCAGCCGGCCCCCAGCGCGACCGATACCCATGGCCAGATGTCCGCGCGACCTCCCAGCGTCGCCACCGCCGACGAATTCGCCGCCTGAGGCGTGGATCGCGTTTCGGGCGGTGCCGCGACGGGCGGCTCCACCGGCTGGGACTGGGAGGCTGATCCCGATGCTGGAGCTACCTCCACCGTCCGCGCTGGCACGACCGCGACCCTCGGCTGGTCGGCAAGGGTGTCCCACCAGGGGAGTCTGATCTCCGGGAGGATGAGCCTGCCCGCCCGATTGGGAATCACGGCGATCTTGAAGCTCTTGGTCGCTGACGGATCCGCACCGGTGGCGAGATCCTCGCCACGGGGCTGATCGGGGTAAACCTGCGCCCCCGCAATCGAGCCGAGATCCAGATTGGGCAGTTGCGCCGCCGTCGTCCCCGTGGCCGTGATAGTCAGGGAGCGTGTCACCGGCTCACCGACCCGAAACACCGGCGGGCTGGGCGTCCACTCATCCGCGATCTGCACCGAGGTCGCCGGCAGCCAAGCCGAACCCGCCCCGGCGGGCTGGGGCCGGACTTCGAGATCGATCTCCGGTGCCCGCTCGACCACCCGGCGTCCTGGGTGTGTGATGCCCGGCAGGGTGGGAAAGCCCTGAAAGAGTCGCCCCCCAAAGGCTTGATCGAGATCCGCGAAGGGATCCCGCCGATCCGCCTGATTGGGATCCTCAAGCATGGCTTCCAGCCTCGGGGCCTGGATGCTGATTCGCCCGCTGCGCTGAGGCGTCAACCGGTAACGTCGCTCGATGACGCGATAGGCGACGCCATCCACCGACTCGTCATAGCCACGGTCCTCTCCCACCTGCTGCAAGGTCGCGCCCTCCGCCTGGGGCTCGGAGAGTACCGCCCGCTGGGGCTGCTGGCGGAAATAGACCTTCACACGATAGTCGGTGGCCTGCTGGACATAGGGGGCGCTGTTCGCGACCTCGGCCCGCACGAACAGGGGCTTGGGCTCGGCGCCAGCGGTCGCGGTCGCGCCGCCCGCACCCTGCTCCACCACGTTCACTGTGACCGGCTCGCTGCGATCCTTGCCGACCGCGATGGCCGGTATCCGGAGCTGCCCGACGCGCTTGGGGGCGAGTTGCAGGTTCCACTGGCGGGTGTGGGAGATCTTGCCGTTGATGATGCTGGTGACCTGACTCTGCCCTCGGCCGAGGATGTCGAAATCCTGCGTCAGCGGGGAAAAATCCGGATCCTGGTCGGTATCGCCCTCGGCGCTGAGCTGGAGTTCGAGCACCTCGCCGAGATCCAGACGCTGACGGTCTAATCGGACGTGGATCTCGGCGGCCGAGACCGCCGTGACGGCACATCCGAGCAGAATCACCAACAACGCACGCGGTATGGATGTCATCGGCATCACGGCAAGCGACCCTCGCGACGAAGATGTTGTAAGAGAAAACGCTGGCGGAGCAGCCCCGCCGGCTCATCCGGAACCCGTCGCAGTTGGGCCTCCATCGCCTGCTGCTGCTCGCGTGCCTCGGGCGTGAGCGACGCCTGCTCAACGCCAGCCTGGGCGGGCGACTTCTCCGCCTGGTCGGACTCCCGGCCAGCATCGCCTGGAACGGCTTTCCCTGCGCCCGCCTCCTCGGCTCCCTGATCTGTTTGCGACGTGGACGCATCGCCCTTGAGCGCATCCTGACCGAAATCGCCAGCATCAGGCGGACGTCCTGGGGCCTTGTCGCCGGCAGCCGCGTGACCTGAAGTCTTGGCGGCGGGGTCCGAGGGCTTCTCCTGGGGCGCGGCGGATGCAGGGTCTTGGCCGGCGGACTGGTCCGAGTCTGACGTCGACTTGGGCTTCTGATCGACCGACTGATCTGGCCCTGACTTCGACTCTGCCTCTTGGCCCGAGGATTGTTCCGCCCCAGACTTCGACGCCGCATCCGACTGTTGCCCAGACTCGCCCTGAGGTTTGCCCTGGTCTTGGCCTTGCCCCGGCTCGCCGCCAGACTTCTGGTCGGACGCCCCCGACTGGCCTTGCTGGGGCTGACCATCGTCCTTCCCGTCCGCTCCCTTCTGCTCGGCGGACGGCGGCTTTTGGCTCTTTCCCTGCTCGATCAGCTTTCGCACCAGCTCCAGATTGTGGCGCGCGTCCGCATGGTCGGGCGCCTGCTTCAGCGCCGCCTCATAGGCGTCCGAGGCTTCCTTGAGCTGCCCCAGACGCGCCAGGGCATTGCCCCGATTGTAGTCGGCCTCGGGGCCGTCCACGCCGGAGAGTGCCTGCAACGCCTGCTGGAAATCGCCCGCGCGGTAACTCGCCGCGGCCCGCCAGGCTGGACTCTCGAAATGCTCGGCCGCCGCTTGCGCCTGCCCGGAGGCGAGCTGTCGCGCGGCCTGCTGATCCGGTCGCTGCCAGAGATCCGACCAGCCGAGGGCGTGACTCGGATCCGCCGGCAGAACCAGCGCCAGGGCCAGCACGGGAAGCAGCCAGCCGCGCCGGAAGGCCAGCGCGGCCAAGGGCAGTAGCGCCAGGAGCAGCCACGGACCTTCCTCGCGCCATTGATCGGCAACCAGGGCCGTCTTCTGGACCGTGTCGCCGAGCCCAGGTGCCTCCTGGATCAGGGCTCGGGTATCGCTGTCACCGACGCTGGCCTCCAGATAGCGGCCATTTCCCGCTCGCGCCAGCTCTCGCAACGTCTCGGGCTCCAGCCGGGCAAGGCGGATCCCGCCAGCGCTATCCTGAGCGAATCCTCCATCGGAGCCCGGCACGGGCGCCCCCTTGAGGGTGCCGACCCCGAGTACGGACAGACGATAGCCAGCGGCTGCGATGCTCCGGGCCGATTGCAGCGAGCTGGCCAGATCGCCGACCGCGTCGGTCACCAGGATCAGATCGCCACGCCCGGCGTGCACGCGCTCCAGCATCTCGCGCGCCAAGTCCAGGGCCAGATGGGTTTGGCGGGGTCCAGGCACCGGGATCAGCTCGGTCGCGAGCTGCGGAATCTGAGTGGCGATGGTGCCGGCGTCGCCGCTCAGGGGCGAGACGATGAAGGGCTCTGGCCCGAAGGCGATCAGGGCCACCTGCCCTTCCTTGGACGCCTTGAGCAGATCCAGGATCTCGAAGCGCGCCCGCGCCAGACGCGAGGGCGGGACGTCGGCGGCGTTCATGCTCGGCGAGAGGTCAAGCAGGATCACCCGCTGGCTGGTCATGCCGAAGACTGGCTGCGGCAACTGCCGCCAGACGGGTCCGGCCAAGGCGAGCACCAGGATCAGCCAGCCGAGGCCGAGCAGAACCAGCGACAGGGGTGAGCGAGCAGCCTCCGCGCCGACAAGCAGATGTGGGAGCAAATGCGGATCCACGACCTTGCTCCAGATCGAAGCCGAGGCCCCGGCCTGACCGCGCCAGAGAATCCACGCCAGGAATCCAAGCGGCAGCAGCGCGATCAGCCAAAAGGGGCGTAGCAAATGGAGATCAGTGAGCATGGGCGGTGACAGATTCCAGGATCAGACCCTAGGTCGAGCAAACCCGAGCGCCAGCCCAGCCGACAACAAGAGGGCCAGACCAGCGGGCCAGACGAATAGGGCGCGCTGGGGACGATAGGTGCGCTCGTCGCGCTGATTGGGTTCGAGCCGGTCCAGCTCCGCGTAGATCGCCTCCAGTTGCCCGAGGCTGCTGGCCGCGAAGAAGCGCCCGCCGGTGATCTCCGCGATCTTCTTGAGGGTGGTCGGATCGAAGTCGTTGCCCTGCCGCATCAAACGCATGCCGAAAGGCGTGCGCAGTCCGACATCGCCGCCGCCGATGCCGATGGTGTAGACCCGCACCCCTGCTTGCGTGGCCAGGCGGGCCGCGTCGATCGGATCCAGTGTCCCGGCGGTGTTGTCACCATCGGTCAGCAGCACCAGCAGGCGTTGGCCATCTGGCTGCTCGCGCAGCCGCTTGACCGCTAGACCGATGGCGTCGCCAATCGCGGTCTCGCGGCCGGCCAGCCCGATGACCGCGTCGCGGAGCATGGCGGCGACCGTCGGCCCGTCGAAGGTCAGGGGTGTCTGGAGGTAGGGCTGGCTGCCGAACAGGATGAGGCCGAGCCGGTCCTGGTCGCGCCGCTGAATGAAGCCCGAGGCGACCGCCTGAACCGCCGCCAGCCGGGAGACCGCGCGGCCATTCAGCTCGTAATCCTCCTGCTCCATGCTGCCCGAGATGTCGACGGCCAGCATCAGATCCCGTCCCGCCAGCGGCAGCGCAATGGGCTCGCCGACCCATTGCGGACGCGCGGCGGCCAACACCAGGAGCATCCAGGCGAGGACGGCCATCGCCAGACGCCACCAGGATGGCGCGCGCCGCCCGCGCGCCGGCTCCATCCCGAGACCGACCTGGAGCGGAAACCGCAGCGCCGCGCCGACATCGATCGGGGCGCGCGGCAAGACGCGCGCGAGGACTGGCAATGGCAAGGCGGCCAGTACCCAGGGCCAATCGAGCACGATCATGGCTTGCGCCCTCCCGCAGTGGCCCGGACCCAGCCCAGCGCCAACTGGTGCAGCCGTTCCGGATCCAGCGCTGCCGCGTCCGGGATCTCCGGGCGATAGGCATCCTCCGCGAGGACGCGACCGGCGCCCTCAACGAAACCATCTCCCCCGCCCGTCGCGTCCAGGAACTCCAGCCAGCCGAGACCGCTGAGACCGGCGACCCGCTCACGCGGGTAGCGCGCCAGCGCCAACCGTCGCAGCAACCGGGAGACGGCGGCGGCGTAGCGGCGCGCATCGCCGTCGGCATCCAACCCCTGCCTGAGCGCCGCGAGCTCGCGGCTCGCCGCGCGACCGGCCGCCGTGGCCCGACGCCGACCCAGCCACCAGCGGGTCGCGAGCCAGACCCCAAGGAGTGCGGCGACGGCCACGAGCCGCCAGCCCGGCGCGGGCGGCCACCAGGACACTGGGTCGGGCAGATGCCAGTCGCGCAGATCGGCCAGCGGATCCGCGTTCATCGCACCGCTCCCTGCGTGCGTGCCCCGATGCGCGCGCCCAGCCCGAGCGCCAGCGTGGGGCCGACCGGATCCAGGGTGGAGAGCCTCAGCCAATGCGCCCCATGACGCCGGGCGAGTCGCTCCAGGAGCGCCAGGCGCTGCTCGAAGTGGTCATGATAGGCATGCCGGGCGGAGGTGCCGGTCAGATCCAGGATGCCGCGCCGGAGCCCTGTCAGCACGGGATAGCGGCCCGCCGGAGGCGCGGCGGATTCGATGGGGTCATGAATCAGGATCAACAGCAGCTCGGTCCCGAACGCGAGTTGGGCCAGCCAACCGCCTGGGTCTTGCCCGAAGTCGGCAAAGTCGCTCACCACGGCAACCAGGCTACCGGGGCGGACCAGGCGCGCCAGATGCCCGGCGGCCTCGGCGAGCGAGGCATAGCCGCCCGCGACGGTCTCCGGAGGCGAGGCGAGTCGATCGAGCAGCGGCAGCAGGCCCGCGCCACGGGCGGCGGGCCGGCGCTCCAGGTGGTTGGATTCATCGAAGACCAGCCCCCCGACCCGATCGCCACGGTCGGACGCCGCCCAGCCGAGCAGCGCCGCGACCCGCGCCGCGACCACCGACTTGAAGGCGACCCGCGTCCCGAAACGCATGCTCGGTCCCTGATCCACCAGCAGCCAGACCGGCCGCTCGCGCTCCTCGCGGAAGAGCTTCACATGCGGCGTGCCAGCACGCGCCGTCACCCGCCAGTCCATATTGCGCGGGTCATCGCCCGGCTGATAGACGCGCGACTCGTCGAACTCCATGCCGCGTCCGCGAAACCGCGACAGATGGCCGCCGCTGCGAGTCGCCAGGACGCGACCGCGCGGGGCCAAGTCGAGCCGCCGCGCCTGAGCGCGTAGCGCGATCAGCTCCCCGAGATCGGCGCGGAGTCCAGTCGCTGTCCTGTCGGTTGGGTTGGGCTTCATGGGTCGATTGAGCCTGGAATAGAGCTTTCAGCCACCAGCGCCGCCGATGCAAACCCACGGTCGGGCGGTCAAGGCGCCGGGACACGCGCCAGCAACGCGCCGATGAAGTCGTCCGGGCAACGCCCTTCCGCCTCGGACTCGTAGGACAACAGCACCCGATGACGCAGCACGTCCGGCGTGACCGCCTGGACATCCTCCGGCGAGACGAAATCGCGGCCATTGAGCCAGGCCAGCGCACGCGAGCAGCGATCGATGGCAATCGTCGCCCTGGGGCTGGCGCCGAAACGGAGCCAGCCATCCAGATCCGCCGCATAGGCGCCCGGACGGCGGGTCGCCATCACCAGATGCACCAGATAGTCCTCGACCTCCGGGGCCATATAGAGCCCCAGGATGCACCGCCGCGCGGCGAAGACATCGGCTTGTCGCACGACCATGGTCGATTTTGGTGGCTGGTCGCGCCGGGCATCCTCCCGGTTGAGCCGCAGGATCGCCCGCTCGGTCGCCAGGTCCGGATAGTCGACCCGCACATGCATGAGAAAACGGTCGAGCTGTGCCTCGGGCAGCGGGTAGGTCCCCTCGTGCTCGATCGGGTTCTGGGTCGCCATGACCAGAAACAGTTCCGGCAGCCGATAGGTCTCGCGACCCACGGTCACCTGACGCTCGCCCATGGCCTCCAGCAGGGCCGACTGGACCTTCGCCGGGGCACGGTTGACCTCGTCCGCCAGCAGAAGGTTGTGGAAGATCGGCCCGCGGTCGAAGCGAAAGCTGCCATCGTTCGGCCGATAGATCTCAGTCCCAGTCAAATCCGCCGGCAGAAGATCGGGCGTGAACTGAACGCGATGGAAATCGCCTTCCAGCCCGGCTGCCAGTTGTTTGATCGCCGTGGTCTTGGCCAGTCCGGGGGCGCCCTCGACCAACAGATGACCATCGGCCAGGAGGGCGATCAGCAGGCGGTCGATCAGCCTGCGCTGACCGAGGATGGTTTGGGCGATCTGTTCGCGCAGCGCGGCGAAACGGGCCACCAATTGAGGCGCGGCACTCTCTGGCGCGGCAGTGGCGCGCGAATCCGATTGAAGTCTCTCTTCCAAGGCTCGCATCTCCGTCAGGAATCCCGTGACTTTGGCCACCGGCTCCCGCATAGGGTTGCAGTTTTCGGGGCGAGGCGCCCATTAAATCTTATCAAGGTAGGGACGCGAGCAGATCGCCTGGGGCTTCGATGAGATAGTCCGGCCCGGCGGCCCGCAGGCGCTCCAAGGCGTTGTAGCCCCAGCCCACGGCGGCCGATCGAACCCCGGCGCGACGCGCCGCCTCGATGTCGCGGATCTCGTCGCCGACATAGAGCAGATGGCTAGGCGGAATCCGCTCGCGGCGCAACAGACCGCGCAGTGCCTTGGACTTGCTGAACAGCCCGGCATCGCCGATGACCAGCTCGAATCCATTCAAGGCGTGGCGCGCGATATATTCCCGCACGCTGCCCTCGGCATTCGATGAGAGGATGGCGAGCCGATAGCCCCGCCGCGCGAGCGTCTCCAGAACCTCGGCGATGCCCTCGACCGGCGGCGTTACCATCAGCTCGTCGCGCATGATCCGACGCATCCGCCGCGCGAGCTGGGGCACGCGGTAGAGCGGGACGCCGACCGCGCGGATTACCTCGCGGACATGCAAACCGCGCAACTCCAGCAGTTGGCTCCGGGTGAAGGGCTTGCAGCCGAACTCCGGCCCCACTTGCACGAAGGCGTCGAAGGCGACCTCCATGCTGTTGACCAAAGTGCCGTCAAAGTCGAAACAGATCCAATCCAGCACGTCCATCCCGATGGAATCCCTTGTTGCGAGGCCGGCAGGATAACCGCAAACGGGGCCATCGCCAGCCTGTTGCTATTGGAGACCGCCAATGGAGAATCATTGCGGCGCCTTGATTGGGGTAATCTGCATCGCTGCTCCGTCATTCCCGACCCGATCATGTTGCCAACCCAACATAGCGTCTTCCAATGACCAAGAACCTGCTGCTGTTTGTCCTCCTGCTCGCCCCCGCCCCACTGATCTTCGGGCAATTGCCGCTGCCGTTTCCGCAACCGGAGAACACCGACCAGCCGGCGATCTCCGTCCCGCTGCAAGATCTCGAAACGGAAGGCGCCCGCGTCCAAGCCCATATCGAAGAGGCGACGAAACAACTGACCGAGGCGAATCAGGCCCTGGAGGTTCCCGATGCGGGGCGCGGCGACGAGGACACGCAAGCCTTGCGGGAGCGGGTCACGCTCCTTCAGGCCCGGATCCAGATCGGCCGCCGTCACCTCAAGATCGTCGAGGAGGCGCAAGCGGTCCGGGAAGAAAAGCGACAGCTCCAGGAGGAGAGCAACGCTTGGACGGGATTCGCGGACGCCCCGCCTTTCCCGCTCGACTTCGTCGAGGAGCTGGCGAAAACGCTGAAGTCGCAACAGGCCGCCATCGGCACGGACGAGATGCGGCAGGCGTCATTCGCTCACGGGAAGACCCTGGCGACGAACGAGCTGGCGAGCGCCGAGAAGACCTTCCGCCAGACCCTCGAAGCCCTGGAGTCGGCCCGCACCGACGAGGCGAAACAGCAGGCGCGCAGACAGCACGCCTTGAGCCAGCTCTCCTTGAGTGTGAGCGGGGAAGGTCTCGCCTTCGTGCGATCCAGCGAGCGACTGCTGGAAGAAAAGCTGAGCCTGCACCGTCTGCGCGAGGAGTTTGCACGCAAGAAACTCACGGAGGCGCTGAAGGATATTCGACTGACGGAGGAGGGCGTCCAGGCGAGAATCAAGACGCTGGCGAAGGAGCTGGAGGTCGCGAGCGAGACCCTCGCCAGGATCAATACCGAGGAGACAACGGCGAGTCAGCGGCTCGGAAAGGTTCGCGAGCACCTCGACGGGCAGAAGGAGACGGGGGGTATCGATCCCGTGCTGGATCTGGAGATGCAGCTCAGGCAGCAGCAGCTCGAAGCGATCCGAGCGACCCTGGATGACGTCAATCTGCGCATCGGATACCTCCAGGCGCATCAGGGTTTCTGGAGAAACCGCCTCGACCTCCATGAACACTGGGATTTCGCGAAGGCCAGAACCCAGTTGGATGACATCGCCACCTTGCTCAAGGTCATCGAGCAAGGCATCACGGCCCTCGATCTCGCCCGCACGGAGACCGAGGATTTCGCGGTGGAGAGCCGCTTTGCGATTCCCGAACTGGCCGCGCCGCGCCGCGCGCTCAGCGACGCCATGCGCGAGCGAAGCACGCAACTGGCGTCAACCCTTCGTAGCGCGCTCCAGCTCCGCGACTTCCTGGAATTGTGGATGCGAGAGATCGAGGCCCGCGACGGCGACATGGGCGCGGTCAAGCAGGTCAAGGGCTGGGACGATGTCCTGGTCGGCTACCTGAAACGCCTCTGGTCGTTTGAGCTGCTCTCCGTCGAGGACACCCTGGTGGTGGACGGCGAGCGGATGATCGAAAAACGGCCCGTCACTATCGGTAAGGTGATCGAGGCGATTCTGATCCTGACCATCGGATTGCTGCTTGCTTCCGGATTGGCCCGCCTCATCAGCCGGATTCTGCTGCCCTTCTCGGCGGAAAAATGGCAGCTACGCCTGCTGATTCAGAAGATCCTGCGCGTGGGCATGATCGCCCTGGTCGTTGTCCTGGCCCTGGTCACGGTTAAGATCCCGCTCACGGTATTCGCCTTTCTCGGCGGTGCCATCGCACTCGGGATCGGTTTCGGCGGGAAGAATCTCCTCAACAATTTCATCAGCGGATTCATTCTCCTGGGCGAGGGCACCATCCGCCCCGGCGACCGGATCGAGATCGAGGGAACACAGGGCATCGTGGAACGAATCGGCGAGCGCTCCACGCGGGTGCGTCGTTTCGACGGTGTCTACATGCTGATTCCCAACAGCCATTTCCTCGAAAGCAGCGTGACGAACATGACGCTGTCCGATCAGCGCACCCGGATCAGCATCCACGTCGGCGTCGCCTACGGTTCCCCGACACGCCAGGTTCACGCCCTTCTGCTCGACATCGCCAAGGCGCACGAACTGGTCGTCACCGCCCCGGCGCCGGTCGTCGTGTTCGAGGACTTTGGGGACAGCGCCCTCATCTTCCGCCTCTATGTCTGGATCGACTTCGCCGCACAGGACGACTATCGGGCCGTGGTGACCGACCTCCGACATAGCATCACCGAGCGCTTCGCGGAGAGCGCCATCGCAATAGCGTTTCCCCAGCGGGATGTGCATCTGGATGCCGGAAGTCCGATTACCGTTCGGGTGTTGAGTGAGTCAGATGCGCCTGATGAGAACCGATAGCCAAGAATATTCATGGCGCCGGTTCGATTGAACTCTTGGGCATAGAATGCGTATTTGACACAATTCGTGCCCTTGGCCGACATCGTGAATCCTCCCCTGCCAATCTCCTGCTTTGGTGCATGCGCGTCTGACCACAGCGGCCTTGTGCCTAAACCGCGTATGTGATAACACTCGTCGAAATTCAGGCGGTTATTTTTTGTGCTTTAGCGTGACGAGGAGGTTCCTGGCAATTTTTCAGTCAATTCTTATCTGTCCATTGTACGAACGACGCATTTCGCCCCAAAACTCGAACCGAGTGGAAAACTTCGTCGGCATTGTCAAAAGGCGGGAATTCGCAACCGGCACCACGGGGACTGTCATATAGATTTTCAGTCCATTGCTTAGACCAGTCAACATTCAGCAAGCGTTTCATCAACGAGTAGCAACGGAGAATGACTCATGAAAAAAACCGGTTTTCTGTATTGCGCCATTGCCATCGCGGTCTACAGTATTTCTTCATCCGTGCTCGCCGACTGCTCGCAGCCTCAGCTCAGCACTTACTCGCCTGAGAATAGGCTCGTTAGCATACCCACAGTACGGCTTCCAAGCGGTGAATGCTTTAATGCGACGCTCGAACTCACGCAAGGCTCGCCGGGCATGCAGTTCGTTCTGAAATCGGCGATCCCCTATCCGAACGGAAGCACTCCGATTAATAAATCAAAAACGGAAATGCTAATTGGAAACTGGGATTTTACGTACACGATAATTTCCACCTACGTCTCGAAATATGTCCTTTCCGGGCCAGCAACGGAGCTTGCCTCCAACCCTGGTTATTATTATGTCACAGGAACAGACGAGTATAATGAGGTAATAGCCGCCGCATATGATTCGAGTCTCGGTCAATACACGCTTCTCGACCAGGGAACGATTATTGATCGTTTCTATACATTCGACCTGCCGGCAGCCAATATGGCGCAGGGATGCTTCTATTTGATCACCAAGAGCACGGACGAGTGGAGCACATGCTACAGCATGACAGGGAAAAAGACCTCAAGCCCTCCTGTCGGCCCGGGAAACACCGCGCAACTTGCCAGGGCTGATAACAGGATTCCAGGGGAGGAGCTGGAGTCGCAGCTAGTCGAGCAAGACACGCTGGTCACTGATCTGGCGGCTCGCTTCCAAGGACAAGGCAGCGCCGCGCAATCCGCAAAAATAGACGTGAATTCCAACCATGCTCAATATCGAGCTCTCACGGAAGCCGCCAATTTGTCTCGGTAAACCCTTAAGGACCAATAATGATCGGGGGGTTGAATCATCTCCTCCGCTAACCGCATGAATTGCGGTTAGCGGTGTCCCCGTGAACTCTGTCGTCGAAGCTTCCACATCAGTCGAGCGATTCTCCACGGTGGACGAAATCCACGGAACGCCCACGCGATCCGCTCGACTCGCGGATGGGCTCAAGGTCCAGGCAGCGCGTGCCGGCGCTGACCGGCCCATCATGCATTCCGCGATGCCCGTCCTGGCAGGGCGAGCAAAAACCGACCGGCGTTGGCGAGCTGGCGTCGTAGCAGGTTCCAGTTTTCCTCGCGGCGGCGCACGTCCTGGCAGCGCAGCAGCCGGACGCGCTGGGCGCGGTCCATTTGATCGAGGATCGCGGTCCAGAGCGTGTCATCGACGTTGTAGACGCGCCCCTCGGCCAGACAGACCGGGATCACGTTGGCGATGGGGACCTCGAGATCGGCCGCCAACGCGGTGATCGCGGCTTGGATGCTCATCGCCTTGAGATTGTCGCTGTCGGTTAGGTCGTAGGGCGGTTGCCACTCGCGCAGCGGGCGCAGGCGGTCGATATGGGTGACCACCACGATCAGCGGTGGGGGCCGACGGTCGATCCGCGCGGCCTGCGCGGTGCGCAGGGTGTCCAGGATATGACGCTCGGACTGGCGGTCAGGACGGTGCGCGGCGCTCACCCAGAGGATCATGTCGGCCGAAATCGCGGCGTCGTGCAGGCTTTTGTAGGCCAGGCGTTCGGACCCTGGCGTGTCGAAGATCAGGGCGATCTCGACCCCATCGCGCTCCAGTCGGTAGGGCGTCTGCGCCCTGGTGGTATCGGCGACGATGTCCGTCGCGGCCCGCAGCTGTCCGAAGAGGGCATTGATGAGACTCGACTTGCCGGTATTCGACCGGCCCAGGACCAGGACGCGCAGCGGCTCGCCCGAGACATCTTCAAGGCTCGGGGTCGCGGCCTCGATTTCCGCCGCCTGTTCCAGATCGACGCTCGAGGCTTGCGTCAGGCGTTTGACCGGATCCTCCTCGGTCAGCAAGAGGCGCCCGCTATAGAGCTGGATGGCATAGTGCCCGACCTTACGCACATACTCCTGGAGCAGCCAGCGATACACATCTTGCCGGGCCATGGCAAAGCCCTGGTTGCGAAGCTGGCTCCAGGCTTCGTTCAGCAGGGCATTGGCAGGGTTCGCGATCCAGCGGCCCGCGCGATAGAGCCCGAGCAGACGCTCGGCGAAGGGCTTCCAGCGGTAGGCACGCGCCAGCGCGCCGATCGTCAGGCGATGGCTGAAGGGTATCTGCTCGGTGATGGCCTGGCGCAGATCGCGGCTGGCGCGCTCGATGATCAGCAGTGCGTGCGGAACCCGAAGTTCGAGCAGCGGCTGGTCCACCTCGGGATGGAAGTAGCGGGCAACCTGTTCCAGGGTCCGTTGGGCGAGCGCCCCCAACCGCATCTCCGCAGCCAGCGGCCAATCCGCGGGATCGATGCGCGCCGCCATCTCCTCCACCAGCGTCCAGGCGCCCTCGGCCGCCGCCGGCCAGGCGGGATCCGGCTGGGTCTGTTCGACGTCGAGCGCGTCGCGCCCCGCAGCCCTCAACCAGTACGCCAGTCCATAACCGGCCGCGCTGAACAGCAGGATCGAGGCGATCCAGACAAGCAGGAGGCCGGCTTGATGCAGCCACAACAGGCCCATCGGGAGCAAGGCGGCCAGCGGCACCGTCCAGAGCAGGAGCGACACCAGCCACCAGCGATCGATGCGGGTCATGAGTGATTTCATGGTCGACCTGACTTCACGCGATCCTTCACCAGGTCCGCGCCCCTGGACAGTTGCTCGGCGAAGACCCGACGCAGCGCCCGCGCGTCCGTCGCCAGCCCCAGGTTCCGTTGGCGAAAGTAATAGGCCGCCGCCTTGCCCAGCGCATAGGTCGTCGCGCCGCTCGTGGTCGCGCCCCAAACCGCGCCGACCGTCTGTCCGAGATAGGGCACGAGCTTGACGACTTCCCGCCCGAGGAGGCGCACCCAGTAAGTGATCCCGATCCCGGTCCCCAGCAGACCGAGAAACTCCAGGATCGATTGACGATCCCAGGTCTGTTCATGAATCGTCGCCAGACTCTGGAGCATTTTAGCCTGGAGCGCCGGCACCCCCGCCAGATCGATCAAGGGCAATGCACCGATTCCGGCCGCAGCCAAGGCGTAACCCAGGATGTGTGGATGCGCCGCCCGTTCGAAGACATCCCGCACCCCGGCATCGCTCCCGAGCAGCCGTCGCAGATGCAGGGTCGAGACGCCGTCGATGGCTCGCCACAAGGCATCGAGTCCATAGTCCGAGGGCATGTAGCCATCCTCCGGCAAGGTGAGGTCCACCGGAACCCAGCGTACTGGCGCCGATCCGGGGAAATCGCCCGCCCGCGCGCGCTGCGCCTTGAGCGCGCGCGCCAGATCCGCCGGGACCGAGGCCGGCCAGGGCTCCTGTTCAAAGGGGTACGGGTAAGGATGATCAAGTCCGGCGGGATAGGATTCGTGCAGACCGGTCTGGGCGATGACAACGGGCCACTCAGGATGTCGACGCCGGATCGCACGCAAGACATCGTGGACCGCCTCCTGGGCGAAATCGCCCACCTTCATCACGGCGAGCAGCAAATGCGCCTGTGACTCCCCAAAACGAATGTCGTCGGCCGGATCATAAGCCACCTCGCCCAGACCACGGGTGTCGAGAAACCGCACCGCCGGCGCCAGGGCCGGGAAATCATAGAGCCGCGCGGTCCTGGTGCAGGGCTTGAAACCATTGCCGATCTCGGCGCGCTCGCTGCCGGTGAGCGCGCGGATGATGGAGGTCTTACCCGCTTGGGTCTTGCCGATCAGCCAGACGACCGGCACCGGCGCATGGGCGCTCGCCTCGGCGAGCGCCGTCGCCAGCCTCTGATCATCGACGCGCGGATTCAGCAGCGCGGCGCGCAGTTCGCGCCAGCGCATCACCGTCTGTCGCCAGCGCAAGTCGATCATGGGTCTGACATTCCAAACGCAGGTTTCCATGACGTCATTGTATCGGTTTGGCTCGGGGATGCCTCGTCAGGATCGGCGACGCGCGGTCGCAAGCCCGATTCCGGCCAGGATGCAGCCGATGCCAACGCCATGAAATCCGCTCAACCGCTCTCCCAGCAAGCCACATGGCGAGCAGGGCAGCGAATGCCGGCATCAAGTGGATCAACGGTCCGGTCCGGCTGGCGGACGTGGATCGCTTGACGACGAACGGCGCGGACTTGCCAGCCGCGCTCGGCCTAACTGATCAGCGCTTCTCGACAGCCCAATCGGATATCGCTATGTCATAATCACGCATTTAGCACTTCATCTCGTCACTTCATTCAAACAAGGGCACCACCATCATGTCTAGCCTGCATGCACTGCCATTCCTGTCCCGAATCCCGTGGGCATCGCGCGTCGATTCGCTGACACGAATCCTGCTGATGCTGCTGTTGGTAGGGCCGCTCACCCTGACTGGCGCGGCCTGCGTCGGGAGTCAGCCAAGTTTGTCGCAGGAATGGCAGCGGCCGGCGCAACCCGCGCCCGAAATCGGCCGCGCCGACCGCGCGGTGCCCGAGCAGGCCCCGCTCGATCAGTTGTCGCGCGACTGGGAGCACGAGGACGGCTCCGCGCAAGCCTGGGGGGCACTCGACCGCTCGGCGCTCCATCTCCAATCCGACAGCGCCTTGATCGTCGATGAGCACGGCAACCGGCTCTATGCCAAGAACCCACGCAAGGGTAATCCGATCGCCTCCATCACCAAGCTGATGACGGCAATGGTGGTACTGGATACCGGCGTGTCCTTGAAGACGCCCATCCGCATCACCGAGGACGACCGCGACCGACTGCGCAACAGCCGCTCCAGACTGCGCATCGGCGAGGCCATGCTGCCGCGCGGGGAGATGATGATGGTGGCGCTGATGTCCTCCGATAACCGCGCGGCGCATGCGCTCGGCCGCACGACCTTTGTCGGCGGGACGGCCGACTTCGTCAAGGCCATGAACCGTAAGGCGCGGGCGCTCGGCATGCGCGATACCGTCTACGCCGATCCGACCGGTCTGAATGCGCAAAACCGTTCCACCGCCGAGGATCTGCTCAAGATGGTCCGCGCCGCGTCCACCTATGCCTTCATCCGCAATACGACGTCGCGTGGCGAGATGACGGTCTATCCGTTCGCGAACCAGGCACCGCTGCAGTACCGCAACACCAATCCGCTGGCCCGCGATCCGAACTGGGTGGTCGAGCTGAGCAAGACCGGGTTCATCAACGAGGCCGGGCACTGTTTGGTCATGCGCACGCGCGTTGCCAACCGCTCCGTCTTCATGGTCTTCCTGGACGCCGAGGGCAAGCACGGCTGCATGAGCGATTCCAGCCGGGTGCGCGATTGGCTGCTCGCGGGAAATCAGACGGCATCTAGGTAGTCGCGGATGTACGCCGGCGAATTCTTCAACAGCATCTCGCACCTCGTCGGCGCCGTTCTTGCTCTGATCGGGGTCACCGTGATGGTCACCCTCGCGGGCGCCGAGGGGGGGGCGCTGCGGATCACCAGTCTGACCGTCTACGGTGTCACCCTCTTCCTGCTCTATCTGTTCTCGACCCTTTATCACAGCCTCAAGGGCCGGGCGAAGCTGATCTTTCGAAAGTTGGATCACCAGGCGATCTACCTGCTGATCGCCGGCACCTATACCCCCTTCACCCTCTTGGGGCTGAAAGGCGCCACCGGCTGGTGGATGTTCGGCGCCGTCTGGGCACTGGCGCTGATCGGCATGGTGCTGGACGCCTTGCCCCACAAGGGGCCGCGCATCCTCTCGCTGGTCATCTATCTCACCATGGGGTGGCTGGTGCTGGCCGCTCTCGATCCGCTCATCGCCGCCCTGCCCCCGGCCGGTTTCTGGGGCTTGCTCGCGGGCGGACTCTTCTACACCGTCGGCATCACCTTCTATGTCCTGGACGACCGCTACCCCTGGTGCCACGGCATCTGGCACCTGTTCGTCCTCGCCGGCAGCGTCAGTCACTACTTCACCATCCTACTGTTCCTCTGAACGGCGACCGACGCGACTCCCATGATGGACACGAACGAGGCACTGGCGGATCTACAGATGCGGCTGACCTATCAGGAAGACGATCTCCGCACCCTCAACGGCATCGTCACGCGGCAGCAGACCGAGATCGCCGCGCTGCGCGGCGAGATCGACCGGCTGCGCGTTCGGGTCGCAACAGTGGCCGAATCGGGAACCCCTGCTCAGACACCCGAGCCACCGCCACCTCACTATTGAGCATCCATCCCGCGCCGGTTGCTCCAACCCGGCGGGAAGAAACATACTGGCGAGCCATGGCGTCTCGCGCGACTCAGGACAGCACGATTGAGCCGATCCCTTACGATCAATAAGTGTCACGCCGCAAAGCTGCTGCTGGTGTGGAGCTGCGTCTTGGGCGCCTCGGCCAACGCGATGGATTTCTCGCTCGGCGGTTTCGGCACCCTGGGTGCCGCCCGCTCCACGGACGAATCCGCCGAGTTCGTGCGCGACCTGAGCCAGCCCCACGGACTCACCCGACACTGGAGCCTCGACACCGATTCGGTGCTTGGGGTCCAGGCCAGTCTGCGCCTCCACCCCGAGTGGGATGCCGTGATTCAGGCGGTCTCGCGCTACCACTCCGACGGCAGCTACAAACCCGAGATCACCTGGGCCTTCGTCGGCTTCGATCCCACCCCTTCCTGGACCCTCCGCGCCGGACGGCTGGGGACCGAGTTCTACATGATGGCCGACTCCCGCATGGTCGGATATTCCTACACGACCGTGCGCCCGCCCGTGGACTATTACGGAACCCTGCCCTTCAATTATGTGGACGGACTGGATGTGGCCGCCGCCCACCCCCTCGCGGGCGGCCTGCTCAAGGGCAAGCTGTATGCGGGTCTGAGCCGCGAGCAATCGCCCTGGGAAGACATTGAGTTCAACATGAGCGGCTCGCTGCTCGTCGGCGGATATCTGGACTACCTGAAAGGCCCTTGGCAGATTCGCCTTGGACATGCCAGCGTCCGGTTCGCCAGCGATCTGCCAGTCGAGTCCTTCTATCAAGCCCTGCCCGAGGCGACCGCCGATGAACTGCGGGTGAAGGACCACTGGTCCCGCTTCAACTCGCTCGGCATCGTCTATGACGCCGGCCCGCTCCAGACCCAGTTGATGTTGAGCAAGACCTTCGACGAGCACGGGAGCTTTCAGGATACCTGGGCCGGTTATCTCATCCTGAGTTATCGGATCCAGGACTGGACACCCTTCGTCGGCCTATCGGCGGTGAAATCGGATCCCAAGGATCTGAAGCACCCGATTTCCGGCTACACCGACGCCTATCAGGCGGAGTTCTATAGCGATCAACACACCCTGTTTCTCGGCGCGCGCTGGGACTTCCGCCAGAACATGTGCCTGAAGGCCCAGGTGGATGTCATCCGCGGGGATCCGGCGTCAAAGTTCCTCTACCGTTGGGAGACGACCGACTGGGACGGCTCCATGACGGTGCTCAGTCTGTCTTGGAATTTCGTGTTCTAGCCCGCGTCATGAACAGGCACAGGGGGTTCTTGCTGTTGCTGGTCTACGTGCTACTGCTCGGAGTCGGCCCGGCGCGCGCGGACGACTCGCTCGTCGTCGTCATGGGCAGCACCAGCGGCATCGACAGCCTGACGCGCGAGGAGGTCATCAACATCTTTCTCGGACGCTTCCGCCAACTGCCAAACGGCCAGGCCGCGCTTCCGGTCGATCAACCCTCGGATCCGGCGCTGCTGGCCGATTTCTATCAGCGGCTGGTCAACAAGAAGCCAGCGGAGATCCGCGCCTACTGGTCGCGCCTGGTCTTCTCGGGCAAGACCGCGCCGCCGCGTCAGGCCAAATCCCAGCAGGACATGCTGCAATGGCTGTCGAGCAATCCCGGCGCGGTCGGCTACATGAGATCGGACGAACGCCCGCCGCAGCTCAAAGTGGTCTTGACCCTGGGACCATGAAGACAAGGTCCAATGCGTCCTGACTGGCATCGCAGCATCCTGTTTCAGACCGGGCTCGCGCTGGTCGCGGTGTTTCTTCTGCTCGGCACCCTCACCGTGAGTCTGAACCTGGGCTACAACCGCATGCGCGCCGAGGCCGCCTCCACCCTGCGCCTCAGCCAGTTGCTGGACACGGTCGAGAACACCGCCAGCATCGCCTGCTTCACCAATGACGACGTCCTGGCGACCGAGCTCGCATCGGGATTGCTGAAGAATTCGGAAGTCCTGTCGATCGTTATCCAGGCCGGCGACCGGGAGTTGGTCAGCCTTCGCCGGCATGACCTCCCGCCCGGCGAGACAGACGCGGCTGACGTCGAGCCGCTGGTCCGCGATATCTTTTCCCCATTCGCTCCCGAGACGCGCGTCGGCCGCATGGTGCTGACCCCAAATCGGGATGTGATCCACGAGGCCATGCGGGTCGAAACGCGGATCGCCATGCTGCAAATGGGCCTGCAATTGCTACTGGTCGCGCTTGCCGTCACGGCGGCGATGCTGCTGCGGATCATCCGCCCCATCAAGGCCATCTCGGATGGTCTGCATCACATGGATGCAACCCTCGGCGAGCGACTGCCGGTGCCGCGCGGTCATCGGGAGTCCGAAATCGGCCTGCTGGTGGCCGACGTGAATCGCATGGCCGACCATTTGGTCGCGACCCTCGACGGGGAGCGCGCGCTGCGGATCCAGCGGGAGATCGATGAGCGTCGCTATCACGCCATCTTCAAGAACGCGGAAACCGGCATTTTCATTATCGACGACGCGGGCGTCCTCACCTCGTGGAATCCCGCTTTCGCGCGACTCATGCATCTCCCGCTCGGGGACGAGCCGCTGCCCGAGCGATCGCTGTTCGGCCTCGGCTGGAAGGAACCGGCCCGGCTGGCGGAGCTGCTGCTGGGCTGCCTGAGCAACCATCGCAGCCTCGCGTCAGACCTGCACTTTTGCACCCACGACGGACCGGATCGCTGGCTGAACATGGTGCTGACACCAATCGCCGACCGCTCGATCCAGGGAGTGATGCACGACGTCACCGCGCACAAAGAGGCGGAGCGCTCGGCCAGGCAGTTGGCCATCACCGACGCCCTCACCGGCCTGGCCAACCAGCTCGGCCTGGAGCAACGGCTGCATGACCTGACGCGTGCCTGCGATCTGAATCAGAATGAGGGTTTCGCGCTGGTTCTGATCAGTCTCGACGACCTCAAGCGGGCCACCGAGGGTTTTGGTCTGGCGGCGGGCGAGGAGATTCTGAAGGAAGCCACCAAGCGGCTCTCCTCCTGCGTCAAGAGCACCGACGTGGTGGCGCGGCTGGGCGCCGATCAGTTCGCCTTGCTGCTGGTCGACCTCAATCGCGATCTGGATGCCGAACGGGTCGCGGCGCGGATTCTCAGCGTCCTGCATCAGCACTATTTTCTCGCCGGCTCGCCACTGAAGCTGCGGATCAGCGCCGGCATCGCCTTCTATCCCCATGACACCGACGCGGGCGTTCCGCAACTGCTTCAGCACGTCGATCTGGCCTTGTCCAACGCCAAGGCCGGCAGCGGCAACGGCGTTCGCTTCTTCGATCCGACGCTGGCCGCCTTGGCCGAGCAGCGCCGCCGCCTGGAATACGATTTGCGGCGGGCCGTCCGCGACGAGCAGTTCGTCCTCTTTTTCCAGCCGATCATCGATCTCGCGCAAAACCGACTGGCGGGCGCCGAGGCACTCCTGCGCTGGCGACACCCGGTACGCGGGATGGTCCCGCCCGACGAATTCATTCCCCTGGCCGAGGAAACGGGATTGATCAGCGACATCGGGCTGTGGGTGCTGGAAGAGGCCGGCAAGCAACTCGCCGCGTGGAAGCGCGAGGGGCAGACGCTCTATCTCTCGGTGAACGTCTCCGGTCGCCAGATCCCCGACGGCCTTCCACCGAGCATCCTGCTCGATCACGCCACTCGGCTGGGCTTTGCGCCCGCCTCGCTGGCCTTGGAAATCACCGAGGGCGTCCTGCTGAACGATCTGGGCAGTGCCCAGACCTGGCTCGAAACCGTGCGCGCAGCCGGTTTTCCGGTCTATCTCGACGATTTTGGCACCGGCTACTCCTCGCTGTCCTATCTGAAGCGGTTTTCCGTCGATCGACTCAAGGTCGACAAGAGTTTCGTCCGCGACATTGCCACGAACCTCAGCGACCAGGCACTGGTGGCCGCCATCACCGCCATGGCGCACAGCTTCGAGATCGAGGTCGTCGCCGAGGGCATCGAGGAAGCCGAGCACGTCAGGCTCCTGCGACGCATGGGCTGCCGCTACGCACAGGGCTATTACTTCTCCCGCCCGGTCCCGATCGAGTCCTTCCCCGCCGTCAGCGAGCGGATTCCCGAGCTGCTGCTGGCAACGCTGGAGCTGTAGTCCCAGATTCGGCGGTCGGAACCACAAGGGAGCGGAGGACACCGGGAAAACCCATGAGGTGTCGGCCAGGCGCAACTCACGCTCGGGGTTACGGCGGACGGGACGATGACACCGAGTGATATTCTTAGAACCCCCTCAGCGCAATCACTCTCGCCCCCATGACCCCCGAGCAATTTGTCGCCAAATGGAAAGGCATCGCCCTCAAGGAGCGCTCCGCCGCCCAGTCGCATTTTAACGATCTGTGTCAACTGCTCGACGAGCCGACCCCGACGGATGCCGATCCCACTGGCACCTGGTACTGCTTCGAGAAGGGCGCCAAGAAGGCCGGCGGCGGCGACGGCTGGGCCGATGTCTGGAAACGCGCCCGGTTCGGCTGGGAATACAAGGGACCGGGCAAGGATCTGCAAAAGGCGTTCAAACAGCTCCAGCTCTACACCCCCGCGCTGGAATATCCCCCGCTGCTGATCGTCTCGGACATCGAGACCATCGTGATCCATACCGCCTTCACCGGCACCGTCCCCGAGATTCACCTCCTCACCCTGGATGACCTGCTCGATCCGGCCAAGCGTCGCCTCCTCAAATGGGCCTTCACCGATCCCGAGCGTCTGCGTCCCGGCCGCACCACCGCCCATCTGACCGAAGCCGCCGCCGGGCGCTTTGGGGATCTGGCTCAGACGCTCCGCGAGCGCGGCCACGCCCCGGCCCAGGTCGCCCACTTCAGCCAACAGATGCTGTTCTGTCTGTTCGCCGAGGACATCGAGCTGCTGCCCAACAAGCTCTTCAGCAAGCTCCTGGAGGCCGGACAGAAGCGCCCCGAGCAACTGCCCCGGATGCTCGAAAGCCTGTTCGGCGCGATGGCCACGGGCGGGTTGATCGGCTTTGAACCGATCGACTGGTTCAACGGCGGGTTGTTCGACTCCCCCGCCGCCCTGCCGCTGGAGCCCGAGGACATCCAGCGCCTGCTGAGCCTGGCGGATCTCGACTGGTCGGCCATCGAACCCTCGATCTTCGGCACCCTGTTCGAGCGCGGACTGGATCCCGAGAAGCGCACCCAGCTCGGCGCCCATTACACCGATCCCGCCTCGATCATGCGCCTGGTCAACCCCGTGGTCCTCGATCCGCTGCGAGACGAATGGGCCGCGAAACATGCCGACATCGCCGCCCTGATGAGCAAGTCCGCCGCCGCCAAGTCCCCCTCCGCCCGCACCAAGACCGTCAACGAGGCCCACGGCGTCCTGCAAGGCTTCCTCGATCGGCTCGCCCGCTTCCGCGTCCTCGACCCCGCCTGCGGCTCCGGGAACTTCCTGCTGCTCGCCTTGCAGGGGCTCAAGGATCTGGAACACCGGGTCATCCTGGAGGCCGAGGCGCTGGGCCTGCCGCGTGCCTTTCCGCAAGTCGGACCCGAGAACGTGCTCGGGATCGAACTCAACCCCTACGCCGCCGAACTCGCGCGGGTCACGGTCTGGATCGGCGAGATCCAATGGATGCTCGGCCACGGCTTCTCGCTCTCCAAGAACCCCATTCTCAAGCCACTGAACACCATCGCGCAGCGCGACGCGATCGTGAATGAAGACGGGAGCGAACCGGAGTGGCCCGAGGCCGATGTCATCGTCGGGAATCCGCCCTTCCTGGGCGACAAGAAGATGCTCGGAGCCATGGGCAGTGAATACGTGACCCGGCTTCGCAAGCTCTACCAGGGGCGCGTCCCTGGCGGGGCGGATCTGGTGACCTACTGGTTTGAGAAGGCGCGGGCGCAGATCGCGGCGGGGAAGGTCCAGCTATGCCGGGCTGGTCGCCACCAACAGCATTCGCGGCGGAGCCAATCGCAAGGTGCTGGAGCGGATCTGTGACACCGGGGCGATCTTCAACGCCTGGTCAGATGAGCCCTGGATCAACGACGGGGCGGCGGTGCGGGTGTCGCTGGTGGCGTTTGCTGGCCCAATGGGCATCAAGCGCCATCGGCGACTCGATGACCAACTTGTTCGGGAGATCTACCCCGATCTTTGCGCTTCGCTTGACAGCGAGACGCGTTGACCTCACCGCTGCGCAGCACTCAAGGTCAACCAAGATGCGGCTTACGGTGGAATCCAGAAGACGGGCTTTTTGATGTCTCCGGGATCACGGCGCGTTCATGGCTTGCCTTGCCAGCAAACCCGCATGGAAAACCTAACACCGAGGTGTTGACGCCTTGGTTCAACGGGTTCGACATCACTCGTCGGCACCGAGGAATGTGGATCATCGACTTTGGAGTGGATATGTCGCCGAAGATGCAGCCTTGTTCGAGGCACCGTTCTGCCAACTATGTCCAAGCCAACACGTGTAGGCAAGCGAGAAAAACGGGTAGTGCCACAACCTATAGGATATAGATATCCGTCACGCTTTCGTTATCAAGAGCTTAGCTTGATTGCCATCATATACGCCGGGGCACTACCAGAAAAACGAACTAACGATAATTGGTGGATTTTTCAGTGGTCTCGGCCTTTGATGCGGAAGGCGACGAAGGGTCTGATGCGTTTTATCGTCACCCCGGAAGTGTCAAAGCATCGAGTTTTTACTTGGCTGAATCGAACCGGCCCGCGACGCAGTGCGTAATCCCTTGGAGCGTAAGCGATGGTGGCTCCATGCTCGCCCCGCTCCCGATTTGCGAGAGGCTGCCCAAGGGCTCAGCCGTTTCATAGCCACGCCGCGCGTCGCCAAGTACCGTCTATTCGTTTGGATTGAACCGCCAGTCGTCTGCGATGGACAGCTAGTCGTCATCGCCCGCGCCGACGACACCACCTTCGGCATCCTGCATTCCCGTTTCCATGAGTTCTGGTCGCTGCGGATGTGCACCTGGCTCGGGAAAGGAAACGATCCACGCTACACCCCCACCACCACCTTCGAGACCTTCCCCTTCCCCGAGGGACTGACCCCCGCCGACACCAAAGGCCCGACCGAGACCCTGGACAGCGGCGTGGTGCTGCCGTCGGTCGCCCCCGAGCGCCGTGCGGTCGCCCAAGCCATCGCCGAAGCCGCCCACCGCCTCAACGCCCTGCGCGAAAACTGGCTGAACCCGTCCGACTGGATCGAGCGCCTCCCCGAAGTCGTCCCCGGCTACCCGGAGCGGATCATCCCCAAGCCCGAGCACGCCGCCGAGCTGAAGAAGCGCACCCTCACCAACCTCTACAACGCCCGTCCCGCCTGGCTCGACCACGCCCACCAAGCCCTCGATACCGCCGTCGCGGCGGCCTATGGCTGGACGGATTTCACGCCTGACATGCCGGAGGCCGAGATCCTGCGCCGCCTGCTGGCGTTGAATCTGGAACGGTGAGCGGACGTTGAATGTCGAGGCGTCTCGCACATACATGTCTGATATGTATATTTCAAGGCGATGAACATCACCGTCGAGGACCGCGACCATGCCGAAGAGCGTTTTGTGACGCTTGGGCTGGACGGCCTGGGCCGTCTTATCGTGGTGGCGTACCACTGTCGGGGCGAGGATGAGATCCGGCTGATTTCCGCGCGCTTGGCTAAACCTCACGAGCGGCGCGCCTATCAAGAGGACCAGGCAATGCAAGACGAGTATGATTTTTCCAACGGCACGCGCGGCGCGGTGCTGAACGCCACCGGCAAGACCCGTATCACCCTGTTTCTGGACGACGATGTTCTGGCGGCGTTCCGGGAGCGCGCGGCACACAGCGGCAAGGGCTATCAAACCCTGATCAACGAGACGTTGCGCGCCACGCTCTCCCCGGAATCGGCACCACTCACGGTGGAAACCTTGCGCCGGGTATTGCATGAGGTGTTACAGGCAGCCTGAACTTGATCGCCAGCCCGTAGGCTGGGATGAACGAGAGTGAATCCCAGCAGCGACGTTCGGCGTCATGCTGGGGGAGATTGGGCAAGAATTCTTCGTAGATGGGTTGAGGAACGAAACCCAGCATTGGTCGCTGCGTCAGTTGAAATGCTGGGATTCGCAAGCTCATCCCAGCCTACCAACGACCACCATTGGATGGTGGAAGCGAATACTTTCACCGTCTCGCCTCGGTTGGCAAACGCGCCACGCGCAGGTCAGTTTCGCGGACCCTCCCGATCTGCTTCCGTATGGACTTGGTTCCAAAGAACCGAGGACCGAGTGACGTCAACCGCGCGGCGTTTCATCGATTTCCACCCCACCCCGATACGAACGCCGCATCGCCAGGTAGTAGATGACTGGCACCGCCATGCGTGAGAGCAGCAATGACGCCACCTCGCCAGCCATGAGCGAGACCGCGAGGCCCTGGAAGATGGGATCGAAGAGGATGACGCTGCCGCCCACAACCACGGCCATGGCGGTCAGCAGCATCGGCCGAAAGCGGATGGCCCCGGCATCCACCACTGCCTCGGCGAGCGGCATGCCCTGTTTGACCCGCAGCTTGATGAAGTCGACCAGGATGATCGAATTGCGCACCACGATCCCGGCCCCGGCGATGAAGCCGATCATGGAGGTCGCGGTGAAGAAGGCCCCGAGCGCCCAGTGCGCGGGCAGGATGCCGACCAGCGAGAAGGGGATGGCGGCCATGATGATGAAAGGGGTGCGGAAGGAGCGGAACCAGCCGACGATGAGGGCGTAGATGAGCACCAGCACGATGGCGAAGGCGCCGCCCAGGTCGCGGAAGACCTCGTAGGTGATGTGCCACTCGCCGTCCCATTTGAGCGAGGGCTCCAGGGTCGAGAAGGGCTGGCGGATGTTCCAGATCTTCAGCGCCGCGTCACGACCCTCTGGAATGTAGGCGTCGATCTTCTCGTTGAGCTTGAGGAGGGCGTAGATGGGACTCTCCTCGGCACCCGCCACGTCGCCGGTCACATAGACCACGGGCAGTTGGTTCTTGCGATAGATGTTCTTCTCGCCACTGTCCGGCTCGATGCGTGTCAGCTCCCCCAGCGGCACGCAATGACTGCCCGCGCAGACCGGAATGGGTAGCAGCTCGGCCGGGTGTGCGCGCTGGCCGATCGGCAGACGCACCCGGATCAGCACGTCCTCGCGCTCCGTCCCGGCGTGCAATAGACCCGCGTCGGCCCCGGCCTGGGTGACGCGAATGACCTCGGCCACCTGATCGGCGCTGATGCCATGCAGGGCGGCCTTTTCCTGGTCGAAGCGGAAGCGCACCAGCGGCTGCTCGGCCTCGATGTAGGAATCCACGTCGACCACGCCGGGCGTTTCCTCGAACAGTTGCTGAACATGGCGGGCGATGGCGATCTGCTCACCGTAGTCGGGTCCGTAGATCTCGGCCACCAGGGTCTGCAGCACCGGCGGTCCTGGCGGAACTTCGGCGACCTTGACCCGCGCCCCGCAGTCGCGCGGGACATCGCGCAGCCGCTCGCGAATACGCTTGGCGATGGCGTGACTCTGGAGATCGCGCTCCTCCTTCGGCACCAGGTTGACCTGAATGTCCGCCACATTGGGTCCGCGGCGCAGGAAATAGTGTCGGACCAGGCCGTTGAAGTTGTAGGGAGAGGCCGTGCCGGCATAGACCTGATAGTTGAGAACCTCCGGCTCATCGCTCAACTTGGCGGCCAGGGTGCGCGCGAAGTTGACCGTGCACTCCAGCGGGCTGCCCTCGTCCGTGTCGATGATGATCTGCAGCTCGCTCTTATTGTCGTAGGGCAGCATCTTGACCTTGACCGCGCCAGTCGCGACCAGGCCACAGGAGAGCACCAGCAGCAGACTGATACCAATCAGGAAGCTCACGCCCAGCCGAGGCTTGCGGATCATCGGACCCATGACCCGACGGTATGCCCGCGTGGTCCAGTCCTCCTTGTCGGTCGCATGCGCACCCTGACCAGCATGCCACTTCAACATCCGATAGGCCGCCCAAGGGGTCGCGATGAAAGCCACCGCCATGGAGAAGAGCATGGCCGCCGTGGCGCCGACCGGGATCGGCCGCATGTAGGGTCCCATCAAGCCCTGCACGAAGGCCATGGGGACAACGGCGGCGATAACGGTCAGGGTCGCGAGCACCAGCGGACTGCGCACCTCGTTCACCGCCTCGACCGTGACCTCCTTGAGCGGGCGATTGCGGTTCTCCGGCAAACGAAAGTGGCGCACCACGTTCTCGACATCCACGATGGGGTCGTCGACCAGGATGCCGATGGAAAAGATGAGCGCAAACAGGGTGACCCGGTTGAGGGTGAAGCCCAGCAGATAGAAGGTCGTCAGGGTCAGGGCAAGGGTCACCGGGATGGCGATGGCCACCACGCCCGCCTCGCGCCAGCCGAGCACGGCGACGACAAGCAGACTGACGCCGACGACGGCCAACCCCATGTGAAACAGCAATTCGTCGGATTTCTCCCGCGCGGTGTGTCCGTAATCGCGGGTCACCGTCACCTCGACGGCTTCCGGAATCGCCTGGCCGCGCAGCAATTCCACCTTGCGCAGCACCTCGGCGACGACAGCCACGGCATTGGTGCCGGGCCGTTTGGCGATCGCCAAGGTCACCGCGGGCTCCTCGATCGCCGCGTGGTCGGCGCCCTCGCCCACCGCGCCCCGGCCAAAGAGCACATAGTCCTCGACCTCCTCGGGACCATCCAGAACCTGAGCGATATCCCGCAGGTAGACCAGTTGCCCCTGATGGACCCCGACCACGACGGCGCCCACTTCCCCGGCGTCGCGCAGGAACCCCCCAGACTCGACCAGGGTCTCGTGCTCGACCGACGGAAAGCTCCCGGCGCGGTTCTGACGATTGGCGGTACGCAGGGTGCGTACCACCTGACTTGGATCCAGCTCATAGGCGGTGAGCCGGCTGGCGTCGAGCTCCACCCGCAACTGGCGCCGCTGGCCGCCGATCAGGGTCGTCTCCGAGACATCGGCGATCTGCTTGACGGCGTCATCGACCTCCGCCGCCAACTGTCGAAGCGCATGGCTGTCATAACCGCCGCCGTGGAAGGTCAGCGCCAGGATGGGCACATCGTCGATACGCCGAGGCTTGAGGAGCGGTCGCGAGGCCCCGTCCGGGATACGATCGAGGTTGGCGTAGAGCTTCTGATAGAGCTGAACGATCGCCTGCTCCTCATCCCAACCGACCAGAAAGCGCACGATGGTCAGCGACTGTCCCGGCCCCGTGGTCGAGTAGATGTACTCGACGCCCGGCAGCTCCCAGGCGAGCTTTTCGAGCGGACGGGTCACCCGCTGCTCGACTTCCTGGGCGCTCGATCCCGGCATCTCGACGAAGACGTCGATCATGGGCACCACGATCTGCGGCTCCTCCTCGCGCGGGAGGAACATCACGGCTAACCCGCCCAACAGAATCGCCGCGCCGATGAACAGTGGCGTCAGCGGGGAATCGACGAAGAAATAGAGGATCTTCGCGATGAGCCCGAAGCGAGGAGTGCGATAACCGCGTTTCGCTTTCATACCCTACCCCCGATGTCCGCGAGGCGTTCGGCCCCGAAGGCCGCGACAGCAAGATGCGGGGCGAACCGCCTGCAAAACGGATTAGAGAACGCTAATGCAATTTCAGTATAGTCCGTGACGCAGGACGCCGAATCCGAGGATGCGTTATGACGGAACCGCTGGCGGGAGGACGAGGAAATGCCATTCAAGGCGAAGACAGAGCGGCGGAGGCTGGGCATGCGAACCCCCGACATCACCGCTGGCGCATCGCTGGGACTCGCACCTGCCGACCCAGCCGAGCTGGCCGATGACCCGATATTCCCCGCAGTGTTATTCTGCCCGCCCATTTCAACATGAGACGGCCTGATGCCCATACCAACACAAGCAATCGATGACGCCTTTGCCCAGTGCACCTATGCTCGCGACGAACGCAAGGCTCCGGACGAACACCGCCGAGGCAAGTTCCTGAATGGCTGGGTGGATGCGACGCAGCGCGAGCAGGTCTACAGCGACGACGCCTTAGCGCGGCTCACCTGGAAGAACCTCGGCTATCGACTCGGCCAGCGCTTCGGCGCGCTCACGCCCGCGCAAATCGATCGCGTGTTCGAGTACCTCGCGGGCACTTGGCGGCAGCCCAGCACAACCGACTGACATCGAAGACCATCCGGCGCGCCGAGGCCGATCCAGAGCCACCCCAGACGGACCGTGCCGAACCCCTCGTAACGCTCCGGAACATCGGCCTGACGGCGACGGATCGCCCGCGCACCGCTTCAGAACAGCGCGTAGATGAAGGGCGCCACGGCCGAGCCCTGCGCCAACACGATCAAGACGCCCAACAGCAGCATGACGATGATGATCGGCGCGAGCCAGAATTTCTTGCGCTCGCGCATGAAGCCCCACAGGTCTTTGAGAAGATCGAACATCAGTAAGGTTTCTCCATGGATTCGGGTGCGGCCGCTTGGCTTGGCTCGCGGTAGCTTTCGGCATCCGGGAGCAGACGGCGCTTCATGGGGTCATTCCCGGTCAGGCGCATGATGAGACCCGCCGGGACGAACACCAGGGAAAAGACGAGGGTCAGGATCAGGGGCGTCGTCACGCGGTTCATCATGAGCCCCAGGCGCATCCAGCCGCGATAGACCGGACGCAGCGAGCGCGGCGCGGCCAGTCCCCAGAGTATCAGGACGGCGGCCAGCGGCCAGGGCCAGATCGGAAACCGCAGCGCGAACAGCCAGGGCAAGATGAGCCCGAACAGCGCGGCGATGATGGCGCCGGTGGTCAGCGCGAAACGGCGCAGTCCATCCGCGTCGAGTTCGGGGATCGCGTGCATGGGCGTATACCCTCAGTCCAGCTCGAATTCGTGTTGCCAGCTTTCATCGCGCGCTTGCTCGGGCTGCTCGGACTTGGCCAGCAGACAGTTCTCCAGCACCAGATAATCCATCTCGGTGCGCATGAAGCAGCGGTAGGCATCCTGCGGTGAGCCGACGATGGGCTCGCCGCGCACGTTGAACGAAGTGTTGACCAACAGCGGGCAGCCGGTGCGCTCGGCGAAGGCCGCGATCAACCGATGGAAGCGCGGATTGGTGTCGGCATGCACGGTCTGAAGCCGAGCCGAGTAGTCCACATGGGTGATGGCGGGGATCTGCGAGCGCGCCACCTTGAGTTTGTCGATGCCGAACAGCCGTTGCTGGTCATCCGTCATGGCAATACGTCGGGCTTCGGCGACCGGCGCGACCATCAGCATGTAGGGGCTCCGACCCTCATGCTCGAACCAGTCCGAGACCCGCTCCGCGAGGACCGCCGGCGCAAAGGGTCGGAAGGATTCCCGATATTTGATCTTGAGGTTCATCACCGTCTGCATCCTGGCGCTGCGCGGATCGCCGATGATGGAACGCCCGCCCAGTGCCCGCGGACCGAATTCCATCCGGCCCTGGAACCAGCCGATGACCTGCCCGTCGTCGAGCAGAGCGGCCAGTCGCTCCATCAAGGTGTCGTCGTCCAGGCGCTGATAGGGGATGCCGGCGCTCTTCAGGTAGGTCTCGATTCGGGCGTTGTCGAAGGCCGGCCCGAGATAGGCGCCGCGCATGCGGTCGCTGTCGGCGCCATCGCGGGGCTGGTCCAGGTACTCGTGCCAGACCGACAGCGCGGCGCCCAGGGCACCGCCGGCGTCGCCCGCCGCGGGCTGAACCCAGATCTCCTTGAATGGCCCTTCCCGCAGCAACCGGCCGTTGGCGACGCAGTTCAGCGCCACGCCGCCGGCAAGGCACAGGTGATCGACCCCCAGTTCCCGATGGACCGTCCGCCCGAGGCGCAGCACCACCTCCTCCGTGACCGCCTGAATGGAGCTGGCCAGGTCCATCTCCCGCTGCGTGACCGGCGATTCGGGCCGGCGCGGCGGGCCGCCAAAGAGCCGATCGAAGGCCCGGTTGGTCATGGTCAGGCCATTGGCGTAGTTGAAATAGCGCATGTCCATGCGAAAGGTGCCGTCGTCCTTCAGCGCCAGCAGGTGCTTGAGGATCAGATCCCTGTACCTCGGCTCGCCGTAGGGAGCCAGCCCCATCAGCTTGTACTCGCCGGAGTTGACCTTGAAGCCGGTGAAGTAGGTGAAGGCCGAGTAGAGCAGCCCCAGTGAGTGTGGAAACTGAATCTCCCAGCGCGGCGTCAGCCGATTGCCGTCACCGAGCCAGACCGAGGTGGTCGCCCACTCGCCGACGCCGTCCATGCAGAGCACGGCGGCGCGCTCGAAGGGACTTGGAAAGAACGCGGAGGCGGCGTGCGCCTGATGGTGGCGGGTGAACAGCAACGGCGGCAGATCCGCCAGCCCGATGCCGCCGAGCGCGGCGAGTTCCTTGCGCAGCAGACTCTTGAGGAGGAGCTTTTCCTTCAACCAAATCGGCATGGCGGCCAGGAAGGAGCGCAGCCCGCCCGGCGCATAGGCCAGATAGGTCTCCAGCAGGCGCTCGAACTTGATCAGCGGCTTGTCGTAGAAGACCAGATGGTCGAGATCCGCCAGCGCGAGTCCGGCCTCCTCCAGGCAGTAGCGGATTGCCTCCGCCGGAAAGCCCGCGTCGTGCTTCCTGCGCGAGAAACGCTCCTGCTGCGCGGCCGCCAGGATCTCGCCGTCACGCACCAGGCACGCGGCGCTGTCATGATAATATGCGGAGATGCCGAGGATAGTGACAGCCATGGGCTCGCGGTAACGACTGGGGCGATGGGCGCGCAGTATAGCGAACTATCAATGGGGCGACTCACCATCGAGATGTGATGCGAAAAGATCCGATGCGAAAAACGCTGCTCGTCCTGGTCTGGCTGGTATTCGTCTTCTTGCTGCTGGAGGGGGCGGGCTTCGCCTTCTATCAGCTCCAGATCAGTCAGCCCATCAGCGACTATGGCTATCCGGCGGGTCTAACCGTCGCGCATCCCCAGTTGGGCTTTTCCTACCAGCCGAATTTCTCGGGCCATTTCAAAGGATCGGCCTACCAGAACATTCCGATCGAAATCAACGCGCAAGGGTTCCGCGACCGTGACTTCGCGGCCCAGCCCGGCGAGACCGCGCGTATTGCCGTCTTAGGCGACTCGGTCGTGTTTGGAGCTGGCGTGCGCCAGGAAGACCGATTCACGGAATGCCTCGGTGACGCGAATCAAACTGGCCATGCAGGACGTCGCGTGCTCAACCTGGGCGTGAATTCCTATAGCTTCGGTCATTACCTGACGCTGGCGCGTCTGGGTTTCCTGGGCGCCGCCCCCGACGCGGTCCTGGTCGGCATCACTCTGAACGACTTCGCCCCGATGGACAATAACGGCCCGGCCCGCCGTGTCCAGCGGCATGCCGAGGGATGGCATAAGCCCGACTGGGCCGCCAGCGTACAGGAGCGCATCGGCCGCACCTATGCCGTGCGCTTCCTGCGCGAAATCAAGACGCGCTTCTCCTATGCCCTATTGAACGCGGACGAGCGCGAGGAGTACCACACGAAGTGGATGCGCACCGTCGTCGCGGGCTGGCGATCGGAGGAAAACAAACAGCGATTCGAGACGCAGCTCGACGACTTCTCGGCTCTGCTGAAAGGCGAGGACATCCCCCTCGGCTTCATTCTCTTCCCGGAGTTGAACGAGCTGCATCAGCCCGCTGAGTTCGGCGCCCCGCGCCTGCTGATCCGCGCCATGCTCGACCAACGGGGTCTGCAGTACTGCGACCCCTACGACGATTTCGCTCACCAGGGCGATCTCGATGCACTCTTTCTGGCTCGGGACGGCATCCACTACAGCCCCAAGGGTCACCAGGTACTTTGCAAGGCTGTCGCTCGATGCATCGATGGCCCCGCTCTTAAGATGGTTTCCGAGAAAGATCACCCCAGTCTCTCGTCTCAGGACGCCCCCTCCCCGGCTGAGAGATAGACAGCACCCTTTCCAGCGGACCTGGAGACGCGAGCGAATCCCCATGCGAATTCGCGTTGGCTGGTCGGATCCGGTCGGCGCATTGTGCAAGCACGTTGGGGCGCCCCCCGTTGCGCCCCGGTAACCAGCCAACCAGCCAACCAGCCAAGAGATGATCGGATGACGAACCATATGGAACCCCATGCCGCCACTCGCGCGAATCAACCTGCCCTGCCGGTGCGCAAGCGCGGCCTGGAGATCGTGCGCGACCCGCTACTGAACAAGGGCACCGCCTTCCCGGACAGCGAGCGCGACGCGCTCGGCCTGCGCGGGCTGGTGCCGCCCCAGGTCGTCAGCATTGAGGATCAGGCCAAGCGGGTGATGCTGAACTTCCATGACCAAGGCAGCGACCTGCGCCGCTACACCTATCTGGAAAGCCTGCACGACCGCAACGAGACGCTCTATTACCGGGTGCTGCTTTCCCACATCAACGAGCTGGCCCCAGTGATCTACACCCCGGTGGTCGGCCAGGCGTGCAGCCAGTTCGCCAACATCTACCAGCGCAGCCGCGGCATGTACTTCAGCGCGACCGAGGTCGAGCACTTCGACGCCATGGCGCGCAACTGGCCGAAGGACGATGTCGAGGTCATCGTGGTAACGGACGGCAGCCGCATCCTCGGTCTGGGTGATCTGGGCGCCAACGGCATGGGCATCCCCATCGGCAAGCTCGCGCTCTACGTGGTCGGCGCCGGCCTGCATCCACGGCGCACCCTGCCGATCATGCTGGACCTGGGCACCAACAATCAGAAGCTACGCGAGGATCCGCTCTATCTCGGGCGGCGCATGCCGCGTCTGACCGGCGCCGATTACGACGCGGTGGTGGAGGCATTCATCGGCGCCGTTCACCGCCGCTGGCCGAATGCACTCATCCAGTTCGAGGATTTCTCCAACGATCAGGCATTCCAGATCCTCGAACGCTATCGCAATCAGGTGCTCTGCTTCAACGACGACATCCAGGGCACCGGCGCCGTCACCCTCGCGGGGCTCCTCAGCGCACTGCGTGTCACCGGCCAGGCGCTGGCGGATCAGCGGGTCGTCTTCCTGGGCGCCGGTTCGGCCGCGCGCGGCATCGCCGACACCATCGTCGCCGGCATGATGGCGCAGGGCGGACTTGAGCCTGGAGGCGGCGCGCGCGCGGATCTGGACGCTGGATTCGCAGGGACTGGTGACGCTCGACCGCCTGGACAGCCTCTCGGAGCACAAGCGGCCCTTCGCCCAGGATTCGGCGCCGCGGGCGACCCTGACCGAGGTCATCCAGGCCGTCCACCCGACCGTCCTGATCGGCGTCTGCGGCCAGCCCGGCAGCTTCAGCGAGGAGGCGATCCGCGAGATGCACCGCCATTGCGAGCGCCCCATCCTCTTCCCGCTCTCGAATCCGACCAGCAAGGCCGAATGCACCGCCGAGCAGGCCTATGCCTGGACCGACGGCGCCGCGCTCTTCGCCAGCGGCAGCCCCTTCCCGCCCATGACGCGCGGCGGACGCCTGCTGGTGCCGGGCCAGTGCAACAACATGTACATCTTCCCCGGCGTCGGTCAGGGCGTCGTCAGTTGCCGGGCCTCGAAGGTCACCGACGCCATGTTCTATGTGGCGGCGCGCACCCTGGCGGATCTGGTCGGCGAAGACAGCCTGGCCGTCGGCCGGCTCTACCCCGACCTCACCCTGATCCGCGAAATCTCCATCAAGATCGCGGTCGCGGTCTGCGAGCTCGCCTTCGCGGAAGGCTCGCCGGCATCGAGCGGCCCGATGACCTGGAAGGCTTGATTCGCGGGCGCATGTTCGAGCCGCGTTATGTCCCCTATGAGGCGGTTTGAGGGACATTGAGCCTCATCCCTGTGTCGCCCGATTGTCAGCAATCGGCAAAATACGCTGGCCAGAACCGTCGACCGCAGTGGCCGCAGGTGAATCCATAGCGGGCCTTCGGTTTCGCGGGCGCCGCCCAAAACGCCTGTTGCGGAATGTGCGGCGAAACAGAGCCGCGCATGACGGTTCGTCTTTTTCGTCGCAGTGGTTTTGGTGAGAACCTTGCGGCTGCGATCCCGACGGGTCAGACCGTTGCCCGCCGCAACCGCAACGCATTCGTCACCACCGAGACCGAGCTGAAGCTCATCGCCAAGGCGGCGATCATTGGAGATAACAGCATCCCGGTCCAGGGGTACAGCAATCCGGCCGCGACCGGCACACCTAACGCGCTATAGAAGAGCGCGAACAATTGCCGGGGCCGCATTGGCGAATCTCGGGGTGCATCGGACAGGTGTAGTCGGTGCCCGGCGGGGCCGTCTCTGCCGGCTCCGGCGCGGAGGTCAGATAGCGTTGCGGATCGGCCTCGAATTTGGCCAGACAGCCGGCACAGCAGAACCGGAGGGTGTGCTCGGCGTAACGGGTCTGATGCGGAGCATCCGGTGTGACCACCATGCCGCAGACCGGATCCTGATCCCCAACTGCGGCCAGCGGCGGATGCGGTGCCAGCGTGTCGCTGCGGATACCATGCTCCGCCAGGTACCAATGGTCGTTATGCTGCATGGCGTGATTCCCTCGTCAGGGATCGAATTCTACTGATGCCTTGAATGGGTGCATCTTATTGGGGATGCTCTTCCGGTGGGTGTGCGGGGGTTCCGATCGGGATCTGGCGGTCGTGCCCATGTTCCTGGCCATGGGCGTGTTCGTCACCCCCTGGGGACTCGGCCAGTGGCTGGTCGTCCTCGACCGAGAGCGTGGGAAGGCGCTCGACGAAGGCCACCAGATCCCACAGTTGGGAATCCGCTTGTGCCGGAACATGGTGTTTGCGGATCATCTGGGTCGGACCGGATGTTTGCAGGCTGTTGGCAATCAATCCGGGCTGAAATCCGGGATGTTTGCAGGTCGGGTCGCGGATGTTCGCGGGCCGCCACAGATACCCCCGGAAGCCTGGTCTTGGCTCACAGAGCGGTCCCATGGTCCATTTCCGCCAGCACCGCCGGTCGCCCCTCCTGGTTCTCCTTGAGCGCCTTGATGATCTGCGAGGAGATTTCCTCGATCGACTGGGTCGTGGTATTGAGCGCGGGGACCTGTAAACGCTTGAAGATCTGCTGCGCCATGCGGATGTCGTCCTGGCAGCGCTTCAAGGAGGCATAGGCGCTACCTGGACGGCGCTCCTCGCGGATGAGCTGGAGACGCTGCGGATCGATCGTCAGGGCGAAGAGCTTGTGTCGACAGGAGTAGAGCAACTGGGGCACATCGCCGCGCTCGAAATCCTCCTCGGTGATGGGATAGTTGGCGGAGCGCAGACCGTAGTGCATCGCGAGATAGAGACAGGTCGGCGTCTTGCCCGAGCGCGAAACCCCGGTCAGAACGACATCGGCGCGATGGAAATTGTCGGGCCGGATCCCGTCGTCGTTAGCCATGGCAAAATTGATGGCCTCGATGCGCTTGGTGTAGTAGCTGGGCTTGGTAATGGCGTGACTGCGGCCGGATTTGCGGCTCGGCGGCACGCCCAGCTCGGCCGATAGGGGCTCGACGAAGATCTCGAAGAGTTCGACGTAGAAGCAGTTGCCACTGCGCAGGATCGCGGTGATCTCGGTGTTGAGCATGGTCGCGAAGACGATCGGGCGCGCGCCATCGCGATCGGCCGCTTCCTGCATCCGCTGCGTCAGCGCCTTGGCGCGCAGGTCGGTGTTGATGTAGGGCATGTAGACCTGCTCGAACTCGACGGTATCGAACTGCGAAAGCAGGCTGTGCCCGAGCGTCTCGGCGGTGATGCCGGTGCTCTCCGAAACGAAAAAGACGGTGCGGTTCATGAGCTCTCTGGCTGGCAAGTTGAGGTTCCGCGCCATGACCAAGGCGGTCAGGGACTCTGACCCCATGGCCCAAGGCACGCGCGGCATGGCATCGGCAACAGCATATCGCCTTTGTCCCCGCAACGCCCCGTGACTCACGTCAATGTGGTCTATATTGGATTTTGTTGATATAGGCGGGACACGCCGACGAATACCTCGCGCGCTCACCCGCGACCCGCCACCACTTGCCTAAGGAACTCGCTCAATGGCCACGATCACCAACGATCAGGATCTCCGCGCGGCACTCAATCAACTGAACCCGGAGCAACAGCGCCTGCTTGGTTGCCAGTTCGCGGAGCATGTCATGCACCTCGGCAAGGACGAACGGGTGAACCGCGCCATCGCCACGGGACTCAAGGAGCAACTCAGCCCAGGCGAGCTGGAGGACGCCTTCAAGGTCGCCAAAACCTGCGCCGTCACAACCTATACCGATTGCGGCAAGGACACCGACTGGCTGGCCCAGGCCAATCACTTCGTCGCGGCGGCGGCGGCGGCGGCCCTGACCCCGGACGCCTTGATGACCGATAGGCAAAATCGCGCCTGGAAAGCGGCCGTGCAGGCGCGGATGGCGGTCAACTGCGCCATGATGGAAGACGACATGGCGTCCGAATCCGATGAGGCACGGCAGCAGTACGGCCTCGTTAACGCCTTCCTCGGCTGACCGGCCGCCAGCCAGGCGGCATGCTGTCGCGCCTGGCTTGCGCTTGGCCCCGCCGAGGAGCCAGTGATCAGAAATGCCCGCCTTTGCCGGGGGGCGTTACTCCTTGCAGGTTCGTGAGAACTCGATATCATCCTTGCGGTCAATGGTGATCGCACCAACCCCCACAGCAAGGGTTGAGTGATGACGACAAATCAGGCGAATTCCGGTAACGAGCGCGCCAAGAATCCGGAAACAGCCCTTCAGGTGGACGAATCTTTTAGTTGCGGAGGACGGAATGCTTATACCGCGTGTTCATGTGTCGGTTGTTGCCCTCGCGGCGGCGTTGACCCTTGGCGCCCCTGAAGCCATCTGGGCGCAACCAGGTGGCGGCCCCCCCGATCAGGGGCAGGGGTCAAGTCAGGGCTCGGGCCAGAATCAAGGGTCGAACCAAGGCCAGGGCAACAACCAGGGCCAGGGGTCGAACCAGGGTCAGGGCTCTAACCAAAACCAAGGGTCGAGCCAGGGCCGGGGCAACAACCAGGGCCAAGGATCGAACCAGAACCAGGGTTCCAACCAGAATCAAGGGTCGAACCAAGGTCAAGGCTACAACCAGGGTCAAGGGTCGAATCAGAACCAGGGTTCCAACCAGAATCAGGGATCGAACCAAGGTCAGGGCTACAACCAGGGCCAAGGATCGAATCAGAGCCAGGGTTCCAACCAGAATCAAGGATCGAACCAGGTCAGGGCTACAACCAGGGCCAGGGGTCGAACCAGAACCAGGGCTCTAACCAAAATCAAGGATCGAGCCAGGGCTCCAATCAAGGGCAGAACCAGGGCGGATACGGATCGAACAATTCCAAATATGGCCGGAACAAGGGGCGTAAACATGGCCACGGCCCGAGATACGGCGAAGGTCCAGGCTATGGACCCGGTCCGGGTGGACGTTATCCTCCTCCGGACTATTGATCGGTGAGTCGCCCCTAGCGTGACGCGATCGGGTCGGATGGGGCGCATGCCCGATCCGACCCCTGCAGACCAGCTCCTCTATATCGTCCCCGCCCAATCGATCCGCCACTGGCGCGACCCCAGCGGCGCTCCGGCACGCCCGACTCTCTACGAAGCCGCCCGTCATCGTCAATCGGCGACCGCTGTTGTGGCCTCTCCGCTCAGATCCTTGATGATGTCGACGTCTTCCAATTCCGCCGCGCGTTCGGGCGAATAGCCAAGCAGCTTGTAGTCCATGACGCCATTCGGTGAGTGGCACTCGATACAGTCGCGGCCCTTGCCCTGGATGCCGTGGTTGACCATCAGCGTGCCCATCTGGCGCATCCAGTGCGGTTCGACATTGGCGAGCTTGCCATCGACGAGTGGATAAATCGTCTTCCAGCCGTCGGTGATGCCGAAATAGGACATGAACTCGTCCATCATGTAGAGCTTGAAGGGCTCCTGATACATGCGTTGCACGATGGGATCCGACACGGCCTTCCCGACCGATGCCTGGGTATCGCCGGTCTCGTAATAGGAGGCATAGTCGAACGGCAGGATCATGGCCCCGAACGGTCCCTGGTTCGACATGTCCTCGTACATCATGGCGTTGAAGAGCTTGAAGGGATAGATCCGGCTCTCGCCCTGGTTCATGACCTGGCGCAGGTTCGCCTGGATCATCGCCTGGCGCTTGGCGAGCATTTCCGGCGGAAGCTGCGACAGCGGATCGGTCGCCATGCGGACATAGGCATCGACATCGATGTCGGGATAGCGCTGCTTGAGCTCGCTGGCCTTCGCCCGGACCGCCGCGATGACCTCGGGATCGTCGATGCGCGCCGCCTGTTTCATCAATGGGTCGTAGTCGTTCGACCCATTCGGATTGTTGCCGAGCGCATTGGCCAGAAAGGTGCCGTTGCCGTTGAACCAGAGGAAGGTGAAGCCCTTGCCGGGTTTGCCCGAGCGCATAGACATCGGTCGGCTCGAAGATGCCTTCCTCCGGGTTCCAGGTCGGATGGACCCAGTCGCGCAGCACCACGTTGTTGGCTTCCAGTTCCTTGATATGACAGGTCTCGCAGGCCAGGCGGGCGATATGGCCGTTCAGCAGCGCCTTGTACTTGGAGTTGTTGTGCGGCGCCTGGGTATGACAGGTCTCGCAGGAGACCTCCTTGGTCGGCAGATCATTGGCGACCAGATCCACGCCTTGCCGCCCGCGCGGGATTTTGTGGCCCTCGGGGACATGGCAGTCGGTGCATTGGATACCCGCCGCCGCGTGGACATCGTCGTGCGGGCTGAAGGGATTGCCGCGTTTCGCGCCACGGTGCAGGATGCGTTGATTGATGTGACCCAGCGCCTGGGCGGCCGCGTTATGCGCATAGGCGTCGCCGCCCATGTTGTGCTGATGACAGCGCAGACAGTTCTCGGAGCGGATCGGCCCGACGGTCAGGGCGGCGCGCAGGCTGCGATCCTGATTCCAGCGTAAACCCTTGTCATCCCGGATCACATGACGCTGGTTCATGTCGTAGTCGGCGGCGTGGCAGATCAGGCAGTCGATGCCGTCCTTCGCCTCGGGCGGCACATCGCCGATTGGCATCATCTTTTCCGTCGCCGGCTGATAGTTGCCGCCGATATGGCACTGACCGCAGCCCTCGCTGCGCAGCTTGATCCCACCCTCGGCGCCCTGCTCCGGCCGGCTCTGAACCAAGGCGGCCCAACCGGTCCAGGTGAAGCTGCCAGGAATCCCGCAGGCGCGGTCGATCTTGCCGACGGGGATCTTGTGCGGCCCGCTGTTGACCCGTCGCCCGTCATAGCCATAGGTGGAAAAGCCGCCCGCACCGCTCTGAAACTTGAAATGGACCGAGTTGACGATGTCGTCGAGCGTGTCGACGTTCGCAATGGCCCCATTGGCGTGTTGCATCTGAATGGTGGCATGGCAGCGCAGACAGGTCTTTGGACCCTCATAGCGGCGGATGCCGGCTTCCCGGAAATATTTGATATGCGACGGCCCGGCATCGCGGATGAAGGATGCCGTGTTCATCAGCATCTCGATCTTGACCTTGCGCGCGAAGGGATCCTGCGCGCTGTCGACGATTGCCGCCGCCTTGCGGTAACGGGCATCCTCGCTGAGCGTCCTGGCCAGCAGTTCGAAATCCGTGTCGGTCACGGGCTGACTGTTCGCGTAGGTCAGCGGTGCGTTGACCTTACCGACATAGGCTTCAAAAACGCGTGGATAGATGACCTGATAGGCGAGGGTCGCGAGGAACGCAACGATCACCGCGATGAGCAGGACGCGCTTGTTTTTCAGGGTCGGCCGGACGTCTGCGAATGGGCTCATAGTCATCACCCGTGGGAAATTCCAACAAGACGGAGGCGTCGAAATGTCGCGCCGCGACCGACCGCCTACCCAGGCTTCTGTTCCTGGCGAGCCTCGCGGTGCCAACCCGTGAGCATCGCGCGCATGTTGGTCCATAGGGTCTCGCCCGTGCTGATGATATAGATGTGGCTCAACACGAAGAGCGCCAGCAGATAGGCAATCGTCAGATGCGTCATGGCGACGATCCAGACGCCACCCATGCCGAAAAGGGTCTCCGGCAGATAGACCGAGAACAGAAAAGCCCAACCGCTGAGGATCAACAGCGGCATGAGCAGATACATGACGCCGAGATAGGTGAGCTGTTGCAGCGTGTTGAACTTCATCTCCGTGCTGGGATGAAAGGGGTGCGGCTCATTGCGGAAGATGCCGTAGCCATAGTAGCGAGCCTGCGCGACCAGGCGTTGCAGGAAACCGCGCCACTGGAGCCGATAATGACGTCCGTTTCCGGTCGTCAGATTGCCGACGATGAACCCGATCCACCCAAGCGTCAGGAGGATGCCGGCGACGTTGTGGACCGGTCGCGCGAGCGAAAAATCCAAGAGCCACCCGCTCCCGGCAAAATGCATGCTCGCCCCGGACAGGATCAGCGCGAGAAACAGCAGCGCATTGAGCCAATGCCAGGCGCGCAGCCAGCCTGGATAGAGATAGAGCGCGTCGTTCATTTCCCAGCCCCGCGTGCCCGTTGATAAGCCTTGTAGCGACCGAACCCGTGCGCCGCCAGTCCCAGCAGGGTCAGGGCGATGACGATCAGCGCTAGTCGGTCGATGGTTGAGCTGCGGCTCATGCCCACGATGTACGCCTGGTTGAAAACCGTCTGGTTGATCCAGCCATGGTCAGCCAAGCCCACCTTGGACCGATACTGGTAGAGCCGGTTCAGCAACAAGGGCTCCTTGGAGTGACAGTTGACGCAGTCGCGGTTGCTGTCTTCCGCTTTCAGGATCTGGTGAGACACCGCATGCCCGGCGTCCGACACCGGTGTGTGGCAGTCGATGCAGCGCACCGACGCCCAGTGGCGCTCCCGGTTCGGCAGCCAGTCATGTCGATTCGCGAGCGTGTCGCGCGTCTTCGCATGACAGGAGAGGCAGATCTGGTTGTCGTCATGGACGATGGCGGCGATCGCCTTACCCACCTGGGAGGCACTGAAGCGATGCGGATCGTGACAGGAGTGACAGCTAAAGTTCCGGGCCTCCGGGGCATCCGAGGTGGCATGGATGCTTCGCGCATATTCGGCGTCGATCGTCTTGAACGGGTAGCCCCTCTCCTCGGCGTCCTTTTTAGTCTCGTGACACTCGACGCAGGCGAGCTTTTCGCTGGTCGCGCTCGTCGGATGGGGATAGCGACGGTAATCGACGTTGTGGCACTCGACGCAATCGAGCTTCCCATGGACCGAATGCGACAAGGGCGCTGGCGCGATCGAGAGGTTGACGATACCGCCCGTCTCCGGATCGCGGTAAGCCAGCGTGGTCATCGCATGGCAGCGCAGACAGCGTTTGTTGTCTGGTTCGGCGGGATTGACTGAAGCCGGGCTGGCAGGGGCCAAGGTCACCAGCAACAAAGCCCCGCACAGAGCCATGCCCGCCAGTCGCCGCATTGTCCGGGATGCCATATCGAGCGCGCTCATGATCGCCGCTTCAGTGAAATCCGGTTCAGTTTACACCTGATCGAATACGTCCCGCCGTGCCGGGCTACGCACTTCCTGGACGGTTGGAGATCGAGCCACGCGGTAGGGTGCCAGATGAACAACAGCCATCCATGAGAACCCGGCAAATCCAAATGGAGACGATTGACCTAAAGATATAGTGTGTTTTTTCGTAGGGCCTTAAGCTTTTAACGATATTCTGATTTTCAGACAGCAAGCATGGCGTCATCGTCGAGCGATTCGATTGATTCGCTGGCGGTTTTGGCCGCGATTCCCGCATGCCGTTGCGAGCGGCATGGCGCACCGAATCAGGTCGGCACCGGCTTGCCCGCGCGTTCGTAAGGCATCGTATCGAGGGGTCCGAGTTTGAAAATTCTGCCCAAGCATCTGTTCAAGGCATGGATCGAGCGCCTGCGCGTCGACCATCGTGTCGTGGCTCCGAAAGAGGTCTACGGCCAGTACATCTTCGACGAGATCGAGAGCGCGGACGAGATGGCGCTCGACTACCACACCAGCGTCCTGCCGCCGAAGAAGTACCTGCTGCCGCCGCGCGAGGATCTCTTCAGCTTCAATGCGAAGACGATGGAGATGTCGCCGATCATCGAGGAGATCCAGCCGACGGTCATCGCCGCCCTGCATACCTGCGACCTGCACGCGATCAGGCTGCTCGACAAGATCCAGGGCACGGGGCATGTCGATCAGCACTATCAGGCGCGCCGCGGCAAGACGACGCTGGTCAGCATCGAGTGCCAGAAACCCTGCATGGAGCAGGCGTTCTGCAAGAGCCTGGGGACGCTCTCGGTGCCGGAGCAGCTTCGACGTCCACCTGACCGACCTCGGTGATCGCTATGCGGTGGAGACCGGCTCCGAGCAGGGCGAGCGGTTGATCAAGGGGATGAGCTTTTTCTGGACGCCCACCGACCCCGATTACGACCGCATGAACGCAGGTCATGGCGCAGAAATGGCCCAACTTCGACTACCGCCTCGACTGCCGACGTGACCGATCTGCCCAATCTGCTGGCGGTCAGCCATGACAGCCCGCTCTGGGACGAGATCGGCGAGCGCTGTCTCTCCTGCGGTCAATGCACCAAGGTCTGTCCGACCTGCTATTGCTTCGACGTGGTGGACGAGATCGACCTCAAGCTGGAGGCGCGGCAAGCGCGTCCGCGTCTGGGATTCCTGCCTGCTGGAGAAGTTCGCCGTGGTCGCGGGCGGACACGACTTCCGCAATTCGCGCGCGAACCGGCTGCGTCATCGCTTCATGCGCAAGGGCAAGTATCAATACGAAGCCTACGGCCTGCTCGGCTGCGTCGGCTGCGGACGCTGCGCCATGTCCTGTCCGGCCCACATCACGCCCATTGACACGCTCAACCAACTCAACGAGCGCCGTCTGGCGTCGCAAGCGGAGCCGTCGTAATCGCCATGACCACACTCCTACGCGAAACCCTGACCCATTCGTCCATCTACATGCCGACCCCGGCGCGGATCGTCGAGGTCGAGCAGTTCACCGAGGTGGAGAAATGGTTCCATCTCGAGCTGCCGAGCGGCTTCACGATCGACCATAAGCCCGGCCAGTTCGTCGAGGTCTCGATCCTCGGCATCGGCGAGGCGCCGATCAGCATCTGCTCGTCGCCCGCGCGCAGCAACGGCTCCTTCGAGCTGTGCGTGCGCCGGGTCGGGAAGCTGACCGATGCGATTCATCGCCTGCAGGCCGGCGACATGATCGCGGTGCGCGGACCCTTCGGGCACGGCTTCCCGATCGACCGCTTCCACGGCAAGGACATCGTCTTCATCGCCGGCGGCCTGGGTCTGGCGCCGCTGCGCTCCCTGATCACCGAGGTGCTGGACGAGCGCGGCAAGTACGGCCGCGTCGCCCTGCTCTATGGCGCGCGGACACCGAAGGACTTCCTCTTCCCGGCCGACCTCAAGGCGTGGGCGGAGCGCGGCGACGTGGAGTGCCATGTGACGGTGGATCGGCCGACCGACGATTGGGATGGCAACGTCGGCGTCATCACCACGCTGCTGCCGAAGGTGAGCTTCCCGGCGCGCAACACCGTGGCCGCGATCGTGGGTCCGCCGGTGATGTACCGCTTCGTCCTGAAGGATCTGCTCGCCAAGGGCATCGCCGAGGGCAACATCTGGCTGAGCTTCGAGCGCCAGATGAAATGCGGCGTCGGCAAGTGCGGCCACTGCCAGATGCATCACATCTACACCTGCCAGAAAGGCCCGGTCCTGTCCTATGCCGAGGTCAAGGATCTTGAGGAGGCGCTGTCATGAAGCCAAAGGTCGCCTTTTTCGAGTTCACCAGTTGCGAGGGCTGTCAGTTGACGGTCCTGGATACGCTGCAACGTCACCCCGAGCTGCTGGAGGTCATCGAGATCGTGCAGTTCCGCGAGGCCATGAGCGAGCGCGGCGAGGATTATCAGATCGCCTTCATCGAGGGCTCCTGCACGCGCCCCTCCGACGAGGCGCGCATCCGCGAGATCCGGGCGACAGGCGCAGATCGTGATCGCCGTCGGCGCCTGCGCGCACCTGGGCGGCATCAACGCGATCCGCAATCGCATGCCGCTGGAGCAGACGCGCGAGTACGTCTACGGCGACAAGAAGGACTGGTTCGAGACCTATCCCGCGCGCCCACTGAGCGCCGTGATCAAGGTCGACGCCGAGATCCCCGGCTGTCCGATCGACCGCAAGGAGTTCGCGATGGCGGTCACGCACCTGTTGCAGGGGCGGATGCCGGCGATTCCCGACTATCCGCTCTGCATCGAGTGCAAGCTCACCGAGAACGTCTGCATGTTCCTGCGCGGCAAGACCTGTCTCGGCCCCATCACGCGGGCCGGCTGCGACGCCATCTGTCCGACCCAGGGCGAAGGCTGCGAAGGCTGCCGCGGGCTCATCCCCTCGCCCAACCTGGGGGCGATCAAGCAGGCGCTGTCCGAGCACGGCATGACCGAGGACCAGATCGCGGCCAAGATGTCGCTCTTCCTCACCTACCAAACGATGCAAATGGAAGGGGTGACGCCCGCATGACCAGCTTGAAAGTCGATGTTCATCATGTGACGCGCGTCGAGGGGCACGGCAACATCGTCGTCGATGTGCAGGACGGCGTCCTGACCCAATGCGATCTCCAGATCGTCGAGACGCCCCGCTTCTTCGAGGCCATGCTGCGCGGCCGCTCCTACGCGGACGCCTCGCACCTCACCTCGCGCATCTGCGGCATCTGCGCGGTCGGCCATGCGACGGCCTCGCTGCGGGCGACCGAGCAGGCGCTCGGCGTCACGCTCAGTCCGCAGACGACCCTGCTGCGCAAGCTGAACTTCCACGGCGAGATCCTCGACAGCCACATCCTGCATATCTACATGCTGGTGGCGCCGGACTATCTCGGCCTGGGCAGCGTCATCCCGCTGGCGCAGAGCGCGCCGGACGTGGTGCTGCGCGCGCTGCGCATGAAGCAGCTCGCGGGCGATCTCTGCGCGGCCATCTGCGGGCGCCACACCCACCCCATCTCCATGACGGTCGGCGGCTTCACGCACTTCCCCAAGGCCAGCGATCTCCAGGCCCTGCGCGGGCGCCTGGTCGCCTCGCGCGCGGACTGCGACGAGACGATCGAGCTGCTGAAGGGGCTCCAGTTCCCCGACTTCGAGCGCGAGACCGAATACGTCGCCCTGCACAAGGAGGACGACTACTGCTTCATCGACGGGGCGATCGCCAGCAGCGACGGCGGCACCTGGGAGCTGGACGACTACCGCCAGGTGACGAACGAGACCATCGTCCGGCACTCCTCCGCCAAGCACACGCGCAACCAGCGCGACTCCTACATGGTCGGGGCGCTGGCCCGCTTCAACATCAACCACGACCACCTGCACCCGCGCGCCAAGGCGGCGGCGGAGGCGCTCGGTCTCCAGCCCAAGGTGATCAACCCCTATCTGATCGCGGCGGCCCAGGCGGTCGAGGTCGTCCATTGCACGGAAGACGCCATCCTCCTGATCGACCAACTGCTGGAGCACGGCATCAAGCACGAGGAGCCCGCCCCGCCCACCCGCCTGACCGGCGAGGGCGTCGGCGCCGCCGAGGTGCCGCGCGGAACCCTCTTCCATCACTACCGGATCGAGGACGGCATCATCGTCGGGGCCAACTGCGTCATCCCCACCGGGCAGAACCTGGCCAACATCGAGCTGGACATGCGCGCGCTGGTCCCCACCATCCTCGACCGCACCCAGCCCGAGATCACGCTGGCGCTGGAAATGCTGGTACGCGCCTACGACCCCTGCATCTCCTGCTCGACCCACATGCTCAACGTCAAGTTCGTCTAGGCGATGCCTCAAGCGACCCCGGCCCCGGCCGGGTCCGCCAAGACCACGCTCGTCCTCGCACTGGGCAACCCGCTGCGCGGAGACGACGGGATCGGCGCGGCCGTGCTGAGCGCACTGCCCGCCGTCCCGCCCGCCGTCACGCTGCTGGAAGGCGGCACACCCGGATTGGAACTGGTCCTGACCCTGCGGGGCTACGACCGCGTCATCATCCTGGACGCCGCCGACATGGGACAGCCGCCGGGAACCTGGCGACGCCTCACCCCGGACTGCCTGCAAGCGAGCGATCCCGCCTTGCGCGGAACCCTGCATGACGCGGGTCTCGCCGAAGCCCTGACGCTGGGCGCGGCACTCGGCGTCCTGCCCCCGGAGATCATCATCCTCGGCATTCAGCCAGGCGAGATCGGCTGGTCGCCGGGACTGAGTCCGCCAGTGGTCGAGGCGATTCCGGCCCTGTGCGAGGCAATCATGAGTCTGCTGACAGCCTCAGCGTTGGATGGGTAGAACGAAGTGAAACCCATCATTCCTCACGCCGACATTTCAGGATTTCACAACCGAAAACTCCGCCTGTGATCCGACTGCGTCCAATGATGGCATTCAGTGGAGCGATGGGTTTCGTGACCAATCAGCGTTTGCGCCAATAAATCAGCATCGTGCCGTGGTCACTCTACCCATACTGCCTTGCTACCTTGGGGCGTCCGCGTCGGCATTCCACAGCGGTCAGAGATTTCCGATTTTCGCCTGCATTTCAGGGGTCAATTGCTTGATAAGTTCTGCATTACTGGAATGGGATGTCGTATCTTCGAAGGATAAAAGGCCGCCGGCTACCCTTGCCATCCCAACCGCATACGAACGTGATCGAGCCGCAATCGACCCATCCTTCACCGCAGGATCGACATCGACCGCAATGATTGAAATGGTATTGTCACTGTTGCGGAGGATATCGAAAGTGCGGAACTGCTGGGGAAAATCTCTAAGCGATGCGGTTTCGACTTCCCAGAATCCGTATTCCGGATGTGATGAATCGGATGAGGGTTGCGCCGTAATGGTGTTGAAGTGACGATGCCCCGCGATCCACAGGATGAGATTCGGATATTTGTGAAGCGTTTCGAGTAATTGAGTATCGGTAACAATGGAGTGAGGATCGGCTGGCTGAGGAACGTAAAACATTGTTGTGGGCGTCTGATCCGTGAGACTCGTTTGTGGTGCGACCGGGACGTGTGCGGCGATGATGATGAGCTTACCATCGGCCTGGCCTCGGTCCAGCTCCCCGACAAGCCAGTCGTACCGTTCCTTGTCTAGGCAGCCCATCCCATTATCAGGCGCATCCCACTTTGTACTTGCCTTGCAGGTATCGTCGAGCGCAATGACACGGATCGGCATATCTGTCATTGGCTCGAAGGTATAGGAGACAAAGTCCTTATCGAGGTTGGCCTGAGTAAACCCGTGCCCCACCGGAAGCGAATTGGTGTTAAAGAATTCTTTCATCCAATTCAGACTTGATGATCCCGATATCGTGTTGCCGGAAACGCTGATGGTGCTAAGCGAGCGGCGGTCCGGATCGGCGGCCACTTTGGGAGGGGTCGCAAAATAGCCTTCCGGTCCCGCGCCTCTGATGTCTGCGTCGGGCGTCGATCCGTCGACTACGCCCATGTAATAGCCCTGGTTATCAATGCTTGGAGAGGCATAATCAAGGCCGAGGCTGATGATCGTATCGCCAACATGGATACTTCGGATGTAATCGCTCTCATGGAAAAGCCCCGTGAAATACTGATCGTGGTTGCCGATCACCTGATACCAAGGAATCGACTTATTAAGTCCAGCCGCCTTGTAGGGCATCTGATAATCAATGCTGTTCGATCCGATATGGTCGCCAGAGCTCGGGGTGATTTCCTGGCCATCCAAGACATCGATAAACCATCTCAGTTCGTTATACTGCGTATTGTTGCAATCGTCACCCAGAGAAATCCCAAAGTCGAACGGCGTTTGATTTTGGAGTGCGTTGACCGTCTGGATGGCGGCATCGAGAACCTGGGTTGTATAGGGGATAATCGGTGAATATGAGCCAAACGAGAGACCGCCCGAGCCAAATGGCGCGGACCAACCGCTGTAGATGACCTGCGCCGGAGATTCCTTGTCGGTGAGATGGATGTCGGTTATCGCGAAGAAACGCAAGAGACGATCCAGATTGGTGACGGATGAGGCCGAGTAGCCGCTCGGCATAATGTCAGTTCGTTTAACCAAAGAGAGACCGGGGCCTTCCTGCCACGCGCTGTAACCAAAAACATCGTAGAGCCAAGTATCCGCCGGGGGAATCTGCGGCGTGAGCGAAGACAATGCGACAGGGGAAACAGTCATCTCGGCTGTCGTGAATACATCAGGCGCGATCGGGTATGATCCGATGATCGCCGATACGATGTTGGAATATTGGCTTGAGCCTGTATTATCGCGGGACTGAACGACCGCGTAGTAAGCGGCGCCGACGGGAAGCTCAACCGACAGGCTTCTTTTGGTACCCATATCGATGCTCACATGGGACTCAGGTCCCCTATAAGGCATGGGAGCATATGTCAGCGTATAACCAGTTGCGCCTGCAACTTCGGACCAGGAGAGGTACGTCCAGCCCCCATTCGTGACACTCAACTTCGGCGGCTGTGGCTGCGCCATTGCAGTTCCCGCAGTCGAGAACATTAGCGCACAGGAAATTACAATTACATACCTTTTCATATCACTCGGCTCTCGCTGGTTAAGAGACGACACCGTGTCGCGCTGAGATATTCGCTGAGGAAGAAATCCGTGCCTCGCTCGAGGGAACACAGGTAAAGACTAGCCGTTCCAGAAACCTGAAAATGCAGGCTGGTTCTCATTTTGGACCCCTGCGGATCGACGCGATCATCACCATTAAAGTCGAGTACGTTGAACGCCGCGCCTGTGCCAGATTCCGCATCGGGTAGACCTGTTGCGACCGATCGGCATCCGGAGTGTCGATCCAGTCGGGTTTGCCAAGGAACAACATCTGTCGCTCATCTCATTCGCGGGCCGGGCAGCGGGCACTGAGCCCTGATCCGCGTGGGTACAAACAACGTGCCCACCCAGGCTCCCAGAGCCGACTCCCAGGCCAGGAATGAAAGCGGCCGTACCTTGCACGCAACCCATTTCCGTATAGAATGCCCGCCAATCCCAACCGGGCCTCCTGGATCCTGAAAGGAGAACGGCCCGGACCTGCGCAACACCCGTGTCGTCGATATCATACAGGCACTGCGCGCCTACTCGGTCAGCGTCGACTGCCTCGACCGCTGGGTCGGCCGCGACGAGGTTCGTCACGAAGACGGTCTCGACTGTCTCACCGAACCGCCCGCGCCCGGCACCGATGACGCCATCATCCTCGCGGTGGCCCATCGTCAGTTCTTCGAACTCGGGGCGGCGGGGATCAGGCGCCAGGGCAAGCCGTCGGCGGGCCTCTATGACGTGAAGTCCGTTGCTGCCGGCCGGCAGCGCGGATGCGAGTCTCTGAAGTCGACGCACGCGCTGACACCATGAGCCACGTCCAGAACTTCAAGAACCTGATCGTCGACGTTCCCAAGCCGGACAGGGCATGCGCCTCGTCCGGAAGCGTTTCGCCCCATGGGGTTCGGCGTGATAAGCGAGCGTTGGCTCAACGTGCGGGACGGGGTGCATACCCCGTCCTGCCTGAAGCCCCGCCCTTGTAGGGGCGCTTTCAATCGCCCATCCAAGCCATGCATCACGCCACCCCCGAGCGCGACGACTTCGACAGCCCCTGGAAAGAGGCGCTGGAGCGCTATTTCCCCGACTGTCTCGCGCTGCTCTTCCCGCGCATCCATGCCGAGATCGACTGGTCGCGGGGACATGCCTTTCTCGACAAGGAACTGCAACAGGTAGTGCGCGACGCCGACATCGGCCGTCGCCAGGCCGATAAGCTTATCCGCGTCCACACCTGCGACGGCGCCGAGACCTGGGTGCTGATCCACCTCGAGATCCAGGGTGAGATCCGTCCGGATTTTCCCGAGCGCATGTACGTCTACCACTATCGACTGTTCGACCGCTACAAAGTCGACATCGTCAGCCTCGCTGTGCTCACCGACGCCAGCCCGCACCAGCGACCGCGTACCTATCGGCGCGCACGCTGGGGCTGCGCCCTGTTGTTTCGCTTTCCCATCCAGAAACTGCTCGACTGGCACGCACGCTGGGCCGAGCTGGAAGCCGATCCCAATCCCTTTACGCTGATCCTCATGGCCCATCTCAAGGCCGGCGCGAGCAAGGACGGCGTCACCCGAAAACGCTGGAAATGGCACCTGGTCCGGTTACTCTATCAACGCGGCTATTCCCGCGAGCAGGTTCTGGAACTTTTCCGACTCCTGGACTGGATGCTCCGCCTGCCGGAGGATTTGGAGCGCGAATTCCTGCACGAACTGATCGCCTTCGAGGAGCAAACCCAGATGCCTTATGTCACCAGTGTCGAACGCTTGAGCCATGAAGCAGGCCATGAAGCAGGCCATGAAGCAGGCCATCAGGAAGGACTCCAGGAAGGTGAAGCATTGATCCTGCTGCACCTCCTGACCCTCAAATTCGGCCCCCCGAGCGAGGCCGCGCGCGCGCGGGTGCACGCCGCCGATCCGGACACCCTGCTACAGTGGTCTGCACGGGTGCTTACAGCCTCCGGTCTGGACGAGGTCTTTGCGGAGTGCGACGGGCGATGACCAGGGCAATTTCGGGCCAATGTCGTTTTTCAAGACCCCGAGGCCATGGACGAGGTCTTTGCGGAGCGCGACGGGCCATGACAGCGGCCATCTCGGACGCCGGTCGTCTTGCACGCCGAAAAAGGTACGCGATGCATGTCGACCAGGCTTGCGCCTCCGGCGCATGTCGTTTTTCTAGACCACGATGGCTTGGCGAGGTCTGCATGAGCAAACTAGAGAAGCTGATTGCCAGTATTCTTGCCAATCCGCGCGGAGTACGTTTTGAGGAAGCCTGCCGAGTGGCGCGCGCGCTCGGATTCATCCATGAAGGTAGCCAAGGCTCGCACCGGGTCTTTAAGCGCAAGGGTGAGCCGACACAGTTGAACTTTCAGAATCGCAACGGCCTGATTCCCGCCTACCAGACGCATCAATTGGTCGCGATGATTCGCAAGTATGGGGAGGGCGCATGACCAAGTATCTCATTGAGGTTTTCTGGAGCGATGAAGACCAAGGTTTTATCGCCCTCGCGCCAGACCTTCCCGGCTGCTCGGCATTCGGAGAGACGGCGGCGGAGGCAGTCCGCCAGATGGAAGATGCCCAATCCGCCTGGGTTGAAGCATGCCAATCAAGTGGTGACCCGATCCCGGCACCGACGGCAAAGGCTCGCCATGCGGCCTAGCGGCTGTTCCTAGACCAGGTAAGGTGATACAGGGTACTCACGGCGTCCGGTCTGGAGGAGGTCTTTGCGGAGAGGGACGGTCAATGGCCGACACCATCTCGGGCCAATGTCGTTTTTCAAGACCTGACCCCGAATCCCCGGGAGGAGAGGAATCTGATCATGCAAGCCATCGAATTTGAAACCATCGCGCAGCATCACTCGCTGCGAGTTCCGGATCAGGTGCCCGACGGTGTCAAGCTGCGTGTTCTGGTGCTCATCGATGAGAAGAGTCCCCAAGCCGTCTCGGTTGAACCGTCAGGCACAAAACCACGTCGCAAGCCTTCCCCACTGCTCGCCGGCTCCGTCGTCATGCATGACGACCTGCTCGCGCCCGCCGCGCCGGAAAGTGACTGGAATGCGCTGCAGTGATCCTGCTCGACACACACATCTGGGTGCGCTGGGTTGATCCGAATGCCAATCCCCTGCCACCCGGAATGGCGGATCGGATTGAGACGGCCGACCGACTGGCGGTCAGCGCGGTCACCTGTTGGGAAGTCGCCTGGCTCACCCGACGAGGTCGTCTACAGCTCACGTTGAGCCTGGCGGATTGGCTCGATCAGGCACTGGCGGGATCGGATATCATCTGTCTTCCGATCGACCGGCGGATCGCTGTCCGCGCCGCCAACCTTCCGGAACATCACCGCGACCCCGCCGATCGCCTGATCATTGCGACGGCCATTGAGCGGCAAGCGAGGTTAATCAGTCTGGACAGCGCGTTTCCAGCTTATTTTGAATCGCCTGGAGCCTTGATTGGCTCATGAGGATTGTGCAATGGGAGACCTGACCCCGAATCCTGACCCAATGGGAGACCTGACCCCGAATCCTGCCCAATCCTCGATCCTGACCCCGAATCCTCGAATCCTGACCCCGAATCCGTGTGGCTATGACTCGGCTCGTGAGGCACCGCCAGACGAAAGGGGCGGCAACAGACAGGCCGGATCTACGGGCGCGGGATGCCTGCTCTCTACTCTACCTGGCCTTTTTTTGCCGCTTCCACGATGAATAAGCCGTTTCCCCCTAAAATTCACCCAACCGCCGACGTGCAATCCACCCGGCTCGGCGATGGAACCAGCATCTGGCAGTTCGTCGTCGTCCTGCCTGGCGCATGCATCGGCTGCGACTGCAACGTCTGCGCCCAGGTGTTTATTGAAAACGATGTGGTTGTGGGCGACCGGGTCACCATCAAGTGCGGCGTTCAATTGTGGGATGGTCTGCGTGTCGAGGATGATGTCTTCATCGGGCCGAACGTCACCTTCACCAACGACAAACATCCGCGCTCCAAGGTCTATCCCGAGCAGTTCCTGACCACCAGAGTCGGCCGGGGCGCATCGATTGGGGGGGGGGCGGTGATTCTGCCCGGCTTGACGATTGGCGAACAGGCCATGATTGGCGCTGGCGCCGTCGTGACCCGCGATGTCCCGCCGCGCGCCATCGTTGCCGGCAACCCGGCGCGGATCATCGGGTTTGCCGGGGGCGGCGATGATTACGCCAGCCCTGCCGCGGATTCGCAAAGCCAACCGCATCACGGGAAAAACCCTCGTGTTGCGTGACGCCACCATCAGCGATGCGGCCTTTGTCCTCGCGTTGCGCACAGACAGCCGCAAGGCGCGGCATCTTTCCATGACCTCGCCGGAACTGGACCGGCAAGTTCAATGGCTTGTAGCCTATGCGACCGCCAGCGATCAAGCCTACTTCATCATTGAAAACCGACAGGGCGAAGCACTGGGCGCGGTTCGCCTTTACGATCCCAGAGGCGAGAGTTTCTGCTGGGGAAGTTGGGTGCTGATTGACGGCGTGCCCCACAGCGCCGCAATCGAATCAGCCCTTATCGTCTATGCCTATGCCATCGACCATCTTGGCTTCCGTCAGTCGCATTTCGATGTCCGTCAGGGCAATGAAAGTGTCTGGCGCTTCCATGAACGCTTCGGTGCCATTCGTACAGCGGAAACAGAGCAGGACTTTCTTTATCGAATTGGGTGGAAAGAAATTTCCGCCGCCCGGCGGCGCTATAATAAATACCTTTCCGAACCGTTCCTGGTTGAAATGCAACATGAGCAATCGAGATCAGACCGAACACCCTAAATCCGTTGTGATAAAACCCGGTGCTTTTGTCGAATCTGGCGTGATCCTGCATGAATACGTTGTTGTCGGCGCGAATGTGGTTGTCCTTGCCAAAGATGAATCGACAGGCACGGCATCCCCCGCAGTTATTAAGACTGGGGCGATCATTGGCGCCAATTCAACCGTATTATCAGGTATCACTATCGGGGAGAAGGCATTTGTCAAACCTGGATCGGTGGTTGCTCGATCAGTTCCTCCATTAGCAATCGTTGAAGGCAACCCAGCTATTATTGCTGGCTATCTCTCGACACTCGCCGATAGCACGAACGAATATTCTAAGGCAGGTGAATTTGAACACACCGGCGTGATCAACTCCAAGGTAACCGGCGTTACGTTCCATCGATTTCGATTTGCTCGGATCTGCGTGGGAATCTTACTGTAGGAGAGTTTGAGCGCGAAGTTCCCTTTAAACCGAACCGGTACTTTCTTGTCTTGACGTACCGACGGCGGAGACAAGGGGAGAACATGCCCATAACGAATGCATCAATTTTTATTGCGATAAGGGTTCGTGTAGCGTTGTCGCAGATAATGGTCATGTTCGGACGAATTTGCGCTCGATACGCCATAAAAGGTCGTATTTACCGCCAATCGTTTGGGGCATTCAGTATAACTATTCACCGGATGCCGTGCTTTTGGTTTTCGCCTCGCGCTACTATGATTTGGCGCGATATTCCGCGACTACGGCGAGTTCCTTTCAGTCGCCGGGGTCGATCCTGACACCCGTTCTTGCATCCAACCGATACGATGGAACTGGAGGACCTAATGTACTGATCGCGAAAAATGGTAGCGCAGACTTCATGAGGGCATCGATCTAAGCGCTGGACAATAAATATTAGATTTCCTCATCCTATCGGTTCGCACTACCCGAAAAATAATATATTTTACTCTTTTATTTGTCGTGATCGATGAGGTAACCGTCAATGCACACGATTGTATTCGAGGCGGATATGCAGGATGGTATGATAAAAATACCTAGTCGTTATAAATCACTTAAATTAAAGAACATAAAAGTCACCGCGTTATTGGATGATATTGAAATGGCAAAACCGGATGGAAACCTCCAAGCCGAAAAAAGCCGTCAGTTTTCGGATGAGTATATCGACAACCACTGGCGTGAGCTGATCATGACATCCTCAACCGAACCGCAACAGGATGACGATAAAGTTTTACAGGAAGAATATGGGGCCTACTTAAGTGCAAAACATTCTTTTTGATATCAATATTATTCTTGACTGTTACGATACCGAGCGATTATCCCGTTTTCCGGCCTCGAAGCAGGCGTTGGATTTAGCGACCGAGTCGGCCCTATATCAGGCTTATCTCTCCTGCGCCAGTCTGGACAATTTAGAGTTTTTAAAAGCAAGGGCTTTCAAACAGAGCTACCCGGAAGCAACGGCATCACAGTGCCAGAAATTGACCGTTTTTTTTATCAAGGACATCTTGACGCGCCTTCGCATCGCCAAGACACCGGCCTATTTCGATCTCGATTTCGCTGACATCGAAGACTCACTCATCATTGCATCCGCTCAAGCCATCGACGCCAGGGTCATCACGCGCGATGGCGATATGCTCAAAAAATATCCCGAAATCGCACTGACAGCCGATCAATTTCTCACCAAACACAACGAAACAACGGAGAACATCCCGTTTCTGGATCTCAAATCCGCCTACCAGGAGTTGAGCGCGGAAATCGACCAGGGCATCGACCGGGTTCTGAATTCCGGCTGGTACATCCTCGGCCCCGCAGTCGATGCCTTCGAAGCGGACTATGCCGCCTATTGCGAAGCCAGCCATTGCGTCGGCGTGGCCAATGGTCTGGATGCACTGCACCTGGCACTGCTGCGCACTGGACATTGGACCCGGCGATGAAGTCATCGTCCCCTCCAACACCTACATTGCCACCTGGCTGGCGGTCAGTCAGTGCGGCGCCACCCCGGTGCCGGTGGAACCGGACGAGCGCACCTACAACCTCGACCCGAACCGGATCGAAGCCGCGATCACGCCGCGCACCAAGGCCATTCTCCCGGTGCATCTCTATGGTCAGCCCGCCGATCTGGATCCGATTCTGGCCATCGCGCGCCAGCATGGGTTACGCGTGCTGGAAGACGCCGCCCAGGCGCACGGCGCGCGTTACAAGGGACGGCGCATCGGCGGTCACGGCGATGCGGTGGCCTGGAGCTTCTACCCCGGCAAGAATCTGGGGGCCTTGGGCGATGGCGGAGCCGTCACCACCAACGATCCCGAGATCGCCGACCGCCTGCGCGTCCTGCGCAACTATGGCTCGCGCGTCAAATACGTCAACGAGGTGCAGGGCGTCAACAGCCGGCTCGACCCGCTGCAAGCCGCCATCCTGCACGTGAAACTGCGCCATCTCGACGACTGGAACGCCCGCCGCGCCGCCATCGCCGCGCACTATCGGGAAGGCTTGGCCGCGACAGGTCTGATCCTCCCGCACGTCCCGGCCTGGGCCGAGCCGGTCTGGCACCTGTTCATCGTGCGCCATCCTCAGCGCGACGCGCTCCAGCGCCATCTGCACGAGGCGGGCATCGGCACCCTGATCCATTACCCCATCCCGCCGCACGGCAGCAGGCTTACGCAAGCGCCGGCTTCGCGTCCGACGCTTTCCCGCTTGCCTCGCGAATTGCGGACGAAGTGCTGAGTCTGCCGATGGGACCGCATCTGACCAGGCCCCAGAAGGCACTGGTGGTGTCGCGGGTGCAGTCCGCGCTTCAGGGCACCATGATGACCCAGCGGACGGACGAGTCTGTCCGTCCCCAGGATGCGCTGGGATGATCATCACGCCATGAGCCACGACCAGAACTTCAAGAACCTGATTGTCGACTATCCGCATGAGTCGATCCGGTTCTTCGCCGCGTCGGAATCGCAGGGCGTCGATGAGCGTGTCCGGATCCTCCCGCTTCGCGAGGAACAGCTCAAGGAGCGCTCTGGGCGAGCGCTTTCGCGAGTTCGATGTGCCCCTGCTGGTCGAATGGCCCGATGGCCGACGCGAGGCCCTGCTGTTCGTCTTTGAGGAAGAGACCGAGCCGCGCCGATTTTCCATCCATCGGCTCGCCCATTACTGCCTGGATCTGGCCGAACTGTTCGACACCGAACGGGTGGTGCCAGTCGTCATCTTCCTGCATGCCGGTGCCTATCCCACGCAACTCGCCCTCGGGGGTGACCACCAGCGCTATCTGGACTTTCGCTATCTCGCCTGCCCGCTCTTTCAGACCCCCGCGCGTGCGCACTTCGACAGTCCCAACCTGGTCGCGCGCCTGAATCTGCCTAACATGGCCTATGCGCCGGAGGACAAGATCGAGGTCTATGCGCAGGCCGTGCGCGGTTTGCTCGAACTTGAGCCCGACCCCGAACGTCAGATCAAATATCTCGACTTCATCGACATCTATTCCCAACTTGATGAGTCGCAGCGGATCATCTATCAACAGCGCTACGCCCAGGAGGCGAACATCATGAGCGGATTTGCCGAGCGGTTTATCCAACAGGGCATCCAACAAGGCGTTCAACAAGGCGTCCAACAAGGCGTTCAACAGGGCGAGGCCCGGATGCTGTTGCGGCTGTTATCGACCCGCTTCGGCGAGGTGCCCATCACAACGCGCCAGACGATCGAGAGCGCCGACACCGAAACGCTCTTGTGCTGGTCAGAGCGGGTGCTGACGGCCCAGAGCCTGGATGAGGTGTTGCATTGAATGGTGACGGTGAAACTCGCCGCCGCCGCTCTTCATCCTCCGCTCCTGGGGGAGTCGAGATGGGGAGGCTTTGTGAATGGTCGCGTCGCGTGTGTCTGGCATTCGCAAACAACCGAGCAAGCTCATGAGTCTTGCCAGACGGATATTCCATCGTTCGCTGTCGATCGTCGGTCGAATCGCGTCCAGATGGCGCACATGGCGATTGCTCGCGGAGACACCGTTTCACCAGCAATTGCTCATCGGTCAAGGCACCCGCTTCAATGTCCCCGTGCGGAGCCATGGACGGGGCAACCTGATGATTGGGCGGGCCAACAGTTTTGGCTATGGGCTCGCGCCGCGCATTGGCACGGGCGAGATTCTGTTACAACCCAGAACGAAAGACGCAAAAATATCGATCGGTGATCGAAACTTGCTAAGCAATAATATTTCCCTGGTTGCGGTCGAGGAAATTTCCATCGGCGATGGTTGCCAGATTGGCGATCAAGTTGCTATTTACGATTGTGACTTCCACGAGATCAGCCCCCAAACCCGCAATCGTGGCGGGGGAGTTGCCGTCCCTGTTTCCATTGGGAGTAATGTTTGGCTCGGTAGCCGAGTCATGGTTTTAAAGGGCGTCACCATCGGTGACAACACCGTCGTGGGTGCAATGAGTATTGTCACCCGTTCGCTCCCCGCCAATTGCGTGGCAGCGGGAAATCCGGCAAAAGTGATTCGCTCCATTGTCTAACTCATCGCCGGCTTCCTACTCCCAAATCCTCAAAGCCTCCTCGATCATCGGCGGGGCGCAGGGGATCAATCTGCTGCTCGGGATGGTGCGGATCAAATTCACCGCCGTCCTGATTGGCCCGCTCGGCGTAGGTCTGGTCGGCAACCTCGGCGCGATCCAGGGCGTGGTCGGCACCATCGCCGGACTCGGCATTCAGTCGAGCGGCGTGCGCGACGTCGCCGAGGCGGTGGGCAAGGGGGATCAGGACGCCATCGGCCGCACCGTGCTGGCCTTGCGCCGAGTCTGCTGGTTGACCGGTTTACTCGGCGCGGGCGCGATGGCCGCGCTCAGTCCCCTGCTGAGTCGCTGGACCTTCGGCAATCACGACTACGCGCTGGAGATCGCCCTGCTCGGTCTCGTCATCCTCTTCGGCAACCTCGCCGGGGGCCAGATGGCCCTGATCCAGGGCTATCGTCGCATCGGCGATCTCGCGCGGCTCAACATCATCGGGTCGGTGGCCGGAACCCTGATCTCGATCACCTGCTATCTCTCGCTCGGACTGGATGGCATCGTCCCGGCCCTGCTGCTCATGTCGGCTGTGCAACTCGCGGCTGCCTGGCACTTCGCGCGGCGCGTGCCCGTGCCGGCCGTCCGCATGACCTGGATCGAGAGCCTGCGCACCGCCGGCGGCATGGTGCGACTGGGTCTGGTCTTCATGTGGAGTGGGCTGATTGTGAGCCTGGTCGGCTATCTCACGCGCGCGCTCATCACCCAGGAGATCAGTCTGGAGGCGGTCGGGATCTTCAGCGCCGCCTTTGCGCTCTCGGGGATGCTGGTCAATTTCGTGTTGGGCGCCATGGGCGCGGACTATTACCCCCGTCTGACCGCGGTCGCCACGGATCACCAGGCCGTCAACCGCCTGGTCAACGAGCAGACCGAGATCGGGCTATTGCTGGCGGTGCCGGGATTGCTGGCCACGCTGAGTCTCGCGCCCTGGATCATCCGGCTCTTCTATACCGATGCCTTTCTGCCCGCCGCCGAACTCTTGCAGTGGTTCATCCTGGGCTGTCTGGGTCGCGTCGTCTCCTGGCCGTTGGGATTCGTCATGCTGGCGCTCGGCAAGGGGCGATGGTTCTTCATCACCGAGACCGGCGCCAACGCCCTGCACCTGCTGCTGATCGTCGTGGGTCTGATCACCCTGGGTGTCGAAGGCACGGCGATCGCGTTTTTCCTGCTCTATCTGGCCTATACGGCCGCCATGCTGGGCGTCGCGCGCCACCTGACCGGCTTCGCCTGGTCGGGTGCGAACCGCCGGCTCATGATGTGGCTCCTGCCCATCGTCGCCGTGACCTTCCTTGCCGCGCGCCTGCTGCCGCTCTGGCCCGCCACCGGCTTTGGCGTCATGGCGACAATGGTTGCCTCAGTGCTGTGCCTGCGCGGCCTGGTGCAACGGATTGGTGTGGAGCACCGGATCGTTCAGGCGGCCTGTCGGGTGCCGGGGATGCAGTGGGTGTGCGGGCGATGACAATGATGGTAATAATGGAAACGAGCGGTTTGTCGATGAGCGATGACCAGAATTTCAAGAATCGCCTGTTGGACTACTACCCTTTTGCTTTAGGCTTTACGTCTCTTACTTCACCGGACAAGACGAAAAGGTAAACCCATGAATCAACATCTACGAGCGATTTACGAAGATGGGGTGTTCCGCCCGCTTGAACCGGTCTGCCTCAAGGAGCACCAAGAGGTCACATTGGTGTTGGAAACCACCGAATCGCTTCACGGAAACGGATCGTCATCACTCCCGATCTGGGAGTTTGCGGCCCAACTTGCGCGTGAGGTTCCCGCTGAGGAGTGGAGCACCCTTCCATCAGACGGCGCGTCGGAACTTGATCACTATCTCTATGGAACGAGCAATCGCCGCTAATGCGAACTCTGTTTGCTGATACGTGCTACTGGATCGCCTTACTGAATCCCAGAGACCAGTTGCATGACAGCGCTGTGCGCGTCAGCCAGTCGCTTCTGGCGGCTCGAATCGTGACGACCGATGAGGTGCTCACCGAGTTTCTAAACTATTTCGGAGATCGCGGTATTCTGCTACGTCACGCCGCGACCCGGATGGTTGCGCAGATGCAAGTCGATAGCAGGATTCACATCCAACCGCAATCCCGTGAGACGTTTGATACCGGCTTCAGATTTTTCCGCGCGAGACTCGATAAAGGCTACAGCCTGACAGACTGCATCTCCATGGATCGCATGCTTCAAATGCAACTCACCGAAGCGCTGACCAATGACGTGCATTTCTCCCAAGAGGGCTTTTCCTGTCTATTGCGTGAGGATGTGCAATGGGAGACCTGACCCCGAATCTTGAGGATTGTGTAATGGGGAGACCCCGAATCCCTCAGTGATCTGCGCAGGTGCTCGCCACCTCCGGTCTGGACGAGGTCTTTGCGGAGTGCGACGGGCGATGACCAGGGCAATCTCGGGCAAATGTCGTTTTTCAAGACCTGACCCCGTCATTTGCACGAGAAGGGTGACTGGTGCGGATCGACAAGAGTCCGTCACCGCTGAACTGAACGCCGAAGGCGCGCACAACGTCGACGACTGAGCGTGACGCCTACTCAGGAACATGGAATCAGCCATGACCGAAGAACTGCGCTTTGTTGATCGGGGGCAGCTAAATGGTGACTCCTCGGTCTGAATGAATAGGCGGCGATAAATGAGATCTGAACTCTTTTCCACTGACCATAAATCTAACAATTTCGATCTGATAAGAATTACTGCTTCGATCCAAGTCGTAATTGTTCATCTTTGCGACCACTTAGGTGCTCCAAAGTCTGTAGTGCTAGATGCACTAGGCTTCTTTCCGGGCGTTCCCGTTTTCTTCTTCGTTTCGGGCTTTTTAGTTTCGCAATCACTGGAACGCTCGACTTCCCTGCTGAGCTTTTATCGGAATAGGATCCTGCGCGTTTATCCCGGCTTATTGGCCTGTTTCGCCTTTTCGTTGACACTGGCGTCAGTGTTTCAAGATCTGCCTTGGGCGTCACCAGAATTTGCCGCTTGGATCGTCGCACAGACGACTATTGGTCAGTTCTTCAACCCGTCATTTATGCGTGCTTTCGGGCTAGGTGTGCTCAACGGAAGCCTATGGACTATTCCTGTGGAACTGCAATTTTACGCCGCATTACCTTTGATTTATGCGCTCGGTCAGTCGCTTGGACCAAGAAGTTTTGGGGGTATTACTGCTGCGGGACTGCTTATCCATGGCGCTTTTCTAGCGGTCATCTACGGGACTGGAACGATGTTCGCGAAAATGTTTCAGGTTTCGTTGCTGCCATGGCTCGGATTTTTTTTGGTCGGTGTTCTCGCGCAACAGAATTGGACTAGCATTAGTTGGGCCTTCCGGGGGAAGGCTGGGCAATGGCTGATCATCTACGCTGCGGTCGCGACGCTCGCCTACCATTTCGCACCTTTCAACGTGACGGGCAACCATATTCCCAGTCCTGTTGCGCTAGTGCTATTCGGGTTGGTGTTATCGGGCGCCTTCACAGCGCCCAGGTTAAGTGAACGTATCCTCCGCGGAAATGATATCAGCTTCGGCCTTTATCTCTATCACGGACCGCTCATTAATGCCTATCTGGAGATCACTGAGGTCAGCCGTGATATACCGCCACTAGCGGGAGGATTTGCCCTGTTTTTTCTGACGGCCTCTCTTGCCGCTATCTCCTGGACGTTCATCGAGCGCCCAGCGCTAGCGCTGAAGCGGCGCTTCGTTACTAAGGGGCTTGCGCGGCAGGAAGTAGGCGATGCCTGAGACCATAGCATTACCCATATCTCGACAGCGTGCCGCTGCTGGCGAGGCTGGACAGCAAACCCAGTCGCGTGTGACATTCGCTCCCGTCAAAATCGATAGGGGCCGAGATAGATGTTGAAGGTGCGAGATGAGGCAGGTGGCTGGGGCGTACAGACCAAGACCAAGGGGTTGTCATGAGCGCCCTGGCCAGCGAATTGGCGAACATCGACCTTGGCGACCAGCGCCTCAATCGGCGCGCGCGTCGCGTGCTGGAGAAACTCGGCGCGAAACCGACGGTGAGCATTCCCACGGCGTGCGGCGGTTGGGGCGAGACCCGCGCCGCCTACCGCCTGTTCGACCAAGAGAAGGTCACCGCCGAGCGTGTGCTCGCGCCCCATCTCGCCTGCACCGAGGCGCGGCTACGAACGCATCCGCGCGTACTGTGCATCCAGGATACGACCGAACTGGACTATACCACCAAGAAAGGGATCGCTGATCTCGGCCCGTTGAACGATGAAACCCGCTGGGGGATGTATTTGCATCCCACCTTGGCCGTGACCCCCGAGCGGATTCCCTTGGGTCTGCTCGATCTCTACAGTTGGGCGCGTGAGCCCGGCAGTCTCGGGCAATCGAAGGGGTCAAATCGCCCCTTGGAGGAGAAGGAGAGCGTGCGCTGGGTCGATGGCTTTGCCCGCGTCAATGCGCTGGCCGAGCAGCGGCCTGACACGCGGTTGACGTACCTGGCCGACCGTGAGGGCGACCTCTATGATCTGTTTGTCGAAGCGCCTTGTCCGGAGCAGGGCGCCGACTGGCTGATCCGTGGTCAATACCACGACCGCCTGCTGACCGATGGGCGCACGCTGCGCGAGGTGCTCGATGCGGCGGTGGTGCTGACCGAGGTCACCTTCGAGCGTCCGCCCGCGCGCGGGCGGCGAGCCCGCACCGTCGAGCAGCAGATCAAAGTCGTCCGGGTCACCCTGAAAGCGCCGTGGCGACCCGATCGCACCTTGGCGGACGTCACCGTGACCGCGTTGCTGGCCACCGAGGTGAATCCACCGGCTGACGAAGACCCGCTCGATTGGTTATTGCTGACCAACCTCACCGTCGAGACCCCTGAGCAAGCCCTTGAAAAACTGGCTTGGTATTTGTGCCGGTGGCAGATCGAGGTGTTTTTCAAGATTTTAAAAAGCGGCTGTCGCATTGAGGAATTACAACTCGAAAAGCGCGCCCGTCTGGAGCCGGCGATCGCGTTCTACCTGATCATTGCCTGGCGCGTGCTGTTCCTCACCCGACTCGGGCGCGTCTGCCCCGAGATGCCGTGTGATGTCGTCTTTGACGAAGCCGAATGGAAGGCGGTCTACCTCGTCACCCAGCGACAAGCACCGCCCGCTGAACCGCCCTCTCTCGATACCATGGTGCGCCTCGTCGCCACCTTGGGCGGTTTCCTCAACCGCAAAGGGGATGGCTTCCCAGGTCCCAAAACGCTCTGGATCGGACTTCAGCGGGCAGCCGACTTTGTGCTGGCGCTCGAAGCGCAACGCTCCGTCGACGCGAGTTGTGGGTAATGATATGGCCTGAGACGGCACAAGTGCAACCGGCTTTGACATTAACAAAAGTCATCTAATAACGGCTAGCCATGCCCAATATTTTGTGAAATCTTAGCACCATGCCTTTTTTTACGCTAAATCTAACGCGCGCAGATATTGCGGCGCGCATACTTGCAGTTATTTTAGGCCTTAACATCAATGGGCTGATCGCACTGTTATTTAATGTTGGCCAATCTTTTTCTTTGGTTATTCTGGCCACGACTTTATACCTTTTGGCTACGAATCCCCTCAGGCTGCACATTAATTCAGCGCCGACGGTGCTTCTAGTAACAGCAATCATTGTTTACCTTATACTAGGAACGCTTTTCTGTATCCCAATCAAATCTGCGAATGAAATTGAAATATATTTGTTTGCCTATGTTAATAGTATTTTAATTATTATCGCTCTAGCAGGATATTCTGCAAGTCTTGTTAGTTTGTCTAAAATCCAATCTTTTATGGTTTTTCTGCGCAATATTTTTATTGTTGCCGGTATATCTGTTTTGATGTCGCCATGGCTTTATACTCTATACGTTAACTTACCTCCATCGGCTGATCAAAGAATGGGGGGGTTTTTTGGCAATCCGAATGAAGGGGCCTTGGCTTCAGTCATGGCGATAGCCCTTTTTATAGCTGTGCCAGTCCCGCGCAGATGGCTACAGATTTTGCTAGTGATGATGTTATCCGTTGCAGTTATTTTGACGTTTTCTAAGGCTAGCATAAGCATGCTTGTCGTTATCTTGCTCTGGAATTTGCTCCATCTCACGAAAGGCTTGGCACCTATCCTACGACTATGCTTGGCAATCGCCACAATTCTCGCTGGATTTACTTTTATTCAATATATTCCAAGTGGGTTTAGAGTAATCGTCGAAAGCCCAGCTCTTGATCTCAGTTTGTCACAGCAAAAACGGATTCTCGCGATCCCCATGATTCTAAGCGGTCAAATTGATGAAAAGACATCGACAGGCCGGACCTATATGTGGAATCTAGTGTTGTCGAAGGCTTGGGATGAATTTCCGCTTGGAAGTGGACTTGGAAGCAATCACCATATTATTGGAGGGATTATTGAAGACGGTGTTTGGCAAGGTGCGCACAATACATTTCTTATGATATTGGGTGAAGCTGGCCCGCTGCCAAGCAGTCTGTTGGTAGGATCCTTTTTGATTCTTACTATGACGCTTGTGCGCAGTAGACAAGGAGTTATTCTACTCCCGATATTGTTCGTTCTATTTATCGATATGATGACAACTCATGGGGCATTAGTGGCGCGCTATCACAACCTTATGCTTGGAGTGATACTCGGGCTTACCGCCAATCGAACACTGACAATCAGCCGTATCAGAGCAACTATGGCCACAGGTAGAAAATCTGGCCGTCTGGGGAAACGGGCAGGACTTTAATTGCCCAACCGGAAATCCTTTTGTCGGCCGGCAACTCGCTAGACGGAATGGGGAATTATGCGAATTTTTTTACGTAAGATATTAGCGAAGCTTTTTAATGAGCGGACTCGCAAGGTACTGAAGCAGACTGAATTCAGGTGGAAAAAGCGTTTTTTGCGCCTAGGGAAGCCGATGACTCGTGCTGACTTTCATGCGCTATTCCGCGACACTTTGGGACTGCGCGTGGGAGACGTGGTAATGGTCCATGCGAGCGCGTCCATGTTGCACACACGACTGAGCAACCAAGAGATTGTCGACGTGCTTCGCGAGGTGATCGGAGCGTCCGGCACCCTCGTTGTTCCGACTTTTCCGGCCATGACGTCGATCCACTACCTGAAACGGAAGGGTGACTTCGACGCCCGTAAGACGCTTTCGGGTATGGGGGTGCTTTCCGAGATCGTGCGCAAGATGCCCAGTGCATTCCGCTCCACCCACCCGATCAAATCGGTTGCCGCAATCGGTCCTGCCGCTGAAGACATCTGTTTGGGCCATGAGCAGTGTCTCTATCCTTTTGGTGTGGGCAGTCCGTACGAGAAGATGCTATCACTCGGTGTGAAAATCGTAGGGATCGGTGCGCCGATGTCTTATCTCTCCTTTGTGCATGTGGCGGAGGATCTCACGCCAGAGCAGGTCGCGCGTCCCGTCTGGGAGGCAGGGGTCTATGAAAAGGTCTGTATTGATCTGGCGGGTCTCAGCCATGTCGTCCGAACCAAAGTACACAACATAGCCCTGATGCAGCATGCCAATCCTGAAAAGTTCTGCCGGAAGTACTTGGCGACGCGGGATTATGTCCTAACTCGCCGCTGGCTAACGGGCTTCTTCTCTGTCGACGGCCAAGCGTTGACCCGTGTGATCGGTGAGGCTATGCGGGAAGGATCAACGATATATGATTAGGCCTTCCGCAAAATGATTGCCGCAAGAAAGCGAGAACGATCGCAACGCAATACGAAAAAGATCGTGATAGTCGGGCGTGTGCCGCCGCCGCCTGGAGGCGTTGGCGCAAGCATTTTAAGTATTGTCGATGCGCTGCGGACTGAGCCCCAGGTGTGGGTCTGTCGTCTCGATTGGCACCAAATCTGGCGCATAGCGTGGATTTTGCCCGATGTTGTTCACTATAATTTCTCGAAGCCCATGAAGCGATTCATTGGCGGTGTTTTTGCTAAATGCGTCGGAGCACATGTTGTGCATACAGTGCACGGGAATGACTTCGATTTTTCGCATTGGGCGAATCGACTGGCGATGTTTGCCTCTGATGGCTTTATCCTCGTGAATGAAAGAATCTATTGGGAATTCTTCGAACGTGCCGGCAACAGTAAATCGGTGCTTATGACGCCTATTCTTCGATCGGCAGATGACCGTGAAACTAAAGAGTTAGACGCCGAAACGGCCCGATTGCTTGACGCCTTACCTAACAGGCGAATCGCAGCCGTGTATGCGCACTCGAAGGACTACCGAAACGGCATTGAGACATATGGTTTGAAGTTCGTCGCAGAATTATTGCCGGACCTGGACAAGATGGGATATTCGGTACTGTTTCTCGATACGCAAGGAAAATACGAATATGGTGAGCTGGACCCGCATCATGTTGGCAATGCCATACACTTGAAGCGAGGCGTTGATTTCAGAGCCTTGTGCCGACAAATTGATGTCTACCTCAGGCCAACGGCAACAGATGGCAATTCAGTCGCGGTTCTGGAAGCGTTGGATGAAAATGTACCTGTTGTCGCAAGCAATGTCGTGCCAAGGCCAGAGGGCGTTGTTCTTTACGAATTTATGTGTGCGTCAGACTTCCTCAAAGCGATGAATCTGGTGACCGACATTCGTCAATCGGATCATGAATCTTCGCCTACTGATAAGAGCGGATTATCTAACGCAAGCGACTATTTGCGGTTCTTGGCTGATCTCTAACAAGAGGTAAGCCTTATGATTCAAAACGCCAGCGTCGAAAATTTTGTTGCGAACTGATCGTAGACGAATTTGGGGTGTAAATGACGGCTGTATCTTTGATTTTCACGCTCGACTACGAACTGTTCGGTGATGGAACCGGTCAAGCTGTTCGCGAGCAGTGCATCCCAACCGAGCACCTGGCGAATATACTGGAGCTTTACGGCGCACGCCTGACGATTTTTGCCGAGGTCGGTCAGCAAATCTACTTCAGAAAGCATGGCGTTGAGGAACAGTACATCCCCGTCGCGGACCAACTGCGAGTGCTTGCGGCGCGTGGTCACGACGTGCAGCTTCATATTCATCCCATGTGGTTCTTTGCGCCGTCGCCGATAGAGGGTAAACCTAAGCTGGATGCTACTTTGTACGATCTAAGCATGCTTGAGCCTAAACAGATCGAGGCGATCATTAGCGAAGCATGCGCTTATCTGACCGATCTGCTGTCGCCGGTTGTGACTGGATACCACCCTATCGCCTACCGGGCGGGGGCTTGGTCGATGCAGCGGCACCTCCAGTTATTCGAGATACTGGCGCGGCACGGGATCAAGTTGGACAGCACGATCGCTCCAGGCGCTACCTTTAAAGCCGGCTATGGCTCGTTCGACTACTGCAGTTATCCTATGCGTCCTTACTGGACCGAAGGGGCGTTAGTTGAACTGCCAATCTTGACTCGTCAAACGCTATTCGCGGCTTTTACTCAGATCAACCCATTCGGAATGCTTACACGCAGAATCGTCAACGGCTTCTATCCTGTCAAGATGTCCCAAAAAGGGCAATCGAAACTCTCCAGAATCCGGAGCATGATCGGAAGAAATTATGTGATGGCAGACTTCAACTTACTGTCACCTGTTGAACTCACACGCATGGTTGAGGCTCATGTCCGGCAGTATTCTTCATTTGGCTATGCGACGCCTGTGGTCTTGATCGGACATTCCAAGACATCCTATTTTTCTGATCGACTACATCTCTTTTTTGATCTTCTAAAGAAAAATGGAATCAAGGCATCGGGAATGACGATGGCGCAATTCGGTGATACGTTGTCTTCAGGCGAGAGTGTGGCATGACCATCTGGGTTATTCGCAGGTGATGATCTGCGAGTCCTTTTTTTGTACGTCATCTCTTAATGGCCTGGATCAATGTGATGGGTGAGCAGAAAAGGACGGGGGGGCTCACGATCCTTCGCGAGACAGTTTGGCACACAGCACTGACTTTTTTGTCGACGCTCGCCATCCAGAGCATTTCATTCGCCATTCTCGCCGTGGCGGCGCATGTTCTGCCCATCGAAGCGTTTGCGCGGTTGAGCTTGATCGTCGCTGCCGTCATGTTGTCCAGTGCATTTTTTGAATTCGGGTTGAATGTAACCTCGACTAAAATGTATGGTGACACAAGAGATGAGTGGTTCCTGATCGCTGCGTCGAGGGTGCGTCTCGCATGCGTTCCCATCAGCGCGCTACTTGGATTATGTGTGGCTTTTTTAGAGGGGGGGCCAGATATTGGGATTGGAATCGGGCTCGGTGCGATCCTGAATCTGTGGAATGGCGTTAGGGCAAGCGACCAAGCTCGGCAGGATTATCGTAGCTTTACCCGAGCTAGCTTGGCATTTGCAGCCGTCCGCGGGATTTTGGGGTTGACGGCACTTTATTTAACCCGTGATCCGATTGTCGTGGCGTTCGCGACTTATGCGCTACCTGTGCTAATGAGCGTTCTGTCCTCGTCGGCGCGGTATTTAATGGTGGCTCCTTCGATGCTGGCGCGCCGACCGACCGTCACCATGATCAAATATGCAGCCTATGTTTATCTCAACGCCCTCACCTTCATTTTGATCCCTTATTTGCCGCAGTTCGTCATCTCGCACCGGTTGGACGTGGCGGCAGTCAGCACCTATGGCCTGATCCTAACCTTTACGGGACCAATTTCACTTCTGGTTTATTCGCTGCGCTCCGTGCTGCTGCCCAAGATGCTTGGCTCCGGAGCGCATTTCGAGGAAATTCTATGGAGCAGACACGGCGCCGCCGTGATTGGGGGCGCGTGGCTCGCGCTCATGATCGGTGGCGTGGCCATTGGTTTCGGTCTTGAGATATTTTACGGCTACAAGTTCTCCGGCATCCGGCAAATCTTCTGGCTATTTTTCACCGGATTCTCGGCGACGGCAATGATCGGCCTCTACAGCCTCAGTGTCCACACTCAAGGCGTACCTCAACTGGGCGTTGTAGTTGGGGTAGGAAAGGTTGCTGTTCTGGCGGGTTTTCTTATTTTTGCTGGTCAAAACCTCATTATTATTGTCGCAATGACGGCCTTCGTGATGGTCTTGAGTGAGATCGTCTTAGCTGGAATCCTTGCTGCGCGCAGACGTGGAGTGATTACGTGAAGATCGTGATGGTTGGCCCCTATCCAGAGCCGGGGAAAGAAATATCGGGCGGTGTAGAGCGGGTTATCGATACGTTACTGCCGGAGCTTGCGAGTGAGGTTGGTCTTACCCTGATGGTGCCCGGTGCTTCGGTTGATGCGGTGACATGGAATCATGGCGTCAAGACTATTTACTTAAAACGGGTTGGTGGGCCAGGTGCACTTACCTACTGGACAGCAGATGCCCGACGGCTGGCTCGCGAGATTGATGCCATACAGCCGGATCTTGTGCATTTACAGGCTTCCAGCGGAGTTGGGCGTCTAATCACCCAGCCGTGCATTTTAACCATCCATGGTATTGCGCACCGTGATCTTGTGTTATCCGGTCGAGGTCGACGGTGGGGCACTTTTGCAACCTATTTTGCGGCAAGACTTGTTCAGATCATTGAGCTGCGTGCCAGACGCCGGATGGGCAGTGTAATCGTGATCAATCCTTATGTGATTGAAGCTTTGCCGGACATTGCATCGCTTAAAAAATTTAATATTCCGAATCCTCTTGATCCTCAATTTTGTAAATTTTTAAATTTTAATTTAGAACACCACGATCAACGAATGATTGCTGTTGGTCGTATTGGAGCAATAAAAAATACTTTAAAAATTATTCAAATCGCCTGCGGTACCATGACTGTCAACCCTGAGGCATCGCTGATACTGTGTGGAAATCAATCAGACGCTAATTACGTGGATGCATGTCGTAAAGCGATTAAATTGAGCGGCTTTGAGGAGCGAATCAAAATGGTTGGCAATTTAAATACCAATGAGCTTATTGAGCATTTTGATCGATCCTCTGTGCTCATTGTGGCTTCACAGCAGGAAAATGCTCCGATGGCCATCGCGGAAGCACAGGCTCGTGGCGTTGCCGTTGTGGCCCCAGAGGCTTTTGGTATCAGGCACATGATCAAACCTGGGCGAAACGGTTATTTCCTTCAAAATGGGAGCATTGAAAAACAAGTGCAATGCATTTGCGCCGCACTTGATCATAATTGGGATCGTGCTGCAATTGCTGCTGAGGCACAAGCGATCTACAGTTCCAAAAAGGTCGCGGAATTGACTGTAGCCTCATATCATTCTGTATTAGAGTCTCGTTGAGCAGACTGCTTCTGTTACAGTGGGCGCAGAATGGGTACGGGGTTTTCCGTTTTGCCTTCACAGATCAGCTTACGTAGAACGGGCTGAATACTCCGTCCCGCCAAGGAGCGATTGAGACGGCGGCAATTCGATCTGTCTGATGATGCTTCCAAAGGGATAATCCCATGATCCAGTGGCTTGACGCAAAACTCTACCCGCATTTCCAAAAGAACTGGGATGACTCGCTCTTCCGCGAGCGCATCCTGTCCCACCTGACCGGCGCCGACCTGACGATCCTCGACCTCGGTGCTGGCGCGGGCATCGTCGAGGCGATGAACTTCAAGGGCCACGCCCGCGAGGTCTGCGGCCTGGATCCGGATCCTCGGGTGGTGGACAACCCCTATCTGGACGAGGGCAAGGTCGGTGTCGGCGAATCGATCCCCTACCCGGACGGGCGGTTCGATCTGGTGTTTGCCGACAATGTGCTGGAGCATCTGCCCGACCCGGACCGGGTCTTTGCGGAGGTTGCTCGGGTGCTGCGCCGGGGGGGGGGCTTACTGGCGAAGACGCCGAATAAATGGCATTACGTGCCCCTGATCGCCCGGCTCACGCCGCATGCGTTCCATCGCTGGGTGGTGCGCTGGCGCGGACGAGCGGGGGATGATGTCTTTCCCACGCGCTATCGCGCCAACTCCCCGGCGGCGATCAAACGGCTCGCCGCGACGGCGGGCCTTGAGGTCGTGCGGATCGAGTTGATCGAGGGGCGTCCGGAATATCTGCGCTTCTCGACCCCGACCTATCTCCTGGGCTGGCTCTATGAACGTCTGGTCAACCGGGTGCCCGCGCTGGCGCGGTTTCGAGTGCTGTTGATCGCGGAGCTGCGCAAGCCGTTGCGCTGAACCGTGTTGGGCATGGCCCCTGGAGCGAACGCTGGCGCTGGAGCGGCGCTTCTTTCTGGCCGACCACGATCTGATCTAGACGGACAGGATATCGATGGCGGCAGCCGTCGAGGTGCGGGTGCCCTTTCTCGATCTGGATCTGGTCGAATTCGCGGCCCGTCTTCCGGCGGGCCTCAAGCCGCGCGGCGGGGTCGGCAAGTGGGTTCTGAAGAAGGCGATGGAGCCCTACCTTCCCCGCGAGGTGATCTACCGCCCCAAGAGCGGTTTCGGCGCCCCCCTGCGGCGCTGGATGCGGCACGATCTGCGCGACTTGTTGGGCGATTTGCTATCTGCCGAGCGCTTGGGGCGGCGTGGGTTGTTCGAGCCGATGGCCGTGCAGCGGCTGATCGCGGCCAATGATGCTGGCCGGGTGGATGCCAGCGATAACCTGTTGTCGCTGCTGTGTATCGAGATCTGGTGCCGGAGGTTTTTGGATCAACTCGGATTGCGGGAAAGCGCATGAGTTGTAGGTGCCGCTTTAGCCGCACTGAATCTTTGGTCGTCGGCGCGGATGCGGCTAAAGCCGCACCTGCGGTGCACCTAACCTCCTGGCCGGCGCTTGTCCACCTGACGAAACGACGAAAATCGATATCCATAGAGGTCATTGACGATGCAATTTTATACCTTGCAGCAGGCATCGGCTGATTTAGGCAATCTCATTGCCAGTGCCGTCCGCGACCATGAAGAAGCGGCGATTGTTTCGGATCGTGGATCGGTGATTCTGGTTCCGCAGGAAGAATTCGAGGCCATGCGGGAGACGCTGCGTTTGCTGATGGATCAGCGTTCATTGACTGCCCTGCTCATGGGTCAGGCCCAGCGCGAGGCTGGACGCCAACTTGATGTTCCTGCCGTTGAACAGGTGTTCCATGACCTACCGGATTTGCATTCTTGACAATGCACAAGAGGATTTGGATTGGCTGCGCAAAAATGATCGAACCAGCCATGTCAAATGTTTCGATCTGGTCCGGGAGATCATGAACGACCCTCGCAGCGGTACGGGCAAGCCAGAACGTTTACGTTACTTTGAAAAGGAAGTGTACTCGCGAAGGGTGAACCAAAAAGATCGGTTGGTTTATACGATTTACGAATCCTTGCACGAAATTGATATCTCCTCGTTCAGGGGGCACTACGATTGAATTGGATCGCGCTGGGGCTGAAGGGCCGACAGGTGAGGAGGGCCTTGGATGCGGTGAGGGACGAACCGCAGCAGCCGCGTGAGGCGAGGACCCGCTGGAGCGGCCAGACGGCATTCTCATGCGGGAGAGATTGTGAAAGTATTCGGTAATGCCCGATCAGGCGCGACCGATCGACCACATGCCGTAGTTCGGGTTAGGCGCTCATGGCACGACTCATGCAAACTACTCAATGCCTTGACGCGCGCCGTCACCCGACATAGATCCACGGATTGTCGGGTTACGCTGCACTAACCCGACCTACGCGGGAATACTTTCACCGTCTCGGGAGCGTGGGAACGCGCGAAATCAAACCGCGTTTATCGCCATGAACCGCCGGTGATGTCGGATGCGGTTTAGTCCGATCGGCTTTGCAGTTGGGCTTTGAGGCGTTCGATCTCGGCTAGCGCGGCGCTTGCGCGTTCCAGCGCGGCGTCTTTTTCTTGCAATGCGGCGTCTTTTTCTTGCAACGCGGCTTGTTGCGCTTGCAGCGCGGCGTCCTTGGCGGCGCGCTCCTGTTCGAGCGCCTGCTGGATGGAGCGCTGCTGATGCAGGTAATGCTGTCGGGCCTGGTAGGCGTCGTAGGCGCGTTCTTTCTCGGAAAAGGCTTTCAGAGTGCTCATGGCTTGCCTCATCTCGTCGGTTTGCATCCACTCGGGCAGGGCGACCTCATCGAGACGCTCGCCGTCTTGGAAGAATTTCAGCCAGCGCTGCTGCTCGGTTTCGACCCGCGTGACGCTGAATTTGTTCAGCTCCAGCAGCCAGATGCCGCCGTGGTCGAAGAGCCGACGACCCTGGTCATCGCGCAGTTGGTAGCGGTGGGCATAGGCGGCATCGTTGCGCACGAGCGTTTCACCCAGCAGCCAGATCGAATAGGTGGGCTTGAGTTCGGCGTAGGCCTGTCCGCTCGTCAGTTGCTGGCGGTAGAGATCCGCCCAGGTGTAGAGGATGCGCGCGGGCAGGTCCGGGTGGTTCAATAACTGGATTTCGACCTGGTAGCGTTGCGCCCGACCATCGCGCGCCTTGACGTCGACGATGCTGAGTTTATCGGTGAGAAACTCGCGTTCATTGTAGGGGTTGAGGATCTCCACCTCGGTGATCGGGGCGGCGAGATCAGCGCTCAGGATGGCGTTGAGAAAATGGATCAGCAAGGCGCGATTGGCGTCCGCGCCCAGCAGGGCCTTGAAGACGCAGTCGATCTTGGGGTCGATGGGGTGTTGCATGCGGGCAGTCTAAGTAGCTCCGGCATGGATCGCAAGACAGCGCCCTCGCACCGGGTGGCCACGGGTGCTTACGCACCCGCGGCGCCCACAGGGCCGTATTTCAGCGACGGATCAATCCGCGTTGTAGGTGCGGTTTTAGCCGCATCTACGACGCTGGCTTTCAGGGGCGTGGCTCAGCCCAACCGCTCGCGGATCTTGTTAGACTGGTGTTCGGTTCCCTTCAGACGGCCATCCCGTCCATGCCATCCACCACGCTCGAGCTGCTCGACCCCAAGAATGATTATGTCTTCAAGCGTCTGTTCGGCGAGGCACCGGAGTTGCTGGTGGCCCTGATCAACGACCTGCGCCCGGACCTGCCGGCGATCACGGCGGTGGAGGTGTTGAACCCGACCATTGATGCGGCGGAACTGCGCGGCAAATACATCATCCTGGATGTGCTGGCGCGCGATGCCGAGGGGCATTGTTACAACGTCGAGATCCAGGTGCGCCGTTATGGCGCCTGGCACCAGCGCGGGCTCTATTATCTGGCGCGCACCCTGAGCCGGCAGTTGGGCACGGGCGAAGACTACAGCGAACTGCGCGCGTCGGTGGGCATTCATCTGCTGGACTTCGACCTGTTCAGCGCCACGCCCGCGCAGCGCGCACAGGCCGTCTGGCGCTTTGAGATGCGCGACCAGACGCAACCCGACGTGACGCTGGGGAACATCCTGCAATTGAACCTGATCGAACTGCGTAAGGCCGATCGGCGGGGGCTGGCTGCGGGTCCGCTGTCGGCCTGGGTCACCTTTTTCGAGCACTGGCGGGAGGAGGCAACGATGGCGACGATTGAGCATGCCCCGATTCAGGAGGCGTTGAGCCGAGTGCGTCGGCTGAGCGCCGACGAGGAGGCGCAGCGCCTCGCGTTCGTGCGCGAGCGGGCGCTGCGCGATGAGTTGTCGTTCCTGAAGGAAGCGCGGGAGGAAGGCCGGGAGGAGGCGGAGGAAGGCCGGGAGGAAGGCAGCCTGGCCGCGAAGCGCGAGACCGCGCTGACGATGGTGCGGGATGGGCATCTGGATGACGCGACGATTGCGCGCTTCACCGGCTTGCGTGTCGAGGATGTGCGAGGGCTGCGCGAATCGAATTGAATTGGCAAGGTCAAAATCGGGTGAAGAGATGGCTATGAGTTTTGTGGTGTGCCGGCAAAAAGATGCTTTAGGCGACCTTTAGGGTGACAGTGGATAAGGCGCGTGCTCAAAGGCTTCGGGTCATCCGGTGTCGGCTCGCGCCGTATCCGCCAGTGACCGTGCAGTTGTCTGTGAGCGTTGCTGGATGCGCCGTTCTGATCTGCCTGACGATATTTGATTTCATCCTTCGCTCCGGTTCTACGCCATGAGAGAACACTACATCAACCTGTTCACCGACTTTGGCTTTAAAAAAGCCTTTGGCGAGGACGCCAGTAAGGAGCATTTGATCAGTTTCCTCAATACCCTGTTGCCGGAACAGCACCAAATCCAGGAACTTCAGTTTTGCCAGAATGAATATCAGGGCGCGACGGCGCTCGACCGCAAGGCCATCTTCGATCTGAACTGTGTCAGCGCGACGGGTGAGTTTTTCATTGTTGAGCTGCAAAAAGCTAGGCAGAATTTCTTCAAGGATCGCAGCGTGTTTTATGCGACCTTCCCCATTCAGCAGCAAGCCCAGCGTGGGGACTGGAATTTCAAACTGTCGGCGGTCTATACGATCGGCATCCTGGACTTTGTCTTCGAGGATGAAGCGGATGAGACACGCCATGAAGTCGTCCATCGGGTGCAGTTGAAGAATCAGCATCATGCGGTCTTTTACGACAAGCTGACCTTTATCTACCTCACCCTGCCGAACTTCACCAAAACCGTCGAGCAACTGGACACGCTGCAAGACAAATGGTTCTTCGTGTTCCGGCATTTACACGAACTCGACGAGATCCCGCCGCGTCTGCGCGAAAAGGTCTTTTTGAGTCTGTTTGAAAAGGCCAGTATTGCCCGCTTTCAGCCCGAGGAACGCCAAGCCTACGAATCCAGCCTCAAATACTATCGCGACCTGAAGAACGTCATTGATACGGCGCGGGAAGAAGGCCGGGAGGAAGGCAGGGAGGAAGGCAGCCTGGCCGCGAAGCGCGAAACCGCGCTGACGATGGTGCGGGATGGTCATCTGGATGACGCGACGATTGCGCGCTACACCGGCTTACGTGTCGAGGAGGTGCGAGGGCTGCGCGAATCGAATTCGTAGCAAATGACACCATCCGCGTAGGGCGAAACGCGATAGCCGTTCCGCCTTTGGCGCTGGGCTAGCTGTATGAACGTCTGGTCAACCGGGTGCCCGGCCTGGCGCGGTTTCGGGTGCTGTTGATACGGAGCGGAGCTGTGCAAGCCGGTTTGAACGCGGCGGCCGAACGGCGTTGGCATCTGTCATGCCGCACATCAGAATGATACATTTCCATGAAATCTTCTTGATTATGTATAACCTGGTGCAGGTTCCCTCATCATCTCATTGCAACGCTGCAACGCGCAACGCCTGTCTGGCAGCCTTCCCGTGGTCGTGATGACCGGGCCACGGCAGTCGGGCAAAACCACCCTGGCCCGAGCCGCCTTTGGCGATAAGCTTTACGTAAGCCTGGAGGATCCGATCGAGCGGGCCTTCGCTCAGGAAGATCCCAGAGGGTTTCTGGCCAGATTTCCGGATGGGGCGGTGTTCGATGAGGCGCAACGGTGGCCGGAACTGTTCTCGCATCTGCAAGGGATCGTGGACCGATCCTGGCGTCCTGGCCTCTTTGTCTTGACCGGGTCGCAGCAGTTTGGATTGCTTGCCGGTATCACTCAGTCCCTGCCCTGGCTGATATACGGCGGCGATGAGGCTTATGTGCGAAGCGGTGTCAGGGTGATTGGCTGGCGCGAACTGACCAGGGATGTCGAGTTGCTTGCGACGAATCGTTAACGATCATGTTTAATCAATTCCGAGTGGTCCCGTGAAACAGATCCTGCAGAACCTCAAGGACGGCCGCACCGAGCTGGCCGATGTCCCCTGTCCGCGCGTGGGCCGGGTCAGTTGTTGATCCGCACCACCCGCTCGCTGATCTCGGCCGGCACGGAACGGATGCTGGTGGATTTCGGCAAGGCCAATCCGATTGAGAAGGCGCGCCAGCAGCCGGACAAGGTCCGGATGGTGCTGGACAAGATCAAGACCGATGGTCTGATGCCGACGCTGGATGCGGTGCGCAACAAGCTGGAGCAGCCCTTGCCGCTGGGCTACTGCAATGTCGGCGAGGTGCTGGAGGTCGGCACGGGCGTCGAGGGCTTTGCCGTGGGCGATCGGGTGGCGTCCAACGGCAAGCATGCCGAGGTGGTGAGCGTGCCGCTGAATCTGTGCGCGCGCATCCCCGACTGCGGTGAGCGACGACGCGGCGGCCTTTACGGTGGTCGGCGCGATTGCCTTGCAGGGCATCCGCCTGGTGCAGCCGACCCTGGGCGAGGCGGTGGTGGTGACCGGTCTGGGCCTGATCGGGCAGATGGCGGTGCAGTTGCTGCGGGCCAACGGCTGCCGGGTGCTGGGGATCGATTTCGATCCGGCCAAGCTGGCGCTGGCCGCGTCCTTCGGCGCGGAGGTGGTGAACCTGGGCGCGGGGGAAGACCCGGTCCAGGCGGCGGAGCGGTTTTCGCGCGGGCGCGGAGTGGATGCGGTGCTGGTGACGGCGGCCACCCAGAGCAGCGAGCCGATGCACCAGGCGGCGCTGATGTGCCGCAAGCGCGGGCGCATCGTGCTGGTGGGGGTGACGGGGCTGGACCTGTCGCGCGATGATTTCTTCAAGAAGGAGCTGACCTTTCAGGTGTCGGCTTCCTATGGCCCTGGCCGCTATGACCCGAATTATGAAGAGAAGGGGCAGGACTATCCGGTCGGCTTTGTGCGCTGGACCGAGCAGCGCAACTTCGAGGCGGTGCTGGATATGATGGCCGATGGCCGGCTGGATGTTCAGCCGCTGATCTCGCATCGCTTTCACCTGGAGCAGACCGAGGCGGCCTATGCGATCGTGGGTGGCAGCGAGCCCTCGATGGGGATCTTGCTGGAATATCCCACGCCTGCAGCAAAGCCGGATGCGGTGCTGCGGGCAGCGACGGTCCGAGTTGCATGCCGGGCCGGCCGTGCCGACGACGACCGGCGGGAAGGTGCCGCAGGTGGCCTTCATCGGTTCCGGCAACTATGCCACGGGGGTGCTGATTCCGGCGTTCAAGGCGGCGGGCGCGCGTCTGGTCTCGGTGGCCTCCAGCGCCGGGGTGAGCGGTGTGCATGCCGGTCAGGAAATATGGTTTTGACGAGACCACGACGGATACCGCCAGTCTGTTCGCCGATCCGAACCTGGACGCCCTGGTGATCACCACCCGTCACGACAGCCATGCCCGGTTCGTGCTGCAGGCGCTGGAAGCGGGCAAGCATGTGTTCGTGGAGAAACCGCTGTGCCTGACCCGGGCGGAGCTGGAGGAGATCGAGGCGGCGCATGCGCGGCTGGCGGAGCAGGGCAAGGCGCCGCTGGTGATGGTGGGCTTCAATCGCCGTTTCGCGCCGCAGGTGCAACGGATCAAGTCGCTGCTGGCCGGGGTGAGCGGGCCCGAAGTCGTTCGTGATGACGGTGAATGCCGGGGCGATTCCCGCCGACCATTGGACGCAGGATCGGGAGATCGGCGGCGGGCGCATCATCGGAGAAGCCTGTCACTTCATCGACCTGCTGCGCTATCTGGCGGGCAGCCCGATCGTGGCGCAGACCCGGATGGCCATGGAGTCGGCCAACGGCGACACCCTGAGCCTGCAACTTGGGTTTGCGGATGGCTCGATCGGGACCGTGCATTATTTCGCCAATGGCTGCAAGGCGTTCCCCAAAGAGCGTCTGGAGGTGTTTGCCGCCGGGCGCGTGCTGCAACTGGACAACTTCCGCCGCTTGATCGGCTATGCCTGGCCGGGCTTCAAGCCGATGAAGCTGTGGCGACAGGACAAGGGTCAGAAGGCCTGCGCGGCGGCCTTCGTCGAGGCGATCCGGCAGGGTGGCGCGGCGCCGATTGCGTTCGCTGAGATCGTGGAATCGAGTCGCGTATCCATCGAACTGACCAATGGATAGGAGATGAAGACGGATACTCAGCTCTATACCCTGCTGGGCGCCGATGCCGAGTTCCTGCGTCTGCTCACCGATGGGACCAAGGTGCGCGGGGACTATGTCTTCGAGGCACTGGAAGGTCAAGGGGCTGAACCGGCGCAGCGACGGAGTGTTGCTACCCGCCGCCGAGGACCAGCCGCTCTGGGTGATCGAGTTCCAGGCCCAGAAAGATCCGCTGATCTACCATCGTCTGCTGATCGAAATGGGCCTGGTCGGCGAGCGGCATCATCCGCGCCCGGTGCGCGGGTTGCTGCTGTTTCTGAGTGCCGCGCGGGATCCGCGCACGCCGCCGTGGGACGCGCTACTCGCGCGTGATCGAGAGGCCCCGATCCGACGCGCCTATCTGATCGACATCCTTGAGCGGCTGCGCCGCGACGATCCCGAGCATCCGCTGCTGGCCGTCTTTCTGCCTTATCTGCTCAATGATCCCGAGCAATTGCGCGTTCAGGCACCTCGGAGCTATCAACGGCTCAAGGTGTCCAACCTGGCCGAGACAACACGCCGTCATTGTCTCGATGTCTTTCAATCCTGGCTGATGGCTCGGTTTAAGACGCTGAGCCTGGAGGAGATTCTCGCCATGTTAGGTGAACTGACCCCGTTGGAGGAGACCCGCGCCTATCAGGAATTGGTGGCCATTGGTCTGCAGCAAGGTCGGCAAACCGAAGCTTACGGACTCATTGTGCGTCAGTTGCGGCGGCGTTTCGGTTCACTGACCTCGGTGCAACAAGAGCAGCTCGCCACGCTGTCGGTCGAACATCTGGAAGCCTTGGGCGAGGCATTGCTCGATTTCCATTGTCCCGCAGACCTTGATGCCTGGCTGGTCCGGCATTGATGTTGATCGACATTATCGCGGGCGCCCGCTCGAACTTCATGCTGGAGCGGCGGCTGGCGCAGCCCGCGACCGGTGCCTGAACGATGGGCCTCGGACGTCTCGCGCGGCTGTTCCGGACCGTTCGTCATCTGCGCGCGGAGCAGATCGCCTACCAGTTCTATTACCGCCTGGCCAAACCACTGGTCGTGCGTCGGGCCCTGGCGTCGATCGCCGGGGTGTCGCGACGCCCGTGGCCGACGCCCTGGGCCGCGCCATTGGTGATGCCGCGTTGTCATATCGAGCAGGGGACGCTTCGCGTTCCTGGGCGAACGCGGTCGCGTGCAATCGGCCAGCGACTGGAATGCGGCGCGACCAGGCCAAGCTCTGGCTCTATAACCTGCATTATCTCGACGATCTCAATACGCGTCGAGGCGGATGACCGCGCCGATTCAGCAGGCATGGCTGATCCAGCGCTGGATCGATGACAATCCGCCGCTCGCCGGCAATGGCTGGGAGCCATACCCACTTTCACTGCGGCTGGTGAACCTGGTGAAATGGTGCGCCCGCCAACCCCAGGTGCCCGCTCCGTGGCTGGACAGTCTGGCCAGACAGGCTCAGGCGCTGGCGGCACAGGAGGAACGTCACTCCTGGCCAACCATCTGTTCGCCAATGGCAAGGCGCTGACCTTTGTCGGGGCCTTCCTTGATGGCGAGCCGGGGGCACGTTGGCTGAAACACGGGCTGCGGATCCTGGATCGGGAGATCGTCGAGCAGTTTCTGCCCGATGGCGGTCATTTCGAGCTGTCGCCGATGTATCACGCGACCCTCTTGTGGGATCTGTGCGATCTGGTCAATCTGGCCGATCGCAGTGGGGTGGCGGATCTCGCTGAACGCGCAGGGGCCTGGCGCAGGGTGATCGCGCGGGGGCTGTCCTGGCTGGACGTCCTGTGCCATCCAGACGGCGACATCGCCTTTTTCAACGATGCGGCCTTTGGGATCGCCCCGCCGCCGCGGGCAATCAGGGCCTTTGCCGGGGCGCTGGGATGTGCCGCTGGCGAGCCGCAGACAGCGGCAATGTCGTTCGAGCACCTCGTCGACACCGGCTATCTCAGCGTGAACCTCGGTCCGGGCGGGAAGGCACTGCTGGATGTGGCGCAGGTGGGGCCGGGTTATCAACCTGGTCATGCCCATGCCGATACACTCAGTTTCGAGTTGAGCCTGTACGGTCAACGTCTGCTGGTGAACTCCGGGACGTCCCTGTATGGCGAGGAGGCCGAACGGCAGCGTCAGCGCGGCACGGCCGCGCACAATACGGTCGAGATCGATGGCGAGGATTCGTCCGAGGTCTGGGCCGGTTTTCGGGTGGCGCGGCGTGCCCGGCCGGTCGGCCTGGCGATCTGGCGGAGGGAGACAGCCTGCGTGGTCCGCTGTGCTCACGATGGTTATCGGCAGTTGTCCGGGTGCGCCGCGGCATCGGCGCCTGTGGACCTTCACCAGCCATGGCTTGACGGTGACCGACACCCTGTCCGGTCGCTGTCGCCAGGCCGTTGGACGCTTTTATCTGCACCCGGAGGTTCGGGTCGTGGACCATCGGGAGCTGCGTGCTCGCAGGTGGGCAGTGCGTGCACTGGTCGGTGTCCGGTGGTCAGGCGCGGATCCTGACCTTCGACCTGGCACCCGGCATTCGGGGCTGCCGTGTCCAATCACTGCATCGAACTGCTTTTCGACGCAGCTGAAGCCGCGATCGAGTTTTCCTGGGATGGATATGCACATTCTGTTTCTGACTGACAATTTCCCGCCCGAGGTCAATGCGCCGGCCTCGCGCACCTTCGAGCATTGTCGCGAGTGGGCGCGGGCGGGGCACCGGGTGACGGTGATGACATGTGCGCCGAATTTTCCCTCGGGCAAGGTCTTCGATGGGTATCGAAACCGGCTCTGGCAGACCGAAGTGATGGAAGGAGTCTGGGTCATCCGGGTGTGGTCTTACATCACCGCCAACGAGGGTTTCGTGAAGCGCATCCTGGACTATCAGAGCTTCATGGTGACCGCGATCCTGGCGGCCTTGTTCGTGCGTGGCGTGGACGTGGTCGTGGGCACCTCGCCGCAGTTCTTCACGGTGTGCGCGGCCTATGCGGTGAGCCGTCTGAAGCGGATTCCCTTTGTCTTCGAATTGCGCGATCTCTGGCCTGAGTCGATCAAGGCCGTCGGGGCGATGAATGACTCGGCGATCCATCCGGGCGTTGGAGAGGGTGGAGTTGTTTCTATACCGCAAGGCGGCACGGATCGTCTCAGTGACGCATTCATTCAAGCAGACCTTGATCGCGCGTGGCGTCGACGGCGACAAGATCACGGTCGTGACCAATGGCGTGGACATGACGCGCTTCAAGACCCATGCCCAAGGATCCGGAGCTGGTACGGGCATTGGGGCTGGAAGGCCAATTCGTGGCAGGCTATGTGGGCACCCACGGCCTGGCGCACCACCTGGAAACCCTGCTGGATGCGGCCGAGCTGTTGCGCGCCGAGCCCGATGATGCCGCTGTTCCACTTCATCCTGCTGGGCGACGGTGCCCGCAAACAGGCGTTGAAGGATGAAGCGGCGCGGCGGGAGCTGGACAACGTCACCTTCATCGATTCGGTGCCCAAGGAACAGGTCGCGCGCTATTGGTCGTTGCTGGATGTCTCGGTGATCCACCTGAGAAAGACCGATCTCTTTACGACGGTGATCCCTTCCAAGCTGTTCGAGTGCATGGGCATGGGCCTGCCGGTTCTGCACGGCGTAGCGGGCGAGTCGGCGGAGATTGTGCGCGAGGAGCGTGTGGGGATCGTGTTCGAACCGGAGAATGCCACGCAATTAGTGGAGCAATTACGGTTTCTGCGGCGCGATCGGCAAGCCTATGGAGACTATCGGAACAATTGCATGGAAGCCGCGAAGAAATACGACAGAACGACTATGGCCATGAAGATGTTAGCGGTGATGACCGAATTGGCGCCACTGAAAAATCGACCTTGATCGTTGAGTCCCCTCCAAAAAGCCGTTTCTCCGGGAGGCTCCCTGGCCGCAAGCCTGGGCATTGGGAACGGAGGCTCGCCGCGCATGCGAGGGCTGTATTACACGATATGGATGCGAAAGGGGCCGCTCTTAGGCGCTTGTCGGATGGAAAGCCGCAATCGGAACGGTTGAGGTGTGCTTGAGGGGCTTCGCCCCCGCTCAAGCGATCATTTCCGCGGATTTCGCCTGGTAAATGACCATGCGTTTCATATTGAGCCACGCTGCGCGACACACCGCCCAGAGCTGGACCGCACAGCGACCACGGTACTTCAACTTCTTCTTGCGGGTCCGGAGTGTCGTCGCCGCTCAGGATGCGTGGTGGGACTCCCAGTCGCCCCCACGCCCTCGCGACGTGACAGCCTTCTGGCCCCGGTTCGTCCCACTCCTTTCACGAGCCCAGAGTGGGCACCATCAGCGATGTCGTTGAAGCCTCGTCAACCGAGGTCGCGGAGCCAGACCAATGGCCGCGTGTCGCAAAGAGCCTGTTGTCACGATGGGCCTCGACCTGGCCAAGAACAGCGTGCATGCGTACGGCGTGGATGCGCACGCACGCCAGGTGTTCAGCACGAAGGTGACCCGCGGGAAATGGACGGCGTTCATGGCCAATCGCCCGGCCTGTCGGGTGGCGATGGACGCGTGCGGCAGCGTGCACCATGGGGCGCGGGTGTTTCGCGACGTCGGTCACGAGGTGCGCCTGATGGCCCCGCAGTTCGTCAAACCGTTCGTGAAATCGAACCAGAACGACGCAGTGGATGCCGAGGCGATTGGCGAGGCCGTGCAGCGGCCGAACAGGCGCTTGGTGGCGCTCAAGCGTGTCGAGCAACAGGATATCCAAGCGCTCCATCGGATGCGCCGTCTCAGTGTTGAGCGGCGCACCGCCCAGATCAACCAGGGGCGCGGCCTGCTGCTGGAGGATGGCGTCGAGATCCCCCAGGGGCACGCGGCCGTGATGCGGCGTGTAAAGTGGACCCCATGTCCAGGACAGTTTTTCCCCGAATTTAAGTTGTGCTGCCGACCTCAATCGCAGCGGTTTGGCGCTGCCCCCGTGTGGTCTCGCCGAAGCGATCCACGATGTTGGCTCCCCCGCCTTCCCCCGAGCGGTCGACCGCCTCCGGCGTCCGGTACCCCAGGGATTGGTGAGGGCGTTCGCCGTTGTAGAAGGCGAAATACTCGGTCAGTCCCAGGAGCAACTCGGGCAAGCTGGTGTAGTAGATATCTTCGTCCTTGACGCTGCGCCACAGTCGCTCGACGAAGATGTTGTCGAGTGCCCGCCCACGTCCATCCATGCTGATCGCGATCCCTTCACGTCAGAGCACCCCCGTAAACGCCGCGCTGGTGAACGGTGCCCCCTGGTCGGTGTTGAAGATCTCGGGCCTGCCGTGGGCACGCAGCGCCTCTTCCAGACAGTCCACACAGAATCCGGCATCCAGGGTGTTGGACAAACGCCAGGCGAGCACACGGCGCGCGTACCCGTCGACGATGGCCACCCAGTAGGCAAAACCAGGCGCCAGACGGACGTAGGTGATCTCCGTACTCCACACTTGATTCGGGCGCGTGACCTCGACTCCGCGCAGCCGAGACGGGTAAATCGTGTGCTCGGGGTGGGGGGCGCTCGTGGCGGGTCCCGGCGCCATGCCCGCGAGACCCAAGATCCCCATCAGTCGCTGCACGCGCTTGCGGTTCACCGCCTGGCCGTGCGCCTTCAGAAAGACCACCAGGCGCCGGCTGCCATCGAACGGGTGACGGGTATACTCGGCGTCAATCAACGCCAACAGGATCCGGTCCAACTCGCTCACAACCTCCTCCGTGGAGCGGGTATAAACCCCGGAGCGCGCGACCCCGATCAAGGCACATGGCCGGCTGACCGCCACCTCACCTTCATGCTCGATCCACCCGCGACGGATGCTCACAGACTCAGCCCGGACTTTTTTTCAACCAGTCCAGTTCCCTCTTCAGGCGCCCAATCTCGCTGTCGAGGCGCTCCGGCGCGCCCTGATCATCCGCCGGCTTGCGCCCACGGTTGGTCTCGAACAGCGTGCCAGCTTGTTCCAGAATCTCCTTCTTCCATGGCCCGACTTGCACCGGGTGCACACCATGCTCCTGGCTAATCTCGTTGACCGTCTTCACGCCACGGATGGCCTCCAACCCGACCTTAGCGTTGAACGCTGCCGCGTAGGTTTTGCCCTTTGCTTCACCCATTTCGATCAACCCTTTCGGGCCGGCTTGACAGCTTAAATGACGGTCCGGTTTTCGGGGTCCACTTTAGGGAAACGCTGATTAATTGCCTTTTTAAGCCTTGCTCGCGACGTAAGCCACTGATCCGGTTGGGCGTCACGCGGCGAATTTCGAATAAATCAGCGTTTCCTTAGCCGTCAAGAATTTTTACAGCAAGAAAAATGCAGAAATCCAATGCGGGAGATAGTTGAAAGAATAATGACCTGCGTGTTCTGGCTTTCCGTCAACGTCGCAGAGGGCGGAAATAGACTTGAGATGTCTGGGTACCGCCAACGATCGCGCGTTCCGCAGGCAGAGCCTGGATGCTGACGACGGAGCAAATTCTGGGAAGGTAGCCTCGCGAAGGAGCCAAACCCAGATTGGCAATTCCTGAGCCTGAGCCAACTTCCCCAATTAAGGATTCAAGGGAGCGCGAGCTGGCTGGGCTCGAAACTGTCAAGGCTTTTTACAGCAAAAATAACATGGGAATCCAACACGTTAAACTGAGAGCATGGCGGCTCTTCTCGCAAACGAAGGTTTTTGAGAAGCCATGATGCGAATGCTAGCCGCACTCGCAGCGACGGGCTGGCGACTTTCTCGCCCGCGAGGCATGGAGAGTGAAGCGAAGCCGAGTAGCCCCCGGTCGGTGTGGGCGCGGGCGTCGCGCCGCAGTGGCGAAGGGGCGCAGACCCGAAGGCGCAGAGGGGATCTGCAGAGCGCCGCCCACACACCGTTGAGTCATCTATGGTCCGCCGCGCGATGCAAGAGGAACCCACTGTTCAGGTGAAGGAAATCGTTGCGGTCATCGATCCGGCATCTTGGTCAAGTGCCGTTGCTGGCCCTCGTGCCCGGATGGAATCCGCGCGCCTCCCCGTCCTCATCCTTCGCTCAGTCTCGGCAAACGCCGGCTCACGACTCAAACAGGCTCTCGGGAAGGCAGGACAGGCCTTTCATGCCATCACAGTGACGCTCACTCTTCGCAACGGGCGCGGCTTTAGGCTCGGTTTCTCACATGATCGTCGTGCGGTGGTTTCGGGACGTGGCCGGCTTTGGTCGAGATCAGCCGTTCGCGAACGCCCCCATGGCGGAATCATCGGGCTTGCCGCGTGGCATCACCGCATCAGCGATCCGAGCGATCTTGTTGGCCATGGCGACGACCGCGACGTTGGTGTGACGCCGGGTCTTGAGCCTCGCGGCCCAACGGCTGACGGGGTCTTCCTGGCGCTCGACCCCGCGTCAGACGGCCCGTGCCCCATGCATGAGGAGGTTGCGCAGATCAACATCCCCTCGCGTGCTCATGCCGAGCAGGCGTTCGCGTCCGCCGGTGGAAGGCGGTCGTGGGAGCAGAGCGATCCAGGCCGCCAGTGCGCGGCCGTTGCTGAACACCTGCGGGTTCTCGCCAACGGCGGCGAGCAGGGCCGTGGCCCCCTGGGCACCCAGGCTCGGGATCGTCATCAACCGTTGAGCCGTCGTCTCGCGCTGGGCCATGGCTTGGATCTGTGCATCATCCTGCTTGAGGCGCTCATCCAGGTGGCGCAGCGCTTCAAGCAATCGATTCAGCTCCGCGCGAAAGCGCTCACTCAAACCATTCTCGGCGTCCTCGAGCATCGCGGGAACAACTAAAGTGGACCCCGAAAACCGGACCGTCATTTAAGCTGTCAAGCCGGCCCGAAAGGGTTGATCGAAATGGGTGAAGCAAAGGGCAAAACCTACGCGGCAGCGTTCAACGCTAAGGTCGGGTTGGAGGCCATCCGTGGCGTGAAGACGGTCAACGAGATTGGCCAGGAGCATGGTGTGCACCCGGTGCAAGTCGGGCCATGGAAGAAGGAGATTCTGGAACAAGCTGGCACGCTGTTCGAGACCAACCGTGGGCGCAAGCCGGCGGATGATCAGGGCGCGCCGGAGCGCCTCGACAGCGAGATTGGGCGCCTGAAGAGGGAACTGGACTGGTTGAAAAAAAGTCCGGGCTGAGTCTGTGAGCATCCGTCGCGGGTGGATCGAGCATGAAGGTGAGGTGGCGGTCAGCCGGCCATGTGCCTTGATCGGGGTCGCGCGCTCCGGGGTTTATACCCGCTCCACGGAGGAGGTTGTGAGCGAGTTGGACCGGATCCTGTTGGCGTTGATTGACGCCGAGTATACCCGTCACCCGTTCGATGGCAGCCGGCGCCTGGTGGTCTTTCTGAAGGCGCACGGCCAGGCGGTGAACCGCAAGCGCGTGCAGCGACTGATGGGGATCTTGGGTCTCGCGGGCATGGCGCCGGGACCCGCCACGAGCGCCCCCCACCCCGAGCACACGATTTACCCGTCTCGGCTGCGCGGAGTCGAGGTCACGCGCCCGAATCAAGTGTGGAGTACGGAGATCACCTACGTCCGTCTGGCGCCTGGTTTTGCCTACTGGGTGGCCATCGTCGACGGGTACGCGCGCCGTGTGCTCGCCTGGCGTTTGTCCAACACCCTGGATGCCGGATTCTGTGTGGACTGTCTGGAAGAGGCGCTGCGTGCCCACGGCAGGCCCGAGATCTTCAACACCGACCAGGGGGCACCGTTCACCAGCGCGGCGTTTACGGGGGTGCTCTGACGTGAAGGGATCGCGATCAGCATGGATGGACGTGGGCGGGCCTCGACAACATCTTCGTCGAGCGACTGTGGCGCAGCGTCAAGGACGAAGATATCGACCTCAAGGGCGACACCAGCTTGCCCGAGTTGCTCCTGGGACTGACCGAGTATTTCGCCTTCTACAACGGCGAACGCCCTCACCAATCCCTGGGGTACCGGACGCCGGAGGCGGTCGACCGCTCGGGGGAAGGCGGGGGAGCCAACATCGTGGATCGCTTCGGCGAGACCACACGGGGGCAGCGCCAAACCGCTGCGATTGAGGTCGGCAGCACAACTTAAATTCGGGGAAAAACTGTCCTGGACATGGGGTCCACTTTACTTTAGGCGAAGACGACGTTGAGGACATGGATCAGCCCGAACAGCAGGGTCGAGAACAGGATCGCGGGCCAGGCCCCCAACGCCAGTTGGAACGCCCTGAGAGCGTGTTTTGAAAGTCCTGGCGCGGGGGGAATCGTTAGAATCTCGGCCTTTTCGCGATGGCCATCAAAAAACGCCGGGGCAAGAAGCGCTACCCGACTGATCTGAACGACCGACGCTGGGCCATCATCGAGCCGTTGTTGCCCGAGGCCCGATCCAGTGGATGTCCGCGCCGCGTGACGATGTGCCAAGTGATCCATGCAATCCTCTACATCCCGCGCTCGGGTGCCGCCTGGCGGTGGTGGCCGCACGGCGAGTTTCCGCCCTGGCAAACGGTCGATGGGTATTTTCGCCGCTTCACGCATCGCGCCCTGTGGCAGCGCATTCACGACACGCTGCGCGCGCAGGTGCGGCGCCGGGCCGGGCGGCACACGCACCCGACGGCGGGCTGTCTGGATCGCCAGCGCGTGAAGACCACCGCCTTGGCCGGGACGAAGGGTTTCGACGCGGGTAAGACGATCCAAGGGCGCAAGCGTCACCTCCTCGTCGAGACCCTGGGGTTGCTGCTGGTGATCGTGGTGACCTCGGCGGCCGTTCAAGACCGCGACGGCGCCAAGCGGGTGTTCCGGTCGCTCACCGGCAGTTGCAAAAAACTGCGTCGGGTATGGGTCGATGGCGGCTATCGGGGTCAATTGCTACAGTGGGTCGCGCAACGCTTTCGGTTCGTGCTGGAGGTCGTCCTGCGCTCTGACCAGGCCCAAGGCTTTGCGCTGCTCCCGCGCCGCTGGGTCGTCGAGCGCACCTTCGCCTGGCTCTATCGTGACCGTCGCTTGAGTCAGGACGATGAGGTCCTGACCCCGTCCAGCGAGGCCTTCATCCACATCGCCATGATCAACTTGATGCTCGGGCGACTCGCCAAGTAGGACTTTTGAAACACGCTCTTACCGTCCGTCGGTTGCGGGCCGGAGTTGTTTGGCATGGCGCAGACAACCCCAGCCACAAGGCAAGCGATCGCTTATCTATTTCGGCGTGGACGTCGACGCCGGGGGGCTTGTCGTTGGCGCCGTGCCTCGCGCATAGGGCGCCGAGTTGATTCTGGCGGAGGCTTTCGGAGCCGAGGACGGCGCGGTCGTGGATACATCAGCGGCACTGCATGTTTTCTTGCTGGTACTGACTGATCCGTCATTACATAGGAACTTGCCATTCTGACAGCCCGCGACACCGCCTTTCTTTCCAGAGCATGGCGCGTTGGTCGCGAATGCCGAAGACATCGAAACGGCCGCAAGTAGCGCTACCGCGACGGTTAGGTTCTTCTTCATTGCCTTTAGCCCTCTGAGTTGGTTAGGAAGCGCCATCTTATCGCAGCGCACACGGATAGGTTGCCAAAATCCCGCAAAATCGATCCTCCGGCTTTCGTGTCACCGGAAATCGTGGCGCTCACCATCGCCTTGTTCCGGGGGCTATCGTCCAATCTGGTGCGTGCCAGGTGAATGTTCGTTGGATCCAGCGTCCCGCCGTTCCTCCGGTGGGCCATCGGTCACCGGGAGTGCGTCTTCGTAACGTGTCCCCGCCAGCAGCTCCTTGAGCTTATCGAGGGGCGCGAATTCATCGCCAGGACTTAGCGGCTAGGGGGCGTCAGTCCTTGCGCCCCGCAGCCCCTGCCGAACGATCTTCCCGACGGTCGCCAAGTGGATGCCAAAGTGCTGCGCGATCTCCCGAGTGCCGGGGCGCGACGTTGAATCTTGGCCACCGACAGCGCATCACCACGGATCTCGGACTTGGCCGGCATCCGTTCCACGAAGCTTGCGTCGCCCAGATAGACCTGCTGGCGAAGATCACCCCAGATGCTGTCTCGATCCAGTCCTTCGCTCACGAATTGTTGGTACTGCAGCCAAGCGTCCGTCCTGGTTTCGCAGAACTGGCGCAGCAAAGCGTCCACAGTCAGCCAAGTGGGCATTGGAGCCATGCCGATCATGGCTCGGTGACTGCTCCAGGGTCACTCCTCAGCGGCCGAGACCAGCCCCGCGCGCAACTGGATTGAGCACCACATAGCGCCTCAGCTCCAGCAGATAGAGGTCCTTGTCGACGAGGATGCCCTTGAAATGGCCCTGAAAGAGGTGCCCAACGCGGCCATGACGCCGGTTCGAGGTCTGGGTTTAGACCCCGTTCAATTGGCGCATCCCATTGGCGTTGGTGCATAAACCTGCCGACAGCGGCTAATCTAGCGGTGGTTTCTGCGAAGCGTATTCCCTGACATGTCATCGACAGTTCCCGACGGTTGCGAAGACGCCTCTCCCAAGAAAGCGACCTACCGCGTCACCAACTGGTCGGCGTACGACCGGGCACTGGTGGCCCGCGGGGACATCACGTGCTGGTTCGATCAGGAGGCGATCACGCAGCGCTGGACGCCGGAGCCAACGGGTCAGCGAGGTGCGCCGTGGCGCGACTCGGACGGGTCCATCCAAACGTTGCTGGTCTTGAAGCAAGTGTTCCATTTGCCCTCTCGTGCCCTGGAAGGGTTTGGACGTTCCTTGATGTGCTCGATGGAGTTGGACTTGCCGATCCCGGATCACACACACCTGTCGCGTCGCGCCAGGGCCTTGACGGTCCAGATCCCGCGTCAGGAACGCACGGGGCCGATCCATGTCGTCGTCGATTCTACCGGGCTCAAGGTCTTCGGCGAGGGGGAATGGACGGTGCGCCAACACGGCGCCGGGAAGCGGCGCACCTGGCTCAAGGTTCATCTGGCCGTCGATGCTCACGCCAAAGATGTCATCGCAGTGGCGGTGACCACCGCTGCCTGGACGGAGGGCGAGGTGTTTGGGGATCTGCTGGGCCAGGTCGAGGGAACGATCGAACAGATGGATGCCGATGGGGCTTACGATACCCGCGAAGCGTATGACGTGGCGGCGCAACACCAGGCGACGCTGGTGGTTCCGCCCAGAGAACACGCGGTGGCTTGGGAAGCCGATCACCCGCGCACGCAGGCGCTCGCGGAGATCCAGGAGAAGGGCCTGGCACCGTGGAAGAAAGACGCGGGTGACCACCATCGCAGCCTCGCTGAAAACGCCATGGACCGCCTCAAGCAGCTCTTCGGGACGGGCGTTGCCTCACGCCGGTTCGACGCCCAGGTGAACGAGGTCCATGCGCGGATCGCGGCCATGAACAGGATGACCGACCTGGGAATGCCGGTGTCGGTCCGGGTCGGGGCCACTGCGTCCTGAGAAAATGGGGAAAGGGGAATCCTGTCCCAATGCTTCTTTATGCACCAACGCCCATCCCATTCGAGAGATTCCTCCGTCTCGATGATGAGGTGATAGTGGTTCGTCATCAGGCAGTAGGCATGGCAGAACCAGTTGTATCGCTCCATGGCCTCCGCGAGCACATCCAGGAAAGCCACGCGATCGTCCTCGTCCTCGTAGATCGGCTCACGCCGATCACCGCGCGATGTGATGTGGTAGAGCGCGCCGGCGAACTCGATTCGGAGGGGACTGGTCATGCGGCTAGCATACACGAAGAGCCGCTGTGTTTCCGTTGCCTGCCTGCCTGCCTGCCTGCCTGCCTGCCTGCCTGCGTTGCCTTGGCTTGAGACCCGAGCTGGGCGCGGCCGCGATCTAGGCGAGCGCAGTCTTCCTCAATGGCCTCTTCGTCGCCGTCTGTCTCCGCGCTGACCCGCTCGCAAAGGGATAAGGATAGGAAGCGTGGCTGCTCCAGGGTGGCTTATCGCACCGCCATGATCAGCACGATGACGAGCAAAACAACGGCGCCGAGTGGCAGGATCGCCGCTTGCCAGTCACCGCTCTGAGCCTTGGGTCCATGCTCCTGCCAGTGCTTGTAGGTCGGCCAGAGGTAGAAGAGCATGAGTACCATCAACCCAGCGGCAGCGATCTTTAGGAAGAGCTCCATGCGAATCTCCTGTTCGGTGTTTCGGGCACACGCAAAAACCCCGGCACGGGGCCGGGGTTGAAGGTCAGACCGCAGTCGACGGTCAGTCGTCGCTACCCATGATGCCGAGGATCTGCAACAGACTGATGAACAGATTGAAGATGCTCAGATAAATGCCGTAGGTGGCCATGATGTAGTTGGTCTCCTCGCCCCGCGCGATGCGGCTGGTATCGAAGAGGATGAAGCCGCTCATCAGTAGGATGATGGCGGAAGACACGGTGAGTGCAAGCGCGGGCATCTGCAGGAAGATGTTGGCGATCGCCGCGATCATGACCACCATCATGCCAGCGAAGATGAAACCGCCCATGAAACTGAAGTCGCGCTTGCTGGTCAGTGCGTAGCCCGACAGCCCGAGGAAGATGGCTGCGGTGCCGCCAAAGGCCAGCCCGATGATCTGTGGCCCGTTGGGCAGCTTCAAGTACATGCTCAGGATCGCGCCGAGCCCGAAACCGAGCAGTCCGGTGATCAGGAAGAGCACGCCGATCCCCGCTGCGGAGTTGGCGGTTCTAGGCAGGACGAACATGCCGAGGACCATGGCGACGATAACGGATGCCGTGTAGGTCCAGAGCGGCACGTCGAGCGCGAGCGACAGCATGGCGGTCAGGGCGCTGAAGCCCAGGGTGGCCGCCAATAGCATATAGGTGTTCTTCAGGACTTTGTTGGTCGCGACAGCCGCTTGCGTGGTGCGAGCGACGGTGTAGCCGGTGTTTGCCATGTGAGTGATTCACTCCTGTTCGTTACGTCGGTGAGGTGTCGTTGGTTTACGAGTCTTGTGACTCGTGCAGGGCGATTCAAGTTCCAAAAGCATACCCGACCCTCGTCTGCGCGCAAGCTCCGCGGGTGTTGGGGAAAGCGGGCCGATGCGGTATGCTTTCACGACGACAGCGCCGCGTGGCGTGGCGGCGGGCAAGTCAAGAGGCGCGCCAGCCAGTCGATTTGGAGAGGTGGCTGAGCGGTCGAAAGCGGCGGTCTTGAAAACCGTTGACTCGCAAGGGTCCGGGGGTTCGAATCCCTCCCTCTCCGCCATTTTCTTGATATTTTTTCTTAAATATCAAAAAGCTACTACGCCTGATCTCTTGTCAGTCCCCCGATAAGTCCCCCATTCAGATCTGGCAACGGGTCAAGGTCTGTGGTCTTGCCGATCGCGTCTGGCGCCGACCGTTCGCTCGACGGCCGCTTGTGAATTGCCCCGCTGGCTCTCCGATTCCTGTCGGCTCCACTCTCTGGGGTCCTGGAAGCGTGCAGCGTTGACCGGGTCGTTCGCAGCCGCTGGTAGCGCGGCTCGCCCCCCGGATGGGCAATTTCGGCAAGTTTCGACCCGCCGGTACTTTCTTCGCGCCCCATCCTGCCTAATTACAGCCGTCGCTCTCAAAGCTGCTAGCAGTCTCGGAGTTCCAGCCGGCAAGCGGGCTTACCGGACGGTCCCGCGCTTCGGTGCGCGCGCGTTCGGCGGTAGACTGGGGTAGGTGTCAGGTCCCGTGTAATTATATCCCGAGGAGGAGCTATCCTCTAGTTCCGCGCCCGCGAGGTCCTGGACCAACTGGCCCGCGACATCGGCGCTTCCCGCTTGAACCGTTCCCGAGCACGGATCTGAGACATTGGCGCATGGTCATCCAACTGCACAAAAACGCCCGCACGACCCCGGCCATCCGTGAAGAGTTGCAAGGCTCGACGCTGTCGACCACGGAGTTGGCCAAGCGCTACCACCTCAACCGCCACACCGTGGCCAAGTGGCGGGCGCGCGAGACGACCGCCGAGGCCTCGCACCGCCCGCATCTGTTGCAGACGACGCTCACGCCGGCCCAGGAAGCCGTCGTGGTGGCGTTGCGCGAGACACTCCTGCTGCCGCTCGATGACCTGCTGTCTGTCGCGCGCGAATTCATCACCCCCGCAGCCTCCCGCTCGGGCCTCGACCGCTGCTTGCGCCGCCACGGCCTCTCCAACCTCAAGGCCCTGCGCCCCCCCGAGGACCAGGCAAGTGAAGCGCCCGCGAAGCCCTTCAAAACCGATGCGCCGGGCTTCGTGCACGTGGATGTCAAATATCTGCCGCAGATGCCCGATGAGAGCCAGCGCCGCTATCTCTTTGCCGCCATCGATCGGGCGACCCGCTGGGTCTACGTCGAACTCCTGGACGACACGTCCGCCGCCTCGGCCAGCGCGTTCCTCGCACGCCTGATCGCGGCCGCGCCCTTCACCATCACCCAGCTGCTCACCGATAACGGCAAGGAATTCACGGATCGGTTCTGCGCCACCGGCGAACGCGAGCCCACTGGCCGGCATGCCTTCGATCAGGTCTGCACCGCCCACGTCATTGAGCACCGGCTCATCGCGCCCAGACGCCCCCAGACCAACGGAATGGTCGAGCGCTTCAATGGGCGCATCGCCGAGGTGTTGAACACCACCCGATTCGACTCTTCACAGAGCCTTGAGCAAACCATCCTTCAGTACGTCAAAATCTACAATCAACACATTCCGCAGAAAGCCCTGGGGCACATCGCCCCCATTCAAGCGCTCAAGGAGTGGTCGGCAAAACGGCCCGAACTCTTCAAAAAACGCGTCTACAATCTCCGGGGACTTGACACTCCTGCTGTTGTAGAGAACCGTGTTTCACGCAATCGAATGGCTGTTTCAGGCCCCGCTGAACTGCACCCCCTCGAACACCAGCGTCGGCGTGCGCAGCGCGAAATAGGGGAAGGGATCGTTGCCCACTTCCGACCAGGCTGGCGAAGAGGGTCTTGAGGCTGCCGGTGACGATCATGCCGACCACGGGCTCGGCGATCTCGCCGCCGCGGATGATGTGGCCGTTGAGTCCCTGGGAGAACGCGCCGGTGGTCGGGTCGGCGTTGCCGCCGGCCCAGGCGGTGACCAGGACGCCGTCGCCGACCGCGCGGATGATCTCGGCGAGACCGCGCGTCGCCGGGCTGGACGATCTGGTTGGAGGGGTCGCCGGTGGTGACCGGCAGCCCGGTCTTGGCGGCGTAGTAGGTGTCGGCATAGACGGCCTTGGGGACGCCGCGCTCGATCAGGGTCAGGCGGCGGGCGGCGATGCCCTCGCGGTCGTAGGGGCGCGACTCCAGTCCGCGCGGGCGTAGCGGGTCGTCGATGATGGTGAGCTTGTCGCTGAAGGCTTGGGTCTCCATCAGCTTGGGCCAGAAGGACTGGCCCTGCGAGATGTTGGCCGCCTTGGCCGGGGCGAGCAGGTCGCTGACCAGTCGCATCGCCGCGCGCGGCTCGACCACCAGGGTGCCCTTCATCGTCGGTCCCTGGCGGCTGCCCAGGCGCGCCCGCGCCCGCGCCAGGGCCTGCTCGGCGATGCGCTGCCGTGCTCGGCAGATCGTCCAGATGCAGACAGGCCGCCCCGTCGTCGCCCTCGGCGCGGCGCTCGCTGCCGCCCCCAGTCCACCTGGCCCGGTGTCCCGCAAGGAGACCTGCTGGAAGACAGCCGACGCTGGTCTTGCCATAGGCTGCCGCTGAAGCCGTTGGAGCTGGCGTCGGCGATCTGGACTCTGACCGTCCTCGACCGAGCTGATGGCGGAGATCAGCGTCGGCTCGGCACGGACCAGCGGCGTCCATCTCGCGGCACCAGGCGAGTCGCTGCTCGCTGGTCCAGCCGCGCGATCGCCGGATCGACGCAGTTGCAGGGCGTCGCCCGGCGGCGGTCGGGAAACAGGGCCGGCGGGGTGATGCGCCGCTGCGGGTCGGCCTGCAGCTGGCGGGTCAGCGGCACCGCCTCGCGGATGAAGTCGCGCAGCCGCGGCTCGCGCAGGTCGGTGGTGGAATAGACCCCATAACGTCCGTCGACATAGAGCTTGATCTCGAGCCGCGCGTTTGGTGGCGTCCGAGACGGTCTCCGGTTTGCCGTCGCGGAACGGCATAGCTGAGGCTGCGCTCCTCGACGGCCGTCGCCCAGGCGTCGTCGGCCCCCGCCGCGCGGGCCAGCTCCACCGCCTGCCGGGCGCGCTTCAGCAGCGTCTCGGTGGCAGGTCGCTCGGTCTGGGTGTCGTGTCTGCTCAGACATTTTCGCCTCCCACCGTCATGCGCGAGACCAGGGCCGAGGGCATGCCGATGCGAGACCGGCACGCTCTGTCCGTCCTTGCCGCAGATCCAGCCGCCGGGGTCGAGCTTGAAGTCGTTCGCCACCATGGTGATGCGCTTGAGCGCCTCCGGGCCGTTGCCGATGAGGTTCACGTCCTTGATCGGCGCGGTGATCTTGCCGTCCTCCACCAGCCAGCCGTTCTTGACGTAGAAGGTGAAGTCGCCGGGGCCGATGGCGACCTGACCGCCGGTGAAGGTCTCGGCGATGATGCCGCGGTCGATGGCGGCGACGATCTCGTCGCGGGTATGCGGGCCGTTCTCCATGAAGGTGGTCGTCATGCGCGGCATGATCGGGAAGCGATAGGACTCGCGCCGACCGGAGCCGACGTGCGCGACGCCCTCCCGATCGAGGCCGTAATGGCGGGCCGAGATGCTGTCGTGCAGATAGGACTTGAGGATGCCCTTCTCGACCAGGACCGCGCGGCCCGTGGCGTTGCCCTCGTCGTCCATGTTGAGCGTGCCCAGCTCGTGCGGCAGGTTGCCCTGATCGACCACGGTGACGAAGGGCGCGGCCACCGGCTTGCCGATCATGTCCGAGTAGATGCTGGTGCCGATGCGGTTGAAGTCGGCCTCCATGCCGTGCCCGATCGC